>CAWJEE010000031.1:0-21637 GCA_963841815.1 uncultured beta proteobacterium | reverse complement strand
TGATCGCTACGTCGAGCAGTCGCTGAATCCGCGCGAAGCCTCGCAGCGGATCCACCGCCTCGAGCACGAGACGAGCGGACTGCAGTGCTGATGCGGTAACGCTCGCGCATAGGCGGGCGGCGCTGGCACAGGTGCAACGCATGTCGAATGCCACGGTCGAGGGCAGGGACCGAGGAGTTTCCGTGCAACCTTGCGATCCGGCATGGATGTCCCGCAACTGATCCAGCAGTACGGTTACGCCGCGGTCGCGCTCGGCGCGTTCCTCGAAGGCGAGACGGTGCTCATCCTGGCGGCGGTCAGTGCGCATCTGGGATACCTGAAATTGCCCGCCGTGCTCGTGGCGGCGACGGTCGGCGCGTTCGTCGGCGACAACGTCTACTTCTTCGCCGGGCGCTTCTACGGTCCGCGACTGATGCGGCGATTTCCGTCGCTCGCGAGGGCAGTGCCGCGCGTGGACCGCTTCGTGGGACGGTGGCACGCTCTCGCGGTGATCCTGCTGCGGTTCGCCTACGGCCTGCGCATCGCCGGGCCCATCGTGCTCGGCGCCGGGCGCATGCGAACGCTGACGTTCGTGTGGGCCAATGCCCTCGGCGCGGTGATCTGGTCGCTGCTGCTCGGCGCGATCGGGTGGGGGTTCGGCCACGCCGCCGCGAGCCTGTTCGGCGACGTTGCGCGCGTCGAACACATCGCGCTGGGAGTCGCCATCACCGTCCTCGTGCTGTTGAGCGCCCTTCGCTTCATCGCCAGGCGGCGCCTGGGCAGCAGCGACGAGCGTGGCGGGAAGCAGGGCGCGAACTGCGATCGGAACCGCCGATCATGAGCATCCGAAATTGCGATTTTCCTTTTTCGCGCATCGCGCTCACCATGGACGCATGGTCAGAAGCACGAACGGTGAAGCGATGAGCAACGAAAGATCTTCCGTCGTCGGTGGACTGCGCGAACTGCTGGAAAGACTTTTCGAGAGCCTCGAGCGCGCGAAGCTGAAGGACCTCGAGCGGTCGATCGCGCGCGCAGCGAACGAGCGTGAAGTGTCCCAGCGCGTGCACCGGCTCGAAACCGGCGAGGCGCCCTTCGCCTGACCCGGCACTGGATTGCGGGCGCAGCGCCTGCTGCCCCGCTTTAGCTTGAGCGGAGACGTCTCCCTTCGCTCTGGTTGCTTTGGCCGCCATCCCGTCCGGGGTGGCGGCCTGTTTTTTTGGGCGAAGGTTCCGTGGTTTCAGGCGATGGCCAGGCGGTCGTGCGCCGGCTCGGACTGCCACGAGTCGCGCACGAGGTCGAACGTGGCCTTGATCAGCGGATCGTCACGCCGCGCGGCGAGCGCGACGAACCAGAGCGTGCTGACGACGCGCGCCCCGCCCCAGATCTTCGCGGTGCCCGCGCGCTCGAGTTCGAGCGCCGACTCCTCGCGCAGCAGCGACGCGCCGACCCCTGACGCAACGAGGTCCGTGATGACGGTCTCGTCGTCCGCCTCGACGAAGCGCGCCGGCAGCGGCAGTCCTTGCTGCGCGAACAGGGTGGTGACCAGCGCGTGATACGTGCTGATCTTCGGTGTCAGCACCCACGGGACCGACGCGATGGCCGACCACTCGTTGCCGGGCAGGTGATGCGACCACGTAGCCGGCACGGCGATGCGATAAGGGATCTTGCACAGTTCGAGCGCCGCGATGTCGTCGGCCGGGCGATCGCCGAAGTAGTAGCTGGCGTCGAGGCTCCCTTCGCGCACGCTCTCGAGCGCCTCGCCCGAAACCTGGTGCGAGACCGCAAGCTCGAGCCGCGGATGCACTCGAAGCGCCGCCGCCAGCACGCGACCCAGCCGGATGGACTTGGGATCGCTCACGGTGCCGACGCGCAGGGTGCCCGCAACCTGGCCGGAGAGCCGGGTGGCGGCGTGCCGGAATTCGTCGGCCGCGGCCAGGGCTTCGAGCGCGCGCGGCAGCAACTGCCTGCCGGCGGCGGTGAGGACCATGCCGTTCGGCGTGCGTTCGAACAGTTTCAGCTCGAGAAGCGACTCGAGCGCCTTGATTTGCCCGCTGAGGGCTGGCTGGCTGACGTGCAGGCGCTCGGCGGCCCGGGTCAGATGGCCGAGTTCGGCCACCGCGACAAAGGCTCGGATCTGGTACAGCTCCATGGCACCTCCACTACAACCCTACCGTAACGGATCTTTTGCAGTGCGGCAATTGTATCCCTAGAAGATCGCCACCAATGATCACAAGTATTTGAAAATACGATTTGTTTTTGCAGACAAAGGCGTCAATATGCGTGTTGTGCAAAGCAGCAATCCGGCGGCCAGCGGTCGCAGTTGTTGCGAAAGGATCAACATGCCCACGTTACTCAGCCGATTTCCGTTTGCCTTCGCGTTCCGGCCCCGGCGGGCCCCCGCGCGTGCGCAGCGCCTGGAAGCGCACGCCGTGGCACCGACGGTACCGTCGTCCCGCGAACTCGAACTGGAGGAAATCCGCGGCGCCGCGATGCGCCGGATGTTCCCGAAACTCTTCAGCTGGTGTGCCGATCGGTGGGACCGCGGCATGGCCGTCGAAGTGCATGCCTATCTGGCCGGTGCGACGAGCTTGGATGACCTCGAGCAGCGCATCCGCAACGTCGAGCGCAAGCGCCACTTCTCCAACTAGCCGCGCGAGCGGCAGAAGGCGCCGCCGTTAAGTATTCTCTGTCGGCGCGGTCGCAGGCGCGACCGATGGAGCGAAAGGCGGACGCCGGAAATGCGCATCCTGCTGGTCGAAGACGACCCGATGATCGGCGAAAGCGTGGTCAGCGGGCTTGCGGGCGAAGGACACGCGGTCGACTGGGTGCGCGACGGCGTGGCGGCGGAAGCCGCGGTCGCGACGACGCCCTATGGCCTCGTCCTGCTCGACCTCGGACTGCCCCGGCGCGACGGCCTCGAAGTCCTCAAGGACCTGCGTGCGCGCAAGCTCGACCTTCCGGTCCTGGTGATGACCGCGCGCGACACGGTGCGCGATCGCGTTGCCGGGCTCGACGCCGGCGCCGACGACTATCTCGTCAAGCCGTTCGACCTCGACGAGCTTTCCGCGCGGTGCGCGCGCTGACGCGGCGTGCGGCCGGACGCGCGGAGCCGCTGGTCGAGTGCGGCCCTCTCGTGCTGAACCCGGCGACGCACGCGGTCCGGTGGCGCGGCGCCGCGGTCGAGGTTTCGGGCCGCGAGTTCGCGTTGCTCACGGCGCTCGCCGAGCGCCCCGGCGCGGTCGTGTCGCGCGCCCAGCTCGAGGAAAAGCTGTACGGCTGGAACGAGTCGATCGGCAGCAACGCGGTCGAGGTCCACATCCACAACCTGCGCCGCAAGCTCGGCGATGAGGTCATCCACACCGTGCGCGGCCTCGGCTACCGGCTCGGCGGCGACGACGCATGAACTCGATCCGTCGCCGCCTGCTCGTCGCGCTGCTCGGTGCCCTGCTGGTCGCCGGCATCGCCGGCGCTGGGGCGACCTTCGTGTCGGCGCGCGGAGAGGTCGGCCGCCTGCTCGACGAGGAGCTCCGGCAGGTCGCACTGTCGCTGCGCGACCACTCGCGCCTCGACTTCGCGCGGCTGGAGAGCCGCACGAACGATCCGGACCTGCGCGTGCTGGTGCAGATCTGGGACCCTGCGTTCGATCGCCCGTATTCGTCGCGCATCGCGGCTCCGCTGCCGCGGCAGAAGGACGAGGGCTACGCGACGCTCGAGCACGAGGGCCGTGCCTGGCGGATCTACACGACCTTCTCCGCGAAACAGACCATCCAGGTGGCGCAGCCGACGGCGCTGCGCACGGAACTCGCCGCGCTGACCGCCGCGCGCCTGCTGCTGCCGGTGCTGGTGATCCTGCCCCTGCTCGGCGTGCTCGGCTGGTGGATCGTGGGACGCGGGCTCGCGCCGCTCGCGGCGCTCGCCGACTCGCTCGCCCGCCGCGCGCCGACCTCGCTCGAGCCCGTGCCGGTGCTCGAGACTCCGGAAGAGGTGCAGCCGCTGGTGCACTCGCTGAACGATCTGCTAGCGCGGCTCGGCGACGCCTTCGACACGCAGCGGCGTTTCGCCGCCGATGCCGCGCACGAGTTGCGCACGCCGCTCACCGCGCTGACGTTGCAGATCCAACTCGCGCGGCGCGCCGAGTCGCCGGAAGAACAGGCCGTCGCACTCGATCGGCTCGAACAGGGCGTGAAGCGCGCGACGCGCCTCGTGCAGCAGTTGCTGACGATGGCGCGACTCGATCCCGACGCCGCGCGGCCGACGACCTCGTTCGACCTCGCCTCGGTGGCGGTCTCCGTCATCGAAGAGAAGATGCCGTTCGCGGAACAGCAGCACGTTTCACTGTCGCTCGCTTCGGCGCCGGTGAGGCTGTGCGGGCAGGAAGACGCCCTGCGGATCCTGCTCTCGAATCTCGTCGACAACGCACTGCGCTACACGCCGCCGGGCGGAGCGGTCGAAGTGCGCGTCGGACCGGACGGCGACCAGGCGCGCGTCGAAGTCGCGGACAGCGGCCCCGGCATCCCGGAGGAAGAGCGCGAACGGGTGTTCGATCGCTTCTATCGAGGCCGGCAGGCGCCGGGTGGCGGCAGCGGCCTGGGACTGGCGATCGTGCGGCAGATCGTCACGCTGCACGGCGGGTCGATCGCGCTGGGGAAGAGCTCCTCCGGCGGACTTCTTGTAAGCGCTCGCTTTCCTGCCAACGCTTCACTCGCGCGGAGCACAGTGCAACCACCGGCTTAAGTCTCACTTAAGGCCGCCGGCGTACGTTTCGTTTCGAGAGTCACCGGTTCTCCCGGTTGTGTTCTCACTCACTCGATTCCAGCGCCGCCCTCCAGCGGCGCTTTTTTTCGTCTGGCTCGTCCAGGTGACGCCGGCCTTCGACCGCTCGGCGGTCAGGCTTTCGCGACCTGCAGGGCTTCGTCCGGGAAAGGCTCCAGCAGATCGGTCGCCGGATCGTCGGCATCGAGCCATCGATCGTAGTCGCGCTCCGCGATCACGACCGGCATCCGGTCGTGGATCGGAGCCAGGAGATCATTCGCGCGCGTCGTGACGATCGTGTAGGTCTCGACACCCTGCTCGGTCGCCGGATCCTTCCACCACTCCCACAGCCCGGCGAGCGCGAACAGCGGTTCGTCCTTCAGGCCGATGCGCCACTTGACCTTGTGGCCTGGCTCTCCGGTCCACTCGAAGAACGCATTGACCGGAACCAGGCAGCGTCGCTTGCGGTACGCGACTCGGAAGGATGGCGTGCTCGCCAGCGTTTCGGCGCGCGCGTTGATGCAGCGCGCGCCGAACTTCAGATCCTTGGCCCACACGGGCACAAGACCCCACCGCAGCAGCGCCACCTCGCGCGCCTGCGACGTGTGCGAGTGGCGCACGACCGGGGCCGTGTTGGTGGGGCGAAGGTCAGGATTCGGGGCAAAGGCCGGAACGGCCGGCACACTGAACTTCGCCTTGATCGCCGCCGGGTTGTCGGACAGGTCGTATCGGCCGCACATCGCCAGCCTCCAGCCTGGATCGCTCCGCGCCGATCGCGCTAGCGGACGCGCTCGAACACGAGATTGGCGAGCGCGACGTCCTCCAGGCCGATGCCCACCGACTTGTAGATGATGACGTCGTGCGGACGACGCTCGAACGCCGTCCCCTTGACGAGCAGCTTGCCGAGCTCGGTGACGCGCGCGGGATCGATCGTGCCCGGTGCGGCGCGGACGAACTCGCCCGCTTCGCTCTGCGCCGCAGGCAACCACTCGACCACGATCAGGTCGGCACGCGCGAGCAGCGTGTCGTCGAGTTCGCGCGCCGCGGGCTTGCTCGACCCCACCGCCGCGACGAAGGCGCCGGGCTTGACGAGCGCGCCGTCGAACAGCGGCTCGCTGGCGCGGGTCGCCGTGCAGATCACGTCGCCGCCGCTCGCTGCGGTCGCCGCATCCACCGCGGTGGTCGGCACGCCGAACTCCGTCTGCACCCAGTTGGCGAACTCGGGCGCGGCGGCGCGACCGGCCACGAGGACGCGCCGGAAGGGATGCGCGAGCAGGAAGGCCTCCGCGTGGGCGCGCGCCTGCACGCCGTTGCCGAAGATGGAGAGCGTCGCCGCGTCGCGCGCTGCCAGTCGCTGCATCGCGACCGCGCTCGCCGCCGCCGTGCGGTACTTCGTGATCTCGTTGGCCTCGATCGTCGCCAGCGCCTCGCCGGTCAGCGACGAGAACAGCACGATCACGAAATTGAACTGGCCCTCGACGGTGGCGTAGACCTTGGCGCCGAGCACGCCGGATGCCGGCAGAGCGGCCCCCATCATGGCGATCGCCGTCGTCTGGGCACCGTGTTCGGCCGCAGCGCGCACGCGCGGCGCGACGCTGCCGGACCCGTTCCCGAACTGCTCGAACGCCGCCGCCATCGCAGCGACCGCGTCCCGCATCGTGATGACTTCGGCGACGTCGGCGTCGGTGATCAGTCGCATCCGTGGTCCTCAGGCGGCGGCCGTGGCCGGCGCTGCCCGTCGCATGCGCAGGCCCTGCAGCAGCCAAACGAGCACGACGATCAGCAGGCCGGGAATGTAGAACCAGTGCGCGTTGATGCGGTCGGTCGGCACCTTCACTCCGACGATCTCGAAGCCCTGCTCGATGCGCGCCTTGGCGGCCGTGCTGCCGAAGCGCACCGTGCTCACCTGCAGCATCTCTCCCATGCCCGAGACGGAGACGCCCGCATCCGAGAGCCGCTTGCGAGCGTCGGTGATCGCGTTGCCCGTGGTGCCCCTGGCGCCCAGTTGAAGACCCACGGTCTTCTTCGTCTCATCGCCCTCGAGCGATTGGCCCCGGATCAGGAACACCAGCCGGTCGCCGGGCTCGAGATTGGCCGCCACCTCGTAGAACTTCGACGCCGGCGCGTCGGTGTACTCCGGCGCCATCTGGTCCGCGAACCAGTCCGGCCGGAACAGGATGAAGGTCGCAATCAGCAGCAGCACGACCTCCCACCATCGACACTTGATCCGGAACCACGCCATGGTGGCCGCGGCGAAGACGAGCGCAGCCACTGTCGAGGCGAAGGCCACCAGCAGCGCCTCGCCCCAGCCGTGGACGTCGATCAGCAACAGGGCCGGATTGAAGATCCAGATGAACGGCAGCACCACGGTGCGCACTGCGTACACGGACCCCTGGATGCCGACGTCGATCGGGTTCTCCTTCGCGATCGCGGCGCCGGCGAACGTTGCGAGGCCGACCGGCGGCGTGATGTCGCCCATGATCCCGTAGTAGAAGACGAACAGGTGCACCGCGATCAGCGGGATCACGAGCCCGGACTGCGCGCCGAGTTCCACGACCACCGGCGCCATCAGCGTCGCCACCAGGATGTAGTTGGCCGTGGTCGGCACGCCCATGCCGAGCACCAGGCACACGAAGGCCGTGAAGAACAGCATCGCCAGGATGTTTCCCTGCGACACGAACTCGACGAAGTCCGTCATCCGCAGGCCGAGGCCCGTCAACGTGATGGCGCCGACGATGATGCCCGCGCAGCCGGTCGCCACCGCGATTCCGATCATGTTGCGCGCGCCGTCGTCGCAGCCGTTGACGACCTCCTTGAAGCCGGTGCGGAACTCGCGCCCGAAGCCGCCCTGCTTGCGGAAGAACGCGATCAGCGGCCGCTGCGTCACCATCAGCACCACCTGGGTGATCACGCCGTAGAAGGCGGACAGCCCGGGCGACAACTCTTCGACCATCAGGCACCAGATCAGCACGCCGACCGGAATCAGGAAGTGCAGGCCGGCCTTCACGGTCGGCCAGGTCGGCGGCAGGATCGGGTTCTTGACGTCGATCTCGGTGGGCAGGTCCGGCTGCTTCGCCGCCACCCACACGCTGTAGACGTAGAGCGCCCCCAGCAGGACACTGAGGATCACGGGCGCCGCCGCACCGAAGAGCGCCTGGGCACCGATCGCCACGTAATAGATGATGCCGAGCACCACCGCGCTGCCGGCCAGGCCGAGCCCCCACGACCTCATGCGATTGCCCATCGTGCGATCGCGCTCGCGTGCCGTGGCCGCAAGGCCGAGCTTCAGCGCCTCGAGGTGGACGATGTAGAACAGCGCGATGTAGCTGATCACCGCGGGGATGAAGGCGTGCTTGACGATGTCCGAATACGGAATGCCGACGTACTCGACCATCAGGAACGCCGCCGCCCCCATCACCGGCGGCATGATCTGGCCGTTCACCGACGACGACGTCTCGATCGCCGCCGCCTTGACGCCGCCGTAGCCGGCGCGCTTCATCAGCGGGATCGTGAAGATGCCGCCGGACACGACGTTGCTCACGGAGGAACCGGAGATCAGTCCGTTCAGGGCGGACGAGACCACGGCCACCTTGGCGGGTCCGCCGCGCAAGTGACCCAGCAGCGCGAAGCTCACCTGCATCATGTAGTTGCCGCCGCCCGCGCGATCGAGCAGCGTGCCGAACAGCACGAACACGAAGATAAAGCTGACCGAGACGCCGAGCGCGATCCCGAACACGCCTTCGGTCACCATCCACATGTGCGAGATCACGCGCGGCACCGAAGCGCCCTTGTGGGCGATGACGTCGGGCAGGTGCGGGCCGGCCATCGTGTAGACGAGGAACAGCACCGCCAGCACCGCCATCGGCAGCCCGACCGCGCGCCGTGTCGCTTCGAGCAGCAGCAGCATGCCGATCGCACCGACGACGACGTCGAGCGTGGTCGGGTTGCCCGGGCGCAGCGAGAGCTCCTGGTAGAAGACGATCAGGTAGAGCGCCGTGGCCGCGCCCGCGACGGCGAACAGCCAGTCCTGCCACGGCACGTGGTCGCGCGGCGACCGCTTGAACGCCGGGAACGCCAGGAACGCGAGGAAGAGGCCGAGCGCCAGGTGGATCGAGCGCGCCTCGGTGTCGTTGAACAGGCCGAACCGGAACCCGGCAGGCAGCGAGAACGGGATCGGGGACGCGTACCACATCTGGAACACGACCCACACGAGGCCAACGGCCAGCATCACCTTGCCGGCGAAGCCCGCGGTCGAACGTCCGCCGAAGTCGGTGTCCTTGACCAACTGCATGACGTCGGTCTCGCCCAGCTGCATCTCGGCTGTCGGCGACAGTTCCTCTTCGAGCTTCTCCAGTTCTCGTTCGAGCTTCTTCGGATCCACGGTGTCTCCCCGGCCGGCGATCGATCCGTCGCCAAAAAAACGACGGGCGGCAAGTCAGTGACCTGCCGCCCGTCGAACTTTACTCGCGGGCGGGCGCTTTCGCCCGCCTTCAGCCGCTTACTTGATCCAGCCCTTCTCCTTGTAGTACTTGACGGCGCCTTCATGCAGCGGCGCCGACAGGCCGTTCTTGATCATGTCTTCCGGCTTCAGGTTCGCAAGCGCCGGATGCAGCTTCTTGAACTCGTCCAGGTTGTCGAACACGGTCTTCACGACCGTGTAGACCACGTCGGCCGGAACCTTGGCCGAGCTGACGATGGTGGCCTGCACGCCGAAGGTGGTCGTCGTCTGTGGGTTGTTCGGATACATGCCGCCCGGGATCGTCGCGACCGCGTAGTACGGCTTCTCCTTGACCAGCTTGTCGACGGCCGGGCCGGTCAGATTCACCAGCTTGGCGCCGCAAATCGTGGTCGGGTCCTGGATGTTGGCGGACGGGTGGCCGACGGCGTAGAAGAAGCCATCGATCTTGCCGTCGCACAGCGCCGGGCCATGCTCGTCCGGCCGCAGTTCGGACGCCAGGCCGAAGTCGCTCATCTTCCAGCCCATCGCGCCGAGCAGCTCGTTCATCGACGCCAGCGTGCCCGAGCCGGGGTTGCCGACGTTGAAGCGCTTGCCCTTGAAGTCCTCGAACTTGGCGATGTTCGCTTCCTTGCGGGCGACCACCGTGAAGGGCTCCGGATGCAGCGCGAACACCGCGCGCAGGTCGCCCATCGCGCCGTCCTTCTGGAACTGGCCCTGGCCCTTGGTCGCGTTGAACTGGACGTCGGACTGGGCGACGCCGAACTCGATCTCGCCGGACTTCAGCAGGTTGACGTTGGCCACCGAGCCGCCGGTCGACTCGACCGAGCAGCGCAAGCCGTGCTTGGCGCGATCACGGTTCACGAGGCGACAGATCGCGCCGCCGGCGGGGTAGTACACCCCGGTGACGCCGCCAGTGCCGATGGTGATGAACTTCTGCTGCTGCGCGTTGGCCACCTGCGGCAGCGTGGCCGTCGCCGCGAAAGCCGCGGCGAACGCGGCGGTGCACATCGAAACCCGGAACAGCTTCATTGGCCCTTCTCCTCTGGTTTTGGATTGCCTCTCGAAGACCGAAAACGTTACCCCCCGGCGGGAATACGCGCAAGGCGAGCCCGGTTGGTGGTTACACGCGTTCCGCGTGCACTGCCGCCAGCGCCGTATCAACGGCCGCCACCAGCCGCTCGATGACAAGGTCCAGTTCGTCGTCGCTGATCACGAACGGCGGCGCCAGCAGCACGTGGTCGCCCCGGGCGCCGTCGATGGTGCCGCCCATCGGATAGGTCATCAGGCCGAGATTCATGGCGGCCTTCTTGATCCGGGCGTTGACCTTCAGCTTCGGGTCGAACGGCACCTTGGTGCCGCGGTCGGCCACGAGCTCGATCGCCTGGAAGAGGCCGCGTCCACGCAGGTCTCCGACATACGGGTGCTCGCGGAACGCTTCGTCGAGCGCCTCGCGCAGTCGCCTGCCCTGGGCAGCGCAGCGCTCCACCAGCCCGTCGCGCACGAGCACCCGCTGCACGGCGAGCGCCGCGGCGCAGGCCACCGGGTGGCCGATGTACGTGTGCCCGTGCTGGAAGAACCCCGTGCCCGCTGCGATGGCGTCAATGACCTTCTGCCCGATCAGCACGGCGCCCACCGGCTGGTAGCCGCCGCCGAGTCCCTTGGCGATCGCCATCAGGTCGGGCACGACACCTTCCTGCTCGCAGGCGTGCAGCGTGCCGGTGCGGCCCATGCCGCACATCACCTCGTCGAGGATCAGCAGGATCCCGTGGCGGTCGCAGACCTCGCGGATGCGCCGGAAGTAGCCGGGCGGCGGCGTCAGCGCGCCGCTGGTGGCCCCGCCGACCGTCTCGGCCACGAACGCGATGACGTTCTCGCCGCCGACCCGCTCGACCGTGTCCTCGAACTCCTGCGCCAGTCGCGCGCCGTACTGCTCGCCGGTCTCGTCCGCGCGCTGGTCCCGGTAGGCGTAGGTCGGCGCCACGTGCTCGACGTCGATCAGCAGCGGCGCGAACTGGCGCCTCCGCCAGGCGTTGCCGCCGACGGCGAGCGCTCCGAGCGTGTTGCCGTGATAGCTGTTGCGGCGCGCGATGAAGCGCGAGCGCTGCGGCTCGCCTTTCTCGACGAAGTACTGGCGCGCGAGCTTCAGCGCCGCCTCGACCGCCTCGGAACCGCCGGACACGAGGTACACGTGCGAGATGCCGGCGGGGGCCGTGCCGATCAGCGCGTCGGCCAGCTGCTCCGCCACCTCGGTCGAGAAGAAGCTCGTGTGCGCGTAGGCGATCCGGTCGATCTGCGCGTGCATCGCGGCGAGCACGTCCGGGTGGCCGTGTCCCAGGCACGAGACGGCGGCCCCGCCGGAAGCGTCGAGGTACTTCCTGCCGGCGGCGTCGGTGATCCAGCAACCGGCGGCGCTGGCGGCGAGGGGGTAGTTACCGCGCAGCTGGCGGTGCAGAAGGTGGGAGTCGTTGTGCATGGATGTTCTCCTGGACGCCCAGCTGGTATGGCGCGAGCGCGATTGTAGGAGCGCGCTTCGCGACGACGTCGCACACGAGGCGCGCGCTGCCCGCCGCCAGCGTCCAGCCGAGCGCGCCGTGCCCGACGTTGAGGAACAGGTTCTGCAGCGCGAATCGTCCGATGATCGGCCGGCCGCTTGGAGTCGCCGGACGCAGGCCCGTCCAGGGCTGGATGTCGCCGTCGATCACCGCATACCCGAGGATGTCGCGCGCCGCCTCCATCAGCGCGCTGATGCGCGCCGGCGGGATCGAGCGGTCGTCGTTCCCGATCTCGACGAACCCCGCCACGCGAACGCGGTCCCCGAGCGGCGCGAAGACGATCTTGCGGCGGATGTCGGTGATCGAGGCGCGCGGCAGGACGGTGCCGCGCTCCGGCTTCACCGTGATCGAGTAGCCCTTGAGCGGCAGTATCGGCAGGTCGAGGCCGACGCTCTTCCCGAGCTCGGCGGCGCCGTCGCCGGCGGCCAGCACGTAGGCGTCCGCCCGCAGCGACTCCGCATCGGTCACCAGAGCACGCACGCGGCCGTCTTCACGATCGATGCGCGTCACCGTCCGTCCATAGACGAATCGGGCCCCGCGGCGCTCCAGCAGCTCCGCGACCTGCGTGCAGAAAGCGCCGCAGTCGGCCGCGGCCTCGTTGCGCGTCCAGACCCCGCCGCCGATCCGGTCGGCGTAGCCCGCGATCGCGGGCTCGCGCTCGACACACTGCGCGGCCGTCAGCACCTGCTGGCCGCGCGCCCCTAGCGCCGCCTGGTAGGTGACCTGCGCGCGAGCCGCCTCGAGCGAGGCCGCGTCCGGGTACACCACCAGCTTGCCGCCGCGCGAGAAGTCGCACTCGATGCGCTCGCCCTCGATCAGAGGCTCGATGAACTCGCGCGACAGCGCCGACAGCTTCAGCAGCACCTCGGTCGTCTCCCGGGCGGCCTTCGTGTTCGCGTGCTTCAGGAACTGCAGCCCCCACCGCAGTTGCGCCCGGTCGGCGCGCGGGTGGATCTTCAGCGGCGCGTGGCGCGTCAGCAGCAGGCCAGGGAGTTTCGCGGGGATCGACGCGTCGGCCAGCGGCGCGACAAAGGCGTACGAGAGCTGCGCGCCGTTGCCGCCACTGGCGCCGAGGCCGGGGCCCGGCGCGCGGTCGACCACGGTGACCGCGTGCCCTTCGCTCTGCAGGAAGTAGGCCGTCGTCAGTCCGACGACGCCGGCGCCGATGACGCAGATGTGCATCAGGCTAGTCTAGCGAGGACGCCGCTCACTTCCGCACGAGCGGCCGGAAGAAGCTCGCGATCGAGGCCAGCGAAAGCACGGTGAACCAGAGCAGCGACCAGTCGGCGATGCTGAGTCCCAGCAGCGTCCAGCCGGCCTGCGCGCAATCGCCGCTGCCCTTGAACACGCGCGGCAGGACCTGCGTCAGCGGGAAGTTCTCCAGCATGATCTCGAGCCCCGGTCCGCACGACAGGCTTTCCGGATTCATCTGCAGCCAGACGTGCCAGCCGGCGATTCCCGCGCCCGTCAGCGCGGCCAGCAGCATGAGCACCGCCGCGCCACGCGCCGTGCCGCGCGGTGCCAGCGCCGCGGCGAGCAGGCCGAACACGCCGACGAAGAAGTAGGCGATGCGCTGGAAGATGCACAGCGGGCACGGATCGAGGCCGATCACGTGCTGCAGGAACATGCCGACGCCGATCAGCCCGAACGGGACCAGGCCGATGACGAGGTAGGCCCGCCGCGCGTCGCCCCAGAAGATCGAAGGATCGAGGACCCGGTTCACGGGGCGGATGCTACAGGCGTGCGCGACCACGCACCGAGGCCCGCCTGCCGCGTCTTGACGAGCATGTAGATGGCCGGAATCACTACCAGCGTCAGCACGGTCGACGAGATCATTCCGCCCACCATCGGCGCCGCGATGCGCCGCATCACCTCGCTGCCGGTGCCCGTGCCCCACATGATCGGGAGCAGGCCCGCGATGATCGCCACGACCGTCATCATCTTTGGCCGCACCCGTTCCACGGCGCCTTCGATCATCGCGTCGTAGTGGTCCTGCAGCGTCAGCCGCTCTCCCTTCGCCGCGCGCTCCGCGCGGATCTTCTCCAACGCGTGATCGAGGTAGATCAGCATCACGACGCCCGTTTCCGCAGCGACGCCCGCCAGCGCGATGAAGCCGACCGCGACCGCGACGCTGAGGTTGTAGTCGAGCCACCACAGCAGCCACACCCCGCCGACCAGCGCGAACGGCACGGAAAGCATCACGATCAGCGTTTCCGTCATCCTCCGGAAGTTCAGGTACAGCAGCAGGAAGATGATGACCAGCGTCAGCGGCACCACGAGCTTCAGCTTCTCGGTGGCGCGCTCCATGTACTCGAACTGGCCGCTCCACTGGATGGTGTAGCCGGGAAGGAAGTTGACCTGCTCGCGCACCGCCCTCTGCGCGTCCTTCACGTAGCCGCCGATGTCGCGGTCGCGGATGTCGACGTAGATGTAGGCGACGAGTTGCGCGTTCTCGGTGCGGATCGCCGGAGCGCCTTTGGACAGGCTCACCTTGGCGAGTTGTCCGAGCGGAATCATCGGCGCCGGCTTGCCCATCTCGCCTTCGGCGGGCACCAGCACCTGCGTGGCGATCGCCTGCGGGTCGCTCCGGTAGTCGCGCGGATAGCGCACCGCAACCCCGAAGCGCTCCCGGCCCTCCACCGTCGTCGTGATCATCTCGCCGCCCAGCGCGGTGGCGACCACCTCCTGCACGTCGCCGACACGGACGCCGTACCGCGACAGCTTCTCGTAATCCGGCTGGACGTCCAGGTAGAAGCCGCCGGTGAGCCGCTCGGCGAACGCGCTGGTCGTTCCCGGGACGTTCCTGACGGCGACTTCGATTTCCTTCGCCAGCCGCTCGATCTCGGCGAGGTCGCGACCGAAGACCTTGATGCCGATCGGCGTGCGGATCCCGGTCGACAGCATGTCGGTCCGCGCCCGGATCGGCATCGTCCAGGAATTGGCGATGCCGGGCAGTTGAAGCGCCTTGTCCATCTCGGCGATCAGCTTGTCGGTGGTCATGCCCGGCCGCCATTGCTCCTCGGGTTTCAGGTTGATCACCGTCTCGAACATCTCGACCGGGGCCGGGTCGGTGGCCGTGATGGCGCGACCGGCCTTGCCGAAGACCGACGCGACTTCCGGAAAGCTCTTGATGATCCGGTCCTGCGTCTGCAGCAGTTCGGCGGCCTTGGTCACCGACATGCCGGGCAGCCCGGTCGGCATGTAGAACAGCGTCCCTTCGTTCAGCGTCGGCATGAACTCGGTGCCGAGTCGCGATGCCGGGATCCAGGAGACGACGAGGACCGCCACCGCGAGGACGATGGTCACCACGCGGTGATGCAGCACCAGGTCGATGATCGGACGGTAGATCCAGATCAGGAACCGGTTGATCGGGTTCTTCTTCTCCGGCATCACCTTGCCGCGGATGAACAGCAGCATCAGCACCGGCACCAGCGTGATCGACAGCAGCGCAGACGCCGCCATCGCGAACGTCTTGGTGTACGCCAGCGGCGCGAACATCCGTCCTTCCTGCGCTTCCAGCGTGAACACCGGCAGGAACGACACCGTGATGATCAGCAGGCTGAAGAACAGCGCCGGCCCGACCTCGACGCACGCGGCGCGGATCAGCGGCAGCCGCGGTGCGTCGGGCGGCGCGCGTTCCAGGTGCTTGTGCGCGTTCTCGATCATCACGATCGCCGCGTCGATCATCGCGCCGATGGCGATCGCGATCCCGCCCAGGCTCATGATGTTGGCGTTGATGCCCAGCCAGCGCATCGCGATGAACGCCATCAGCACCCCGACCGGCAGCATCAGGATCGCGACCAGCGCGCTGCGTGCGTGCATCAGGAACACGACGCAGACGACGGCGACGATCAACGCCTCTTCGGCCAGCGTGCGCTTCAGCGTATCGATCGCGCGCTCGATCAGTTGCGAGCGGTCGTACACCGCCTCGATCTTGACGCCTTCCGGCAGGCTGGGGCCAATCTCCTTGATGCGCTGCTTGACGTTCTCGATCACGTCGATGACGTGCGTGCCGTAGCGGGCGACGACGATGCCGCCCACCACCTCGCCCTCGCCGTTCAGCTCCGCCAGTCCGCGCCGCTCATCGGGCGCGAGTTCGATCCGCGCGACGTCGGAGAGCCTGACCGGCACGCCCTTTTCCGCGCGCACCGTCAGCTTCTCGAGATCCGCGGCGCCTCGCAGGTAGCCGATGCCGCGCACCATGTACTCGGTCTCGGACAATTCGACGATGCGCCCGCCGACGTCGCGGTTGCTCATGCGGATCGTCTCGATGATCCGCGACAGCGGGAGGTTGTACGCCTGCAGCTTGCGCGGATCGACCGTGACGACGTACTGCTGGACGAATCCGCCGACCGAAGCCACTTCCGCCACGCCGGATGCCTTCCACAACTGGTAGCGGATGAACCAGTCCTGCAGCGTCCGCAGTTCGGCCAGCGAGCGATTCGCGCCGGTCACGACGTACTGGTAGACCCAACCGACCCCGGTTGCGTCCGGACCGAGGGTCGGCGAGACACCCGCCGGCAGTCGTGCGGCGGCACCGCTGAGGTACTCGAGCACGCGTGACCGCGCCCAGTAGATGTCGGTGCCGTCCTCGAAGATGATGTAGACGAACGACGCGCCGAAGAACGAGAAACCGCGCACGACCTTGGAGCGCGGCACGCCGATCATCGCCGTGGTCAATGGATACGTGACCTGGTCCTCGACGACCTGGGGCGCCTGTCCCGGGAACTCCGTGAACACGATGACCTGGACATCGGACAGGTCCGGGATCGCATCCACCGGCGTCTTCAGGACCGCGTAGATGCCGGCGGCCACCGCGAACGCGGTTGCGAGCAGCACCAGGAATACGTTGCGCAGCGACCAGTCGATCACACGGGCGAGCATGGAAGTTCCTCAGTGCTTGTGGTCGTCCGCCTTCGGCGCCGCGGCGGGAACCGAAGCGGCGGGTTTCGCCGCAGCGGCCGGTTCGACGCGGGTAATGATGAATTCGCCGGGCTTGCCCGCCTTCATGTCGAACTTCACCCGGTCGCCGGGCTTGACGCTCTTCGGAAGGGCTCCCGGTGCGACGTTGAACTCCATCTCCATGCGCTGCCACTTGAGCGCGGGGATCGGGTCATGGTCGAGGGTCACCTTGTTGCCTCCCACGTCGATCTCGACCACGGTGCCTTCGCCGCTGGCTGCGACACCCACGTCCGCGCTCGTGTTCTTGTCGGCCGTGAAACCCGAAAGCGCCGCCTTCAGGTTGCTCTCGGAGTCGATCAGGAAATTCGCCCGCGTCACCACCGATTCGCCATCCTTGACGCCGGACAGCACTTCGACGAAGCCCTCGCCGCGGGCGCCCAGCTTGACGTCGCGCGGCTCGAACCGGCCTTCGCCGAGTGCAACGAGCACCACCTGCCGCGTGCCGCTGTCGATCACGGCGGAGTCCGGCACCGCCAGCACTTCTCGCTTGGGCCCGGCGTCGATCTGGACCGTGCCGTACATGCCCGGCTTCAGCTGGCCTTGCGGATTCGCGAGCTCGATGCGAACGCGCGCCGTTCGCGTCTCGGCGTTGATGGTCGGATAGATGAACGTGACTTCGCCGGGGAAGGCCTTGTCGGAGTACGCGCTGACCGTAATCGAGCCTCGTGTGCCGACGCGCACCAGCGGCAGGTCCTGCTCGAAGACGTCGCCGATCATCCACACCCGGGACAGGTCGGCAATCTTGAACAGCGCTTCCCCGGGCATGAACCGCATCCCGGCCACCGGCGGATCCTTGATGATCACGCCCGAGGCGGGCGCCGTCAGCGTCAGCGTGCGGCGCAGCTCGCCGCCTTCGCGCAGCCGTGTCAGCTGCTGCTCGCTGATGTCCCAGTTGCGCAGCCGCTCGAGCGCGGCGGTCGCCAGTTGCTGCACGCCGGCCTGCGCGTCGGTGCCCGCCCCGCTCAGGCTCTTCGTCGCGTTGTAGGCAATCAGGTACTCGCGCTGCGCGGAGACGAGCTCCGGGCTGTAGACCTCGGCAAGCGGCTGGCCGCGCGCGACCGCCTGGCCGGTCGTGTTCACGTGCAGCTTCTCGATCCATCCCTCGAACTTCGGCGCGACCGTGTGCTGGCCGCGCTCGTTGATCTCGATCGTGCCGACGGCGCGCACGACCCGCGCCAGGGACCGCTTGCTCGCGGGTTCGGTCCGCACGCCGAGCATCTGGATCCGGTCGGCCGACACCTTGACGGTGCCCGGCGCGCCCTGGTCCTCGCCTTCGTACACGGGGACGTAGTCCATCCCCATCGGGTCCTTCTTCGGCGTGGGCGAGGTGTCCGGCAGGCCCATCGGATTCCGGTAGTACAGGAGCTTGCGCTCGCCGGACTTCGCCTCGCCCGCAGGCGCCGACGACGCCGTGGAGGGCGAGGCGGCGTCCTTCGAGGCCGTTGGCATGCCGAGACGTCCGACGAAGTAGCCGACGACGAGCGCAGCGGCCACCGTCGCGGTCACTGCGGCAACTGTCTTGCCGTTCATAGGTCTTCTCCGACGATGCGCTCGATCTCGGCGAGCCGCATCTGTTGTTCGAGTTGCACCTTCAGCAGGTCGAGGCGCGTCTTGCGGATCTGGCGCTGCGCGTCGAGCAGCGTTCCGAAGTCGACGCGGCCAGTCCTGGTACGCCGACAGGGCCGATTCGAACGTGAGTTGCGATTGCGGCAGCAGCGTGTCGCGCAGGATCGCGGCCTGTTCACGGAGCGCGTCGAGCGCTGCCCAGTTCTGCCCGAGGTCGCTCTGCAGCTGCACCGCCGCGGCGTCGCGCTTCGCCTCGGCCGCGCTCATCATCGCCAGCGCCTCGCTCTCGTTGGCGCGCAGCACGTCGCGCTGCCACGGGATGTTCACCTCGACCATCAGCTCGTACTCGGTGAGGCGGGTGCCCCTCTGGATGCCTGCCACACCGAACGTCAGATCGGGCCAGCGATTGGCGCGGACCAGATCGGCGTTGCGGGTGGCGCTCGCGAGCTGCGCGGTCTGAACGGCGAGCTGCGGGTTGCGCTCGCCCACGATCTTCGTCAACGCCGCAAAGTCCAGAGCGCGCGCGGGGATCTCGCGCGGCGCTTCGGCATCCGCGAGCGGCGCGTCGGCCGGGCGCGCGAGCACGCCGTTGAGCCGCGCGGCCGCCTGGCGCCGCTCCGAGGTCTGCATCAGCAGCTCGGTGCGCATCACGGTGACTTCGGTCTGCGCCTTGATGACGTCCTGCTGTGGAACGAGGCCGGTGCCGTAGCGCGCGCGCGCGACCTGTTCGAGGTCGACCATCAGGCCGCGCACGCCTTCGGTGACGCGATGCGTCTGCGTCGCGTACCAGTACTGGCTGTACGCGGTCTTCGCCTTCATCCGCAGCTCCGCCAGCGTCGCGCTGCGGCGGGCCTCCGCCGCCGACAGGTCCGCTTCGGCAACTCCGCGCCGCAGCCCGCGCTTGTCCCCCAGCGGGAACATCTGCTTCAACGCGTAGCGCGTGCTGCCGGCGTTGGCCGGCGACAGCGTCGGATCGCTGACCGGCACGTCGCGCAGTTCCATCGACAGCATCGGGTCCGGCAGGGCGCCCGCCACGCCCGAGCGCTGCCGCGCCGCATCGGCCTCGAGCGCCATCGAGCGCAGCTCGGGGTTGCGCGCCTCGAGATACTCGAGGACGCCGCGCAGGTCGCGCCCGAGTGCGGTGCCGTCGGCCGCGGTCTGGGCGGACACGCTCGCTGCGGCAGCGAACAGCACGAGCGCGGCCCACGCGCGCACACGGCTATGGCTGGAAAGACGAAACGTACTTTCGACGAATCTCACGGCGACCTCCTGATGGCGAGCGGGCGCGCAGGCGCCCGAGCGGTCGCGCGCACCATGCGCGCGCGATGTCAGTGAGGGGCTAAAGCCGGAGTCGCTGCAGCCGCGCGTACAGAGGACGCGGCTCGGAAGGATCGTCGTCGGAGAGCAGCGCGGCCGTTTGCCGCGCGGCGTCGGGCCACTGGAGCACGACGGCGGCAAACGCCGCCATCAGCTGCGCGCCGGGCAGATCGACGGCGCGCGTCTGTGCCGACGGATCATCGGTCGGGCAGTGATGCGCGCTGGAGGCCGGCGCGGCGGGGTTCGCGTGATGTTTCGAACAATCGCTGGCGGCTACCGGTGCGTCAGGAGCCATTTCTGGCACTGCCGCGTGGCTTGCCCCCGGCGCCTTGATCGCGCACAGACCTGCCGCCGCCAGCACGTTGCCGGTCAGCACGAAGGCCGCAACCAGACCGGCGAGCGCGCGCATGGCGCGATGGCGGGTCAGGCGGAGCGGTCCGAGTCGCATGATCGAAGAGTACCGCGGCGAGTATGTGTGGCGAGTGCAGAGGCCGGTTGACGGCTGTCAGGGTGCCGCTTACCTGGCAGGTTCGATGCGGGTAATCACCAAGTCTTCGCCGGCCTTTTCCAGCCCGAAGCGCACCTTGTCTCCCGGCTTGACCTTGGCGAGCATCGCCGGGTCCTTGACCGGGAAGGCCATCGTCATCGCCGGCATGTCGAAGGCCTTGAGTGGCCCATGCGCGATCGTGATCTTCTTCGTGTCGGCGTTCACCCGCTTCACTTCGCCGCTGTTGTCGAGCTGGTCGGCGGTCGCCTTGGCCGGTGCGGCGGCCCCATGGCCACTGTGATCCTGTTGCGCCGAGGCGGGAGCCACGACGGCGAGCGAAAGAGCGAGCGCGAGCAGGACTGACTTCATGTCGATTCTCCGACTCCGGGATTTGGCGGATTGTGCCAAAGGTCGGGCAACGCGAAACCGCATCGGTCCATTCCCGCCTCGCACCGCTCGCGCCGCATCGACGCCGGCCAGCGGCTCCTGTCGATGGCCGGCACGGCAGCAATGTCTTTGTCGCCCGGCGTTCCCGCGCATCAAAGGGAAGCGCCGTCCCGCGGGACGGCGCTCCGCAGCCGGACCGCTTACAGGTGCCCGATGAACCAGCCCGGGAACAGCGCCACGAGCACCGCCGGCACGAGGCACAGCACGCTCGCCGACAACGCGAGGGCCCGCTCGTTGGACGGCTGCGAAACGGCGTCGGCGCTCATGAAGGCGTACTGGATGACGCGCAGGTAGAAGTAGATGCCGAGGTAGCTTCCGATCAGGCCCAGCACCGCGTAGACCGTGTAGCCCGCCGCGATGACGTTCTTGAAGATCAGGAACTTCGCGACGAATCCAGGCAGCGGCGGAATGCCGGCCAGCGAGAGCATCGCCAGTCCGAGCATCAGCGCCGCGAACGGGCGGCGCTGGTACAGGCCCTTCAGGCTGTCGAGCCGGTCGCTGGCAACGTCGTCGCTGCCGCGCGGCAGCGATGCGAACGCGAGCAGGTTCATCAGCGCGTAGGCGAGGATGTAGAACACGACCGCCTGGAAGCGGCCCGGGCCCGCGCCGAGGAACGCGAAGAACAAGTACCCGGCGTGCGCGATTGATGAGTAGGCGATCATCCGGCGGAAGCTCGTCTGCCGGATCGCGGCCAGATTGCCCCACACCATCGAGATCAGCGGCAGCAGCGTCAGCAGGTCCGCCATGGGGCGGCCCACCGGCGTCGTCCCGAAGAGCCGCAAGGCCGCGAGCAGCACGCCCGCCTTGACGATGGTCGCCATGTACGCGGTGACCGGCACGCTCGCGCCTTCGTACGCATCCGGCGCCCACGCGTGGAAGGGCACGATCGCGGCCTTGAGGAAGAACGCGACCACGACCAGCACCACGGCCGCCTGAGCCATCGTGTTCGGCGACCCGAGCGCCTGGCTGAATGCCGTGAGCGCCAGCGTCCCGGTGCCCCCGTAGAGGAGCGACACGCCCATCAGGAACGTCGCGGTCGCGGCGCTGCTGAGCACCAGGTACTTCAGCGCAGCCTCGGGACCCTCCGGCCGCTGGAACGCGAGCAGCACCAGCACG
>CAWJEE010000030.1:0-43578 GCA_963841815.1 uncultured beta proteobacterium | reverse complement strand
TCAGTTACTCCCCCGGCAGAAACATTCATTCGGATCCCCGTGCCCTTGCTCCGCCTTTACAAATACCTTCCATGACATTCCGTTCCCTCATTGCCGCCACTCGCCCTCCTTGTTTGTCCAATTGCCTGCCGTTCTGCCGAAAGGAGACGGCGATGCCTCGTAGAAACCGCCACGGCAGGAAATGATTTGATTTCCCGATGCCGGATCCAGACCTCAGGCAGACGCCTGTTGAATCATGTGCGATCGTTACTTCGGTGGTGCCGAAGGCGGAGTGTCCACAATGGTGGTGACCGTTGGCTGGAGGGCGCCCGTCGTCGCATGGATGATGAAAATCCGGCGGCTGGCGTCGAGAAACTGCAACTGGCGCTCGGTGAATGGCACCCATGACTCGCCCTGCTGGTAATAGAAATTCGTCTGCGCCATGTTGAATTCATCGACCTTCCTGACGGGCGGCACGCTGGTGATTTTCCCTGGATGGACCGGCAGCCTGTGCTCACCGGCCTGGATGGCGGTTTCCACACCTAACAGCCGAAGCCCGCGACTCCCCCGGCGGGAAGGCTTTCGTTGAATCGTCGATGACCAACATCCGGTAGGCAGGCTTTTCCCCGGCGGCGGCCGGCACCACGACGACAATCGCCTGCTTGATGTTGTCGGATTCGCCTGACGCTTGCCGCCAAACTCGCCGCCGGATTCTCCGGATCGACGGCGGCCTTGTCGTAAAGCACCAGCGAGCCATTGAGCGGCAGGGTGAGCATTGCCCTGCTGAGATCCTGTGGCCGGAACTCCAAGGGGACCACGGCACCAGTCTTGTCGGTGTAAAAAAGTTCGGCGACGGGATGCACCGGATCATGCAAAACCGCGCGGAAGCTCACGGGCGGTGCCGTTTCCTTTTGCTGGGCATGGATCGCCAGCGTCAAGCCAAGAACGGTTAGGATGGATAGGGCGAGTTTGGAGGTCATTTGACTCAGATTTCATTGCTGGACAACCAACGGAATGACACCACGTTGATCCGTCTTCCGAAAGTCTTGTTCGCTGCTGCGGCGGTCGTGTCGGTGTAGGCATTCAACGACGGAAGTTCGCCGGGTCGATATATTCCGGCACACGTTGCACCACGGCCTCCGCGAAGGCGCGGGCGGTGATTTTTCCGCTGGCATCCTGTGCCTCCCCGCAGACGCGGATGACGAAGGTGTCGCCCCGCACGGTTGCGGCCGGTTCCAGGATACGCAGCAGATCCCCCTGGTTGACCCAACCGGGGGAGTCCGCCGCAGGGTTGCCGATGGTGGCTTCTTTTGTCGCGTAGTTATAGATCTTGGCGTCGCTGACGTCCGCTGTGTTGATGGGTGTCTGGGTGAGAAATGTGTCGGGAAAAGCCGCGTTCTTCTTCTCATTGATCTCGGACCCGGCGATGGCCGCTTCCAACGCCCCGCTCAGGGTGCGTGGACCCGAAGGACCGACCTGACGGTTTAAAAACTCCGACATCGAGAGGAATGGTCCCCGGTCACGCACCTCCGCGACGATCTTGATCGCGAGATTCTCGAGCTCGGACTCGGTGAGCTCGTGATATCCGTTCCAGTCGTTCGATCGTGTGTTGTCGATCTTGCCGGCATCCACCGCAGCGTTGTGGATCGCGCCGCCGTTCACCAGCGACATCGCTGTGATGGGCACGCCGCTCGCCTTCTTGATTTCGAGTACCAATGCGCTGCGTGCCCAGAGGGTGGCGATTTCGCTCTTGTTCATCGACGCCAACATCGCCTTCCAGGCCTGCACACTCGTCGAGTTGACATTGAAGGGTCCACGGATCATCTGGAATTCGGCGGCGGTCTTGTAGGCAGTGTCCTTCGGTTTGCCGGAGGCGTATAGGTCCGCCTTGGCATCAGCCACGGATTTTCCGCCGGGCTGATAGGTGGAAGGCCTGCGATGCCAGCGAGGAGGTGCCACTCATGAATTGCTCGAACACCTTGTCCGGTGTCTCGCTGCCACGGGTGGCGAACGTTGAAAAATAGAACCGGTCGTAGAGTGCATGGTTCGCCAACACCGAATGATCCAGCAACGCGGTTGTCGCGATGCTCGCGTTGGTTTCGATCACCTTGTCGGAAGACATCAGCGGATGAAGCAGGGAATTGCCCCACAGGCTGCACGAAATGTGGCAGATAGAGAGGTGGTGAGGGCGTTGGAGCGACGGAAGTCAGCGAGGGTCTGTAGCGGGCCGGAGGGCAATTCGAGATAGCTGCCGGATTTGATACCGGAGGTGGTTTTGTTTCCGGTGAGTGCCGGAACCCGGTTGGTGATATCCACGTCCATGTAGTCCTGATAGTCACCCTTGCTCAGCGATGGCTGGAAATTGAGCTCATAGGCCTGCGCTCCAGGTTTTTCCGTGGCCAGATTCATCGTGAAATTCGACCGGGACGGGTTGTGGAAAAGAAAGGGCTTGCCCGCCAGACGGCCGTCCTTGAGCAGGTTGATCTGGGTGCTGTTCTTTCTGTTGGAAGCCGGTGCGCGCTTGCCTGTTTCATAGACACCGCCACTGGTGGTGCGGGCATAGGCGGAGAAAATGGCAAACGGATGCACGTAGGTGGCCTGGCTGGCATAGAGTGTGCCGCCAGGTGCGGCGCAGTACATGGCGTGGCGACTGCTGGCGGTCAAGATTCACTGCTATCGTAAAATGTTCTGAGGGTGGAAGCTCATCCTTGTAATCGAACTGGAGCTTGGCATACGGAACAAGTGCCCGAGGAAGTTGCCTGGAGCTTGGCATTGACCGCAAACAATGGGGGGGCCGGAGTCGAAGTAGTCGTGGTATCGTCTAGATACCAACCGGGCTTTTGCACTTTGAATTCCATATAAAAACGGTCATTGACCGTTGACTTTGAAATTTTCGGATTCGCATCTCCCCTCATCATCATGAAGGGATGCCCCGTCCACCCTCCGGGGTATAGCCCCCCCGCTTTACGAATGTGGTTGATCGTGACCGCATACATTTCGTATCCGAGACCTGGGGTGAATGAGGTTTTCGCCTTGATGGCTTTGGTGAGCCTGTTATCCCAATCGAAGCCCACGGTTTCATGGTCCAAGCCGGCATCTTTCTTGAAAGACGATTCGGGGGAGAAGCTGGGACCGCAAATCAGGGTTTGCCCCGGCTTCAGGACAATCGGACCGGAAACGGGGGAACTGGGCGTATACGGGGCGGTATCGCTCCAATTGGCGATATTCATGACAAAGGTTTTATCTTTCCTGCCATTGTGTTCAGCGCCGGAGTAACTCATGGTGTTGATGGCTTCAAAGGTCCCCGGTACCGCACTTTGGGAAGCGAAAGCTCCAGCGCCAGCATCTTGGAACATGAAGTTGAAGGCGACCGGTATATTTTCGAAACTCACCTCCATCTTATGGAAGGAGATATTGACATTGTAGGGATTGTGCAGGGTGACCACCGGAGTGAAAATCAGATTCAAATGATAATCAAAAGTATCTCTCACGCCGCCCAGCCAAAAGATATCGGTTGTTGGTCTGGCCACCAGGCCTGAAGCGCGTATCGACCTTGGCGATCACCGGCGCCGGGTTATAGGTGGTGGGAACCTGAACATTGGAAATGAGCGGATTGGTTAAGGGCAAAAGTCGGGGAGGTGTCGGGTTTGGTGAGACTTCTGAAAGAGTTATAATAACCGGCCAGCGAACTCCAGTTAGGATCCGAAACGCCTGTGATTCCATGGGTTGACTGATACAGCTTCTTGCCGGTGAATTCGGGCGGCAGCGTGTTGGCGATGGCGGTGCCCATTCGAACATGGAGGACAAATCCTGCTTGAGCCCGCCACCGCGCACGTCGGCCATCACCCCGAGTGAATAGGGTGTGATGTCGTTGCGGAACTGCTTGATCTTGCCTTTGGCCTGATCGAGCAATTCGACCTGGTCGAGATCGATGATCTTTCCAATGGTCGTCTCGGCCTTGGCGAATTCAGCTTGGTCGAGGTCGGTGGGCAGGCTGGTCAACAGATTGCCGTCGATCCCTTTCACGACGGATGGATCCGGGCGGTGACCGGCGAGCAAGGCGCGTTTTTGAGCCAGCGTGGTTTTCTTGTCGGGATCGCGGTAGAGATTGATGCGGGCTTTCCCTGATTCATCGGAAACATGCCAGGCAAAGGCCCCTTCGACCTTGCCGTTGCGGGAGACCGGAACCATGCCGGCAACGGCTTTGGCGGTGGTCGGCGCATTGCCACCCAAGGATGCGTTACCAACGAGCTCGACCCATCCTTCCGTGTCCGCGTGTTCATCTGAAAGGGAAAAACCGTGGCAGTTGCAGACATCAACAAGCAGGAAATCGTCGCCAAGTACCAGCGTGCGAAGGCGGACACCGGATCGCCGGAAGTGCAGGTCGCGCTACTGACGGCCCGCATCAACGAACTCACCGACCACTTCAAGGCCCACGTGAAGGATCACCATTCACGCCGTGGCCTGCTGAAGATGGTCAGCCGCCGCCGCAAGCTCCTCGACTACCTGAAGGGCAAGAACCCCGAGGCGTACAAGGGGCTGATCGACAGCCTCGGACTGCGCAAGTAGTCGATGTCCCGGACATGAAAGCAGACAGCCTGCGCGGAGCGATCCACGCGGGCTGTTGCCACATGTTCGCCAGAACTGCGCGCTGCGATATGGGCGTAAGGCCCGCCCGCAAGGAACAAGCGGGCCGAGTCGTCGATACCGCGGCGTGCCGGGTTGCAGGTGGATGTCCATCGTGCGGCCGCGCTCAACAAGAAAGGAACGCCAAGTGTTCGATAAAGTGATCAAGAAATTTGCGTACGGTGCGCACACCGTCACGCTGGAAACCGGCGAGATCGCCCGCCAGGCCGGCGGCGCCGTCGTGTGCTCGATGGACGACACCGTGGTGCTGGCGACGGTGGTCGCCCGCAAGGAAGCCAAGCCGGGCCAGGACTTCTTCCCGCTGACAGTCGACTACATCGAGAAGACCTACGCCGCCGGGCGCATCCCGGGCGGCTTCTTCAAGCGCGAGGGGCGCCCGTCCGAAAAGGAAACCCTGACGTGCCGGCTGATCGACCGGCCGATCCGGCCGCTCTTTCCCGACGGCTTCTTCAACGAAGTGCAGGTGATCATCCACGTGCTGTCGGTCGATCCGGAGATCGATCCCGACATCCCGGCGATGATCGGCGCGTCGGCCGCGCTGTCGCTGTCCGGCATCCCGTTCAAGGGCCCGATCGGCGCAGCGCGCGTCGGCTACATCGACGGGCAGTACGTCATCAACCCGACCGCCACGCAGCTGAAGGCCTCGCGCCTGAACCTCGTCGTCGCCGGCACCGAGCGTGCCGTGCTGATGGTCGAGTCCGAAGCCGACCAACTGCCGGAAGACGTGATGCTGGGCGCCGTGATGCACGGCCACGCCCAGATGCAGGCGGCGATCAACGCCATCCACGAACTCGTGCGTGACGCCGGCAAGCCGGTGTGGGAGTGGCAGCCGGCGACCCAGAACGAGGCGCTGACCGCGAAGCTGATCCACATCGCCGGCCAGGATCTGAAGGACGCCTACCAGCTCCGCAACAAGCAGGCGCGCTCCCAGAAGATCAAGGACATCGAGGCCAAGGTTTCCGCGGCGCTCGACGCCGAGGCCGCCACGAGCGGCCAGCCAAGGCCCGACGTCAACGCGATCGACGCGATCCTGTTCGACCTGCAGGCGAAGATCGTCCGCGGCCAGATCCTGAGCGGCGAGCCGCGCATCGACGGCCGCGACACGCGCACGATTCGCCCGATCGAGATCCGCCTCGGCGTGCTGCCCCGCACGCACGGCTCGGCGCTGTTCACGCGCGGCGAGACGCAGGCGCTGGTCACCGCCACGCTGGGCACGAAGCAGGACGAGCAGATCATCGACGCGCTCATGGGCGAGTACCGCGAGCGCTTCATGATGCACTACAACATGCCGCCGTTCGCCACCGGGCGAGACCGGCCGCGTCGGCACGCCGAAGCGCCGCGAGATCGGCCACGGCCGCCTGGCGAAGCGTTCGCTGCTCGCGGTGCTGCCGAGCTACGACGACTTCCAGTACTCGCTGCGCGTCGTTTCCGAGATCACGGAGTCGAACGGCTCGTCCTCGATGGCGTCGGTCTGCGGCGGCTGCCTGGCGATGATGGATGCCGGCGTGCCGCTGAAGGCGCACGTCGCCGGCGTCGCGATGGGCCTGATCAAGGACGGCAACAAGTTCGCCGTGCTGTCGGACATCCTCGGTGACGAGGACCACCTCGGCGACATGGACTTCAAGGTCGCCGGCACGGTCAACGGCATCACCGCGCTGCAGATGGACATCAAGATCGAGGGCATCACCCGCGAGATCATGCAGGTCGCGCTGGCCCAGGCGAAGGAAGGCCGGATGCACATCCTGCAGAAGATGCAGGACGCGCTCGGCGCTTCGCGCGGCGAGCTGTCGGCCTTCGCGCCGCGCCTGATCAAGATGAAGATCAATCCCGAGAAGATCCGCGACGTGATCGGCAAGGGCGGCGCGGTCATCCGCGCGCTGACCGAAGAGACCGGCACGCAGATCGACATCGAGGACGACGGCACCGTCATCATCGCCAGCGTCGACCAGGACAAGGGCAGGGAAGCCCAGCGCCGGATCATGGAGCTGACGGCCGAGGTCGAGGTCGGCAAGGTCTACGACGGCACGGTGCTGCGGCTGCTCGACTTCGGCGCGATCGTCCAGATCCTGCCGGGCCGCGACGGCCTGCTGCACATCTCGCAGATCGCCAACGAGCGCGTCAATGCGGTCGCCGACTACCTGAAGGAAGGCCAGGCGGTGAAGGTCAAGGTCATCGAGGCCGACGAGAAGGGTCGCGTCCGCCTGTCGATGAAGGCGGTTGCGGGTGAAGCGACGGCCCAGGCGGCGCAGCCGCAACCGTAAGCCGGAACGAAGGGGCGCGGCGCGCGCCCCTTCCATCGCGGAATGAAAGCGGTCGAGATCCTGCGGCCCGGCGGGCCGGACATGCTGCAACTCACCGAGCGCGCGACGCCTGTCGCCGGCGCCGGGGAGGTGCTCATCCGTGTCCAGGCCGCGGGCGTCAATCGCCCGGACGTGCTGCAGCGGAAGGGCGGGTACGCGCCGCCGAAGGGCGCGTCCGACCTGCCCGGCCTGGAAGTCGCCGGGTGGATCGAGGGCGGCGACGGCGGCGACAGCGAATTCAAGGTCGGAGACCCGGTGTGCGCGCTGGTCGCGGGCGGCGGTTACGCGGAGTACTGCGTCGCCCCGGCGGCGCAGTGCCTGCCGGTGCCCCGCGGACTGACGTTCGCCGAAGCGGCGGCGCTGCCGGAGACGTTCTTCACGGTGTGGAGCAACGTGTTCGACCGCGCGGGCCTCGCGCCCGGCGAGTCGCTGCTCGTGCAGGGCGGCACGAGCGGCATCGGTGTCGCGGCGATCCAGTTGGCGCGCGCGATGGGCAACACTGTCTACGCCACGGCGGGCAGCGACGACAAGTGCCGTGCCTGCGTCGAGCTTGGCGCCGAGCGCGCGATCAACTACCGCACCGAGGACTTCGCGGTGGCGATCAAGGAGGCCACTGGAGGCCGGGGCGTCGACGTGATCCTCGACATGGTGGCGGGCGACTACCTGCCGCGCGAGATCGAGTGCCTGGCCGACGACGGCCGCATTGCGATCATCGCGCTGCTCGGCGGCACCAAGGCGACTCTGGACATGGCGACGCTGCTGCGTCGGCGCCTGACCGTGACCGGATCGACGCTGCGTCCGCGTTCGGTCGCGTTCAAGGCCGCCATCGCGCAGCGACTGCGTGCCGTGGTGTGGCCGCTGATCGAGGCGGGGCGCATCAAGCCCATGCTGTTCAGGACGTTCGCGCTGGCGGAAGCTTCCGCGGCGCATGCGCTGATGGAATCGAGCCAGCACATCGGCAAGATCGTGCTCGCGGTCGGACCGTCCGCCGGCGAGCGAGCGGAGGACGAAGGATGACCTCGAAACGGCGCCCGCTGGTGGCGGCCAACTGGAAGATGAACGGATCGCTCACCTCGAACGAGGACTGGGTGAGTTCGTTCGTGCCGAAAGCGGTGCCGCTCCACTGCGATGTCGTCGTGTGCGCGCCGTTCGTCTACCTTTGCACGCTGGGTCGCGCGCTGGCGCCGGCCGAACTGGGAGCCCAGGACGTGTCGGAACGAGCGGCGGGCGCGTTCACCGGCGACGTTTCGGGCGAGATGCTGGCGGACGTCGGTTGCCGGTGGGTGATCGTCGGCCACTCGGAGCGCCGCCAGTTGCACGCCGAGACGGACTCGGTCGTCGCCGCGAAGGCGGCGCGCGCGGTGCAGGCGGGGCTGCATCCGATCGTCTGCGTCGGCGAGACCCTCGCGGACCGCGAGGCGGGGCGCACGCAGGAGGTGGTCGGCGCGCAGCTCGCTGCAGTCATCGACGCGATCGGTCCGGCGGCCCTGGCGGGTGGCGCGCTGGCGTATGAGCCCGTGTGGGCGATCGGCACGGGCCGCAACGCGACGCCCGCGCAGGCCCAGGAAGTGCACGCGGCGCTGCGCGCGCAAGTGGCCGGACGCGACAAGTCGGCCGCCGCGGCGCTGCGCATCCTCTACGGCGGCAGCGTCAAGGCGACGAACGCCGCAGAACTGTTTTCCCAACAAGACATCGATGGCGGGCTGATCGGTGGAGCGTCGCTGAATGCGGCCGACTTCCTGGCCATCTGCGCGGCTGTCCGCATCTAGGAACACTCGAGGAGTTTTCATGACCTGGTTGACTACATTGCTGATCGTCGTGCAGGTGGTTTCTGCCATATCGATCATCGTCCTGGTGCTGCTGCAGCACGGCAAAGGCGCCGACATGGGCGCCGCCTTCGGTGGAGGCGCATCGGGCAGCCTGTTCGGCGCGAGCGGTTCGGCCAACTTCCTGTCCCGCAGCACGGCCGCGGTGGCGACCGTGTTCTTCGTCGCGACGCTCGGCCTTGCCTACAGCGGCACGGCAGCCCGTCGTCCTGCGCCCGATGCCGGCGGCGTGATGTCGGTGCCCCAGGGCACGCCGTCTGCTCCGTCTGCTCCGTCCGCTCCGACGCCGAAGGACATTCCATCGCCCGCTTCGCAGATCCCGGGTTCGGCCCCCGCGGGCAGCGCGCCGGCCGCACCGGCGGGCGTTCCCGCGGCACCGAGCGCGCCTGCGCCCGCGAAGTCCGATCAGATCCCGAAGTAAGCAGCGGGAGACTCGCGTTACCCCCTCTGGGAGAGGCGGGATCACGCAAACGGATCGAGTAGAATCCGACGGGTTTTGCACCCGGCCGACGTGGTGGAATTGGTAGACACACCATCTTGAGGGGGTGGCGGCGAAAGCCGTGTGAGTTCGAGTCTCACCGTCGGCACCAGGGTTACGAAAGGCCGCCATGGCGGCGAAGATCGGCAGTGCGTCCGCGACCTCGAAAGGGGTCAGGCCGCTGCCGTTTTTGTTAATGGCTCGATAGACGGTCAAAGTGAACCTCGAGACCTACGTTCCGATCCTGCTCTTCATCCTGGTCGGGCTCCTGATCGGGGCTGCCCCGATGCTCCTGGGGGCTTTGCTCGGTCCACGCAAGCCCGACCCGGAAAAACTGTCTCCCTATGAGTGCGGCTTCGAGGCCTTCGAGGACGCGCGCATGAAGTTCGACGTCCGCTACTACCTCATCGCGATTCTGTTCATCCTGTTCGACCTCGAGATCGCGTTCCTCTTTCCGTGGGCGGTGGTGCTGGGCGACCTTGGCGCCTGGAGCGTGGGTTTCTGGTCGATGATGATCTTCCTCGGGATCCTGACCGTCGGCTTCATCTACGAGTGGAAGAAGGGCGCTCTGGACTGGGAGTGATGATGAAACCCCACGCTCACATCGGTTCGCTGCCCCCCGGAGGGGCGCCGTACTCCCTTGGGGTCGCTCGGCGGGAGTACTGATGGGCATCGAAGGCGTCCTCAACGAAGGCTTCGTGACGACGAGCGTCGACAAGCTCGTCAACTGGTCGAAGACCGGCTCGCTGTGGCCGATGACCTTCGGCCTGGCCTGCTGCGCCGTCGAGATGATGCACGCCGGCGCGGCACGCTACGACCTCGACCGCTTCGGCATCTTCTTCCGGCCGAGCCCGCGCCAGTCCGACGTGATGATCGTGGCCGGCACGCTGTGCAACAAGATGGCCCCGGCACTGCGCAAGGTCTATGACCAGATGGCCGAGCCGCGCTGGGTGATCAGCATGGGTTCGTGCGCCAACGGCGGTGGCTACTACCACTACAGCTACTCGGTCGTGCGCGGCTGCGACCGCATCGTCCCGGTGGACATCTACGTGCCGGGGTGCCCGCCCACGGCCGAGGCGCTGATCTACGGGATCATCCAGTTGCAGAACAAGATCCGCCGCACCAACACGATCGCGCGCTAGGGATGACGTCGACATGAGTCGCCTCGAAACGCTGGTCGAACAACTGAAGACGGTCCTCGGCGACCGCGTGCAGGGCCTCACGGTCGCGCTCGACGAGGTGACGCTGCGCGTGAAGGCCGCCGATCACCTCGACGTGGCGCGGACGCTGCGCGACGATCCGCGCCTCGCGTTCGCCGAACTGATCGATCTGTGCGGGGTCGACTACGCTTCCTACGGCGATGGCAGCCACGAGGGCCCGCGCTACGCGGCGGTGCTGCACCTGCTTTCGATCACACACAACTGGCGCCTGCGCGTGCGCGCGTTCTGCCCGGACGACGACTTCCCGCTGGTCGCGTCGGTCAACGAGATCTGGAACTGCGCCAACTGGTACGAGCGCGAGGCGTTCGACCTGTACGGCATCGTGTTCGAAGGCCATCCGGACCTGCGGCGCATCCTCACCGACTACGGGTTCGTCGGCCATCCGTTCCGCAAGGACTTCCCGATCTCCGGCTACGTAGAGATGCGCTACGACCCCGAGCAGAAGCGGGTCGTCTACCAGCCCGTGACGATCGAGCCGCGCGAGATCGTCCCGCGCGTGATCCGGGAAGACTCGTACGGGCAAGACCGGTAGAGCATGGCCGACATCAAGAACTACACGCTCAACTTCGGGCCGCAGCACCCCGCTGCGCACGGAGTACTTCGCCTCGTGCTCGAACTCGACGGCGAGGTGATCCAGCGGGCCGACCCGCACATCGGGCTGCTGCACCGCGCGACCGAGAAGCTCGCCGAGACGCGCACCTTCCTGCAGTCCGTGCCGTACATGGACCGTCTCGACTACGTCTCGATGATGTGCAACGAGCACGCGTACGTGATGGCGATCGAGAAGCTGCTCGGCATCGAGGTCCCCGTGCGCGCGCAGTACATCCGCGTCATGTTCGACGAGATCACGCGCCTGCTGAACCACCTGCTGTGGCTCGGCGCGCACGGCCTCGACGTCGGCGCCATGGCGGTCTTCCTGTACGCCTTCCGCGAGCGCGAAGACCTGATGGACATCTACGAGGCGGTGTCGGGCGCGCGCATGCACGCGGCCTACTACCGGCCGGGCGGCGTCTACCGCGACCTGCCGGAGGCGATGCCGCAGTATCGCGCGTCCAAGTATCGCAACGAGCAGGATCTGAAGCGGCTGAACGAGAACCGCCAGGGGTCGCTGCTCGACTTCATCGAGGACTTCACGAAGCGCTTTCCGAAGTACGTCGACGAGTACGAGACGCTGCTCACCGACAACCGCATCTGGAAGCAGCGCCTCGTCGGCATCGGCGTCGTTTCGCCGGAGCGTGCCCTGCAGATGGGCTTCACGGGGCCGATGCTGCGCGGGTCCGGCATCGAGTGGGACCTGCGCCGCAAGCAGCCCTACGAGGTGTACGACCGTCTCGACTTCGCGATCCCGGTCGGCAGGAACGGCGACTGCTACGACCGCTACCTGGTCCGCGTCGACGAGATGCGCCAGAGCAACCTGATCATCCGCCAGTGCATCGACTGGCTGCGAGCGAACCCGGGCCCGGTGATGACGGACAACCACAAGGTTGCGCCGCCGTCGCGCGTCGACATGAAGACCGGGATGGAAGACCTGATCCACCACTTCAAGCTCTTCACCGAAGGGTTCCACGTGCCGCCCGGCGAGGCCTACGCGGCCGTGGAGCATCCGAAGGGCGAGTTCGGCATCTACCTGATCGCCGATGGCGCGAACAAGCCGTACCGGCTGAAGATCCGGGCCCCGGGCTTCCCGCACCTGCAGTCGCTCGACGAGATGGCGCGCGGCCACATGATCGCGGACGCGGTCGCGATCATCGGCACGCAGGACATCGTGTTCGGGGAGATCGACCGATGAGTGCAGTACCCCGGAACACTCTGCTGCTGACCCCCGAGTCGTATCGGAAGATCGACCGCGAGGTCGCCAAGTTCCCGGCCGAGCACAAGGCGTCGGCGGTGATGGCCGCGCTCGCGATCGCGCAGAAGCAGCTCGGTTGGCTGTCGAAGGAAGTGATCGAGGAAATCGGCAACTACCTCGGCATGCCGTCCATCGCCGTGTACGAGGTCGCCAGCTTCTACGGCATGTACAACCTCGAGCCGAACGGCCGCTTCAAGATCACGGTCTGCACCAACCTGCCGTGCGCGCTGTCGGGTGCCAACCGCGCCGCCGCGCACCTGAAGGAGAGGCTCGGCATCGGCTTCGGCGAGACGACCGGGGACGGCTGCTTCTCGCTGAAGGAAGGCGAGTGCCTCGGAGCCTGCGGCGACGCGCCGGTGCTGCTGGTGAACAACGAGCGCATGGAAAGCTTCATGAGCAACGACAAGCTCGATGCGCTGCTCGGCGAGCTGAAGCAGGCGAAGCAGGATCGATGACTGCACAGACCTGTTTCCACGGGCGTCACATCAAGCCGATGATCCTCGCCGGCCTGAACGGCGACAACTGGCGGCTGCGCGACTACGAGGAGCGCGGCGGCTATTCGGCGCTGCGCAGGATCCTCACCGAGAAGATCCCGGCCGACGCCGTGATCGCCGAAGTGAAGAAGTCGGCGCTGCGCGGCCGCGGCGGCGCCGGCTTTCCGACCGGGCTCAAGTGGAGCTTCATGCCTCGCCAGTTCCCGGGCCAGAAGTACCTCGTGTGCAACTCCGACGAGGGCGAGCCGGGCACCTTCAAGGACCGCGACATCCTCCGCTACAACCCGCACATCGTCATCGAAGGCATGGCGATCGCGGCCTACGCGATGGGAATCAGCGTCGGCTACAACTACATCCACGGCGAGATCTGGGCCGAGTACGAGCGCTTCGAGGAGGCGCTGGAGGAAGCGCGCAGGGCGGGCTACCTCGGCAACGACATCATGGGCTCGGAGTTCTCGTTCCAGTTGCACGCCTCGCACGGTTACGGCGCGTACATCTGCGGCGAGGAGACCGCGCTGCTCGAATCCCTCGAGGGCAAGAAGGGCCAGCCGCGCTTCAAGCCGCCGTTCCCGGCGAGCTATGGCCTGTACGGCAAGCCGACCACGATCAACAACACCGAGACGTTCGCCGCGGTGCCCTTCATCATCAACGAGGGCGGCGAGGCGTTCCTGAACCTCGGCAAGCCGAACAACGGCGGCACCAAGATCTTCTCGGTCTCGGGCGACGTCGGGGCGCCGGGCAACTATGAAGTGCCGATGGGCACGCCGTTCGCGAAACTGCTCGAACTCGCCGGCGGCATGCGCGGCGGCCGCCGGATCAAGGCCGTCATCCCGGGCGGCTCGTCGATGCCGGTGCTGCCGGGCGACGTGATGATGGCGACCGACATGGACTACGACTCGATCGCGAAGGCAGGGTCGATGCTCGGCTCCGGCGCGGTCATCGTGATGGACGATACGCGCTGCATGGTCCGTTCCCTCGAGCGCTTGTCGTATTTCTATTACGAGGAGTCGTGCGGCCAGTGCACACCGTGCCGCGAGGGCACCGGCTGGCTGTATCGCGTCGTCCATCGCATCGAGCACGGGCAGGGCCGGCCCGAGGACCTCGACCTGCTGAATTCGGTCGCCGACAACATCCAGGGCCGCACGATCTGCGCGCTCGGAGACGCCGCCGCGATGCCGGTCCGTGCCTTCATCAAGCACTTCCGCGGCGAGTTCGAGCACCACGTAGAGCACAAGCGCTGTCTTGTGCCGGAGTACGTCTAGGCATGGTCGAACTGGAAATCGACGGTCGGAAGGTCGAGGTGCCGGAAGGCTCCATGGTGATGGAGGCCGCCAACCGGCTGGACATCTACGTCCCGCACTTCTGCTACCACAAGAAACTCAGCATCGCGGCCAACTGCCGCATGTGCCTGGTGGAGGTCGAGAAGGCGCCGAAGCCCTTGCCGGCGTGTGCCACGCCAGTCACCCCGGGCATGATCGTCCGCACCCACTCCGATCGGGCGAAGCAGGCGCAGAAGTCGGTGATGGAGTTCCTGCTGATCAACCATCCGCTCGACTGCCCGATCTGCGACCAGGGCGGCGAGTGCCAGCTGCAGGACCTCGCGGTCGGCTACGGCGGCTCGACGAGCCGTTACGCCGAGCCGAAGCGGGTCGTCTTCCACAAGTCCATGGGCCCGCTGATCTCCGCCGAGGAGATGACCCGCTGCATCCACTGCACGCGCTGCGTCCGCTTCGGGCAGGAGATCGCCGGCCAGATGGAGCTCGGCATGGCCGGCCGGGGCGAGCATTCGGAGATCATGAGCTTCGTCGGGCGCGGAGTGGACTCCGAGCTGTCCGGCAACATGATCGACCTCTGCCCGGTCGGCGCGCTGACCAGCAAGCCGTTCCGCTACGAGGCGCGGCCGTGGGAGCTGTCGCGCCGCAGGTCGATCAGCCCGCACGACTCCGTCGGCGCCAACCTCATCGTCCAGGTGAAGAACCAGCGCGTGATGCGCGTTCTTCCGCTGGAGAACGAGGACGTCAACGAGCAGTGGCTGTCGGACCGCGACCGCTTCTCGTACGAGGGCCTGCACGCCGCCGACCGCCTGCTGCGGCCGATGATCAAGCAGGACAGCCAGTGGCGCGAGGTCGACTGGAGCGTCGCGCTCGAGTACGTCGCGCACGCCCTGTCGCACGTGAAGGCCGAACACGGGGCCGCCGCCATCGGTGCGCTGGCGGCGCCGCACAGCACACTGGAAGAGCTGCACCTGCTGGCGAAGCTCGTCCGCGGTTTCGGCTCGGACAACATCGACTTCCGGCTGCGCCAGAGCGACTTCGCCCTGGACGGCCGGCGCGCCGGCGCGCCGTGGCTGGGCATGAGGATCGCAGACATCAACGCGCTCGACCGCGCGCTGCTCATCGGTTCGTTCCTGCGCAAGGACCAGCCGCTGCTGTCGGCCCGCCTGCGCCACGCGACGAAGCGCGGCTGCCAGCTGACCGTGGTGCACGGCGTCGACGACGACCTGCTGATGCCGGTCGCGAACAAGCTGATCGTGCGTCCGGGCGGATGGGTGCAGGCTCTCGCGGAGATCGCCGCGGCGATCGCGGAAGAGCGCGACCAGCCGGCGCCGGCGAGCGGTGTCTTCGCCGGCGAGCCGGCGAAGAAGATCGCGCGCAGCCTGCTGTCGGGCGAGCGCAAGGCGGTCCTGCTCGGCAACGCGGCCGTGCAGCATCCGCAGTCGGCCCAGCTGCACGCGTGGGCGCAGTGGATCGCGCAGGCGACCGGCGCAGCGCTGGGGGTGTTGACCGAGGCCGGCAACACGGTCGGCGCGCATCTGGTCGGCGCGCTGCCGCAGCAGGGCGGACTGACGGCACGGCAGATGGTCGAGCAACCCCGCAAGGCGATGCTGCTGTGGAACGTCGAGCCCGAGTTCGACACGGCCGATCCGCAGGCGACCGTCAGGGCGCTGGCAAGGGCGGATACGGTCATCGCGTTCTCGCCGTATCGCAACGGCGCCATGGAGTACGCCGACGCCATCCTGCCGATCACCCCGTTCACCGAGACGGCGGGCACGTTCGTGAATTGCGAAGGCCGCGCGCAGAGCTTCAACGGCACCGTGCGGCCCGCGGGCGAGGCGCGACCCGGTTGGAAGGTGCTGCGCGTGCTCGCCAACCTGCTCGGAGCGCCGGGCTTCGACTACGAGACCCCGGAACAGGTGCGCGCCGAGGCGCTGCCGGCGGACGTGGCGGCGAAGCTGTCGAACAAGGTTGCGCTGACGCCCACCCTGGTGCCGGCGACCGCAGGCGGCGTCGAGCGCGTCGCCGACGTCCCGATCTACTTCAGCGACCCGATCGTGCGCCGTTCGCCGCCGCTGCAGGCGACGCGGGCCGCGCAGCCGCCGCGCGCGCTGGCCAACGCCAGGACGCTCGAGGCCTTCAAGGTCGCCGCCGGCGACAAGGTGCGGGCGCGCCAGGGCGAGGCGAGCGCGCTGCTCGACGTCGCCCTCGACGACACCTTGCCCGACGCCGTCGTCCGCATCTCCGCGGCCCACGCGTCGGTCGCGACGCTGGGTTCGATGTTCGGCCCGATCACGCTGGAGCGCGCCTGATGGACGCCGTCACCGCGTACGGCTCGCAGACCCTCGGCGCGGCGTGGCCGGTCGTGTGGTCGCTGGCGAGGATCGTCGCGATCGTCCTGCCGATCCTGCTGCTGGTCGCGTACCTGACGTACTGGGAGCGCAAGCTGATCGCCTGGATGCACATCCGGGTGGGCCCGAACCGCGTGGGCCCGGTCGGACTGCTGCAGCCGATCGCCGACGCGGTGAAGCTGATCTTCAAGGAAGTCATCACGCCGTCGCAGGCGGATGGCTGGCTCTACTTCCTCGCGCCGGTGATCATCATCATGCCGGCGCTCGCGGCCTGGGCGGTGATTCCGTTCGCGCCCGGCGTCGTGCTGGCCGACATCAACGCGGGCCTGCTGTTCGTCATGGCGATCACGTCGGTCGGCGTGTACGGCGTGATCATCGCCGGCTGGGCGTCGAACTCGAAGTACTCGTTCCTCGGCGCCATGCGCGCCTCGGCGCAGATGGTCAGCTACGAGCTGGCCATGGGGTTCGTGCTGGTCACCGTGCTGATGGTGTCCGGGACGCTGAACCTGACGCAGATCGTGCTGAAGCAGAACAGCGGCGTCTTTGCCGACATGGGCCTCAACATCCTGTCGTGGAACTGGCTGCCGCTGCTGCCGCTGTTCGTGATCTACGTCGTGTCCGCCGTGGCCGAGACCAACCGCCACCCGTTCGACGTGGTCGAGGGCGAGTCGGAAATCGTCGCGGGCCACATGGTCGAGTACTCGGGCATGAGCTTCGCGATTTTCTTCCTCGCCGAGTACGCGAACATCATCCTGCTGTCGACGGTGGCGACGGTGATGTTCCTCGGCGGCTGGGGCGCGCCGGTCGATCTCGGCCGCCTGCTCGGCGTCCAGTTCCCGTCGTGGACGGTCGCGCTGTCGGGCTGGGTGTGGCTGTTCGCCAAGGTCTTCTTCGTCGTGTCGCTGTTCATCTGGTTCCGCGCGTCGTTCCCGCGCTACCGCTACGACCAGATCATGCGGCTCGGCTGGAAAGTGTTCATCCCGATCACGCTCGTGTGGCTGATCTTCGTGGCGGTCTGGATGCAGACGCCGTGGAACATCTGGAAGTAGCAGGACGGACCGGAACCTGACGTGGGCGCGATTCGCGAATTCTTCGACAGCTTGCTCCTGAGGGAACTCGTCAAGGGCCTGGCCCTGACGGGCAGGTACGCCTTCGCGCGCAAGATCACGATCCAGTACCCGGAGGAGAAGACGCCGTACTCGCCCCGCTTCCGCGGACTGCATGCGCTGCGCCGCTACCCGAACGGCGAGGAGCGCTGCATCGCGTGCAAGCTGTGCGAGGCGGTCTGCCCGGCGCTGGCGATCACGATCGAGTCCGACCTGCGCGAAGACGGCACCCGCCGCACCACCCGCTACGACATCGACCTCACCAAGTGCATCTTCTGCGGTTTCTGCGAGGAGAGCTGCCCGGTGGACTCGATCGTCGAGACCGGAATCCTCGAGTACCACGGCGAGAAGCGCGGCGACCTGTACTACACGAAGCCGATGCTGCTTGCGATCGGCGACCGCTACGAGAAGGACATCGCGGAAAGCCGCGAAGCGGACGCGAAGTACCGCTGACGACGAGACATGGACGCCAAGGCCATCCTGTTCCTGATCTTTTCCGGCGTGATGCTGCTGGCGGCGGTGCGCGTCATCACGGCCCGCAACCCGGTGCACGCGGTGCTCTTCCTCGTGCTCGCGTTCTTCTCGGCCGCCTGCCTCTGGATCCTGCTCGCCGCCGAGTTCCTCGCGATCGCGCTGGTGCTGGTCTACGTCGGCGCGGTGATGGTGCTGTTCCTGTTCGTGGTGATGATGCTCGACATCAACGTCGACCGGCTGCGCCAGGGTTTCTGGCGCCACGTGCCGTGGGGCGTGGGCATCGCCGCGCTGATCGTCCTGCAGATGTGGCTGGTGCTGTCGCAGCCGGCCTGGCAGGGCATGAACCGCGCGGGTCCGGGCATCGCCGGCGTCGACAACATCAAGGCGCTGGGCAAGCTCACCTTCACCGAGTACGTGTTCCCGCTGCAGATCGCCGGCGTCATCCTGCTGGTCGCCATCATCGCCGCGATCGCGCTGACGCTGCGCGGGCGCAAGGATTCGAAGTCGCAGGACCCGTCGCGCCAGGTCAGGGTGCGCCGGGAGGACCGGGTGCGCCTGGTGGCGATGGCCAACGAGAACGACGCGCGCCAGACCAGGAAGGTCTGACGGGAAGAACGAGAGAGGGAGCAGGGGTGGTTTCGCTGTCGTGGTACCTGGGTGTGGCCGCGCTGCTCTTCGCGATCAGCGTCGTCGGCATCTTCCTGAACCGCAAGAACCTCATCGTCCTGCTGATGGCGATCGAGCTGATGCTGCTCGCCGTCAACATCAACTTCGTCGCGTTCTCGCACTACCTCGGGGACTACCACGGCCAGGTGTTCGTGTTCTTCATCCTGACCGTCGCGGCGGCGGAGTCGGCCATCGGGCTGGCGATCCTCGTCGTCCTGTTCCGCAACCTGTCCACCATCAGCGTCGAGGAACTCGACACCCTGAAAGGGTAGGCGCGCGGGCATGAAGATGGAAAGCCTCTACCTGCTCGTGCCGCTGGCTCCGCTGGCCGGCTCGCTGATCGCCGGCCTCGCCGGCTCGTTCATCGGCCGCACGCTGTCGCACTGGGTGACGATCGTCGGCGTGCTGGTGTCGACGATCGCTTCGTTCGTGATCTTCAACGACGTGATGGCGGGCAACACGTTCGACGGCCCGGTCTACACCTGGGCGGTGGTCGCGGGCCTGAAGATGGAGGTCGGTTTCCTGGTCGATTCGCTGACGGCGACCATGATGGTGGTCGTGACCTTCGTCTCGCTGATGGTGCACGTCTACACCATCGGCTACATGGCCGACGACCCGGGCTACCAGCGGTTCTTCTCGTACATCTCGCTCTTCACGTTCAGCATGCTGATGCTGGTGATGAGCAACAACTTCCTGCAGCTGTTCTTCGGCTGGGAAGCGGTGGGCCTCGTGTCCTACCTGCTGATCGGCTTCTGGTACAAGCGGCCGACGGCGATCCACGCGAACCTGAAGGCCTTCCTGGTCAACCGCGTCGGCGACTTCGGTTTCGTGCTCGGCATCGGCCTGATCTACGCCTGGTTCGGCACGCTGCACTACGCCGAGGTGTTCGAGGCCGCGCCGGCGCTGGCCACGAAGGCGGTGCAGTTCCTGCCCGGCACTGAGTGGATGCTGCTGACGGTCATTTGCGTGTGCCTCTTCATCGGGGCGATGGGCAAGAGCGCGCAGTTCCCGCTGCACGTGTGGCTGCCCGACTCGATGGAGGGCCCGACGCCGATCTCGGCGCTGATCCATGCCGCGACGATGGTGACCGCAGGCATCTTCATGGTCGCGCGGATGTCGCCGCTGTTCGAACTGTCCGACGCCGCGCTGACGTTCGTGATCGTCATCGGCGCGATCACGGCGTTCTTCATGGGCATCCTCGGCATCATCCAGAACGACATCAAGCGGGTGGTGGCGTACTCGACGCTGTCGCAGCTGGGCTACATGACGGTGGCGCTGGGCGCCTCCGCGTTCTCCGCGGGCATCTTCCACCTGATGACGCACGCCTTCTTCAAGGCGCTGCTGTTCCTTGCCGCGGGCTCGGTGATCATCGGCATGCACCACGAGCAGGACATCCGCCGGATGGGAGGGCTGTGGCGGAAGATGCCGGTCACCTGGATCACTTCGCTGATCGGCTCGCTGGCGCTGATCGGCACGCCGTTCTTCGCCGGCTTCTACTCCAAGGACGCGATCATCCTCGCGGTCGAGGCGTCGGCGAAGGCCGGCCATGCGGGCGCGACGTTCGCATACTGGGCGCTGCTGGTCGGCGTGGTGATCACCGCTTTCTACTCGTTCCGCATGTTCTTCCTCGTGTTCCACGGCAAGCCGCGGTGGGGCCACGGCGGCGATCACGGCGACCACCACGGGCACGACGACGGGCACGACGACGGGCACCACGGCGAGCCGCGCGAGTCGCCGGCGGTCATCACCGTGCCGCTGGTGCTGCTGGCGATCCCGTCGGTGGTCATCGGTTTCGTCGCCATCGGCGGGATGCTCTTCGGCGACTACTTCGGTGGCGCGATCTTCGTCGACACCGCGAAGCACCCGGCGATGAAGGAACTTGCGGCGCACTTCCACGGTGCGACCGAGATGGCGCTGCACAGCTTCATGACCGCGCCGTTCTGGCTCGACCTCGTCGGCGTGGGCCTCGCGTGGTTCCTGTACCTCAGGCGGCCCGACATCCCGGCGCTCATCCAGGCGCGGTTCAAGGGCCTGTACCGGCTGCTCGACAACAAGTACTACCTCGACCGCATCAACGAGGTGGTGTTCGCCGGCGGCGCCCGGCGCCTCGGCACCGGCCTCTGGAAGGGCGGCGACGTGGCGCTCATCGACGGCGTGGCGGTGAACGGCAGCGCGCGGCTGATCGGCTGGGTGGCGGCTGCCTCGCGCCTGCTGCAGTCCGGCCACATCTACACGTATGCCGCCGGCATGATCGTCGGCCTGCTGGTGCTGATCACGCTGTTCGTCACGCTGGGCGTTGCCCGCTAGGCAGAGGAAGAATGGGCAACACGACTCCCTGGCTCAGTCTGGCGATCTGGATCCCGGTCGCCTTCGGCGGGCTGATCCTCGCGGCCGGCCGCGACCGCAACGCGGGCGTGATCCGCACGGTCGCGCTCGTGGGCAGCCTGCTCGGCCTGCTGGTGACGATTCCGCTGTGGACGGGCTTCGACGCGGCCACGGCCGAGCTGCAGTTCGTCGAGAAAGCCGTGTGGATCGAGCGGCTGAACGCGCACTACCACCTGGGCATCGACGGCATCTCGGTCTGGTTCGTGCTGCTGACCGCGTTCATCACGGTGATCGTGGTGCTCGCCGGTTGGGAGGTGATCGAGAGCCGGGTGGCGCAGTACTACGCCGCGTTCCTGATCCTGTCGGGCCTGATGATCGGCGTGTTCGCCGCGGCCGACGGCCTGCTGTTCTACGTGTTCTTCGAGGCGACCCTGATCCCGATGTACATCATCATCGGCGTCTGGGGCGGTTCGAACCGGGTCTACGCGGCGCTCAAGTTCTTCCTGTACACGCTCGCCGGCTCGCTGCTGATGCTGGTGGCGCTCGTCTACCTGTACACGGTCTCGGGCGGCCAGTTCGGCATCCTCGACTGGCACCAGGCGAAGATCGGCATGACGCCGCAGATCCTGCTGTTCCTGGCGTTCCTAGCCGCCTTCGCGGTCAAGGTGCCGATGTGGCCGGTGCACACCTGGCTGCCGGACGCGCACGTGGAGGCGCCGACCGGGGGTTCGATCGTCCTGGCCGCCATCATGCTGAAGCTCGGGGCCTACGGCTTCCTGCGCTTCTCGCTGCCCATCGTGCCGGACGCCTCGCATCACCTGGCCGGCTTCATCATCGCGCTGTCGCTGATCGCGGTGATCTACATCGGCCTCGTCGCGCTGGTGCAGGACGACATGAAGAAGCTGGTGGCGTACTCGTCGATCGCCCACATGGGCTTCGTGACGCTCGGCTTCTTCATCTTCGAGCCGGTCGGCATGGCGGGCGGGATCGTGCAGATGATCTCGCACGGGTTCGTCTCGGGCGCGATGTTCTTCTGCATCGGCGTGATGTACGACCGCATGCACACGCGCCGGATCGCCGACTACGGCGGCGTCGTGAACACGATGCCGAAGTTCGCGGCGTTCTTCATGCTGTTCGCCATGGCGAACGCGGGCCTTCCCGCCACCAGCGGCTTCGTCGGCGAGTTCATGGTGATCCTCGGCGCCGTCAAGTACGACTTCTGGATCGCCGCGGCGGCCGCCTCGACGCTGGTGTTCGGCGCCGCATACTCGCTCTGGATGTACAAGCGGGTCGTGTTCGGCGAGGTGGCCAACGAGCACGTCGCCGCGCTCGCCGACGTGAGCGCGCGCGAATTCCTGATCCTGCTGCTGCTGGCCGCGGCCGTGCTTTGGATGGGCGTCTATCCGAAGCCGGTGACGGACCTGATGGACGCCTCCGTCAGACACCTGATCGAGCACGCGCAGCAGAGCAAGCTCCCCGCCGCGGCGGCCGCGCAGCTGGACCGGTAGGACGAGACCCAGCCATGGCCAACATGAACCTCTTCGCCGCGCTGCCCGAGATCGTCCTGCTGGTCGCGGCGTGCGTGATCCTGGTCGCGGACCTGTTCGTGCCGGACGAGCGCCGCAACGTGACGTACGGGCTGTCGATGGCAGCGCTGCTCGCCGTCGCCGCCGTGCTGTGGCTGTTCCTCGACAACCGCGTGCTGACCTACGCCTTCAACGGCATGTACGTCGCCGACCCGATGACGAGCGTGCTCAAGCTCTTCTCGGTGATCGCCGTCGGTTTCATGCTGGTCTACGCGCAGGGCTACGCGCGCGACCGCGGCCTGTGGAAGGGCGAGCTCTTCACGCTGACGCTGTTCGCGCTGCTGGGGATCATGCTGATGATCTCGGCGAACAACCTGCTCGTGATCTACCTGGGGCTGGAGCTGCAGGCGCTGTCGTTGTACGCGCTGGTGGCGCTGCGGCGGGACGACGCGCGCTCGAGCGAAGCGGCGATGAAGTACTTCGTGCTCGGCGCGCTGGCGTCGGGCTTCCTGCTGTACGGCATGTCGATGCTGTACGGCGGCAGCGGCACGCTCGACATCAACGAGCTGGCGCGCCGCGTCGCGACCGGGCAGGTGGCCAGCCGCGTGTCGCTGGTGCTCGGCGTGGTCTTCGTGATCGCCGGCCTCGCGTTCAAGCTCGGCGCGGTGCCGTTCCACATGTGGGTGCCCGACGTCTATCACGGCGCGCCGACGCCGGTGACCCTGCTGATCGGGTCCGCGCCGAAGCTCGCGATCTTCGCCGTCGCCTACCGCATCCTGGTCGAGGGCCTGCTGCCGCTCGCGGTCGACTGGCAGAAGATGCTGATCGTGCTGGCGGTCGCGTCGCTGGTGCTCGGCAACCTCACCGCGATCGCGCAGACCAACCTGAAGCGCATGCTGGCCTACTCGACCATCGCGCAGATGGGCTTCATGCTGCTCGCGATGCTGTCGGGCGTCACGAAGGGCGACCCGGCATCCACGGCGACCGCCTACAGCGCCGCGATGTTCTACGTGATCACCTACGCGCTGACGACGCTCGGCACCTTCGGCGTGATCCTGCTGCTGGCGCGCGAGGGCTTCGAGGCGGAGGAGATCGCCGACCTGAAGGGCCTGAACCGCCGCAGTCCGTGGTACGCGTTCGTGATGCTGCTGCTGATGTTCTCGCTGGCGGGCATTCCTCCGACCGTCGGTTTCTACGCCAAGTTCGTCGTGCTGCAGGCGCTGCTCGTCGACGGCGTCACGTCGGCCATGGTGTGGCTGGCCGTGCTGGCGGTCGTGTTCTCGGTGATCGGCGCGTTCTACTACCTGCGCGTCGTCAAGGCGATGTACTTCGACGAGCCGGTGGCGTCGGTCGCGGCGGTGCCGATCGCGGCGACAACGGACATGCGCGTCGCGCTGTCGATCAACGGCGCGCTGGTGCTCGTGCTCGGCATCCTGCCGCAGTACCTGCTGAAGCTCTGCGCCGACGCGGTGCAGCGCGCGCTGGGCGGCTAGCCCGCGCGGTGCCGGCTGGAACGCGGGAACCATGACCGAGTCGTCCGACGATCCGCTCGCCGAGCGCACCCTCGACAGCCGCCTGGTGTTCGAGGGCGTGTTCCTGAAGCTCTTCGTCGACCACGTGCAGTCGGCCGACGGGCACCGGGGCACGCGCGAGTACCTGCGCCATCCGGGCGCCGTCATGATCATCCCGCTGCTGGACGCCGAGCACGTGCTGCTCGAACGCCAGTTCCGCTATCCGCTCGGCCGTTCGATCGTCGAGTTTCCCGCTGGCAAGATCGATCCGGGCGAGCCGCCGTTCGAGTGCGCGCGGCGCGAGCTGCTCGAGGAAACCGGCTACACCGCGCGCCGCTGGAGCTATCTCGGCGGCCTGCACAACGCGATCGCGTACTCCGACGAGAAGATCGAGATCTACCTCGCCGAGGACCTCGAGCGGAACGGCGACGCCACGCTGGACGCCGGCGAGACGCTCGAGGTGTTCGAGGCGCCCTGGCGGCAGCTGCTGGAGTGGGTGCGCGACGGAGCCGTGACCGACGTGAAGACGATGGTCGGCGCCTTCTGGCTCGAGAAGACGCTGCGCGGCGAATGGTCGCGCCGGCCGGCCTCCGAGGCCGGGCCGCTGAACCGCCTCAGCCGGCGCCTCGGCCCCGGCCGTGCCACGCTACATGTTCGTGTAGTTCGGTCCGCCGCCGCCTTCCGGCGTGACCCAGACGATGTTCTGCGTCGGGTCCTTGATGTCGCAGGTCTTGCAGTGCACGCAGTTCTGGAAGTTGATCTGCAGCTTGTCGCGGCCGTCGTCGCCCTTCACGAACTCGTACACGCCGGCGGGGCAGTAGCGCTGCTCGGGGCCGGCGTAGATCGGCAGGTTGATCGACGTCGGCACGGACGCGTCCTTCAGCGTCAAGTGCGCCGGCTGGTTCTCCTCGTGGTTCGTGTTCGCGAGGTACACCGACGAGAGCCGGTCGAACGTGAGCCTGCCGTCGGGCTTCGGATAGGCGATCGGCCGGCACTGCGACGCCGGCTTCAGCTTCTCGTGGTCGGCGAACTTCCGGTGCAGCGTCCACGGCGCCTTGCCGCGGAACACGATCTGGTCGAGCCCGAACAGGAAGCCGCCCCAGAAGAGCCCCTTGTCGAGCAGCGGCTTGAAGTTGCGCGCGCGATGCAGTTCGTCGTGCAGCCAGCTCGCCTCGAACGCCTGCGGGTACGCCGCGAGTTCGTCGCGCTGCCGCTCGGACGCCAGCGCATCGAACGCCGCGTCGGCCGCCAGCATGCCGCTCTTGATCGCTGCGTGGCTGCCCTTGATGCGCGGCGCGTTGAGGAAGCCCGCGTCGCAGCCGATCAGCGCACCGCCCGGGAAGACGAGCTTCGGCAGCGACTGCAGGCCGCTCGCGTTGATCGCGCGCGAGCCGTACTCGAGCCGTTTGCCGCCTTCGAGCGTGGCGCGCACCAGCGGATGGGTCTTGTAGCGCTGGAACTCCTCGAACGGCGACAGGTACGGGTTGCTGTAGCCGAGGCCGACGACGAAGCCGACCGACACGAGGTTCTCGCCGAAGTGATACATCCAGCCGCCGCCGTAGGTGTCCGCCTCGAGCGGCCAGCCGATGCTGTGCACCACGCGTCCCGCCTTGAACTTGTCCGGCTGGACTTCCCAGATCTCCTTGATGCCGATGCCCCAGGTCTGCGGGTCGCGGCCGGCGTCGAGCCGGAACTTCGCGATGACCTGCTTGCCGAGGTGGCCGCGCGCGCCCTCGGCGAACAGCGTGTACTTGCCGTGCAGTTCGACGCCGGGCTGGAAGTTGCCGGTGGGCTGGCCGTCCTTGCCGATGCCCATGTTGCCGGTGGCCACGCCCCTGACCGCGCCGTTCTCGTCGTACAGCACTCTCGGCGGCCGCGAAGCCGGGGAAGATCTCGATGCCGAGGCCCTCGGCCTGCTGGCCCAGCCAGCGGACCAGGTTGCCGAGGCTGCCGGTGTAGAAGTCGCCGGAGTTGGTCAGCGCCGCCGGCACGACCGCGTGCGGCACGGCGGTGGCCGTGCCCTCCGAGAACACGAAGAACTGGTCCTCGGTCACCTGCGTGGTCAGCGGCGCGCCCAGTTCCCTCCAGTTCGGGAACAGTTCGTTCAGCGCGATCGGATCGATCACGGCGCCCGACAGGATGTTCGCGCCGATCTCCGATCCCTTCTCGAGCACGCAGACCGACACCTCGCGCCCGGCCTCGGCGGCCCGCTGCTTCACGCGGATCGCGGCGGCGAGCCCGGCCGGGCCCCCGCCGACCACGACCACGTCGTACTCCATCGCTTCGCGCTCGACCTGCTGGCTGTCCGCCATGACGCTCCTCGCTGTGCCTCGTTCCGGCCGAATTGTCCCGGAGATCGGCTAGAGGCCGCAATCGACTGTGCGATCATCGCCTCGGGAGAGGGGAGCACCGGCAATGCGAACGAATCTGAAGGAAAAAGTGGCGCTGGTCACCGGCGCGAGCAGCGGCCTGGGTTCGCGCTTCGCGCGGGTGCTGGCCGCCAACGGCGCCCTGACCGTGCTCGCGGCGCGCCGGGTCGAGCGGCTGAAGGACCTGCGTGCCGAGATCGAGGCCGCGGGCGGCGCGGCCCACGTCGTGGCGCTCGACGTGACCGACCACGGACTCGATCCGGGAAGCGGTCGACCGGACCGAGCGCGAAGTGGGGCCGATCGACATCCTCGTGAACAACTCCGGCGTGTCGACCACGCAGCGGCTGGTCGACGTGACGCCGGTGGACTTCGACTACGTCCTCAACACCAACCTGAAAGGCGCGTTCTTCGTCGCCGCGCGAGGTCGCGCGCCGGATGATCGTGCGCGCCAAGGGTCAGGCCGACTTCCGCGGCCGCATCGTCAACATCGCCTCGGTCGCCGGCCTGCAGGTGCTGCCGCAGATCGGCGTCTACTGCATCAGCAAGGCGGCCGTGATCCAGATGACCCGGGCGCAGGCGCTCGAGTGGGGGCGCTACGGCATCAACGTCAACGCGCTGTGCCCCGGCTACATCCGCACCGAGATCAACGACGCGCACTGGGACACCGAGGCCGGGCACAAGCTCATGCAGATGCTGCCGCGCAAGCGCGTCGGCCGGCCCGAGGACCTCGACGGCGCGCTGCTGCTGATGGTCGCGGACGAGTCGCAGTTCATCAACGGCGCGGTGCTGACGGTCGACGACGGACTGTCGGTCGCGTAGACGGGTGCGGGCATGAAGGACTTCGTGCTGGAAGTGCCGCTGCGCCGGGGCGACATGGATGCAACGCCGCAGGCGTTCCACATGAGGCGGCTTGCGCCATGGCGTCCGGGAAGACGGGGGAGGGCATGAAGGACTTCGTCCTCGAGGTGCCCTTGCGCTGGGGCGACATGGACGCCATGGCTCACCTGAACAACGTGATGTACTTCCGCCTGATGGAAGAAGCGCGGATCCAGTGGTTCCAGCAGTTCGACCTGCCGACGCTGCCGACCGGCGAGGCGTGCATCCTCGCCCACGTGTCGTGCGACTTCGTGCGGGCCATGACGTATCCGGGCGTCGCGCTGGTCCGGCAGGTGGTCGAGCGGATCGGCCGCAGCAGCGTCGACATGTCGATCACCATCGAGAAGAAGAGCGAACCCGGCGTGACCTATGCCACGGGTCGCAGCGTGCTCGTGTGGTACGACTACACGGCCGGGAAGTCGCTGCCGTGGCCGGAACAGGTGCGGCAGGCGATCACTTAAGATTCGCGGCATTCGAAAGCGGGAGGAACGATGAACAAGGTGTACCCCTCGGCGGCGGCAGCGCTCGCCGACGTGGTGAAGGACGGGCAGACCATCGCGGTCGGCGGCTTCGGGCTGTGCGGCATCCCCGAGGCTCTGATTGCCGCGCTGCGCGACAGCGGCGTCAAGAACCTGACCTGCGTAAGCAACAACGCGGGCGTGGACGGGTTCGGACTCGGGCTGCTGCTCACGACGCGCCAGATCAGCAAGATGATCTCGTCCTACGTGGGCGAGAACAAGGAGTTCGAGCGGCAGTTCCTGTCGGGTGAACTCGAACTCGAGTTCACGCCGCAGGGCACGCTGGCCGAGCGCATGCGCGCGGGAGGCGCCGGCATCCCGGCGTTCTTCACCCGCACCGGTTTCGGCACCATCGTCGCCGAGGGCAAGCCCACGCAGGTGTTCGACGGCGTGTGGGGCGGCAAGGAGTACGTGATGGAGCGTGTCATCCGCGCCGACGTCTCGCTCGTGAAGGCGTGGAAGGCGGACCAGGAGGGCAACCTCGTGTACCGCAAGACGGCCCGCAACTTCAATCCGGTCGTCGCGATGTGCGGCAAGGTCACGGTCGTCGAGGTCGAGGAGATCGTCGAGAACGGCGCGATCGAGCCCGACAACGTCCATACCCCCGGCGTGTTCGTGCAGCGCCTCGTGCTGAACAAGTCGCCCGAGAAGCGCATCGAAAACCGCACCGTGCGCGCGAAGTAGGAGAAGACAATGCCCTGGACCCGTGAAGAAATGGCGGCGCGTGCCGCCCAGGAATTGCAGGACGGTTTCTACGTCAACCTCGGCATCGGCCTGCCGACGCTGGTGGCCAACTACATCCCGCCGGGCGTCCACGTGATGCTGCAGTCGGAGAACGGCCTGATGGGGATCGGCCCGTTCCCGCTCGAAAGCGAGATCGATGCGGACCTGATCAACGCCGGCAAGCAGCTCGTCACCGCGCAACCCGGCTCGAGCTACTTCTCGAGCGCCGACTCGTTCGCGATGATCCGCGGCGGGCACATCAACCTGGCGATCCTCGGCGCGATGCAGGTGAGCGACAAGGGCGACCTCGCCAACTGGATGATCCCCGGCAAGCTCGTCAAGGGCATGGGCGGCGCGATGGACCTGGTCGCCGGCGTCGAGCGCGTCGTCGTGCTGATGGAGCACTGCGCGAAGAACGGCGAGCACAAGATCCTGCAGGAGTGCACGTCTGCCGCTGACGGGCAAGGCCGTCGTGAACCGCCTCGTCACCGACCTCGGCGTGTTCGACGTGACGGCCGACGGCCTGAAGGGCGTCGAGCTCGCGCCCGGCGTCGGAGTCGAGGAAATCCGCCTGAAGACCGGCTGCCACGTGCACCTGTCCCACCTGAACGTGCCGGCCTGAGCGACACGCGGGGAGGGCGCGATGAGCGCCGCGCACTCGCACGACCACCTGACGGAGCACGGGCGGGGCGACAGCCACTACGGCCATCGCTCGCCCGCGGCGCGCGGGCAATGCGCTCGGCATCGCCGTCGCGCTGACCTTCGGGTATGCGATGGTCGAGGTGATCGGAGGCCTGTGGTCAGGGTCGCTCGCGCTGCTGGCCGACGCGGGGCACATGGCCACCGATTCCGCGGCGCTGCTGTTCGCGCTCGCGGCGAACATCATCGCGCGCCGTCCGGTGTCCGACCGCCACTCGTTCGGGCTGGCGCGGGTCGAGGTGATCGCGGCCTTCGTCAACGCGATCGCGATGCTCGCGGTCGTCGCCTGGATCTTCTTCGAGGCGTTCGACCGGATCAGCACGCCGGTGCCCGTCAAGGGACTCGGCGTGTTCGCCATCGCGCTCATCGGCCTGCCGTCAACATTGTCGTCGCATGGATCGCTGTCGCGCGACCGCGAGAACGTCAACACGCGCGCGGCGTTCATCCACGTGATGGGCGACCTGCTCGGCTCGGTCGCCGCCATCGCGGCCGGCGCGATCATCTACTTCGGCGGCCCGCTGATGGTCGATCCGCTGCTGTCGATGCTGGTCGGCGGCCTGATCCTGCGGTCGACCTTTGGCGTGCTGCGCGAGACGACGCTGGTGCTCCTCGACAGCGTCCCGGAGGGCGTGGAGTACGGCCGCGTCGGCGAGACGCTCGCGAAGATCCCGGGCGTGCTCTCGGTGCACGACCTGCACGTGTGGGCGATGGTGCCGGGGAAGTCGGCGCTGTCGGCGCACGTGCTGGTCGACGACATCGAGCGCTGGCCGGTCATCCTGCATCAGGCGCGCTTCATCCTGCGCCGCGATTTCCACATCGACCACATCACGCTGCAGCCGGAATGGCTGCGCCGCGAGCCGCCCGCGCGGGCGGTCGTGATGCAGGCCGACGCGCGCGAGAGCCTGAACGCGGCCCGGATTCGCTACAGGCCGAGTTTCTTCAGCAGCATCATCGCGCCCATCAGCACCGGCTGGTGGACGAGGTACACCGTCAGCGCCCACGTTCCGAGGAACATCAGCACGCGCGGCGGGCGCTGCTCGAGCGGCGCCAGCCGCCCGGGCACGCGCCAGCCCGCGCGCTGCCAGAGCGTGCCGAGCCCGACGCCCGCGAGCACGGGCTGCCAGCCACGGGAACAGCGGCACGTAGTCCTCGGTGCGCGGCTTCTGCGTGACGAAGCCGATCACGTTCGCCGGCGTCGCGTTGAACGCGGGGTCGGCGTACACCAGCCACGCGACGAAGGCGACGACGGCCAGTGCCAGATTCCACGCGCCCAGCCGCACCAGCGGTCGCGCGATCAACAGCGCCAGCGCGATGAAGTGAAGGATGCCGAACCAGATGAAGCGCGGTCCGAACATCAGCCAGCTGCCGAGCGACACGAGGGCCGCGGCCGCCGCCACCTCGGCCCAGCGCCGCAGGAAGTCGCCGAGGCCCGGCCTGAACGACATGCGCAGCACGAGGCTCACGCCGACCAGCAGCAGGAACTGCGTCACGATCGCCGTGCGCCACCCGACCCACGGCTGGTCGCGCGTCATCGTCAGCGTGATCCAGCCGAAGTGGTTCAGGTCGTAGATGAAGTGGTAGACGATCATCTGCGCGACGGCGAAGCCGCGCAGCACATCGACCAGCGCAAGCCGCGTGGAACGGGCAGGGGGCATCGAAGGCGAGAGGGAAGCGACGACGGATGCTACCGCGCGGTCCGCCGGCTGCCTCGACAGGAGGAGATCGCTGCCCGAAGTTCTCCGGTGCCGTGGCAGCACGACGGGACCATTGCCGTCGCCACGTCCGATCGGCTACCTTGCGCCATGCGCAAGGTGCTTCCATCCATCCGGCGCGGCGCGCCGATGTCGCGCGCGTGGCGGCTGTTCGCGGCTGCGGTGGCCGCTACCCTCGCGGTGGCGCCACCGGCGACCGCCATCGACCTGCAGGGCCACCGGGGCGCGCGCGGACTCGCCCCGGAGAACACGCTTGCCGCATTCCGGAAGGCGATCGACATCGGCGTCACGACGCTCGAGACCGATCTCGCCCTGACGTCCGACGACGTGCTGGTGCTGTCGCACGACCCGGCCCTGAACCGCGCGCTGACGCGCACCGGCGACGGACGCTGGCTGTCGGCGGACGGCGCGCCGATCCGCTCGTTGACGGCGGCCGAGCTGCGCGCGTACGACGTCGGCCGGATCGATCCGTCGCATGAGTACGCGAAGTCCTGGGCGCAGCAGGTCGCGGCGGACGGCGAACGCATCCCGACGCTGGCCCAGCTCTTCGCGCTCGCGCGCGACGCCCGATCGCCCGGCGGCCGTCCGGTTCGCTTCAACATCGAGACCAAGCTGACGCCTGTCAATGCCGTGCCGACCGCGTCCGGCCGAAGAGTTCGCACGCGCCGTCGCGCGCGAGATGCCGGTCGGCCGAGAAGACCGAGCGCGTGACCGTGCAGTCGTTCGACTGGCGCACGCTGCGCACGTTGAAGCGCGTCGCACCGTACATTCGGACCGTCTGCCTGACGATCGAGGCGAAGGGCATGAACACGGTGCGCGAGGACGCGAGTGGAGCGTCGCCGTGGCACGATGGACTGAAGCGAGCCGACTACGGCGGCTCGCTGCCGCGGACCGTGCAGGCGGCCGGGTGCGCTGCCTGGTCGCCGCTGTGGCGCAACCTGACCCCTGATCTGGTGGCCGAGGCGCACGGGCTGGGCCTGGCGGTGGTTGCGTGGACGGTCAACGAACCCGCCGACATCGAGCGAGCGCTGGACCTCGGTGTCGACGGGATCATCACCGACTATCCGGACCGTGCGCGCAGCGTGCTCGCGCAGCGCGGAGTGGCCGTCGACTAGCACGGGACCGCTTTCCGGCGAGCCGCTTTTCGCCTCGCGCACGGGCACGATGTCGGCGGCTGCCGGCGGCCGGCTCTGTATACTGCCGCTTTACCGGTAACGCCTCGCCTCAGGCCAATGGGGCAGTGCGGAAACGATGACGAAATACGTGTTCGTTACCGGTGGCGTGGTCTCCTCCCTGGGCAAGGGGATCGCCGCCGCCTCCCTCGCCGCGATCCTCGAATCGCGCGGCCTCAAAGTCACTCTCCTCAAGCTCGATCCGTACATCAACGTCGATCCCGGAACGATGTCGCCGTTCCAGCACGGCGAGGTGTTCGTGACCGAGGACGGCGCGGAGACCGACCTCGACCTCGGGCACTACGAGCGCTTCATCTCCGCCAAGATGCGGAAGGTGAACAACTTCACGACCGGACAGATCTACGAGTCCGTGATCAAGAAGGAGCGGCGCGGCGAGTACCTCGGCAAGACGGTGCAGGTGATCCCGCACGTCACCAACGAGATCCAGGAGTTCATCGAACGCGGCGCGAAGGCCGCGTGGGACGGCAAGGCCGACGTCGCGATCGTGGAGATCGGCGGCACGGTCGGCGACATCGAGTCGCTGCCGTTCGTGGAAGCAGCGCGGCAGATGAATCTGCGGCTGGGCCGCGGCTCGTGCTGCTTCGTGCACCTGACGCTGGTGCCGTTCATCCCGATGGCGGGCGAGCTGAAGACCAAGCCGACGCAGCACAGCGTCCAGAAGCTGCGCGAAATCGGAATCTCGCCGGATGTCCTGCTGTGCCGCGCCGATCGCCCGATCCCCGAGGAGGAGCGCGCGAAGATCTCGCTCTTCTCCAACGTGCCGATGAACGCCGTGATCTCGGTGTGGGACGCGGACTCGATCTACAAGGTCCCGGGCATGCTGCACCAGCAGGGCATGGACGAGATCGTCTGCTTCACGCTCGGGATGGTGTCGCGCCCCGCCGACCTGTCGGCGTGGGACAAGCTGATCAACGCGCTGGAGAACCCGCTGCACGAAGTTCGGATCGGCATGATCGGCAAGTACGTCGACCTGTCCGACTCGTACAAGTCGCTGAACGAAGCGCTCCGGCACGCCGGCATTCATTCGCGGACGAAGGTGGTCATCGAGTACATCGACTCGGAGCAGATCGAGCGCGACGGCACGGCCGGGCTCGAACGCCTCGACGCGATCCTCGTTCCGGGCGGCTTCGGCAAGCGCGGCACCGAGGGCAAGATGGCGGCGATCCGCTTCGCCCGCGAGAACAGCGTCCCGTACCTCGGCATCTGCCTCGGCATGCAACTCGCGACGATCGAGTTCGCGCGCAACGTCGTCGGGCTCGCCGGCGCCAACTCCACCGAGTTCGATCCCGACACGCCGCATCCGGTCGTCGCGCTGATCACCGAGTGGATGGACCGCACCGGCCGGATCGAGCGGCGCGACGCGACCTCCGACCTCGGCGGCACGATGCGCCTCGGCTCGCAGAAGTGCCCGGTGCAGCCGGGCACGCTGGCCGCGCGCATCTACGGTCCGGAGGTCAACGAGCGGCACCGGCACCGCTACGAGGTGAACAACGTCTACGTCCCGCAGCTCGAGGCGCAGGGCTACCGTGTGTCGGCGCGCACCCCGACCGAGAACCTGCCGGAGATCATGGAACTGCCGATGCACCCGTTCTTCATCGGCGTGCAGTTCCACCCCGAGTTCACGTCCACGCCGCGCACCGGCCATCCGCTGTTCAGCGCGTTCATCCACGCCGCACTGTCGTACCGGCAGGGCCGCCACGGGCAGCCGCGCGCAGAGTCGCAGGAAGGTCCCGCTGCATGAGAGCTGCTGGCCGGTTTCGACGTCGGACTCGATCGTCCGTTCTTCCTGATCGCCGGGCCGTGCGTGATCGAGTCCGAGGCGCTGGCGATCGACGTCGCCGGCCGGCTCAAGGAGATCACGGGCGCGCTCGGCATTCCCTTCATCTACAAGTCGAGCTTCGACAAGGCGAACCGCAGCTCGGGCAGGAGCTTCCGCGGCCTCGGGCTCGAAGAAGGCCTGCGCATCCTGTCCGAGGTCAAGCGCCAGGTCGGCGTTCCGGTGCTGACCGACGTGCACGAGGTCGACGAGATCCAGCCCGCCGCCGCGGTGGTCGACGTCCTGCAGACGCCGGCCTTCCTGTGCCGCCAGACCGACTTCATCCGCGCGTGCGCCGTCAGCGGCAGGCCGGTGAACATCAAGAAGGGCCAGTTCCTCGCGCCCGGCGACATGAAGAACGTGATCGACAAGGCGCGCGAGGCCGCCCGCGAGGCGGGGCTGCCCGAAGACAGCTTCATGGCGTGCGAGCGCGGCGTCTCGTTCGGCTACAACAACCTCGTCTCCGACATGCGGTCGCTCGCGATCATGCGCGAGACCGGCGCGCCGGTGGTGTTCGACGCCACGCACTCGGTGCAGTTGCCCGGCGGGCAGGGCACGTCGAGCGGCGGGCAGCGCGAGTTCGTGCCGGTGCTGTCGCGCGCGGCGGTGGCGGTCGGCGTGGCCGGCCTCTTCATGGAGACCCATCCGAACCCGGCCGAGGCGAAGTCCGACGGCCCGAACGCGGTGCCGCTCGACCGCATGAAGGACCTGTTCGTCGACCCTGGTCGAACTCGACCGTGTCACGAAGAAGAACGGCTACATCGAAGCCGATTTCCGCTGAGGAGCGCGCCCATGGCTGCCGGCTACGTCGTCGTCGAAATGAAGATCTCCGATCCCGAGCGCTACAAGGAGTACATGGCGGCCGCACCGGCGACGATCGCCGCGGCGGGCGGCGAGTACCTCGTCCGTGGCGGCAAGTCCGAGACGCTGGAGGGCAGCTGGAATCCGGTCCGCGTCGCCGTCCTCAAGTTCCCGAGCTACGAACAGGCGAAGGCCTGGTACGACGGCGAGCAGTATCGACAGGTGCGCGCCAGGCGCGCCGGCGCCACCGAGTTCTTCAATGCGATCCTGGTCGAAGGCGTGCCGACGGCCTGAACCCTTCCGAACAAGACCTCAACGACAACATGAGTGCCATCGTAGACATCATCGGCCGCGAGATCCTCGATTCGCGCGGCAACCCGACCGTCGAGTGTGACGTCCTGCTCGAGAGCGGCGTCATGGGCCGCGCGGCAGTGCCATCGGGCGCGTCCACCGGATCGCGCGAGGCGATCGAACTGCGCGACGGCGACAAGGGACGGTACCTCGGCCGGGGAGTGCAGAAGGCGATCGAGAACATCAACACCGAGATCGCCGAAGCAGTGATGGGACTGGAAGCGAACGAGCAGGCATTCCTCGACCACAGCCTGATCGAGCTGGACGGCACCGAGAACAAGATGCGGCTGGGCGCGAACGCGACGCTCGCCGTCTCGATGGCCGTCGCCAAGGCGGCCGCCGAGGAGGTCGGGCTGCCGCTGTACCGCTACTTCGGCGGCAGCGCTCAGATGCAGATGCCGGTGCCGATGATGAACGTGATCAACGGCGGCGCGCACGCGAACAACAACCTCGACCTGCAGGAACTGATGATCGTGCCGATCGGCGCGCCCACGTTCTCGGAGGCGGTGCGCTACGGCGCCGAGGTGTTCCACGCGCTGAAGAAGCTGATCCACGACAGCGGCATGAGCACCGCGGTGGGCGACGAGGGCGGCTTCGCGCCGAGCGTCAAGAGCCACGAGGCGGCGATCCAGCTGATCCTGCAGGCCATCGAGAAGGCCGGCTATGTTCCGGGCGAGCAGGTCGCGCTGGCGCTCGACTGCGCTGCCAGCGAGTTCTTCAAGGACGGCAAGTACCACCTGGAAGGCGAGGGGCTGGCGCTCGCGGCGGCCGACTGGACCAACGTGCTCGGGACGTGGTGCGACAAGTACCCGATCGTGTCGATCGAGGACGCCATGGCCGAGAACGACTGGGCTGGCTGGGAACACCTCACCCGGCAGCTCGGCAAGCGCGTGCAGCTGGTCGGCGACGACCTGTTCGTCACGAACACGAAGATCTTCCAGGAAGGCATCAGGCGCGGCATCGCCAACTCGATCCTCATCAAGATCAACCAGATCGGGACGCTGACCGAGACCTTCGCCGCCATCGAGATGGCGAAGCGCGCCGGCTACACGGCGGTCGTCAGCCACCGCTCGGGCGAGACCGAGGACTCGACGATCGCCGACATCGCGGTCGGCACCAACGCGATGCAGATCAAGACGGGCTCGATGTCGCGCTCGGACCGCATCGCCAAGTACAACCAGCTGCTGCGCATCGAGGAAGACCTCGGCGAGGTCGCGAGCTATCCCGGCCGCGGCGCGTTCTACAGCGTGCGCTGATCAGCCGATGCGGATCGTCGCCATCGTCCTCGCCGTGCTGCTGCTGGCGATCCAGTGGCCGCTGTGGTTCGGCAAGGGAGGGTGGCTGCGCGCGTCGGAGCTCGAGCGCCAGCTCGCCGCGCAGAAGACGGTCAACGCGGGGCTCGGGGAGCGCAACGCGCAGCTGGCGGCGGAAGTCGCCAGCCTGCGCGAGGGCCGCGGCGCCATCGAGGAACGCGCGCGCCACGACCTGAACATGGTCCGCGAAGGCGAGATCTTCTTCCAGCTGATCGGCAGCCGCGCCGATCCGGTGCCGACCTGCCGGTTCCCGCTGACGCCGCACCCGGTGGTGGTGGGTGCGTGCGCGAGTCCGGCAGGACCTCACGTTCTGCAGCACGGGGACCGCGCCCGCGGGCCGTTCAACTCCGGAGGGCGAGCGGCTCGAATTCCGACTGCTCGCGGATCGTGGCCAGCAGCCACATCCAGGCCCCCGGGTTCTGCCGGACGAATCGAAGCCAGCCGGCGACCTGCGCCGCGACGAAACGAGTCCGCGTGTCGCGAATGCGCCGCCGGGCGACGCTGTGGATTGCGTGCGTCACCTCGTGGATGAAGACGACCGCGCGCTGCGGGCCGTGCAGGTGTTCGTACAGTTCGACGACGTGTTCCCGATTCGTGACGCTGAAGTAGCCGTCGACGCTGTGGCGCATCGCCGTCTTGTGGCTCAGCGGCTTGAAGCGCACGACATAGTGGTCGACGAGGACGGTCTTCGGAACGCAGAAGCTGCGCTGGCTCGCGCCCGAGGCAACTTGCTCAAAGCGCGCGCCGGGCTTCACCGAGGTGGCCAGCAGTCGATTGAACCAGAGCCAAGCCTCGCGATTCTGCTGCGCGAACGAAACCAACCCGGCTGCGAGGCTCTGGGTGAACGCCTCTTCGATGCAGCCCGTCTGGCAGCCAGCGGCTGCGTGGATGAGCCGGACCAGGGCGCTGAAGAACTGGAACGCGAGGCGCTCGCCGGTCAGGGACTCGTGCAGCCAGACCATGCCCTGGCTGAGTTCGATTTCCACCAGTCGCCGCCGGGTGCGCATCGCATCCCGATGCGCATGGACGACCGCGAGCCGGAACGGCCCGACCGTCATCCGCAACGGGAAAGCCGCCTCGGGGGGGAGCCGAACGGCGGTGTGCGCGGAAGGAGATCGGGCGCGGCCGGATCGGTGACGAACCGGTGGCGAAGACGGCGGGGCGCATCGTGATGCCTGGACGGCAGGTATGGAACTTCGGCCATGGTACGGCCAACATTCCTGCGGGGCATGCCGTGTTGAGAAGTTGGCTGAGGATACGTTATTAAGCAATTGATATATAAATAGATTCAATCGATCGCTTGAAGGGCCGACGTCTGGGATGCCGCACAAAGAAGCTCCCCGCGGAACTTCACGGAAGCGGCAGAACTTCCTGGCGGTGATAGGACGTGATCGCCGTGGGAATCGCGCTCGGAGTCAGCCGTCTGCAAGTCTGGGCGAGGGCGCCGGCAGGCTTCCCCCGTTCCATCTATCGAGCCGGGAACGACCCGCGCTCGATTCGCGCCTCAAGCCACCGCTGTCCCGAACAGGGCACCGACCGCGGCCGTGATGGCCATCGCCAGCGCGCCCCAGAACGTGACGCGCCAGCGCTCCCTTGACCGCCGAGGCGCCGCCGGCACGTCGCAGCCACCGCGCCCAGCGTTGCCAGGAACACCAGCGAACTGCCCGCGACCGCCGCCGGCAGAACCCACGTCGGCGCCAGAAGCTGCGACCAGCAGCGGCAACGCCGCGCCCGCGGTGAAGCTGGCCGCCGACGAAAGCGCGGCCTGCACCGGTCGCGCGCTCAGCGTCTCGGAGATGCCGAGTTCGTCGCGTGCGTGAGCGCCCAGCGCATCGTGCTCCATCAGCTGCGTCGCGACCTGGTCGGCCAATGCCGCATCGAGCCCGCGCTTGACGTAGATGCCAGCCAGCTTCGCGATGTTCGGCGGCTGCGTCGGCAGCGAGTTCGCTGCGTTCCCGCGCAAGGTCGGCCGCTTCCGTGTCGGCCTGCGACTTCACCGAGACGTACTCTCCGGCCGCCATCGACATGGCGCCGGCGACGAGGCCTGCGACGCCGGCGATCAGAACATCGCCACGGGCGGCACTCGCGGCCGCCACGCCGATGACGAGGCTGGCGGTGGAGACGATGCCGTCGTTCGCGCCGAGCACCGCGGCGCGCAGCCAGCCGATGCGCTCAGTGCGATGCCGTTCGCGGTGCGTGCGGGGCATGGGCCTGGGGCTCTCCTGTTGGAAGGCGTCGAGGGTTGCCCGGTGCGCGGCGCAAGGTCAGACGACCGTCCGCAGCAGAGCCTACGCGCTTGCTGCGGCAGGCATCTTGCGCTTTGCCAAGGCTGCCGAGGAACTCGTCCCTGGGCATCGCGCTTCGTCCAGGTCTCGCACGTTCGTCTCCCGGTCGAGGATCGCCTGTTCCGCGCCTCAGCCGCCGGCCCGGCCCGCCGAACAGATGCCAGCGTTTTGCGGCATCATCGTTCCTTCACCAGCCACGGAGAACGAACGTGAACCTGCATCGATTGTTGAAGGAGCGCGAAGCGCGAGGGCGGCCGCTTCGCGTCGGCCTGATCGGTGCCGGCAAGTTCGGTTCGATGTACCTCTCGCAGGTACGGCACACGCCGGGCGTGCGAGTCACCGCGATCGCCGACCTCAGCCCGGCCCGTGCGAAGGAGGCGCTGCAGCGCGTCGGCTGGGCGGACGCAGCCATCGGTTCGGTGCGCTTCTTCGACGATAGCGCGCGGATGATCGCCGAGCCGGACGTCGACATCGTGATCGACGCCACCGGGTCTCCGTCGGCCGGCATCGGCCACGTGCTGGCGTGCTGCGAGCATCGCAAGCACATCGTGATGGTGAACGTCGAGGCCGATGCGCTGGCCGGTCCGTTGCTGGCCCGCCGCGCGCAGCAGGCAGGGATCGTCTACTCGCTGGCGTACGGCGACCAGCCGGCGCTGATCTGCGAGATGGTCGACTGGGCGCGCGCCTGCGGGTTCGAAGTGATCGCCGCGGGCAAGGGCACCAAGTACCTGCCGATGTATCCACGCGTCGACGCCGGACACCGTGTGGGGCCACTACGGCCTGACGCCCGAACAGGCGCGCGTCGGCGGCATGAATCCGCAGATGTTCAACTCGTTCCTCGACGGCACCAAAAGCGCGCTCGAGATGGCCGCGGTTGCCAACGCCACCGGCCTCATGGCGCCGGACGGGCTCGGCGTTTCCTCCATGTGGCGTCGACGACCTGGCGACCGTGCTGCGGCCGCAGGCAGAAGGCGGCGTGCTGCACCATCGCGGGCAGGTGGAGGTGATCTCCAGCCTGAACCGCGACGGCAGCCCGGTGTTCCGCGACCTGCGCTGGGGCGTCTATGTCGTGTTCGCCGGCGGCAGCGACTACGCCGAGCGCTGCTTCAAGGAGTACGGGCTGGTGACCGACCCGAGCGGCCAGTACACCGCGATGTACAAACCGTTCCACCTGATCGGCCTCGAACTCGGCATCAGCGTCGCGAGCATCGGCCTGCGCCGGCGAGGCGACCGGCGCGCCGATCGGCTTCAACGCCGACGTGGTGGCGACGGCCAAGCGCGATCTCGCCGCGGGCGAGACGCTCGACGGCGAGGGCGGCCACACGGTCTACGGCAAGGTCATGCCCGCGGTCGAGTCGCTGCACCTCGGAGGCCTTCCGCTCGGGCTCGCGCACAAGGTGCGACTGCGCAACGCGGTCGGCGCCGGCTGCCCGTGCGCTGGGAGGACGTCGACATCGACGAGCGCCAGCCGGCGGTGGCGTTCAGGCGCGAAATGGAGCAGGCGTTCCGCTAGCCGGGCCGAGGTCGGCCCGCCGGCGTCTCGCTCCTTCAGCGCGCGGCGTTGGCCTCGGCGAGGATCGACGCCGCGGCATCCGCGACCACCTGGCAGCCGAGGACGATGTCCTCGTCCCGGCTGTCCTCGGCGAAGTCGTGGCTGACGCCGCCGATCGACGGAATGAAGATCATTGCCGACGGCAGGCGTTCGGACACGATCCCGGCGTCGTGGAACGCGCCGCTCGGCATGCGCTGCCACAGGCCCGGCGCGTGCCGCTCGGCGGCGGCCTCGATGTGCGATTGCAGGCGCGGATCCATCCGGCTCGGCCGGATCGGCGCGCGGGCGCGGACGGCTTCGATGGCGACGCCGCCGCGCGCGTTCATCTCCTCGACAAGGCCGGCGACGACGTGCTCGAAGGCATCGAGGGGCGCGTCCTCCGGATCGCGGAACTGCAGGTCGAGTTCCGCGTAGCCCGGCACGATCGACGTCGCGTTCGGCTCGATGCGCACGCGTCCCATCGTCCAGACGCTGCGCTGCCCGGCGACCTTCGGGAAGTCCTGGTTGATGCGGTACGCGAGTTCGTAGAGCGCGGCGGCCGCGTCGCGGCGGCGCGCCATCATCGTGGTGCCGGCGTGGTTCTGCTGGCCGCGGAACACGAAGCGGATGCCGCGCAGGCCGACGATGCCCGTGACGACCCCGATCCGGCGTCCTTCGTCCTCGAGGTGCGGACCCTGTTCGATGTGCGGTTCGACAAAGCCGGCATAACGATCGGAATCCAGGCGCAGTCGCGGCACGCCGGCGAGGCCGGCCTCGCGCAGCGCATCGGCCAGCGCAGTGCCGCGACTGTCGGTCGCGCCGTCTTCCATCTCCGGCGTCAGCGTCGCCGATGAGCGAGCGGCTGCCGAGGCGACCGACGAAGCGCGCCTCCTCGTCCTGGAACGACACGGCGTCGACCGGCAGGGCGCGCGTCGCCGCGTCGGTCGCCACGGCGCGCACCGACTTCGAGCCCGTAGACCACGCCGAGCGCGCCGTCGAGCCACCCCCGTCGGCTGCGTGTCGGAGTGCGAGCCGACAGCAGGGCCTTGCCCGCGGAACGTGAACGGCCGAGCACGTTGCCGACGCCATGATGGTCGCATCGTCCGCTTCCTCGTACCTGGCCTTCAGCCAGCGGCGCGCTTCCACGTCGGTCGCGCTGAAAGCGGGGCGCACCACGCCGCGTCCCTGCGCGCCAATGGCACGCAGGGCCCGGAGGTCGGTGAACGGGCGGTTCTGGATCGATGCGGGGCATGGTCCGTGGTTGCTGGGGCGCATCGAGGATCAGGCTTCCAGCCGGCACGGCGGGTACGCCGATCACGGCGTGGCTGGTCCGACGCCGATGTGCCAACTACTCGACGACAACAAGGGCTCCGCTGGACGGCGGCAACGGAATTCCTGGAAGGATCAAGAGATGGACAAGTCGATGGTGAAGGGCGGCGTGGTGGACGAAGTCGGCGATGGTGGTGCTGCGCCGGCGGTGCATGGCTACAGGGCGATCGATCGGCGAAGTACGCCGATGTCGTCGGCGTCAAGGAAGTGACGCAGAAGATCACGACGCCGCGCGAGGACTGCAAGCAGGTGCAGGTCCAGAAGCAGGCGCCGGTGAAGGACGAAAATCGGGTGGCCGGCACCGTCATCGGCGGCGTGGCGGGCGGCCTGCTGGGCGGCTACGCGATCGGAGGCGGCACCCGGCAAGACGGCGACCGTGGCCGGGGCCGCAGCGCCGGCAACCAGGTCCAGAAGAACATGCAGCAGAAAGACGTGGCGACGACGACCGAGACGCGCTGCACGACGGTGAACCGAACCTCGCAGAAACTGATCGGCTACGACGTGACCTATCGCCTCGACGGCAAGGAGAAGGTCGTGCGGACGTCGTTCCGCCCCGGGCCGCAGATCCCCGTCAAGGCCGGCGCGGCCAGCTGGTGCTGACGCCGCCCGACGCGAAGAACTGAGCGGCGATCGACGGCGGTGCGGCGGCGGCGGCGCGCCCGCCGCGTTTCCGTAGAGTGCCGCGTCCCGTAGTCGGCCTGCGCCGTGTCGCCTCTCGTGAAGGCTGGTGCACGTCGACGGCGTCGAACGTGTACTGGCGGTTGCAGAAGTCGCAGGTGACGGTGACCGTTCCCTGTTCGTCGATGATCGAACTCGCCCCGCCCAGCGAGACGAGCATCCGGCCGATCCGCTCGCGCGAGCAGGTGCACGCGAAGTGCGGGCTCATCGCCGGATAGTGCTGGAGGGTCTCCTGCCAGAACAGGCGATGCAGGACGGCGTCCGGTGGGAGCTTCGGCGGAATTTCGTCGGCTATCGTGTGCCAGGGTGACCGCGCAGCACGCGTCGGTGTCCTCCGTCGCCGCCGTGCCGCCTTCGGACGGCAGGCTCTGCAGCAGCGAGCGCGCTGACGCGATCGTCGGCGGCAAGCCACAGTCAGTGTCCAGCTGCTCCGACTGCCGCTCGGCCATCGACTCGCGGTCGAAGACGATGCCCTGGTACGGCTGTTGCCCGGGCATCGGGTAGCGCGGGTCGAGCGTGATCGCGGCCGCGGCCGTGCCGGTTGATCAGGTCGCGCATCGTCGCGTCGTCGGCGATGTCGCCGCCGGCGATACCCGCTGTGGCGCGGATCGCGAGGTCCGCCGGCCAGGCACTCGACGACCATCAGCTTCACGGGGCCGTCGCCGTGGACCTGCATCACGAGGGCACCGTTGAACTTGATGCTGGTGAGCAGCGCGCCCGCGGCGACCATCTCGCCGAGAGCGTGACGACCGGCGGGTAGTCGTGCAGCGTCACCATCAGCCGCCACGCGTCCTCGATCGGCCGCCGCGCACCGGCGCGGCCCTGAACAGGAACTTCAGCAGCCGGTCGCTCACCGCGGCGTCGCCGCCCGCTTCTGCACGCGGGCGAGCTCCTCGGCGTACTCGCAATACGTGCCGATCGTGTGACTGATCAGCGCGCGCTTGCGTTCGTAGAGCGGCGCGATCACGCGCGGGGCAGGCTGCGCCGTACAGGTGACCCGCGCCGAGCACCTGTCCGGGCGCCGTGCTGGCACCGGCTGCGAGGAAGACGTCGTCCTCGACCACGGTGCCGGGCGAGCGACGCTGCCGATGCCGATCAGGCAGCGGTTGCCGATCGTGCAGTCGGCCATCGTCACGTTGTGCCCGATCGTGGTGTCCTCGCCCAGCACCATGCGCGCACCCGGCGTGCGGCGCAGGATCGAGTTGTCCTGCACGTTGGTGCGGTCGCGGATCACGATTTCGCCGCCTGCCACGTACGTTGGCCGCGTACCAGACGCTGGTGTGCGGACCGGCGACGATCCGCCCGGCGAGCGAGGCGGTATTGGCGATGAACGCCGTCGGGTGCAGTTGCGGTCCTTC
>CAWJEE010000029.1:0-10093 GCA_963841815.1 uncultured beta proteobacterium | reverse complement strand
TGGCGCGCGCCGCACTCGACGCCTGCGACATCCTCGACGTGGCGGGCTACGGCTCGATCATCATCGAGACGGTCGGCATCACCCAGGACGAAGTCGAGATCGCAGGGCGTCGGACACCACCGTCGTGGTGTCCGCGCCGGGCCTCGGCGACGAGTCCAGGCCATCAAGGCCGGCGTGCTCGAGATCGCCGACGTCCACGTGGTCTCGAAGTGCGACCGCGACGACGCCAACCGCACGCTGATGGACCTCGAGCAGATGCTGACGCTCGGCGCCCTCGCCCGTCCGAAGACCACCTGGAAGATCCCCGTGATCGGCGTCAGCGCCTTCACCGGCGAAGGCGTGGCCGATCTGATCGACGCCATCGCGCGGCACTGGCAACTGTCGCAGTCGGCGCGATCTGGGCGGGCTCGGCGCCGCCGTGTCGCCGACTTCCGCCTGCAGAAGACGGCCGAGACCGTCCTGCTCGAACGATTCCAGCGCGGAGGCCGCGGGCGCGTCCGCCCCGACCTCGCGACCGCGCTCGCCAACCGCGCGAGCGACCCGTACACGATGGCGCGGCAACTGGTCATCACCGCATTGCGCAAGGAGTACTCGAATGAACTGGCTTGATGCCCAGATCGCCGCGCGCGTCGGCCAGGAAACCAAGGAGTGGGAGGAGCGCGAGGTCGCCGCGTTCCTGAAGAAGCAGGCCGAGCGCCAGGAGCAGTTCTTCACGATCGGGGACTTCCAGGTCAGCGCGTGCTTGCGCGGCCGACATCGCCGCGACGCCGCTCGAGGACATCGGACTGCCGGGCGCCTGACCTGCACGCGCAGCCCCTACCCCACCATGTACCGGAGCCGCACCTGGACGATGCGGCAGATCGCGGGCTTCGGCACCGGAGAGGACACCAACCGGCGCTTCAAGTACCTGATCGCGCAGGGCCAGACCGGCATCTCGACCGACTTCGACATGCGAACACTGATGGGCTACGACTCCGACCACCCGATGAGCGAAGGCGAGGTCGGCCGCGAAGGCGTGGCGATCGACACGCTCGCCGATATGGAAGCGCTGCTGGCCGACATCGACCCTCGGAGGGTCTCTCGATGTCGCTACGATCAACCCGACCCGTGGATCCTGCTCGCGATGTACGTCGCTCGCGAGCAGCGCAGCTACAACCCGAGAAGATCTGGGCACCTGCAGGCCGACATCCTCAGGAGTACGTGGCGCAGGAAGGAGACATCTACCCGATCGCGCCGTCGGTCCGCATCTGCCGCGACATCATCACGTACTCGGCGAGGAATCTGCCGCGCTACAACCCGATCAACGTCTCCGGCTACCACATCAGCGAAGCCGGGTCGTCGCCGCTGCAGGAGGCGGCGTTCACGCTCGCCAACCTGATCGTCTACGTCGAGGAGGTGCTGAAGACCGGGATGACGGTCGACGAGTTCGCGCCGCGGCTGGCGTTCTTCTTCGTGTCGCAGGCGACTTCTTCGAGGAGGTCGCCGAAGTTCCGGGCGCTGCGGCGCTGCTACGCGAAGATCATGAAGGAGACGGTTCGGGGCGATGAATCCGGACTCGATGCGCCTGCGCTTCCACTGCCAGACCGCCGCGGCCACGCTGACCGCGCCGCAGTACAAGAATCAACATCGTGCGCACGGCGATGCAGGCGCTGTCGGCGGTGCTCGGCGGCGCGCAATCGCTGCACACCAACGGCTACGACGAAGCGTTCGCGATCCCGACCGAGGACGCCATGAAGATGGCGCTGCGCACGCAGCAGATCATCGCCGAGGAGACCAACGTCACCAGCGTGATCGACCCGCTCGGCGGCAGCTACTACGTCGAGGCGCTGACGACCGACTACGAGAAGCGCATCTTCGACCTCCTGAAGGAGGTCGAGGAGCGCGGCGGAACGATCAAGCTGATCGAGCAGGGCTGGTTCCAGAAGCACATCGCGGACTTCGCCTACGAGACGGCGCTGCGCAAGCAGTCGGGCGAGAAGCCGGTGATCGGCGTGGACCGCTTCGTCGAAGAGGAAGCGCAGCACGACATCGAGATCCACCCGTACGACCCGACGACCGCGGAGCGGCAGGTCAACCGCACCCGGCGCGTCCGGCGCGAGCGCGACAACGCCAGGCTGAACGCCCTGCTCGACCAGCTGGTCGCCGTGGCGAAGGACGAGTCGCAGAACATCATGCCGATCACGATCGAACTGGTGAAGGCCGGCGCGACGATGGGCGACATCGTCGAGAAATTGAAGAGCGTGTGGGGCACCTACCGGGAGACCCCGGTCTTCTGATCCGTGCCAGCGCGCCGCGCGCCACGGAGGGACGGGCTCCGCGCGTGCCAGAATCGATCCTGCAACCCACAACGGCGCCCCCCTCGGCGCGCCTTCGCCGCCCATGCAGTCCGCACCGCATCCGAACCTGCTGTCCTACCTCGGCACCCATCCCGACCTGGCCGGGCCGCCGCGCCACGTCGGCGCCAATTCCGCGATCGTCGGTCGCATCACGCTGGGCCGCGACGCGTGGCTCGGCGCCGCGAGCGTGATCCGCGCCGACGGGCACTACGTGCGCGCCGGCGACGACCTCACGCTGGGGCACGGCGCCACGATCCACATCGCGCACGATGTCTACCCCACCGTGATCGGCAACAGCGTGACCGTCGGCTGCAACGCCGTGATTCACGCGTGCGAGGTGCGCGACGGCTGCATCGTCGAGGACGACGCCGTGATCCTCGACGGCTGCGTGATCGAGCCAGGTGCGGTGATCGAAAGGGGATCCGTGGTTTATCCACGCACGACGCTCGAGGGCGGCCACGTTTACGCGGGCAGGCCGGCCAAGGCGCAGCGCGCGATCGGCGCGAACGAACTCGCCGAGCGCCGGCAGCAGTTGCGCGCGCGACTCGCCGCGGAAGCAGCGGAACGATCGCCCGGCTCGAGCGAAGGACCGCAACTGCACCCGACGGCGTTCATCGCCAATACCGCCTCGCTCGCCGGGCGGATCGTCGCCGGTCCGCACACCAGCGTCTGGTACGGCTGCGAACTCGACGCGGCAGGCGGCGAAATCGTGATCCGCGACCGCACCAACGTGCAGGACAACTCGATCCTGCGCTGCACGCCGGGTGCGCGCATGGTGCTGGGCGAGGACACCACGATCGGGCACAACGTGACGATGGCCGACTGCACGATCGGCAACCGCTGCCTGATCGGCATCGGCAGCGTCGTGGCGCCCGGCACCGTGGTCGAGGACGACGTCTTCCTCGCAGCCGGTGCCAGCACGGCGCCCGGACAGGTGCTCGGCGCGGGTCACCTGTACGGCGGCCAGCCCGCCCGCGTGATCGCGCCGCTCGACGAACGCAAGCGCGCGCTGATCAGTCACACGATCGGCACGTATTGCGAGTACGCCGAGGAGCTCGCCCGCGTGCAGAAGCAGGCGGCGACGCCGCGGTGAGCGACCGGCTGCTGAAGTTCCTGTTCAGGGCCGCGCCGGTGCGCGGCGGCCTGGTGCGCATCGAGGACGCGTGGCGGCTGATGGTGACGCTGCACGACTACCCGCCGGTCGTCACGCGGCTCCTCGGCGAGATGGTCGCCGCGGGCGCGCTGCTCGCCACCAGCATCAAGTTCAACGGTGCCCTCGTGATGCAGGTCCACGGCGACGGCCCCGTGAAGCTGATGGTCGTCGAGTGCCTGCCGGACCTCGCGATCCGCGCCACAGCGAAGATCGCCGGCGGCGACATCGCCGACGACGCGACGATGCGCGACCTGATCAACCGGCACGGCCGCGGCCGCTTCGCGATCACGCTCGACCCGCGCGACCCGATGCCCGGGCAACAGCCGTACCAGGGCATCGTTCCGCTCGACGGCGAGTCGATGGCCGACGTGCTCCAGGCCTACATGCGGCAGTCGGAGCAGCTGGACACGCGACTGTGGCTTGCCGCCGACGATCGCGTCAGCGCCGGCCTGCTGCTGCAGAGCCTGCCGTCCGAAGGCGGCACGGCGGCGACGGAGGACACCGACGCGTGGAGCCGCGCGGTCACCCTGGCACAGACGATCACCAGCGACGAACTGCTGAAGCTCCCACCGGACGCCGTCCTGCATCGCCTGTTCTGGCAGGAGACCCTCGAGCACTATCCGGCGATGAGCCCGCACTTCGCGTGCACCTGCTCGCGCGAGCGGATCGGCCGGATGCTCGTCTCGCTGGGGCGGGGCGAAGTCGATTCGATCATCGACGAACAGGGAACGGTCACCGTCACCTGCGACTTCTGCAACCGCCAGTACACGTTCGACGCCGTCGACGTGACTCAGCTCTTCACGAGAGGCGACACGGCGCAGGCCGACGACGGGACGCGGCACTGACGGAAACGCGGCGGGGCGACCGGCCGCCGCCGCACCGCCGTCGATCGCCGCTCAGTTCTTCGCGTCGGGCGGCGTCAGCACCAGCTGGCCGTCCTTGACGGGGATCTGCGGCCCGGGGCGGAACGACGTCCGCACGACCTTCTCCTTGCCGTCGAGGCGATAGGTCACGTCGTAGCCGATCAGTTTCTGCGAGGTCTCGTTCACCGTCGTGCAGCGCGTCTCGGTCGTCGTCGCCACGTCTTTCTGCTGCATGTTCTTCTGGACCTGGTTGCCGGCGTAGGCGCCGCCCGCGGCCCCGGCCACGGTCGCCACCGTCTTGCCGGTGCCGCCTCCGATCGTGCTGCCCAGCAGGCCGCCCGCCACGCCGCCGATGACGGTGCCGGCCACCCGATTTTCGTCCTTCACCGGCGCCTGCTTCTGGACCTGCACCTGCTTGCAGTCCTCGCGCGGCGTCGTGATCTTCTGCGTCACTTCCTTGACGCCGACGACATCGGCGTACTTCGCCTGATTCATGGCCCTGTAGCCGGTCACGGCACCGCCGGTCAGCACCACCATCGCGATGCCACCGATCACGACGCCCTTCACCATCGACTTGTCCATCTCTCGACCTCTCTTCCAGGAATTCCGTTGCCGCCGTCCAGCGGTAGTCCGTCGAGGTTGGCACATCGGCGTCGGACCAGCCACGCCGTGATCCGGCTAATCCGCCCGCGCCGGCTGGAAGCCTGATCCTCGATGCGCCCCTAGAATGACGGACCATGCCCCGCATCGATCCAGACCGCCTGTTGACCGACCTCCGGGCCCTGCGTGCCATTGGCGCGCAGGGACGCGGCGTGGTGCGCCCCGCTTTCAGCGCGACCGACATGGAAGCGCGCCGCTGGCTGAAGGCCAGGTACGAGGAAGCGGGACTCGACGCCACGATCGACGGCGTCGGCAACGTGCTCGGACGTTCACGTTCCCCGGGCAAGGCCCTGCTCGTCGGCTCGCACTCCGACACCCAGCCTACGGGCGGATGGCTCGACGGCGCGCTCGGCGTGATCTACGGGCTCGAAGTCGTGCGCGCGTTGGCAGCCGACGCATTGACGCGCACCCTGCCGGTCGACGCCGTGTCGTTCCAGGACGAGGAGGCGCGCTTCGTCGGCTGCCTCGGCAGCCGCTCGCTCGTCGGGACGCTGACCCGGGAGATGGAGGACGGGGCGGCCGACAGTCGCGGCACGGCGCTGGCCGACGCTCTGCGCGAGGCCGGCCTTGCGGGCGTGCCGCGGCTGCGCCTGGATCCGGTCCGCTATGCCGGCTTCGTCGAACCGCACATCGAACAGGGTCCGCACCTCGAGGACGCGGGACGCCGGATCGGCGTCGTCACGGGCATCGTCGGCCTGCGCGGCATCCGCTTCGTGCTCCGCGGCCAGCAGAACCACGCCGGCACCACGATGATGGCGCGCCGCCGGGACGCGGCCGCCGCGCTCTACGAACTCGCGTACCGCATCAACCAGACTTTCCCGAAGGTCGCGGGGCAGCGCAGCGTCTGGACGATGGGCCGGGTGCGCATCGAACCGAACGCGACGTCGATCGTGCCGGGCTACGCGGAACTCGACCTGCAGTTCCGCGATCCGGAGGACGCGCCCCTCGATGCCTTCGAGCACGTCGTCGCCGGCCTTGTCGAGGAGATGAACGCACGCGGCGGCGTCGCCATCGAAGCCGTCCGCGCCCGCGCGCCGATCCGGCCGAGCCGGATGGATCCGTGCCTGCAATCGCACATCGAGGCCGCCGCCGAGCGGCACGCGCCGGGCCTGTGGCAGCGCATGCCGAGCGGCGCGTTCCACGACGCCGGGATCGTGTCCGAACGCCTGCCGTCGGCGATGCTCTTCATCCCGTCGATCGGCGGCGTCAGCCACGACTTCGCCGAGGACAGCCGGGACGAGGACATCGTCCTCGGCTGCCAGGTGGTCGCGGATGCCGCGGCGTCGATCCTCGCCGAGGCGAACGCCGCGCGCTGAGGAGCGAGGCGCCGGCGAGCCGACCTCGGTCTAGCGGAACGCCTGCTCCATCTCCCGCCTGAACGCCACCGCCGGCTGGCGCTCGTCGATGTCGACATCCTCCCAGCGCACGGGCATGCCGGCGCCGACCTCGTTGAGCAGCCGCACCTTGTGCGCGAGCCCGAGCGGAAGGCCTCCGAGGTGCAGCGACTCGACCGCGGGCATGACCTTGCCGTAGACCGTGTGGCCGCCCTCGCCGTCGAGCGTCTCGCCCGCGGCAAGATCGCGTTTGGCCGTCGCCACCACGTCGGCGTTGAAGCCGATCGGCGCGCCGGTCGCCTCGCCGCGCAGGCCGATGCTCGCGACGCTGATGCCGAGTTCGAGGCCGATCAGGTGGAACGGTTTGTACATCGCGGTGTACTGGCCGCTCGGGTCCGTCACCAGCCCGTACTCCTTGAAGCAGCGCTCGGCGTAGTCGCTGCCGCCGGCGAACACGACATAGACGCCCCATCGCAGGTCGCGGAACACCGGGCTGCCGTCGCGATTCAGGCTGGAGATCACCTCCACCTGCCCGCGATGGTGCAGCACGCCGCCTTCTTCCTGCGGCCGCAGCACGGTCGCCAGGTCGTCGACGCCACATGGAGGGAACGCCAGCCCGTCCGGCGCCATGAGGCCGGTGGCGTTGGCGACCGCGGCCATCTCGAGCGCGCTTTTCGTGCCATCGAGGAACGAGTTGAACATCTGCGGATTCATGCCGCCGACGCGCGCCTGTTCGGGCGTCAGGCCGTAGTGGCCCCACACGGTATCGGGCGTCGACGCGTGGAACATCGGCAAGTACTTGGTGCCCTTGCCCGCGGCGATCACTTCGAACCCGCAGGCGCGCGCCCAGTCGACCATTTCGCAGATCAGCGCCGGCTGGTCGCCGTACGCGAGCGAGTAGACGATCCCCGCCTGCTGCGCGCGGCGGGCCAGCAACGGACCGGCCAGCGCGTCGGCCTCGACGTTCACCATCACGATGTGCTTGCGATGCTCGCAGCACGCGAGCACGTGGCCGATGCCGGCCGCCGGCGAACCGGTGGCGTCGATCACGATGTCGACGTCCGGCTCGGCGATCATGCGCGCGCTATCGTCGAAGAAGCGCACCGAACTGATCGCCGCGTCCGCCCAGCCGACGCGCTGGAGCGCCTCCTTGGCACGGGCCGGGCTGAGGTCGGCGATCGCGGTGACGCGCACGCCCGGCGTGTGCCGCGCCTGCGAGAGGTACATGGAGCCGAACTTCCCGGCGCCGATCAGGCCGACGCGAAGCGGCCGTCCCCGCGCTTCGCGCTCCTTCAACAATCGATGCAGGTTCACGTTCGCTCCCCGTGGCTGGTGAAGGAACGATGATGCCGCAAAACGAATGGCATCTGTCTGGCGCGGGCCGGCGCCGGCGAGAGGTCCGAGGCCGGGAACGAGGCGATCCTCGCGCGCGAGACGAACCGTCGCCGAAGAACTTCGGACGAAGCGCAATGCTCCAGGTACGAGCCCCTCGGCATCCTTGGCGAAGCGCAAGCTGCGTGCCGCAGCGAGCGCGTAGGCTCACTTCGAACGATGGTCTGGCCTGGCCGCGCACCGGGCAACCCTCGACGCCTTCCAACAGGAGAGGTCCCGGCCCATGCCCCGCATGCATAGTGAACGTCATCGCACTGAACGCATCGGGTGGCTGCGCGCCGCGGTGCTCGGCGCGAACGACGGCATCGTCTCCACCGCCAGCCTGGTCATCGGCGTGGCGGCCGCGAGTGCCGCCCGGGGCGATGTCCTGATCGCCGGCGTCGCCGGCCTGGTCGCCGGCGCCATGTCGATGGCGGCTGGGGAGTACGTGTCGGTGAAGTCGCAGTCCGACACGGAAGCGGCCGATATTGCGCGGGAACGCGCGGAACTCGCGGCCGATGCAGGCGCCGAACATCGGGAGCTGGCCGGCATCTACGTCACGCGCGGGCTCGATGCGGCATTGGCCGACCAGGTCGCGACGCAGCTGATGGAGCACGATGCGCTGGGGGCTCACGCACGCGACGAACTCGGCATCTCCGAGACGCTGAGCGCGCGGCCGGTGCAGGCCGCGCTTTCGTCGGCGGCGAGCTTCACCGCGGGCGCGGCGTTGCCGCTGCTGGTCGCACTTCTGGCGCCAGCGGGCTTTCTGCCGGCGGCAGTCGCGGGCAGTTCGCTGGTGTTCCTAGCAACGCTGGGCGCGGTGGCTGGACGTGCCGGCGGCGCTTCGGCGGTCAAGGGAGCGTGGCGCGTCACGTTCTGGGGCGCGCTGGCGATGGCCATCACGGCCGCGGTCGGTGCCCTGTTCGGGACAGCGGTGGCTTGAGGCGTGAATCGAGCGCGGGTCGTTCCCGGCTCGATGGATGGAACGGGGGAAGCCTGCCGGCGCCCTCGCCCAGACTTGCAGACGGCTGACTCCGAGCGCGATTCCCACGGCGATCACGTCCTATCACCGCCAGGAAGTTCTGCCGCTTCCGTGAAGTTCCGCGGGGAGCTTCTTTGTGCGGCATCCCGGACGTCGGCCCTTCAAGCGATCGATTGAATCTATTTATATATCAATTGCTTAATAACGTATCCTCAGCCAACTTCTCAACACGGCATGCCCCGCAGGAATGTTGGCCGTACCATGGCCGAAGTTCCATACCTGCCGTCCAGGCATCACGATGCGCCCCGCCGTCTTCGCCACCGGTTCGTCACCGATCCGGCCGCGCCCGATCTCCTTCCCGCACACCGCCGTTCGGCTCCCCCCCGAGGCGGCTTTCCCGTTGCGGATGACGGTCGGGCCGTTCCGGCTCGCGGTCGTCCATGCGCATCGGGATGCGATGCGCACCCGGCGGCGACTGGTGGAAATCGAACTCAGCCAGGGCATGGTCTGGCTGCACGAGTCCCTGACCGGCGAGCGCCTCGCGTTCCAGTTCTTCAGCGCCCTGGTCCGGCTCATCCACGCAGCCGCTGGCTGCCAGACGGGCTGCATCGAAGAGGCGTTCACCCAGAGCCTCGCAGCCGGGTTGGTTTCGTTCGCGCAGCAGAATCGCGAGGCTTGGCTCTGGTTCAATCGACTGCTGGCCACCTCGGTGAAGCCCGGCGCGCGCTTTGAGCAAGTTGCCTCGGGCGCGAGCCAGCGCAGCTTCTGCGTTCCGAAGACCGTCCTCGTCGACCACTATGTCGTGCGCTTCAAGCCGCTGAGCCACAAGACGGCGATGCGCCACAGCGTCGACGGCTACTTCAGCGTCACGAATCGGGAACACGTCGTCGAACTGTACGAACACCTGCACGGCCCGCAGCGCGCGGTCGTCTTCATCCACGAGGTGACGCACGCCAATCCACAGCGTCGCCCGGCGGCGCATTCGCGACACGCGGACTCGTTTCGTCGCGGCGCAGGTCGCCGGCTGGCTTCGATTCGTCCGGCAGAACCCGGGGGCCTGGATGTGGCTGCTGGCCACGATCCGCGAGCAGTCGGAATTCGAGCCGCTCGCCCTCCGGAGTTGAACGGCCCGCGGGCGCGGTCCCCGGTGCTGCAGAACGTGAGGTCCTGCCGGACTCGCGCACGCACCCACCACCACCGGGTGCGGCGTCAGCGGGAACCGGCGGTCGGCACCGGATCGGCGCGGCTGCCGATCAGCTGGAAGAAGATCTCGCCTTCGCGGACCATGTTCAGGTCGTGGCGCGCGCGTTCCTCGATGGCGCCGCGGCCCTCGCGCAGGCTGGCGACTTCCGCCGCCAGTTGCGCGTTGCGCTCCCCGAGCCCCGCGTTGACCG
>CAWJEE010000028.1:0-34102 GCA_963841815.1 uncultured beta proteobacterium | reverse complement strand
CGCCGTCGAGCGACGAGGGCTCTGCGGAACTTCCCTAGGAGGCGCCCATGCGTGCCGCCGTACTTCTCCTCATCGCCGGCCTGCTCGCGATCCCCACGGCCGACGCGACGGACATCGCCTCGCAGCCTCTCAACTATTCGCTGTCGACGACCGTCAAGCCGAACATCATGTTCATCCTCGACGACTCGGGCAGCATGGAGAGACGCTTCCTGCCGGAGGAGGTGGCCGGACCTCGGGTCGACAAGAGCTGCGGCAGTTCGAGCTGCTCGCTCACGGACGGCCTCGAAGGCAACCCGCCCTCGTACTCCGCCGCGTTCAACTACATCTACTACAACCCGCAAACGACCTACTTCCCCGCCGTAAACGCGGACGGCACTCCGCGGCAGAGCTTCGGTTCCCCGTGGACCGCGGTGCGGAAGGACGCGTTCGGCAACAACGACACGATCAATATCGTCACCGGTTACCCGGAGATCGTCTACTGCAAGAACAGCAGCGACAGCCCCACCAGCACGACCAATTGCCGCCGCAACGGCATCGATACGACGAACCCGTTCAACTACTCGACGGCGACCGCCGACGGCTTTCCGAACAACACGTTCCGCAACCCGCGGACCCGCTCCGGCAACCCCTTCTACTACACGATTCTTCCGCGCGAGCATTGCACGACCGAAGACCTGGTCAGCTGCACGCTGTCGGCCACGCCGACGGGGACGTATCCTTTTCCGGCGGTCGTTCGGTGGTGCCAGACCGCAGCCAATGCGAACAGCACCAGCGCAGTCTCGGGCAGCACGAGCGGCCGCCCTCGCTGCCAGCGGAGCTGGTCGAGCAATCACACGTACGCGCGCTATGGCCAGTTCCAGCGCACCGACATCGTCCCGGCAACAGCGACCTATGGGAACCGCCCCAACCGGACCGACTGCGCCGCCGCCCCGAACTGCACCTACGCGGAGGAGATGACCAACTTCGCCAACTGGTACGCGTACTACAGCACGCGGATGCAGCTGATGAAAACCGGCGTGGGCTACGCCTTTACGCAGATCGACGGTCGCTATCGCGTCGGCCTGGTCACGATCAACCCCGGCTCGCCCGTTGCCAGCAGCAAGTATCTCCGCATCGATGGTTTCGAAGGTACGCATCGCGCCGACTGGTACGCCAAGCTCTACAGCCAGACGCCCAACGACTTCACGCCCCTGCGCGAAGCCCTTTCGCGCGTCGGCCGCCACTTCGCGGGCAGGACCGACTTGATCAACCGCGGGATGAGCGAAGACCCGGTCCAGTACTCCTGCCAACCCAACGTCGCGCTCCTGAGCACGGACGGCTACTGGAACAAGGAGGCCGGCGTGCGGCTCGACGGCACGAGCTCCATCGGCAACACCGACAACGTCAATTCCGGGTACTCCACGCGGGCTGCCGGCGCCTATGACGGCGGGCTGAGCGGCTCGACCAACAACCTGTCCGACGTCGCCATGTACTACTACTCGACCGACCTGCGGCCGACCGGCTCGATCGGCGCGCTCGGCACCGACGTCAGCGAGAACAACGTGCCGGGAACCGCGAACGACACGAACCCGGCCCAGCACATGCTGACCTTCACGATCGGCCTGGGACTGGGCGGCTACATGAAGTACCTGCCGGGATACGGGACGGCGACGTCCGGCGACTTCTACAACATCAAGACCGGCAACACGGGCTGCAGCTGGGGCGCGAGCAACGCCGTCTGCAACTGGCCGGTACCGCCGGACTCGACCGCCGTCGACGACGATCCGGCCAAGATCGACGACTTGTGGCACGCCGCCGCCAACGGCCGCGGCCGCTTCGTCAGCGCCAACGACTCGACCAGCCTCTACAACGGGCTCGTGTCGGCGCTCTCCGACCTGAAGGTGCTGGTCGGCGCCGCGGCCGCATCGGCAACCAGCAGCCCGAACATCACGGCCACCGACAACGCGATCTTCAGCTCGACCTACCGGACCACCCGCTGGGACGGCGAACTGGCAGCACAGCGCGTCGACCCGACGACCGGCATCGTGTCGACCACCGAGCAGTGGTCGGCGCGCACGCTGCTGAACGGGCGCGTGGCGCCGGCGAGCGACGCCCGGACCATCTACACGCAGGTGGGCGGCACGCTGACGCCCTTCGCGTGGGGCAGCCTCGACAGCGCGACGAAGGCCTACTTCGACAACAAGTGCGCGCAACTGTCGCAGTGCGCGAGCCTGACCGCAACCGAACGTTCCGCCGTGGACAGCGGCCAGAACCTCCTGAACTTCCTGCGCGGCCAGCGCCAGCACGAACTGCTGTACCGGGAGCGCGAATACGTCCTCGGCGACGTGGTCGGCTCGCGCCCGGCCTATGTGCGCGAGCCGCGCCGCAGCTACGGCGACCCGGTCAGCCCGTCGTACTTCGACTTCAAGACGTCGCTTGCCTCTCGCCGCGCCGTCGTCTACATCGGGGGCAACGACGGCATGCTGCACGCGTTCGACGCCACGACCGGCGCCGAATCGTGGGCCTTCGTCCCGCGCACGGTCCTTCCCAAGCTCCATCGGCTCGCGGAAGCGGCATACGCGACCTCGCACGAATACTTCGTCGACGGGTCGCCGACTGTCGCCGATGTCGTCGTTTCCGGCCAGTGGCGCACGCTTCTCTTCGGCGGGCTGAATGCCGGCGGCCGCGGTTACTACGCCCTGGACATCACCGATCCCGACAATCCGCGCTTCTTGTGGGAAATCTGCAGCGACTCGTCGCTGTGCTCGAACAGCGACGCGGACATCGGCCTGTCGTTCGGCAATCCCGTCGTGACCAAGCGCGCGAGTGACGGCCGCTGGGTGGTGCTGCTGACGTCCGGCTACAACAACGTCTCGCCCGGTGACGGCCGCGGCTACCTCTACGTGCTGGATGCGAGCACCGGCGCGGTGCTCAACAAGGTGGCGACGGGCGTCGGCTCGACCACGGAGCCGTCCGGCCTTGCCAAGATCTCTGCCTTTGCCAGGAACCCGGACACCGACAACACCACGCAGTACGTGTACGGCGGCGATCTGCTCGGCAACGCTTGGCGTTTCGATCTCGGAACGACTTTGCCCGGAGTGCTGCGCCTCGCGACGCTCAAGGACTCGGCGGGCACGGCGCAGCCGATCACGGTTCGGCCGGAGCTGGGTCAGGTGGACAGCCATCGCGTGGTCTACTTCGGCACCGGGCGCTATCTCGGCGTCTCCGACCTGCAGGATCCGGCCACGCTGTCGCCGCCGGGGAACTGGTCTTACGTGGGCAGTCTCTACGCCATCAAGGACAACGGCACTGCCTGGGGCAACCCACGAACGGTCGGCAGTTTCGTTCCCAAGACCGTCACGTCGATCGATGCCACTCGGCGCGCGGTCACCGGCGGCTCCGTGAACTGGGCCTCGGAGTCGGGGTGGTACGTCGACTTCCCCTCGACCGGGGAGCGCGTCAACATCGACCTGCAGCTGACGCTCGGCACGCTGGTCGTCACGACCAACATCCCGAACACAAACGCCTGCACGGCGGGTGGTGACAGCTGGATCTACCAGCTCAACTACCGCGACGGACAGAAGATCACTACCGCGTCCGAGGCTGCAATTGCCCGCCCCGGGACGCTGACGGTGGGCAACGCGATTGTCCGACTCCCGTCGGGCCTGCTGAAGATCATCTCGACCGGGGCTTCCGGCGTGAAGGAAACCCGCGGCCTGAACGTCGGCAGCGGCGGGACGACCGTCCGTCGCATCGGGTGGCGTGAGTTGTCGCGCTGAGCCGCGCTCGAGGCGCGAAGTCGGCCGGCGAGAATAGGCGCACGCTCGGCCGGGCTCCGCCCGCCGAGCCTCAGCGGCGCTGAGCGGCTCACGCCTGCGGTCGCGTCACGTTGGACGAGCGCGCTGCTGGTGGCCGCCAGCACGACGGCCACCAGCACGGCGCCCCGGCCGAAGTCCGGCGTCGCCCGTTCGCCAGGTGGCAGCATGCCGAACGCAGCGCCCGCCATCGGTATCAGCGCATAGGCGTTGGCATCGAGCGGCAGGCGGGACGTCGGCTTCAACGCTGCCCTGTCGCGGCCGCCGCGCGCCTGGACCGCAGGGCCCGGCGGCCCCAGGTCCAGACATAGTGGATCCCCGACCCGACGATGGTCGCGGTCACGAGGACGAACAGCGGCGGCAGGAAGGCGGTGACCTCGATCAGCCGCGCGGCATCCGCCAGCAGGGCGGAAAGGACGCTGAACTCGAGCACGGTGTTGAACTTCGACAGCCAGCTCGGTGCCATCTCGACGCGGCCGACGATGAAGTGAAATGCCACCGCGCCCGCGACGATCACCAGGTCGCGCGCCACGATCGCGGTCGCCAGCCAGAGCGGCACCAGCGCCTGCGACGCGAGCACGATCGTGACGGCCAGCATCGTCAGCTTGTCCGCCAGCGGATCGGCGATGGCGCCGAGGCGCGTGCGGAAGTTCCAGTGCCGGGCGATCAAGCCATCCGCAAGATCACTTATGGCGGACACGACGAACACGGCGAAGGCGGCCACGAAACGCTGCTCGACCAGCAGCAGTACGAGCACCGGAATCAGCACGAAGCGCAGCGCGGTGATCAGGTTGGGCAGGTGCCGCATGTCGCCCATATGTTAGAGGACGGCGTCCGCCTCTAGAATCGCCGCTCCGCCCGGCCGCGCCTTCGCAGGTTTCCGCGGAACGGCTCGGCGTCGGAACGTTGGTCAGGAGGGCTCGCATGATCGATCGCGACGTCGTCGCATTCCTCGCCGGCCGCCGGGTCGCGGTGTCGATCTCGTCGCGCAGCGAACACTGCATCCCGTCCGTGACCCGCGCCCTCGGCTATCGCATCAGCGCGGATGCAAGCGAGTTCGCCATCTTCGTGCCGCGCCATGCCGAGCGCGTCCTCGCGGACCTGAGGACCACGGCGCAGGTGGCCGTCGTGTTCACCGAGCCGAGCACGCACAAGTCGGTGCAGGTGAAGGGCAGCGACGCGCGCATCACTCCGCTGGAAGAGGGCGACTGGCCGGTGATCAGCGCCTACGCCGACGACCTGGTGATCGAGATCTGTCCGCTCGGCTACCCCGAGCCGCTGATCCGGAAGATGGGCGAGTGCACGCCGCAGCAGGTGCTCGCCGTCCGCTTCGCGCCCACGGCCGCCTTCGGCCAGACGCCGGGGCCGCGCGCGGGCGCCGCGCTGAGCGAGGTCAAGCCGTGAGCGCGCACGGTTGTTCCATGAACGCGCTGTCGCTCGAAGACATCCGCAGCTGCCTGGAGGGCGTGATCCCCAGCGTGCTGGCGACGTGCTCGCGCGACGGCACGCCGAACGTCACGTACGTGTCGCAGGTGCACTTCGTCGACCGCACGCACGTCGCGCTGTCGTTCCAGTTCTTCAACAAGACGCGCGAGAACATCCTCACGAACCCGAACGCCGCGGTGTACGTGATCGACCCGCGGACCGCACGCCGCTACGTGCTTTCGCTGCGCTACCTGCGCACCGAGTCGAGCGGACCGCTGTTCGAGCGGATGAAGGCGAACCTGGCCGGCATCGCCTCGCACACCGGCATGAGCGGCGTGTTCAGGCTGCAGGGATCCGACGTCTACGAGGTCGTGCGGATCGATCGCCTGCCGAGCTCCGAACTGGCTCCGCCGCCGCCCCGCTGCAACCTGCTCGGCGCGCTGCGCCACATCGCGAGCCTGCTGTCGACGGCGACCGACCTGCGCACGCTGCTCGACGACGTCCTCGCGGTGCTCGCCGCCGACATGGCGATCACGCACGCGATGGTGCTGCTGACCGATGCGGCGCACGACCGGCTGTACACGGTGGCGAGCCGCGGCTATCCGGCCTCTGGCGTCGGCTCGGAAATTCCGGCGGGACAGGGCCTGATCGGCATCGCGGCGCGCGAGCGCACTCCGATCCGCATCACGCACGGAACCAGCGAGTACACGTACAGCCTGGCGCTGCGCAAGAGCGCCGAGAGCGACGGGCTGGCCGCCCTGCTCGAGACCGAGATCCCCCTGCCCGGCCTGGCGAAGCCCGGCAGCCAGCTCGCCGCGCCGATGCTCGTCGGCGGTCGCGCGGTGGGCGTGCTCTTCGTCGAGAGCCCGGAGGACGGCCGCTTCCACTGGGAGGACGAGGACGCGCTGGTCGCGGTCGCGTCGCAGCTCGGCATGACGATCGCGACGCTGCAGCAGGCTGCCGAGGGCGGCGACGAGCCGGGCGCTGCCACGTCGCGGCCCCGAAAACCGCGCGGCAAGCCGCTCGAAGTGCGGCACTACCGGGCCGACGACAGCGTCTTCATCGGCGACGACTACCTGATCAAGGGCGTGGCGGGCGCGATCTTCCGCAAGCTCGTCGCGGACTTCATCGACAAGGGCCGCACCGACTTCACCAACCGCGAACTGCGCCTCGATCCCCGCATCCGCCTGCCCGACATCACGGACAACCTGGAGGCGCGCCTGATCCTGCTCGTGCGCCGCCTCGGCGAACGCGGGACCGAGATCCGCATCGAGAAGACCGGACGCGGCCGGTTCCACCTCGCCGTGGACCGGCCGCTGACGCTGGTCGAGGCGGGCTGAGTCAGGCGGCAGCCAGTTCCTTCACCGGCGCGGCGGCCGTCGACTCGTCGCGATCGGGCGGCATGCGCCCGATCGCGGCGTCGAGCTTCGCCCACTCGCGCGCGGTGAGGCGGGGCTTGACGAGGTCGAGCACGGCCTCGAAGGCGGGCCGCGGCGCGTTCTGCTGCAGGCCGGCGAGCAGCGCGGCGCGCTCGTGCGGCGCAGCCGACGGAGCCATCCACCGCATCACCGTCATCGCCTCGTCGGGCGCCAGCGAGCCGACGATCGCCTGCTCGATCGCGAACACCTCGGCCTCGTTGTAGTGCGCGGTGAGGGTCGCGTGGTTCTGCGTCTCCTCGACGTGCATGTGCTCGAAGTTCCCGGCGACGAAAAGCGCCAGTTGTCGATACAGCCCCATCGCCGCTGCCGCCCGCGCCGATCCCGTCGTCAGTTCAACGCTGCGCACCGTCTCTTCCAGCCGCGCGAGCGACCGCTCGTGCTGCTCGTGCTCGCGGGCTGTGACGAGCGAGCTGCCCGGCGCGCGCGCCTCCAGGGCGGTGTGAAGGTAATCGTTCTCGTGCTCCAGATGGCTCGCGCAGCCGGCGAGCAACGCGCGCACCTCGCCGAGCACGGCCGCCACGTCCACGGGATCGTGCGGGTCCATCCGCCCCACGGCTGTCAATGCATCGCACATCCAGGCCCGCAGGCCCTTGTGGATCAGTGTGTAGATGTTGTGGCGTTCGCTCGTCATGGCGTCGGTTCCTCGCGCGGGTTCGTGAATGAAGGTGAGCGAAGCTTAGGAACGCGTGGACAGGCTCGCTGCTAAATGATGCGTAAGCCGACACTAAGAACTCCTTAACCGCTCCGCGTGCGCGCGTCCCCATGTCCCGACGCGCAGCCTTGCCGTGCGAAAATCCGCGCATGCCACCGCAATCCCGATCCACGCTCCCGCCCGAGGCGACGCACTCGCCCGTGCCGTCGCCGTGCGTCTCCGTGTGCAGGATGGACCCGCGCACCGGATGGTGCGACGGGTGTCAGCGGACGATCGACGAGATCGCGGGATGGAGCCGCATGGACGATGGCGCAAAGCGCGCCGTGTGGGCCGACCTCGCCCGCCGTCGTCAACTGAAGGCGGCATGACGGTAGTCGCGCGGGCCGTGCGCGGTGAGCGCGGCTTCCCGGCCGGCTCGTTCGAGTTGCGGGCGGCGGGCGGTCGCATCGACTGCGCGGGCGTTCGATGACCGCCTCCCTTCCGCCGTCGATCCGCGTGTTCGAGCGCGGATGGCTGTCGTCGAACAACGTGCTGCTGTTCGACGACGAGGGCAGCGCGACCCTCGTCGACACCGGCTACGTCACGCACAGGGAGCAGACGCGGGAACTGGTGCGGCACGCGCTGCAGGGACGATCGCTGGCGCGCATCCTCAACACGCACCTGCACTCCGATCACTGCGGGGGCAACGCGGAACTGCAGCGGGCGTTCGGCGCCACGATCCACATTCCGCCCGGCCACGCAGGCGCCGTCGCCCGCTGGGACGAGGACGAACTCACCTTCGTCGCAACCGGACAGCAGTGCGAGCGATTCGCGTACGACGGACTGATCGAGCCGGACAGCGAAGTCCGCATGGGCGGCTTCGCGTGGCGGGTCCACGCCGCGTCCGGCCACGACCCACACTCGGTCGTGCTGTGGGCGCCCGAGCCAGGCGTCCTGATCTCGGCGGACGCACTGTGGGGAAACGGCTTCGGCGTGATCTTTCCGGAGCTCGAGGGCGAGTCCGGCTTCGCCGAGCAGCGCGCGATCCTGGAACTGATCGAGTCCCTCGCGCCGCGCCTCGTGATCCCGGGACACGGCGCGCCGTTCACGGACGTCGGCGCCGCGCTCGCGCGCGCGCACGCGCGCCTCGACGCGCTGTCGGCCAGCCTCGAGCGCAATGCGCGCCACGCGGCCAAGGTGCTGCTGAAGTTCTATCTGCTGGAGGTGCGGAAGGTCGCGATGGAAGACCTGATCGCGCACGTCGCCGGCGCCCGCTACTTCCGCGTGATCAACGAGCGCTACTTCCAGATGCCGTTCGAGAAGTTCGTGCGGCAGCAGGTGACGGAACTCGTTGCGAGCGGTGCCGCCGTCTTCGACGGCGGCACCGTGCTCGATTCGGACCGCTGAAGCTCAGTTCGTCGCGCTCGCCACCGCGTTGTTCGTCGGCACGTACGTGTAGCCGCCGAGCGAGACACCCGTGCTTGATCCGTGACTTCACGACTTCTTCCACTGCGCGCGCTGTTCTCGGGTTTTCTTCACACCAATGCGGCAGTTGTCAATACGGCGACGCAGACGAGGGCCCAGACGCCGGCGAGCATCTTCAACTCGCCGCCGAATGCGATTTGCGTATCGGTTCGATCCGTCATCGCCGTCTCCCTGGGGGCAAGGCCCCGCTTCATGAGAGATATCGGCAACCGCGAGGCAAATTTTTACTTTCCGAGAGGGGGAAATGCCGCAATTCGCCCTGCAAAAGCGCTAGGGCGGTCGGACTAGTACGACGTCTCCATGCGCGCCGCTGTGCCGCACCACGAACGCACGGACGAGCCTGCCGACGCGGACGCGGTGAACCCTCACGGCGGCTGAGCCGCCTCGTCCACGCGGCGCGCCGGCCGGCGGTCGGCCCTGGCGATCCAACCTGGTGCACCGAACCGCAGCGCGGATTGCCGTTGGCATTGCTAAAGTCCGGGTTCGAACGCAACTCGGACCGGCGTCGCTGGACCAGCGGCCGACCCCACATGAAAGTCTTCGGATTCGCCGGCTGGTCGGGCAGCGGCAAGACGGTGCTGATCGAGCGCATCATCCCCCTGCTGACCGGGCGCGGCCTCGACGTGTCCCTGATCAAGCGCGCCCATCACGAGTTCGACGTCGACGTGCCGGGCAAGGACTCCTACCGTCACCGGCGCGCCGGTTGCCGGGAAGTGTTGATCTCATCCAGCGCGCGCTGGGCGCACATGCGCGAGTTGCGCGGCGAACCGGAGCAGTCGCTGCAGCAACTGGTCGACCGGATCTCCCCATGCGATCTGGTGCTGGTCGAAGGCTTCAAGCGGGAGGCCATCCCCAAGATGGAGGTATTCCGTCGCGACAACGGAAAGGCCGCGCTGCATCCCCATGACCCGCACATCGTGGCCATCGCGGCCGACTGCCGCTTCGACACGGCGCTGCCGCAGTTCGACCTGGACGACACGCCCGGCATCGCCGAGTTCGTCGCCACATTCAACCGGGCGGGTTGACGCCGCAAAGCCCGCGCCGAGGCAACCGAGCATCCGTCCATGAAGCGTCCGCCGGCAGTCGATCGGCCCGAGCCGGCCGATGTCCTGATGCACCTGGCGTCACGCTATTCGATCAGCCCGAAACACCTCGTCGCTCCGGCACCCGGACGCGCAGAGCTGATGCGTGCAGCTGCGCTGGCGCTGCGCGCACCCGACCACGAGGCGCTGCGACCGTACCGGTTCGTGCACATCGCAGCGCATCAGCGCGCGAGGCTCGGCGAGTTGTATGCGCTCGGCGCGCGGCGCCGCGGCTGTGACGAGGCCGACGTGCAGCGGGCGCGTGAACGCGCCCACAACGGCCCGTGCCTGCTGGCCCTGGTCGGCCGCATCGAGGACGGCACGCTCGAGGTGCCCGCGCGGGACCAGTGGCTGTGCATTGGCGCCGCGTTGATGAACTTCGTCAACGCGTTGCACCTGATGGGCTATGGCGCCAAGGTGCTGGGCGGCGCTTCGATCGATGACGTGGACGTGCAGCAGGCGTTCTGCGCGCCGGGTGAAACCTTGCTTTGCTGGATCGTGACCGGCACTCCGACCTGCGCCGCGCACTCGCGCTACTCGGATGACGCCGGCCTGGTTCTGGGGGACTGGGACGGCGGCAAGCCTTGAACGACGCGAGGCAGCCAAAGGTCGCGACGGTTTCCCCGCCTGTTCCAGGGAACATCGCCGACCAAAACAAAAGCGCCCCGCAGGGCGCTCTTGCCTGGGAGCGATCGCGCTACTTCTTCGGCGCCGCTGCGGCCGGTTGCGCGGGGGCGGCGGGCGGTGGCGGGGCAGCGGCCACGGCCGGGGCCGCCGCCGGCGGCACGAACGGACCCGGGTTCACGCACGCAGGCGTCGCTTCCGGCGCATAGGCCTTGCCATTGGCCTTCTGCTGCTTGATGTACTCGTCGGCGACGTTGGCCTGCGACAGGCACAGCTTGTAGGCGTCGACTTTGCCGGCGTGCGCGGCCTTCGCCGCGTTCAGCGCCGCCGCCGCCTGCTGCTCTGGGGTGGGCGCCGGCAACTTTGCCGATCCAACCGCGGTGAAGGCCAGCCCGCAAACCGCAACGATGATGTGCTTCAGCATGACTCCCCCGATGAATCTATTTGACAGCGAGCTGGACCGAGCGGCGGATGGGTTCGGGCACGGCCGCCTCGGGCACCATCGGACTCTCGGGCACCTTGCCCGCCTTGACTTCGTTGTACCAGAGCTCGTGGTGATGCTTGGCCCACTCGGCCGTGACGTAGCCATCGCGCATGGCGCGATAGGCGCCCTTCTGGCCGATCGTGCCCAGGTAGATGTGAACGCAAGCCATGGCGATCGCCAGATAGGCCAGCACCATGTGGATGATGTTGAAGGTCTGCATCGTGGCTCGGTCCTGGCCGAAGTTCGGGAAGTTGAGGACCAACCCCGAAAGAATCAGCAGCGGCGTCAGCAGCACCAGCACGAACCAGAACACGATCTTCTCGCCGCCGTTGAACTTGCCCGAGGGGTACTCGTGCCCGGTCAGGTTACCCACGATCTTCGTCAGCCAGACGAAGTCCTCCTTGTTGAACCAGTTGTGCCGCAGGTAGCGGGCAATCATCCACACGACGCCGACGATCAGGATCGGCCCGATGAAGTTGTGGACGTTCTTCGCCGCCACGGCCAGCCACGAATAGAGCGTGTGGCCGATGATCGGCAGCAGCAGCAACTTGCCGAAGGTGAGGATCAGTCCGGTGACAGCAAGGGTGACCCACACAATGGCCATGGTCCAGTGCGCGTAGCGATCCGCGGGACGAAAGCGCTGGATCATCATCTTCGATCCGCTTTCGCCGACGGGAATCGAGCCACGGATGGCGTAGAAGCCGCCCAGCGACAACATCGCCAGCGCGACAAGCAGCCCGCCGATCAGATACACCGGCACGCGCGCCTGCCTCCAGGTTTCGCCGCGCGACTGGATCAGCACGCCCTGGTCCGGCGCGGCGCCGACCTGTGTGAATCCCGGCTCGCCGGAGCGCACCTCGCGCCAGACCGGCGCGTTGTTGTACGGCTGGGCAATGGTCTGCTGCACTTGCTGGCGTGCGGCTTCCTGCTGCTGCGGGGTCGCGGGCTGCGCGACCGCGAAGCCGGCGCATGCCAGCATCGCTGCAGCCAACCCGGCCCGCCACGAGAGAATTGTCATGTGGCGGCTCCCTACTTCGCAGGGATGCGTGAGTAGTCGTTCTGGCCCTGCGTGCGTGCCTGCAGGGCCGCCTCCCACTGCGCTTTGCTGCCCTTGAACTGCGGGGCATCCCAGGGCGCCGCAACCGGCGCGCCCGAGTACTTGCCCGGCTCGTACGAGGTGACTTTCTTCTCTCCGCAGGCCGTCAGGCCGACGGCCAATGCGAGTGCGGCCAGCAGGGCCGCGGGCTTGGCGAGTCTGCGCATCATTTTTTCCCCTCGGTCGCCGACGGTGCCGCTCCAGCCTTGGCCGGTCCGTACGCTGTGGCCCAGCCGATGACTTCGGAACCCTTGCCGCGCACCGTGACGCGCTCGCGGAAGATGTTGGCGATGACTTCGCCATCACCGGCAAGCAGCGCCTTGGTGGAGCACATCTCGGCGCACAGCGGAAGCTTGCCCTCGGCGATTCGGTTCTGGCCGTACTTGCTGTACTGCTCTTCCTCGCTGCCCTTGCCCGGGCCGCCCTGGCAGAACGTGCACTTGTCCATCTTGCCGCGCGCGCCGAAGGCGCCGGCTTGCGGGAACTGCGGCGCGCCGAAGGGGCAGGCGTACAGGCAATAGCCGCAGCCGATGCACTGGTCCTTGTCGTGCAGCACGACACCGTCTTCGCTGCGAACGAAGCAGTCGACCGGGCACACCGCCATGCACGGCGCGTCGGAGCAGTGCATGCAGGCGACCGAGATCGAGCGTTCGCCGGGAACGCCGTCGTTGAGCGTGACGACGCGTCGGCGGTTCACGCCCCATGGGACTTCGTTCGCGTTCTTGCAGGCGGTGACGCAGCCGTTGCACTCGATGCAGCGGTTAGCGTCACAGATGAACTTCATGCGGGCCATCTTGAGTCTCCTTGTCTCGTTCTCGAGGCCTCTCAGGCCAGCCTGACCACCTGGCAAAGGGACGTCTTGGTCCCTTCCTGCATGTTCGTCACCGAGTCATACCCGTACGTCGTGCTGGTGTTGATCGCCTCGCCCCGGGTAAGCGGCGCCGCACCAGCCGGGTAGCTGTCCAGCAGGTCCTTGCCTTGCCACCATCCTGCGAAGTGGAAGGGCATGAACACGGTGTCCGGCCCGACCCGCTCGGTCACGAGCGCCATGACCTTGAGCTTTGCGCCGGTCGGTGTGTTCACCCAGACCCACTCGCCGTTGCGGATGCCGCGGTCGTTGGCAGCCTTCGGGTTGATCTCGATGAACATGTTCTGCTGCAGTTCCGCGAGCCACGGATTCGAACGCGTCTCGTCGCCACCGCCCTCGAATTCCGTCAGGCGGCCCGAGGTCATCACGAGCGGGAATTTCTCGTAGACCTTGTCGGCCATGTTCTTGTCCTGCACCGTCTTGTAGAGCGTCGGGACGCGCCAGAAATCCTTGCGGTCGGCGTGCGTCGGGTACTTGGCGACCAGGTCCGGACGATTGCTGTACAGCGGCTCGCGGTGCAGCGGAACGGGATCCGGGAAGTTCCAGACCACGGCGCGGGCCTTGGCGTTGCCGAACGGATGGCACTGGTGCTTGGTCATCACCACGCGGATGATCCCGCCCGAAAGATCGGTCTTCCAGTTCTTGCCCTCGGCCGCCTTCTTCTCGTCCTCGGTCAGCTCGTTCCACCAGCCTAGCTTCTTCAGGAACACGTGATCGAACTCGGGGTAGCCCGTGGTGATCTCGGCACCCTTCGAGTGCGAGCCCGCCTCGGCCAGCAGGTTGACGCCGTCGCGCTCGACTCCGAAATTGGCGCGGAAGTTGCCGCCACCATCCATCACGGACTGCGACGTGTCGTACAGGTTGGGCGACCCCGGATGCTTCATCTGCGGCGTGCCGTAGCACGGCCACGGCAGCCCGAAGAACTCACCGTCGCACGGGCCGCCCTTGGCACGCAGCGTCTTCACGTCGAAGGTGTTCATGTGCTTCATGTGCAGCTTCAGCCGCTCGGGGCTCTGGCCCGTGTAACCGATCGTCCAGGTGCCGCGGTTGATCTCGTTGGCCAGGATGTCCTCGATGACCGGCTCTTCCCAGCCGCCCGCCCCCGGGGCGGTCCGGATGTTCTGCTTGCCATCTTTCTTGCCCAGCAGCTGGTCGCCGAATCCCCATTTCTGCGCGAAGCGCAGCATGATTGCGTGGTCGGTCCGCGACTCGAACAGGGGCTCGATGACCTTCTCGCGCCACTGGATCGATCGGTTGGACGCCGTGCAGGAGCCCGTCGTCTCGAACTGCGTGCACGCGGGCAGCAGGTAGACGGCGCGGTTCGGGTTGACCTTGCCGCCTTCAGCCGGCATCGCCGCCATCGCGGCGGTTGCCGACGGATACGGATCGACCACGACCAGCAGGTCGAGCGCGTCCATGGCCTTCTTCATTTCCAGCCCGCGCGTCTGCGAATTGGGCGCGTGGCCCCAATAGAACACCGCCCGCAGGTTCGGCCCCTGGCCGATCGCCTCGTTGGGCTCCAGCACAGCGTCGATCCAGCGGCTGACCGTGGTGCCCGGCTTGGTCATCATCGCATCGGACGCGAAGCGCTTCTTCAGCCAGTCGAGGTCGACGTTCCAGACGCGCGCCCAATGCGCCCAGGAGCCCGGCACGATGCCGTAATAGCCGGGCAGGGAGTCGGGGTTCGGGCCGACGTCGGTCGCGCCCTGGACGTTGTCGTGGCCTCGGAAGATGTTGGTGCCACCGCCAGACACGCCGACGTTGCCGAGCACGAGTTGCAGCAGGCACGACGCGCGCACGATGGCGTTGCCGGTCGTGTGCTGGGTCTGCCCCATGCACCAGACGACCGTGCTCGGGCGGTTCTTGGCCATGGTCTCCGCGGCCAGCAGCACCTGGTCTTCCGGCACGCCGCACGCTTCGGTCACCTTGTCGGGGGTCCACTTCATGACCTCCTCCTTGACCTTGTCGATGCCGTAGACGCGCGCCGCCAGGTACGCCTTGTCTTCCCAGCCGTTCTTGAAGATGTGATACATCATCCCGTACAGGTACGGGATATCTCCGCCCGACCGCAGGCGGATGAAATGATCGGCCTTCGCCGCCGTGCGCGTGAAGCGCGGATCGACGACGATCACCTTGGCGCCGTTCTCCTTTGCGTGCAGGGAGAACAGCATGGACACCGGGTGCGCCTCGGCGGCGTTCGACCCGATGTACATGATGGCCTTCGAGTTCATCATGTCGTTGTAGGAGTTCGTCATCGCGCCGTACCCCCACGTGTTCGCCACACCGGCGACCGTCGTGGAGTGGCAGATGCGCGCCTGGTGGTCACAGTTGTTCGTGCCCCAGAGCGAAACGAACTTGCGCAGCAGGTAGGCCTGCTCGTTGTTGTGCTTGGACGAGCCGATGAAGTACGCCGCGTCGGGGCCGGACTCCTCGCGGATCTTGGACATCTTCGCGGTGATCTCGTCGATCGCCTGGTCCCAGCCGATCTTCTGGTATTTGCCGTCGACCAGCTTCATCGGGTACTTCAGCCGGTGGGAATGCTCCGTCATGCCGTGCTCACGCACCGAAGCGCCCTTGGCACAGTGCGCCCCGAGGTTCAGCGGCGAATCGAACACCGGCTCCTGGCGCACCCACACGCCGTTCTTCACGACGGCATCAACCGCGCAACCGACGGAGCAGTGCGTACAAACGGTGCGGCGAACCACTTCGCCCGTGCCCGCCTGCGCGGCCGCTGGGGCCGCCTCGGCCTTGCCGATGGCGCCGTACGGCAGCTGCGCCGCGAAAGCCGCGGCGCCGGCGGTCACGCCCGAGCGCTTGAGAAACGTGCGTCGATCGATGGTCCGGCCACGCATGCCGGAAACGGCGCGCGCAAGGCGACCCTGGGCCGTCGCGGCCCCCGCGGATTTCTTCGTAAGCATCGGGGCGTCTCCCGTCTAGACCTGGGTGGTGCGGTAGTAGTGCCGGATGTGCGCGGTTTCGCGATAACCGGCCTGCGTCGAGTCCTCGGCAGCGGCGGCGTCCGGCGCGGCAGTGCGCTGGCCGACGAGGGTGGTCGCCACGGTAGCCGCAGCAGCAGCGCCACCGATCGCGACTGCCTTGAAGAAGCCTCTGCGGCTCGGTTCCACGTTTTTCATCTGAAGATCCTTCCGTCACCTTGGCCACCCGATGATCGCCCGGGTGCCGACGATCAGTCAACGGCCAGCCTGCGACATCGCAGACCGTCCCATCTCGAATTGCGCCAGATCAGACTCTATGAACGTTTCCAGCAAGCGAACCGATGCCGCGTAGAAAGGGCCAAGACGGGCCTTGTGCGCTGCATCAGAAAATTCGCGGTACGCGGGCTGCAGATAGCGGGCAAAGAACTCCTGCTGACGCTGCAGCGACTGCGCATCGGATCCCGCAGCCACCAGGTGGCGCATCACTTCCAGCACGGCCGTGAGATTGTCTTCCGGCTCGGCCGAAGCCGCGGTGCGCGCGAGCCCGAGTTGAGCCAGCGTGTCGCGCAATTCCACCAGCATGGCTTCCTTGCGGGTCCCCGGATGGTAGTGCGACACGTAGGTGCTGACCGGCGCCTTCCCCACTCCGACGAAGGTCGCATCGAACTCCAGCGTCGCCTCCTGCGCCGACGTATCCGCCGCGGCGGCGACAAGCTCGCTCCACGCCTGCGCCAGTTCACTGTCGCCCTCGATGGTCCCGGCCGACTGCGCCAGGGCGCGCAGCAGCTGTTCGTCCGGCCCCGCGGCGAACAAGCGCGCCAGCAGCGCGTACAGCTGCAATCGCCCTTCGTCCTCGGGCTCCAGGACCGCCTCCGCTGTCGAGTTGGCTTCAGTCATCGCTTCACTTCGAAGATCGAGATTTCGTCAGGCGACTGCATCATGTCGATCACTCGACAGTCGGCGCACATCTGGATTCGACGCAGCGCCTGGCCGGAGAACATCGGATGCGCACCAAGACGGCCGGTCATCACGTCGATCATCTGCCGCGTGCCGAAGGGCGCGCCGCAACGCACGCAATGGAACGGTTCGGCCTCGTGCAGCGTGACCCGCTGGCGCGCCGCTGGCGTCACCAGAAGGCGCGGCACCAGGCTGATGGCCTGCTCTGGACACGTCGTTTCGCACAGGCCGCACTGCACGCAGTTCTGCTCGATGAAGAGCAGCTTCGGCGCGTCCTCGGCATCCAGGAGCGCGGAACTCGGACAGGCGCCGATGCAGGCCTTGCATAGGGTGCAGCGAGACACGTTGATCGCGAGCGCGCCAAACGGCGAACCGGACGGCAGCGCGATCTGCTCCGGCGGCGCCGACGCCTGCTGCACCAGGTGATGAATCGCGAAGTCGAGCGTCTCGCGCTTGCGGTTGGACAGGTGGAAGGTGGCCGGCGCGGAGACGGTCGCCGCCGGCCGCGAAGACCACAGCGCTGCCTGCAGCGCGCCGGGCTCCTCGGCACGCAGAACCTGCCAGTGGACGCCGCTGAAGCCCAGTCCGTTCAGGATCGCATCGGCGAGGCGGGCCTGCTGCTCGAGCAGCGCGCCGTGCTCGTCCGCTCCCTCGTCGTCGAGCAGCGAGAACACCTGGCTGGCGCCATAGGCGACGGCGCCCAGGACGACGTCGATCCCGATCGTCGCCACGCCGTGCACCTCGATCGGCAGGACGCGCGCCGGCAGTCCCTTGCCCACGCGCGCCAACCGCGAAATCAGCGCCCGGCCGCTCGTGCCGTTGTGCAGCAGCAGCGCGGCGTCCTGGCCGCCGGCCCCGCGATAGACCGAAAGGAGCCTGCGCAGGCGCGCCCCGATGTCGGCGACGCCAGGGTAGGCGAAGCGCAGCGCGCCCGTCGGACAGGTCGTTGCGCAGTCACCGCAGCCCATGCACAAGAAGGGGTGCGCCCAGACCTTGTCGCCGAGCGAGACGACGGCCTCGGTTGCGCAGGCGTCGATGCAGCGGGTGCAGCCGGTCTTGGTGTTGCGACTGTGCGCGCAGAGCTTCTCTTCGTACTGCACATAGCGCGGCTTCTCGAACTCGCCCACCATCTGCGCCAGTCGCATGGCCGCCTGCGTCTGCTCCAGCGGATCGGCGCCCGGCGCCAGGTAACCGAACGGCTTCTCTGGCATTCGCATCAACGGCTGCGCGGACAGGTCGAACACCAGGTCGAACTGCTCGGTGCGCGTCGACGCTGCGCGGCCGAAGTCGATCGCACCGATCGCTCCACACGCCTTCACGCACGCCCGGTGCGACTTGCAGCGCGTGAGGTCCACCTGGTACGTCAAGTCGATCGCCTGCTCCGGACACGCCCTGATGCAGGCGTTGCAGCGGGTGCAGGCCTCGAGATCGATCGGGTTGACCTGCTCCCACTGGACCTCGAACTTGCCCAGATACCCCTGCACGGAACGCGGCATCCCCGACCACACGGGGTAGCGACGCGTCGCCGGCAGTTCGGCGCCGCGCGCGGTCGTGATGAGGACCGCAACCGACAGGCTGTCGGCCAGTTGCTCGGCCCACGCGATCGCCGCCTCGGCTGGACCGATGATCAGCACTTCGCCCTTCGACGCGTACGAGACAACCGCGACCGGCTGCGGCTCAGGCAGGTCGGACAGCGCCAGCAGCGCCGCGATCTTCGGGGTTGCCGCCGCGCCTTCGGCCGACCATCCAGCCGCCTCGCGGATATCGACGAACTTCAGCTCCGTCGAGGCGCCCGCGCCTGCGGCCAGTTCCGTGAACAGCGGCGCCTCCTGCGTGCAGGCGACCGTGCAGGAGGAAGCTCCCAGCGCCGAGGTGAAACCGTCGACCTGCTTGCGGCACAGCTCGGTGAAGATCGGAATCGCCTCGCGCCCGAGCGCGCGGCCCAGCGCCGCTCCGTCCAGCGCCATGGTGCGGTTGCAGTTGCAGACTTTCAGTGTGTTGCCTTGCGTGGCCATGCGGGCTCAGGTCGAAGTGGGATCGGGAGCAATTGCCTTGCCCGGCGGACCGGCAGTTGAAGAAGCCTCGTGCAACGGTCCGGCCGGATCTTCGAGTGGCGGCAATTCCGAGGGCACGGCCGTCGGCGGGCCAGCAAGCGCGGAAGTCGGCTCGAGCCCGCCGTCGGCGACGGCGAGGTCGCATCCCTCACCGTCGTCGCCAGGACCCGCTGCGGGATCGACATCCGCGCCAGCGGTGGCCACCACGGGTCGTTGTGCATCGCCGCCAGCGGCTGCCGATGCTTCCGCCGCGTCCAGCGCAGCGCGTTCGGAGTCGAGGAGGAACGCGCGTGCGCTCGGCAGGCGCAGGCGCAGCGCGGCAGGCAACGGCTCGAACTGCGTGTAGTCGTCGACGTACACATCCATCATGTCCATCTGATTGAAGTGCGGGTCGGCGAAGAGTTTCTTCAGCGCGGCGCGGCGCAGCTCGTCGGCGACGGGCTGCTGGAAGAACGCCAGATAGTCCGAACGCAAGCCATCGAGCGATTCGATCGACGGCAGCGGCACTTCTGTCGTCGCCGCAGGGTCGAGTTCCGGCGCGGGCGCCGGAACCGGTTCAACCGCCGCAACCCCCTCACTCCCGTCCAGCGCCGGCAGAGCGGCCGCGGCCTCTGGCGCGAGACTCTCGGCAGGTCGCTCGGCCTCGCGCTCGGCGGCGAGCTTGCGCCGCGACCAGCGGGCGAGGAAGGATTCCGAATCGGCGCTCAATTGGTCACTCATCACGCAAGCCGGCCTGCGTGCCGCTCACGTCGAAATGCGAACGCCGGCCACCCCTGCGGACTCATGCGTTGTCGCGCTTCGCGCCGAGGAACGACGCCGGCGCCGGGCGCCGCTTCTTCTCCGGCGCCTTCAAGTGCTGCTGCGTGAAAGCGGCGAGCCACGGCAGCCACTCGCCGGGCATCGGCACGGCCTCGACCTCGGCGCCACCATCGAGCCGCCGCGCGGCCTCGTGGTAGCTGAGCGTGACCCAGCGCGGCGCGGCGCCCGTCTCGGTGAGTTCCCACTCCACGAAGGCGACTGGCTGATCGGTAGTCAGGTTCAGGTAGTACCCCTCGGCCTCGGTGCGATTCAACTCGACCTCGAAGCCGAGATGCAGCCACTGTTCGCCCGCCTCATTGCGCTCGAGCAGGATCGGTTCCTCGCTGCGCGCGCCCTCGCGTTCGATGACGGCGACGGGCACCCAGATCGCGGATGTCCACGGGTTGTCGACGATGCGCCTGGCGGTCACGACCGCGGCCGGCCTTCGCAAGGGATGCGGCATTGCTTCGATGTTATCTTCCTTCGGATGACGGAGATTATTCCTGCTTAAGCGCACCGGGCGCAAACCGGAATACGTGCGAAGGGTCTTTGGCGCATCGCGCCGCTTGCGCGACGCACTCGACGCGCATCACGAGGCCGAATCCGACCAACGATGTCACTGTTGCTGACCAACGCCTCCCGCCCGTTGATCTTTCCGGTCGATGCAATCGACCAACGCGGCGAGATCGTGCCCACGCCGATCGCCGGCGAGCATCCGCTGACCCTGTACGTCGACAAGTGCGAAGTCGTCACGCTGATGACCCTTGGGCAGGCGCCCGAGGCGCTTGCCATCGGTTACCTGCGAAACCAGCGCCTGGTGTCCTCGCTGGATGAACTCGCGGCGGTGCAGGTCGACTGGGAGACCGACGCCGTGGCGGTCACCACGCGACGGGGTGTCAAGTCGCTCGCCCGGAAACTCGCCAAGCGGACGGTGACCACGGGCTGCGGACAAGGCACGGTGTTCGGGGATCTGATGGACGAAGTCGACTCGATCCGCCTGCGCGACGACGTGCGCCTTCCCGAATCTGCTCTGTTCGCCATCCTCGAAGCCGTCCGCCAGCACGAGACCGTCTACAACGCCGCCGGCGCCGTGCACGGCTGCGCGCTGGCCTCGAACGAGGGCGCCGACAGCCGGATCCTGGTGTTCGTCGAGGACGTCGGGCGGCACAACGCGGTCGATGCCATCGCGGGCCGGATGTGGCTCGACGGCATCGACGGCTCGGACAAGGTCTTCTACACCACGGGCCGGCTTACGTCCGAGATGGTGATCAAGACCGCGCAGATGGGCATTCCGTTCCTGGTGTCGCGCTCGGGCCTGACCGAAATGGCATGGCGCATCGCGAACCGGGTCGGGCTGACGATGATCGGGCGCGCGGCCCGCAAGCACTATCTGCTCTTCACGGGGCGACATCGCTTCGTGGCGGGGCGAGCGCCATGAGCGCCGGGATCTGCGGGCTGGTGCTGGCCGGCGGGCAGGGACGCCGCATGGGGGGCGTGGACAAGGGGCTGCAACTTCTGCAGGGCCGGCCGCTGATGCAGCATGTGATCGACCGCCTGCGTCCGCAGGTCGACAGCCTGCTGATCAATGCCAACCAGAACCTCGAGCGCTACGCGGAATTCGGGTGTCCCGTGGTACCCGACCGGGTGGGCGGCTTTGCGGGGCCCCTGGCCGGGCTGGACGCCGGCCTGCACTCGACCGACGCACCGATGATCGTCACCGTGCCCTGCGATTCGCCCTTCCTGCCGCCTGACCTGGTCGCCCGACTGGCAGCGGCGCGCAGCGCAGTGGACGCCGATGTCGCCGTGGCGCGCACGGGCAATCAGCCGCAACCGGTCTTCGCACTGGCCTGCACCCGAGTGCGCGCCCACCTGGCCGAGTTCCTGGCGCGTGGCGAACGCAAGATCGACCTCTGGTATGCGAGCCTCCGCGTGGTCGAGGTCGCCTTCGACGACGAAGCCGACGCGTTCGCCAACATCAACACGCGCGACGAACTGGCACAGCACGACCGAGGATGACATCGCCACAGCCGGCGCCCAGCCCGCTTGGTGCGAGAAGTCAATGGCCTGATCGTGATCGAGCGTCACCGCAGCGAGTTGGCCGCGGGCGTCCCTTGCCGGTGCCGCTGCGTGCAGCCAACCCGATGAGCGGTAATGGAGCGTTGGTCGACCAAGCTTTCCCTATCGTGTCCCACCGGGAGCGAAGCCATGGCGTGCCAGAATGCTCTGACCTTGCGGTGACAGGATGAATTCGGCAAGACGATCCGCTGCGGGAGGTGCGTTCTTCATGGTTGTCAGTCCATAGTCCGCGCTCACAGCGAGTGCTTCGGGCAGCCCGATCAGTTGCGCGCCGGGAACTTCACGTATCGCTTGCAAGGCGTTGGTGCAGTACGTCAGAAAGATGTCGGCCTTGCGCTCCGCAATCACCACGCCGTAGATCGAGCGGTCGGTTGGGGGCGATGGCGAATTGGGGCCGCCCGTCAGCTTGAGCGCCTTGGCATCGAGGGTCTTGAACGCCCCGGGGCGCACTTGATCTGCCTTCTCGAACACCTGCCACGCGTAGTCCCCGGATGGGTCAGCCTTGGGAGTCGATGTGCCCAGCTTGACCTGCGGATCGAGCATGCGGTCGAGAAGGGTATCGGCGCTCGCTGCCACGCCCGGCGCCACGAGTGCACAGAGTCGGTTGCGTGCGAACACCACCGGCGGGCTTGCGCGGCCGGCCCGCGCCAGTGCCTGTGGGTTACCCACGTCGGCCGACGCGAAGACGTGGGCGGCCTCTCCCTTCTCGATGCGCTCGCGCAGCAGCCCTGAGGCGCCGTAAGTTGCGTTGACCGTCAGCCCTTCCGCCGCGGCGAACGCTTTCACTATCTCCGTCATCGGGGCGCGCAAGCTTCCCGCCGCATAGAGCTGCACGCTCGGCTGCTGGCCTCCTGCGGCGGTGCTCACCATGATGGACATGCCGATGGCCAGATTCCGGAGGTTCATACGCCCTCTTGCCCGGCATTGGGGAAGAAGAGTTGCTCGCCGCCGATCTTGTAGCCGGCAATGGCCTGCTGGCCTTCGGGCGACACCAGCCAGTCGATGAACGCTTGTCCGAGATTCGCTTTCACTGAGGGATGCTTGGCCGGGTTCACCAGCATCACGCCATATTGGTTGTAGAGACGCTTGTCCCCTTCGACCACGATTGTGAGTTCGCCCCGGTTCTTGAACGCGAGCCAGGTCCCGCGATCGGCAAGCAGGTAGGCATTCATCGATGCCGCGGTGTTGAGCGCCGGTCCCATGCCTTGGCCCGTGTCGCGGTACCACGGCCCCTTGGCCTTGTCGAGGTCGATCCCGCTTGCCTTCCAGAGAGCCAGCTCGGCGATGTGCGTCCCGCTCCTGTCGCCGCGCGACACGAAGGGGGCCTGGGTCGACTGGATCTTCTTCAGCGCGTCGACGATGTCCTTGCCGCCGGCGATTTTTGCGGGGTCGCTCTTCGGCCCGATCAGGACGAAGTCGTTGAACATCACCGGAAACCGCTTGACGCCCTCACCCTCAGCCAGAAATTTCTCTTCCGCGGACTTGGCGTGGACGAACACGACATCGGCATCGCCACGGCGCGCGAGATCGAGCGCCTGACCCGTCCCGAGCGCAACGACGCGGACCTGGATTCCTGTCTTCTTCTCGAAGATGGGCAGAAGGTGGCCAAACAACCCCGACTGCTCGGTTGAGGTCGTCGACGCGACGGTGATGAATCGGTCCTGGGCTTGAGCCGCGAGCGCAACAAAGGCAACCAGCAAAGCAACGAACGTCCTACGGATCATTACCATGGCAACTCTCCTTCCAGAAATTGGGCGGCCTCGGGTGAGGCGGGGTGTTTGAAGAAGCGATCGGCGGGGGCGCGTTCCACCAGTCGTCCTTGGTGCAGAAACAAGACTTCGTCGCCGAGGCGGTGCGCCTGACCCAGGTTGTGGGTCACCATCACGATCTTGGTACCCGCCGCGTGCAGCGCGACGATTACTCTTTCGATCTCGTGGGTGGCGCCCGGGTCGAGGCTCGCCGTGGGCTCATCGAGGAAGAGAACCTCCGGACGCAGCGCCCACACCCGGGCGAGCGCCAGCCGCTGCTGCTCGCCTCCGGACAGCACCCGCGCCGAATGGCGGCATGACGATTCGAGCCCCACCTTGCGCAGCGCCTCCATCGCACGCTCCTCACGTTGTCGGGCGGGAACGCCAGCGAGCTTGAGCGCGTAGGCCACATTGGCCAGCGCCGAACGACGCAGCATCACGGGGCGCTGGAAAACCATCGCCTGCCGGCGAGGTCCGCCCGGAATTTCCGGGGCGCTCCACGCGATGGTTCCCCCGGTCGGGGCCAGCAGCCCGTGACAGAGCCGCAGGAGAACGCTCTTTCCCGCGCCGTTGGGGCCGAGGATCATGGTGGGGGGGCCCGCGTCGAGCCGCATCGACACGCCATCGATGATGCGTCGTGGCCCGACCTCGAACACGACCTTGTCGAGGGCCAGTGGCAGGAGCGAGCGCGGGCCGCGCATGTCCGCGTCCGCCGTCATCCGTACCGCCGCTGCGCCGTTTCCTTGACGACATAGGCGCCAGCATTGAGGGCCAGAACGATGAACAGCAGGATGAAGCCCAGCCCGAGGGCCAACGGCAGGTCCCCCTTGCTGGTCTCCAGCGCAATCGACGTCGTCATGACACGAGTGACGCCATCGATGTTGCCGCCGACGATCATGACCGCGCCCACCTCCGACGCTGCCCGGCCGAATCCGGCGAGTGCGATGGTCACAAGGGAAAATCGCAGGTCCCAAAGCAATGTCGGCGCGGCACCGAGCTTCGTCTCACCCAGTGAGCGGAGCTGCTCGCGGTACTCCTGCCACGCGTCGGCGACGACTTGCCTGGAAAGTGCAGCAAGGGTTGGCGTGATGAGGATCGATTGCGCGATCACCATCGCGGTCGGCGTGAACAGGATGCCGAGTGCACCGAGGGGGCCCGCACGGGACAAGAGGAGATAGACAACGAGCCCGACCACGACCGAAGGCAGTCCCATAAAGCCGTTCAGCAGGACGATCACCGCGCGCCGACCTCGAAACTCGTTGACGGCGATCGCGGCCCCCAAAGGAAGGCCGACCACGCAACCGATCAGCGCGGCGGAGAGGCTGACACGCAGACTGAGCAAGACGATGTCGACAAGCTTGGGGTCGGCGCCAACGACCAGCCCAAATGCTTGTCCGGCGGCTTCAGCGATGCTGTTCACGGGGACCGTCGCGGCTTGAGGGAGGCGGGAGTTATATGCAACGATGTGCCGATAGATTCCAACGGCTGCTGCAGCGTTGGATCATAGCCGTAGGGTCACAGCCGATAAATATGCTTATATTTGCATAATGAGACTCACGCCTACGTTGGTCTGGAACCTGGAAGGCGAATCGGTCGAACCGCTCGACACGCGGCTGCTTCCGCTGCTTCAGGCTGTCGCCGCCTCGGCGTCGCTTGCGGCGGCCGTGGTGGACTGCCGGATTTCCTACCGTGCAGCTTGGGGACTGCTGCGCGAATACCGCTGGAAGCTGGGGGAGCCGCTGGTGCTGCTCGAACGTGGCCGCGGGGCGAAACTGACGCCCTTGGGCGAGCGATTGATCGGCGTGGAGAGGGCGGCGACGCGGCGGTTAGCGCGCATCCTGCCCGGACTTTCCGCGGACATCGGGTCGGCGCCACGCACGGAGGAGCGGGCGACGACGCAGCAGCTGCGAGTCGCCGCAAGTCACGATCTGGTGCTGGCAGCGCTGGCAAGTGCTCTGCCCGCCAGATTTGGACTCAGCCTCGAACTCTCGTTCATGGGCAGCCTGCACGCCTTGAAAGAGTTTGCCGAGGGCCGGGCAGACATCGCAGGCTTTCATGTCCCCATCGCCAGCCACTCCGACGAAGACCACTCCCTGATGCTGCGCAGCTTGCGCGCGCGGCGCGACCGACTGATTCGATTCGTGGATCGCGAGCAGGGGCTGATCCTTCCGAAGGGGAATCCGGCGCAAGTCAAGAGTTTCCGCGACATCGCTGGTCAGCGACTGCGGTTCATCAACCGGCAGCGGGGCTCAGGCACGCGGATCGAGATCGATCAATTGATCGCGCGCGAAAAGATGGACGGATCCAACATCATTGGATACGGCAATGAAGAGTTTACGCACCGCGCCGTGGCGGCAACAGTGGCGTCTGGACGGGCCGATGCCGGATTCGGCCTGCGCGCGGCGGCCGCGGAGCATCAACTCGCGTTTGTCCCGTTGATCAGAGAGCGGTACTTCCTCGCGGTGCGCGCGAAGGCTGTCGAGAGAGCGTCATTGGCGCGGCTGATCCAGGCGTTGCGCAGCCCGGTGTTCGTACGAATCGCACGGGGGTTCGCCGGCTACAAGGCCGAAGAGTCCGGCTCTGTCGTCGACCTCGATGCAGTCGGTGCCCTGGAAAAAGCATGAAGTGAAGTCCTGGAGCGGAGGCACACGACCTCTTGCTTGCTCCGCGGTCGGCTGAAGCTACAGGCAACGCGGTTGCGCGAATCTGCGTCGCTGGCAGGCGTAAAATTCATCTTTTGCGACCCACGAAGGGTTATCCATGAAAATCAGCGCCCGCAACAACATTCCAGGCAAGGTCACGCACATCACACTTGGTCCGGTCAGTGCAGAAGTGACGATCAACGTCGCCCCGGGAATCGACATCGTTTCGGTGATTACCGCTGCCTCGGCGAAAGAACTCAAGCTCGCAATAGGAACGCGGGCATTCGCAGTCATCAAGGCGAGCAGCATCATGGTGGGCGTCGAACACACTTGATCGCCAGCTTCGACCGGCTGCCGCCTACCGTCAGGCCAAGCCCTGGAACGTCCGCTCTTCTGTCTTCTAGTTAACGAGAGTCGGCAACCGGTCGACTTATGCCGCTGGGCGACTCACGATGGCGGACGCCTCGCCGCGAGTCCGCCTTGGCGCGCGCCGTTGACCTTCCCGCACGTGCCGGATAACTTGCGCGACAATCGATGGGCGCCACCTTTTGCCAGGCGCCTCGCGTACCACCCATAGCTGTCTCGCCTGTCCATCGAGGCTGCACAATGGCCTCGAAGCCGGACAGAGAGCACATCCCTGTTTCACAAGTGTTGGATGAAAGCTTCAATCAACTCGATCCCCGACGTGCGCATGCACGGCTTCCGCAAGCGCAGCGAAGTGCCCGCCGTGCTGGATTGGATCGATCGGCACGCGGCACTTCTGGGCGCAGAGTCGATTCCCCTCGAGGACGCCTGCGGCCGCACTCTGGCGGCCGATGTGATTGCGCCGCTCGATGTCCCGGGCTTCGATCGAGCCGCCATGGACGGCTTTGCGCTGCGCGGCGCGGAAACGGCCGGCGCGACCGAATACAACCCTCTCGAGTTCCGCGTGCTGGGTCAGTCCATGCCGGGCCAGCCGTTCGCGGGCGGCCTCCCACCCCGCTCTGCAGTGCGGATCATGACCGGCGCCCCGATCCCCGACGGTGTCGACTCGGTCGTTCCAGCTGAGTACGCCACGGAGAACTCCGGTCAGATCGTGGTGACTCGACCCGTTGCCCCCGGCCAGCACGTCGGCCATCGCGGCGAAGACCTTCAGGCCGGATCGACTGCGCTCGGCGTCGGACGGCGCCTCCGTCCGCAGGACGTGGGACTCATTGCGTCCCTGGGCCTGGACCGTGCGACCGTCGTCAGGCAACCCCGGGTGCGCATGCTCGTCACCGGCAATGAAGTGAAGGCTCCCGGAGCTCCGAAAGGCGTATTCGAGGTCTACGACGCAAACTCGTACACGCTGCGCGGCCTCATCGCACGTGATGGCGGTGTGCTCGAATCGCATCAGCGACTGGGTGACGACCCGGACCGGATCCGCGCGGCCCTGCTCGCGCCCGGAGCGGATGTGATCCTCGTATCCGGCGGCTCCAGTGTCGGCCGCGAGGACTATGCGCCGCAATTGGTCGCCGAGATCGGGGAACTGGCGATCCACGGCGTATCGATGCGGCCATCGAGTCCTGCAGGCCTGGGTCGCATCGGCGAGACACTCGTGTTCCTGCTGCCCGGCAACCCCGTGTCGTGCCTGTGCGCTTACGACTTCTTCGCGGGTCGCGCCATTCGCCTGCGCGGCGGGCGGTCGCCTGAGTGGCCACACCGTACCGTGCAGGCCGCCGTCGCCCGGAAGATCGTCTCCGCCATCGGTCGCGTCGACTACTGCCGTGTCCGTCTCGTCGATGGCCGGGTCGAGCCCATCGCGCTCAGCGGCGCCTCGATCCTCTCGTCGACGACCCGGGCCGATGGCTTCGTGATCGTGCCGGCGCAGTGCGAGGGCCACGGGCCCGGCGCGGCCGTCACGGTCTACCTCTACGACTGATCACCCTCGAGCATGTCGACGTCTCCCGAACCCGGCGCGACAGGCGCGGAACCGCTCGCCGGCCAGACCCAGTTCCTGAACGTCGTCTCGCGAGACGAGGCGACCGCGAGGTTTCGCGAGCACCTGCGGCTCGCGCCGCTGGGCGAAGAACTCGTGTCCCTTGGAGATGCCCTCGACCGTGTGCTCGCCAGGGATGTAGTGGCGGCCATCGACGTCCCGGGCTTCGATCGCGCCAACGTCGACGGCTTCGCGGTGCAGGCGCACGACACGTTCGGCGCGATGGAGGAAACGCCGCGCGCGCTGCGCGTGAACGGTGAGGTGCTCGCGCCCGGCATCGCGCCTGCCCTGCCCGTGATCCCGGGCCACGCGACCCCCATCGCAACCGGCGGCATGCTGCCGCGCGGCGCCGATGCGGTCCTGATGGTTGAGCATTCGGAACTGGCGGGCTCCGCTGACGAGCGGCTGGTCGAAGTCCGCCGACCGCTCACCGGGGGCGAGAACGTGAGTTACGCGGGCACCGACATCGCCCGCGGCGAGACGGTGCTTCGCGCCGGACAGCGCCTCACCTCCCGCGAGATCGGCGTGCTCGCCGCACTGGGACTGCCCGATTGCACGGTGTTCCGTCGACCTCGAGTGGCTATCTTTTCCACCGGCAACGAAATCGTCGCACCCGGCCAGGCCCTGAGGCCAGGCGCGGTCTACGATTCCAACGCCGCGATCATCGGTGCCGCCGTCGAAGAACTGGGCGGGGTCGCCGTCCATCTGGGCGTAATCGCCGACAACGAGCAGGCGCTGGCGGCTGCGCTGGTCCGCGGCCTGGAAGCAGACGTCGTCGTGTTTTCCGGAGGCACATCGAAGGGCGCTGGGGATGTCTCGTACCGAGTCGTGCACGCGCTGCGCAACCCGGGCGTCGTCGCCCACGGCGTTGCGCTGAAGCCAGGCAAGCCCATCTGCCTCGCGGTCACGGAGGGCAAGCCGGTCGTCGTACTGCCCGGGTTTCCCACGTCCGCCATCTTCACTTTCCACGAATTCCTCGCACCGGTGATCCGCGTACTTGCCGGACTGCCGCCCGAGCGTCGTCACGCCGTCCCGGCGACGCTTCCGATGCGCGTGAACTCCGAGCGGGGCCGCACGGAGTACCTGCTCGTCGGGCTGGTGCAGGGACCGGACGGTTACCTTGCCTATCCGATGGGCAAGGGTTCAGGGTCCGTGACCACCTTCAGCGGCGCCGACGGCTTCATCACCATCGACCAGCACACGGAAATCCTGGACTCCGGCAGCGCCGTCGCGGTGACACCCCTCGGCCAGCAGCTCGAGCCCGCCGACCTGGTGATCATCGGCAGCCACTGTGTGGGCCTCGATCTGCTGGTAGGCAAGCTGATGCGGCAAGGCGTCCGGGCCAAGCTGATCATGGTCGGCAGCATGGGAGGCCTCGCCGCCGCAAGACGCGGCGAGTGCGACATCGCCGGCCTCCACCTGATGGATCCCGCCACGGGCGAGTACAACCGGCACCTGCTGAACGACGCCCTGGCGCTCGTCAAGGGGTACGGACGGATGCAAGGGTTCGTCTTCCGTCGGGGGGATGCCCGCTTCGAGGGGAAGTCGCTCGACCAGGCCGTCGCGACCGCGCTCGGCGAGACGGGCTGCGTGATGGTCAATCGCAATGCCGGAAGCGGCACGCGCATCATCATCGACCAGTGGCTGGGCGAAAGGCGCCCCGCCGGTTACGGCACGCAGACGAAGTCCCACAACGCCGTCGCGGTGGCCATCTCTCAGCAGCGGGCGGACTGGGGCATCGCCATCGACACCGTGGCGCGACAGTACGGGCTCGGCTTTATCCCTGCGCAGCAGGAGCACTACGACTTTGTCGTGCCGAGGGCCCGGCTCGAGCGCCCTGCGGTGCGCGCCTTCCGCGAACTGCTGGACGATCCCGAAGTTCGCGGCGAACTCGCGTCGCTGGGCTTCCGGCTGCCGCAGGCCGCGCCGCCGTAGCTGGCCCGGACAGCTTGCGCGCTGCGTGCGGAAGGCGACGACGACCAAACGCCTGCATCGCGACGCAGCGGGCAGGTGCTTCGGAAGCCGTTGGCCAACCTTGGAACCATCTGGATGAACTCCGTGCTCAGTCAAGTTCGCAATCGCGCAAGCCTCGCCGCCTGCGGCGCGCTTCTCTCCGCCTGCGCTTCGGTCGGCCCCGGCCCGGCGACCACCCCGGGCACGGACAAGGCCGCCACGGTGACGGCGCCGAACCTGGGTCTGTTTTCCAGCATCAAGGCGCCGACCGACCGCGAACCGGTGCTCAGGCTGGCCGCGCGAGGCGTCCAGGTGTTCCGCTGCGAGAAACGCGACGGCCAGGGCGCCTGGGCGTTCCGGCAGCCGGACGCCGAACTGCTCGATGCGACGGGCAAGGTCGTTGGCCGCCACGGCGCGAACTTCTCGTTCGAACACGTCGACGGCAGCCGACTGGTCGCCACGATCGTGGCGAACGACGAAGCGCCGAAGCCCACCGACCTGCGCTGGCTGCTGATGACGACCCGCAGCTTCGGCAAAGGCGCCTTCGAAGGCGTCACGCATGTCCAGCGCATCAACACGACGGGCGGCATGCCACCGGCCAGTTGTGACGCGGCTCACGCGGGACGGGTCCTGCGGATTGACTTCACCTCGGACTTTCTCTTCTATAGACCCCGCGCCACTTCGGCGCAGTGAACAGCGCGGCAGCGCGTTGCAGGGAGACAGGCAATGAAGCGGTGGATCAGTTCCGCGGTCCTGCTGTTGGGGATCGTGTCGTCGGCGTGGGCACAGACCAGCATCGTCGACGTCGAATACGTGAAGGCGGCAGTGGCAAGGGGCGTCCTTCTCTGGGATGCGCGCGATGCGGATGACTACGCGACAGGCCACATCCCGGGGGCCGTGAACATCGGGGACCCGACGATCTCGCTGCGGGACAAGAACACCGAGGACTACCTGCCGATCGGGCAGATCGAGAAGGCGCTCGGCGCCGCCGGGATCGACCCGGCGCGCGAGATCATCGTCTATGGCGACCGCGGACTGCCGTCGGCCTACTTCGCCCAGGTGACGCTTCGCCATTTCGGCGCTTCCAATGCGAAGGTCTTCCACGACGGCATCGAGGGATGGCGCACGGCCGGCCAGCCCGTCGCGACGACACCGACGAAGCCCAGGTCCATCGCCCTCAAGCTCGCGCCCAGGCCAGGCGTGATCTCGGAGAGCAAGGAAGTCGTGGCCGCCCTGAAGCGTCCCGACGTGCAGTTCCTCGACGTGCGCACCGTCAAGGAGTTCAGGGGCGAGGATGTACGCGCCATTCGTGGCGGTCACATCCCGGGGGCGATCAACATTCCTTTCGAACAGAACTGGGTCGACCCGGACACGCGCAACAAGTTGCGCAGCGGTGCGGTCAAGGACTCGGCGGGCATGGCCCTGAAGCCACGCGAGCAATTGTTGAAGCTGTACGAAAAGCTCGATCCGAACCGGGAAGTCCACGTCTACTGCCAGAGCAGCAACCGGGCCTCGCAGACCGCGGTCGTGCTGCTGGATCTCGGGTTCAAGAACGTCAAGGTCTATGACTCGTCGTGGCTCGGCTACTCGAGCTGGCTATCCGCCCCTGCCGAGGACGAAATCTGGACGAACTTCGGCTCGCTGCCGGCCGCGATGCGCGCCATCGAGAACCGGTTCGGCGAGCTCGAGAAGCAGCGCGCGGCCAGATAGGCCCCGTGGGCGGGCCATCCGGCCCGCTCTTTCGCTTTCCCGCACCGTTTCAGGGCCTCCCGGGCCGCTTTGACAGCCCGATGGAGGCCTTTGCCTTCCCCAAGTCGGGCTTTCCCTTGACGAACGCGCTAAAATCGCTTGTTTGCGAGTCGTACGCTGGAGGAAATTACATGAACCCGACTGCCTCGACGGTAGGCGGCTATCTGCGCGATCTGCCGCCGGACCGTCGCGTGGCGATGGCCCGCCTGTGCAGCATGATCCGCCGCTCCGCACGTGGAGTGCGCGAGAGCATGCGCTACGGCCTGGCGTTCTACGAACTGGATGGGCCGCTGTTCGCGCTCGAGTCCGGTCGCCGGCACATGTCGCTGTACGTGGCCGAGAAGGACGTCGTCGTGAAGCACAAGGATGCCCTGACCGGCGTGAACGCGGCGAAAAGCTACATCAAGTTCTCCGACCTGAACCGGCTCCCCCTCGACGTCGTCGAGAAGATCGTCCGCGACTCGGTTGCGGCCCGCCGCCAGCGTGTGTCCCAAGGCACCGTGCCGACACAGGCCGAGTTGCTGAAGCTGTGGGACATCAACGAGGAAGCAGCCGCCCCGCCGGCGACCACGGTCAAGCTGCCGGTCGTGAAGCCAGCCGCCACCATGACCGAAGCGATAAACGCGATGGCCAGCACGATGCGCGACGCGATGTACGCCGCCATCGACATCGCCACCGGCACCGTCGCCCCGGCGAAGACGCCGGCGACGAAGAAGGCGCCGGCCAGGAAGGCCGCGAGCAAGACAGCCGCGAAACCGGCGGCCAAGAAGGCCGCTAAGAAGGCGGCGACCCGGAAGCCGCCCGCCAAGGCAGCGAAGAAGGCCGTCCCCGCCCGCCGCAAGTAGGCGAGAGCATCGCCAAGCGAAAACGGCGCCCGCGGGCGCCGTTTTCCATTCCGGGGCAACGCTAGTACGTCCGCGCGTCCTCGATCACCTTGCCGTCGTTCGGGAGCGACCCGGGCGCCAGCAGTTCCACCGAACCGCCGAGCTTCATCACGGCCCGGAGCGACTCGCCGATCGCGCGCTCCAGCCCGGCGTCGGTCGCGCGGCACTCCGCCTTCAGCGTCATGGCGTCCATTTCACCGACGCGCGTCACGACCAGGCGAACCCGTCCGAGTTCGGCGTGCCGCCGGGCGATTTCCGCGACCTGCTCCGGCCGGACGAACATGCCCTTGATCTTGGCCGTCTGGTCGGCGCGTCCCATCCATCCCCTGATCCGCGTGTTCGTGCGTCCGCACGGCGACGCGCCAGGCAGGATCGCCGACAGGTCGCCGAGCGCCAGCCGGATCCACGGGTGGTACGGGTCGAATGACGTGACCACGACCTCGCCCACCTCGCCGTCGGCCACCGGGTCCCCGGTGCCGGGGCGAACGATCTCGACCAGCACGTCCTCGTTGACGACCAGGCCTTCGCGCGCGGAAGTCTCGTAGGCGATCACGCCGACATCGGCCGTGGCGTACAACTGGTACGCGTCGATGCCCCGCGACTGGAACTCGGCCTGCAGCGACGGCGGGAACGCGGCGCCGGAAACGACGGCCTTGGCGATCGACGATGCGTCGCGGTTGGCCTTGGCGGCGGCGTCGAGCAGGATCTTCAGGAAGTCGGGCGTGCCGGTGTAGGCCGCGGGCCGCAGGTGCTCGATCACGTCGAGCTGCTGGTCGGTGTTGCCCGGACCCGCGGGAATCACGGTGCAGCCGATCGACCGCGCTGCGCCGTCCATGATGAAACCGCCCGGCGTCAGGTGATACGAGAACGTGTTGAGCACGCGATCGCCGCTGCGGAATCCCGCCGCGAAGAGGCCGCGCGCGGCCCGCCACGGATCGTCCTGTCGTCCCTCGGGCTCGTAGATCGGCCCCGGGGAGGTGAACATCCGACCGATGCGTTCGGGCTCGTCCGCAATGAACCCGCCGAATGGCGGCTCCGCCTTCTGCATGGCCGGGAGCTCCGCCTTGCGCATGACCGGCAGGCGCGCGAGCGCTGCACGGCTGTTGACGTGCGTGGCATCGATGTCGCCCAGGTGCCGCTTCCACGCCGGCGACTTCAGCGCCCGCGCGAGCAGTCCCGGCAAGTGGCCCATCAGGTCGAGCTCGCGTTGCCTTGGATCGCGTGTTTCTCGGTTGTCGAGGTGGTGTGTCATGGGGTTCCCGCGAGTCACTTGGCTGCGTTGTCGATGTCCTGGCGCCGCCGCTCGGTGTCCTGCGCCGCGGCGTCGAGCTTGTTGTTCACTGGGTCGATCGTCGTCTGCCGGGTCGGCAGCGGAGTCCGTGCGGGCTCGCGATCCGCGCGCGTACAGGCCGTCAGCGCA
>CAWJEE010000027.1:0-491234 GCA_963841815.1 uncultured beta proteobacterium | reverse complement strand
CGAAGCCTTGGAGCAGTTCCTGGGCCACGATGCCATGAATTTGTTCGCGAAGTTCGGGGTATTATCCGAGCGCGAACTTCATTCCAAGATCGAGATCAAGCTGGAAGCGTACGCATCAAGACCAAGGATATTGAGTTCAAGACCGCGGTCAATATTGTCCGTACCCTGGTGCTGCCGGCGCTTACTAAGCAGATCAATCTGATGGCCGAAGCGCAGAGCAAGATCAAGGCCGCGGCGGTTAAATCTACCGCTCTGGTTGCGGATATCAAACAACTGCTGAAGCTGTATCAGGATATCAAAAACGGTATCGTCGGGATGGAGAAGGAGATGGCTGCGGCGGATAAGATTGGCGATCTGCTGAAGAAGTCGAAATACATCGCCACTAAAGCCGTGGCAGCGTTGAATGAACTGCGCCAGGCGGTTGACGCGGCGGAAACGCTCGTGGCCGAGGAGTTCTGGCCCATGGCTAAGTATCAGGAATTGTTGCTGGTGCTCTGATATGAGGCGGGGCCCTCCGCCGAGTATCACCCTGAGCGAATAGCGAGAGTCGAAGGGTGAGCGGAACGCATTAAAACGGCGGCATGTCAACGGCATGCCGCCGTTTTCTATTTTGAGAACGTTGTCGGCTGCAGATTTCCTATCGGATAGGGGGCAAGAAAAAATTGGTTATACTACTTTTCTGCCGGAAGTTTTAGCATTACTACTTGAAAGCAATTAAATCCTGTAAGAGAATAGAGCAACCGTTCCACAATGCAGCATTGTGGAACGGTTAACGTGGGGATTAGTTGTTTAATATACGAGGTGAGTAATGGCGGACAGAAAAGATATTTTGGCAGAAGGGCAGATTCACCATGTTTTTACCAGGAGCATTGCTGGTTTTAATATTTTTAACACAGACGATGATTATTGCCGGATGATAAAAACGTTAGCGTTTTATATGGTCAGCAATCCCCCCTGTAGATTTTCTTGGTTTGACGAATCGGACACACAACGCAAGAAACCGGGGCTGAGTCAGGATGACGACCATTTGGTGAATATTTTTGCATATTGTATTATGCCGACGCATATTCATCTTGTACTGATCGGGCTAAAAGAAAATGGCGTATCAAAATTCATGAATCTTGTTTTGAAAAGCTACAGTAAATATTTCAACGTAAAACATAAACGTCAGGGGCCGTTGTGGGCAGGCAGATTCAAAAATGTTGCGGTTGATACGGATGAGCAGCTTTTGCATCTGACCAGATATATTCATCTTAATCCGGTCACCGCGCATATTGTTGATAAACCGGAGGATTGGAAATTTTCTTCGTACCACGAGTATGTGCGAGAATTGAGTAGTGCAGATAAGATTTGTGTGTATCAGCAGTATCTTGATTGCGGCCAAGCGGCGTATAGAAAATTTGTGGATGAGCAAATAGATATTCAAAGAGAGTTGGCTTGGATCAAGCATCTTGTGTTCGATTAACCATTTCACAATGCTGCATTGTGAAATGGTTAGAAGCAGCGCTTTTTCTGTTTTTTAAGGCAGGTTTTGTCGCATTTGTAGCAGATTTCATTCTGTAGATAGCCGCCGCTGAAGAATTCCTTCAGGTTATTCAAGGTAGTCTTTGCGATATTGTGCAGCGCCTCGGCGGTGAAGAAACCCTGATGCGAGGTGATCAACACATTGGGGAATGTTAAAAGCCGCGCGAGTACATCATCGGTGATCAGTTCGGCGGAGCGGTCTTCAAAAAAATACTCGTTTTCTTCCTCGTACACATCCAATCCGGCAAAACCGATTTTGCCGCTTTTGAGTCCCTCGATAAGCGCCGCGCGTGTCGATAAGCTTGCCGCGGCCGGTATTGATGATCATGACGCCGTCTTTCATCTGACTGATGCTCGCCGCGTTGATCATATGCTCGGTTTCCGGAGTAAGCGGGCAGTGGAGGGAGATGATGTCCGCTGCTTGATACAGCTCATCCAGAGACACATATTTCACTCCTGCTCCAGCGGCATAGGCGCTGTCCGGATGGGGGTCATAGGCCAAGACATTCATGCCGAATCCTTTGAGGATGGAAATAAGGCAGCGGCCGATTTTGCCTGTGCCGATAATGCCGGCGGTTTTTCCGTGCATATCAAATCCGAGCAGTCCGTTGAGCGAAAAATTGGCATCGCGGGTGCGGGAATACGCTTTATGAATTTTACGGTTCAAGGAGAGCATGAGAGCCACGGCGTGCTCGGCCACGGCCTGGGGAGAATACGCCGGCACGCGCACCACGTGCAAACGGCCGTACGCCGCCTTGAAAGTCCACGTTGTTATATCCCGCGCTGCGCAGGGCGAGGATGTTGATGTTGTGTTCGACAAGGTGGTCGATAACCGGCTTATCGATGACGTCGTTGACGAAAGCGCACACAGCGTCGCAGCCCGCGGACAGTTCCGCAGTATCGCGGTTTAAATGCACGTCGAAATACGCGAGGCTAAATCCAAAGTCGCGGTTGACTTCGTCGAATGACTTACGGTCGTACGGCTTTGCATCGAAAAACGCTATTTTCTTATCCATGACGCGCCTCTCTCAATATCATACTGCAAATCATCCCCGGAGCAAAGTCTTCCTATATTTAGATGGTTTTCGTATATAATAGATGCACGGACCGCGAGGAGCGTCAATGGACTATTTAAGCCAATTGGAACAGCAGTCGATCTATATCATGCGCGAGGCGTATGCCCGGGAGCGCAATTGCGCGCTGCTGTGGTCCATGGGCAAGGATTCCACGAGCATGGTGTGGATCGCGCGCAAAGCGTTCCTCGGGAACATCCCGTTCCCCGTTATCCATATCGACACCGCGCGCAAGTTTAAGGAGATTTACGAATTCCGCGATGCGTATGCGAAAAAGTGGCAGTTGAACCTATTGATCAGCGAAAATGAAACAGCGCTGCGCGAGGGGATCGTGTCGCCGGAACGGGAAAAGTTCGCCTGCTGCAACGCCCTGAAAACCGAAGCGCTCAAACAGACGGTGGCGCGTTCCGGCTTTAAGTCTCTGCTGTTGGCGATCCGTCACGACGAACACGGCATCCGCGCCAAGGAACGCTTTTTCTCTCCCCGCGACGATTCTTTCGCCTGGCAGTATGAAACCCAGCCGGCCGAGGTATGGGATCTGTATCAGGCCGGCTCCGCGGCGGGGCAGCATATGCGTGTGCATCCTCTACTGAATTGGACTGAGCTCGATGTGTGGCGCTATGTGCAGCGGGAGCGTATTCCTCTTGTGCCGCTGTATTTTTCCCGACAGAATAAACGTTATCGCAGCATCGGGTGTGAATGCTGCTGCCGGCCGGTGGTATCGCGGGCCCGCACCGTCGGGCAGATCGTCCGCGAGCTGGAACACACGCGCGAGGCCGAGCGCAGCGGCCGGGCACAGGATAAGGAAGACCTGTATACCATGCAGAAATTGCGTAGCTTGGGGTATATGTGATGAGCATACCGCGGCGCGTGTACAAGATCGCGATAACCGGGCATGTGGATCACGGCAAATCAACGCTGATCGGCCGGCTGCTTCTGGATACTCGTTCGTTGCCGGATGAACGAATACGGGAACTGGAGCATCTCGCAAAACAGATGGGCAAGGACGCGGAACTGGCGTTTTTAGTGGATCAGTTGCGGGAAGAGCGTGAGCGCCTGGCAACGCATGATACCACGCAGCGCCGGTTCCGCTATCGCGGCAAGGAATTTGTGATCATCGATACGCCCGGCCACGCGGAGTTCATCCGCGGGATGCTGACCGGCGCCACGCAGGCAGATGCCGCGGTGTTGGTCGTCGACGCGCGGGAGGGGATTCAGGACCAGACGCGCCGGCATTTTTCGATTCTCCGGCTCATAGGGATACGGGATATTATCGTGGTGGTAAACAAGATGGACACCGTCAGTTATTCACGGACCGTATTTGACCGTCTTGCGGCTAACGCCCGGTCATTATGTACTACTGCCACGAGCGGTTTGATCGCGGTGATCCCGGCAAGCGCCCGCAACGGCGATAATATCCTGACCCGGTCAAAAAACTTGCCCTGGTATCGCGGCAAGACGCTGGGAGCGCTCTTGGCTGAGCTTGCGCTTAGTTCGGAACCAGCAGGAAACCGCCTGCGATTTGCCGTGCAGGATGTTTATCAGTTTGACGGCCATCCGTTATGCGTCGGCCGGGTGGAATCAGGGTGTTTGCGTATGGGGCAGGAAGTGGCGGCGTTTCCCGCATGCGCGCAGTTTACCGTCCGCCGGATTGTTGCCTGGCCAGAGAGGCGTCGATCCCAAGCCAGGGCCGGAGAGAATATCGGCATAGTGTTTAAAGAAGGAAGCGCGCCGCAACGGGGCGATGTTCTGGCAGGTCAGCGGGAAAAAGTTTCTTCCCGGACGCAGGCACTGGCAAGCGTGTTCTGGCTGGCGGATGCACCGTGGCGGGGCAATGAAACGTTGTTGTTGCGATGCGCCACGCAAAAAGCCGAGGCAACGTTGCAGTCCCTTGTCCAGCGTCTTGATACATCGTCATTACAGGTGCTGACGGACACGGAGAGTATCTTGAAAAAGCATGAAATCGGTCAGGTGAATACTGAAATTCAGCGCGCCGCTGGTTCTCGAACACCTGGCGAATATCCCCGGATTGGCCCGCTTTACGTTGGAACGCGCCGGCCAGATATGCGGTATCGGCGTTATTCCCTAACAGTGTGCTGAAAAAGTCTCATCTACGTCGTTACGCGCGGCGCTCCCTTGCCTGCCTCGCCGGCAAGGCGGGTGCGGCGCATTGGTTACATAGCTGCTCGAGCTTGATGAGCTCATGAGCTGATAAGCTAACGCCATTTGCGACGAGGCGCTGGCCGCGCAGGCCTGGTGGCGGTTCACATGGCAGGCCGAGGCTTCGCGTTCGCTGCGCGCGTTGATCGGCGCCGCCGCGCTCCTCGTCGTGTTTGCGCTGCGCCGGCTGATCCGGCCCGCGGCCACTGCCAGGCCCGCCACGCCGCAGGCGCAGATCGAGCGCGCGCGCCCGATCGTTGAACGCTCTCCCCGGACCTACGCCAACCTGGTCTATCGCGGCGACAAGTCGCTGCTGTTCAGCGATGCCGATGACGCATTCCTGATGTACGGACGCCTGGGCCGCAGCTGGGTCGCCATGGGGGAGCCGGTCGGTGCCGAGGCCAGCGTGCGGGAGCTCGCCTGGCGCTTTGCGGAACTCGTCGACCGGCACGATGGCTGGTGCGTGTTCTTCGAGGTGCATCCGCAGCGCCGGCAGCTGTGCGCGGAACTGGGCCTGGCGCTGACGCCGCTCGGCGAGGAGGCGCGCGTCGACCTGCGCGGATTCACGCTCGATGCGCCGGCGCACCGGGACCTGCGGCAGGCGCGCGCGAAGCTGGGGCGCCTGGGCTTGCAGTTCGAGATCGTGGAGCGGGATCGCGTCGCCGCGCTGCTGCCGACCCTCGACGCGATTTCCCGCGCGTGGCTGGAGCGCAAGGCGACGAGCGAGAAAGGCTTCTCGAACGCGTCGTTCGACGCGAAGTACCTCAGCCGGTTCCCCGTGGCCATCGTGCGGAACGGAGACGACGTGATCGCGTTCGCCAACCTGTGGCTCGGCGCCGGACGGGAGGAGTTGTCCGTCGACCTGATGCGGCATCGTCCGGAGGCGCCCAACGGGACCATGGACCTGCTCTTCTCGAGCCTGTTCACATGGGGGCGCGACCACGGCTACCACTGGTTCAACTTCGGCATGGCCCCGCTCGCCGGTCTGGAGGCGCGCGCCGACGCGGCAGTGTGGCCCCGGGTCGGCGCCTTCATCTACCAGCACGCCGAGCACTTCTACAACTTCGAGGGCCTGCGGCGCTACAAGGCGAAGTTCGGTCCGACGTGGACTCCGCTTTACCTTGCCTCGCCCGGCGGGCTGGCCCTGGCCCCGGTGCTGCTCGACGTCACTGCGCTGATCGCGGGGGGCTTTGGCGACATCGTCACCAAGCGCCGCGCACGTGCCCGATGAAGCGTGTCTTCAGTCCCTTCGTGCTGTCGCTCACCGCGATCCTCGGCGGCGGCTATGCCTATGCGGCGTGGCGGCTGACCGAGCCCGGCGTGGCCCGGCTCGCGCTCGCGCTGCCGTTCGCGCTCGTCTGGCTGGTGCCCGTCGTCTACTGGGTCTTCGGGCGGGAGAACCACCGTCGCGCCGACGACCTGCTGCACGCCGCGAGCTACCTGTGCATGGGCTGGCTCACGTATGTGCTGGTGCTCGGCCTGCTGCGCGACGCCCTGCTGGTGGCCGGCGCGCTGGCCGGCGGTGCGCTGGAGACGCTCCTGGCCCATTGGGGCGTGGCCGCGGTCTGGTGGGGTTCGCTCGTCGCGCTCGCCGCTGGCATGCTTGCCGCCGCCCGCGGGCCGCAGGTGCGACGAGTCGACATCTTGATGGACCGCCTGCCCGCGGCGTTCGAAGGCTTCACCATCGCGCAGATCAGCGACCTGCACGTGGGACCGACCATCGGCGCCGCCTACGTGCGCCGCGTCGTGGAAATCGCCAACGGGCTTGCGCCGGACCTCGTCGCGCTGACGGGCGACATCGTCGACGGGCCGGTGCAGCGGCTGTCCACCGCGGTCGAGCCCCTCGCGCGACTGCGCGCACGCGACGGCGTGATGCTCGCGCTCGGCAATCACGACTACTACTCGGGTGCGAAGGCGTGGACGGCACACTTCGGGCGACTCGGCATCCGGGTTCTGCGCAACGAGTATTGCGTGCTGCAGCGGGGCGATGCACGGCTTGTCATCGGCGGCGTCACCGATCCGGCCGGGCAGTTCGAGGTGCCGCCGGAACTGCCGCGGCCGGAACTCGCGAGTGGGCCCGCGCACACCGATGCGCCCCGGATCCTGCTCGCGCACAACCCCCGGCTTGCGCCGCTGGCCGAACGCGCTGGTTTCGACCTGCAGTTGTCGGGCCACACGCACGCCGGACAGTTCTTCCCGTGGACGCTCGCGGTGCGGCTGGTGCATGCGCCGCACGTGGAAGGGCTGTCGAGACAGGGGCGGACGTGGGTCTACGTCAATGCGGGCACGGGGACCTGGGGTCCGCCCGTCCGGCTCGGCACCCGGCCGGAGCTCACGTTGGTGCGGCTGACCGCCGGCGGGCGGTCGGCGGACCAGCATCGCGGAGCTCAGCATGCCGTGGAATGAGGATTACTACCCAACCTCTATGCGTCACCTGAGCGAGGTGACGCGTTCGAAGGCGATCGAGATCGCCAACGCCTTGCTGGCGGAAAGCATGGAAGAGGGCATGGCGATCCGCATCGCGATCGCCAAGGCGGAGGCCTGGGCGCGGCGGCGCGGGCTGCCGGTGCGCGACGACGAATGATGGTGCGAAGTGCGCTCGCGCCCCGGCGCGGTCGATGGCGAAATGGCGGCCGGTCCTCTCCAGGCGGGCTGTCCCTCAGCTCGCGTCCTGGCCCAGGAACCGCTCCGCGAGCCGCGTCCAGTACGCCGCGCCGACCGTCAGGTTGGCGTCGTCGAAGTCGTACTTCGCGTTGTGCACCATCGGGCTGTGTTCGCCGTTGCCAAGCCGCAGGAAGCAGCCCGGCTTGTGCTGCAGGTAGTACGCGAAATCCTCGCTGCCGGTGGTCGGGCCCCACGGGAAGACCACGCGCTGCGGGCCGACGAGTTCCTCCGCGACCTGCCGCGCGAACTCGGTCTCGGCGGCCGAGTTGACGACCACGGGATAGCCGCGCTCGTACTCGATCTCGGCGCTGCCGCCATAGCACATCACCTGGGCGTTGACGATCTCGGCGATGCGCTGCTCGAGCTTGGCGCGCACGCCCTCGTCGAACGAGCGGATGCTCAGCAGCAGCTTGGCCGACTCCGGAATCACGTTGTTGGCGGTGCCGGCGTGCACGCTGCCGATGGTGACGATCGCCGTCTGCGTCGGGTCGATGTTGCGCGACACGACCGTCTGCAGCGCCATGATCAGGCTGCCAGCGATCACCACCGGGTCGACCGTCAGGTGCGGCCGGGCCGCGTGGCCGCCGCGGCCGTGGATCGTGATCGTCGCCGAGTCCGACGCCGACATGAACGGTCCCGCGCCGAACAGGAAGGTGCCGGTCGCGACGCCCGGATGGTTGTGCATGCCGAAGATGGCGTCGCACGGGAAGCGCTCGAACAGGCCGTCGGCGATCATCTGCTGCGCGCCGCTGTCCTTGCCCGCTTCCTCGGCCGGCTGGAACACGAGGTGCACGGTGCCGGAGAAATTGCGCGTTCGCGCGATCCGCTGCGCGGCGCCGAGCAGCATGGTCGTGTGGCCATCGTGGCCGCACGCGTGCATCACGCCCGCGACTTCGCTTGCCCACGGTTTGCCGCTCTCCTCGATGATCGGCAGCGCGTCGATGTCGGCGCGGATCGCGATCGCGCGCGGGCCGTCTCCGACCTTCAACGTGCCGACCACGCCGTAGCCGCCGACGTTGCGCGTGACCGTCCAGCCCCATCCTTCGAGGCGCGCGGCGACGAGTTCGGACGTCGCCGACTCGCGGAACGACAGCTCCGGATTGCGGTGCAGCTGGTGGCGCGTGGCGCGCAGCGACTCGGCGGCGTCGAGCACGTCGGTGAGCTGGCAATGCGGGGTGTGGCGGGCGTTCATGCAGGGTCCTCCGATGGCAGGACGGCAGTATCCCGCAAGCCTGCGTTGACCGCACGGGACCTGGAGTGTTACTTTCGTACTACCAAATCAGGAGCACCCGATGACGACGCCGACCACGCTCAAGCTGCCCGACGAACTGAAGGAACGGATCGCGCCGCTCGCCGATGCGGCCGGGAAGACACCTCACGCGTGGATGGTGGAAGCCCTCGAGCGCCAGGCCGGCCTTGCCGAAGCACGCGAGGCGTTCATCCAGGACGCCGAGGCGTCCGCCGCGGAGGTGGATGCAGGCGGAGCCCTGTATGCCGCGGAAGACATCGCGTCGTACCTGTTCGCGCGCGCCGCCGGCAAGCGGTCCGCTGCGCGCCCGAAGGCGCTGCCGCGCGGGTCGGCCAAGGCCGCGGGGAAAGTCGCGGCGAGGACGCGATCCACGCGCGGCCGCGCGTAACGCCCCATGGCGAGCGTCGGCTTCACCGCGCGCGCGCTGAGCGATCTCGACCGCCTGTTCGACTTCCTTGCGGAACACGATCCCGGCGTCGCCGAACGCGCGGCGCACGCTATCGTCGACGCCACGCGGATCCTGCGGGAGCACCCCTTGATCGGGCGCCCGGTGCGGGGCGACATCCGCGAACTCGTGATTTCCTCGGGCCGCACCGGGTACGTCGCGCTCTATCGGCTGAAGAGCGGCAATGCCCGGGTCGAAATCCTGACCGTCCGGCACCAGCGCGAGGCCGGGTACCGCGAGTGATCGCGGGCGGACGCTACGACGTTTGCTTGGGCGTGTTGCCCGCGCCCAGATCCCAGTACAACCCGGTCATCACCGAGAGCGCCTCGCGCAGCACCTCGGGCGGCAGGTGCTCGTTCGGCGCGTGCTGCGAGCAGCCCGGATACGAATGCGGCACCCACACCGTGCGCAGCCCCAGCACGTCGGTGAAGATGTCGTTGGGCAGCGAGCCGCCCAGGTTCGGCAGCAGCGCGGGCTTCTTGCCGCTGGTGCGCGCGAGCGATGCCATCGCCCACTGCACCCACGGGTCCTCGGGATCGATGCGCGTCGCGTGGAACATCTCCTCGCGCGTCGCCGCGATCTTCACCATCGGGAAGCCCTGGCGGTCGAGGTGACGGCGCAGCGCCGGCAGGATCTGCGCTTCGTCGATGCCGACGACGAAGCGCAGCTGGCAGCGCGCCCACGCGCGCGGCGGGATCGCGTTGACCGGTGTCTCCGGGTTGCCGGTCTTGTAGGCGAGCACTTCGAACGAGCACCAGCCGAACACGCGCTCGGCGGGCGACAGGCCCGGCTCGCCCCACCACGCCTCGATTGCCGGGCCGTCGGCGCCGCCGTCGACTTCGCAGTCGGCGAGGGCACGGCGCACGGACGCCGGCAGTTCCTGCGGCACCCACTCGGGCACGCGGATCTGTCCAGTCGGCCCGGCGATGCTGGCGATCGCGTGCGCGAGCTGCAGGCCGGGGTTGGAGATCAGCCCGCCCCAGTTGCCCGAGTGGTGCGCCGCCCTTGCGCGCCTCGATCGTCAGGTCGAAGTTGAAGCTGCCGCGCGAGCCGAGGAAGATCGTCGGCCGGTCGGCGCGCAGGCGCGGGCCGTCGGAGGCGATCAGCAGGTCCGCCTTGAACAGTTCCCTGTTCTGCGTCGCACACCTCGCGCAGGCCCGGCGAGCCGGTCTCCTCGCCCATCTCGATCAGCATCTTCGAGTTGAAGCCGAGGCGGCCGCCGCTCGGCGAGCACGTTGGCCATCGCCTGCATGTTGACCGAGTGCTGGCCCTTGTTGTCGGCGATGCCGCGGCCGTACCAGCGACCCTCGCGCTCGGTCAGGATCCACGGCGACAGACCCTCGAGCCACTCCGGCTCGAGCCCGCGGATCACGTCGCCGTGGCCGTAGCCGAAGACCGTTGGCAGCTTCGGGTCCTCGATCCGCTGCGCGTAGCAGGAACGGGCCCTTGCCCTTCGGGTTGGGCAGCGTGCGGCACTCGAAGCCCATCGCCTCGAACGCCGGCTGCAGTTCCTCGTGCAGGTACTGCGCGAGCACCGGCGCGCGGTCCGGGTTCTGGCTCTCCGTGGGAATCGCGATCCGGCGCGCGAGGAGGGCCTTGAATTCGCCCGAGTCGAACTGCTTCTCGGAGCGCGTGATGGCGGCGGTGCGGGTCATGATTCCCTCCTGGATGCGGCGTGTCTGGTTCGATGAAGTGTTCGCGAGGTCAGGCGGCCTGCGCCTGCGGCGGCGGATACAGGTGGCACGCGACCGCGCCCTCCGGTCCGCGGATCAGCGCGGGCACCTGCACGCTGCAGTGGGACATCCGCCGCGCGCAGCGCGGATGGAACGGGCAGCCCGGCGGCGGGTTGAGCGGATCGGGAAACGCCAGCCCGAGCCCGATGTCCGGCACGCCGAGCCCCGGCTCCGGCGTCAGCACCGACGCGAGCAGCGCCTGCGTGTACGGGTGGCGCGGCGCACGGAACAGCCGCTCGGTGTCGGCCTGCTCGACGACCTGGCCGAGGTACATCACCGCGACCTGCGTCGCGATGTGCTCGACCACCGCGAGGTTGTGGCTGATGAAGACGTACGTCAGGTTGAAGTCGCGCCGCAGGTCCATCAGCAGGTTCAGGATCTGCGCCTGCACCGAGACGTCGAGCGCAGAGGTCGGCTCGTCGCAGATGACGATTTCGGGCTGCATCACCAGCGCGCGCGCGATGGCGACGCGCTGCCGCTGCCCGCCGGACAGCTGCCCCGGCGTGTTGTCGGCGTAGCGCGCCGGCAGGCCGACGCGCTCGAGCATCTCGATCGACTTGGCGCGTCGCTCGGCCGCCGTGCCGATGCCGTGCACGTCGAGCGGCAGCGCGACGATCGACGCGATGCCGCGGCGCGGATTCAGCGACGAGTACGGGTCCTGGAACACCGGCTGCACGCGCCGCGCGACCGCCTTGCGGCCGAGCGCGGTCACGTCCTCGCCGTCGAGCGCGATGCGGCCGCTCGTCGGCGCAAGCAGTCCCAGCAGCATCCGCGCCAGCGTCGACTTGCCGCAGCCGGACTCGCCGACGATGCCCAGCACGTCGCCGCGCCGGATCTCGAGATCCACGCCGTTGACGGCGTGCAGCGTGCGGCCCTTGCGAAAGAAGGTCGCGCCGAGCGAGAACGTGCGCGTCACGGCGCGCGCCTCCATCAGCGGCATCGATGCGGTGCCGGCGGCGGTGCTCACTTCGGCAGTTCCTCGTGGATGCACCGCCAGTGATGCTCACCCTGGCTGCGCAGCGGCACCGCGCCGGCGCACTCCGGCCGCGCATACGCGCAGCGCTCGCGGAAGCTGCAGCCGCGGATCTCGCCGACCAGCGACGGCACCACGCCGGCGATCGTGCCGAGGCGGCCGCCGCGCGCGGTGCGCCCCGGCACCGGGATGCAGCTGATCAGCCCGCGCGTGTACGGATGGCGCGGCGACGCGAACACGCGCTCGGCCGTGCCTTCCTCGACGATCTCGCCCGCGTACATCACCGCCACGCGGTGCGCGATGCGCGCGACCACCCCGAGGTCGTGCGTGATCAGCACCATCGCGATGCCGAGGTCCTTCTGCAGGTCGGCGAGCAGCCGCAGGATCTGCGCCTGGATCGTGACGTCGAGCGCGGTGGTCGGCTCGTCGGCGATCAGCAGTTCCGGCCCGCACATCAGCGCCATCGCGATCATCACGCGCTGGCGCAGGCCGCCCGAGAGCTGGTGCGGATACTGTTCCAGCCGCTCGGCGGCCGACGCGATGCCGACCTTGCCGAGCAGTTCGATCGCGCGCTCGCGCGCCTTCGTCGCGCCGCCGCCGCGATGGAGCAGATAACCCTCCATCAGCTGGTTGCCGATCGTGTACGCCGGGTTCAGCGCGGTCATCGGCTCCTGGAAGATCATCGCCATGCGGTTGCCGCGCAGCGCGTTGACGCGCCTGGGCGACGCCTTCAGCAGGTCCTCGTCGAGCAGCGACAGCTTCGTCGCGCGCCGCGTCGCCGCCGCCGGCAGCAGGCTCATGATCGCCAGCGACGTGATCGACTTGCCGCAACCGGATTCGCCGACGATGCACAGCGTCTCGCCGCGCTTCACCTGGAACGACACGTCGCGCACCGCGCGCAGCGGGCCGCGCGGGGTGGCGATGTCGACGCCGAGGCCTTCGACCTCCAGGACCGTACCAGCCGGATCGGGCTTCGGCACTGCGCTCATTCGGAAAACCTCGCGCTGCGCGCGAGGAATGATCGCTTGGGGCGGCCTGGCGCGATCATGCCCGTCCCTCCGGCGCCAGCAGGTCGCGCAGTCCGTCACCGGCGAGGTTGATCGCGAAGATCAGGATCGCCAGTGCGGCGCCGGGCAGCGCGATCAGCCAGAACGAGAAGAACATGTACGACTTCGCCTCGGAGATCATCAGCCCCCACGACGGCAGCGGCGGCTGCACGCCGAGGCCGAGGAAGGAGAGCGCCGCCTCGAGCAGGATCGCGCTGGCCGCCTCCAGCGTGGCGACGACGATCAGGTGCGGCAGCACGTTGGGCAGCACTTCGCCGAGCAGCACGCGTGTGGTGGAGGCGCCCGCCGCCTGCGCGGCGGCGACGTAGTCGAGCGAGCGCACCTGCTGCGTGGCGCTGCGCATCACGACCGCGAAGCGGTCCCACTTCAGCAGGCCGAGCACCATGATCACGACCCACAGCGAGCCGCCGACCAGCGCCACGATGGCGAGCGCGACGAGGATCACCGGCATCGACAGCCGCGTGGTGACCATGAAGCTCACCAGCATGTCGGTCCTGCCGCCGAAGTAGCCGGCGAGCATGCCCATCGCCGTGCCGATCAGCCCGGAGATGAGCGCCACCGAGACGCCGATCAGCAGCGAGATGCGCGCGCCGTAGAACAGCCGCGACAGGTAGTCGCGCCCGAGCGGGTCGGTGCCGAGCGGGTGCAGCCAGCGAGCCCTGCTCGTACCAGAACGGCGGCACGTTGCGGTTGGCGAGGTCCTGCGCGTACGGATCGTACGGCGCGAGCCACGGCGCGGCGAGCGCGATGAACACGATCGCGAGCAGGAGCGCGCCGCCGACCACGACCGCCTTGTTCTTCCACACGCGGCGCCAGAGGCCGGGCGCGGCGATGCGCCGTGCCGCCGGGTTCGACGCCCGCTGCTGCCGCGGTGACGCTGCTGGACATGATCAGGCGACCCGGATGCGCGGATCGAGCCACGCGTTGGCGATGTCGGAGGCGAGCGTCAGCACCACGTAGATCACCGACAGCAGCAGCACGATGCTCTGCATCACCGGGAAGTCCTTGTAGGTGATGCTCTGGTAGGCGAGGTAGCCGAGGCCGTCGAGCGCGAAGATCGTCTCGATCACCACCGAGCCGCCGAGCAGGAAGCCCGAGCTGCACGGCCGCCAGCGCCACCACCGGCACCACGGCGTTGCGCAGCGCGTGCTTGAAGATCACCTTGCCCGCGCGGCAGCCCCTTGGCGCGCGCGGTGCGGATGTAGTCGGCCTCCAGCACCTCGATCATGCCGGCGCGGATCAGCCGCATGAACGCCGGCGTCGCGTAGTAGCCGAGCGCGATCGTCGGCATCACGAAGTGCTGCCAGGTGTCCGCTGCCGGACACCGGCAGCCAGCGCAGCGAGATCGAGAACAGCATGATCAGCAGCAGCGCGAAGAAGAAGTTCGGCAGCGCCTGCCCGAGCACCGCGAGCGCGAGGCACAGCCGGTCGATCCAGCTGTTGCGGTAGACCGCGGCCAGCACGCCGAGCGGGATCGAGATCGCGAGCGCGAAGGCGAGCGACAGCAGGCCCAGCACCATGGTCGTCTCGAGCTTCGCGAAGATCAGCGGCGCGGCCGCCGTCTTGAAGTAGATCGACTCGCCGAAATCGCCGCGCGCAGCGTCTTGCCGAGCCACTCGACGTACTGCACCGGCAGCGGCCGGTCGAAGCCGTAGGTCTTGCGGACCATCTCGATGTCGTCGGACCGCGCGCCTTCGCCGGCGATGGCGATGGCCGGGTCGCCCGACAGGCGCAGCAGCAGGAAGGCGATCATCGACACGGCGAGGGCGACGGCGATCGCCAGCCCCAGCCGTTTCAGGATGTACCCGCCCACCTCCGCGCCTGCCTGGCCTGCTGCCTAGTTCACCAACCCGGTCACTTCCAGGTCATCTCCCACAGGCGGACCATCTCGTCCGGGTAGGCCGTGAAGTTGAGGTCCTTGCTCGCCACGTAGTACACCGGCAGCGACCACAGCGGCACCGAGTAAGAGTTGTCGGCGATCCTCTTCAGCGCCTGCTGGTAGGCCTGCTGGCGCACCTTCGGGTCGACCGAGTTGTTGCCCTTCTTCAGCAGTTCCTGCGTTTCCTTGTCGCGCGTGACGTCGTCCGCCTCGCCGCCGAACCACACGGGAATGGACGCCGACACGTCGTTGACCGAGAACGAACCCCAGGTCTGGTGCGTCAGCGAGGCCTTGCCGGCGCGGATCGCGTCGCGCATGGCGGCGTACTGCGAGAAGTTGAGCTTGGCCTTGATGCCGACCTGCTGCAGGTTGTTGATGATCGCCTCGGTCTGGTTGCGCTCGCGGTACGCGACGATCTCCGTCTCGAAGCCGTTCGGGAAGCCCGCCTCGGCCAGCAGCTTCTTCGCCAGCGCCGGGTCGTACGCGTAGCGCGCCGCGCCCTGGTCGGTGCAGCCGAACTGCGACGGGAAGCACTGGGTGTGCAGCACGCGCGAACCGGCGCCGACGATGTTCTTCACGATCGACTCGCGGTCGATCGCGTGCGCGATCGCCTTGCGCACGCGCGGATCCTTCAGCGCCGGCGTCGGCGTGTTGTCGAGCGTGTTGAGCTGCATGAACGCGATGCGCATCGTCTCGCCGCTCAGCACCTGCAGGTGCGGCACCTTCGCGGCCTGGTCGGCCTGGTCCTTCGGCACGTGCATGATCAGGTCGGCGCCGCCGGACAGCGTCTCGGCCATCTGGGTCTGGCGGTCCGGGATGAACCGGATCTCGACCTTGCTGATCTTCGCCATGCCCTTCGGGCTGTCCTTGAAGTAGTTGGGATTCTTCTCGAGCGTGATCGACTTGCCCGGCACGTAGTTGGCGACGCGATAGGGGCCGCTGCCGACCGGCTTGGCGTTCTGGCCTTTCGGGCCGACCTCGGCGTAGTACTTGGCCGGGTGCATCACCACCGGCCCGGCGAGGTACTCGATCGCGGCCGGGAACACCTGCTTGGTGGTCAGGCGGACCTTGTACTTGTCGATCTTGGTGGCCTTGTCGATCCAGTTGACGTTGGCCTGCGTCGTGACCTTGTTCGCCGGGTCGGCGACGAAGTTCAGCGTGTAGACCACGGAGTCGGCGTCGAAATCCTCGCCGTTGTGGAATTTGACGCCCTGGCGCAGTTCGAACTCGATCGTCTTGTCGTCGACCTGCTTCCAGCTCTTGGCGAGGTTGCCCTTGTACTCGTTCGTCTTCGGGTCGAGCGTGACCAGCGTGTCCCACACGTTCGCGCCGATGATCACGCCGATGCGCACGTTGTTGAAGAACGGGTCGACGCTCTCCGGGGCCTGGTCGTAGGCGAAGCGGATCGTGTCGTCCTTCTTGCCGGCGAGCGCGGGGCCGCTGACGGCGAGCAATCCGGCCAGGACCGCGCCGGCGATGAGTTTCAGCCCGGAACGGGCCGGCTTGAGGGCGTGCATTTGGAAGTCTCCTCCAAGGGCGTTGGTGTTCTTGGTGGCCGGACGGGTGGAGGGTGTCCGGCGCAGGGACAGGCAGTGTCGCGCGGGAGGGGTGGGCGGGTCAAACCGGCCCGTTCATCGCCGCGAACCGTCGTCGCGGCGATGCACATCGCGTGCGGCGGCGACGTCTACTTGCCGAACACCGTCTTCAGCAGGTCGGTCGTGCGCGCCGCCGGGTTGGTGCGGATCTTCTTCTCTTCCTCGCCGACCATGTGGAACAGGCCGTCGAGCGACTTGTTCGTCACGTAGTCGTCGAGGTCGAGCGACTGCTTGCTCATCATCGGCACGCTCGTGTAGCGACCCATCATGTCCTTGTAGGCGCGGGTCGCGCCGACCTCGTCGACCTTCTTCGACACGATCGGCTTGAACGCCGCGTAGAGCTTGTCGTGCGTCTTGCGGCGGAAGAACTCGGTGGCCGCCGTGTCGCCTCCGGTGAGGATGCCGCGCACGTCGTCCAGCGTCATGTCGCGGATCGCGTCGCCGAAGTAGCGCGCGGCCTGCGGCGCGGCGGCCTCGGCCGCGCGGTTCATGCTGAGGATGAACTCGTCGACCTGCTTCTGGTAGCCGGCCATGCGCGCCACCTCCGCCACCTTCTGGATGCTCGGACGGCATCAGGATCTTCACCGCCGCGTTGCCGAAGTAGCCGTCGACCTGCGAGAGGCTCTTGACCGCCCGCTCGGTGCCCACCGCAAGCGCTTCCTTGATGCCCGCGGCGTTGGTCTTGTCGTCGGCCGCGCCGACGCTCGCCCCGCTGGTGGGCGACTTGGGCAGTGACCGGACGCCCTTCATGAGGTCGTCGACGCTTGGGCATCTGCGCCGAGGCCAGGCACGCGAACAGCGCCCCGGCGACCACGACAAGACTTCGCTTCATGCCGTACTCCTCTGTGCGATGCGCACGCGCCGCGTTCTCTCGCCGGGGCGCGGCGCGTGGGTGTGCCTCAGTTCTTGCGGAAGATCCCGAGCTTGCCGAGGATGAAGATCAGCAGCGCGGCGCCTGCGATCGCCACCACGAAGCGCAGGATGCCGCCCGTCGGCTCCATGCCGAGCAGTCCGGCGATCCAGAAGCCGAGCGACGAGCCGACGACGCCGACCAGCACGTTCGCGATCAGGCCCATCTGCGCGTTGGTCTTCATGACGATGCTCGCCAGCCACCCGACGATGCCGCCGATGATCAAGGTGATGATCCAGCCCATGTGCGTGTTCCTTCAGTAGTTGAACCACCCGCCCGCGCGCCCGTCGCGCGTGGTGCGGTCAACGCATGGCCTTGCCGGCCATCCGCAGGATGTCGTCCAGCGGGTTGCCGTCGCCATTCAGGTCGAGCAGCGAGCCGAGGCCCGGTGCCGCGCTGCGCGGCATCGCTCCGCCGGCGTCGCGGCTCCGCCTCCGCCGAGCAGGCTGCCCATCAGGTCGCCGAGTCCGCCGCCCGCCGGCTCGAGCGGAGGCGGCGCCATCGGGCTTTCGCCCTGCTGCTTCGCCATGAAGCCCGTGACCAGCATCGCCAGCAGCGGCAGCATTTTCTTGAGCAGGCTCGGGTCGAGCCCGGACTGCGCGGCCGCGTTCTGCGCGACCGTGCGGCTGACGTCCTTCGAGCCGAAGATCTGGCCGAGCACGTCGTTGCCCTGGTTCACGTCGGTCGGCTGTGGCGCGAGCACCTGGTCGAGCAGGCCGCCGCCGCCGAGTTGTCCGAGCAAGCCGCCGAGCCCGTCGAGGCCCGCGGGCTGGGCCTGCGCCTGCTTCTTGAATCCGCCCAGGATCGCAGGCAGCAGCGCCTCGGCGCCGGTCGCCACCTGCGTCTCGGGGACGCCCAGTTCGCGCGCCATCGACTCGAGTCCGCCCACCTGGGCGAGAAGGTCAGTGATCTGCATGCCGTTGCTCCCTCAGGTTTGCGATGAATGCGGTGGGTCTGCCCGGTCGGTCGCTGGACCCCGGGCCGCCAAGTTCGACGCAGCGCGTGAGAAAGAAGCGGAGCGCACGCGCGGCGGCCCGGCAGTATGCACGATACCGTGTGGCGTCCGTTGGCCGAAATCACCGATCGACGCCTGGCCGCGCGACGGCGAGCGCAGGCGATGGGTCGACGCCCCGCCCGCGGCGGTCACGCGATCGCGGCCGCAGGCGGTCGCGATCGCCGCATCCGCGAGCGTCAGGTCAGCTTGCCCAGCGTGCCGGTCGCCTCGGCGAGCAGGTAGTAGAAGATGACCCGGTTCTTCCGCGGGACCGCCCTTCATTTTCTCGGCCACGGCTTTCAGTCCGGCGTCGGCGGCGTCCGGCGCCAGCCCGAGTTTCTTGGCGGCAAAGCCGTCGCGGACGGTCGCCAGTTCCTTCCCGTCCGACGTCGAAACGAGCGCGGAGTCCGGGTTGCGCATGGCGATGCTGAGGAACTTCTCGATCGCCGCCAGCGCGCCCTCGTTGATCTCGGTCGTGTATTTCCTGATGTCCGCTGCGTAGTCCATGCATTGCTCCATGAAGGAAGGCAAAACCAATCAGCGCGACCACGGGCCTGCTCTGGCCCATGGGTACTGACATCTCTCTATGTCTAGGGGCTCGAGGCGCGCCCGCGTTGATGGCGCGCAAGTCGGCTGCGGAGGCCAACGCGTCGATGAGCAGTACGCCATTGACGTAGGTGCGCCAGCGGCGTAGGGTGTTTCCGGTATCAGTCGAACCACGTACGGGTGGCGCATGGGCAACGAGGTCTTCGAGGCCTTGCTCGAGGTTTCACGGGCGGTGCGGCGCGAACGGCGCAAGCGCCTCGCGCGGCTCCTCGGCGCGACGGGCCGCGTCAAGGCGCAGCCCGCGGCCGAGGACGAGGTGGACGTGCGCGAGGTGCGCGCGCTCACCGGACTCAGCCAGGCCAAGTTCGCCGAACTGCTCGGCATCGAGCTCGCGACGCTGCGCAACTGGGAGCAAGGGCGCCGTTTGCCCACCGGCCCGGCCCGCGCGCTGCTGCGCGCCATCCGCAACAACCCGGTCGAGGTCGTCAAGGCCCTGACCGCATGAGGAAAGAGACATCATGGCGAAGCTGAACCGGACGCACGCCGCCGACCTGCACGGAGTGGCGCGCCTGGCGTTCGAGGCGACGGCCGGGCTCGTCGACGTGGTCGAGCGGATGCATCACACGATCCAGCGGCGGCCCTGGCCACTGGGGAAGCCGGCCGCGGGCTCCACGCGGGGCATCACCGGCTTCGTCTACCGCACCGTTCGCGGCAGCGTGCACCTGATCGGGCGCGGCATCGACGCGTCGCTCGCGCCGGTGGTCGAACTGATGCCCGAGGGCGCGGCCGGGCCGCGCCGGGATGCATTGCTGGCCGCCATCAACGGCGTCTACGGCGACTACCTCGCCCGGACTTCCAACCCGCTGGCGATCCCGATGTCCGTGCGCCATCGCGGCCAGCCGGTCGACCTGGCCGATCCGGCGAGCTCGCTGCGCGCGGCGGGCGGACCCGCGCCCACCGGCCGCCTGCTGGTCCTCGTGCACGGCCTGTGCTTGAACGACCTGCAGTGGCGGCGCGAGGGACACGATCACGGCGCAGCGCTGGCCGAGTGCGCTGGGCTGCACGCCGCTCTACCTGCGCTACAACAGCGGCCTGCATGTCGCCGACAACGGTGCGGAGTTCGCGGAAACCCTGGAGAAACTCGTCGCCGCCTGGCCGTGCCCGGTCGAGGAACTGACGATCCTCGGCCACAGCATGGGCGGCCTCGTGGCGCGCAGCGCCTTTCACCACGGCGCAGCGAAGCGGCACGCGTGGACGAAGCTCCTGCGCAAGCTGGTATTCCTCGGCACGCCGCACCACGGTTCGCCGCTCGAACGCGGCGGCCACGGGCTCGATTACCTGATGAGCCTCAGCCCATACTCGGCGCCGCTTACCAGGCTCGGCCGTTCGAGGAGCGCGGGCATCCGCGACCTGCGGCACGGCACCATCGTCCGCGGCAAGCACCGGCCGGTGCCGCTCCCGGCGCACGTCGGGTGCTTCGCGGCGGGCGCGATGCTGGGAGAGCACCGCGGCGTCGTTGCGGAGCGGCTGGTCGGAGACGGCCTCGTGCCGCTGGACAGCGCGCTCGGGCTCCACAAGGATCCCGCGCACAACCTCGGCATCCCGAAGAGCCACCAGTGGATCGGCTCGCAGATGGGGCACCTCGAGCTGCTCAGCCGTCCGGAGGTCTACCGGCAACTGGAGGCGTGGCTGCGGGGCGGATCGTAGGGGTCTGGCCAACGGGCCGCGCGGACGGTCGGCGCGTCGTGCCCCGGCCCTGAGCGGCGGCACCGCGCGTCGCACTGGCTCTGCGCTCGGCCCTGCGCAAGGGCTCCCGGCAAGTCGTTTGCAGCAGCGCATGTGCCGTTTGCGGGATTCCCAGTGGCGGCCGCGGCGCTACAGTTCCTCGCCTCTCTTCGAGAACGAAGCTCGACCGACAGGGACGGCAGCGCAGACCCTTCCTCCAGCGCCCGTCCTGCCGACGTCGAGTCGACGCTCCCCAGACAGCGGCGTCACCGCGTTCGAGCCCGTGCCAACGCGCGTGGGCGCCGACACTCCTCCTGCCCAGCGCGCGGGCGCGGAACCAGGGAGCCCAGCATGACTCGCAAGTACATCGACTGCCGCGAATTCCCCAGCGAGTTGCACTGTTCGGTCGCGATCTCGGCCGACACGGACAAGGAACTGATCGACGCCGCCGTCCAGCACGCAGTGGCGGTGCACGGCCACAAGGACACGCCGGAATTCCGGAAGGAGATCATGGGCGCGATGCACGAGGGGACGCCGCCGCTGAAAGCCAAGGCAACGGCGTAAGGGCGGCGAGGACCGTCCCCGCCGGCGCGGGCACGCGTTCGCGCGCTCTTCTGCGCGATCGGCGCGCTGTCGACTCCACCGGAACAGCAGGAAGTGAGGCCCGCTCGCGCGGGCCTCGTCATTCGAACGTTGGTTCCCGGATCAGTCGGCCTGTCCGTTTGCGTCCGTGGGATGCCAGTCGCCTTAAGCTCCCCACCGGACGGCACTTATGCGGAAGGCACATGGCGAAACAGACTCGAGGCGACGTCGTGCTCAGCCGGGAGGGACGCGTCCTGCGCGTGACGATCAATCGCCCCGAGAAACACAATCCGCTCTCGAGGGCGATCCTCGCCGAGCTGCGGGAAGTGTTCGACTCTGCGCGCGACGAGCCGGACCTCGCCTGCGTCGTGTTGACGGGTGCCGGCGACAAGTACTTTGCAGCGGGCGGTGATCTCCGCGACCTCGCCCAGGTGCGCGCCGAGCAAGATGTCTGTGCCATGGTGGAAGAGTCGCGCGCTGCGCTCGACGCCGTGCGAACCTTTCCGTTGCCGGTGGTCGCCGTGCTCAACGGGGACGCGCTCGGCGGCGGCGCGGAACTGGCGCTCGCCTGCGATCTGCGCGTGATGCGCGAGGGCGCCGGCATCGGTTACGTGCAAGGCCGCCTCGCCATCACGACGGGGTGGGGTGGAGGGACGGACCTCGCCACGGTCATCGGGCCGACGCGTGCGCTGCGCATGACCGCGCGCTGCGAGACCGTGTCCGCGACCACCGCGCTCGCCTGGGGGCTGGCGGATGCGGTGGCGCCGGCCGACAGGCTCGACGCCGCGGTTCAGGACTTCCTCGCGCCGATCCTGAAGCAGGCCGGAAACGTGTTGCGTGGATTCAAGGCCCAGGCGCTGGCGGCCAGGCGTGGGCTGCCGTTCGAAGATCGTCGCGCCATCGAGCAGCGCGAATTCGTGAAGACGTGGATGCACGACGACCACTGGTGCGCCGTCGACCGCTTCCTGTCGAGCAAGGCCTGAGACCGATCGACCGTCTGAGCCCGGGAGGTCAGCGGAGAGACTCACCCCGGGTCGTGCGGTGGCAGGCCGCGGTGGCAGCGCGCCCGGGCGCTTCTCTCCCTAGCGGTCGTCCAGGCGGTGGCCGCGGCATGCGACCCACAGCGTCAGGTCATAGCCGATCTTGAGAAGTCCTGCCAGGACCAAGGGGGAAGCCAGCCAGCCGGCGGCAAGGAGCGCACCGCCCAGAGAAGGACTCAACGAGGCGGCCAGGCTGCGTGGCACCGCCGTCATGCTGGCGGCCGCGGCGCGTTCCGGAGGCGTGACCGCGCTCATCACGTAGGCCGTCCGCGTCGGAACATCCATCTGCGACAGCGCGCTGCGGATGAAGAGCAGCGTGAGTGCGAGCGGCACGCTTGGCGCCAGGGCCGCAAGCACGAGGCAGAGATTGGCCGGAATGTGCGTGAAGACCATCGTGTTCAGGAGCCCGATGCGTCGTGCCACGATGGGAGCGGCCAGCTGCGAGGCGGCCGAGAGCAGCCCCGTCCAGAAGAAGAACGTGCCCGTCGCGGCGAGCGACAGCTCGAAACGCTGCATCAGCCACAGTGACATGAGGCTGTTGAGCACCAGGCCGCCGGCAAAGGCATCCACCGAGAACAGTGCGGCGAGCTTGAACACCACGCGGCGCGATGGACCGAGCGGCGCCTTGGCCGCCGCATGTTCTACCGGCGCTTCGGGCAGCCGTCGATAGAGGGCGAATGTGAGCAGCCCGACGAGGGCATACAGGACGAACAGCCAACGGATCGCGGCAAGAGGTTCGATCCCGGCGTGAGCTGAAACCCACGTCGGGACAGCCGCGGCGAGCGCGCCGAGCGCTGCGCTGAGCGAGGCGATCAGGCTGTAGCGCGCAAAGAGTGCAACGCGGGCTTCGCCGTGCGCAGCACCCGCGAGTCGGGCGTGCTCGAGCGGCAGGAACACGCTCACGTCGCCCGAGCTCGGGTTGAGCGTGCCTACGAAGGCCACGAGCAGCAGAGGCCAGAAGTCCGAGAGGCCGGCGAACCCCACCCCGGTGGCGAACATCAGCAGTGCCGCGCCGAGCAGCAGCTGGCGTTGGCCAAAGCGATGACCCCAGGCGCCGACCGCAAGGGTCGCAACCGCCGATCCGAGCAGCGTCGCGGTGCTCAGCACGCCGACGGCCCAGACGTCGAGTCCGAGCGCGAGCAGGTACGCCGGCAGCAGGACCGCCACATATCCATCCACGAACGCACGCAGCGCTCGACACGCCACCAGCGTGCGTGCAGCAGGATCAGCGCCGCGAGGGGCCAGCAGGTGCATCCGGCCAAGGTACACCGAAAGCCGGTTCGGCTCGGCTCAGGTCAGTGGCGGTGAATGTGGTGAGCGTCGGGCACATGGGGATGCGTGTGCTGGGTCGGCGCGTGACGATGCACATGGCTGTGGTTGCGCTCCGGCATCGGCTCGTGGCCGTGGTCGTGATGGCCGTCGTCGTGCCGGTGCGCATGCTCGTGTTCGATCGCGCCATGCTCGTGATCGTGGCCGTGGGACTCGATCAGGTGCAGCACAACGCCCGCCAGCATCAGGAGGCTGCCTGCGGCCATCATGCCGCTGGCGGACCGGTCGCCGATTGCAACTGCAAGCGCGGCACCGATGAACGGAGCGAACGCAAACACCGATCCCGTGCGTGCCGCTCCGAAGGCCCGCTGCGCGAGCAGATAGAAACGCAGGCTCAGGCCGTAGCCGGTCGCACCTATGACCAGCAATGCGAGAGCCTGGGCGACGGTGGGCAGGGGCTCGCCGAGGAAGACGGCCAGGGCGGTCGTCACAGCCGCACCGATCACCGCCTTGGCGAGCACGACCTGTCCCGGATCGCGCTCTGCGAGTGCACGCGACAGCGCGCTGTCCACGCCCCAGGCGGCGGTCGCGAGCAGTACGGCGAGCAATCCCCACACCTTCGCCTCGCCGCCTCGGCCCTGGTCGAGAACCAGCATGACCCCGCCCGCCAGCAGGAGAAGCATCGCTGTCCAGACGCGACCGTCCATCGTCTCGCGGTAGAGCAGCCTGGCGAGCAGCGCGGTGAACAGGGCCTCGAGCGTCAGCATGAGCGAGGCGCTGGTGCCGCTCGTGTGCTGCAGTCCCCAGGCCAGCGCCACGGGGCCGATGACCGCTCCAAACGCGGCGATGGCCACCAGGCGACCGGTGTCAGTTCGTCGCAGCCGTGCCTCGATCCCGACGGGTTGGCGGAGCAGCGCTCCTGCGATCGCAGCGCCTGCATAGAGCAGGGCCGCGGTGCTGAACGCGCCGATCCCGACGCCGTACCGCTGGACCAGCGGCGTGCTGACGCCGAACAGAATGGCCGCCAGCAGGGCGAGCACGCCGCCCTGAACCGCCGGACCGGAGCGCCGTTCGTTCACATTGTTAGAGCGATCTTCATCGATCCGACGGACTCTCGTGCTCGCGGCCCATGGGAGCTCCCTGCACCGCGACTCTCAGGCGCCTCTGTCGCCTCGAATCATCACCAGCAGCATCTTGAATGGCGTGACCGGGTTGAGGGCGTGCGGCGCGCCCGCCGGGATCAGCAGGGACTGCCCCTCGCCAAGCAGGTGAGTGGTCGCGCCGATCGGCACTTCGGCCTCGCCTTCGACGCCCACGAGCAACGCATCGAACGGCGCCGTGTGCTCGCTCAGCCCTTCGCCCTTGTCGAACGCAAACAGGGTGACGCTGCCGCCGCCGTTCTTGACCAGCATGCGGCTGACGACGGACTTGTCCTGGCAGTGAAGAAGATCCTTGAGTCTTTCGACCTTGGTTTCGCGTTTCGATGCCGGGTTGGGGTCGCTCATGGCTCTGTCCCTGGAAGAAGTGGGGGTCGCGTCGTTCCGTCCGACAGCCGGTTCGACGCGTCCCGCGAAACGATCAACCGAACTGAACCGGTTGACCGTGGAGGTCGAATGCGACGAAGCGTCCGATCGCGCCGGATCGGATCGACTCGACCATGCGCTGCAGCGACGCCTGCGCTTGTTCAGCCGTCGGGCCGACGCTTCCGGAGCCCGACAACGAGGCGACGAACACCATGTCCCAGGCCTGACCGAACTGGCGCGATTCCGCCAGCAGCGCATCGAACGAGTCCAGTTCGTCGGGCGCCTTGTCCACGCACATCAGCGGCGTCAAGGTTCCGCCCTGGCCGGCCTCGAAGAGCGCGCGCTGTTCCTCGGTGGCATCGTCCGGGACGCCCGCCTGCGCGAACACGAACAGCAGCCGCTGGGCGTCGGCCTGTTCCCGAGCCGCGTGCAGCAGGTCGCCGAAAGTGGAAATGCTCATGGAACGCTCTCGATGAAGTCGATTCGGTCGCGTGCCGCGAGCCCGGGGCAAGCGCCTGCTGCGGCCGTTCGTGACATTCTGGATGACTTTGGGGGACTGCCCGCCGCTGCCGGATCGGCGCTCCACGCGATCATCCCGCCGCCGCGATCCAGCGCGGCAGGCGTTGAAGCGGTCAGAAGCTGCGGCCTACTTTCCCGCGGCCCACGAATCCCTCAGCGACACCGCCAGGTTGAACACCGGCCTCTCCGCCGTGTGATCCTTCAGGTCCGCGACGAAGTACCCGTTCCGCTCGAACTGGAACTTGTCGTCCGGCTTCGCCTGCGCGAGCGAAGGCTCGACGACCGCGCGCAGCACGTGCTTGCTGTCGCGGTTGATCACCGACAGAAAATCGCCGGCGGCGTCGGGCTGCGCTTCGGTGAACAGCCGGTCGAACACACGGACCTCGGCCGGGATGCTGTCGGCCACCGGCAGCCAGTGGATCGCGGCCTTGGTCTTGACGCTGTTGGCGCCGGGCGTGCCGCTCTTCGTTTCGGGCAGGTATTCGGCGTGGACCTCGACCACCTCGCCGGCGCTGTTCTTCGCCACTCCGGTAGCGCGGATCACGTAGCCGTAGCGCAGCCGCACCGGCTGACCGGGTGTGCCGCCGGGACCGAGCGCGAGGCGGAAGTAGTCGGCCGGCGCGTTGTCCATGAAGTCGTCGGCCTCGATCCACAGCTCGCGGCGCAGCGGGATCGTGCGCACGCCGAGTTCCGGCAGGTGCGGGTGCACGGGCGGGTGCGTGTCCTCGCTCTGGTCGGCGGGGAAGTTGGTCAGCACCAGCTTGATCGGCTTCAGTACCGCCACCGCGCGCGGGGCGCGGGCGTCGAGGTCGTCGCGCAGCGCTTGCTCGAGCTGCGCGTAATCGATCCACTGCGGGCTCTTGCTGACGCCGGTGCGCTCGGCGAAGAGCTGCAGCGACTGCGGCGTGTAGCCGCGCCGGCGCAGGCCAACGATGGTGGGCATGCGCGGGTCGTCCCAGCCGTCGACGATCTGCTCGTCGACCATCTGGATCAGCTTGCGCTTGCTCATCACCACGTAGCTCAAGTTCAGCCGGTTGAACTCGTACTGGTGCGGCAGCAGAAAGGGATTTGGCCGGCGTTCGTCGAGCGCGGCCTGCAGCAACGGCGTGAAGTGCTGCGTGTGCTCGCGCAGCAGCTTGAAGAACTCGTCGGCGTCGTGTGCCGCGAGGTCGGGATTCTTCGACCAGATCGCGAACATCGTCTCGGCGCGGCGCTCGTAGCGGCTCGCGCCGAGCTTGTCGGGACGCTCGGCAGCGACATTGCGGCAGTGGAGCGCGAACTCGCGGCGGCTCTCGATGCCCGCGTCGTGGATTTCGTCGAGCATCCGCTTCGCGGCCTCGAACTGCGGCCGCCGCAGAAGCGGCACGATGCGCTCCAGCACCCAGTCGTAGAACGGCCTCTGGTCCTCGAACTCGAGCGTGCAGATCGAGTGGGTGATGTTCTCGAGCGCGTCCTCGATCGGGTGCGCATACGAGTACATCGGGTACACCTTCCACGCGTCGCCCGTCATGTGGTGCTCGGCGAAACGAATGCGGTAGATCGCCGGGTCGCGCATGTTGATGTTGGGCGACTGCATGTCGATCCGCGCGCGCAGGATCATGCTGCCTTCGGCGTGCCGGCCGGCACGCATCTCGCGGAACAGGCGCAGCGACTCCTCGATCGGCCGGTCGCGGAAGGGCGAGTTCTCGCCGCGCTCGGTGAGCGTGCCGCGCGTCTCGCGCATCTCGTCGGCCGTCTGCTCGTCGACGAACGCGTAGCCGGTCTCGATCAGGTACTCGGCGAAGCGATACATGTCCTCGAAGTAGTCGCTCGCGTGGTAGAGGTTCGACTCCGGGCCGTGTTCACCGCCATGTTCCCAGCTGAAGCCGAGCCAGCGCACGGTGTCGAGGATGCCGTCGACGAACTCCTGGTCTTCCTTGACCGGGTTGGTGTCGTCGAAACGCATGTGGCAGCGGCCGCCGTAGTCGCGCGCCAGGCCGAAGTTCAGGCAGATGCTCTTCGCGTGGCCGATGTGCAGGTAGCCGTTGGGCTCGGGCGGGAAGCGGGTGCGGATCTTCGCCGGATCGGCGGCTGCACCGGCGTGGACGTCGTAGACGCCGGGGTGGCCGGCCCACTGGCGCGGCTCGTACGTGCCGCGCGCGAGGTCCGCCGCGATGATGTTGCGGATGAAATTCGTCGCGGGCGCGGGAGTCTTGTCCTTGCCCGCGTCCTTGCCCTTGCTCTTGCCGGCGTCGCCCTTGCCGGCGGCCTTGTCCATGATGGGTTGGCTGCTTCGGTAATCGTGGAGTCGTCGATTGTAGCCAGCGGACGCTGCGCCGCAGCACGGCAACGCCGATCTGGTGCGCGCCAACAACGAAAAGCGGGCGCCTTGCGGCGCCCCCGGGCGAAGGCAGGCCGCGCTCACCGAACGCGTTTCGAGACTCGGGATCGATCGACGAACGGGATCGGCGCCGTCAGCGACGCGATCCCGGCTCAGTCCTCGGCGAAGCTGTACGGTCCGCCGCGCTCCAGCGCCTTCTTGTAGGCGGGCCGCGCGTGGATGCGCTTGAGGAAGGCCATCAGCTTCGGCCGTGACGCATCGAGTCCGGCGCGCTGCGATGCGGCTTCGAGCGGGAAGCTCATCTGGATGTCGGCGGCACTGAACTCCTTGCCGGCGAACCACTTGTGATGCGTGAGTTCCGCTTCCATGAAGTCGAGCTGACGCTTCAGGTTCGGTTCGACCATCATCGCCTTCACCTTGGCCGAGATCATGCGCGCGATCGGTTTCGCGAAGAACGGCATCGGCGCTTGCGCGACCTTGTCGCAGACGAGCTTGATCAGCAGCGGCGGCATGGCGGAGCCCTCCGCAAAGTGCATCCAGTAGGTCCAGCGCAGCCGCTCCGGGGTGCCGCGGGCCGGCGCGAGGCGTCCGTCGTCGTACCGCTCGACGAGGTATTCGAGGATCGCGCCGGACTCGGCCACGGTGACGTCGCCATCGGTGATCACCGGCGACTTGCCGAGCGGATGCACCTCGCGCAGTTCGGGCGGCGCGAGCATCGTCTTGCGGTTGCGCTCGTACTTCCTGATCTCGTACGGGACCCCGAGCTCTTCGAGCAGCCAGAGCACACGCTGCGAGCGCGAGTTGTTCAGGTGGTGGACGGTGATCATCGGCGGAGCTCGCGGGTGGGGAGGCGGAATTGTCCTCTCTCTCATCTACGCCGTCGTCGTCGCCATGCCCTGCCCACGCAGGCGGACGACGCGGCGGAAACCGGCGGAGTGCATGGGACTGATCCTGTCGGGGTTGAGGCGAAACAAGGCGGGCGGCGGACCGGCGGACTATTGAGGGGGAACGGATTCCAGGAGTGGCGGGTGACTGCGGCGCGTTGCGTGGTGGCGAGATGAGACACGGCGCGCACGTCGAGGTCTTCGGCGCCGTCGCCCCCGGATTCGAGGGGGTGCGCGACGCGTTCGTCGAGAACTTCACGCGCCGGCGCGAGCTCGGCGGCGCGTGCTGCGCCTTCCACCGTGGCGAAAAGGTCGTGGACCTGTGGGGCGGAATCCGCAACCAGGCGACCGGTGCCGCGTGGGAGGAAGGCACGATGGTCCTCGTGTACTCCACCACCAAGGGGCTGTCGGCGATGACCCTGGCACTCGCGCACTCGCGCGGCTGGCTCGACTACGAGGAGCGCGTCTGCACCTACTGGCCCGAGTTCGCGCAGCAGGGCAAGGAAGCGATCACGGTGCGCCAGTTGCTGGCGCACCAGGCCGGGCTGTTCGCGTTCAACGAGCCGGTCGACCGCAGCGTGGTCGCGGACCCCGATCGCCTCGCGGCCGTCATGGCGCGGCAGCGGCCGGCGTGGCCGCCGGGCGCGCGGCAGGGCTACCACGGGCTCACTCTCGGGTTCTACGAAGGCGAACTGCTGCGGCGGGTCGATCCGCGCCACCGGACGCTCGGCCGGATCTTCCAGGACGAGATCGCGGACCCGCTGGGGCTGGACGTGTACATCCGGGTGCCGGAGTCGCTCCCGGACGCGCGGCTCGCGACGTTGCGCCATCCGGATGCGGCGGCGGTCTTCGGCCGCTCGGGCTTTCCGATGCGGTTGCTGCTGGTGATGTTCAGCCACCACTCGAACATCTACCGAGCGCTCGCAGTGAACCCCGGGGCCGAGGTGGTGCGCGACGCGCAGCGCGTCTACGCGCGCGAGCTCGAGGTGCCGGCCGGCGGCGGCGTCGGCACGGCACGCGCCATCGCGCGTGCCTACAGCGTGTTCGCGACCGGCGGCCGCGAACTGAAGCTGCGGCGCGAAACGCTGCGCGCGCTGGAAGCGCCGGCGATCCCGTCGGCGAACGGCTTCCACGACGATTGCCTGCTGGCGGCCGACATCCGCTTTTCCCTCGGATTCACGAAGCCCAGTTCCTTCTGGCCGTTCGGCAGCGAGGGCTCGTACGGATCACTCGGCGCCGGCGGCTCGATGGGTTTCGCGGACCCCGCGGCGGGCATCGGGTATGCGTATGTCACCAGCAAGATGGGTGGCGCACTGCGGGGCGATCCGCGCGATCTCGCGCTGCGGCACGCGCTCTACGAAGCCATCGCCGTGCGTTGAGCGACGCTCCACCGCCGCGGCGAGGGAGGGGGCTTGACAAGCGACCGATCGGTCGCTATGTTTCGGGCCATGCAACGCGGTGACGAAGCCAGACTCGCATTGATCGACGCAGCCATGCGCGAGGCCAGCCGGATCGGCCTGGCGGCGCTCACGCTCGCGCCGGTCGCCGAGCGGGCCGGGTGGTCCAAGGGCGGCCTGCTGCGCCACTTCCCGAACAAGGAATCGCTGCAGCTCGCGGTCGTGCACCGGACCACCGAACTGTTCCGTGAGCGCGTGCTGCTGCCGGCGCTGTCGTCGCCGGCCGGGCTGCCGCGCCTGCGCGCGATCTTCCGCCACTGGCTCGGCTGGATCGCCGACACCGGGCTCGAGGGCGGTTGTCCTCTGAATGCGGCCCGGCTCGAATTCGACGACCAGCCCGGCGAGGTGCGCGACACGCTCGTCGCCGGCTGGAACGACTGGCTCGCCTACCTGGAACGCCAGGCGGCCCGGGCCATTGAACTGAAGCAACTCAAGACCGATCTTTCCCCGAAACAGGTCGTCATGGTGGCGATCGGGCTCGCCTCGGCGTGCGACAGCATGCTGCGGCTGCTCGGCGACCGCCACGCCATCCGCGAGTCGGAGCGAGCGTTCGACCTCCTGTTCACTTCGTAGCGCCCCTCCCTGACTGATCGAAGGAACCGCCATGACATTGTCCAACGCCATGAAAGCGACCGAACGGTCGCTAATAATCGGATCGCTGCGCGCCGTCGTGCGCGCCGGCTCGGTCGTCGCGCCGGCACGCACGGCGCGGTCCATCGCGCGCCGCTTCTTCGCGACCTCGCGGCCCGCGCCCGAGCGCCTGGCTTTTCGCGGCGCCAGGCCGCAGGTCGGCGTCATGGCCGTGCCCGACGGCAAGGTGACGACCTATCGCTGGGGCGACGTCGGCGATGCGCCCACCGTGCTGCTGACGCACGGTTGGAGCGGCTGGGCCCAGCAGATGGAGGCGTTCGTCGCGCCGCTGGTCGACCGCGGCATCGCCGTGCTCGCGTTCGACCACGTCGCGCACGGCCTGAGCGACGGCGGGTCGACCTCGCTGCCGGCGATGATCCGCTCGACCGAGCGCGTGCTCGCGGAGACGCCGGACGTGGTGGGGGCGATCGCGCATTCGCTGGGCGCCGGCGCCCTTGCTTCCGTGCTGGCGTCGACGCGTCGACCGCTGGCCGGCGCGGTGCTGATCGCGCCGCCGTCGGATCCGCGTCCGTACCTGCTCGGCATGGCGCGCATGCTCGGCGCGCCGGAGCGCCTGCTGCCGGCGATCCAGGAACACGCGGAACAGACGGCGGGCGTCGCGTTCGAACGCCTCGCGATGCAATCGTGGATTGCGAGGCGCATCCGGACTCCGCTGCTCGTCGCGCACGACATCGGCGACCGCGACGTGCCGATCGCGCACGGCTACGCGTACACGATGGGCACCGGCGCGCGGCTGCTCGCCACCGACGGGCTCGGGCACACGCGCATCCTGCGCGACCGCCACGTGGTGGACAGCGCAGTGAACTTCGTCACGCGGCGCGTGCGCACGCACGCGCTGGCGCTCGCGGCCTAGCGCGCGATCGGCTGCGTCCGCGCTTCCAGCCAGGCCAGCGCGGCGCTGCTGACATGCGGGCCGACGCGGCGCCGCACTTCGGCGTGGTAGTCGTCGAGCCATTGCAGTTCGTCCGCGGTCATCATCGACGAGTCGACGAGGCGCGTGTCGATCGGGCACAGCGTCAGCGTCTCGAACTGCAGGAACTCGCCGAACTCGGTGGTGATCGCCGGCACGTTGAGCACCAGGTTCTCGATCCGCACGCCCCACTTGCCGGGACGGTAGAGTCCCGGCTCGTTCGACGTCACCATGCCCGGCTCCATCGCCGTCTGCGGCTCGGGCGGCAGGTGCGGCGTGATGCCGTGCGGTCCTTCGTGCACGTTGAGGAAGTAGCCGACGCCGTGGCCCGTGCCGTGGCCGAAGTCCGCGTACTCGGCCCAGATCGGCGCGCGCGCGATCGTGTCGAGCATCGGGCTCCTCGTGCCGCGGGGGAACTTCACTCGCGACAGCGCGATCATGCCCTTCAGCACGAGCGTGAAGTCGCGGCGCTGCTCGGCCGTGGTGTGGCCCACCGGCACCACGCGCGTGATGTCGGTCGTGCCGTATTCGTACTGGCCGCCGGAGTCGATCAGCAGCAGGCCGTCGCCGACCGTGCCGCGCATGCAGATCGTGGCGTGCGAGTCCTCCGTCGCGCGGTAGTGCGGCAGCGCGCCGTTGGCGTTGAAGCCGGCGATCGTCGAGAAGCTCGGGCAGACATAGCCCGGACGGCGCGCCCGCGCCGCCGTGACGTGCTCGTCGATCGTCAGCTCGGTGATGGTCTCGTGCCCGAGCGCGCCCTCGAACCACGCGAAGAACTCGGCGAGCGCCGCGCCGTCCTGTTCCATGGCCTGGCGGACGTGGTGCGCCTCCGACTCGGTCTTGCGGCTCTTCGCGAGCGTCGACGGGTTGATCGCCTCGACCACGCGGACATCGCCCGCCACCGATTGCCGCAGTCCGTGCGTGATGCGGCGCGGGTCGATCAGCAGCGTCGCGCCCGAGGGCAGGCTGGCGAGCGCGGCAGCGGCCCTCGCGTACGGCGCGAGCGCGATGCCGTCGGCGGCCAGCATTGCCTTCAATGCCGGGCCGATCTTGCCTTCGCCGATGAACAGCGTCGCTGCCTCCGCCTCGATCAGCAGGTGCGCGAGGAAGACCGGGTTGTACTGGACGTCGGCGCCGCGCAGGTTGGTCAGCCACGCGATGTCGTCGAGAGTCGAAACGAAGTGATGCGTCGCGCCGAGCGCTTTCATTTCGGTGCGCACCGCGGCGAGTTTGGCCGCGCGCGGCGTCGGCGCGAAGGGCGCCATGTGTTCGAACACGGCGGCCGCCGGCAACGCCGGGCGCTCGGTCCAGACGTCGTTCAGCAGGTCGTGATCCGTGACGAGATCGATCGCGCGCGGCGCCAGCGCCGACTGCAGCTGCCGTGCGGCCGCGAGACCGAGCACGTTGCCGTCGACCGCGACCGCGTCGCCGCGCTTCAGGTGCGTGGCCAGCCAGTCGACGTGCGCGGTTGCGCCGACGCCGGAGAGCTTCACCAGCTCGACGCCGGTGCCGGCCAGTTGCCCCTCGGCCTGCGTCCAGTAGCGGCTGTCGACCCACACGCCCGCGAAGTCCGCCGTGACGATCAGCGTTCCCACCGATCCCGTGAATCCGGAAAAGTGCTCGCGGGCCTTCCAGTGGTCCGGGAGGTACTCGGACAGGTGCGGATCGCTCGACGGCACGACGAGGGCGGCCAGGCCACGGGACGCGAGCGCCTGGCGAATCGATTCGATGCGGGAGCGAATGCTGGCGCGGCGGGCGTCGAGGATGTCCATGGCGGGAGGGGTGCGGCGGAGACGTTCAGGCGACGAGTGTAGGCGAGACGCGCGTCCTGGGGCGGGCGCCCCTGCTTGGAAAACGGGATGGGCTCTACCTCGGTGGACCGGAGAATCGGGCGGTCGAGCCGGACACGCGGCGTTCCATCGTGCGGAGGAGGTTCTCGTACACGCGTTTTCGGAACTCGGGGCCCGGCTCGAACGCCGCCGGCGCGGCCCGCGCCGCACGGGCGGCGTTTCCGCTCGACGCCGGCGCGGCGAGCGATCGCGTCGCCACGGCGAACACGTCGGTGCGGTTCGCGGTGTCGCCGCTGTTCGTCCGCACGTACACGGGAATGAACACGTTGTCGGCGCTCGAGAGACCCTGGTAGTCGCCGAGGAAGTAGCCGCGTGCGACCGGAGCGGTGGCCAGGTCGAACGTCGCGCTGATCCGGTGCTCGGTCCAGCGCGCGCCGTCGGGGGAGCGCGCGAGGATCAGCTCCGTCGGCAGCGTCGACGCGTCGCCGGTGTTGCTGCGCAGGTCGTAGTAGGTGACGCCGATCGTGCCGTTCGCCGTCACGTGGACGCTCGGCGTGAAGGCCTGCGCGGATGGCACGGAGTTCACCTGCACCGGCGCGCTCCAGGTCTGTCCGCCGTCCGTCGAGCGCGCGAGCGCGATGCCGTCGTGCGCGCCGCCCGAGAAGCGCGCGTCCTGCCACGCGACCCACAGGTGGCCGTTCGGTGCGACGGCGACCTGCGGCAGGTTGGCGCCGTCGCGAATCGGCGCACCGGTGTCCGGGTCGCGCGCTCCGACGGCGAGCGCATCGGCGATCCGGAACGGCCCGCTCCAGCTGCCGCCCTTGTCGGCCGAAATGAGCACGTTCAGGCTCGCGTTCGACGGCGCATTGGCGACGTAGTCGATCCGCGTGAACACATCGACCACCGTGCCGTTCGGCAGGACCGCGACGACATTGCCGATGGTCTGGCTGCGCTGGCCCGGGTCATGGATCGGTCGCGCGCCTTCCCATGTCGCGCCGCCGTCGGTGGAGCGCGCGAGCATCGCCGGTCCGCCGCCGGCTGCGGCGAGTCGATCCCAGACCGCGTAGACGTAGCGCGGGTCGGTCGGGTCGGCGGTGATGGAGTTCTTGTCGTTGAAGAACTGGCTCTCGTCGCGGATCAGGGTCGAGACCGGCCCCCACGTGCGGCCGCCGTCGGTCGAGCGGCTGACGAGCATCGCGTTCGCCGAGCCCGCGGTGAACGACCCGCCGGTCGAGGCGAGCGCCATCTGGAAGGCCGCGCCGTCGGGCGCGAAGGTGACCCACGGGTCGGTCGCGCGCTGGTAGTCGCCGCCATTGCCAGCGTTACCGCCGGCGCAACGCGAGAACGGGATCGCCGCCCGCGTCCACGTCGCGCCGCCGTCGAAGGTGGTGGCGGTGATCAACCCGTTCGCCGAGCCGCCCGACCAGCGATCCTGCTGCCACGTGGCGATCCAGTTGTTGGGGTCGCGGGGATTCACCGCCACGAACGGCTCGACTTCGGCGTTCAGGTACACGACGTCGCCCGATGCCGCGCCGCTGCAGGTCGCGTCGAACGGCGTCGCGGCCGAGACGCGCACCGGCGCATCGGTGACCAGGGGAGGCAGCACGACCGGCGGCGGCGCGGGGACGGGAACGGGTGCGGGCGGTGCGGGCGCAGGACCATCGCCTCCGCCGCCGCACGCGGACAGCACCGCACCCGAAGCGATCGCGCATGCGAAGAGCCGGCATCGTGCGGTCATGTCTTCACTCCGGAGTCAGCATTCGCGGATTGTGCAGGGGGCACGTGATGAGCGGTCGACATGCGACGGCTTTGCGAATCCGCGACGCGAAGGCGCCGTTGGCGGCGACGGATTCCGACGAACGGCGGCAGGTTCGTGCGCATCGGTGCCGAGTCTTCGACCGGACTGCGTCGCGCGCTGACGCGAAGCGTCTTCGACGCGCGCGCGCGGTCACGCGCGCAAGCGATCGCTTCCTCGCATGCGCGTTCGAACGCCGTTGACCAAGGTCAACGGCCCGTCAGCGGCATTGCGTAGCCTCACTTCCGCATGTTCCTCTTTGTGCGGCGGCGCAAGGGAGGGGCGCTTCGGGTACGCTGGCGCGGTTCCGATGCGTTTTGCGGCCGCCGCATTTTCCCTTTCGCATGTCTTCTGACCTGATACGCAAGGCCAAGGTGTCTGCGTTGGCGGGCGCGCCTGCAGACGACTCCACGGGCGTGTGCGACCACTGCGGCGACTCGCTCGCGGGCTTGCGCGTGGTGCGCCGGTCGCTGGGTCCGACGATGAAGTCGTTCTGCTGCAACGGCTGCTCGTTCATCGCCGAGCAACTGTTCCTGGCCCAGGCCGGCAGCAAGGACCGCGAGGCGCTGGCGTCGATCGTCAACGCCGGCTCGGACGAGACAACGGTCGTCCCGGGCGGCGGCTATGCGCAGGTGCAACTGCCGATCCGCGGCATGGTCTGCAGCGCCTGCGCCCTCCTGATCGAGCACACGCTCCGGAAGCAGCCCGGCGTGGCGCGCGCCAACGTCGACTTCGGCGCGCAGCTCGCCTACATCACCTTCGACCAGCGACTCTCACGCGCATCGAGCTGCAGCGTTCGATCGAGCGCGCCGGCTACGACGCCGGGCGCGTCCCGGTCGACGAGCGCCGCGTGCGCCGCATCGAACTGCTGCGGGTCGCCATCGCGTGGCTCGGCATGATGCAGGTGATGATGCTGGCCGTGCCGCTGTACTTCGCGGCACCGGGCGAGGTGCCGGCCGACATCGAGCAGCTGATGCGGATCGCCAGCCTGGTGCTGACGCTGCCGGTGATCCTCTTCTCGGCGCAGCCTCTGTATCGCGCGGCGTGGAGCCAGTTGCGGATGGGGTCGATCGGGATGGACCTGCCGGTCGTGCTCGGCATCACCGCGGCCTTCGTCGCCAGCACCGGAGGCACCATCGCAGCGCGTGGCGCCGTCTATTTCGACTCGGTGACGATGTTCGTCGCCCTCGTGCTGGCGTCGCGCTGGGTGCTCGCGCGCGGACTCGCATCGGCCCGCGAGCACATCGACGCGGCGCGCCGGCACTCGACGATCTCGGCGCTGCGGCTGGTCGCATTCCCGTCGTCGCTGGCGACCGAGGCGGTCCATGCGGAGCAACTGAAGATCGGCGATCGCGTGCTGGTGCCGCCGGGCGAGACCGTGCCTGCGGACGGCGTCGTCGTGCATGGTCGCTCGAGCTGCTCGCAGGCCTGGCTCACCGGCGAGTCGACTCCGGTGGACAAGACCAGCGGCGCGCCGATCCTCGCCGGCTCGATCAATCTCGACCAGCCGCTGGTCGTCGAAGTGACCCGCATCGGCGCATCCACCTCGCTCGCCGCCCTGCAGCGGCTGGTCGACGAGGCGGGCCGGGAACGGCCGCACATCGTCGAGAGCGCCAACCGGATCGCCGGCTGGTTCCTGTGGGCCGTGCTCGGCATCACGGTCGCCACGGTGGTCGGCTGGTGGTTCGTCGATCCGTCGCAGGCGCTGCCCAACGCCATCGCGGTGCTCGTTGCCACCTGTCCGTGCGCGCTGTCGCTGGCAGCTCCCGCAGCGGTCGCGGCGGCGCAATCGGCCCTTGCGCAGCGGCGCATCCTGCTGGCGCGCACCGTCGCCATCGAAACGATGGCGCGGGTCGACGTGCTCGCCTGCGACAAGACGGGAACGCTGACCACCGGCGAGCCGGCACTGCTGCGCCAGCTCGTCGTGCGCGACGGCGATCCCGAAGAGATCCTCGCCGTCGCGGCGGCGCTGGAGACGATGTCGACACACCCGTACGCGCGTGCGCTGATCGCGGCGGCGCAGTCCCTCCGCAAGTCGTTGCCGAGCGTCGTCGACGGACGCGTCGAGCCTTCGGCCGGGATCGAGGGCATCGTCGGCGGCCGGCGGCATCGTCTCGGCAAGCTGGAGTTCGCGCTGCCGGACAAGCTGGCCTCGCACCGCGCCGACATCGCGGCGATCGTGCAGAAGGAAGGCTTGAGCGCCGCGAGCTACGTCGTGCTCGCCGACGAGCAGGGCTCGATGGCGGTCTTCGTGTTCGGCGAGCGGCTGCGCGAGGATGCCGCGACGCTGGCGGACCGCGCGGTCGAACGCGGCATCGACGTGGTGGTCCTTTCCGGCGACCGGCGCGAACCGGTGCAGGCCGTGGCGGCGTCGCTCGGGATCGAGCGGGCGCTTGCGCACCAGACGCCGGACAGCAAGCGCTCGTGGGTGGCCGGGCAGCAGCGCGCCGGTCACGTCGTCGCGATGCTGGGTGACGGCATGAACGACGCGCCGGTGATCGCGCAGGCCGACGTGTCGCTCGCGCTCGCCAGCGGTTCGACGCTGGCGCAGGCGCGCGCCGACCTGATCGTCCTGTCGTCGCAGCTCGGTGACGTCGACTTCGCGTTCGCCATTGCGCGCCGCGCGATGCGGATCGTCCGGCAGAACCTCGCGTGGGCCTTCGGCTACAACGTCCTGATCATTCCGCTGGCCGCGTTCGGCTATGTATCGCCGGCCGTCGCCGCGGCCGGGATGGCGGCGAGTTCCCTGCTCGTCGTCGGCAACGCGCTGCGTGCCAAGCGCCTGCCGAAGGCCTGAGGGCCCGCCAAGACCCGGCGCATGCGCGAGCCAAGCGCTAACAGGCCCTCGTGGAATCGCTCTATCTCCTGATCCCGCTGTCCGTCGTCCTCGTGCTGCTGATCGGCGGCATCCTCGTGTGGGCCGTGATGTCGGGCCAGTTCGAGGAACTCGACGACGTCGGCAAGAAGGTGCTCGACGACGACGACAAGGCCGGCCACGGCTGACGGTGCTGCACCACTCTGGCGCGCGCGGATTCTTTCAGTGACGCGCTCTCACCTGAGGGCGCTTCCCGGCGGTTGACCTGTGTCAATCGCGAGCTACGTATGAACCCTAGCATCCCCTCCCGGACGAGGAGATTTCCTCTTCCGGTGAGCGGAGTAGAGCGGGCTGCAAGCGGGCCCGTGATCCCGGTCTCCGCTTCGACAACCGGCCAAGGCCACGCGCCAACGCTCTGCCGCACGTTCTCCTGCACGAGGAATAGATGAGCCCAACTGTGACTACAGACGGCACTTATAACTACAAGGTCGTACGGCAGTTCGCCGTGATGACGGTGATCTGGGGCATCGTCGGCATGCTGGTCGGCGTGATCATCGCCGCCCAGATGGCCTGGCCCGAGCTCAACTTCGGAGTCGCCATGGCTGTCGTTCGGGCGTCTGCGCCCGCTGCACACGAACGCGGTGATCTTCGCGTTCGGCGGCTGCGCGCTGTTCGCGACCAGCTACTACGTCGTGCAGCGCACTTCGCAGGCGCGGCTGTTCTCCGACGGCCTGGCCGCATTCACGTTCTGGGGCTGGCAACTCATCATCGTGCTCGCGGCGGTCACGCTGCCGCTCGGCATGACCAGCGGCAAGGAGTACGCGGAGCTCGAGTGGCCGATCGACATCCTGATCGCGCTCGTGTGGGTCGCCTACGCGGTCGTGTTCTTCGGGACCATCTTCAAGCGCAAGGTGAGCCACATCTACGTCGCCAACTGGTTCTTCGGCGCCTTCATCCTGACCGTGGCGCTGCTGCACATCGTCAACAGCCTGGCGGTGCCGGCGGGGCTGTTCAAGTCGTACTCGGTCTATCGCGGGCTCACAGGACGCGATGGTGCAGTGGTGGTACGGCCACAACGCGGTCGGCTTCTTCCTGACCGCGGGCTTCCTCGGGATGATGTACTACTTCGTGCCGAAGGCCGCGGGGCGGCCGATCTATTCGTACCGGCTGTCGGTCGTGCACTTCTGGGCGCTGATCTTCACGTACATGTGGGCTGGCCCGCACCACCTGCACTACACGGCGCTGCCCGACTGGGCGCAGTCGCTCGGCATGGTCTTCTCGCTGATCCTGCTCGCGCCGTCGTGGGGCGGCATGATCAACGGCATCATGACGCTCTCGGGCGCGTGGCACAAACTGCGCGACGACCCGATCCTGAAGTTCCTGATCGTCTCGCTGTCCTTCTACGGCATGTCGACCTTCGAAGGGCCGATGATGTCCATCAAGACGGTCAACGCGCTCAGCCACTACACGGACTGGACCATCGGCCACGTGCACTCCGGCGCGCTGGGCTGGGTCGGCCTGATCTCGATCGGCGCGATCTACTACCTGCTGCCGCGCCTGTACGGGCGCACCGAAATGGCGAGCATGCGCCTGGTGACGACGCACTTCTGGGTCGCGACCATCGGCATCGTCGTCTACATCGCAGCGATGTGGATCGCCGGCGTGATGCAGGGCCTGATGTGGCGTGCGGTCAACGAGGACGGGACGCTGACCTACACGTTCATCGAGAGCGTGAAGTCGACCTATCCGTTCTACGTGATCCGCCTCGCGGGCGGCACGCTGTACCTCGCGGGGATGTTCCTGATGGCCTGGAACATGTTCAAGACGATCGGACAGGGCAAGGCGGTCGAAGCGCCGATCCCGGCGGCCGTCGCCCACGCCTGACAGCGACTACGAGATCGAGGGAAACGCAATGAGCCTGACTCACGACAAGATCGAGACGACGCCGACGCTGCTGATCGTGCTCGTCATCCTCGTCGTCGCCATCGGCGGCCTGGTGGAGATCGTGCCGCTGTACTTCCAGCGGACCGACCACTGAAGCGGTCAAGGGCATCAAGCCATACGAGCCGCTGCGCCTGGTCGGCCGCGACATCTACATCCGCGAGGGCTGCTACAACTGCCACTCGCAGATGATCCGGCCGTTCCGCGCCGAAACGCTGCGCTACGGCCACTACTCGGTGGCCGGCGAGTTCGTCTACGACCATCCGTTCCAGTGGGGCAGCAAGCGCACCGGTCCGGACCTGGCGCGCGTCGGCGCGCGCTACTCCGACGAGTGGCACCGCGTGCACTTCAACAACCCGCGCGATGTCGTGCCGGAGTCGAACATGCCCGCGTATCCATGGTTCGCGAAATCGAGTCGTCGACGGCGTCGACGTGCAGGGCCGCATGAAGGCGCTGAAGTCGATCGGCGTGCCGTACACGGACGAGGCAGATCGCCAAGGCGCCGGAAGCGCTCAAGGGCAAGTCCGGAACTGGACGCGGTGATCGCCTACCTGCAGGGCCTGGGCGTCGAACTCCGCAACGTGCGCTGAGGAGCGAGCATGGACATCAACGACATTCGCGCGGTGCTGACGCTGCTCGGTCTTCCTGAGCTTCTGCGGCATCGCTGTCTGGGCGTACAGCGGCCGGGCCCGCAAGGGTTTCGAGGAAGCCGCGGCATTGCCGTTCGACGACGAAACGCCGGGCCGGCACTGAAAGAGGCGATCGATGAGCGATTTCTACAGCGTTTTCTGGGACTACTACGTCGCGATCATCTCGATCGTCTCGGTGGTCGGCTGCGCCGTGTTCCTCTGGATGCAGAGCAAGCGGACCGTCAAGGTCACGCTCAACGCGCAGGGCGAGCCGCAGACGACCGGGCACGTGTGGGACGGCGACCTGCAGGAGTTCCACAACCCGATGCCGCGGTGGTGGATCCTGCTCTTCTACCTCACCGTCCTCTTCTCCATCCTTTACCTGATCCTGTATCCGGGCCTCGGCACGCAGTGGCAGGGCGTCCTCAACTGGACGCAGACCGGCCAGTACCAGTCAGAGGTGAAGGCGGCCGACGCGCGGTTCGGCCCGATCTTCGCGGCGTTCGCGAAGGAGCCCGTCGAGAAGATCGCCTTCGATCCGAAGGCGAGGCAGATCGGCGAGCGGATCTTCCTCAACAACTGCGCGCAGTGCCACGGCTCGGACGCGCGCGGCGGTCGCGGCTTCCCGAACCTGGCGGACAACGACTGGCTGTACGACGGCACGCCCGAGGCCATCAAGACGTCGATCGCCAGCGGCCGCAACGGCGTGATGCCGCCGATGGCTGCTGCGGTCGGTGACAAGGAGGCGGTGACCGACGTCGCCAACTACGTGCTGTCGCTGTCCGACTCGGCGCACGACAGCGTGCGTGCGGCTCGCGGCAAGGAGAAGTTCGCCGCATGCGCCGCTTGCCACGGACCGGACGCCAAGGGCAACAAGGCCCTGGGTGCTCCGAACCTGACCGACAAGATCTGGTTGTACGGCGGCACCGTCGACGCCATCGTGCAGACGATCACGAACGGCCGCGGGTCCAACTCGATGACGCCTGGCCTGAGTGCGATGCCAGCCTGGAAGGCCACGCTGGACGACGCTCAGATTCACCTCGTGACGGCCTACGTATGGTCGCTGTCGAACAAGGCTGGCGCCGCGGCGCCGGCTGCCGCACCGGCCGCTGCTCCGCCCGCCTCGACGGTGCCCGCGAAGTAGTTGCTCAGGACGGAAACGCGGCCGCCGGTGACGGCGCGCCGCGTTTTCACTTTGGAAAGGCAGTAACCCCATGAGCGAAGCGGTCGAAGTGAAACGCAGCGACGGTCCGGCCGCGCGCGTCGCACAGACCGGCGAAGCGGCGGGCGAGCCGGTCGCCCCCTTGCGCGAAGTCGAGATCCAGCTCTACGCGAAGCGCAAGGAGATCTATCCCCGGCAGCGGATCGGCGACGCGCTGGGCCGGTTCCAGAAGTGGCGCTGGCTGCTGGTGTGGGTCACGCAGGTCGTCTACTACGGCCTGCCGTGGCTGCAGTGGAACGACCGCCAGGCGCTGCTGTTCGACCTCGCGTCGCGGAAGTTCTACCTGTTCAGCCTGGTGCTGTGGCCGCAGGACATCATCTACCTGACCGCGATCCTGATCATCGCGGCGCTGGCGCTGTTCCTGTTCACCGCCGTCGGCGGGCGGTTGTGGTGCGGCTATGCCTGTCCGCAGACGGTCTACACCGAGATCTTCATGTGGATCGAGAAGGTCATCGAGGGCGACCGCGCCCAGCGGATGCGGCTCGACAAGGAACCGATGTCGGCGCGCAAGTTCGCGCTGAAGGCGGCGAAGCACGGCGCATGGATCGCCGTGGCGCTGTGGACGGGCTTCACGTTCGTCGGCTACTTCACGCCGATCCGTCCGCTCCTGCTCGAACTCGTCACGCTGTCCGTGACCGGCTGGTCGCTGTTCTGGATCCTGTTCTACGGCTTCGCGACGTACGGCAACGCCGGCTGGATGCGTGAGCAGGTGTGCAAGTACATGTGCCCGTATGCGCGCTTCCAGAGCGCGATGTTCGACCCGGACACGCTGATCGTCACGTACGACGGCGAGCGCGGCGAACCGCGCGGCGCCGGCAGCAAGAAGGCCGGACGCGCGGAGCGCGGGCTCGGCGACTGCCTCGACTGCAACCTGTGCGTGCAGGTGTGCCCGACCGGCATCGACATCCGCAAGGGACTGCAGTACGAGTGCATCGGGTGCGCCGCCTGCATCGACGCGTGCAACCACGTGATGGAGAAGGCGGGCCTGCCGAAGGGGCTGGTCCGCTACTCGACGCAGCACGCGCTGCAGGAGCACTACGCAGGCGCCGGCATCTGGCGCCACGTGTTCCGGCCCCGCGTCTTCGTCTACACCGGCATCCTCGCGGTGGTCACGGTCGCCCTGTTCGTCGCGGTGGCAGTCCGGATCCCGCTGAAGGTGGATGTGATCCGTGACCGTGGCGCGCTCGCGCGCGAGGTCGAGGATGGACGCATCGAGAACACGTACCGGCTGCAGGTGATGAACACGAGCGAGCAGCCGCGGCGCTACGTCGTCTCCGCCGCGGGCCTCGACGGGCTCCAGGTGGCGTCGGACACCGGATTCGAACTGAAGGGCGCGACGACGCAATCGGTCCTGGTGCGCCTGCAGGCGGCCCCGGAGGCGCTGAAGCCGGGATCGAACAAGATCACGATCAGCGTCGCCGCGGTCGACGATCCGTCGCTGAAAGTGGACGAGAAGGCCGTCTTTCTCGGCCTGAGCAGGTGACAGGGCAGATGACATCGATGACAGCACCCGCTGACCCCGTGGTACCGCCAGGCCTGGCCCTGGTTCCTGATCTCGCTGCCGGCGACGGCCGTGATCGCCGGCTCGTTCACGTTCTACCTTGCCGCCAGGGATTGGGATGGCCCGGTGGCCAAGGACTATTACAAGCAGGGGCTCGCGATCAACGAGGAGCTATCGCGCTCCACCCGGGCGCGCGAACTGGGCGTCAGTGCGACGGTGAAGCTCGCCGGCCTCACGGTCGGCGAACGCGTGCGCGTCGAGCTGCAGGCGGAGCAGCCGCTGCCGCCCGAATCCGCTCTGCGGCTGCGGCTGGTGCATCCGGGCAAGCGCGACGCCGACCGGCTGGCGGTGCTCTCGCGCATCGACGTCGCGGCCGATGCCCGGTCCGCCGTGTACGCAGGCGAGTGGCAGTCGGGCGAAGCCGATCCGAGGCTGGCGCAGCGGCCGGTCGCGTGGCAGGTCATGCTCGAGACGCAGCAGTGGCGCATCGACGATGGCTTCAGCGCCGGCGGGGCGGGCGAGTTCTCGCTGCGCGCGCGTTGAAACACGACAAGGAGGAGACGATGTCCAACTCGCTGGCGCAACGACTCGGATGGGTGCTGTGGCCGTCGTTCCTGATGGCCTGCGTCGCCGAACTTGCCTTCTTCGCGCTGTTCGACCCGACCGACCTGCACCTGTTCGGCGTGCCGATCGAGGCCGGGCGCATGCCGATCTACACGATCGGCTTCTTCGCGTTCTGGATCATCGGCGCCGTGTCGAGCGCGATCACGGTCTTCCTGTCGCAGTCGCCGTTCGAGGTCAACCGCTGCACGCTGGAGCCGAACGAGCGTCCGCTGGGCTGCCCCAAGCGCTGCGAGGACGAGCCGGAAGCGCGCGTCGAACGCGCCTAGCTCAGAGAGGGAAGGGACGAGGCCCGCGCCGTCAGGCGGGACCGCCGGACTGGCCCGAAACGATCGAACGCAGGCCGTCCGGATCGACGATCCTGACGTGCTTCTGGTTCACCTCGATCAGCCCGTCCTGGGCAAACCGCGACAGCACGCGGCTGACCGTCTCGAGCTTCAGGCCGAGGAAGCTGCCGATTTCCGCGCGCGTCATCCGCAGGACGAACTCCGTCCGGGAATAGCCGCGGGCTTCGAAACGCTGCGACAGGTTGAGCAGGAAGGCGGCGAGGCGTTCTTCCGCATGCATGCTGCCGAGCAGCAGCATCACGCCGTGCTCGCGCACGATCTCGCGGCTCATCACCTTGTGGAAGTGGTTGCGCAGCACCGGCATCGCGCTCGCGACTTCCTCCAGGCGCTCGTACGGGATCACGCACACCTCGGTGTCCTCGAGCGCGACGGTGTCGCACGAGTGCAGCTCGCTGCTGATGCCGTCGAGCCCGACGAGTTCGCCGGCCATGTGGAATCCGGTGACCTGCTCGCGCCCGTCCTGCGACATCACCGTGCTCTTCAGGAAACCGAGCCGAACCGCATAGAGGGACTCGAACCGATCACCCGCCCGGAACAGCGAGTCTCCGCGCTTGACCTTCTTGCGGGTCGCAACAAGCTCCTCGAGCTTCTCGATGTCCTTCAGCGATAACCCTACTGGCAGGCAGAGTTCCCGCAGGTTGCAGCTCGAGCAGGCGACGCGGAGATTTGCGATGTTGACGGTTGGCGCGTTCATGTGAGCAGTGCTCTAGGTTGTGCCCCACTTGCCGGGAAGGCAGGCAGCAGCCTTCCTGGGCGCGATCGATCTGGTCGTTCTTGTGAGTAATTCTTCTGTCAGACTGCAGGATCAAACGCGCGTTCCGGCACGGTTGACCGCGGTCAAGGCTGGGCAGACCTCGGGGGAAATAATACTCCAATGCCGTAATGCGCCCTGCGCAAGGATTACCAAAATGCTGATGTCCACGCGAAGCGAAGTGGCCCTCCCTGACGAGGGGATACTGAAGCGCTTCGATATTCCCGGCCCGCGATACACCTCCTATCCGACGGCCGACCGTTTCGTCGAAGCCTTCGACCGCAGCGCGTTCGCAGAAGCGCTGCGCGCGCGCGCAACCGGCGTGGCGAACAGCGCGCTGTCGCTGTACGTGCACCTGCCGTTCTGCAACACCGTCTGCTACTACTGCGGCTGCAACAAGGTCATCACGAAGGACCGCAGCAAGTCCGCGGAGTACGTCGACTACATCGCGCGCGAGGCCGATCTCGTGCTCGAGCACCTGACCGGCAGCCGCACGATCGAACAGCTGCACTTCGGCGGCGGCACGCCCACGTTCCTGTCGAACGAGGAACTCGAGCAACTGATGGAGGTGTTGACCAAGCGCTTCCCGCTCGAGGAGCGCGGCGAGTTCTCGATCGAGGTCGATCCGCGCACGACGCCGCCCGACAAGGTCGAGATGCTCGGTCGGCTCGGCTTCAATCGCATGTCGGTGGGCGTCCAGGACTTCAATCCGGACGTGCAGAAGGCCGTCAATCGCCTGCAGAGCTTCGAGATGACGCAGGCGACGGTCGACGCCGCGCGCAAGAACGGCTTCAAGTCGATCAACCTCGACCTGATCTACGGCCTGCCGAAGCAGAACCGCGAGACCTTCGCGGAGACGCTCGACAAGGTGATGGTGCTGAGCCCGGAACGCATCGCGCTCTACCACTACGCGCACCTGCCGGACCGCTTCAAGCCGCAGCGCCGGATCAACTCCGAGGACGTGCCGTCGTCCGCCGAGAAGATGAAAATCATGCTGGACGCCATCAAGCGCCTGACCGGCGCCGGCTACCAGTACATCGGCATGGACCACTTCGCCAAGGCGTCGGACGATCTCGCCAAGGCGCAGCGCCAGGGCCGCCTGCACCGCAACTTCCAGGGCTACAGCACGCGGCCGGACTGCGATCTCGTCGGCCTCGGCGTGTCGTCGATCAGCAAGATCGGCCCGACGTACTCGCAGAACGTGCGCACGCTCGAGGAGTACTACGACATGCTGAAGCAGGGCATGCTGCCGACGGTGCGCGGGATCGTGCTCGACCGCGACGACATCCTGCGGCGCGCGGTGATCATGGCCCTGATGTGCCACTTCGAAGTCTCGAAGGAGGTGATCGAGACCACGTACATGATCAAGTTCGACGAGTACTTCAAGACCGAGCTCGCCGCGCTGAAGCAGTTCGAGGACGAGGGGCTGGCCGAGAACTCGGCCGAGTGGGTGAACGTCACGCCGCGCGGCAAGCTGCTGGTGCGCGCGATCGCGATGCAGTTCGACCGCTACCTGCGCTCCGACGAGCGCCAGCGCCGCTACTCGAAGATCGCCTGATGACCAACCGCCCGGCGCGCTGACCCGCGCCGGCGTCCGCGGGACCCTCCGATGTTCGATCTGCTCTGGGCGCAGATCTTCGCCGCCTTCACCACCGCGCTCCTCGGCGGGCTGCACTGCGCCGGCATGTGCGGCGGCTTCGTCAGCGCCTTCCAGCTGAACCGCCCCGCGGGCGTGTCCGCCCGGACGCTGGCGATCGGCTACCACGCCGGCCGCATCACCAGCTACTCCGCCGCCGGCGCGCTGCTCGGCGCCCTCGGTGGCGCCGTCTTCACGCAGAACGTCGTGCCGATCCAGGTGGCGCTGCTCGCCGCCGGCGGGCTGATCCTGTTCGTGCTCGGCATCTCCATGCTGACGGGCAACCGCTGGATGCGCCGGCTGGAAGGCGTCGGGCAGGGCGTCTGGAAGGTCATCGGACCGTACGCGCGCAAGGTCTACCCACCGCGCACGCGCGGCCAGGCCTACCTCGCCGGACTCGCATGGGGTTGGATACCGTGCGGCCTGGTGTACGGCGTGCTGCCGCTCGCCTTCGTTGCTGGCGGCGCCTGGCAGGGCGTCCTCGTGATGGTGGCGTTCGGTGTCGGCACGCTCCCGGCGCTGAGCGTCGTCGACTTCGCCGCGTCCCGGCTGTCCGCGTCCGGTTCGCTCGTCGCCGGCCATGCATGGCTCAAGATCGTTGCCGGCGCGGTCGTGATCGTCTTCGGCGTTTCCGGCCTGGCCCGCGCGGCGCGCGTGGCCGGCCACCAGTCGCCGATGATCAACGCCCTGTCCTCGATCTGCCACACGGATCCAGCGCGCGCCGCCGCTTCGCCCGCGCCCGGCGTCGCTTCGAGCGGCGAACGGCGGGTCGGGCAGGTCCGCGCAAGTATCATTCCGGGGATTTCCCATCGAGCGCGCGGTCGTCCGCGCCACCCGGCTGTCATGAAAAGCGCAGAGATCCGCGAAAAGTTCCTGAAGTACTTCGAATCCAAGGGCCACACGATCGTGCGCGCCTCGAGCCTCGTGCCGACCAACGACCCGACGCTGCTGTTCGTGAACTCGGGCATGGTGCAGTTCAAGGACGTGTTCACCGGCCGCGAGCAGCGTCGCGTACACGCGCGCCACGACGGCCCAGAAGTCGCTGCGCGCCGGCGGCAAGCACAACGACCTCGAGAACGTGGGCTACACGGCCCGGCACCACACGTTCTTCGAGATGCTCGGCAACTTCAGCTTCGGCGACTACTTCAAGCGCGACGCGATCACGCTACGCGTGGGAACTGCTGACCGAGGTCTACAAGCTGCCCAGGACAAGCTCTGGACCACCGTCTACATCGACGACGACGAGGCGTACGACATCTGGACGAAGGAGATCGGCGTTCCGGCCGAGCGCTGCGTCCGCATCGGCGACAAGCCGGGCCAGCCCAAGTACGTCTCCGACAACTTCTGGCAGATGGCAGACACCGGTCCGTGCGGCCCGTGCTCCGAGATCTTCTACGACCACGGTCCCGAGGTCGCGGGCGGCCCGCCCGGATCGCCGGATGCCGACGGCGACCGCTACATCGAGGTCTGGAACCTCGTGTTCATGCAGTTCGACCGCGACGAGGCCGGCGCGCTGACGCCGCTGCCGAAGCCGTGCGTCGACACGGGCATGGGCCTCGAGCGCCTGGCGGCCGTGCAGCAGCACGTCCACTCGAACTACGAGATCGACCTGTTCCAGAACCTGATCAGGGCGGCCGCGCGCGAGACCGGGACGACGGACCTCGCGAGCAACTCGCTCAAGGTCATCGCCGACCACATCCGCGCGTGCTCGTTCCTGATCGCCGACGGCGTCATCCCGGGCAACGAGGGTCGCGGCTACGTGCTGCGCCGGATCGTGCGGCGCGCGCTGCGCCACGGCTACAAGCTGGGGCAGACGAAGCCGTTCTTCCACCGGGTCGTGGCCGATCTCGTGAAGGAAATGGGTGCCGCGTATCCGGAACTGGTCGAGCAGCAGGCGCGCATCGAGGCGGTGCTGAAGCAGGAAGAAGAGCGCTTCGGCGAGACGCTCGACAACGGCATGCGGATCCTCGAGGCGTCGCTCGGCAAGTTCTCGTCGGGCGACCCGAAGATGCTCGACGGCGAGACCGTCTTCGTGCTGTACGACACCTACGGATTCCCGGTCGACCTCACCGGCGACATCTGCCGCGAGCGTGGCGTGTCGATCGACCACGCGGGCTTCAACGCGGCGATGGACCGCCAGCGCGAGCAGGCGCGTGCCGCCGGCAAGTTCCGCATGACGGCTGGCGTCGAGTACGTCGGCGACAAGACGCGCTTCACCGGCTACGCGTCGCTGGTCGACGACGCCAAGGTCGTCGCGCTCTACCTCGACGGCACGGCGGTGCAGCGGCTGAACGCCGGCGACAGCGGCATCGTGGTGCTGAACACGACGCCGTTCTACGCGGAGTCGGGCGGCCAGGTCGGCGACAAGGGCGTGCTGGAGGCGATCAGCAACCGCCACGTCGTGCGCTTCGCCGTCGTCGACACGCAGAAGATCCAGGCCGACGTCTTCGGCCATCACGGCACCCTCGAGTCCGGCACGCTGGCCGTCGGCGATGTCGTGCAGGCGCGGGTCGACGCGGCGCTGCGCGAGCGCACCCGCAACAACCACTCGGCCACGCACCTGATGCACGCGGCGCTGCGCAAGGTGCTCGGCAGGCACGTGCAGCAGAAGGGATCGCTGGTCGACCCCGAGCGCACGCGCTTCGACTTCTCGCACGACAAGGCGATGACCGCGGACGAGATCCGGCAGGTCGAGGAGACTGGTCAACGAGGCGATCCGCGCCAACGCGCAGGTCAGCGCCAACGTGATGAAGTACGACGACGCCATCAAGGCGGGCGCACTGGCGTTCTTCGGCGACAAGTACGGCGACGAAGTGCGCGTGCTGGCGATGGGCGACCACTCGACCGAGCTGTGCGGCGGCACCCACGTAGCGCGCACCGGCGACATCGGCTTCTTCAAGATCGTCGGCGAGACCGGCATCGCGGCCGGTGTTCGACGCGTCGAGGCCGTGACCGGCCGCGGCGCGCTCGAGTTCGTGCAGGCGCTCGACCGCGAACTGCACAACGCGGCTTCCCTGCTGAAGGCGCCGCCGGCGGAAATCGGCCAGAAGATCGCACAGGTGCAGGACACCGTGAAGTCGCTCGAGAAGGAACTCGCGCGGCTGAAGAGCAAGCTGGCGTCGAGCCAGGGCGACGACCTCGCGGCGCAGGCGATCGACGTGCGCGGAATCAAGGTGCTCGCCGCGTCGCTGGAAGGCGCCGACGCGAAGACGCTGCGCGAAACCATGGACAAGCTGAAGGACAAGCTCAAGAGCGCGGTGATCGTGCTCGGCGCGGTCGAGGGCGGCAGGGTCCAGCTCGCGGCCGGCGTGACCGCCGACGCGACGGCCCGGGTCAAGGCCGGTGACCTCGTGAACTACGTCGCGCAGCAGGTGGGCGGCAAGGGCGGCGGCCGCGCGGACATGGCGATGGCCGGTGGCACCGACCCGTCGACAGCTCGCTCCGCGCTCGCCAGCGTGCAGGCCTGGGCCGAACAGCGCCTGTGACCGACGTCGTCATCCGCCGGGCGGAGCCGTCGGACGCGGAAGGCATCGCGGCGACCTTCCGCTCGCGCGGAGCGTCGCTGGGAACGCTGCAGAACCCGTATCCGTCGATCGCGCAGTGGACCGAGCGGCTCAGGGCCAACGATCCGACGCGAAACTACGTTCTGGTGGCGGTGGCCGCGGAAGAGATCGTCGGCCACGCCGGACTGCACGGCTACGAGAACCCGCGCCGCGCGCACGCGTGGCACCTCGGCATGTCGGTGCGCGACGACTGGCACAACCGGCGCGTCGGCACCCGGCTGATGGACGCGCTGATCGACCTCGCCGACCACTGGCTCGGCGCGCTGCGCATCGAACTGACCGTGTATGTCGGCAACGAGCACGCGGTGCGCCTGTACCGCAACTTCGGATTCGAGATCGAGGGCACGCACCGCGCGTACTCGCTGCGCGACGGCGAGTACGCCGACACGTACGCGATGGCGCGCCTCCATCCGCGTCCGCCGCGGCTGCCGGAGCTCCGGTCACGGCCGCGTGAGCGACGCCGAGCTTCCGCTACTGCCCGCGCTGCGCGACCGCGCTCGTGCTCGGTCCGCAGGCCGGCCGCGAGCGCCCGCACTGCCCGGCCTGCGGCTGGGTGCACTGGGACAACCCGTGCCGGTCGTCGCGGCCGTCATCGAGTACGAAGGGCAAGGTGCTGCTCGCGCGCAACGTCGCGTGGCCCGAGAAGATGTTCGCGCTCGTCGCCGGCTTCCTCGAGCGCGACGAGACGCCGCAGCAGGCGGTGGCGCGCGAAGTGCGCGAAGAGACCGGCCTCGTCGTCACCGCCGCGCACCTGATCGGCGTCTACGAGTTCCAGAGGCGCAACGAGGTGATCCTTGCCTTCCACACGCCGGCCGAGGGGACGATCGAGCTGGGCGAGGAACTCGCCGAGTACAGGCTGCTCGAACCCGCGCGCGTCCGGCCGTGGCCGCTCGGCACTGGGCTCGCGGTCGCGGACTGGATGCGGGCCAGCGGCCTCGCCGTGGAGTTCGCGCCGCTACCAGGGCGAGGCTGAGCACCGAGGCGCCCTAGAAGCCGATCGTCACGCCGATGTTCGCGACCGGGTAGTACTTGAAGCCGCTGATCTGGTCCTGCAGCCGGGCCTGCTCCGCGGCGACGTCGCTCTGAATCTGCGAACAGACGCCGGCCGGCACCGCCGAACTGCACGTGGCCGACAGGCTCGCGCCCGGCGTGCCCTGGAACATCACGCCGAGGTCGAAGTAGAAGTTCACGCCGAGGCCGGCGACGTTGCCGTAGCCGATGCCGAGGTACGGCGCCGCGCTGTTGCCGGACTTGACGGTCCCGGACAGGCTGCCGATCGCGGCGGCCGGGTAGGCCTGTCCGTTCAGCGTGTACGTGCCGCCCGTGGGACGCCCGGTCACGTCGATCTTGTTGTCGTTCAAGATGAACCCGCCGGTGATGCGGAAGGGACCGGGCAGCGGGCTGAAGTCGAGCAGCAGGTTGAGGTTCGACAGCCGCAGCCTGCCGTCGTACTCGACGTCGGTCACGTCGACGGTCGCGGCTGTACGAGAGCCCGGAATAGCCGAGGCGCGCGGACAAGCGTGGGCATCAGGCTGAAGCCGACGTCGCCCCCGATGCCCGTCGTGCCGGCGCGCACGCCCACGCCAGCGGCCTGCGCACCGCCTGCCGCTGCGAGCGCCGCGGCGGTGACCAGAGAGGCCTTGATCCACTTCATCGCGTTTCCTTCGACTTCATTGAACCGGACCCGCAGGGTAGGCGAGATCGCGCGGGCTGCCTTCGGCCGCGACTTAGCCGGGATGCGGTATTCAGGGGTGCCCCGAGGCTAGAATCGCGCCTTCGCCCGGGCCCGAGTGCAAGCCACCAACCCATGCAGCCACCACCGCCGTTGAACGTCGCGGCCGACAAGGAGATCGACACGCGGGGACTCAACTGTCCGCTGCCGATCCTGCGCGCCAAGAAGGCCCTCGCGGACATGATGCAGGGCCAGGTGCTGAAGGTCGTCTCCACGGATCCCGGGTCCAATCGGGACTTCCAGGCCTTCTGCAAGCAGACCGGCAACGAATTGCTGGGACAGCAGAATGTCGGCAAGGACTACATCCACCTCCTGAAGCGTCGATGAACACACCTGCCGTGCCGCGCCGTGGTCCTTCGCGCCTCAAGCTCTTCTTCTGGGTGATCGTCGTTCCGGCGGTGCTGGTCGCGCTCTACTTCATTGCGGTGCTGAAGTGGAACTACTCGACCGGGGAGCGCGCGGGCTGGGTGCAGAAGTTCTCGAAGAAGGGCTGGCTCTGCAAGACCTGGGAAGGCGAACTGTCGATGATCTCGATGCCCGGCGCGACCCCGGAGAAGTTCTACTTCACCGTGTGGGACGACAAGGTCGCGGCGGAGATCAACGCCGCGATGGGCCGTCGCGTGTCGCTGCACTACGACGAGAAGGTGGGGCTGCCGACGACCTGCTTCGGCGAGACGCGCCACTGGGTAAACGGCATCACCGTGGTTCCCGAGATTCCGATTTCCCCGGGCGTGATGGTGCCCGTGCCGCCGACCAACGGAGCGGTGCCGCCACCGCAGCCATTGGCTCCCGTTCCCGTGGCGCCCCCGCCGCCGGCAACGGCACCCGCGCCGGTCCCGCCGCCACCGCCGCCGGCGGTCACCAGGTAGCCGCGGGCGCTTCCGTCGGCGGCGCGCGTCGATCCGTTGCGGCGAGCCTCACGCCGCCGGCAGGCGGCCCAGCTGTTCCCGCACTTTCGCTAGCGTCGCGCCGAAGCCGGCGAGGCGCTCCTTCTCCTGCGCGACGACGGCCGCGGGCGCGCGCTCGACGAAGCTCGCGTTGCCCAGCTTGACCTCGGCCTTGCGGATCTCGTTCTCGAGCCGCTCGACCTCCTTGCCGAGCCGCTCGCGTTCCGCCGCGACGTCGACCTCGATCTTCAGCATCAGCCGCAGGTCGTCGACGACCTTGATCGGCGCGGCGGCTGCCGTTCGACGCCGCATTGACATCGGCGACGACCTGCACATCCGACAACCGCGCCAGCGCCTGCATGTACGGCGCGTAGGCCGCGAGCGCCTTCGCGTCGCCGGACGCGACGAGCGGCACCTTCTGCGCGGGCGACAGGTTCATCTCGCTGCGCAGGTTGCGCAGGGCGTCGATCGCGCGCTTCATCAGCGCGACCTCGGCGTCGGCCTGCGGATCGATCTTCGCCGGCTCCGGCCGCGGGAACGGCTGCACCATGATCGACGTCTCGTCGCCTTCCCTGCGCTTGCCGGCGAGCACCGAGACCTTCTGCCACAGCTCCTCGGTGATGAACGGGATGACCGGATGCGCCAGCCGCAGCAGCACCTCGAGCACGCGCACGAGCGTGCGACGCGTGCCGCGCTGCGCGGCCTCGCTGCGCGCATTGATCCCCGCATTGATCCCGTCAGCGAGCTGCACCTTCGCCAGCTCCACGTACCAGTCGCAGTACTCGTTCCACGCGAACGAGTAGATCGCGTTGGCGACGTTGTCGAGCCGGTACTCCGCGAAGCCATCCGCCACCGCGGCCTCGACGCGTTGCAGTTCGCCGATGATCCAGCGATCGACCGCCGACAGTTCGACGGGCGCGGCGGGATCGAGCCCGCAGTCGCGGCCCTCGGTGTTCATCAGCACGAAGCGCGTGGCGTTCCACAGCTTGTTGCAGAAGTTGCGGTAGCCCTCGCAGCGCTTGAGGTCGAAGTTGATGTTGCGGCCGAGCGTGGCGTACGCCGCCATCGTGAAGCGCAGCGCGTCGGCGCCGTACGGCGCGATGCCCGTCGGGAAATGCTTCTTCACCTTGGCCGCGACCTTCGGCGCGTCCTCCGGCCGCCGCAGCCCGGTGGTGTTCTTCTTCACCAGCGCGTCGAGGTCGATGCCGTCGATGATGTCGATCGGGTCGAGCGTGTTGCCCTCGCTCTTCGACATCTTCTTGCCCTCGGCGTCGCGCACGATGCCGTGGATGTAGACGTCCCTGAACGGCACCCGGCCGGTGAAGTGCGTCGTCATCATGATCATCCGGGCGACCCAGAAGAAGATGATGTCGTAGCCGGTGACGAGCACGGTCGACGGCAGGTAGAGGTCGTAGGCGACCTTGTCCGCGCCCTGCGGGTTCGGCCAGCCGAGCGTGGAGAACGGCACCATGGCGGAGGAGTACCAGGTGTCGAGCACGTCCGGGTCGCGCCTCAGCGGCCCCGTGCTGCCCGCGGCCTTCGCCTTCGCCGCTGCTTCGGCTTCGCTGCGCGCCACGAACACGTTGCCGCGCTCGTCGTACCACGCGGGAATCTGGTGGCCCCACCACAGCTGGCGCGAGATGCACCAGTCCTGGATGTTCTCGAGCCACTGGTTGTAGACCGCGAGCCACTGCTCGGGAAGGATCCTCACGTCGCCGCGCGCGACGGCGTCGAGCGCAACCTGTGCGATCGACTGGCCCGGATGCAGCGTCCCGGCCGGCGCCGGCTTGCTCATCGCCATGTACCACTGCTCGGACAGCGTCGGCTCGACGACTTCGCCGGTGCGGCCGCAGCGCGGCACCATCATCTTGTGCGGCTTCTCCGAGACGACGAGGCCGGCGGCGCGCAGGTCCTCGAGCACGCGCTTGCGCGCGACGTAGCGGTCGAGCCCGCGGTACTTCTCCGGCGCGTTGTCGTTGACGGTCGCGGTCAGCGTGAAGATCGGGATCGGCTCGAGGTTGTGACGCTTGCCGACTTCGAAGTCGTTGAAGTCGTGCGCCGGCGTGATCTTCACGCAGCCGGTGCCGAACTCGCGGTCGACCATGGCGTCGGCGATCACCGGGATCGTCCGGCCGGTCAGTGGCAGCGTGAGCTGCCTGCCGACGAGCGCGGCGTAGCGCTCGTCCTCGGGGTGGACCGCCACCGCGACGTCACCCAGCAGTGTTTCGGGGCGCGTCGTCGCGACGACGACGCCCGAATGTGGATCATGAGCTCCGTCCGCCGCCGGATAGCGGATCTCCCACAGCCTGCCGTCTTCCTCCTCGGTCTCGACCTCGAGGTCGGACACGGCCGTCTGCAGCTTCGGGTCCCAGTTGACGAGCCGCTTGCCGCGGTAGATCAGGCCCTGTTCGTACAGTTGCACGAAGGTCTCGACCACCACGCTGGACAGCTTCTCGTCCATCGTGAAGTAGGTGCGGCCCCAGTCGACCGAATCGCCAAGCCGGCGCATCTGCCGGAGGATCGTGCCGCCCGAGAACTCCTTCCACTCCCATACCTTCGCGTTGAACGCGTCGCGGCCGATCGTCGCGCGGCTCGTGCCCTGCGCCTCGAGCTGGCGCTCGACGACGATCTGCGTGGCGATCCCTGCGTGATCGGTGCCGGGCAGCCACAGCGTGTTGAAGCCGGCCATCCGGTGGTAGCGCGTCAGCGCGTCCATGATGGTGTGGTTGAAGCCGTGGCCCATGTGCAGCAGGCCGGTGACGTTCGGCGGCGGCAGCTGGATCGAGAACGACGGCCTTGATGGATCGGCGCCGGCGTCGAAGTAGCCGCGCGATTCCCATACCGGCGCCCACCGCGCCTCGATGGCGGCGGGTTCAAAGCTCTTGGCGAGTTCGGGGCCGGCGGCGGCGTTCGTGGTCGTCATGAAGGAAGCGCCGAAGGCGGCGTGGAGAAACCGCAATTCTAAGGGGACGGGTCCTGCCGGACCCGGCGCTGCGCGAGCCAAGCGTTAACAGGCCCTAATCGCGGGAGCGCTGGCGCGCGACTTCGGCGGCGACGACGCGCGTTACCGACTCGCGGACCGCGGCCTCGATCGATGGCCGCAGTTCGGTGACGGTCGCGAGCAGCATCCGCACGAGCGTCGGCTGCAGTCGTTCGCGCAACTGGCGATCGAGTTCGGAAGCGAGCCGCGGTTGGAGTTCGCGCAGCAGCGCGTCGCGCGCGCGCGCCTCGACTTCGGCCCAGTCGATCGTCACCTCGGGGGCGACGATCGCCTCGGGAGCGATTGTGGCCGTGGGCGTGGCCATCGCCTCGGGCTCGAGCTCGGCTTCGGGCTCGAAGACTGGCTCGGGCTCGAAGACCGGCTCGCGCTCGATGATCGGCTCGGGCTCGACGATCACCTCGGCCTCGATGGCCATCTCGGGCTCGAACGCCGCTTCGCGCGAGGCCGTCGCCGGAGGCTTCATCGCCACGAACGGCGTGGCGGTCGGCGGCAGCATCGCCTCGACGTCGATGTCGACGTCGACGGGAGCGGCAGCGGGAGCGGGGGTCGGCATCGGAAAGGCGGTGATCGCGACCGCGTCATCCGGTGCCGTCGCCTCGGCCGTAACCGTGTCCGCGGCGGCAGCTTCTGTCACGGCCGCATCCGGCGCGACTGTCACCGCTGCGGCCAGCTCCGGCAACGAGGTGTCGAGTTCCAGCGACGGCAGCACGAGCCGCTCGGTCAGCACCGGGATCGCCTCGTCGTCGGGCAGCACTATCCCGCCCGGACGGGTCAGCCGCTCGAGGTCGGTGATCCTCCGGCCGCTGCTCACGGCTGCCCTTCGTGCGCGACCGGCTTGAAACCGTGGTCCTTGTACGCCTTGAAGCGGGAGCGCGCGCGTGCCCGGTCGGCCTCGTCGCGCGACACCACCTCGATCACGCGTTCGTAGCGTCCGAAGAGCGACGGGAAGTCCGGCGGCGCGTCGTCATCCAGCGTCAACAGCACGTCGCTCGCCGGCGCCGCTTCATGGTCGAGAGCAAGCAGGACCGGCGTGGCCGCCGCCAGCGGCGAGTTCACGTACACGTGCGGCACGAAGTCGAGCGCGGAGAAAGTCCAGAGCGTGGAGTCGTACTGCGCGAGCCGCTCGGCATTGCGCGCGTAGACGACGATCCGTTTGCCGGCCGTGCGCGCCTTTCGCGTCACGCGGCACGCATAGTGGACGCGGTGGTCGACGTTGAAGTGAAAGTCGATGCGCGTCACGCCGGCGCTCAGCCCGCCCGGTTGATCAGGAACTGCGTCAGCAGCGGCACGGGACGGCCGGTGGCGCCCTTCGCGGCGCCGCCCTTCCACGCCGTGCCGGCGATGTCGATGTGCGCCCACGGGTAGTTCTTCGTGAAGCGCGACAGGAAGCAGGCGGCGGTCACGGCGCCGGCGTTGCCCGGCGTGCCGATGTTCGCCATGTCTGCGAAGTTCGACTTGAGCTGTTCCTGGTAGTCCTCGTCGAGCGGCATGCGCCACGCGGCGTCGCCCGCGGCCTTGCTCGCCGCCAGCAGTTCTCCGGCGAGGTCATCGTTGTTCGAGAACAGGCCCGAGTTCACGTTGCCGAGCGCCACGACGCAGGCGCCGGTCAAGGTGGCCATGTCGACCACCACGGCGGGCTTGAAGCGCTCGGCGTAGGTGAGGGCGTCGCACAGGATCAGACGGCCTTCGGCGTCGGTGTTCAGGATCTCGATCGTCTGGCCGGACATCGACGTCACGATGTCGCCCGGCTTGGTCGCGTTGCCCGCCGGCATGTTCTCGCACGCGGCGACGACGCCGACGACGTTGAGCTTCGGCTTGAGCTCCGCGAGCGCGCGCATCGTGCCGAGGACGCTGGCGGCGCCGCACATGTCGTACTTCATCTCGTCCATCGCCGCGCCGGGCTTCAGCGAGATGCCGCCGGAATCGAACGTGATGCCCTTGCCGACGAGCACGACCGGCGCCGCCTTGGCGCCGGCCCCGTTGTACTTCATGACGATGAGCCGCGGGGGCTGCGCCGAGCCTTTGGCGACCGCGAGGAAGGACCCCATCTTCAGCGCCTCGAGCTGCTTGGTCTCGAGCACCTCGACGCCGAGTTTCCACTGGCGCGCGATCTTGCGCGCCTGCTCGCCGAGGTAGGTTGGCGTGCAGATGTTCGGCGGCAGGTTGCCGAGCCGCTTCGTGACTTCCATGCCGTTGGCGATCGCGGTGCCGTGGTGCAGCCCGCGCTCCGCCGCCGCGTCGCGGCCGCCCAGCAGCAGGCCGACGTGGTCGACGCCGTTGCCGTCGGGCTCGCGCTTGCTCTTCAGTTCGTCGCTGCGGAACGCGGTCTCGCGCGCCGCGATCGCCAGCGTGCGTGCCTGCCATTCGACGTCGCGGCTCTTCACTTGCCAGTCGGTCGCGGCCAGCGCAACGTCCTTCACGGCAGTCCCGAACGCCTTCACGCTCGCGCGCACCGCGTCGGCATAAGCCTTCTCGTTGAAGTCGTCCTTGCCGCCGAGGCCGACCAGCAGCACGCGCGGCGCGGCCACGCCTTTGAGGCCACGCAGCAGCAACTGCGTGCCGCGCTTGCCGGTCATGTCGCCGCTTTTCACGGCGGCCTTCAGCGCGCCGCCGGCAACGGTGTCGAGCGCCTTCGCGGTCGCGGTCAGCTCGCCTTCGGCATGCACGCCGACGACGACGGCATCGGCCTTCACGGTCTCTGGGCGACCGACCTTTGTGCTAAATTCCATCGAGGATTTCCCTCTGAAAAGTCGCGCGATGCGTGCTTCCGTCCCATCGGCGAGGCGTTCAAGGAATGCGCGGCGTGAGGGCCACTCTCGTCTGTTGCTCCTGGCGTCCGTGCACGGCTCCGCGAGCCGCCGCGAAGTATATAGCGCGGCCTGCCTTTCCCTGCCGGTTTCCCCCGGCATCGCGCTGGCCGGCGGATGATCTTCCGTCGCTCCATCATCGCGGAACTCACGAGCACGGCGAGCGCCGTGTTCACCGTGCTGTTCTCGATCCTCTTCTCGGTCGGCCTGGTGCGCATCCTCGGCCAGGCGGCAGGCGGCCGCGTCGACAACCAGGCGGTGTTGCAGCTCGTCGCGCTGACCGCGCTCACGTGGCTGCCGGTCATCCTGACGCTGACGCTGTTCGTCGCGGTGCTGATGACGCTGTCGCGCGCGTACCGGGACTCCGAGATGGTCGTGTGGTTCGCTGCCGGGCAGAGCCTGCTGGCGTGGGTCGGACCGGTGCTGCGCTTCGCGTGGCCAATCGTGGTCGCGATCGGTCTGCTCGCGTTCTTCGTCTCGCCGTGGTCGCAGGCGCAGATCGCGGATGCCCGCACGCGCTTTGCGCAGCGTGACGACGTCAGCCGGGTCGCGCCGGGCCGCTTCATCGAATCGGGCGGCGCAGCGGAGCGCGTGTTCTTCGTCGAATCCGTCGATTTCGACGGCGGCGAGGTGAGGAACGTGTTCGTCAGTTCCAGGAGCCACGGGCGCGAGACCCTGGTCGTGGCGGAGAACGGGATCATCGAGGTCGCGCCCAACGGCGACCGCTACATCGTGCTGAAGAAGGGCCGGCGCTACGAGGGCACTCCTGGCCAGTTCCAGTACCGGACCCTGGAGTTCGACCGCTATTCGATCCGCATCGAGAGCCGGCCCGACCGTCCCATCGGGGAGCGGGGCGCGAGGGCGCTGCCGACGTTCGATCTGATCACGCAGCCGACCGCGACCAACCTGGGCGAGATCCTCTGGCGCATCGGTTCCCCGGTGATGGCGCTGCTCGTCACGCTGCTCGCCATTCCGCTGTCGTACACGAACCCCCGCGTCGGCCGATCGATCAACCTGATCATCGCCGTGCTGGCCTTCGCGGTGTACGTCAACGTGCTCAACACGGTGCAGGCGTACGTGCAGCAGGAGCGCCTGAGCTTCGGCATCGGCGTGTGGGTGGTGCACGGCGCGGTGCTCGCCTTGATCGTCATCCTGTTCGCGCGCCGGCTGTCCCTGCACGGCTGGAGCCCGCTCCGGTACTTCCGCAGGCGCAGGGAGGCCGCGAAGTGAGGACGCTGCGGCGTTACCTCTGGCGCGAGATCGTGGTGGCCACGGTGTTCGTGCTCTTCGCGCTGCTCTCGCTCTTCATGTTCTTCGACATGGTCCAGCAGCTCGACGAGATCGGGCGGCGCGGCTTCCAGCTCCACCACGCTTTCGCATTCGTCGCGCTTACGCTGCCGTCGCGCACCTACGAACTGATGCCCATCGCCGCCCTGATCGGGACCATCTACGCCCTGTCCAAGCTGGCCGCGAATTCCGAGTTCACCATCATGCGGGTGTCCGGCATGAGCACCGGCGCGCTGCTGAACAGCGTCCTGATCATCGGCCTCGGCCTCGTCGCGCTGACCTACGCCCTCGGCGAGTTCCTGTCGCCCCCGGCCGAGCAGCTGGCGCAGCGGGTCAGGCTCAAGGCGACCGGCTCGCAGATCAGCGTGCGCGACTTCCGTTCCGGCGTGTGGGTGCGCGATGTCCTGAAGGACCCGGGCGGCGGCGTCGAGGCCTTCCGCTTCATCAACGTCGCGAAGGTGTCGCCCGACGGCGGCACGACGCAGGGATGGCGGATCTTCGAGTTCGACGGCGAGTACCGCCTGCGCTCGATCACGACCGCGGAGTCGGGCGCGTACGCGCAGGGCGCGGGATGGACGCTGACGAAAGTCGTCGAGACGCGTCTGCCGCAGCTCGCTTCGGGAGCGGCCGAGCGGACGAGCGAGGGCACGCAGGTGATCCGTGACGAGACGCGCGCGTGGCGCTCGGAACTGCGGCCCGACATCTTCGGCGTGCTGATGGTGCAGCCCGAGCGCATGGCCGGCCTGGACCTCGCGCAGTACATCCACCACCTGGCCGAGAACCGCCAGCAGACCGAGGTCTACGAGATCGCCTTCTGGAGCAAGCTCTTCTACCCTTGGGCGGTGCTGGTGATGATGGCGCTTGCGCTGCCGTTCGCCTACCTGCACGTGCGCGCGGGCGGGCTGAGCCTGAAGATCTTCACCGGCGTGATGATCGGGGTGGGCTTCTACGGGCTGAACAAACTGTTCGCGCACTTGGGAATGCTGAACACCTGGCCTCCGATCTTCGTGGCGGCGCTGCCGAGCCTGGTGGTACTGGCGCTGGCGATGAGCGCGCTGTACTGGATCGAGCGGCGTTAGCGAGTGTCAGGCCCGAGCCCCGGGGGGCTTGGGGCGGCGGTGGCGCGGCGGCGGCCTTCGGCGGCGGTCGGCTTTACCGACTCCGCCGCGCTGCTCAGCCGGAGGTCGCGCCGCGGGACTCGCCGCGTGCACCTCGCGCTTCGGGACGGCGGTGGCGCAGCGGCGGCCTGCGACGGCGGTCGGCTGCGCCGACTCCGCTGCGCTGCTCAGCCGGAGGTCGCGCCGCGGAACTCGCTTTGCGCGCTGCGCGCGCGCCGCTCAAACATGCCGCAGCGAGTCAGAAACGAGGCGCTGCGCGCCGACCTCCAGCTTCCGCTGCTCGCCGCCGCCGAAGGCCGCCGCCGCGCCACCGCCGTCCAAAACGATGCAGATGGCCAAGGCGCGCTTCAGCGACCTTCGCCGTCCGCGTGCCGCTTCCTGCTTGCGAATGGATACGCCCCCGCGCCAGCGCCCGCCTTCGGCGGGATCTTCAGCGACAGCAGCATCGTGACCGCCAGCACGACGACCGTGACGCCGAGGGACCACGCCACCGGGATCTTGTAGACGTCGAGCAGCAGCATCTTGGCGCCGATGAACACCAGCACGATCGCCAGGCCGTACGACAGCAGGTGGAAGCGCTCGTGCATCCCGGCGAGAAGGAAGTACATCGCGCGCAGGCCGAGGATGGCGAACACGTTGGAGGTCAGCACGATGAACGGGTCGGTGGTGATCGCGAAGATCGCCGGAATCGAGTCGACGGCGAAGATGATGTCGACGATGCCGATCAGCGCGATGACCACGAACAACGGGGTGAAGTGCCGCACGCCGTTGATCACCGTGGTGAAGCGCTCGCCGTCATAGCTCGGCGAAATGCGGAAGTGTCCGCGTACCCACTTCAGGGCCGGATTGGCTTCGAGGTCTGGTTCCTGGCCGGCCGCCCACCACATCTTCACGCCGGTGAACACGAGGAACGCGCCGAAGATGTACAGGATCCAGTCGAACTGCTGGATCAGCCAGGCGCCGACCAGGATCATGCCGGCGCGCAGCACGAGCGCGCCGAGGATGCCGATCATCAGCACGCGCTTCTGGAACTCGGGCGGCACGGCGAAGTACGTGAACACCATCAGGAACACGAAGATGTTGTCGACCGCGAGGGCCTTCTCGACCAGGTAGCCGGTCAGGAACTCGAGCGCCTTGGTGTTGGCGATCTCGCGCGACGCGTTGGCGTCGAGGTACCACCAGAGCCACCCGAGGAAGGCGAAGGAAACCGCCACCCACACCAGTGACCAGACCGCGGCCTCCTTGATCGAGACGCGGTGCGCGCCCTGTTTGCTCATCGCGAAGAAGTCGACGAGCAGCGCGACGACGACGAAGGCCGCAAACAGCGACCACATCAGGGGACTGCCGATGGATTCCATGAACGCGCTTTCGAATGGTGATCCCGCGCTGGCGCGCCCGCGGTCGATTGTGAAAGCGCTGGAGTGGTCTGGCTAGACCAGGCGTGAAGTCCTGATCCGCGATGCCGGGCGGTTGCTGCACCAGATCCGCCGTATTGACGACATCGCAATGGTCGCGGCTCGCGAGCCGCACCGGGAAGCTACTCCCCATCCGAAGCGGGGCGCATTGCACCAGCGTAAGACGGCCCTGTCAATGCGATTCCCCCTCGTGAGACCTAGGGAAAACGCCCGGTGCGATCGCGCTGAGCAGCGCGTGGCGCCGCGAAGTGAGCGGGGGCGAGCATTGCGCGCGGTTGTTGCCTGCGCTGCGCCGCTACGCGTGAACGCTCGTGCGCGAGAACACGTTGAGCACGATGACGCCGGCAACAATCAGCGCGATGCCGATGATCGCGGGCGCGTCCAGGGCCTGTCCGAAGATCGCCCATCCCACGAGGGCGATGAGCGCGACGCCCACGCCGGACCAGATCGCGTAGGCAATACCGACCGGAATGGACTTCAAGGCCAGCGACAGGCAATGAAGGCCACCGCGTACCCCGCGACGACGACCAGCGAAGGCCAGAGACGCGAGAATCCTGCCGACGCGTTGAGGGCCGACGTGCCGATCACCTCGCTGACGATCGCTACTCCGAGATAGATCCACTGCTGCATGGCCGAACTCCTGGCGGTCGTGAACGGACGTCGGGCTCGCCGGCAAGCGTCAGGTGCGCAGACCTGCCACCTGGCGCTCGGCCGGCTTTGGTGACGACGAGCTCACTGCCGTCGGGCAACGGAAGAGAGGCCGGTACGTACCTCCCGGTGCCTCCTTGAACGGGCAGACCCGTTCAGCGCGTCAGCTGCACTGCCCCGTGTGCCCGCACGCCGTACAGAACTCGCAGCCGTCGCGCTTGATCATCGCGGCGGCGCCGCAGCTCGGGCACACCTTGCCCTTCACCGGTGCCGTCTCGTGCTCGATGACTTTCACGGCATCCGGAAGCGCGAGGATGCCGGCGGACTGGATCGGCGCGGCCGTCGTCATCGAGAATGCCGAGCACCTTGTAGCGGTGCAGCAGCAGCGTCGCGATGTAGGCCACGGTGCTCGGGTACAGCGACGAGCGGTCCTCGCCCGGCACCGGCGCCCAGAACTCGCCGTTCTGCTCGCCGAAGTTCAGCAGCTTGCGCAGCTTCAGGCCGATCCAGTTGGCGTCGACGACGCGCATGTCGAGCGAGATCAGCTTGCACAGGCCGTCGAGCACCTTCGGATACTCGCCCGACAGCCAGATCGAGTACGGCCGGCGGCTGCCGTCGGGCAGGTGCAGCTCCTTCACGCCGAGGACGAAGTCGTCGCCGGTGTTGGCGTTGGAGATGTCGACCGTCCAGCTCATCGTGCCGAGCGGCCCGGCCTTCGGTTCCTTCTTCGAGAACAGCGCGTTCAGCACCGGTGTCTGCTGCTGGTCGATGTCCCTGAACGCGCCCAGTTGCTCGCAGCGCCAGCTGACGATGTTGGCGAAGGCGGCCACCACGCCGTTCTGGTAGACGCGCTCGCCGGTCGGCGGCATCGCGATCGGGAATCCCTGCTCGTCGCGCGCCTTGGCGAGCGACTCGAGCTTCATCTTCAGCCACGCGCGGTCCTCGCTGCGCATGTCCATCGACAACGCCTTGGCGATGGCGCCCAGGCCGCGCGGCTGCTCGGCGCCGTTGACCCACACCTCGAACGGCATCGGGCCGTGGCCGTTGTTCTCGACCTGCCCGATGAAGATCGCGAAGCTCTCCTTGCGCTCCGGGATCTCGACCATGTAGGTCCACGCCATGTTGCCTTCGGCGAGGTCCGGACGTCCGGGCCACTTGAGGCTGGCCAGCGCCGGCTGCGGCGCCGACGCGAGGCGGACGCGACGGTCGGGGTCGTCCTTGAGGTCCTGCGGCGCGGCGTTGTGCGACTGCGCGGTTTCCTTCTTGACCTCGAGCACCGACCCGATGACGTTGTTCGGCCGGTACGTGGTGATGCCCTTCAGGCCGGCGTGCCAGGCTTGCAGGTACAGGTTCTTGAATTCCTCGAACGGGTAGTCCTCGGGCACGTTGACCGTCTTGCTGATCGCGGCGTCGACGTACGGCTGCACGGCGGCGATCATCTGCATGTGGTCGCGCGCCGACATCTCGAGCGCGCTCACGAACGCCGGCGGCAACTGGTCCTCTTCCCCGCCCATGCGCTTGTAGAGGCGGTAGGCGTAGTCCTCGACCGCGTATTCCTGCTTGGAGCCGTCCGGCATGCGCTTCTTGCGGACGTAGGTCCACGAGAACGTCGGCTCGATGCCGCCGGACGCGTTGGCGGCGAAGGCGAGCGAGATGGTGCCGGTGGGCGCGATCGACAGCAGGTGCGAGTTGCGGATGCCGTTCACCCGGATCTCGTCCTTCATCTTGTCGGTGAGGCGCGACGCGCAGTGCGGCTCGGCCAGGAACTTCCCGGCGTCGAACAGCGGGAAGGCGCCTTTCTCCTTGGCGTTGTCGACCGACGCTTCGTAGGCGGCGTCGCGCATCGTGCGCGAGATGTCGGACGCCATGCGGCGCGCCGGCTCGCTGTCGTAGCGCAGGTTGAGCATCGTCAGCGTGTTGCCGAGTCCGGTGAAGCCGAGCCCGATGCGGCGCTTGTTGGCGGCTTCCTGCGCCTGCTCGGGCAGCGGCCACAGGGTGGCGTCGAGCACGTTGTCGAGCGCGCGAATCGAGACCTTCGTCACGGCGCGGAACTTGTCCCAGTCGAAGCTCGCCTGTTCGCTGAACGGATCGTTGACGAAGCGCGTGAGGTTGATGGAGCCGAGGCAGCAGCAGCCGTACGGCGGCAGTGGCTGTTCGCCGCACGGATTGGTCGCCGCGATCGTTTCACAGTACGACAGGTTGTTGTCGCCGTTGACGCGGTCGACGAAGATCACGCCCGGCTCGGCGTGGCTGTAAGTCGACGTCATGATCTGGTCGAACAGCTCGCGCGCCTTCGCGGTCCGGTAGACCCACGTGCCGTCGGCGCGCTCGTAGGCCGTGGACTTGTCGAACGGCTCCGCGGAGTGCCACAGCTCGATGTCGCCGTCCTGCTCGACGGCCTTCATGAACGCGTCGGTCACCGCGACCGACATGTTGAAGTTGGTGAGCGAACCGTCGCGCTTGGCGTGGATGAATTCCTCCACGTCCGGGTGGTCGCAGCGCATCATGCCCATCTGCGCGCCGCGCCTGCTGCCGGCGGACTCGAGCGTCTCGCAGCTCTTGTCGAACACGCGCATGTAGGACAGCGGGCCGCTCGCGCGCGAGTGCGTGCCGTGCACCAGCGCGCCGCGCGGGCGGATCGGCGAGAAGTCGTAGCCGACGCCGCCGCCGCGCCGCATCGTCTCGGCGGCCTGCTGCAGGGCGAGGTAGATCGACGGCACGTTGTCGCGCACGCCGCTGATGGCGTCGCCCACCGGCTGCACGAAGCAGTTGATCAGCGTGGCGGCAATGCCCGTGCCCGCGGCCGAGTTGACGCGGCCGCCCGGGATGAAGCCGTCGACCATAGCGTCGTAGAACTTCTTCTCCCAGGCATCGCGCAGCTCGGGCTTTTCCACGTGCGCCAGGCCGCGCGCCACGCGGCGCCTCACCTCGTCGACGGTCTTTTCATCGCCCTTCGCGTATTTCTCCAGCAGTACGTCGATGGAGATGGGCTGTTCGTCGAGGAGGAGCTGGGCCTTGTCTAGTTTCATCGCGTTCCCTGGGAAGTTCTTGCCGCGCGGCGCCGTGTTTCATGGCCTGCACTTCGAGGCCGAAAGTTCGAACGATTATAGGCAGCGGGGGCGCGCGCGACCGGAGCAATGGAGGTAAATCGTGCGCGGGGCGATGCGCGGCGATTTGCGTTAGCGCATATGAGCGCGACGTATTAAATTCGCCTCCCTTGTAACCACCGCCCGCGAGTTCGCCATGAACCTGCAGCAGTTTCGTTTCCTTCGCGAGGCGGCCCGGCACAAGTTCAGCCTGACCGAGGCGGCACGGGCGCTGCACACCTCGCAGCCCGGAATCTCCAAGGCGATCATCGATCTGGAAGAAGAGCTCGGGGTGCCGATCCTGGCGCGCCACGGCAAGCGCGTGAAGGGACTGACGGCGCCCGGCCAGCAGGTCCTGGAGGCGGCCGAGCGGATCATGCGGGACGTCGACAACCTGAAGAAGCTGGCGCGCGACTACGCGGGCAGCCCGGAGGGCACGCTGCGCGTGGCCACCACGCATACGCAGGCACGATACGTGCTGCCCGGAGTGGTCCAGGCGTTCGCCCTGAAGTTCCCGCAGGTGCGGCTGAAGCTGCTGCAGGCCAATCCGCCGCAGATCGCCTCGATGCTGGTCCACGGGCAGGCCGACCTCGGTGTGGCGACCGAGTCGCTGGCCGACTTCCCGGGGCTGCTGTCGATTCCGGTCTACGACTGGCAGCACGTCGCCATCGTCAAGCCCGACCATCCGCTGGCGAAGTTCGCGACGACGCCCGGCAAGCTGACGCTGAAGGACCTGGGCCGCCACCCGCTGATCACGTATGAACACCAGTTCGCCGGACGGTCGAAGATCGACCAGGCGTTCGCCGCGGTCCAGATCGAACCGTCGATCGTGCTGGAGGCGATCGACGCCGACGTCATCAAGACCTACGTACAGATCGGCATGGGTGTCGGCATCGTCGCCGGCGTGGCGGCCGATGCGCAGCGCGACGGGCTCGTCGTGTTGCCGTGCGGCCACCTGTTCGGACGCAACGTTACGCGGCTCGCGGTGAAGGAAGGCACGTACCTGCGCGGGTTCGTGTACTCGTTCATCGAGATGCTCGTGCCGGGCTGGGACAAGCGCCGGATCGAGGAATCGTTCCGCAGCTAGACTTGGTCGTCTTTCGATGCGTTGTTCGAAGCGCCAGGCCGTTCTCCGAGAGGCCACCCATGAGCACCGTCCCCGGCAGCGTCCCGATCCACGGACTGCATCACTACGCCTACCGCTGCAAGGACGCGGAAGAGACGCGGCACTTCTACGAGGACATCCTGGGACTGCCGCTGTTCCACATCATCCAGAGCGACCACGTGCCGTCGACCGGCGAGTACTGCCCGTACACGCACATCTTCTTCCGGATGACGGACGGCTCGTGCATCGCCTTCTTCGATCTCGGCGACGACGTCGCCTGCGCGCCGTCGCCGAACACGCCGGACTGGGTGAACCACATCGCCTTCCGCGTCGACGGCGTCGCCGAGCTCGAACAGGTCAAGGCGCGGCTCGAGGCCAACGGCGTCGAGGTGGTCGGCAGTCACCGACCACCACATCTTCAAGTCGATCTACTTCTTCGACCCGAACGGCATCCGGGTCGAGCTGTCCGCGCAGCTTGCGTCCGAGATGCAGATGTTCGAGGAGAGCAAGCACGCGCACGACCGGCTCGCCGAGTGGACGCGCCGCAAGGACGAGTGGCGGCGCGAGCGCGCCGCCGGCGGTGGTCCATCCATACTGAAGCCGCAGCGCAACGACCGTCCGGAAGTGGCCGAGCGCGCCGCGCGCTCCTGCGACGCACCGCGCTGAGATGCGCGTCGCGATCGTCGGCGCCGGCTCCATCGGCGCCGTGCTCGGCGGCAAGCTCGCCGCCTCCGGCCACGAAGTCGTGCTCGTCGCGCGTGGTGCCCACCTCGACGCGCTGCGCGAGCGGGGCCTGACCCTCGTCGACCACGTCGACGGCGCGTCGGGCACCTATCGCCTTGCCGGCAAGCGACGAACCGGCCGACTTCGGCGTCCAGGACCTCGTCGTCATCGGACTCAAGGCGCACGCGATCCCGCGATGCTGCCGCGGATGAAGCCGCTCGTCGGCCGCGAGACCGTGGTGGTCCCCGCGATCAATGGGCTGCCATGGTGGTACTTCCAGGGCGTGGGCGGACCGCTCGACGGCCTGACGCTGCGCTCGCTCGATCCGGACGGCACGATGCCCGCGGCGCTCGACGCATCGCACATCCTCGGCTGCGTCGTCCACGTCGCGGCCGAGGTGCGCGCGCCGGGCGAGGTGCACCACACCGGCGGCAGGCGGCTGATCCTCGGTGAACTCGACGACGCGTCGAGCGACCGGCTGCACGCGGTCTGCGACGCGCTCGACACCGCCGGGTTCGAGACCGTGCGCTCGACGAACATCCGGCTCGACGTCTGGACCAAGCTGATCGGCAACCTCTCGTTCAATCCGATCGCGGCGCTGACCGGCTACCTGATGAACCAGATCGTCGACGACGAACAGGTGCTCGACGTGATCCGCGCGATGATGGTCGAGGGCATGGAGGTGGCCGAACGCGTCGGCATCCGCGTCGGCATGACGCCCGACCAGCGCATCGACCTCGCGCGGCAGCTCGGCGCGGCGAAGATCTCGATGCTGCAGGACCTCGAGCAGCGCCGGCGGATGGAACTGGGCGCCATCGTCGCGAGCGTCATCGAACTGGCGGGGCACGTCGGCGTCGACGTGCCGACCGTGCGGCACATTCACGCGCTGGCGCACGCGCGCGCGCGGGCGCTGGGCATCGACTGAATCGAAGCAGCGGACACGAGGGGAACGAGATGAGCGGCCAGACGATCGGATTCGTCGGACTGGGCAACATGGGACGCGCGATGGTGGACCACCTGATGGCGGGCGGTCACACGTTGCGCGTCCACGCGCGGCGGGCGGAGGCGATGCAGCCCTTCGTCGCGCGCGGCGCGACCGCGTGCGGCTCGCCGGCCGAGGCGGCGCGCGGCGCGGCCGTGGTGTTCACCAACGTGACCGCCACCGCCGACGTCGAGCAGGTGCTGTTCGGGCCGGGCGGCGTGGTCGAGGGCGCGGCGCCCGGCACGATCGTGATCGACCACGGAACGATCTCCGCCGCGGCGACGCGCGGCTTCGCCGCGCGGCTGGCGGAGCAGGGCATCGACATGCTCGACTGCCCGGTCTCCGGCGGCGTGAAGGGCGCGCAGGCGGCATCGCTGTCGATGATGGTCGGCGGCAAGCCCGAGGTGCTCGAGCGCGTGCGGCCGCTGCTGCAGCTGCTCGGCAAGACGATCACGCACTGTGGCGGCCACGGCGCCGGCCAGGTCGTCAAGGCGTGCAACCAGATCGTGCAGGTCGTCAACATCCAGGGCATCGCCGAAGCGATGCTGTTCTCGCGCGCCAACGGCGTCGAGCCGCAGACGATGCTCGCCGCGATCTCGGCCGGCTTTGCCGGCAGCAAGATGCTCGACCTGATGGGACCGAAGATGGCGGGGCGCGACTTCGCCGCCGGCATCGAGGCGCGCCTGCATCACAAGGACTACGGGTTGATCGTCGAGATGGCGCGCGAGGCGCACCTCGCGATGCCGGCGGTGGCGCTGGTCGCGCAGCAACTCAACGCGCTGATGGGCAACGGCTGGGGCACGCAGGACACGAGCGCGCTGCTCAAGGTGCTGGAAGCGACCAACGGCCGCGACGACTGACCGGCCGGCGAGTCAGTTCCCGCGGACGAGTTCGAGCGCGGCCGCGAACAGCGGCGAGCCCGGATCCGCGAGGACGTCGCAGACCGTGAGGTGATTGGCGCCGCCCACCTCGATGTCGGCGCGCGCGTTGCGCGGCCAAGCCGGCCCGGATCAGTCGCGTCTGCCGCTTGAACTCGCCCGACTCCAGCGCGCCGACCGCCGTCAGCAGCGGCGCGCTGGTCGCGGGAGGCAGGTGCACGGGCGACACCTTGCGCGCGGCGGTCGCGTCGAGCTTCAGGTCGGCAGTTGATGAACGGCAGCGGCACCAGCGGTTCGAGGTCGTACAGGCCGCTGATGGCGATCCCGCCCTTGACCAGGTCGGCCGGCAAGGCGGGGTTCACCTGCGGGCCACAGCGCCGCCATCAGCATGGCCGTCAGGTGTCCGCCGGCCGAGTGCCCGCCGACGACGATCCGCTGCCGGTCGAACCCGAGTTCCTCCGCCCGTGCGTGCAGCCACGCGATCGCCTTCAGCTGCTGGCGCACGATGTCGTCGACCGCCACGCGCGGCGCCAGGCCGTAGTTCAGGAACGCGACCGCCACGCCCGCGTCGAGGAAGGGCGGAGCGATCCAGGAGAAGTCCGACTTGTCGAGCGACCGCCAGTAGCCGCCGTGGATGAACACCAGCAGCGGCGACGTGCGATGAACGGTGGGGAAGAAGTCGAGCCGCTCGCCGTCGTCGTCGCCGTACGGCATGTCGATCAGCCCGGCGCGCCGACGACGGACCTGCGCCCCCTGCTCGGCCCAGCGGGCGAAGATCTGCGGATGGTCGGGGATTGCCGCGCGCGCGTTGTACTCGCGCTCCATCCGTTCGACGTCCGATCCAACGGTCGAAGCCATGTCCCCCTCCTGCCGGCAGTGTAGCCAGCCTCACCGACGGCCCGTTTGAACGACCGGGCGCGGAACCGTATAATCGCGCTCCTTCGTCGCTGTCCAGGCGGCGGACGGATCGGGGAAGTAGCTCAGCTGGGAGAGCGCTGCGTTCGCAATGCAGAGGTCGGGAGTTCGATCCTCCTCTTCTCCACCAAAAATCACGCAAGGCCTTGAGAAATCAAGGCCTTTTTCTTTGTCAACGATCGCGAAGCCGACGTGAACACACAAATGTTCCACACGGAGGGTTTCCATGCGTCGTCCGTCGTACTTCGTGCTGGCCGCCAACGGCCTCTCTACCCTCAGGACTGCGCGCGGCGCCTTCGTTCTCTCAATTAAGAACTAAGCGTCCTCATCCCACGGCTTCTCAGGTAGAGGCAGCCCCTGCAGGTCTGCGCTCGTCAGCGGCCCGTCTATCTGAATACCGTTTGCTTCGAGCACGACCATGAGTTGCCGAGTGTGCTGTGCCGAGTGCCAGGTGGTGCGCTCCAGCGTGTCCAGAAGACTCTGCTCGCCATAGTAGGTGGCTACCGTCCCCGAAAAGTCGACTCCCTTGTTTCGTTCCCACCAGTCCTTAAAGCGCTCTCGTATTCCTTCGCCGTAGGTGGCCACGTCAGCGTTCGGCCGGACGTTGTACGTACCGAGCATGATGAGCTCATAGGTAAGGGCTTCGCGATTCTCGATGGCCTCGATGAATGCCTCGACGATCCGAAAGACATGGTGGGCGAGTCCTCGAGGAGGCGCCCAACTATTCCTGAACGGGCCGTCCAACACCGCGTCTGGCATCTGTCGCACATATCGAAGCGCAGCAGCCAGGATTAAGTCGATCCGCTGCGCCAACTCCTCAGCGGGTAGAGGGCCTTCCTGCTCCCGCGGCAAACCGAGGAACTCGCGTACGTCGGCAAGCGACTGGGAATAGACGAAGCGGTCGCCGCGGGCGACGATCGGCACGCTGCGCGCGCCGAGGCGCTGCATCTCTTCCATCGCGCCCGGATGCGTCTTCACGTTGACGGACTCGAACTCGAGTCCAACTCTTCGCAGGAACTCCTTGGTGCGAAGGCAACTGCTACATCCCGGCGCCCAGTACACACGGGTCGCCTGGCTCTCGGTCGTTTCCACCGTTTCTCCTTTCGTACCCAGTCGCGCGCCTGTTGACGGGTGGCGGTCTGAAGCAATATGCTGCGCGCAGAAACATACTACTCAGTATGTTGTGTTGGCAACAGGGACATGCAGCGAGTCATGCGATGAGTGAATCAGCCGAGGCCATCGGAACAGCTGCTGAGCACGGCGTCATCTGGGCTCCGCGCCTTTCGCCGGCAGACGAGCGTTGGCGCGACGTCGCGGCGCGGCTGAGCTGCGAGCACTTTGCTCCGCTCGCCGCAGAGATCGATCGCGAGCAGAGATACCCGCTCGAGAGTGTCCAGCGGCTCCGCGAGAGCGGCATCGCGACGATGTTCATTCCTCGCGAATTCGGCGGCGCTGGCGCGAGCCTGACTGCGTACTGTGCCGTGATCGAGACGATCGCGGGCGCCTGCGCGTCCACGAGCGGGATCGTGGCGACGATTCAGCTCGGCTCAGCACCGTTGATGCTCATCGAGGACGCAGCCCTCAAGGACGCATTGCTAAAGGGAATCGTCCTGCGCGGTGAGATGGTGTCTTTCGCGCTAAGCGAGCGCAGCGCTGGATCCGACCCGGCCGGCATGGTGACGGAAGCCACGGCGGAGCGCGGCGGCTGGCGCATCCGAGGAGAAAAGAGCTGGATCGGGGGCGGCGGGGAGGCAAAGCGTTATGTGGTCTTCGCACAGACTCGGCCGGGTTCTGGAAAGCAGGGCATCGCGGCGTTCCTCGTTGAGGCTGATGCCGACGGCGTCCAGGACGATGTCTTCGAGGACAAGATGGGTATGCGCGGAACGCGCACCAGCACCATCTCGCTTGATACCTGGGTCGCTGCCGACCGGATGCTTGCGCCTCCCGGCAAGGGGCTGCGGATGGCCTTCGCGGCGCTCGACGTCGGACGGGTGGGTGTTGCCGCCCAGGCGATGGGAATCGCGTTGGCAGCCTATCGAATTGCCCTGAAGCATTCGGCATCGCGGCGCACGTTTGGCCAACTGCTGATCGACCATCAAGCGCTCGCTTTTCAGTTGGCTGATCTCGCCAGTCGACTGACGGCCGCTCGCCTGGTGATGTACGAGGCCGCTCGCGTCTACGACGAGGGCGGAGACATCTCGTCCATAGCTGCCCAGGCGAAGCTGCTCGCGAGTGAGACCAGCCACGATGTCGTTGATACGGCATTGCAGCTCCTCGGCGGCGCCGGCTTCGTCAAGCCGAACCCCGTGGAGCGGATGTACCGCGACCAGCGTGTAACGGAGATCTACGAAGGCACTTCGGAAATCCAGCGTCTGTTGATCGCTCGTGTGCTTCGGCGGCACGCACTGGAGGCGGCGGCGTGACGCCCGAAGCTGAACATTCGGGGGCGCCGTCGAGCCAGCGGCGCCTCGGACGACGGGGTGCGAACGGATCCCGAAGCGGCGGCGTTCCTCGGGATGAGGGCAGTGTCGCCGAGATACTTCGTGCCGCCGCAAACGCGTTCATGCTGAAAGGCTACGCGGCGACCAGCATCGATGACGTTGCCGACATCCTCGGCTGCACCAAAGGAAGGATTTATCACCACTTCCGCAGCAAGGTAGACCTGTTCTTCGAGGTTCACAACGAGGCGATGTCTATGGTCATGGCGGCCGTGCGAGAAGCCGCTGACGGCGTGCGGGATCCGCTGGATCGACTGGAGGCCATGTCGCGCGCACACGTCCTTGTCATCATGCGCGAGATCGCGTTCGAGTGCGTCGTAGTGCAAGGCCTGGAGATGCATCTGCACAGCCAGACGACGCCAAAGCAGCGCAAGACCTTGCGGGGAATCCTGGCGCTGCGCGACGAGTACGAGATATTGTTCATCGAGGCGATCGAAGAAGCGATGCGCGACGGCAAGGTGCCAAAGCAGGATGTGCGCGTGGTCGTCAAGGCCCTGCTCGGAGCGTTGAACTGGACGACGATCTGGTACCGGCCGCGTCGAGGCGAGAGCGACGCGGAACGCAATCGGGTTGCGGACACTGTGGCACGGTTCTGCCTGCGGGGACTCGGAGGGGCCGATGTCCGCTGAGTCCCGGAGAGTTCCGCGGGACGAGTGCGAGACCTGGTCTCGGGAAAGGATCCAGGCCTTTCACCTCGAACGTTTGCGTGCGCAACTGGCGTACGTCGAAGTCCGCAGCACGTACTACAAGTCGAGCTTCAGGGACGTCGGCTTCTCTTCCGCAGAATTCGGTTCGCTCGATGACCTGCGTAAGTTGCCATTTACGCGGAAGGCGGATTACGTGGCGGCGATCGAGCGCGCGCGCCCTTACGGAGAGTTCGTGGCAGCGCCGCTGAGCGACGTCCGGCGCATCCACTTTTCCTCAGGCACGACCGCCTCGCCGGCACCCCAGTTCTGGTCCGAGCACGATCTGGATCGCTGGGCCGGGCTCTATGCGCGGTACGCCCATGCGCAGGGTGTGGGACGAGGGGACGTCTACCAGTGTCTGTTCGGCTACGCCTGGTTCGTTGGCGGCCTCGGCGCCACGGCGGGCTACCAGCGAGTCGGCGCGACCTGCATCCCTGCAGGAAACCAGGATACCGAACGCCAGTTGCGCACGATGTTCGAGTTCGGTGTCACCGCACTCAGCGCGACACCTTCGTTCGTCGCGCATCTGGCCGACACGGCTCGATCCATCGGACTCGACCCACGCGCATCGAAAGTCCGGACGATCATGCTCGGCGGTGAGCCCGGCGCCAGTGTGAGCGCAACGCGCGGCTGGCTGGAAGAACAGTGGGGCGCGCGGTGCTACGACGCGTACGGGAGCCTGGAGTTTCAACCGATCGGCTGGGAGTGCATCGAGCAGAACGGCCTTCATCTGGCCGAGGACTTCGCGTACGCCGAGGTCGTCGATGCAGACGGCGACCCCTGTCCGGACGGCACGCCAGGCGTTCTCGTCCTCACGCACCTCGACAAGCAGGCCGGTCCCCTTGTGCGCTGGTGGACGGGGGACGTCGTCGTGCGCGATTCCGCTGCGTGTGCCTGCGGACGAACGCACGCGCGCCTCGCGGGTGGGGTCCGGGGGCGCGCCGACGACATGCTCGTGATACGCGGCGTGAACTTGTTCCCGTCCGCGGTGGAGCAGGTCGTGCGGAGCTTCGGCGGGCTGACACCCGAATACCAGATCGTTCTGGATCCCACGGTGCACGACTCGCACGGCTTTCTGACGGGAATTCGTCTGCGAGTGGAGCGCGTGTCCCCGGAGGTTCCGGCAGCTGCGGCAGAGGGTCTTGCCGAGGACCTACATGCGCGATTGCAGGTGCGCGCCGTCGTCGAAGTGCTCGAGGCGGGCAGCCTTCCCCGCAGCACGCACAAATCGAGGCGTGTCGTACGTGAAGGAATGGACGGATGAAGTCCTTCCGCGGGGCGCTGTCCTCGACTGCCCTGCAGGGGCGACGCATCTTCGTGACCGGCGCAGGGTCAGGTATCGGGCGGGCCATTGCCTGCCGGGCAGCTGAACTGGGGGCAGAGGTCGGCGGATGTGGCCGGCGAGCGGAGCCGCTCGATGCGACTGGGTCGATGATTGCGCGGGCGGGAGGACGGTTCTTCTGGTGGCAGTGCGACGTCCGCGACTCCGCCGCCACGGGCGAGGTGCTCCGCAGCTTTGCCGAGGAGGGCGGGCTGCACGGGCTCGTCAACAACGCAGGCGGCCAGTTTTACGCGCCGGCCGAGAGGATCGCCGCGAAGGGCTGGAGTGCGGTGATCGACCTCAACCTCAATGCCGTCTTCGGCCTCGCGCAAGCGGCGTATCCCCTGCTTCGTTCGAGCGGAGGCGGCGCCATTCTCAACATCTCCATCGCACCGGTGGAGCGTGGCGGCCTCGGCCTTGCCCATGCCGTCGCGGCGCGCAGCGGAGTCGCAGGCTTGTCGCGTGCGCTTGCGCTCGAGTGGGGGCCCGACCAGATCAGTGTCAATTGCGTGGCGCCGGCCACCGTCGAAACGCCCGCATTGCTGGAACGATGCGCGCCAGAGTTCGTGAGGCAGTCGGCCGATGCGACGCCGATGCGGCGCAACGCAACGCTCGATGAGATCGCCGAACTGGCCGCGTTTCTGCTCACGCCGGCGTCGAGCCTGATCACGGGACAAGTCATTCGGATCGACGGCGGCGCCTTTCTGGGCGCGCCGATCGACATGCGTCCACGAGAAGAGGCGATGGCATGAGCAAAGCACTCGTCCTGGTCGAACAGCATGACGCGGTCGTCGTGCTGCGCATGAACCTGCCGGCGAAACGAAACGCGCTGGTGATCGAACTGCGAGAAGCGCTGATCGAGACCGTCGAGGCGCACATGCAGGACGCCGCGTGTCGCGTGATCGTGCTGACCGGAACCGGGGGCAGCTTCTGCGCGGGAGGCGACTTGGACTCCCTCCGAGACCATGACCCGCTCGAGGTCCGCACGCGGATGCAGCGTGGGCAACACCTCGTTCGTTTGATCGCCACCGGGCCGAAGCCCGTGATCGCAGCCGTGAACGGAGCGGCTCACGGCGCCGGGTTGTCGATCGCTGCGGCCTGCGACGTCGTCATCGCTGGCGATTCGGCGAAGTTCGGCGCCGTGTTCAGCAAGGTAGGTCTGATGGGAGACCTCGGCCTACTCTGGTCGTTGCCGCATCGAGTGGGCCTGAGCGAAACGAAGCGAATGCTGTACGGCGGGGCCATCCTCGGCGCGGACGAAGCGCGCGCTGCGGGGCTTGCGGACGAGCGTGCTACCGACGATCAGTTGCTTGCCGTCGCGCTCGAGCGAGCGAGGCGACTTGCCGAGGCTCCTCCCATCGCAGTAGCGATGACGAAAGGGGCGCTGGCGCGCTCGTGCAGGTCGCTCGAGGAAGCGTTTGCACTCGAGTTGGACGGTCAGACGTTGCTTTTTTCCACAGAAGATTTCGTAGAAGGCCGCGATGCGTTCAGGCAACGCCGAGCGGCCCGCTTTCAGGGTCGATAAGTCACCAAACCCAACCACTCAGGAACCGAAGGAGACAGACATGAAGCTCACAAGCGCCCCGAAGACCGCATTGGCGGCTGCCGTGCTCGCGGCCGTTGCCAGCACAGCCGTACTCGCGCAGGACAAGCCAAAGGTGATTGTTGCGATCGGGACGACTTCGGTCGATGTTTCACAGGCGTACAACACCTCGATTCCGATCTACACGAAGTGCTGGGAGAAGGAAGGCCTGGACGTTGTCATCCAGCCAATCAGTTCGGGGGCTGGAATGCAGGCGGTGCTGTCCGGCCAGGCGCAACTCGTGAACATGGGGTCGGGGACCGCGCTGCAGGCGCGCGCGAAGGGCGCTCCGATCAAGTCGGTCTTCCTCAATATCCGGAAGAACTTCCAGTTCCCGGTGGTGCTCGAAAGCAGCCCGATCAAGTCCGTGGCGGACTTCAAGGGCAAGACGATCGGCGTGATCTCCTATGGCGCCGTGCTGGTGAACGTGACGAAAGCGATGATCGCGGAAGCCGGGTTGGATCCCGCGAAGGATGTGACGTTTATCGAGACCGGAGCGGGGGCGCAAGCGGTGTCTGCACTGACGAGCGGCAAAGTCGACATCTGGGGCACTTGGGATTCGCAGATTGCGACGGCCGAGAACATGGGCGTGAAGCTGCGCAAGTTCAACTCACCGTCCGCCGAGAAGCTTGACTTCGGCAGTGCGTACTTCGCCCGCGATGATTACATCAAGTCGAATCCGCAGGTTCTGGAGAAGTTCCTGCGTTGTGCTGTCCAAGGCGTCCAGGTTGTCATGGCCAATCCCGAGGGCGCGGTCCGGGCGCACTGGCAGGTCTACCCTGCGAGCAAGCCGACCGGACTCGACGACGCGACCGCGATGAAGCAGGCGCTGCACATCCTGAAGACGCGCCTCGACTACGTGAAGGTCGAGCCTCCCCAGAAGTACGGCGAACTGGCCCACGGATCGGCGGTCGCGATGATCGACTTCATGCGGGCCAACAAGCAGATCGAAGGCCCGCTCGACCCTAAGGACGTGTACACGAATCAGTTCGTGAACGCCGCAAATGCCGTCGACCCGGCGACCGTGAAGACGCTCGCCGCGTCATTGCCGAAGTAAGGGCAGGCATGAACCCTCGAGTCGACGGTCGGGCGCCGGGTGCCCGAGCGCGGGATCTCCTTGCGCGCCGCCAGGCGGTTGCGGTCCCAGGGACGCACGACGCGCTTGGGGCGATGCTCATCGAGCGGGCCGGATTCGAGGCGGTCTACATGTCCGGCTATGCGGTGGCGGCGAGCCACGGCAAGCCGGACATCGGCCTCATTTCGGTGGACGACATGGTGAGGCATGCGCGCGAGATGGCGAGCGCGGTCTCCATTCCGGTCATCGCCGACGCCGATACCGGCTACGGGGGGTCCGCCAACATTCTCGAGGCGGTGCAGGCCTTCGAGAGTGCCGGGGTGGCAGGCATCCATCTGGAGGATCAGGTGGCGCCGAAGAAGTGTGGTGCGATGTCCGGCAAGGCGCTGGTCAGCGACGACGAGATGGCGGCGCGCCTGCGCGCCGCCTTGCTGGCGCGGCGCTCAGCCGACTTCCTCATCATCGGTCGCACGGACGCCATGACGCTATTCGGACTGGAGGAGTCGATCCGGCGACTTCGAAAAATGGCGGAAACGGGCATCGACGCGGTCATGCTGACATCGCTGTCGTCGCTCGAAGAGTGCAAGGCTGTCGTGGATGCGGTGCCGATTCCGGTGATTCACACGGTCGCCGAGACGCTGCGCCCGCTGCACAGTCAAGCCGAACTCGCCTCGACCGGGCTCGGGATGGCGCTCTATCCGATCACGTTCGTGCAGGCCACCGTCGGCCTGCAGCAGCGCATCCTGCGGACGCTGGCGGAGACCGGCACCACGAAGAGCTTCGAGGGTGACATGGCGAGGTTGCCGGACATTTCTCGCATGCTGGGCGTTGACCGCTATGCCGCGTTCGAGGCCGATGTTGTGAAGGGGAACTGACCGTGCCGCAGACGATTGTTGAAAAGGTTCTCGCGCGCGCCAGCGGCGGCGCGGCCGTGAAGCCAGGAACTATCGTCTGGGCAACACCGGATCTCACGACCATGCCGGAACTGTCGTACCCGGCGTACGTGAAGCGCCTGAAGGATGTGGGAATTCACCAGCTGGCGCACCCCGAACGGATCGTCGTGGCCATCGATCACGAGACACCCGTCCACAGTGTCGCCGGTGCGGAGCGGATTAGGCTGACCAAGACTCTCGCGCGCGAGCAGAAGGTCGGCCACCTCTTCGATGGCGAAGGCATCACGCACCCGCTTGTGGTCGAGCGCGGTCTGGTGCGCCCCGGCATGTTCGTGGCGGGCGCCGACACGCATACATCGGGGCTTGGGGCCGTCGGTGCACTCGCGATGGCGTTCAGCATGGAGGTCGCCATGGTGATGGCGACCGGCCGCATCTGGCTGCGGGTGCCCGGGACGATTCGAGTCACGGTGTCCGGGGAGCTGCGTCCCGGAATCGGTGCCCGGGACATCGTGCTGAAAGCGATGAGCCTCATCGGCGAAGACGAGGCGAGCTATTGCGTGGTGGAGTACACCGGCGACACGGTGAGCCGACTGACGGTGCCCGAGCGGATGACGCTGTGCGGGCTCTCGGTGGACATGGGCGCCGATGCCGGCGTCGTGCCGGCCGACGATGTGACGCTGAGGTACCTGGACGGAGCCGGCATCTCCGGGGCCGTCCCAGTGGCTAGCGACGCGGATGCCGAGTTCACCCGCGAAGTCGTGATCGACGCTGACCACCTGGAGCCTTACGTTTCGGCCCCGCCGTCGCCGATCAACGTGCACAAGGTCAGCGACCTCGGCGATGTTTCGATCCAGCACGCCTACATCGGCTCCTGCGCATCGGGAAACATGGCCGAGCTGCGCGCGGCAGCGGCAATCCTGAAGGGCAGAAAGGTGCACCCAGACGTCCAGCTGCTCGTCATCCCGGCCACACGGCAGGTGCACGAGCAGGCGATGAAGGAGGGCATCCTCGCGGAACTGATGGAAGCCGGTGCGCAGATCGCGGCCTCCACCTGCGGTCCGTGTTTTGGTGGCCTCGCGCAATTGGCACCCGGCGAGGTCCGGATCAGCACCAGTACCCGCAACGACCCGGGGCGCATGGGCAGCACGGAGGCGCGGATCTATCTGGCCAGTGCGATGACGGTGGCCGCCTCTGCGATCTCCGGGCGCATCGCCGACCCGCGCCCGTTTGCTTCGGGGGGACAGCGATGAAAGACGTCATTCGCACGGGTCGGTGCTGGAAGATCGGAGACGATGTTTCGAGCGACGAGTTGATTTCGGCACGACACGTCTTCGAGTACGACCCCCGCGTTCTGCGCAAGTACCTGTTGGCGGAAGTGAGACCAGAGCTGCCGGCCCAGGCACAGCCCGGCGACGTGTTGCTGGCGGGGCGGCGCTTCGCGCATGGTAGTCACCATAGCCACCCGTTCCTTGCCATGAAGGACATGGGGCTGGGCCTGCTGACGCAGCCGCTGAAGCGCGCGCCGTTCCGGCTGTCCGTCTTTATCGGCGTGCCACTGCTCGAGGTTTCAGAGGAGATCGTGGCGTCGATCCAGGATGGCGATCGGCTCGAAGTCGACTACGGAGCAGGAACGATCAGGAACCTGACACGTGGCGACCGGTTCGAGGTGCCGCCTCTGCCGGACTTTCTCTTCGATATCGTGCGGGCCGGCGGTGGTCTGCAGTACTTGAAACAACAGGCTGCCGAGAGCAGTTCGGTGAGCTGAAGTGGGCCACTCAATGGACGATGGACGCACGGGCGGGTCGGCGCTGGCAACTCCGGCGCTGATCCAGATCGAACAGCTGGAAAAGAAGTACCGAACGCGGGACGGACAGATCGTGCAGGCGCTCGGCCCCATCGACCTGACGATCCGTCAGGGCGAGTTCATCACCGTGGTGGGGCCGTCGGGCTGTGGCAAGTCGACGCTCTTGAACCTGTTGGCGGGCTTGATCGAGCGCAGCGGAGGATCGATCAGGGTCCGAGGTACACCGATCGACGGCCCGCAGCGGGACATCGGGGTCGTCTTTCAGAACGCCGTGCTGCTCCCGTGGAAGACCACCTTCGAGAACGTGATGCTTCCCGCCACTGTGCTTGGTCTGGATCGAGCCAAGGCCGGCGAGCGCGCCAGGACGTTGCTGGAAATGGTGGGGCTGAAGGACTTCGCGCAGAAGTACCCCAACGAGCTGTCGGGCGGCATGCAGCAGCGCGTCGCCATTGCACGCGCCCTCGTCCACGATCCGACCATGCTGCTGATGGACGAGCCGTTCGGTGCGCTCGATGCGATGACGCGCGAGTCGATGAATCTTGAAATTCGTCGGATCTGGCGGGATTCCGGGAAGACAGTGTTGTTCGTCACGCACTCGATCCCCGAGGCCGTGTTCTTGGGCAGCCGGGTGCTGGTGCTCTCGTCGAGGCCCGGCCGCATTGCCGACCTCGTCGAAGTCGATCTCGGCGACGAGCGCGACATCGACTTGATGACGAGCGAGCGATTCGGAACGTACAGCCGCCGCATCCGGGGCCACTTTCAATCGAAAGGGGTAATCGAATGATTACTGCCAAAGAGTCGGCGGCCGTCCCGCTGGAAGTGCTCCCGGGCGAGGCGCCGGTGGGCTTCTGGGCAGGGTTGCGGGAGAGACCGGAGTGGGTGTTCGTGCCGCTGCTCTTCTTCGTCATCACCGGCGTCTGGGAATGGGCCTTCAAGGTGTTTGAGGTCCCGCTGTACGTCGCGCCTGCGCCGTCCAACATCTGGCGTTCGCTCGTCTACGGCGTTTCGAGCGGGCTTTTCATCGACAACGGCCTGTACACCCTGACCGAGGCGATGATCGGCTTCCTGTCCGCCACCGTGGCGGCGCTGATCCTCGGCGGATTGATCGCGCAGTCCCGCTTCATCGAACGAATCCTCTATCCGTACCTGATCGCTATCCAGACCACGCCCAAGATCGCGATCGCACCTCTTTTCATCATCTGGTTCGGATTCGGCATGACGTCCAAGGCGATCATGGCGGGCGTCGTGGCCTTCTTCCCCATCCTCGTGAACGTCATCGTCGGGCTTCGCTCAACGGACGTCCAGCGGATCGAGTTGATGCGCTCTTTGCGCGCCACGCGCTGGCAGATCTTCACGATGGTCCGCTTGCCGAGCGCGGCACCTATGATCTTCGCCGGCCTGCAAGTCGCGATCATCTTCAGCATCCTCGGCGCCATCGTGGGCGAGTTCGTTGGCTCGAGGAAGGGGCTGGGGAATCTGATCCTGCAGATGAACACGAACCTCGACACAGCGGGCGTCTTCGCCGCTCTCGTGTGCCTGTCGGCGATGGGGATCACCCTGCATCTGTTGATGCAGTTGCTGCAACGGAAGCTGCTGTTCTGGGTCAACCAGGAACAGCTGCCCCGGGTGTAACCCGCGGCCGGCGAGAGGTACCAGCGTGAGGACGGTTCGACCCGCGAGTGCGCTGGGCGCCGAAGTGATGGGCCTCGATCTCTCGCGCCCGCTCAGGGAGGCCCAGCAAGCGGAGCTTCGGCAGCTCTGGCTCGAGCACCTCGTTCTCGTGTTCCGCGACCAGTCATTGACGCCGCAGCAACTGATCGACTTCAGCCGGCGGTTCGGCGAGTTGGAGACCCATGACAACTACCAGGCGGAACTGCGTCATCCCGATCATCCGGAACTTCTCGTCGTCCGCACGACCCGCTTGAATGGGCGGCGCGTGGCCTTCGGGCAGCAGTGGCACTCCGATCTGTCCTACACCCTGCGACCGTCGATGGGGTCGTGCCTGTACTGCCTGAAGATGCCGGCCGTCGGAGGCGACACGTTGTTCTCGAACACGATCATGGCGTACGAGGCGTTGTCTCCGACGATGCGATCCCTTCTCGAGCAACTCGAGGCGATCCACGACATCACGAACGGGCGGACGTTCAGCGAAGCGAGCGTCGACCATATCGAGGCCGCGCGGCGCCGAAATCCGCCCGTGATCCAGCCGGTCGTGCGCACGCATCCGGAGACCGGCCGCAAAGCCCTGTTCGTCAGCGAATGGATGTGCAACCGGATTGCCGGGATGACGGCGGAGGAGAGCCGCGACCTGGTGCGGTTTCTGTGCGCGCATGCGGTCCGCGAGGAGTTCACGTTCCGGCAGCGCTGGCGACCGGGCGACGTGCTGATGTGGGACAACCGCGCCACGGTGCACATGGCGCTGGCTGACTATCCGGACGACGCCGAGCGGGAACTGCTCCGCACGTCCATCAAGGGGAATCCAGAGGGCCGCCCGTGGGCGGCCACAGCCTGAGGAGTTTTGAACCGTGAAGATCGAGATTCGCAGATTGGCGGCGGGTTTGGGCGCGGAAGTCGTGGGCGTGAACCTGTCGGAGCCGATGGGCGACGCGGCGTTCGCCGAGATCGAAGAGGCGTGGAGACAGCACCTCGTGCTGCTCTTCCGCGGTCAATCGCTCGACCACGCACAGCACGTCGCGTTCAGCCGGCGTTTCGGTGAACTCGACGACCACCGCACGATTCCGCGCTATCGCCACCCGGACCATCATGAAATCCTCCTGGTCACCAATCAGGAGGTGGGCGGACGCCCCCAGCCCGTGGGTCGACAGTGGCACTCCGACCTATCGACGACGCTGCGGCCGGCGCGTGCCTCGCTGCTGCGCTCGGAGGTCATCCCGCCCGTCGGCGGCGACACGATGTTCACCAACATGTACCTGGCGTACGAGACGCTATCGGAGACGATGAAGAAGATCATCGACCCGCTGGAAGCGATCCACGACATGACTGTGGCGCGCCAGCTTCGGGGCCGCGATCCGGCCGACCTTGCGGATGTGCGCCGTCGCAATCCGCCGGTCGTACATCCTGTGGTGCGCATCCATCCGGAGACCGGACGCAAGGCGCTTTACGTCAGCGAGATGACCACGATCGGCATCGCCGGGATGACCGAGGACGAGGCCCAGCCCTTGCTGCAGTACCTGTATCAGCACTCCGTGCGGCCGGAATTCACCTACAGGCACCGCTGGCAGGTCGGTGATGTCCTGGCTTGGGACAATCGGTGCACGATGCACCTTGCGTTGGACGACTACGACCTCAACGTGCCGCGCAAGATGTATCGCACGACGCTACTCGGGGAAGCGTCGGGCCGCTTTGCGACGCCCGAAATGCTCGCTCGCCTCGCCGACATTCCGGAACGGGCGCCGGCCGCTGCCACCATGGCATGAGCGGGGAGCGGCCGACTGGAGTGACCAGTACCCTGGTCGGGGAACTGATGGCATTGGACGCCGGTTCCCTCGACGACCGAACGCTCGGAAAGGCCGCCTTGTGCCTGCTCGACTACCTGTCCTGCTGCTTTGCCGGCCAACAGTTTCCATGGGCGCAACAGGCGATCGCCGCGGCGGCGCAGTGGCCAACGGAAAACGGCGCATTTCTCGTCGGAACTTCGATCCGGGTCACGCCCACTGAGGCCGCGTACACGAACAGTGTGATGGCCGTCTCGGCGTCCAGGACGGACATGCATCCCGCGATCACCTCGCACATCGGCCCGGTCGTGTTCCCCGTCGCACTCGCCTGCGCCTCGATCCGTCCGGTCGGCGGCCGGGAGTTTCTCTCCGCCTGCATCGCCGGCTACGAGGCCGAGGGTCGCGTGGGGCGGATCCTCGTCAACGATGCCTTCATGCGCCACCATCGCGCGACCTCGGTGCTGGGCTCGATCGGCGGAGCGATCGTCGCCGCCAAGGCTCTGGGACTGTCTCCCCGCGAAGCGACACATGCGCTCTCGATCTCGGCGAATACGGCCTCTGGCCTGATGGAATGGGCCCACACGGGCGACATGGACCTGCTGTACCAACCCGCGAACGCGGCGCGGGCGGCCGTCGGCGCTGCACTGCTAGCGCGCGAGGGCGCGACCTCGTCGCCCTCCATCCTCGAGGGGCCAGGCGGCCTGCTGGCTGCGTTCGGCGACATCACGAAGGCCGACCAGTTCCTGGCGCGCTGGAGCGACCGGTACGAGATCGAGTACGTGGACTTCAAAGCCGTGCCCGCGTGTGTGTTCGTGCAGGCGGCGGCGTTCGCGGCGCTCCGGTGCGTCGAGAAGCACGGCGCACTGCACCCCGAGGACGTGGAGCGGATCGATCTTCGGACCTTCGCCTCGGCGATCGCCTATCCGGGCTGCAATGATCCGGGACCGATCCGGGGCATCCAGCAAGCGCGGATGAGTCTGCAGTTCACAGTGGCCTCAGTGCTGGCGCAGGGGCGGCTCAATGACCGCAACTTCGCGGAGTACGACGAGCCGCGAACGACGTCGCTTCTCGCCAAAGTGCGAATCTCAGAAGCCGCCACATTCAGTGCGGCGTATCCAGCGAAGCAGGGCGCCGAGGTCGAGGTGACGCTGTGCAACGGTACTGCTCTGACCGGGCGCGTCGACGAAGTACCTCCGGTCACCGCCGAGCGGGTCCGGCAGCGTTTCATCGAGTCGGCATCGGCTTTGATGGAGCACGAGCGAGTCGCCGCCATCGAGGAGGAGGTCCTCGGCCTCGCCGCCGCCACTTCGCTGCAATCGCTCTTCCATCTGATCGCAGGTCCATTTCGCGCGCCTGCTGGAGCCTGATCCAATGATCGATCGCCCAACCATTCTCCAGCAGCTCCGAGCAGGCCGTGTCATTGCAGGCATGCAGTCGTTCTCCGCGAGTCCGGTCCTCGTCGAAGCGATGGGCCATGCAGGCATGGATTTCGTCGTGGTCGACATGGAACACTGCCCGACCGGTCTGGAAACCCTCACGCAACTCGTGCGCGCAGCCGATGCGACGGGAATAACGCCCCTCGTGCGCGTGCCGGAGCTCGAGCCGCTGACGATCAGTCGAGCGCTCGACGTCGGCGCCGCGGGCATCGTTCTTCCGCACGCCTCCACGGAGCGGTGCCGCGCAGCGGTCGCCGCGTGCAGGTACGCACCGCAAGGCCGCCGCGGCGCCTGTCCCGTGGTCCGCTCGGCGGGCTACCTTCCGGAAGATTGGGAGTCGCACGCCCGTCGTGCCAACGAAAGCGTATTGGTGATTCCGCTGGTGGAGGACGCCGTCCGCGCTCGATGAGATCGAAGCGATTCTCGACCTCGACGGTGTCGAGGTGGTGTTCGTCGGCCCGTTCGATCTGTCGATTTCGCTCGGGCTCGGTGGCGCCGACTATCGGCACCCGCGCATGGCCCAGGTCCTGCGCGACGTCGTCGCGGCCGCGGCCATGCGCGGGAAGTTCGTCATGACGACTGTCGGCGCCACGATCGACAACGCCTACGCAGTCGAGCTGATCAACTTCGGCGTGCAGATGCTGAGCTTCAGCGCCGACGTCGCCGTGTTCATGAACGCCTGCCGTGGTGCCGTGCGCGTGCGCGACGACGCGGCGCGCACCGCCGGGCGTCAGTAGCGCCCGCCGGAGACGTGGAGGACGTCTCCGCTCACGTAGGACGCGCGGGCCGACGCCAGGAAGGCGACGACGTCGGCAACGTCTTCGGGCTGGCCGATGCGCGGAACCGGCGTGTTCTTCTCCGCGTTCTCCCGCACCTTCTGATAGTGGGGCAGGTCGCGCACCGCTTGTGTATCGATGATTCCCGGCGCCACCGCGTTCACCGTGACGCCGAAGCGCCCGTTCTCCAATGACATCGCGCGGGTGAAGCCGATGAGGCCCGCCTTCGCTGCCGAGTAGTTCGCCTGCCCGGGGTTGCCTAGGTGAGCGCGCGACGAGATGTTGACGATGCGGCCCCAGCGCTGCTCCTCGCGCGTCATGAATGGCAGGACGGCGCGGGTGCAGAGGAACGCACCCTTCAGTATGACGTCCACCACGGCGTCCCAGTCCTCGACGCCCATCTTCGTGATCCGCATGTCGCGCGTGAACCCCGCATTGTTCACGAGGACGTGCACTGTCCCCCAGCGTTCGGCCACCACATCGACCATCTGCCGGACCGATGCCTCCTCGGCAACGTCGACGCCGTACGCAAAGGCGTGGAGGCCACGTTCGGTCAGGAGCCGTGCACAGGCCTCCGCGCCGTTCGCATCGCGGTCGACGACGGCAACCTTTGCGCCTTCGAGGCAGAGCCGTTCGGCGATCGCCGCGCCTAGCCCCCGCGCCGCCCCGGTGACGATCGCGATCCGGTCAGTGAGTTCGAGGTCCATGTCGTCCTGCCTAGCGACCCAGTTCGGCGCCCATGCGCTTCGCCAGTTCGCGTCCGATGATGAGTTGCTGGATCTGGGTGGTGCCTTCGTAGATGCGGAACAGCCGAACGTCGCGGTAGAAGCGCTCCACAGCACTGTCGCGCATGTAGCCGGCGCCCCCGTGGATCTGCACTGCCCGATCCGCGATGCGACCGACCATCTCGGAGGCGAACATCTTGGCGCATGACGCCTCGAGCGACACGCGTTCGCCCGAGTCGTATCGGCGCGCGACATCGCGCACCATGCACTCCGCCGCGTAGAGGTCTGCCTGGCTGTCCGCCAGCATGGCTTGGATCAACTGGAATTCGGCGATCGCCTGGTCGAACTGGTGGCGTTCGACGGCGTATCGCGTGGCTTCGTGCAGGATGCGGCGTGCCTGCCCGACGCACACCGAGGCAATGTTGATGCGGCCGCGATCGAGGCACTTCATGGCAGTCGCGAACCCGCGGCCTTCCACGCCGCCGATGATCGCGGACCCCGGTACGCGGACGGCGTCGAAGTGCACGTCCGCGGACCACGCTCCGGCGTGGCCCATCTTCCTGTCGTGGGGGCCGATGGTGACGCCCGGCGCATCGGCTGGCACGAGGAAGGCCGTGACATGTGCGTTCTTCGGCAGGCGGTCGGGATTCGTTCGTGCCATCACGATGAACAGCCCGGCGAGTGGGGCGTTCGTGATGTAGCGCTTGTTCCCAGTGATCACGTACTCATCGCCGTCCTTGACGGCGCGTGTGCGCAGCGCAGCGCTGTCCGAGCCGGAGTCGGGCTCGGTCAGGCAGAAGCCGGTGATCGTCTCTCCGGAGGCGATGCGGGGTAGCCAGTCGCGCTTCTGCGCGTCGGTGCCGTCGATGAGGATGCCTTGCGAGCCGAGCCCGAGGTTGATGCCGATGAGCGTGCGAAAGGCCGCTGACGCCCAGCTCAACTCCATGAGGATCTCGATCTCCTCCTGGCACCGCAGGCCGAGACCCCCGTACGGCTCGGGCGTGCTCAGCCCGAACAGGCCCATGTCCCGAAACTCCTGGATCACGCGCTCGGGGACGCGGTCCTCCTCCGCGACCTGCGCCTCCAGCGGAACGAGCCGCTCGCGCACATAGCGCCGGACCGAGTCGAGAAACTGCTCCAGGCTCGCGCTGTCGATCACTTCAGGCTCCCTGCAAGCCGACGATCGCGACGGCGCTCACGTTCTGGTTCGGCATGCCGCCGAGGTTGTGGGACAGTCCGAGGACCGGCGGTGACTTGCGCTGCCGCTCGCCCGCGCGTCCGAGCAGCTGCAGGTAGTTCTCGTAGATCATGCGAAGGCCGGACGCGCCGATTGGATGGCCGAAGCACTTCAGTCCGCCGTCGATCTGGCAGGGAATCTTGCCGTCGGCGTCGAACGCGCCGTCCAGCACATCGCGCCAGCCCTGACCGGGCTCGCTGATGTGCAGATCCTCCATCGTCACCAGCTCCGTGATGGAAAAACAGTCGTGCACTTCCATCAGGCTGATCTGTTCGCGCGGCTTCGTGACGCCGGCTTCCTCGTAGGCGCGGCGCGCCGCGATACGGGTCGTGTGCAAGTAGCTGCCGTCCCAGCCCGATCCCTGCAATTCCCAGCCGTTCGATACGGCGAGTTGCAGGGACTTGATCGTCACGAGATCAGCGCCCTTGCCGAGGCTGCGGGCGATCTCCGGCGTCGTCACGATCGCGCAGGCCGCACCGTCAGAGACCCCGCAGCAGTCGTACAGGCCGAGCGGCTCGGCGATGATGGGAGCCTTCAGCACGGTCTCCATGTCGACGGGCTTGCGCAGGTGCGCCTTGGGATTCTTCGCGCCGTTGGCATGGCTCTTGACCGAAACATGTGCCATGGCGCGCTTCAGGTCGTCCTTCGCGATGCCGTGCTTCGCGCGGTAGGCACCCGCCAGTTGCGCGAAGTTGCCAGGAGCCGAACCGACGACGCCAATCATGTCGTACATCGTTCCACGCGTTCGAACCGGAAGGCCGCCGTAGCCGGTGTCCTTCAGCTTTTCGACGCCGAGCGCCAAAGCAATGTCTGCAGCACCCGAGGCGACTGCATAGGCGGCGCCGCGCAGGGCTTCGGTGCCGGAGGCGCAGTAGTTCTCGACCTTCGTGACCGGGACGTTGTGCAGCCGCAGGGCCATCGCGAGCGGAATGCCCGACGGGCCGATGTTCATGGCGTCGAAGCCGACCGAAAGCCAGGCGGCGTCGATCTGGGACGTCTCGATGCCCGCGTCTGCGAGCGCCTCGGTGTACGCCTCGACCATCAGGTCTTCGGCGTCATCGTCCCAGCGTTCCCCGAACTTCGCGCACCCCATGCCGAGGATCGCGACCTTGTCCTTGATGCCCTTGCTCATGATGACCGCTCCTCCGAGGGCGTGGCCTTCCAGAAGTACTTGGTGAACGCGCGCCGCTCGTCGATCGCCTTGATGCGGAAACTCATGCGCATCGACAGACAGACTTCAACCGCGGCTGGATCCACATCCGTGAACTCGGCGAGCATGCGGCCGCCGCCTTCGAACTCGATCATTCCGTAGCAACTGGGAGGATCGGGCGTGTAGGTGAGGTTGTCGGCTGTGTAGGTCAGTACCCGGGCCGGCCGGTCCGCCAACGGGTACTCCTCGAGTGGAGTCACGGCTGCGGTCTCGGCACCAACCCGGATCGGTGTCGGCGGGAACTGCACCTCGCCGGAGACGGGATCGCGTGCACCGACGAGACCGAGCACCGTCTTGCGGTTGCGGAAGAGCGCGGTCAGCGGCTGCTTCTGGTCGAACTCCGCGCGCATGCCGCGCTCGAGTTCCAGCAGGCCGGAGAACGCGAGGAACTTCATGTAGTTCGTCTCGGGCTTGCGGCGCGCGAGCCAACCATCCACGCCACGCTTTGTTCGGTGGTGTGCGATCCGGTCGGTGGCTTCGAAGACCAGCGCATCGCAGCCCTGGCCGAACCCGAGGACAAGGATCCGATCGCCGGGCTTCGCAGTGGCGAGCGTCTTCGCCAGCATCACGAGCGGCTGCGCACAACCGGCATGACCGAGGACCGGCCCCAACGAGGGCATCAACGCGGTGACGCGGAATCTTCGCTGTCTTGGCAATGGCCTCGCCGACTCCGCTCGCCGGGATCGCGACGATCAAGTGGGCGATGTCCTCGCCCTGCAGGCCGAGTTTCGCGAGCGTGTCGCGCACGGCCTGGCCAGCAATCCCAATGTAGCCTTCATCGCGGGCCCAGCGCGCCTCCCACGCGTAATCGAACTCGGCGTCGTGTCCGCGGAAGTGGTCGACGAAATCGATCGAAACTCGAGTGGCTGCCGACGAATCGCGCGATCGGGTCCTTGCCGAGGAGCAGGGCAGCCGCGGCGTCGCCGTTGACCAGTTCGGCCTCCGAGCCCGGTCTGGCGCGCGGGTGCTCGGAGGCAATGCACAGCGTCGATCCGGCAGCGCCAGCCGCCGCTTGCAGCGCGAGCAGCAGCGCACCCGTGCCGGCCTTCTGGCTGCCAGCGACATCCAGCGTGAGCACGTCATCGCGCAAGTTGAGCGCCTCCTTGATGACGCCCGCGTTCTGACGGTCCGAGAAGGGGGCGCTCGTGGACGCCAGCACGAGGGTCGCAAGGTGTCGGCGTTCTTCGGCCGACGTCGCGTCGCGTCCTGCTTCTACTCCCATCGTGATGGCGTCCTCGTCCCAGTTGGCCATTGCACGCTCGCCCTTACCGTGCCCCTTCAGACCGGGTGCGAACCATTGGTGCGCCTGGACGACGGCGGCGCGCTGCAGTCGCAGGCGGGGGACATACGCTCCGAATGAAACGATGCCGACCACTTAACCTCCCTCGGCGAACTCGAATCGCCCGTTGTTGAGGACAACGACATCGCGCTCGAGTGCCCGCGTGCGGAACGCCGCCCGGCCCTCATCCTCGCGCCAGATATCGGTGACCAGCGTGTCGCCCGGTTCGACCACCGCGGACAACCGGCAGTCCATCCGCCGGAACCGTGCTGCGTCGTTGGCGCAGAGGGCGCGCAACAGTGCTCGCCCCGCGACGCCGTACGTACACAGGCCGTGGAGGATCGGAACCCGGAATCCGCCCGCGGTCGCGACCTCGGGGTCCACATGCAGTGGATTTGGGTCGCCATTCAGGCGGTAAAGCAGCGCCTGATCCTGCCGCGTAGGCAGCGCGACGCTGAGGTCGCACGGCAGTGCGGGCAGCGGGTGAGGCGGAGGGGGATTGCCAGTACTTACCGCCGCGCCCGCCGTCGCCCCGCAGGAAGAGCGTTCGCCGCTCTGTCGCGAGGAGCCGGTTCGTCTCGGCGTCGTACAGGTCGCGCCGCGTGAGTAGCAGCGCGCCCTTGTCGGCGCCCTTATCGTAGATCTCTTCCATCCGCAGGACACCGCGCACGCGCCCCGCGGACGGGAGCGCGCCGTGCACCTCGAGTGACTCCTCGCCGTGCAAGACGCGCTTCCAGTCGATGCCGTACTGCGGGTCGCGCATCCAGAAGCCCGGCCAGGCGAGCACCGTTGCCATCGTGGGCAGGACCGCGATGTCCCGCTCGTAGGCGAAGCGCAGCGTCTCGGGCGACGTAGCGCTCTCGATGCCCACGCCGACGCCGAGTGCATAGAGGATGACGTCGTGCGGACTGTGGTCGGCGACTGTTTCGCGTGCCGGCTGCGCGAGCAACGCCGCAGGGTCGAAGACGGACCCGTTCACACCGGATCCCACGAGAAGACGTCACTGGAACGCTGCAGCGGCTGGAAACTCGGGCGGAACGCTGGAACGAGATCTCGTGCAATCGACTCGACCGTCCAGCCACCGTCCCGGTGCATCGAGCGGATGGGCCGGGGAAGCGAGAACAGGAAGATCTCGTCCTTGCGGACACAGAAGATCTGTCCGGTCACGTCCTTCGATGCATCGGAGCAGAGGAAGGCGACAAGAGGGGCAATCTTGTCCGCCGACATGCTCTTTAGACGTTCGACGCGCTTCTTGTCGGCCTCGGTCTCCGCAGGGATCGACGCGGTCATGCGGCTCCACGCGAAGGGCGCGACACAATTCGAACGAACGCCGTACCGCTGCAGGTCAAGGGCGATCGAGGTGGAGAGTCCGACGATCCCCATCTTTGCCGCGGAGTAGTTGGCCTGGCCCAGATTGCCAACGAGGCCCGATGTCGAAGTGAAGTGCACGTAGGCGCCGGAACCCTGCTCCTTGAAGTGATTCGCGGCGGCCTTGGAGACGTAGAAGTAGCCGTTGAGGTGCACGTCGATGACGTCGCGCCATTCGGCGACGCTCATCTTGTGGAACATCCGGTCCCGCAGGATCCCGGCGTTGTTCACCACCGCATCGATTCGGCCGAAGTGTTTGACCGCGTCGTCGATGATCGACTCCGCACCGGCAGGCTCCGAAATGCTGGCGCCGTTCGCCATTGCCGTGCCGCCCACCGCCTGGATCTCTGCCACGACGTCGATGGCCGGGTTCTTCTCGGAATCGGAATTGCCCGCAGGACCGCTGTAATCGTTCACCACGACGGACGCGCCGCGTTTCCCGCACAGCAGCGCGATCTCGCGTCCGATGCCCCGGCCCGCTCCCGTGACAACGACGACCTTGCCGCTCAGGTCTGTACTTTCCATGGTTCGTCCTCCTGCGCCGAGTGTAGGGAGCCCAAGCGAAAGATTCAACAACAAGAATTATCATTCACATAGGTGAATATGCGAGGTACGATGCGCGGAAAGGGAGGGGCCATGCTCGTCGGTTCCGTTGTCCAAGCATTGAAGATCCTTCGCCATCTGGCCGACGCTCGCCATCCGGAGGGCGTTACTGCGATCGCGCGGCAACTCGGAATCAGCCCCAGTTCGTGCTTCAACCTGCTCAGGACGCTATCGCAAGAAGATTTCCTGAGCTTCGATCCGGCGCTGAAGACATATTCGATCGGCCCCGAACTCGCACGGCTCGCGCGCCGAGGGGAGGGCGAAGACCCCGTCGTCCGGTCAGTGCTGCCGCTCATGCAGGAACTCGCGTCACGCTTCCGGATTGCGAGCGGGCTGTGGCGACTGACGGAGAACAAGAGGCTCGTGCTGGTGGCCTCGGCCGACAGCGACCTGGCCACCCGCCTGCACATGACGCTCGGTCAGCGGCTCCCGATGCTCATCGGCGCCATCGGCCGATGCGTCGCCGCGCATTCGACCCTCAGTGAGGAGCAACTGAAGGAGGGCTTTGCGCAATTGCGTTGGGAACGAGCTCCGTCGTTTGCTAGATACAAGAGGGAAGTTGCTGCGGCGCGGCGTTCGGGATGGGCGATCGACGACGGCGACTTCATGCGCGGCCTCACCACCATCGCAGCGCCTGTCCTGGATCGGCGCGGCGCTGTGAAGTACTGTGTTGCGAATACCCTGTTCCAGGGCCAGTTCGAGAAGGATGAAGTGAATGAGATGGCGTCAGTAACCGCCGGTCTTGCTTTGCAGATTGCCGACTTGCTAAAGCGTTAGGCGATACGTCCTCAGTCTCGTCAACAGTCGGCATTCGGCCAAGACTCGGCCAGTGGCGGCGAGTCGGCGAGGTCCTTATGACTCGTCAAGATTCGCGGAAACCACCGACGCCCCATCGTGGCGGATGACGCACGTAAACAAGCCTAGCGCCGTGTAGGTTGGCACGAGGAAGACTTGCGCGTCGTCGGGCCTTCCGAGGCGGCGGAAGCCGAACTTCTCCGTGAGATCGGGTAGAACCGATATCGGCGTGCCTGGAACCACGGAGTCACAGAGCGAGCGTATCTGCCGCACTTCCCACCACGACCAGACCATGGACAGGCAAAACAGGATGACGAACAAGACGCCGATCCTTGCGAGCGCAACAGCAATGCGGCGAGGGACGTGAGTCAGCATCCTGTTTCCACCCTATGAGGGCTGAGCCTCCGACCCGCGAACCACTCGCATCGTCTCTGAAGGCAGCTCAGACAGGCTGCCCCGCCATAGCCAGATGACGCCGCAGATCAAGTACAGGGAGAGCGAAGCGGGAAAGTTCGCCTCGCGCATCATCTCGAGGGCCACCGGGTCCTTGAAGCGCCAGTAGAGCCAGTAGGAACCGTCGACGGTGAACCAGGTCGCGAACAGCATGGCTGGCCACTTCTTCCACTGGCGCTCGAGAATGACGCGCATCGACCAGGGCGCGGTCAGGTACGTCAACAACGCCATGATCAAGCTGATCGGAACATCCCAATCAGGAGCCTCGTAGTAGAAGGCGCCGGCGATCAGCAGCGCGATGCCACAGGCAAGGCTGAACAGCTTCCAGGGTCTGAGGTACTCCGACATGTGCATGGCCCCTTCGAGGGCGCAAGCGGTCGGCGCCCGTCGCGGCGCTGCGAACCGACAGCCCTAGTCGTTGACCATACTGAGCGGTGCATAGCCGCAATCCTCCAAATTGCGGCCCTCTTGAGCCCGGCCCGGGGCTCGCACGACACCGAACGTCCTCTGGTCTTAGTTCGCCGTCGCTCGGTCAAGTCGAGCTCACTGAAGCGCTCTAAGGGTGGCCGCTGCCACTGCAATGTCTTGAGCGCGAGCAAACGGTTGCAGCCCGTCTTTGTTCGGATACGCTTTCAGGCACAACGCAATTTCTGGTGTAGGTGGGAATGAACTCGACCCCGCATTACCCGGTCCTTGGCGCGAGCGGCTTGAAGACGTCGCGCCTGTGGCTCGGAACCATGATGTTTGGCAATCAGACCGGTACTGCGGAGGCGCAGCGCATGGTTGAGGCGGCGCGAGCTGCGGGCATAAATGCGATCGATACCGCCGATGTCTATGCATCAGGCGAGTCCGAGCGGATGGTCGGCGACCTGATCGCTGGCGACCGTGACCGATGGATCCTCGCCACAAAAGCGGCGAATCCAACCGGCGACGGCCCAAACGATCGGGGCCTTTCTCGTCGCCATTTGCTAAAGGCTGTTGATGCAAGCCTCGGCCGGCTGCGTACAGACTGGATCGACATTCTGTATCTGCACCGTGACGACGAGACGGTACCGGTTGAGGAGACGGTTTCTACGCTTGCCACACTAATCGACCGCGGCCGCGTGCATTACTTTGGCGTCTCAAACTTCCGCGCATGGAGGGTCGCCCGGATAGTGGAAGCTTGTCGCACGATGGGCGTTCCACAGCCGATTGTCTGTCAACCACCGTATAGCGCGATGACGCGCGGTATCGAGACGGAGCTGTTGCCCTGCTGCGCTCACTACGGGCTCGCGGCCGTTGTCTACAGCCCACTCGCCCGCGGCGTCCTGAGCGGCAAGTACCTTCCTGGCGCTTCCATTCCGGATGGGACCCGCGCCGCGCGCGGCGACAAGCGGCTGCTTGAAACAGAGCTTCGCTCCGAATCGATGGAGCTTGCGCAGCGCATGTCGGAGTATGCGACCCGGCGCGGGATGACCATCCAACAGCTGGCGCTCGGCTGGATCTGGAACAATCGAGCGGTGCATGGGCTCATTGCTGGTCCGCGCACTTTCGACCAATGGCAGCAGTACCTGGCTGCGCTGAACGTTGTCTTTGCGAAGGAAGACGAGGACTTTGTGAGCAGCCTCGTTCCCGCTGGACACGCCTCGACGCCTGGGTATACGGATCCGGCTTACCCGGTCACCGGGCGACTGCCGCGAACAGCGGACTGAAGACGGTTTTAGGTTGGCTCGATGCGTTGCATCGTCCGAACCGTCTTCTTCACAAGCATCGCCTGCACGGCGCGATCGAAGCGCTTGAAGTGATCACTGGCCCGATGATCATCGAATGCGGGCCGATCATCGTAGACCTCGTAAAGAAGGACGTTGTTCGGTCGCGATGGGTCGGTGCAGACATCAAACTGCCGGCAGCCGGGCTCCAACTGGCGGGATGCCCGTGCGTTTTCGATCATTAGCGGCAGAAAAGCGCTGAACTGCTCCGGTCGGATGTCGAACTCAACGATCACCACGTACATCGCTCCTCCAGTGGGCGCGGCGGTTGTTGGCAAGCGCGGGACGAGCCTCAAGACCCACGAGAGAAGGACTGGATCGTTGAATCGCTAGTCGGGTATCTCAAGGTCAACCAGTGGGGCGTGCTGCTGGCCTCCGTAAGCATCGCCGTCTTCTCGGGAGCTCTGCACATAGGGCCGCGGAATGGATATCTTGATGGCCTTTGCGGCGTCATGCTCGAAGAACCTGACTTCTTCTTCGGGCACGCGATACATGGCCGCAAAGGCCTTCTTGTTGAGTACCTTCGACGCTCGAACCTTCGCATATGCCTCGTCGGTATCGAACATCACATCAAACGTCAACGTGAACGCCCCTGCGTTCTTGGACCGAATGAGCTGTGCGAGGTCGCCTAGCTTCGCCATCTTCACACCTCCAAGAATTCCGTGCGGAACATTTCGAGCGGGTCATCTGGCACGACGACGTGGTTTAGAGTGAAGCGGTAGACGGGGCCGCGGTTTACGTGCGCAGGGGCCATCGGAAAGGCGATCCCGCTGATCAACCCGCGCCACTCCGGTATGGGGTAGTGCAATGCAAAGTGTGCGAAAGTCTTTGCAATGGCATCCGTCGCCGACTCTTCTGCCGTCGTAATTGTGAAAAGCAGCGCTACTTCGTGTCCCAGGCGGTCTGCGTAAGGTTCCAGTTTTCCCATCACTCCGTCGCGGCCGTACACACGTACATGGATGTCGTAGTCGCCGCGGCCGAGGCGCCCATTGAACATCTCCTGCACACGCGCGAAGAACTTCTCTTGCATCGCGGCGAGCCATGAATCGAGCTGCCGCAAGATGAAAGGCTCGCGCACGCCCCCGATGATGATTGCCTGGTAGCCAGCGTGCTCGGCGCCTTCCAGTTTGATGGTCACCCGCTCAGCTGGACGAAACTTTGAGTTGTGGACCCGCACCGAACGGTCGTTCAGCGCTTCATATCGCGACTGGTAGGAATCGATGGTGCCGTTCGGCTCTGTAATCAGAAATGGATCGGCATTTTCATAGAGCGTGTGAGAAGCGACACTCTGCGTGCTACAACGGACGTCCATGTCCATTGGTTCTATGTCGAAGTGGTCGGTGCGGACCCAGGCCATGAGGCTGTCCGGCCGCTTCCGCTGAACCACGCAGGCGGTGCCACATTCAAGAATCTTTGCGGCGTGCCACGCCGGTCCAGCGCCCGCGCCCATCATCAGGGGCACGGTGGAGAACAACGCGGTGTCTGAGGCGCGACCGGCCAGGACGACCTCCGCGCCGTTGGTGATGGCGTCGGCGAGTGGTTCATGTCCCATCATGCCGACGATGTGGGTGCTCCTGTCGATCACTTCCTCGCTGATTGCCGGAGCGGGATTGAGCGGCAGGATGCGGCCCTCGCGAAGCCTGCGCTTGAGGTACTCCTTGTCCTGCTCGCTCCGTACCAATGCCAGCCGGAAGCTAAGCCCTTCCTCCCTCGCGATCTCAAGCGCGATGTCACGCATCCAGGCAACGCCGTCATCTCCGCCGCCAAAGCCGCAGGAACCGACGATCAGAGGGACCTTCAGCTGATCGCGACCTTTCATCATCAACCGTAGATCGCGCTTCGTCCCCTCGCGGGAGAAGTGGGGCTTGCCGCTCCCAAGGTGAACCGGGCCGGCGTCGGTTGAACCGCCGTCGCACGCTATGACGTGGGGGTTGAGCGAAATACCTCGCTGGAAGGATGACTCCAGGAAGCCCGAACCGATCTGCCCGGACGCTGACAACACTCTGACCTCGGTCATGCTTTCACCTCTACATTGCCTGCGTCGGCAGCATCGTCGATCAAAGAGCGGAGAGAAGAATCGACGTCGTCACCGCTTGACGTCCCGCCTTGGCGCAGCGATTCGGCGGCGGCGTGCCCTCGATGGCAGTCCCCTTAAAGGAATGGTGGTCGTCAGGTCAGATGCGCCTGCCTCAGGAGAGTCCGTGCTGAACAATTTCAAACATGCGCAGTGACTTTCAGCGAATTCCAAATGTCGCGCCTCAATGCCTGAAACTCGGGGCTTGCTTTCAGCTCTTCCGTGCGCGGTCGACCGAAGGGAACAGTGATGATTCGATCGATGGCGCCGGGCCTTGGGGTCATCGAAACGATACGGTCCGCAAGAAAAATAGCCTCCTCGATTGAATGCGTCACGAACAGCACGGTCTTGCGCTCGATCTCCCAAATCCTCAGGAGCTCGACCTGCATTAGATCGCGTGTCATTACATCAAGGGCACCGTAAGGCTCGTCCATCAGAAGAAGCTGCGGTTTGATCGCCAGCGCTCTCGCGATGCCAACCCGCTGTTGCATCCCGCCGCTCAGCTGGTGGGGGTACGAGTTCTCAAATTGAGCAAGTCCTACGAGAGAAACGTAGTGTTGAGCGGTTGCGCGCCTTTCCTCTCTCTTGACGCCAGCGATCTCCAGGCCGAACTCCACGTTCTGCAGGACGGTGCGCCACGGAAAGAGCTCGGAAGCCTGGAACACCATCCCGCGACCCTCTCCCGGTCTGCCTGTCACGTCCCGGCCGTTCAAGATGACGGAGCCGGTATCGCACGTCTCGATCCCGTCGATTATGCGCAAGAGGGTCGACTTGCCGCATCCCGATGGACCGAGCAGTACGATGAATTCGAGATCTTCGACAGTCAGGGAGAGGTCATCGAGAACGGTCAGCGAAGAGCCGTTATGTCGAAAACTCTTTCTAACGTTCCGAACCTCGAGCTTCGCCGCCATTTAGCCCAGTTCCTTGAGTGCGCGCTCTGTGTAGCTCGTATCGACGACAACGTTGAGGTTCGGGTCGCGCGGGAAGCCGCCGACGGTCTTGTAGACGGGCAGCAGATCGGCGAAGTACTCCCGCTTGAACATGCCGTCATCGGGCCAGGCCCGTACCGTCGTGGACAGCGTTTCCCACAGTGGCTTCAGCTCTTCATCCGTCTTCTCAGCGGCGCCCTTGATGGTCGAGTACTTCCGGTAGATCGATGCAAAGTAGGGCAGTTCTCGATTGCACCGGCGGAACGCCGTAATGGACGCCTTCTGCAGGTCGACCGCAGCGCGCTGATTGTCGGGATTCTTGAGCCACTCTCCGGTCGTCACCCAGCACTCGGCGATGAAGACCTTGTACTCCTCCCAGGGCCGAATCATGATTTTAAAGTTGCCCTTGCTCAGTATTCCCGGCGTCTGGTCGATGTGCGCTGGGACCGCGTGGACGCGGTTGGCAAGTAGCGCCTGTACCCGGCCCGCGGATCCGCCGATTTCGACCAGTTGCACTTTGTTTGGGTCGACGTTTCTCTTGCTGAGCGCGCCGTTCAGCATCGCGTGGATGAAATCGCCCTTCGAGTTCACCGCAGCCACGACGCCGGGCTTCGCAAAGTCGGAGAAGTCCTTGATCACGTCAGTGTTCACAACCCAGACCAAAGTGCTGTTGGCGTAGACGAGGCCGATGACACGCAGATCAGCGCCCGCGACCGAGGCCTGAAGCGCTGACGAAATGTCGATGTCGCCGAGGTCGGCCGACTTTCCGATGAGCGCTTGGGTGCTCACCTGCATCGAATCGATGCGAGAGACTTTCGGCGGCGCGTAGCCGAGGGCCGGTAGGCCGTCATTGAGGGTGGCCACGGAGGCAACGTGGATCGCGAGCGAATTTCCGAGAATATTCACGTTCAGCGAACGCTTTGCCTGGCCGAAAACTCGGTGCGGAGCCATGGCGAAGCCCACTGTCGCCGTTGTGATACCAAGCATTTGTCTGCGTGTAATGGGCATTGCTGTCTCCTCGTGCTTTTTGGGATGGAATCGGGTCTTGGTACACCAACATCAACTGCCTTTGAGTCGCTGTTCGTAACCGGGTGACACAAACTCGCCGAAGACTCTCAACAACCAGGTTGCACCGACGCTAAGGATCATGAGTGCGATGAGCAGGCTGATGAGCGGGGCAGTGTCCGCCTGCAGGCCTGTCTGGTGAACGAGCCCGCCGAAGCCAAGAATCACGAACATCTCCGCCAGCACCATCGCCCGGATGGCATGGATGAGGCCGATGCGCGCGCCGGCGAAGAGATAGGGGTAAAGCGCGGGCAGGACCACCTTCGCGCTCGTTTGGAATGGCGATGCGCCAAACGACCGGGCGACCGCGATGAGCCCCGGATCGATGGTCCTCGCGCCGTTATAGGTCGTCAGAACGATGTACCAGACTGAGGCAATGAAGACGACGGCGACGCGAAAGGCAAACCCTGTACCGAATAGGAGAATGAACAGAGGCACAAGTGACGCGACCGAAGTCACCACGAACATGCTGACCCATGGCGTCGCCGCCAGATCCACGGCGCGTACGCGCCCCATCGCGATTCCGAGTGGCATGCCGACGGCACAGGCCAGACCGAAGCCCGCTAACATCTGGCGCACCGAAGCGGCCAGCTCCCTGACCATCTCGCCTTGGCGGAGCAAGTCGATGAAGGCGGGCACGACCAGGCTCGGAGGCGCAAGTTTATTTGCGCCCAGCCAGCGTCCTCCGAGTTCCCATGCGCACAAGAAGAGCAGGACGCCAGCGACGTTGAGAGCGCGAGTGGAACCGCGTTGCAAAGTCATTTCCGGAGCTTCCAGTGCAGGAGTCGCGACTCGAGCAGGCCGATCAGGTACTGCCCAAGGAGTCCGACGAGGGCGATCAGAACGATGACCGTCAGCAACCCCGCGGAGTCGAATGTCCGGGACGACGTCTTCATGAGCGCGCCGAGATTGACTGCCGCGAAGAAGAGCTCGGCGGTGATCATTCCATTGATCGCACGCGCCAGGCCGATCCGGCCCGCTGTCAGGAGAAAAGGCATCATCGCCGGCAGCATCACTTTGGTTGCCAGCTGAAATCGGGTTGCGCCAAAGGACCGCCCGGCGCTAAGCATCTCCGGACGGAGATCCCGTGCGCCCGCGACGACGACGATGAGCATGTCGATGACCGCCATCGCGAATACCAACGCGACTCGGGACGGAAAGAAGAGTCCGAACCAGATGATGAAGAAAGGAACGAACGCGATGGTCGGTATCGCGTACAGCACGGTAACGACGGGGTCCAGCATGGCATTGACCCAGGGAATCCGGCCCATGAGGATCCCGAGCGGTATGGCCACTAGCAGCGCCAGCCCAAAGCCGAGCGCCATATGCTGTAGCGCATTGCCGAGCGCCGCCAGCAACTGGGTAGTGAATGCAAGGTCGAAAAACTTCGCGAGAACGTTGCTCGGTGGCGGGAGGACAAACGTCGAAAGCTGGCTCGCGATGGCTTCCCAGAGGGCGAGGCCGACTAGAAGGGACGCCGCTTGCAACGCCCTGTCTCGTCCCCACGCGCCGAGGGGCAGGGCGAATCGGCCTGCGGCGTTCGCGCCCCGCTCCGCTTGTTTCCGGGAAGGAATGGTCGACATTCCGGAACGTGGCGCAACCAGCGTCTAGACAGGCACTTCAACGTCGAGCACGGGCGCGTGCTGCTGAGCGCCGTACACGTCCGTGTCGCCGATGTCGCCCGAGGAACGAAGGCGCGGGAGGGTTGCTTTGAACGCAAGTCCAGGGTCATACACGGTGAACAGCACGTCAGTCTCTTTCACGCCGTAGAGCTTCGCGAACAGAGCGGCCGAAAGAACCCCGGTCGCTTTCACCTTCTCGAAGGTCGCTCTGTCGTCAAACGCAACGTCGATCGTCAAGTCGAAGGGCCCGGCGTTCTTGCTTCGGCAGACCTTGGCAATCTCGGAGATTTTCGGCATGGCGCGTTACACCGTTTCGTACTCAATAGGGAACATGGAGCAAGGATCGTCGACCTCCACCACATGGTTCAGGAGGAATCGATAGACAGGACCGACCTCAATGTCCGACGGTGAGAACGGGAACGCCATGTTGCCCTCGCGGCAGAGCCGGTTCGGAAAGTCTGTGTGGAGCAAGTTGGTGCGAGTGATAGCCAGCACCGCGCTTGCCACTTCCTGCGACTTTCCGACAACGTCCGCGACGATCCCGAGCTCGTGAGAGTGAATCACGCGCACGAACTCCCGCTCGGCCATGACGCCGTCTCTTCCGTAGACGTGGAAACTCAACCGGTAGTCAGACGGCGGAACGCCGAAGGCCGCCGCCTTCTTCTCCACCTCGGAGCGAACCGAGGCGATGAAGCTGTCGAAGCGCCCGATGAGCATCGGATCCCGGGTGCCGGCGATCGTGAGCGAGCGAAAGCCAAGGAGCTCGGCCGCTTCCAGTTTTACTGTGTATTGGTCCGCCGGTTTCCAGCGCATGCCGCTTACCCGTACGGCGCGATCGGAAACGGCCTCGAACCGGCAGTCGGAGGTATCGAGAAGACCGCCGGGCTCAGTGTGGAAGCAGGGACTAGCGTTCTCGTGCAGGGAGTGCGTCGCGACCGACAGTGGGGTGCACCGCCGCTCGGGATTTGTCGGCTCGCAGACCACCGATTCGCTGTCGAGTTCGACGAAGAGGCAGTCATGCCCCTTGGGAATCGACGGCGTGGCGCCGCACTCCAGCATCTTGCCCGCATACCAGGCTTGGGCAGGAGCGACACCGCCGCGCATGGCCACCGCCGCGAACGGAGCGGGGTCGCTGCTGCGGCCCGCGAGAACCACTTGCGCTCCGCTGTCCAGGGCCTTCGTGAACGGCTCCGGGCCCATCATGCCAACGATGCGGTCGGCTCGATCAACGGTTGCTGCGTCCAGTGGCGCCTGCGTCGACAGAGTTCTGGTTCGACCTGCGGCGACTTGATCTTTCAGCCACGGCTTTTCTTGTTCGGCATGGATAAGCGCCATGCGGAAGTGCAGCCCGTCTTCCTTCGCTATCTCGCGCACCAGGTTGGCCGTCAGGGCGAGGTGCGGCTCACCTCCGGCGCCGCCGCAGGTCCCGATGACCATCGGAATCCTGTGCTCGACGGCGGCCCTCAGCATCAAGCGCAGGTCGCGCTTGATTGCCATCGGAGAGGCGAAGGGTTTCCCGGAGCCGAGATAGTAGGGCCCCGGGTCGACGCTTCCCCCATCGACGCCGATCATGTCAGGACGTCTTGCCATCGCTGCTGCCAGCGATGTCTCCGGAAATCCGTAACCAAGGATTCCGCTGGTGGACACCATCTTGAACGTCGCCACCTTGCCCCCTTTACAGCCACTCGACTGTTCAGATATATACTTGACTATACAAGTTGTCGTCAACTTAAACGAGTCCGGTGGAAACGCGTACCTCTCCCGCTGACCGCTTCACGCCGTTGTACGTCCGCATTGAGGAACGGCTGCGCGAGCGCATCTCGAGCGGCGAGTTGGCGCCAGGGGCGCAATTGCCGTCGGAGACGGAACTGGCGCAGGACTACCGCACAACGCGCGTGACCGTCCGCCAGGCGATGACAAAGCTTCTCTATGACGGCTTGATCGTCCGACAGAAGGGACGGGGTTCGTTCGTCGCGCCCAAACCATCGGTCGTTTCGAAGATCAACACCGTCGAGCGTCAATCCTTCGAGCAGCAGGTCGCGTTGCGAGGAAAGAGCGTGACGTATGCCGGCGTGCGCTATCGACGTGTGAAGGCACCCGCCTGGGTGGCCAGGCAGCTCTCGGTGCCCAAGACCGGTGAGGTTTACCAGCTCGACCGACTACGCGTCGTCGATGGGCAGATCGTTGGATCGGAGATTCGGTACGTCCCGTTGTCGCTGGGCCGGAAAGTCACGCAGAGGATGCTCGAGGAGGAGTCGGCGCTGGACTTCCTCCTGCATGTAAACGACCGGCAAGTTCCCGTGATCGAAGTGAGCATGACCGCGGTCAGTGCGAGCAAGACGTTGGCGGAGAGGCTCGGTGTAGAGCCGGGCGCGGCGATCATGGTGCGAGACAACGTCTTTCGTGATGAGTTGGGGCACATCGTCCAGTGCGGCACGTCGTACTTCCGTGGCGACGTCCAGATCGAGTACGTGCTCGGCAGGCTACCAACTGCACCGGCCTCCGGGACAAGCAAAGGCAAATGACAGGAAACGGTGAGGGAGAGAAATGTTTAACGTGCCCAAAGACATCCAGACGAGAGTATTCGCAACGGTTCCGGAGTCGCTGCGCATCCGGGATCGTCAATCCGGGTGGGCGTTCGGTAAGGGGCATGGCCTTCACTCCTTCCTGGAGGGACCCTCGTTCGACCGTGCGGGCAATCTGTTCCTCGTGGACATTCCCTACGGGCGCATCCTGAAAGTCTCGCCAGCGGGGCAGTTCTCCATCGTGGCCGAATACGATGGGTGGCCGAACGGGCTGAAAATCCACAAGGATGGACGCATCTTCATCGCAGACCACCTCAAAGGCCTCCTCGTGCTTGATCCGACCACGGGGAAGGTTGAGGTGCTGGTTGAGCGGGTGCGCCGAGAGGGACTGAAAGGCGTCAACGACCTCATCTTCGCCCGGAACGGTGACCTGTACTTCACGGATCAGGGACAAACCGGGATGCAGGACGCCTCGGGCCGGGTGTACCGGCTGAGGCCGGACGGAAACATCGACTGCCTCATCGATACCGTGCCCAGCCCCAACGGGCTGGCGCTTTCGCCGGACGAGAAGCTCTTGTATGTCGCCGTAACGCGCGCCAATCAGGTCTGGCGCCTGCCGCTGCACCCTGACGGAACGACATCCAAGGTGGGCGTGTTCCTGAATCTGTCGGGCGGCCTTGCAGGACCGGATGGGCTGGCTGTCGATCAAGAGGGCAACCTCGCGGTGGCGCACGCGGGCTTGGGAACGGCATGGGTGTTTTCGAAGCTCGGGGAGCCGATGTTCAGGCTTCGGTCAGCGGCGGGGCTCGCAACGACGAACCTTGCGTACGGCGGACCAGAGAACCGGCACATCTACATCACGGAGTCGGATACGGGGAGCATCCTGGAGGCGGAAGTTATGACGCCAGGGTTGCCGCTTTTCTCGCATCAATAGCGCGGGGCGCGACATGGCGGGACAATTCAGTGGACGCTCCTGTCTTGTGACCGGCGCGGGCCGCGGCATCGGGAGAGAGCTTGCCCTTGCGTTCGCACAGGAGGGCGCGAGAGTCGCTGTGCTCGACCGTGATGCGGACAACGCCGCGGCCGTAGTACGGGAAATTGCCAAACTGGGCCGAACAGGCGCATTCATTGCTCTTGATCTCGAAGATCACCGTGGAATTCCAGGAAAGCTTGCGTCCTTTCTGGAATCGTTCGGGCCGGTCGACATCCTAGTCAACAACGCGGCGGTCGTGCTCGCCCGGTCGTTCCTTGCTACCACTCCGGACGACCTCGAGAGGGTACTGGCTGTGAACTTCCTCGCGCCCTTTGCATGCTGCCAAGCGGTTGCGCCTGGAATGATGGCGAAGCACTGGGGCCGCATCATCAACATCGCGTCGCACTCGGGACTCAAAGGCAGCAGCAATCGATCGGCTTATGCCGCGTCAAAGGGCGCGCTGATCGCCGCTACCCGTGTGGTCGCGGTGGAGCTCGCGCCGCACGGGATCACGGTGAATGCAGTCGCCCCCGGTCCGATTGAAACCGAACACACGCGGGGCGGACACTCCGAGAGTCGCCGACGTGCGTGGAGTGACGCGGTGCCGATGGGTCGCTACGGGCGCGGAGATGAAGTTGCTGGGGCAGCGGTGTTTCTCGCCTCGGATCAAGCCTCCTACATCACCGGCCAGACCTTGGCGGTGGACGGTGGGTTCACGGAGGCCGGCTTGATCGAGAGGGATCCCGCGTAGCGGGCGCGGAGATCTGACTGGCTTTCCGTCTCGAGCGCTGCACTCCAGCAGGACGCGCGCTCTCGGACCTTGAAGGAGTGGATGAGTGGAGCCGTTCGCGCTGGACCAACGCACCGATGTCGAGTACTTCGACTTCGAGAAGCTGAAAGCGCTCGTCGCCGAGCTCTTCGAGCTCAGCGGGCTCGACTCGCCGGACGCGGAGGTCGCTGCGAGCGTTCTCGTCGAAGCCGACCTGACTGGGGTTTGGTCGCACGGAGTTGCCCGCGTGCCCATGTACAGGGAGCGGTTGCGCCGGGGCGCGGCGAAACCAAGGCCGAGGATCGAGATCACCCAGGTGAGTCCCTGTGTCGCACGCGTCGATGGTGACGATGGCCTGGGTTTGGTGGTGGCGCCGCGCGCTATGGAAAAGTCGATCGACCTGGCCCTCGCGAACGGGATCGGTCTGGTTGGGGTGCGGCGCAGCGGGCACTTCGGTGCGTCCGCCTACTACCTGCGACAGGCGACCGCACGGGGCTGTATCGCGCTGAGCTTCACGACGGCCTCTCCGGCCATCGCGCCTTGGGGCGCTGCCCAGCCTTTCTTCGGCACGAGTCCGTTCGGCTTTTCCGCGCCCACGACGGACGACCGGACGTTTGTGATCGACATGGCGATGTCGAAAGTGGCAAGGGGGAAACTCAAGTTCGCCGCTCAACGCGGCGATGCAATCGCGGAGGGTTACGCGGTGAACGCCCAGGGCACTCCAACGACCGATGGAAAGGATGCGTTTTACGGCGCGATGCTGCCATTCGGAGAGCACAAAGGCGCTGCGCTCTCGTGGATGATGGACGTCCTGGCGGGAGTGTTCACGGGCGCCGCCTTCGGGGGAGAGGCCGGCAATCCCTTCGAAGACCTTGAGCGGCCGCAGGGACCGGGCATGTCTTCATCGCCATGCCGTGCGACCTGTTCATGCCGAAGGAGGAGTTCGCGCAGCGGATGGCGGAGCTTGACCGACGCGTGAAATCGCTCCCGATGGCCCTCGGAGTCGAAAGGATCTTCGCGCCCGGCGAGCCCGAAGCGGCGCGCGCCGAGGCGAATCGGAAGCGAGGCGTGCCTCTGACCTTGGACGTTGTTGCAAACCTCCAGGCGGAAGCGAAGCGATCAAACGTCGCTTGGCCCTTTGATGGCTGACCGTGTCCGGTTCGGCAATCGCTGACTTGTCGACACGTCGAGAGCGGTTTGGTCGACTTGCCTTGATGTTTGTCGCCCACGCGTTGGGTACGGCGAACATCAGCCTGGTGCTTGCCTTTGCACCGACACTCCAGCAACACCTTCACCTCGAAGTCGCGTCCTTCGGGCTCGCGGTGTCCTGCTACTACGCGGCACAAACTGTCGCGGCGTTACCTTCGGGCTGGCTCGTCGACCGCTTCGGCATGCGATCAAGCCTGATCGCGGCTCAGATTCTGCTGGCTGCCGGAATGGGCCAGATTGCCATCGCAAGGGGCTGGTTAAGTCTGTCTACGGGGCTGGTTCTGTGCGGGTTCGGGTATGCGCTCATCAATCCGGCGACCGCGCGTGGCGTTTTGGCCTGGTTCGACAAGCGATATCGCGCCACGGCGATGGGAATCAAGCAGACGGGTGTTCCAATCGGCGCGGCGGGCATCGCGGTGGTTTCGGGGCTCGTTGCAGAGCAGTGGCGTCTGCTGGCGATCGCGATGGCCGTGGCGATGTTGCTGGGGGCCGTGCTTTCCCGAGCCTTCTTCGGATGGACGGGGGAGAACGAGCCGCGCAATATGCTTCGTGACATTCGACGTGCCGCCGTTCAACGCCGACTGGTCGTCATCAATCTCGGGGGCTGCCTTTACAACGTGGCTTTCGGCGGTTTACTGGCTTACATCGTCACGTACGCGTACGAGGAACTCGGCACGACAATTGTCGCTGCAGGACTTCTGATTGCGGTCATTCAAGGAGCTTCTGCAGTCGCCCGAATTCTCTGGGGGATCGCAGGCGATGCGATTCCCGGAAATGGCCGGGTGGTCGGCTTGGTGACATGTGGGGTCTTTGGCGCAGTGGGCCTGATGGCGCTTCCACATGCAACATCGATCGCTCACCTGAATCTGTTGGCGGTCGTGCTCGGACTGACCGTCGGAGGATTCGGCAGTCTTGCTCAGACGCACGCTGTCGAATCGGTCCGCACAGACCTTGCTGGTGCTGCGGTCGGGTTCAACTCGCTGCTACTGACGTCGGGAATGATGATCGGCCCCGCATTGTTTGCCTCCGTGATTAGTGTCGGCGGCTATGCGCTTGCCTTCTTCTCGATGTCTATCGCGCTACTTGTTGGAGCGGCGCTTTTCCTCGGCAGTAGTCGCCTTGCCGAGGCGAGTAATTGGCACAAGGACACCGTCGGCAAGTGAAGCTCTGGTGTCACGATCCCGAGGGTATTAGTGCGGAGGCCGCGAACGAGCCGCGCCCCGCAGTCCCTATGAAGACGGCCGTGGCCCTTCTTGCCAAGTAGCGCTGATCGCCAGATCAACTGGCTCCACAGCGGCCACACGGCAACTGAAGAAGAGAAAGGGTCAGGCAATTTGCCATCAACTCCAACTTCAAGACGGCGTTCGGGCACTCTCTTACTTTGCTGAGCCTTCGTCCAGGCCCAGCCCCTTGACGAGAAAGTCGGTCAGCCCATCGACAACCTCTTCGTGGGTCAAGTTCCGATAGAGCGACCAGCGTCGCAATGCGAGCATGACGGGGAGGAAGGTGAGGATGTGAGCTGCCAATCGGGAATCTGGCTTCGGACCGACCCGATCCCGCATGGCCTGAGCGACGATCGTTTCGAACATGCCAATGAACTCTTCCACGCGCGCAAGGATCACGCGTAGTGAGCGCGGCTCGAGGAGGTGGCTGTCCTGGTAGATCAGAAGTATCTCCTGCTGATGCTGGTACATCACCTCGCAGACCGCGTGCACGGCGGAGCGGATGCGGCCGGCGGGATCGAGGCCGGACTCAAGAGCCTTGCGCGTCTCCTCCTGGTACTCGGAGACGATGCGGTCGCACACTAGATAGAGGATGTCGTCCTTCGAGCGCACATAGTTGTAGATCGTGCCCTGAGTCATGCCTGCGGCGCGGCCTATGTCACGCACTGTGGCGTTGTGGAACCCCTTCTCGATGAACACTCGGATCGCTGCAGCGATCAGCTGCTCCCGCTTTTCGCGCACAAGTCCGGCGTCCTTGGTGGCGGCCTTGACCTGCCGTCGAGGTGCTGCCGGTCGTTCCACCGGCCGGGCCATCTCGGTCACGCTGCTCTCCTTGTCTGTCCCAGCCCCTATCTTCGCTGACCTAGACTGAGCGCCCGCTCAGTGTCGTTCATTGCCTTGTCGCAGGCCTAGTGTCGATGCAATTCTGCGCCCTCATGCAGTGAAAGTCCTGCGGCAGTGCAGCTTGACCTGCCCCTTTCGGCTTCTTACGCTGAGCGCTCAGTCAGAATGGCTGACGAGATTCCAACACGGGCGCAGCCCGGAGGAGACAAGCCCCATGAAACGGCTTCTGACAGTATTGGCGAGCGCGCTCGTCGCCACGATCGCACCGCTGGCCGCGGCGCAGCAGCAAGGCGTCACCCCGGACACGATCACGCTTGGCGCCTACGGCCCCATCACCGGTCCCGCGGCCTACATCGGCCTTGCCGGTCGCGATGGAATGAACCTCGCCATCAAGGAAATCAACGCCGCCGGCGGCATCAACGGCCGCAAGATCGCTGTGGTGTTTGAGGATGACGCCCACTCGCCAACGCGTGCTTTGGCCGCTGCGAAGAAGTTGGTTGAGCAGGACAAGGTCTTCGCGATCATGTCGGTGGCGGGTAGCAACGCTACCGTGGGCACCATCGACTACCTGCGTGACAAGGGCGCTGTGATGTACGTCTCGATTGCGTCCGCGCCGCCGGTGACCTGGCCCTTCGCTCGCAACCTGTTCCGTGGCGGTACGACAGAGTCGGCTCGCTACGGCGAGTTGTATGCCGAGTACCTTGCCACGAATGCCCAGAACAAGCGCATCGCGATCATGCACGGGCGAGAGGAGTACCCGCGCAATGAAGCCGAGGCCACCATCGTAAAGCTGAAGAGCTGGTTCAACATCGAACCGGTCGCGCGGGCCGAGTTCAACATCAACGACAAGGACTTCACGTCGCAACTGATCACGGCCCAGAAGGCCAATCCAGACGTGATCGCGTTCTTCGGCAACCCGGCAGAGGCGGCGATCGCGATGCGGCAAGCGCGCGAGCTCGGGCTGAAACAGCCGTTCTTTGTCGGCAGCAACATGGTCGACCCGAGCTTGATCACGGCGGCGCGCAACAACGCCGAGGGCGTCACGGGCTTTTCACTGATCCCGTATCTGCCCGGTTCGAATGCGCCGGAGATGAAGCAGTGGGAAGCCAACTGGCGCAAGGAGTATCCGAACGCCCCGGCCGGCCGTCCGAACAACTTCGACCTCCTGGCCTACGGCGACATGCACGTCCTGGCCGAAGGCATGCGTAGGGCTGGCAAGGACCTGACGACCGATAGCCTCATCAAAGGACTGGAAGGTATCCAGAACTATCGCATCGGTCCGGTCGCCACGCCTCGCACATTCTCCAACAAGCACCACATCGGCAACCTGACGCTCGTGCCGATGCAAGTGAAGGGCGGCGAGTGGCAGCCGGTGGCCTGGACCAGCAAGCGCGAGAGCGACATCCTGAGCCGCTACAAGTAAACCTGGGCTGACCCGCCTTCGCATGCGGCGCTCACGCCGATGACGGTCACGCTCGCCTTCCAGTTGGCAATCGCCGGGATCAGCGTCGGGAGCATCTATGCTCTCGTCGCCCTGGCGATCGTCATCCCTTTCAAGGCCTCTGGTGTCCTCAACTTCGGCCAGGGCGAGATGGTCACGGCCGGCGCGTATATCGCGCTGGTATTGACCACATTGGCGCTGCCGTATCCGGTGGTGGTGCTGCTGGTGGTGCTCGTCGGCGGCCTGGGCGGCATGCTCATCGAGAGAGCGCTGATCCGTCCGATTATCCGTGCGCCGGAGTTCACGGTCGTGATCGCTACTTTCGCGATCGGGCTGTTAATCAAATACGCGATCCAGTTGCGATTCGGTGACAGCCCCGCCGCACTCGACGGTCCGTTCGGCATGGACCCATTGATGTTCGCAGGGTTGCGCTTCAACCCAACGTCCGTCTGGATCTTCGTGGCCATGCTGCTGGTCACGCTCGCAGTGATGGCGTTCTTCAAGTACGCCCGGCTGGGCAAGGCGATGCGGGCGGTTTCGATCAACGCCGAGGCCGCGCGACTAATGGGGATTCGTGTCGACTCGGTCTGGCGTTGGGCCTGGGCCATCAGCACGGCGATTGGCGCCTTTGCGGGACTGCTGGTGGCGCCAGTGATCGGGGTGAATCCGGAAATCGGCACGCTGATCCTGCGCGGGCTGGTGGCAGCGGTCATCGGTGGCTTCACCAGTGTCCCGGGCGCCATTGTCGGCGGGCTCGCGGTCGGGCTGATCGAGACGTTCTCCGGCGTCCTCGTCAGCAGCACATTCAAGAACCTCGTGCCATTCATCATCCTGATGTTGCTGCTCGTGTTCCGGCCGTACGGGCTGTTCGGCGTAGCAGAAGCCAAGCGCGTCTGATCATGAGCCGTCAGAACCTTCTAGCCATCTTCGCGCTCCTGATGCTTTCGTTGCTCGGGCTCGCCGTGGGCAACTACACGACCTACCTGCTCAACCTGGCGATGATCGCGGTGATTGCCGCGGTCGGGCTGAATCTCCTCACGGGCAACTCGGGGCAGATCTCGCTCTGCCACTCGTCGTTCATGGCAATTGGCGCGTACGTGTCGTCGCTGCTAGGGGCGCGCTACGGCCTTCCATTCTGGGCGTCAATCCCCATCGCGGCAGCGGTTGCGGCGCTCATTGGCGGGCTGTTGGGCTTCCCCGCGCGCCGGTTGCACGGCATCTATCTCGCGCTCGCCACGCTCGGGTTCCTTCAGATCGTGCAGATCGTCATCGAGGAGTTCGCGGACATTACAGGCGGCGTGCGTGGCTTGAGCGTGCCCAAGCCCGTCTGGTTTAGCGCAGTGGAGATTGCGCCGTACCACCTGTACTTGATTGTTGCCGCCACCGCGGTGTTCGCAGTCTGGACGGCGACCAACATCCTCGCCTCCTCCTACGGTCGCGAAATGAACGCGGTGCGACTCAGTCCGCATGCGGCGCAGGCGCTCGGCGTCGCGGTAGCGCGTGTGAAGCTTGCGGCCTTTGCACTGTCGGCCGCCTACGCGGGTGTGGCCGGTGGTCTGATGGCAATGGTCGTGGGCTTCATCGACCCGATCGAGTTCGGAGTCGGCGCGGCGTTGCGCCAAATCACCTACATCGTGGTCGGTGGCATGGGGTCGGTCGCTGGCTCGGTGATCGGGGCCGCCGTCCTATCCGGTTTGCCGGAAGTGCTGCGCCCGGTGCGCGAATACAGCGACCTGATCTACACGCTGATCCTGCTCGGCTTCCTGCTGTTCATGCCTAACGGTCTCGTCGTCGTCTGGGATCACCTGCGTCGCGCGACATGGCGCGCGATCGATCGGGCGCGGGCACGATGACCGACCGTCTTCGACTCGAAGGCGTGACGGTTCGCTTCGGTGGCCTGGTCGCTGCGCGCGACGTGTCGCTTTCGGTCGCGCCGGGGGAGATCCGCGGCTTGATCGGTCCCAACGGTGCGGGCAAGACGACACTCATCAACGCCATCACCGGCGCCGTTCCGGTGGCGTCGGGACGCGTGCTCCTCGACGGTCATCCGATCTCGGGACACGCGTCGCACCAGATCGGCCGCCGAGGCGTTGGCCGCACGTTCCAGCACGTCGAACCGTTCAATGAGATGTCGGTGATCGACAACGTGCTGGTGGGCGTCGGGCGGCGCGGTCGGGTGCCGTTCTGGAGCGCGGCGCTGGAGACGCCCGCCGCCAGGCGCAACGAACGCGAGGCGATTGCATTCGCCACCGAGACGCTGGACGCGTTCGGGCTGCTGCCCTACCGGAACACGCGCGCATCGGACCTGCCGTTCGGCCTGCTCAAGCGCATGGACCTGGCACGCGCGCTGGCGGCACGACCGATGCTGCTGCTCATGGACGAACCCACCTCGGGCATGAGCGAATCCGAAGCCGACACGGCGATCGCCACCGCGCGCGAGCTGGCCGGGCAGCGGGGCATCACGCTGCTGGTGGTGGAGCACAACATGCGCGTGATGATGGCGCTCGCCGACCGCATCACGGTGATGCAGTTCGGCGCCGTGGTGGCAGAGGGCACGCCGACCGAGATCCAGCGCAACCCCACGGTGATCGACGCCTACCTGGGCGAGGAGGCGACCGATGCTGGTCGTTGACAAGCTCGTTTCCGGCTACACCGGGATCAACGTGCTGCACCAGGTGTCGATCGAAGTGCCGACGGGCTCGATCGTCGGCGTGTTGGGCGCGAATGGCGCAGGCAAGACCGCGCTGCTGCGCGCGATTTCCGGCCTCAATCCAGTGCGCGGAGGAAGTGTGGTGTTCGACGGCGAGGACCTGTCGCGTTCGTCGACCGACACCATCGTCCGCCGCCGCGTGATTCACATGCCGCAGGGGCGGATGCTGTTCGGTGCCATGACCGTGCGGGAGAACCTGGAACTGGGCGCGTACCTGATCGAGGATCGCGCGACATTCAGCGAGCGGCTGGCAAAGGTCTACGAACTCTTCCCAATCCTTGCGGAGCGTGCCAGCCAGGCAGCGGCGTACCTCTCGGGCGGCGAGCAGCAGATGCTGGCGCTGGGCCGCGCATGGATGTCGAGTCCCAAGCTGCTCCTGCTCGACGAGCCCTCCCTTGGGCTCGCACCCAAAGTCTTCGACACGATCCTCGATACCGTGCGCAAGATCCACGCGACCGGTGCTTCGATACTGATCGCGGAGCAGAACGCCCGCAAGGTTCTGCGCTTCGCTGATCACTGCTATGTGATGGAGAACGGCAAGGTCGCTTTCCACGGACCGGGGCCGGAGCTGCTGCGCGACGAGCGCATCGAACGAACCTATCTTGGAGCGAGCCACTAGCCATGAAGATCATCGACGTCCATTCGCACTGGGGCACGAAACGCGGCTACACGCTGCGCACCGCGGAAGAGCTTGCCCTGCAGAAGAAGACATGGAACTCCGAGCCGAAGTACCACACCGAGGCCGAGATGGCCGAGTACTTCCGGTCCAGCAACGTGCGCGTGATCCTGGACTTCGGTTTCACGAAGTTCATGCCGCTTGGGGAGGCGGCGCCGATTCACGATTACGGCTTCGAAACGCAGCGTGCGCACCCGGCGGAGATCATTGGCCACTGGATCCACATTGCTCCGTCCACCGGTGCCGAAGGCGTACGCGAGTTGCGCCGCTGCATCGACCGGGCGCCGGGATTCCTTGGCTTTGCTGTTTCCGGATCGGGCAGTGGCCCGCCGAGCGACCCGAAGTGGTTCCCCTTTTATGACCTCTGCATTCAGGCGGGCGCCCCGGTGCTGATCTTCGTCGGCACCACGGGGCTCGGGGCGGGGATGCCGGGCGGAATGGGGATCCTGCTTGACGACTGCCATCCGCGCCACCTCGACTTCGTCGCTGCAAAGTTCCCGCAGTTGACCATCGTGGCGGCGCGACCGGGCTGGCCATGGCAATCAGAGACCATCGCCGTGCTGATGCACAAGCGAAACATCTGGTACGAAGTGCACGGCTGGTCACCGAAATACTTCACTCCTGACTTGAAGCACGAGATCCCACGACGCCTGCGAGACCGCGTGATGTTCGGCGCCGACTATCCGCTGTTCACGTATGAGCGCCTGTTACGAGACTGGCGGGCCGAAGGCTACGACGAGGAGACCCTGGAAAACGTCTTCCACCGCAACGCGGAGCGCTTTCTCGCGCAGGTGGGGCACAAGTGAATCTCGAGCTGAAGGACAAGGTCGCGATCGTCGGTGGCGGTAGCAAGGGCATCGGCTACGGCATCGCGCGCATCCTGGCGCAGGAAGGGGCGGCGGTCGCGATTTGCGCGCGCCGCGAGCCGGACTTGTCGGCGGCGGCTGAGCGCCTCCGTGCCGAGACCGGCGCGCGCGTCCTGCCGATCCCCGCGGACGCGCGCCGGTCGGACGACTGCCGGCGGATCGTCGAGACAGTCAGGGCGGAGTTCGGCGGTGTCGACATCCTCGTCAACAACGATGGCGCGCCGCCGCTGGGCGAGGCATTGTCGTTTGACGATCAGGCGTGGGCCAAGGCGGTCGAGCAGAACCTGATGTACGTCGTCCGCATGGTGCGCGAGGCGGTGCCATCAATGCGCGAACGCGGCGGTGGCAGCATCCTGAACATCACCGCGATCTCGGCGATCCAGCCGATTCCCGGCTTTTCGCTGTCGGTGGCCACGTGGTCGGGCGTAATCGGCTACGCCAAGACGCTGTCACTGGAAGTCGCGGGCTGGGGGATCAACGTCAACACGATCTGTCCCGGCTACATCGATACGACGCGCCTGCGCAAGGTCTTTGCAGCGGGCGAGGAGCCTGCGGAGGTCGTGCAAGCGCGCCTGCGAGAAGAAATCCCGATGAAGCGAATCGGCACCGTGGACGACATCGGAAATCTCGTCGCGCTGCTGGTCTCGCCCAAAGGTTCATACATCACCGGCGCCGCAATTCAGGTCGATGGTGGCCTGCTGCGAGCCGTGCGTTAGGAGATCAAGATGATCGAAGCACCCCGTCCGCCGAGCCAGGCCACGATCGACGAGTACACCGCGAAGGGCTGGTGGGGCGACCGTACTTTCTTCGAGGTGGTCGAGCGCCATGCGCGCGAACATCCCGAGCGCGAGGCGATGGTTGACGATCGGCGCCGCATCACCTACGGACAGTTCTGGAAGGAAGTGAAGCGGTTCGCCGAGTTTCTGCGGCGGCAGGGCGTCAAGCGCGGAGATGTCGTCACTCTGCAGTTGCCGAATCGAATCGAGTTTCCCGTCGTGTTCTTCTCCCTCGAGCTGATCGGCGCGGTGGCCAACAAGATCAGTGCCGACTTTCGCGCCATGGAAGTCGAGTACATCTTGAAGTTCTCGAAGTCCCGCGTGTACGTCTGCGCTCGCCAGTTCAAGGGCTTTGACTACCTTGAAATGATCCGCGGCATCCGGCCGCGGTTGCCGGACCTGAAGATGGTTCTTTGTGTCGACGACGTTGACGCCGATGACGTGAGCAGCTTTGCCAAGGTGGTCGACGAGACACCGGAGATTGCAGACGCCGACCGCGTGCGGATGGACCCGTTCGAGATCATGCGGATGTGTTTCACGTCGGGCACGACCGGAAATCCGAAGGGAGTCCTGCACTGCACGAATACGACGATGTGTACGTGCGAGTTGATCAACGACGAGTTGAAAGTCACCGAGAAGGATGTGCTGCTGGACTACCTGCCGGTCGGCCTGAACTGGGGCTACATCACGTTGGTGCAGGCCGTTCTCGCGGGTGCAAAGGCGGTTCTGATGGAGCGCTTTTCTGCCGACGGCGCTCTGGAGATCATCGAGCGCGAAAGGGTCAGCTACATCCCGACTGCTCCAGCCTCGATCGTGGCGATGCTCAACTCGCCTGAACTAAAGAAGCGCGACCTCAGTTCACTGCGGGTGGTGATCACCGGCGGTGCCTCGGCGGCGGTCGAAACGATTAAGGCCTTTCAGGCCGCGCTCCCGAGTGCGAAGCTAATCGAACTCTACGGCATGCTCGAGACGGGCTTCCACTCGTTCACCCGGTTGGACGACGATCCGCTGAAGGTCAACGGGACGGTCGGCCGCTGTGTAAAGGAGATGGGGCTCCGCATCATCGACGAGGAGGGCAAGGACATGCCGTACGGCGAGGTGGGCGAGATCGCGGCCATCGGTCCGTCGGTGCACTTTGGCTACCTGAACAATCCGGACGCCAATCGCGATAGCTTTACCGCCGACGGCTGGTTTCGCACCGGCGATCTCGGGCAGTTTGTCGACAAGGAAGGCAACGTGCGCATCGCGGGGCGCAAGAAGGAAATCATCAACCGCGGCGGCAAGAAGTACTTTCCGCGCGAGATCGAGGAACTGCTGTACGAACACCCGGCGATCCTACAGGTCGCGATCGTCGGCGCGCCGGATGCTCGGCTTGGCGAGAAGAACTGCCTGTGCGCCGTTCTGAAGCCTGGCACCTCGCTAACCCTGGACGAGGTCGTTGCTTTCCTGCGAGGCAGAGTGGCCGACTACAAGTTGCCCGAGCAGCTTGTATTGATGGACAGCTTGCCGATGACCCCGACCGGAAAGATTCGCCGTCCGGAACTGGTGAAGCGTGTACAAGCGTAAGCGGCTGGGATTTACCCTATCTGATCGGGCGCCAGGGTTGGTTGCAGGGTTGGTTGGCATGGACGCTGCAATTCGCGGTGTCGATGCCTTGGCGGTCCCGGAAGTGTTGAAGTGAACCGCTGTTTCTGATTGGCGGCTTGAGGCGATTGCATCGGAACGACGCGATGGATGACATCACCGTGGTTACGCCGGTTGGATGCGTGGGCAATCGTGGTGTTGACCCCGAGGCACTTGCGATCGCCATGGACAAGTTCGCTCCGCACGCCTTGGCTATGGACGCGGGGTCCATGGACTGCGGCCCCTGGTATCTGGGCGCAGGCAAGGAGCACAGCCCTTCGATCAACATAGATCACGATCTTGAAGTCGTCATTCGCGCTGGACTGCAGGCGAAGATACCCGTCATCATCGGTTCGGCCGGCGGCTCGGGCGGAAAGCGGCACGTTGACGTAACGATCCGCCGCATCAAGCGGATTGCTGCGGCACAAGGCTGGCACTTCAAACTCGCAGTCGTCTACTCAGACATTCCGAATAGCTTCCTGGTCGAGCGCGCCGGGGGGAGCAAAACCGTCCCTGGAACTTGGAGCCTTGCAGACGGATCACCGCTTCGTACGGATGAGGTCGCGGCAAGTGCATCGATCGTAGGAATGATGGGGGTTGAGCCGATCATCGAGGCTCTTGAGACGGGCGCGGATGTCGTCTTGTGCGGGCGCGCGTCGGACGCGGCGGTGATTGCCGCGTATCCCGTCTGGAAGGGCTGCGATCCAGGCCTGTCGTACCACATGGGCGACATCATGGAGTGTGGGGAATCGGCGGCCGAGGAAATTCGACCGACGCTGCGCGGCTTGACTCATAACCGGATCCCGATCGTCGGGACTATCGGTAAGGACAGTTTTGTTCTTCGGCCGGCACTCGATTCGCTGGCCTGCACACCGGACTCGTGCCTGATGCATTCGTTTTACGAACGCAGCGACTTTCGTCTCGCACGTTTCCCTGGGGGAACGTTGGACAGGACCGAGGCGTCGTACGAGGCGATCGACGAGAACTCGACGAGGATCTCCGGGGCAAAGTTCCGGCGCGAGCCCTATTCGGTATTGCTGGAGGGAGTGAAGCGGGTCGGATTCCGCTCGCTCTTCATCTTCGGCGTTCGAACTCCCAAGATGATCGAGCAACTCGATCAGATTCTCACGGACGTGGAAGGCATCGAGCAGAAGCTCTTTGGAGAGTCGGGCGATCTCCGTATTCATTGGCACCAGTTCGGCAAGAACGGTGTGTTGCAGAACGCCGAAATGGAACGCGGAGCGGCCGAAGTCGGCGTCATTGCCGACGTCGTCGCTTCCACCCAAGAACTGGCGCACGACGTTGCTTACGACCTGCTCACCCGCATCTCGTTCTGGCGGTATCCGGGGAGGACGACGACAGCGGGCAACACCGCAATGACGTTCTCGCCGGCGGTGTTTGACGGAGGCGAAGTGTTCGAGTTCAACGTCTATCACGCCATGGAGATCGACAACTATCGCGCGGTGTGCCGCCTGGAAGTGGTTGACATCTGACGTTCGCGGTGGGTCGGTAACTGAGTTCGGAGGAGATATGGGTGTCGCGGCGCGTGCGAAAGTCCTACGGAGCAAGAATGCCGGGCCGTTCGTCATCACGCTGGACGTGATCTTCGGAACACAGTCTGACTTCGACAACGTGCGCAGCAAGATCGGAACAGCAGGGCTTGCAGAGGCGTATGCCATCCCGGTCGAGGATGTCGTTGGAATCGACTTCGTCCCCGACCTAAAGGCAATGAAGGCGTCCTTCAAGCGCAAGCTACCGTGCGGACATCCAGGCGACCCTGACTGCTATGGCATGAACCAGGAACAGCCCCTGGCGCGGCTGCTTGACCGACTCGTCGACGGTTGACCCGCATGAGGTCGGACTGGGACGCCATATTCACCCGCGCACTGGGCGAGGTCGACCAACAGGTCCACGACAAGATTCAGGACCAGGTGGCGCAGAACTCCGCGACGGTCAACCTCATTGCGTCCGAGAGCTACGCGCCGCGGGCCACGCTGCAGGCGGAAGCCTCAACGTTGATCAACTGCAATTCGTCCGGATACCCGCCGCGCAAGTCGCTTGGCGGGAGCGACACCATCGACAGCATCGAAGTCCTCGCAGTTCAGCGAGCGCGCGACTTGTTTGGTGCCGAACACGCAAACGTCCAGGCACTGTCGTCGACGATCGCGAATATCGCGGTGGTGCGTGCGCTGGTTCCGCGGGGTGGTCGCATCTTGTCGTTCGCGCCGATCGCTGGCGGTCACATGAGCCACGGAGCGGCCAGGCACCTTTCGGGGCAGGAATTCGAGGTCCGTCACTTCGGGACGGTGGGCGAAGCGGATAACGTCGACTATGAGGGCGCGGCAGCGCTTGCCCGCGAATTTCGACCGCATTTGATCATCGCCGGCTCCAGCGCCTACCCGCGCATGATCGATTTCGACCGCCTGCGCGCGGTGGCGGACGGTGTCGGAGCGCTCCTGTTCGCCGACATCGCACACGTCGCGGGCCTGGTCGTCGCAGGGCTGCATCCCGACCCCGTGCGTGTCTGTGATGTCGTGACGACGTCGACCCACAAGACCTTGTGCGGCCCGCGCACCGGCGGGCTCATTCTCTGCCGGTCCCGCTTCGCGCAGCCGATCGATGCCGCGCTCTCGCCGGGACTTCAGGCAGCTGGGGGCGCGCACATCATGGCCGCCCGGGCGGTTCTCTTCCAGCTGGTGGCCAGGGCCGAGTTCCGAGCGCTCATGCGAGCCGTCGTCGCCAACGCTCGCGTCCTGGCTGATGCACTGAGCGAGGCGGGCCTCCGGCTGTATGGCCAGGGCACCGATACTCACATGGTGGTCGTCGATCTTCGTGCTCTTGAATGCGAAGGCGACGCGGTCGTGCGGCGCCTGTTCGAACACGGCGTTCTTGCCAATGCCGTCACGTTGCCGCCCGCACCGGACAGGATGGGCCAGACCGGCTTGCGGCTCGGGTCCAATGCCATGACGATCCGTGGCGCCGACGCGGACGCGTTTCGCTCGATAGCCGCCTGCCTGGGCGTCCTTCTCCAGGACACCGACGGGCGCCACGTTCATTCCGATGTGCGGGACCGGATTCGCGCGCTTGCGGCCCGGTGCCCAGTTCCAGAATAGAGAACGCGCGTTCCTCCTCATTGACGCGGGCGCGTGCGCCGACGTAATGTCCGGTCTCCCGTACAAAGTCAAGTCTGCCTGGCCAGACATTTGTGCGACGCGCGAGGCGAAGTGGGTCGCGAGTTCTTCAACCCGTATCCGAAGTACCTGCAGATCCGCGAAGTGCTCACGCGGAGGATCGACCGTGACATGAGTGTGGGCCAGCAACTTCCGACCGAGCAGGCGCTTTGCCAGGAGTTCAATGTCAGCCGAGAGACGGTGCGGGAGGCTCTCCGCGGTCTGGAAGAAGAAGGCTTGATCTCTCGCAGCCCTGGCCGAGGAACGTTTGTCCGTCGCCGGCCCCCGCGGCTGGTGGAGTCGAGGCTCACCGGGTTGCCGGAGGATTTCAGCGCGCTACGGTTCAACACCGAGGCTCGGACCCTTGCGACGGGGCCCGTCTTACCGGCGCCCGATGTGGCTGAGCGAGTTGGGGCTGCGCCGAACGAGATGGTGTATCGCATCGTCCGTCTGCGACTGCTCGAGGGCAAGCCGTTTGCGTTCCACGAGGCGTTCCTGCCTTTAGAGGTGGGCGCTCGTCTCGCGTGCCTGGACTTGAGTCGCTCCGCGCCGCTGCGCGAGATCCGCGAAACGCTGCACCTTGATGCCACCGAGGATCACGTCAAGATCGAGGCGATCGCCGCTGATACGGAGATTGCACCTCAGCTCGATGTCGCACTGGGTGCGCCGCTGCTGATGGTGACGCGGCACTTTCTGCTACCAAGGTCGCGGGGATCGGGTCTGTTTCGTTCGATCTTCCGATCCGACCGCTACTACTACACCGTTCAGTTTGACCAGAAGCACGCAAGCCGGCTGCGCGCACCCGCGCGGGCCGGCGGGAAGCGCCGCCCGTCGTCGCCGCAACGCAATGGAGGACGAGCAAGATGAAGATCGCAGTCCTTGGCGCGGGCAACGTTGCCCTTGCCAACGCGGCGTTCCTTTCGCATGGCGGCCACGACGTTCACATATGGTCGTCTTTCCCCGACGAGCGCGAGGCGCTGAGCGGCGCAGGGAAAATCGGCTTCGAGGGCTTCATGACAGGCGAGGCGAGGGTAACTGCCTCTACGGACGTCCGTTCCTGCATGGATGGCGCTGCTATCGTAATGATTGCCGCGCCGGCTTTCGGGCACAGCGCGCTGATGTCCGCCGCCTGCCCCCGTCTCTCGGAAGCTCAGCTCGTGGTCGTTCACCCGGTCACTGGGCTGAGTTCCCTGTTGCTGTCCCGAATGCTTCGAGATCGGGGTATCAAGCCCACGATCGTCGATCTGTCGACGAGCCTCTTCACAACGCGCAAGACGTCCGCGACCTCGGTCCGCCTGTTGAAGATCAAGGATGTCATCGACATGGCGGCCATTCCGGCTGACCGCGGGAGCGGCGCCAAGGCGACATTGGAGATTCTCTATGGAAAACGCTTCCGACTCGAGCCCAACGCACTGACCATCACGCTCAATAACCACAACCCCGTCTATCACGTCGCGCCGATGCTGTGCAACTTGAGTCGCGCTGAGAAGAAAGAGAACTGGGTGATCTGGGAGAACATCACCCCGGGGGTGGCGAAGTTGGTCAAGCTGGTCGATGAGGAGCGCCTGGCGGTGGTCAGGTACTTCGGCACGGCCGAAGTCACGGTCGATGATTACTTCCGCGAAGCACACGGTGCAGAAGGAAAGGACTTGAACGAAATCTTCGCTTCGGTCGCTCAGAAGCTGAAGGGGCCCATCGGGCCGCAGGAGTTCAATCATCGGTTCATAACCGAGGACGTGCCGTACGCCCTCGTCTTCTACTGTGCGTTGGGTCGCTTGGCAGGCATTCCAATGCCGGTTTCTGAGAGCCTGATTCAACTGACGTCGGCGCTTTACGAGCGCGACTTCGTTCGAGAAGGGCACAACCTGGAAGCACTCGGGCTCGACGGGATGACGCCTCAACAAATTGTCGCCGTCACTCAAACGGGTTTCTAGCCGCGCTAAACAGACGAAGACGATGACATCCCCGATGATCGAAGTGCGGAAAGTTTCAAAGAGCTTTGGCCAGCTCCGGGTTCTACAGAACGTCGATCTGAATGTCGTTGCGGGGGAGGTCGTGGTGGTCTGCGGGCCCAGCGGATCGGGCAAGAGCACGTTGCTTCGCTGCATCAACGGGCTCGAGCACATTGATGACGGCGAGATCGTGATCGAGAGTGAACGGGTCGATCGGTCGCCGTCCAAGCTTCGTCGCCTGAGCCCGAAGGTCGGCATGGTCTTCCAGTCGTTCAACCTTTTTCCGCACCTCACCATCCTGCAAAACCTTGTGCTCGCGCCCACGCGCGTCTCCAAGGTGAGCCGCGACGAGTCACTCTCGCGGGCCAAGCGCCTGCTCGGCCTTGTGGGGATCGCCGACAAGGCAGACGCTTATCCGGACATGCTGTCGGGCGGGCAGCAGCAGCGCGTCGCGATTGCCCGCGCGCTGTGCATGGAACCCAGCGTAATGCTGTTTGACGAGCCGACGTCAGCACTTGATCCGGAGATGATCAACGAAGTACTCGACGTCATGAAGAAGCTGGCGAGTAACGGCATGACGATGATTGTCGTGACCCACGAAATGGGATTTGCGCGAGAAGTGGCTGACCGCGTTGTATTCATGGACGGCGGCCAGGTCGTGGAAGTTGGCCCTCCGGCGACGTTTTTCAGCAATCCGCGCGAAGAAAGGACCAAGCGTTTCATAGGGAAGATTCTGTCCCATTGAAGGCCCAACGGGCACAGACAAGACATGAACGGGCAAGGAGAAGCAGTTCACCAAAAGGAGAAGCGATGAAGCTAGACATGCGTTCGATGCTATGTGGCTTGCTGATCGCGGCGGTTCCGTCCGTCGTGTTGGCGCAGGAGAAGTCAATGATCGAAGAGGTCAAGGCGCGGGGAGTCCTTCGCGCGGGCGTCAAGAATGACGCCCCGGACCTCGGGTTCGTCGACGAGAAGGGTCAGTACGCAGGATTCGAAATTGACCTTCTCAACGATCTGGCTCGCCGGCTTGGCGTGAAGGTCGAGTACACCCCGGTGAAGGCATCAAACCGCGTTCAGCTGCTGCAGCAAAAGCGGATCGACATCCTGTTCGCTACCGTAAGTCACTACCGTTCTCGCGACCAGGTGATCGACTACACCATTTCGTATCTCTATACGCCGCAGACGCTGCTCGTCAAGAAGGACAGCGGCATCAACTCGGTTGCCGACCTTGCCAACAAGCGCGTCGGCGCCGATGCTGCCGCGGGGTCGGTCAAGAAGATTCCTCAGATGCAACCGAAGGCGACTATCCAGACCTTCCAGGGGTGGCCGGAGGCCTTCTTTGCTCTGGAGCGCGGAACAGTCGACGCCGTGGCGACCGACAACATCATCCTTGCCGGCTTGAGAGCGGGGTCACCCGACCCCAGCAAGTACGTCCTGGTCGGCTCCAAGGGCATTTACAGCGGCGGCTACTACGGTATCGGGCTGCGCGAAAACGATTCGAAGTCCCGCGACGCACTCAACTTCCTGCTGCAGGACCAGTGGCTGGACGGAACGTGGCAGAAGGCGTTCGACAAGTGGCTGGGCAAGGACTCCAAGTTGAAGATGACGCTCGAGGACTTCGACAACTTCAAGATGGAGATCTGGGACAACTGAGCCGAGTGGTCCGGTCCCATAACGCACTGCTGCTCCTCGCGTGAATCTCGACTTCTCCGTCCTCTGGGGAGAACCAGGCCGGCTGATCCTTCAGGGTCTCGTGATGACCTTGAAGCTTTCGGCCTGGTCGCTCCTGTTCGCGTTCGTCATCGGACTGGTGTTCGGAACACTCCGTTGGCTCGGCCTGCGGTGGCTCGAGCCGATCTGCTGGTTCTATGTCGAGTTCTCGAGAAACACTCCTCCCGTCGTCCAGATTCTCTTTTGGTACTTCTCGGCCTCGTACATCCTCCCGCAGTGGATGTTCCTGGAGTTGCGGGACTTCGGTTATGAATTTGGAGCGGCGGTCCTTGCGCTGTCGATCTATCACGGCGCCTTCGTCGCCGAAGTCATTCGGGCTGGACTGAACTCGGTACACAAGGGCCAGTTCGAAGCGTCGCGAGCTCTCGGCCTCGGCTTCCTTCAATCGCTGGGGTTCGTGATCCTGCCCCAAGCCACGCGCGTGATTCTGCCGCTCCTGACGAACGAGGCAACAGCCCTCATCAAGAACACCTCGCTCGCGATGGCGATCGGGGTCGTTGAAATGACCTACCAGTACAAGAGCATCGACAACTTCTTGTTCCGGGGCGTTGAGGCGCTCACGGCGATTACGGTCATCTACCTCGTTCTGTGTCTGGTGACGGCCGGGCTCGGGGCTCTACTTTCCCGGTACCTGTCGCGCCACACTCGGCGTCGCTCGGCAGGGCAGGCTGTCTTGGTCAGCGAGTGATCAGGCCATGAACTGGGAACGGGTCTGGACCGCAGCAAACTGGGAGCGCCTCCTGGTTGGTGACTTGTTCAACACCGGGCAACCGGGCGGACTTCTGATCACGCTCGCCATCGGCGTGGGTTCGATCGTGGCGGGCACGGTGATAGGTGCGGTTCTCGGCGTCCTGCGCAGCTCGGATCGCCGCTGGCTATGGGTCCCGGCCATGCTTTACATCCAGACTTTCCGGAATGTTCCGCTCCTGATCCTGGTGTTCTGGGCGTTTTTCGTCCCGCCGATCTTCGGGCTCGAGATTTCGCAGTTCACCAGTGTCCTGTTGGCGATCTCCTTGTTCACCGGGGCCTATATCGCGGAAATAGTGCGTGGGGGCATTCTCTCGATCGCGCCCGGTCACATCGAAGCAGCTCGGGCACTGGGTATGAGCCGAATTCAGGTGCTGATGTGGATCGTCATGCCTCAGGCCTTCTTCAACATGCTGCCGGCGCTCGCTGGACGCTATGTCGTTTCCGTTAAGAACTCATCGCTCGCGTTCCTCATTGGTTTGGCAGACCTGACCGAAATCGGCAAGCAGATCGGCGCGCGATTGATGACTGCGCCCATCGAAATCTATCTAACGCTGTTTCTCATCTATTTCGTCGTCAATCGCGCCATTTCGTGGGCCACCCGGCTTCTCGAAAGCCGTGAGCGCTTCAACGCGCTGTTCTTGCGCGTCTAGCCGACTGCATCGCGTGGAGCGCGAGCTCCATCAAGACAAGGAGACATGGACATGGACAGGCAAAGAGCTCGGGAGATCGTCAGCCGCTGGATGTTCCCCACCGCCAAGACGAGCTATATGGGCGGACTCGAAGATCGGCCGATTCTTGCAAAGTCCTCCGGCACAACGGTTGTCGACACCGATGGCAAGGAGTACCTGGACTTCCAGAGCGGACAAATGGGCGCTGCGCTGGGCCACCAGCATCCGAGAATCGTCGCGCGCATCACCGAGACGATGAAGTCCTTGTTGCACGCAACCAATACGATGCTCAACGTCGAGCGGCTGAAGCTGCACGAGACGCTCGGGAAACTTCTTCCGCCGCCGCTGCAGAAGTCCGTCTTTCTGGTGAGCGGAAGCGATTCGATTGAAGCTGCGGTGGACTTGGCGCGCAAGGCGACCGGCGGACTCGACGTGATCGGCATGCACGCCGGCCTGCACGGCTCCACTTCGTACCTCACGCGATCGCTGTCATTCAACTGGACGCGCCGCAAGCATTCGATTGTGGCGCCTGCAACGTCGGCGATCCTCGCCCCTTATTGCTATCGCTGTCCCCTGAACCTCACTTACCCCAAGTGCGAAATCCAGTGCCTGAAGACCAGCATGGAGTTGGCGGATGCGAACTTCACTGCAGATCCGGCGGCGTTTATCGGCGAACCGATCTTGAGCGCAGGCGGGGTGATCGTGCCGCCTCCAGGCTTCTATCCGATGGTGCGAGAAGAGTGCAACAAGCGCGGGATGCTGATGATCTTCGACGAGTCTCAGACGGGACTCGGCAAGACCGGCAAGCTCTTCGGCTTCCAGCACGAGCCGGTGGCGCCCGACATCATGACTTTGTCGAAACATTTCGGCGGCGGGTTACCGATCAGCGCGGTTTGCACCTCGGCTGAGATCGCGGACAAGGCGGCGCAGAACGGCTACTTCGCGACGCGCTCGCACGCGACCGACCCGCTGTTGTGCGCGGCCGGCGAGGAGAGCCTCCGAATCGTCGTCGAAGAGGACATGGCGGGCCGTGCAGTGCACATCGAGCAGCGTATCCGGGCTGCCTTGAACGCGATGGCGAACGAAATCGAATTGATCGGGGACATCCGAGGCAGGGGAGTTCTGCTTGGAATTGAACTCGTCACCGATCGCGTGAAGAAGACACCCGCCAATGCGGAAGCGGCGGCCATCTCGAAATACTGCCAGGACAACGGGCTCATCTTCCAGCTTCGCGGCACGGGACCAGCGCTGAACGTACTGCGTCTCGTGCCGCCAATGACCACGACGGATGCTGAGATCGATCGCGCAATGTCAATCTTGTTTGATGCGCTGCGCTCGGAGTCCGGTCAATCCGCTGCGCGACGCGCAGCGGAATAAGTAGCGACGTCTTTAGGAGGATCGCCATGTCAAGTGCGGCAATGCCAGTGGCAGCGCGTCTGGACCGTTTCGGAAATCGCCGGGACCCGGTGGTCGGCTATGCGCGGGGTTCGATCATCGACACCGAGGTGGCCGAGAGTCTGCGCCAGAAGCGCGCGTACGAGATCATTCGTGAACGCTACGCAAAGCTTGGCGACGCTGGCCTGTTCAACCTGACCGGGTTGATTCGCGCCTTTCCTTTCGAGCCAGGCGACGATGAGTCGATGCGCTCATACATCCACTTCATAGCGCGCTCCCAGGGGGAATTGGAGGCGGCGGCTCTGCGGCGCTTGGGCGCGGCGAACGGGGTGCACGACGGTTTCCTCGCGACGCGTATCTCGGCGGCCATGATCGCCGTCATGCTGGTGCTCCTCGAGCCGGGCGATCGGGTGCTTTCGATTGTTCCGGCCGACCGTTCGCATCCTTCCATCAAGCAGGCTGTCAATCTCGCGCGCGGAGTGTTCGACGAGGTTGTCGGCATCGAGGCGTTCAGCGAAGTCTTGGCGAAGGGGCCCGCGCCGAAGGTGGTGGCGATTACGGCGATCTCGCCCTCGAAGCACCATTTGCCGTCAGCCGACGTCGTCACGGCCATTTCGCTGGCGCACGCTTGCGGAGCACGGGTTGTCCTCGACGATGCCCACATGGCCTCGCGCATTGCCATCTATGACGAGCCGCCAAGTCTCGCCTTGGCGGAGAAGCCGGATGTGGCGGTCTGGTCGCTCGACAAGCACATGGGCGGGCCTCGCTCCGGCTTCGTGTCTGGTGAGGCGGGGCTTGTACGCAAGATCAAGGCTCGCGCGCTTGCACTGGGAGTGGAGGCGCAGTTGGGCCAGTACATCGCTGGGTGGCACGCGGTTGAACATTTCGACCCTGCGCCCGTAAAAGCGGCGGCCAGGTTGGCCGAAGGTGTTTTCGACCACCTTCAGGGGGCGATGGGCGGACGCGGTTACATTGCGGGCGCTGGGCTCGCAGTCGGTGGCGAGGACTTTCTGGACATTGTCCTCGCGAAGGCAGGCCGAGATCGCTGCGCGCTCGCGCCGATCGAAGTGGTCGCGTTTGCGTCCATGACCATCCTGGAACGCCTCGGGGCGATCACGATTCCCGCGGTCGGGATGCCGGGTGCCGCATGCACGTTCCGACTCATGATGTACCCGGACGGCGAACGGTTCGGACAATCCCGGTTCGTGGAGGCGTGGCACACCGCTGTCGACGCTGCTGTTGCTGCGCTCGATCGTCCGGACCAGATTCAGGCGACTTTGTTCGGACGACCCCAGGCTGCGAACCACTGAGCAGGAAGACTGCGACCACCGAAGAGCTGCCGATGGAACCATTTCGGGTCTTGAGCACGTTGGGCATGCTGGGATACGGCATCCCAGAGGATTCGTTGCGGCACGGAGTCGCGCGACGACCACATGTGATCGGTGCGGATGCGGGGTCGACGGATGCGGGACCACACAAGCTCGGGCGGGGCGTTCCCGACGTGAGTCAGGAAATCACGCGACGGGACCTTGAGATGATGCTGTTGGCAGGTCGCGAACTCGGCGTGCCCGTGATTGTCGGCTCCGCCGGTGGTTCGGGCGCGCGCACCCATGTGGAGTGGACGTGGGAAATCGTGCGTGAGGTCGCGGCAGCGCGCCAATTGCGCTTGCGGGTGGCGGTGATCCTCGCCGATGTCCCGAAGCCAACGGTACTGAAGGCGTTACGAGCAGGCGCCGTTCGCCCCCTTGGACCGGTTCCTGAGTTGACCGAGGCAGCGCTCGCTGCGACCACGAACGTGGTCGCGCAGATGGGCACTCAGCCGTACATCGAGGCGCTTGACGCGGGCGTCGACGTCATTCTCGCTGGGCGAAGTTGTGACGCAGCCATCTTTGCAGCGCCTGCTATCCGGGCAGGGGCTGACCCAGGCCTCGCCTGGCACATGGGAGAAATCCTCGAGTGCGGCGCGATGTGTGCCGAGCCGGGTAGCGCGAACGACTGCATGCTGGGGTCCATCGAGGATGGACGATTCGTACTGGAACCCACCCATCCAGGTCGTGCATGTACACCACTGTCCGTCGCGGGGCATTCCCTGTACGAACGTTCCAGTGCGTCGCATAGCGAGGGGCCGGGGCATGTCCTTGACATGTCGCAGTCGCGCTTCGAGGCGCTCGATGACCGGCGCGTGGCGGTGAGCGGATCGCGCTACGTCGCGCAGCCGCTCGCGTTCAAGCTCGAGGGCGCGCGTTCGGCCGGTTTTCGCACGATCGTCATCGGTGGCATCCGCGATCCGATCGCGATTTCCCGGTTGGACGAGATGACCGCCGCCGTGCGCATAGCGACCGAGGCGCTGTTTCGCGACCGCGATTTCCTGCTCCGGTTCGTGATCTATGGACGCGACGGCGTGATGGCGGAGCGTGAGCCAACCCCGGTGCCTGGCCACGAGGTCGGCGTATTACTCGACGTGGTCGCGCCGACACAGGAGCGGGCGGATACCGTTTGCGCGTTTGCCCGTTCGCAGCTGCAGCACTATCACTACCAGGGCATCAAGGCGACGGCTGCAAACGTCGCGTTTCCGACCGCCCCGTCCGACATCCGCTGTGGCGAGATCTTCGAATTCTCCGTCTACCACTTGATGGATGCCGACGACCCCTTGGAACTGTTCCCGATCGAGTACCGCAGCCTCGGGGCTTGAATTTGCGACGCACCCGCCACAGGCTGTTGGCAGTCCGCAGAAAGGTGAGAGGAGTGTCGTGCAGAAGACCCTGAGGGAGCTTGCCAAGATCGTTCGCTCGAAGAACTCCGGTCCGTTCGAGATCACACTCGACGTCGTGTTCGACGACGAAGCGACGTATCGACGCGTCAAGGCGTCCGGTGTGCTGACCCCGGACCGGATCGCCGCGCTTTACCGACTGACGCCTGCTCAAGTGCTCAATTGCGAGTTCTTTGACCCGGCGTGCGCTTTCAAGGCCACTATTGCGCGCACGGTGTCCTCCGGGTCCCCGGCCGAGACCGATACATACGGCGGTCAGCAGGCGGCGCCCCTCCTGAGCGTGGCCGTGGATGTGTGAGCAGAACGGCATGCTGATCCGTGATTAGTGCGGCAGCGTAGAAGGCATGCGTGCGGGACCGAACGAGTTGTCGACCAGGAATTCGCGGAATCCAGCTAACGTGATGAACGCTCGTGATCGAAAGCGGCAATGCCGAGGTATCGGTGGCAGCTCGCCCGCCGCGGTCACCGAGACGATGGCCGACCTCTTCATCTTCACAAAGGATAGAAAGTGATACACGAAATCGCGCACATCACGGTGAAACCGGGCATGAACGACGAATTCGAGCAGGGCGTTGCCAAGGCCGTCGAACTATTCCGCCGGGCCAAGGGTTGCCGTGGTCTTTCCCTGCAGCGTGGCGTCGAGCAACCGCTGCAGTACCGCTTGGTCGTCGGCTGGGACACCGTCGAGGACCACACTGTTCTCTTCCGGGCTTCGGACGACTTCCAGCTGTGGCGGGGCCTGGTCGGGCACTGCTTCGATGGGGCGCCACGGGTCGAACACGTCTCGACAGTTCTTGCCCCGTTCTGACCGACCCCCTGGTTCCATAACGGCTGAATGACTGTTTCCAGCTGTTGATTGGCGCTCGAACTCGCGTCAAGCGTCAGATTTCAACAGCTGTTAACAGCTGTTGGAGCCGCCGCGCGACATTCCTCCCGAGCGATTTGCGAAGCGGCCGATCCGGTCGTAGTCTCGGGCTTGCGTGGCGTTACACAAACCGCAACACAATCGATCCACAACGTTTCCGCACTTGTGTTCGCGGTGAGTCACACGCACCAAGATGGGGCTTTGCAGGTTATTGAAATGGAAGGACTTGCGTGTCGTTTTGGTGGAGAAGTTCGATCCTCCTCTTCTCCACCAGATTTCACGCAAGGCCTTGATCTCTCAAGGCCTTGCGTTTCTTCCGCGGCCGACGAAGCCGAAGTGATCCACACGCTGATCCGCATTCGGGCTTAACACGCGATCGAAGCCCGGTCCCCGATGCAGCTCTCCTCGCGGACCCCACACTTGCCACACCGGACTCGACGCAGCGTGATCCTTGCCACGGGAGCCGCGCTGCTTTCCAGACGCGCGTTCGCCGTCGCACCGTCGACCGTGCCGCTGGCCAGTCATTGCGTGGTGCCGCGCCGTAGCCATGACTGACCGTCCGGCGCGGGCGCCGGACGGGTCTCGCCTCAGGCGCCGGCAGCGCCGAAGTCCTTGCGCTCGAGCAGGCGCGACACGGCGTAGCCGATGACCAATCCCCAGAACGGCGCCCCGACGTTGAAGATCGGCACGTCGGCCACCGTGACGAGGAAGGTGACGAGCGCGCCGAGCGTGAAGCGCTCGCGGAAAGACACATTGAACGCCGTCTGGAGCACGCGCAGCATGGCGAGGCCGGCGAGCGCGCCGATGAACGCGGGCGGCGTGGCGAGCATCAGCCGGGTGAACACCGGCGCGAACAGCCCGAACGCCAGCGCGAACACGCCGACGGCGAGGCCCGCGGTGTAGTGCCGGTGCCGCTCGCCCGAACCCGAGATGATCGCGTTGACGGGGCCGGTGAGGCAGGTCGAGACCGTGCCGACCAGCGCGGCAAGCATCGAGCCCGCGCCGCAGGCCACCGTGATCGCGTTGATCGGCGGCTTGTGCTCGGCGGCGTTGAGCACCGCGATCCCTTGGCCGTTCTGCACCACGAGCACGGTGATCGCGAGCGGGATGACGAGTTCCACCATCGCGCGCCACGAGAACACGGGCGCGTACAGGTTGGGATGGGCGAGCGCGTGCAGCGCCCAGCCGTGCGGATGGAACTTGCCGAGGAGGGCGATCGCCGCCGCGCCGACGAAGAGCGCGCCGATCAGCGGCGGCAGCCGGCGCGACCATCCGGCCGAGCTGCCGAGCGCGAGGAAGGTGACGATCATCGGCGCGGCGATCCAGAGGTCGTCGCGCACCGCGTACACCAGGCCCAGGCCGAAGCGCAGGAACACGCCCGCCACCATTCCCATCACGATCGGCATCGGCACGGCCTGCATCGCGCGCCGTACCCAGCCCGACAGGCCCAGCACCAGCATGAGCAGTCCGGTGGCGTGGAAGGCGCCGATGACCTCGGCCCAGCTGAGATGGCCGAGGGCCGGGCCGACCAGCACCGTCCCCGGGATCGTCCAGAAGAAGACGAGCGGCTGCCGGTACAGCGTGCAAAAAAGCAGGGTGATCAACCCGTTGAGGAAGAACGAGCCGAAGATCCACGACGACAGATCGGACTCGCTCAGCCCGCCGCGAGCGCCGACGGCAAGGATGATCGCGACCGGCCCCGAGGCGGCGAAGACGAAGGCGATCACCGCGTTCGCGAGGTAGAGCCCGCCGGAATCGGCGACCATCTGGCGCAGTCCGGGCAGCGGCCTGTGGGCGGACTCCATGGGCATGGTGGCCTCCTGCGCACAGCGCGCGGGTCGATTGTGCCGGAACTGCAGCTCGAAAGATCCGTAGTGGGCCGAGAGCGAACTTCGACGGAAGGTGGAAAGCGCCCATCCCCCGGTTGGAATCGCGTCAGGCTGGCGTGGGGAAAGCCAGACAACTCGGGCTGGACACCGGTGCCGCGGGACATCGCGCAGCTTCGGGCGGCGGCCACGGGCCCGATCTTCCGCACGGCCGAACGGCTTTCAGCGCAGCGACTTCTTCAGGAAAGCACGCGTGAAGCCAGGCGGGTAGTCGGCGAGTTCGCCGAACACCGTGTAGTCCAGGCCCTCGTAGAAGCCGCGGCCGCCGAACTGCGTGTCCACCCACGCGTGCGTGCAGCCGCGCCGCAGCGCCTCGGCTTCGGCCGCGCGCATCAGTTCGCGCCCCAGGCCCTGGCCGCGCGCCGCTTCGGGCACCACGAGCATCTGCGTGTACAGCCAGCCGTAGGCGGTGTTCCCCCACAGCCCGCCGCGCGCGGTGCCGTCGGCATCGCGCAGCACGAGCGCGAGCGTGCGGTGCCCGCTCGGGCCGGCGAGCGCCTCGTTGAACGCCACGAGGGGCGCCAGGATCGAGCGGCGCAGTGCCTCGTCGGGCTCGGCGGCAAGCTCGATCTTCATCGGGAAGGGCCGCGGGTCGTCGCCGGCTGCACGCCTGCCGACTGCGACAGCGTGACGAATTTCAGGTCGCGCGCCAGCAGTTCCGGCAGCGCGGCGGCAAGGCCCTCGGCCGTGCCCGACGCCGGCCGGTTCAGGTGCGCGATGACGATGTCGCCGGGCCGCGCCTCGCGCAGGCGCCGTGCCACCGGCGCCGCGCCGAGCGTGCCGCCGTCGTCGGCGTTCAGGCTGAAGCCGGCGATGCGGTAGCCGAGCCGCACGATGGTCTGCTCGCCTTGCTCACCGTAGACCGCGCCCGCGCCGCGGTACCACGCCGGCGCGCGGCCCGAGACCCGGGCGATGGCCTGCGCGCCTTCGGCGACCTCCCTTTCGACACCGGCGGCGTCGCGGGCGCCAGGCATGCCGTACACGCTGCCGCCCACGACTGCCGGCACGTGCGCGCTACCGTGGTTCTCCATCTCGAACAGCGCCGGGTGCGCCAGCAACTCGCGCACCGCGGCGGGGTTGGCTTCGAGCCAGCGCCGCGTGACGAAAATGGTGGCCGGCACCTGCAGGCGCACGAGGGTCGCGATCAGGTCGCGGTCGTAGGCGCCGCCGCACGCGTCGAGCGTCAGCGCCACGTCGTGCGCGTGCCCTGGGCTGGACGTGTCGAGCCGGTGGTGGGGTTCGTGCGGCGCGCGCCCCTCGGCCTTGGCCTCGGTTGCGCCCAAGGCGATGCAAGGCACCGCCGTCACGGCGGCGCAGGCGAGCAGCCCCAGGAGCACGGGCATGCACAGCGAAGGCAGCTTCATGTCGGGCTTCGGCCGGATGCGGATCCGCGCATGGTGAGTCGGTGCCGTCACGCTTTGGTCGATGTAACGCTTTGCTTGCGATCTTCGCCGACGCGATCGGGTGCCGATTTGCGTGCGCTCAACCGCACTCAGGATGGGATGGCCGCCGCCGCGGCTACTTCAGCCTCTGCATCAACAACGCAGCCGATCGCTCCGACAAGACGGGAAACAGGCACATCGACGCGCGCGTCATGCCGACGAAGAGCTTGCGGCCGACCAGCTCGTCCCAGTGCTCGAAGTCGATCTCGGTGAAGATCACGCAGGGCGCCGACTGGCCCTTGAAGCGGTAGACGGTCTCGAGCAGGAAGTCGCCTTCGGAATACTCCGGCCCTCCCGGTCAGGTCGTAACGGCCCGTCGCCCTGCGCAGCGTGTGCGGGCCGATCCGGTCGAATGCGCGCAGGGCCGAGCGCTCGCGCCCGGTGAACGTGACGATCGCGATCTCCTCGCGCCGGAAGCCGGCCTTCAATGCCAGCGTGATCGCGCGGGTGGTCGCGTCGAGCAGCGACTTGGTGTCCGTGTAGACGAGAAAGTCCTCGACGCCTTCCGCGAAGGGGCTGGCCGCCTCGGGACGCTCGGCGGGCTGCACGAGCTTCTGGACCGCATCGACGATCCCGCGCGGGTTCCGGTAGTTGGTGTTCGCGTGCAGCACGGCCCAGCCGGGCAACGTCACCGGCGGCCGCGCGTAGAGGTTCTGCATCGGATCCTCGAGCCACCAGGCGCGCCCGTGGTCGCGCAGGCGGGCCAGCAACGGAGCGACCCACGCCTGGTCGAAGTCCTGGCCTTCGTCGACGACCAGTTCATCGACCTGGTCGCCGGGCCGCACCGGCAGCGCGGCCATGCGCTCGGCGAGGCGCTCGAACACCCCGGGCTGCCGGAAGTCGACCGGCTCGCCTTCGGCGCGCACGCGCCGCTCGCACAGCTGGTGGAAGGTCGCGACCTCCGCGGTGTTCGGCGCGAGCTGCGCGATGCGGTCGGCGAGCGGCCGGTTGTAGCAGACGTACAGCGCGCGCCGTCCCTGCGCGGCAGCATCGTCGAGCACCTTGAGCGCGAGTTGCGTCTTGCCCGACCCCGCGGTGCCGACGACGCGCAGGCGGAAGGGCTCGAGCTCCAGCCGGCGCGCCCACGTCGCGAGGCCGCCGCTGATGCGCGTGACCAGTTGTTCGGCGCGGCCGACGAGCGCCGAGACGTCGGGCTCGAGCTTCAGCTCGTCGCCGAAGAAGCGCCGCAGGCGCTGCGCCAGCGCGTCGTTCCCGGGTTCATCGGGAAAGGCCGCCGTGATGCGCCGGCCGAGCTCGCTGCGTCGGTTGGCGTCGATGATGCGCTCGGGCGGCAACCCCGCGGTCGCCGGGCTGCGCACGACGTAGTCGGGGCAGAAGAGCAGGTAGTCCATCCGCAGCGGCTGGCCCTGCAGCACGCCGGCCAGCCGCGTGGACAGCGTCTCGAGCGTGCGCTTCAGCTGTGCGGACACGCTCTTGTCCTTGCCCTGGTACGTCTTCAGGAGCCCCTCGGGGCTTTCCTTCAGGAAGCCCGACTTCTGCTCGATCAGCAGCAGGCGGCCGCTCGGCCCGACGATGACGAAGTCGATCTCGCCGATGACGCTGAACCCGTGCTCGATGCGCGTCCAGTGCACGCCGTGGAAGACGGCGAGCGCGTCCGGAAGCTGGTCGGCGAGCAGGCGCAGCGTCTCGATCTCGCGCACCGCCTGGCCGGTGACTTCGAGTTCGCGCCAGCCGGTCGGGTGGATCGTGGGCATGGGTTCTTCTGCGGGCGACGAAGCCTGTGCAGGCTCCTGACCGGCGGGATCATCCCCGAAAAACAATGACCGCGCCCTGCACCGGGCGACGCGCGACCCACGGGCGCCTACGGGCAAACCCAGCTGGCGACGCGCCACCCGCGGCTGGCAAGCTCGCGGCCTCTCGCGGAGATGACGTGCCGCAATCCGATCGATCAGGTTTCGCCGTTGCCGAGGTTTCGCGTGCGCTGGTTCCTCCTGCTTGCCGTGCCGCTTGTCGCCGCCATCGTCGCCGCGCTGCAGTTGACGCAGCAGCCGGTGCTGTGGAACGTGACCGAGCCGGGGATGACCGTCGAGGAGGTCAGGCGTGCGTTGCCGAAAGCGGTGCCGCCGGCAGAGCCGAAGCGGCTCGCGAACGGCCTGGAACTGAAGCTGGTCGCCGCGGGCGTGGACAACCTGGAACGCGCCTTCGACGCCGAGTTGTACTTCGGCGCCGACGGCCTGCAGATGGTGCGGCTGCTTCCGACCCGCGCCCTGGCGGCGGCCGCCGCTACCTCGGAGTTCGAGGCCCTGCGCCACGCGGCCACGCTCCGTTACGGCAAGGAACGGGCGGTCGCGGCCGGGCCGGGAGCGGGCGCCGTCGCGCAGGCGCGCTGGGTCGCCGGACCCGTCGTCATCACGCTGCAGCTCGAGCGCAGCGGCGCCATGGGGCTGATCACGATGACGTACGCGACCGACGCGGTGGCCGATCGCGGCATCTGATTCGTCGCGCCGCTGCGCCCGCGCGCAGATCGACGAACCTCTCGCCTGCCGTTCGGCTTTGCCGCTTGCTCTCGGGCGGTCTCGCGACCTACACCGCCCCCAACGCCTGATCCAGATCCGCGATCAGGTCGTCGACGTGCTCGATCCCGATCGACAGCCGCACCGCGTCTTCCGACACCCCTGACTTCGCCAGCTCCTCGCGCGACAGCTGCCGGTGCGTGGTCGAGGCCGGATGCGTCGCGAGCGACTTCGCGTCGCCGATGTTGACCAGCCGCGTGAACAACTGCAGCGCGTCGAGGAAGCGGGCGCCGGCGGCGCGGCCGTCGGCGTTCTTGACGCCGAAGGTCAGCAGGCCCGAGGCCTGGCCCGACAGGTACTTCTGCACCAGAGCGTGGTCCGGGTGATCCGGCAGGCCCGCGTAGTTGACCCAGGCCACGCGCGGATGGCGGGCGAGGTGCTGCGCGACGGCGAGCGCGTTGGCGCTGATGCGGTCGATCCGCAGCGCAAGCGTCTCGATGCCCTGCAGGATCAGGAACGCGTTGAACGGCGACAGCGCCGCGCCGGTGTTGCGCAGCGGCACGACGCGCGCGCGGCCGATGTACGCCGCGGCACCCAGCGCCTCCGTGTAAACGACGCCGTGATAGCTGACGTCCGGCTCGTTCAGCCGCCGGAAGCGCTGCCTGTGCTCGGCCCACGGGAAGCGGCCGGAGTCGACGATCGCGCCGCCGATGGTCGTTCCGTGCCCGCCCAGGTACTTTGTCAGCGAGTGCACGACGATGTCGGCGCCGTGGTCGAACGGGCGTGACAAGTACGGCGTCGGCACCGTGTTGTCGACGATCAGCGGCACGCCGCCCGCGTGCGCGACGTCCGCCACGGCGGCGATGTCGGTGACGTTGCCCTGCGGGTTGCCGAGCGACTCGACGAACACCGCCTTGGTGCGGCCATCGATCAGCGGGGCGAACGAAGCCGGGTTGCGGTGGTCGGCGAAACGCACCTCGATGCCGTACTGCGGCAGCGTGTGCGCGAACAGGTTGTAGGTGCCACCGTACAGCGCGCTCGACGCGACGATGTTGTCGCCGGTCTCGGCGATGGTCAGCACCGCGTAGGTCACGGCGGCCTGGCCCGACGCCAGGGCCAGCGCGGCGATGCCGCCCTCGAGCGCCGCGACGCGCTGCTCGAGCACGTCCTGTGTCGGATTCATGATGCGCGAGTAGATGTTGCCCGGCACCTTGAGGTCGAACAGGTCCGCGCCGTGCTGCGCGCTGTCGAACGCGAACGCGGCCGTCTGGTAGATCGGCACGGCGGCCGCCCGGGTGGTCGGTTCCGGGCTGTAGCCGGCGTGCACGGACTTGGTTTCAAAGCGCCAGTTCGCGCCGCGCGGCGGGCTGTCTTGGCTCACGGTGTCTACCCTTGTGGTCGAGGTTGGATCGGTCGCGCTGGCCCGACGCTGCATGTCGGTGTCGCACCGGGCGAGATTAGGGCGGGCCGGGTGCGGGCGAACGCACTTATCGGAATAAGCAAATCGTCGGGGCGAGCGATCCGCAGCGCGACTGACTTGCATCCATGCCCGCGATCGCCACAGTGTTAGCCTGCCGTCACTCGGCGAACCACCAACAACAACACCCCCGGGAGCCGCGGATGACCATCGCGTTGAACGAGCTGTGGACCGGCATTGCGGCGCTGGTGACGATCCTGCTTGGGGTCCGGATCAACCGCTGGATACCGGTGTTCACGCAGTACAGCATCCCGCCCGCGGTCAGCGGCGGCCTGTCGATCGCCGTGCTGCTCGCGCTGCTGGGTGCGGCGTTCGACTTCCGGCTGACGTTCGGCGAGATCCTGCGCAACGCGCTGCTGCTGATCTTCTTCGCCGCGCTCGGGCTGACGGCGAAGTTCAGGCGCCTGAAGTCCGGCGGCGCCGCGGTGGCGGGACTGTGCGTGCTGATCGCGGTCCTCGCCGTCGCGCAGTCGGCCGCGGGGGTGGCGATCGCCACCGCGTTCGGCAAGCCGGCCGCGCTCGGCGTGTTCCTCGGCAGCGTGGCGTTCCTCGGCGGTCACGGCACGACCGTGGCCTGGGCCGAATCGGAGCAGGCGCTGAACCTGCCGTTTGCGCTCGAGATCGGCATGGTGTGCGCCACGCTCGGGCTGGTCGCGGGCGCGATCGTGTCCGGCATCGTCGGCACCAAGCTGGTCCAGCACGCGGAGCGCACGCCGAGCGCGGCGGCCGTGGCCGAGGCGCCGGAGCCCGAGTGGCCGCAGGGCACGCTCGACTCCGACCGGTGGATCACGGTCCTGCTGTGGCTGGCGTTCAGCGTCGGGCTGGGGCTGGCTGCCCGGCCGGTCGTCAACGCCGCGCTCGGCGCGACCGTGCCGTCGTTCCTTGCCGTGCTGCTGGCGGCCGTCGCGCTCACCAACGTCGCCGACCTGGCGCGCCTGCGCGTCGACCTCGTCGGCGTCGATCTCATCGGCACGCTGGCGCTGCGCGTCTTTCTCGCGATCGCGATGCTCGGCCTGCAGCTGGCGGCGGTCGGCGACTCCGTCGGCATGATCGCGGTCGCGGCGGTCGCGCAGGTCGTCATCGTCACGCTGCTGGCGGTGCTCCTCCTCTATCCGGGCATGAAGGGCCGCGACGGCGCGATCGGCGCCGCCGGCTTCGTCGGCTTCGGCCTTGGCGCGATGCCGGTGGGCCTGTCGGCGATGAAGCGGCTGGCGCTGAAGTACGGCGACGCGCCGCGGGCGTTCCTCGTCATCACGCTGGCGGCCTCGCTCTTCACCGACACCGCCAACGCGCTGGTCGTGCAGTCGTTCCTCGGCTGGTTCGGCAAGTAGCGGGCGCGCGCAGCGCGGCCGATCACTTCAGCTGCTGCAGGTAGGCCAGCAGCGCGTCCGCGTCGGCGTCGTTCGCGCGCGCGCGTTTGCGCTCCGCCACGGCGGGCGGAAATCGCTGCGCGGCGCCGCCCAGCGCGAAGGCGGCGTCGCGCAGCGTCTCGCGGTCGAGGCGCGCGCCGACGCCGTCGAGCGGATGCGCCGGATTGCCGCGGCCGTCGGCGGAGTGGCAACCGCTGCAGCCCGCCCGCACGAAGGCGGCGCGGCCGGACTCGTCGCGGGTGACAGACGCCGTCGGCGCGGCAACGGCGCCGGCCTGTGGCGCGGGCGGCAGGTTGCGCAGCCACGCGAACAGCGCCGCGAGCAGCACGACCAGCAGGGCGGTGGCGAAGGCGAGCCAGCGGGCGCGCGATTGGCGGGTCATCGTCGTCGCCTCACACCCAGTCGAAGATTTCCGAGTGCACGTGCGCGGCGGGAATGCCGAGCACCCCCAGGGCGCGTTCGACGCTGCGGGTCATCGGCGTCGGCCCGCACAGGAAGCAGTGAAAGCGATGGCGCTCGATCGGCAAGTGGCGCATCAGCACGTCTTCGGTCACGAATCCTCGCTCGCCGGTCCAGTCGGGCGCGGGCTCGAGCAGCACGTGCACGAGGTGCAGGTTCAGGCGCGTCCGCAGCGCTTCGAGTTCCTCCCGGAACGCGACGCGGTCCCACACCCGGTTGCCGTAGAACAGCACCAGCGGCCGGCGGTCGCCGCGGTCGGCGAGCGTGCGGAGCATCGAGATGATCGGCGCGATGCCGATGCCGCCGGCGACGAACGCGTATCCCGCCGCCTCGGGCACGTCGTCGATGCTAAACGTGCCATACGGCGCGTCGATCCACGCGGGCTCACCGGCCTTGACGCCTTGGATCGCCTCGGTGAAGTCGCCGAGCGCCTTGATCGACACTTCGATGCGCTGCCCGCGCTCTGCGCTCGACGCGATCGAGAAGGGGTGCTCGCGCATCGCGAACGGCGACGCGCGCAGCGTGAGCCACGCGAACTGGCCGGGCGCGAAGCGCAGCGGCTGTCCCGAGCGCGGCTCGAGCGCCAGCGTCCACACCTGGCCGCGCTCGGGCCGGACTTCGGCCACCGTCCACGGGTGGGCCGTCGCGTGCGCCGGCCGCAGGAGACGGACGTAGACGATCAGCGCGACCCAGAACGCTCCGTACACCCCCCACAGCCATTGCTTCCACGCGGCATCGAGGTACCGCCCCGCGCCGTGCAGGTGCCACAAGCGCGAGCCCGAACGCGGCCGTCGCGAGCAGGGCGTGCACGAAGCGCCACCGGTCGTACTCGAGCTGGACGCGCTTGCGCAGCAGCGCGATCACCACGACGAGGGCGAACAGGACGAGCGCCACGCGACCCGCCGTCATGTGCCCCGGCGCACTTGCCGGATTCGCGCTGCCGAGCACGTCGGGATGCATCGCGCGCAGCATCGCGTAATGGCCGGCGATCACCACGAGGGCGAACACCGCCAGGTAGCGGTGGAAGTAGTAGACGATGTCGATGCCGAACGGAGCGGTCGCGCGCCTGAAGCGCGCCGTCAGGGCGAACTGCACGCCGAGCATCGCCAGCCCGGCATAGCCGAGCGCCATCGAGAAGTCCCAGGCGAATCCAAGGCCGCGCGCCGATCCGGGCAGCAGCGCAAACAGCGGAATGGTCACCGCCAGCAGGTAGACCGCGAGCCACAGCAGCGCGGCGAGCGCGGTGCGGTGGGTCTGCGGAGCGGGGAAGGTCATGGGGCTCGCGGCCAGCGGCGCATGACAGCGCCTCGTGCCCAAGTCTAGCCACGGGTCGTGCGCAATGCCTTCACGCACGACAAGCCGCGAACGCTTCGCCGCTGGACGGCGGCTGGGCGCGCTGCGCGCTCAACCGGCCCGAGCGGGCGACTCAGCCCGCGTCGCGTCCGGCGGACGTCGCCTGCTGCAGCCAGCGCGCGAACTCGCCGGCCGGCAGCGCGCCGCTGATGCGCTGCACGACTTCGCCGCGCTGGAACACCGCGAGGGTCGGGATGCTGCGGATGCCGTAGCGCGCGGACAGTTCGGGGTTGGCGTCGGTGTCGACCTTCGCGAACACGACGTCGGCGCGCCTCGCTGCTTCCGCCGCGAACACCGGGGCGAAGGCGCGGCAGGGACCGCACCAGCTCGCCCAGAAGTCGACGACCACCGGACGCGGGCCACGCGCCACCTCGTCGAAGTTGCCGGTGTCGAGCGCCACCGGCGCCCCGGCCAGCAGTTCCTGCGAGCACCGGCCGCAGACCGGCGCCTCGGCCAGGCGTTCGGTCGCCACGCGGTTTCGCGTCGAACAGTGCGGGCAGGTGATCAGCATGGAGACCTCGGAAAGGGAATCGTTGCTGGCTACTTTGGGGTCCCTGGAGCAGGGAACAAGGCCGCCCGCGTCGCTCGTGCGGTGCGTCACATGTGCCCCCCGTTCCGGTTGCCCGCGAATAGGACCGGGAGCTAGCGGGTAATCCCGCGATTCGACCTGGGGCCGACCGCCCACACTCGTCTCCGCGCCTGTCCCCGCGAGCCACGACTCGTCCCGGAGCGCAAGGAACAAGGACAACCATGAGCCAGACTTCCGACGAGCTTCTCGCCTCCCTCAACCAGCGCGACATCGCGCGCCGGTTGCAGGAGTACCAGGCGCTGCTCGCCAACGACTCGGTCGGCATCCTCGTCGTCTGCGACGGCGAGATCATGCAGTGCAACCCGTGCGCCGCCCGCCTGTTCGGGTGGGAGCAGGCGGACCTGCTCGGCCGACCGGCGTCGATCGTGTTCGCGTCCGAAGAGGAGTTCCAGTCGTTCGCGACGAAGATCGGCGACGCGCTGGCGGCCGACGGCTCGCCGTCGATGGAGTGGAAGACCCGGCGCCGCGACGGCGCTCGCTTCTGGGCGCGGCTGCTGGTGAAGAGCATCACGCCGGGCGGACTCGCCGGCGAAACCGTGTGGATGGTCGAGGACGTCACCGAGCGCAAGGCCACCGAAGCGCAGCTCGCCCGCGCGCGCGAGGAGCTCGAGAACCGGGTGCGCGCGGCCCACGACGAACTGGCGTGGACCAACGAGCGGCTGGTGGCCGAGATGTACGAGCGCAGCGAGGTCGAGGAGCGTGCGCGCCGCATGGCGCTGTACGACAACTGGACCGGGCTGCCGAACCGGCGGCTGCTCGAGTCGCGGCTCGACGAGGCGGTCCGCAACCACCAGCTGGCCGGCGACCAGCTCGCCGTGATGGTCGTCGACGTCGACGAATTCACCAAGCTCAACGACGCACTCGGCCACCGGGTCGGCGACGCACTGCTGCAGCAGGCGGCGCGCCGCATGATGGACATGGTGCGGACCTCGGACCTCGTCGCGCGCAGCGGCGCCGACGAGTTCGCGGTCGTGCTCGGGCGCCTGCGCTACACCGACGACGCGGAGCGCGTCGCCGAGAAGGTCGCCGAGCTGCTGTCCGAGCCGTTCACCATCGACGGCGAGGAGATCAACGTCACGGTCAGCGTCGGCATCGCGCGCTATCCGGGCGACGGCGTGGGCTCCGAAATGCTGCTGCGGAACGCCGACGCCGCGTTGTCGTACGCCAAGGCGCGCGGCATGGGCCGCGTGCAGATGTTCGAGCCGCGGATGAACGAGGAGCTGCTGCGCCGGCTCAAGGTCGAAGCCGGGCTGCGTCGCGCGCTCGACAACGGCGAGTTCGAGGTGCACTTCCAGCCGCGGACCAGCGTGGCCACCGGGAAGATCGTCGGCGCCGAAGCGCTGGTGCGCTGGCGCCATCCGGAACATCGGCGTCCAGGAACCGGCTTCCTTCATGAGCGTGGCCGAGGACACCGGGCTCATCTTCCCGATGGGCGAGGTCGTCCTGCGCGCCGCCTGCGAGGCGGCCGTGCAGTGGTCGGTGGCGGGGCTCGGGGACCTCACGGTCAGCGTGAACCTGTCGCCGCGCGAGTTCCGCGGCCGCTCGCTGCTGCCGATCGTCGGCCAGGTGCTCGCCGATTCCGGCCTCGACGCCAAGCGGCTGCAGGTCGAGATCACCGAAGCCAGCCTGATGCGGGACCGCGAGAAGGCCGAACAGGTCCTGCGCGGACTGCAGGCCATGGGCGTGAAGATCGCGCTCGACAACTTCGGCACGGGTTACTCGAGCCTGTCGAACCTGCGCCGCTTTCCGGTCGACGTCATCAAGATCGACGGCCAGTTCGTCCGCGCCGCGCCGCGCGAACCGGCGGACGCGAAGATCGTCGCCGCCCTCGCGCACCTCGCGTGCGACCTCGGGTTCGCGGTGGTCGCCGAGGGCATCGAGACGCGTGAACAGCTCGACTTCGTGAAGTCGTGCGGCTGCGACGAAGCGCAGGGCTACCTGCTGGGCCGCCCGGTCTCTGGTGCTGCCTTCGTCGATCTCGCGCGGTCGCTGCTCAAGTAGCGCGCCACTTCCACCGGCGTCATCCGTTTCAGTCCCCAAGCGCGCCGACCGCGCACGGGGCACGGTTGCTGCGCGCGTTGTCATCGGAGCGTTGTCGCTTGATCGCTTGATCGCTTGATCGTTGATCGTTCTGTCGTTTGGTCGCTTGGTCCCCTGCGCGCCGACCGCGCTGCGGGGCACCGCGACTCCGCGCGACTCGCGGCGGGCGGCGACTGCCCCGCTGCGTTCCTTGCGGGCCGGCAGCTTTCGGAGTGAGGGCCACGCGTGCTCGCACATTGTGCCTTCCGGCCTTTGGGTTCGCCTGGCCCGCCATACCGGTCTGAATGGCCACGCCCGCCGCCTGAGCCGCGCTCCGCGCGGTACCCCGCACCACGGTCGGCGCGCCGCGCGGTGTCGATGCGTCGTGCTTCCACCCAAGCCACACGCTCGCTTTCGTTCTGTTCGCATACGCGAGGCGCCTGGGCGGACGGCGGTGTGCCTCGCGCAGCGGACGTCAGGCGGCGGGCGTGCCAGGCGCGCCGAGGGTGGCGGGCCGGGACACCGAATCGGCCGGAAGGCACGACGCCGGCGTTCCTGTCGCTGCCAGCCCGAAAGCTGCGCGCCCGCAGGGAACACGAGTCGGCCGAATGACGCCCGCCGCGACGTCCGCGAAGTCGAGGTACGCCGGCGGCCGACCAGGCGCAGGAGAGGTAACCGGCCAACCAGGCGCAGGTGAAGTCATGCGGAGCCAACCGCAGGCGAGGAAGACGGAGCCGGGCGAAGGTGAGGTTCACAACTAGACTGCGGGATCAGTCCACACGGAGATCCAGCATGAACAAGGAGATCGTCTCGACGCCGAAGGCGCCTGGCGCCATCGGGCCGTACTCGCAGGCGGTGAAGACCGGGCTGGTGGTGTTCACGTCCGGCCAGATCGGGCTCGATCCGGCGACCAGCGAGCTGGTGAGCCAGGACTTCGAGGCGCAGGTGCGGCAGTCGTTCTCGAACCTCGCCGCGGTGGCGCAGGCCGCCGGCGGGTCGCTCGCCAACGCGGTGAAGTTCACTCTGTTCCTCACCGACCTGTCGAAGTTCGCGAAGGTCAACGAGATCATGATCGAGATGGTGGCCAGGCCGTATCCGGCGCGCTCCACCGTCGGCGTCGCCAGCCTGCCGAAGGGCGCGCAGTTCGAGGTCGAAGCGATCCTCGTGCTCTAGGTCGCCGAGCTTGCCGAGACCGGCCCGCAAGAAACCCGCCGCCGACGATCGCGCGGCGGCGTCGCGCAACACCATCGCGGCGAAGCTCGCACGCGCCGGCCTGTCGCGCGACTGGGACTTCGTCCTGCACCTGCCGCTGCGCTACGAGGACGAAACGCGCGTGACGGCGATCGCCGATCTCGTGCCCGGCGCCGAGGCGCAGGTCGAGGCCGATGTGCTCTCCGCCGACGTCGTCTACCGCGGCCGTCGCCAGCTGCGCGTCACCGTGCGCGACGCCAGCGGCGAGCTGGTCCTGCGCTTCCTGCACTTCTATCCGTCGCAGCTGAAGCAGTTCGAGCCCGGACGGCGCGTGCGCGCGTTCGGGAGCGTGCGCGGTGGCCTGGCCGGCGCGGAGATGGTCCACCCGCGCGTGCGCGCGTTCGTGGAGGACGCTCGCGCTGCCGACGGCGCTGACGCCGATCTACCCGGCGCCCGAGGGCGTGCCGCAGGCGCTGGCTGCGCAAGCGCATCGACCGCGCGCTGCGCGACGTCGACATCGTCGAGGTGCTGCCCGCGCGCCTGCTCGACCAGTTCGGCCTGGCGGCGCTGCAGCCTTCGATCGGGCGCCTGCATCACCCGCCGCCCGATGCCGACGCGCACGCGCTGGCCGAGCGCACCGATCCTGCCTGGCGACGCCTGAAGTTCGACGAGCTGCTGGCGCAGCAGATCGCGCTGCGCGCGGCGCGCGACGCGCGCGAGCAGCGGCGCGCGCATCCGTTGCAGGGCTCGGGCGAACTCACGACGAAGCTGCGCAACGCGCTGCCGTTCAGGCTCACGGCCGCGCAGGACCGCGTCTGGATCGAAGTCGAACGCGACCTGGCCGGCGCGCGTCCGATGCACCGCCTGGTGCAGGGCGACGTCGGCAGCGGCAAGACGGTGATCGCGGCGCTCGCGGCGGCCCGCGCGATCGAGTGCGGATTCCAGGTCGCGCTGATGGCGCCGACCGAGATCCTCGCCGAGCAGCACTACCGCAAGATCGCGCAGTGGCTGGCGCCGCTCGACGTCAACGTCGCGTGGCTCGTCGGGCGCCTGACGGCCGCGGCCAAGCGCGGCGCGCAGCAGGCGGTCGCGAGCGGCGAGGCCCAACTCGTCGTCGGCACGCACGCGCTGATCCAGGACGCGGTCGAGTTCCATCGGCTGGGCCTCGCCATCGTCGACGAGCAGCACCGCTTCGGCGTGGCGCAGCGGCTCGCGCTGCGCGGCGAGGGTCGGAGCGGACCTGCTGCCGCACCTGCTGATGCTGTCGGCCACGCCGATCCCGCGCACGCTGGCGATGAGCTACCTCGCCGACCTCGACGTCTCGGTGATCGACGAGCTGCCGCCCGGCCGGCGGCCCGTGGTGACGAAGCTGGTATCGATGCGGCGGCGCGAGGAAGTGATGGAGCGCATCCGGTCCGAGGTGCGCGCGGGGCGCCAGGCGTACTGGGTCTGCCCGCTGATCGAGGCGAGCGACGTGATCGAGGCGACCGCGGCCACCGAGGCGCACGCGCGCATCACCGAACTGCTCCCGGACCTGCGGATCGGGCTGCTGCACGGCCAGCTGCCCGCGGGCGAGAAGTCCGCGGTGATGCAGGCGTTCGTCGCGCGCGACGCTCGACGTGCTGGTGGCGACCACCGTGATCGAAGTCGGCGTCGACGTGGCCAACGCCACGCTGATGGTGATCGAGCACGCCGAGCGCTTCGGCCTGGCGCAGCTGCACCAGTTGCGCGGGCGCGTCGGGCGCGGGGCCGAAGCGAGCTTCTGCATCCTGCTCTACGACGACGCGCTGTCCGACGTCGCCCGCGAGCGCCTGAAGGTGATCTACGAGACGGCGGACGGATTCGAAGTCGCGCGCCGAGACCTTATGATGCGCGGGCCGGGAGAATTCCTCGGCGCGCGGCAGTCCGGCGCTCCGCTGCTGCGCTTTGCCGACCTCGAGCGCGACGCGGCGCTGGTCGAGCAGGCGCGAGGGGCGGCCACCGAACTGCTGGCGAAGGAGCCGGCCGCGGCGGCTGCCCACGTGCGGCGCTGGTACGAAGGACGGCATGCCTTCCTGATCGCATGACACTCACCGAACTCAAGTACATCGTCGCCGTCGCCCGCGAGCGCCACTTCGGCCGCGCCGCGGAGGCCTGCTTCGTCAGCCAGCCGACGCTGTCGGTGGCGATCAAGAAGCTGGAGGACGAGCTCGGCACGCAGATCTTCGAGCGTCGCACCAACGACGTCACGATGACGCCGGCCGGCGAGCGCATCGTCAACCAGGCGCAGCGCGTGCTCGACGAGGCCGCGCAGATCAAGGAGATCGCGCGTCAGGGCAAGGACCCGCTCGCCGGGACCGCTGCAGCTCGGCGTCATCTACACCATCGGCCCCTACCTGCTGCCGGGCCTCGTGCGCCAGCTGCTGAAGGACGTGCCGCAGATGCCGCTGCTGCTGACCGAGAACTTCACGGTCAAGCTGCTCGAGCTGCTGAAGACCGGCGAAATCGACGTCGCCATCATGGCGCTGCCGCTGCCCGAGAGCGGGCTGATGATGCAGGCCGTGTACGACGAGGAGTTCATCGTCGCCGTGGCCAAGACCCACCCGTGGGCGAAGCGCAAGGCGATCCCGAGCGAGGACCTGAAGCGCGAGACGATGCTGCTGCTCGGCACCGGCCACTGCTTCCGCGACCAGGTGCTCGAGGTGTGCCCCGAGCTGTCGCGCTTCTCGAGCTCGGCCGCAGGGCATGCAGAAGACCTTCGAAGGCTCGTCGCTCGACACGATCCGCCACATGGTGGCCTCGGGCCTCGGCGTCACCGTGCTGCCGCGCACTTCGGTGCCCGTGAAGCCGCCGCGCGACGCGCTGCTCGAGTACGTGCCGTTCAGGTCGCCCGTGCCCGACCGGCGGGTCGTGCTCGCCTGGCGCAAGTCGTTCACGCGCACGGCGGCGATCGAGGCCCTGCGCCAGTCGATCCTCAAGGTGCCGCTGCCGGGCGTGAAGATGCTGCCCGACGCTCCGGTGGAGCCCTGGTAGCGCGGCCCTATCGGTCCGTTAGCAATTCACGACTTGCCGCGGCAAGCGGCGCTCGCCTAGCATCGATTCGACATCAACGGAGGCCACATGGCGAAGAGCAAGGTCACGGACAACGGCAGCGACGGCGGGCTGGCGATCGACATCGGCATTCCCGCGCGCGACAGGGCAAAGATCGCGGACGGGCTGGCGCGGCTGCTGGCGGACACCTATGGGCTGTACCTGAAGACGCACAGCTTCCACTGGAACGTCGAAGGTCCCATGTTCAACACGCTGCACCTGATGTTCATGGACCAGTACACCGAGCTGTGGACCGCGCTCGACGCGATCGCGGAGCGCATCCGCTCGCTGGGTTACCCGGCGCCCGGCACGTACCGCCGACTTCGCGCGCCTGTCGAAGATCGAGGACACCGAGGGCGTGCCCGAGGCGATGGAGATGGTGCGGCTGCTGGTGCGCGGCCACGAGACCGTCGCCCGCACCGCGCGCGACGTCTTCAAGGCCGCCGACAAGGGCGGCGACGAGTCGACGGCGGACCTGCTGACGCAGCGGCTACAGGTTCACGAAAAGACCGCGTGGATGCTGAGGAGCCTACTCAAGTAGGCTCCTCAGCATGCCTTCCACGCGGTCTTTCGTTGAAGGCTAACTTCGGCGCGGCCGAAGTTAAGCCGCGCAGCGGCGGCCGTAAACAAAAGACGGCCTGGATGCTGCGAAGCCTGCTGAAGTAGCCGTCACTTCTTGGGAGCGCGCGCGGCCTGCGCGCGCTCCTTCTTGATCGCCGCTTCGTCCATCTCGTCGAAGTTCTTCTTCGTGCAGCGCTCGACCCACGCCTGCCGGCCCGTGTCGAAGCGCGCGACCTGCTCCCTCAGCACGGCCAGCCGGGCGTTGTAGGCGTCGGCCGCCTCGTCGCGCTTCGTCGCTTCGTCCTCCAGCGCCTTTTTCGCGGTCTCGTCCGCCGGATCGAACGCTGCGACCTTCTTCTGCAACTCTGCATCCATCTCCTGCACCTGGGACTTCTGCCGGTCGAGCGCGCCTTGCTCCTGGTCGATCTTCGTCCGCGTCACCTGCAGGCCGTCCTGCTCGTTCATGCACGCGCGCAGCTCGTCGCGCGTCATCAGGTTGGCCTTGGTCTTCGGCGCTGCCTTGGCCGTGCTCTTGGCGGGCGGCTTGGCCGGCGCCGCTTCCTGCGCGACGGCGGGCTGGATCAGCAGGAGCGCGGCGAGGGCAGCGGTCGCGAGCGGCCGGCCGCGCGACGGGCCGGGAGTGTGTTTGGCTTGCATCGGAGACGAGGGCGTTTCGGTCAGGGGGCAGAACGATAGCAGCCGGCCGGGACCGGCCCATCTCCGATTGCGTCACTGCGCAAGGTCGACGAGCCACGGCGCGAGCCACGGCGCGATGAACGCGGTGAGCAGCGCCGTCAGCCCCATCGCCAGGCCGGCAAACGCACCCATCTCCTCGCTGACCTGGAACGCGCGGGCGGTGCCGATGCCGTGTGCCGCGACGCCGACCGCGAACCCGCGCGTCGGGTGTGCGCCGATGCCGAGCGCGTTCAGCAGCGGCCGCGCGATGATCGCGCCCGTCATGCCGGTGAGGATCACGAACACCGCCGTCAGCGACGGCAGTCCGCCGATCTTCTCGGCGATGCCCATCGCGATCGGCGTGGTTACCGACTTCGGCGCGAGCGACAGCAGCGTCTGCCGGCTCGCGCCGAGGGCCCACGCGATGCCGACGGCGGACACGATCGCGGTGACGACGCCGGCGGTGAGGCCGAGCGTCAGCGGGAGCCACAGGCGCTTCAGCTTGGCCCGCTGGTCGTACAGCGGGAGCGCCAGCGCCACGGTGGCGGGGCCCAGCAGGAAGTGCACGAACTGCGCACCTTCGAAGTAGGTCGCGTACGGCGTGCGCGTGACCGTCAGCAGCAGCACCAGCAGCACCACGGCCACGGCGACCGGGTTGGCGAGGGGGTTGAAGCGCACGCGCTCGTAGAGCCGGTACGCCAGCAGGTAAGCGAGCAGCGTGACGGTCAGGCCCAGCAGCGGCGTGGCCGACAGGTAGACCCAGATCTCGCCGAGCTGCCGCGTCACGGCGATGGCTCCCGCGCGAGCCACCGCGAGGTCCACTCGATCACGAGCGCCGTGACGGCGATCGCCAGCGCGGTACTGGTGACCAGCGCAACCAGGATCGGCAGCCACTCGCTGGCGATGCGCGCAACGTGCAGCATCACGCCGACGCCGGCCGGCACGAACAGCAGCGACAGGTGTTTCAGCAGCTCGACGCAGGTGGGCCGGAGCGCCGCGACCGCCTTCTCGTTGATCAGCAGGAAGGCGAGCAGCAGCGTCATGCCGAGCACGGGACCCGGAATCGGCAGCGCCAGCGCGTAGGAGAGCACCTCGCCGACCGTCTGGAACACGAGCAGCGTCGCGAGCGCCTGCAGCATGGGGTCAGGTCAGCGGCTGCGCAGCCGCTCGTCGAGCCACTCGATCCAGTGCATCACGTGGGTGTCGGTGCCGCTGGCGAGATGCTGGATGCAGCCGATGTTGGCCGACAGGATCACGTCCGGCTTCGGCGCCTGCAGGTGGCCGAGCCGGCGATCGCGCAGCTCGATCGCGAGATCCGCCTGCAGCACCGAGTACGTGCCGGCCGAGCCGCAGCAGAAGTGCGACTCGCCCACCGGAAGCACCTGCGCGCCGAGAGACGCGAGCAGCGACTCGACGGCGCCCTTCACCTTCAACCCGTGCTGCAGCGTGCACGGCGGGTGGAACACCACGCGGCCCTCGGCCGGCGCCGGCAACGCGCGCTTCAACTCCGCGGCGAGCGCCGGCAGCAGTTCCGCCGGGTCCTGCGCCAGCGCGCTGACGCGCTCGGCCTTCTTCGCGTAGGCCGGGTCGCGCGCGAGCAGGTGCGCGTACTCGCGCACCTGGACGCCGCAGCCGCTGGCGTTGACGACGATCGCGATCACGCCTTCGGCTTCGGCGTCCTTGACGTACGGCCACCACGCGTCGATGTTGCGGCGCGCGTCGGCGAGCCCGCCGTCGTGGTCGTTCAGGTGGTAGCGGATCGCGCCGCAGCAGCCCGCGGCCTTCGGCCGCAGCGACTCGATGCCCAGCGCGTCGAGCACGCGCGCGGTCGCGGTGTTGATGTTCGGCGCCATCGCCGGCTGCACGCAGCCCTCGAGCAGCAGCACGCGCTTGTCGTGCGTGCGCGCCGGCCACGCGCCGGCATCCTGCGGCGCGGGCACCTTGGCCTTCAGCGACGCGGGCAGCAGCGGCCGCATCATCTTGCCGAGCGCCATCGCCGGCGCGAACGCCGCGCTGGTCAGGCCTTCCTTCAGCGCGGTGCGCATCAGGCGCTCGCCGGCCGGGCGCACCACGTGGTCGTCGACGATCTTGCGGCCGATGTCCACCAGGCGGCCGTACTGCACGCCGGACGGGCAGGTCGTCTCGCAGTTGCGGCAGGTGAGGCAGCGGTCGAGGTGGACCTGCGTCGAGCGCGTGACCTCCTTGCCCTCGAGCACCTGCTTCATCAGGTAGATGCGGCCGCGCGGGCCGTCGAGCTCGTCGCCGAGCAGCTGGTAGGTCGGGCAGGTGGCGGTGCAGAAGCCGCAGTGCACGCACTTGCGCAGGATGGCGTCGGCCTCCCTGCCCTCCGGCGTGTTGCGGATGAAGTCGGCGAGGGCGGTCTGCATCAGGGCTCTGGGTACAGGCGGCCGGGGTTGAAGATGCCGGCCGGGTCGAATTCGGCTTTCAGTCGTCGGTGGATCGCCGCCAGCGCGGGCGGCAGCGGGTGGAACGTCGAGTGGCGGTCGCCGCCGCGGAACAGCGTCGCATGGCCGCCGGCGGCCTCGACGCGCGCGCGGATCTTCTCCGCCGGCGCATCCGACCACACCCAGCGCTGCCCGCCGTTCCACTCGACCAGCGTCGTCCCGAGGTCGAGCGGGCCGGCGGTCGGCGGCACGGCCAGCCGCCACAGCGGTCCGCGGCCGGACTGGAAGAAGTCGTGCGACTGCTCGCGCAGTTCGGCCCACAGCAGCGCGGCCTCGGCACCGGGCTGCCGCCCATCTTCGCGTGCGCGGCCTGCACGCCGGCGGCGGCGCCGGACAGGCGCACGTAGAGCTGGCCGCCGCACCAGGCGGTCGCCGAGATCGGCAGCGGCTGGCCGCCCCACTCGTTGGCACGGCGGATCGACTCCGCCTCGTTCGCCTCGAAGAGCAGCGTCTGCTCGGCGACCGGCCGCGGCAGCACCTTGAGCGACACTTCGACGATCACGCCGAGCGTGCCGAGCGAGCCGGGCAGCGCGCGCGCCACGTCGTAGCCGGCCACGTTCTTCATCACGCGGCCGCCGAACGAGAGCACGTTGCCGCGGCCGTCGAGCAGCTTGCGCGCCGAGCACGAAGTCGCGCACCGCGCCCGCCGCCATGCGGCGCGGACCGGCGAGTCCAGCGGCGACTGCGCCGCCGACGGTCGCCGTCGGGCCGAAGTGCGGCGGCTCGAACGGGAGCATCTGGTTCTGCTCCGCGAGGCGCGCTTCGAGCTCGGCCAGCGGCGTGCCGCCGCGCACCGTGACGACGAGCTCGGTCGGCTCGTAGTCGACGATGCCGGTCACGCTGCGCACGTCGAGCGCCTCGCCGCGCGGTTCGTTGCCGTAGAAGTCCTTGGTGCCACCGCCGCGGACCATGAGCGGCGCCTTTGCCGCCGCGGCCGCGCGCACGCGCTCCTGCAATGCCTGCAGAGTCGGGTCCATGTCAGAAGCGGGGCAGTTCGGGGAACGTCAGTGCGCCGGCGTGCACATGCATCTTCCCGTACTCGGCGCAGCGGTTGAGCGTCGGGATCGCCTTGCCGGGATTCAGCAGGCCGGGCGGATCGAAGGCGCGCTTCACCGCGAAGAAAGCCTCGCAGCGTCGCCGGATCGAACTGCAGGCACATCTGGTTGACCTTCTCGACGCCGACGCCGTGCTCGCCGGTGACCGTGCCGCCGACCGCGATCGACAGTTCGAGGATCTCGAAGCCGAACTCCTCGGCGCGCACCACCGAGTCCGGATCGTTGGCGTCGAACATGATCAGCGGGTGCAGGTTGCCGTCGCCGGCGTGGAACACGTTGGCGCAGCGCAGGTCGTACTTCTTCTCCATCGCGGCGATCGCCTTCAGCACTTCGCCGAGGCGCTTGCGCGGGATCGTGCCGTCCATGCAGTAGTAGTCGGGCGAGATGCGTCCGACCGCGGGGAAGGCCGCCTTGCGTCCGGCCCAGAAGCGCAGGCGCTCGGGTTCGGACCGCGACACGGCGAGCTGGGTGGCGCCCTTCGCACGCAGCACCGCCTCGATGCGCTCGATCTCCTCGGCGACTTCTTCCGGCGTGCCGTCGGACTCGACCAGCAGGATCGCCTCGGCGTTCAGGTCGTAGCCCGCCTTCACGAACGGCTCGACCGCCGCCGTGGCCGGCTTGTCCATCATCTCGATCCCGGCCGGGATGATCCCCGCAGCGATCACGGCAGCGACCGCGTCGCCGCCTTTCTCGATGTCGTCGAAGGACGCCATGATGACCTGCGTGCTTCAGCGGCCTGGGCACCAGCTTCACCGTCGCCTCGGTGATCACGAGCAGCATGCCCTCGGAGCCGACTACCAGCGGCAGCAGGTCGTAGCCCGGGGCGTCCGGCGCCTCCGAGCCGACCTCAACGATGGCGCCGTCGATCGCTACCCCGCGCACGCGCAAGACGTTCTGCAGCGTCAGGCCGTACTTCAGGCAGTGCACGCCGCCCGAGTTCTCTGCGACGTTGCCGCCGATGGTGCAGGCGATCTGGCTCGACGGATCCGGCGCGTAGTACAGGCCGAGGTGCGCGACGGCTTCGGAGATCGCGCTGTTGCGCACGCCGGTCTGCACGACCGCGGTCCGCGCGAGCGGGTCGATGCGGACGATGCGGTTGAACTTCGCGATCGAGAGCAGCACGCCCTGGCCGTGCGGCAGCGCGCCGCCCGACAGTCCGGTGCCCGCGCCGCGCGGGACGATCGGCACGTCGAGGTCGAAGCAGGTGCGCGCGATCCGGGCGACCTGCTCCTCGGTTTCCGGCAGCGCCACCACCATCGGCACCTGGCGGTACAGCGTCAGGCCGTCGCACTCGTACGGCCTGGTGTCTTCCTCGCGCCAGAGGATGCAGTGATCCGGCAGGAAGCCGCGCAGCGCGGCCACGACCGCGCGCTGGCGCTCGATGTCGACGGCGCCCGTGCCTTCGAGCGGAATGCGCTCGCCAAGCATTTTCGGCGGAATGGTGCGGGGGGCGTTCATCGCGGAGGAGATTACACAAGTCGCCCCTGCGACACAGGGTCACGACGGGTTGGACAGTCTTTACCAGCAGGCACGAATCGCAAGTCCCTTCTCACTTCCCGGCGAGGGCGATCGCCGCGACGTTGGTGTCCTGCGCGCCATTGCCGCATCCGCCGAGCACCAGCGCGGTCGTCATCGCTCCGACTCTTCCTGCCTGGTTGATCTTCATCTGTCCTCCTGCACGAGGGAACGCCGAGCGTGGGATATCCTGCGCGCGTCTCGCCACTGGATGGCTCGGCCGAACAACCGATGAGAAAACGACTGCTCGCCGCCTGCCTGATCGGCGGCCTTGCCGCCGCGGCGGCGGCCCAGGACGCCGAGCGCGGGCGCAAGCTCTTCGCGGACACCCGCGGCGTCACAGGAAAACCCGTCGGCAACTGCATCGCCTGCCACGCCAGCGGCGACGCCCTGCGCGGGATGATCGAGAACCGGGGCGGCGACCCCAAGGACCCGCGCCTCGTGCGGGCCGTCCTGCAGAAGTCGATCGAGGGCTCGGTGCAGGGCGCCGCCAACGCCAAGGCGCAGTACCGCGGCGTGCTGACGACGAAGGATCTCGACGACCTCGCCGCCTACATCGCGAAGGCGCGTGCGAGCTGAGGCCGGCATTGCCGCGTCACGACCGGTAGGAAGGATCGACGCGGTCGAGCTTTCGCAGCAGCGCGGGCCACGCGAGGCCACCGCCGGCGCCGTGGGTCACGCGCTGCCATTGCTCCTCCGCGCCGTCGACGATCACCGGGCCGATCCGGTTCAACGCGCCGCCTCCCGCCTGCGCGCGCACCTGCATCATGCAGGCGGCCTCGAGGAAGTACATCGCGACGAAGGCTTCGGCGACGGTACGGCCGACGGTCAGCAGGCCGTGGTTGCGCAGGACGAGCGAGCGCTTGTCCCCGAGGTCGCGAACCAGGCGCGGTTTCTCGTCCTCGTTGAGCGCGACGCCTTCGTAGTCGTGATAGGCGAGGGAGGCCAGCGCGAACATCGCGTGCTGCGACAGCGGCAGCAGGCCGTCGCGCTGCGCCGACACGGCGACCCCGTTGACCGAATGCACGTGCAGCACGCAGTGCGCGTCCTCGCGCGCCGCGTGGATCGCGCTGTGGATCGTGAACCCCGCCGGGTTGATCTCATGCGGGCTCGCATCGACCTTGCGTCCCTCGAGGTCGACCTTCACCAGGCTGGAGGCCGTGACCTCGCTGAACAGCCAGCCGTACGGGTTGATCAGGAAGTGGTGCCCGGGCCCGGGCACGCGCGCCGAGATGTGCGTGAAGATGAGGTCGTCCCACCCGTACAGCGCCACGAGCCGGTAGCAGGCCGCCAGGGCCACGCGCTGCTCCCGCTCGGACTCGGTAACGGTCGACCGGATACTCGCCGCTGCATCGTTCATCGTCGTCTCCTCGATAGCCACCCGGCTGAGGAGACCGATTCTGGTCAGTCGGCGAAATCGCGAGCTGAATTCGCCTCAGCGCGCCGCTGAAGCAGGTTCAGCGCGACGCGGCCGGCGACTTGACGGCGAGGCGCAGCCATTCGACGAACGTGCGCACCTCGCGGCGGGCGAGGTCGGCCGCGTGGTACAGCAGCCAGTAGGCGTGCGGGGACTCGGCGGCGAGATCGAGCACCGGCACGAGCAGTCCGGTGGCGAGCCAGTGCTGCACGATGGTCCGTCGCCCCAGAGCGATGCCCTGGCCCGCGACGGCGGCTTCCATCAGCAGGCCGAGGTCGTTGAACTGGATGCCGTGCGCGGGCTCGGGCCAGTCGAGCCCGGCCGTCTGGAACCACGGCCGCCACGGCTCGAGCGGACTGCGCAGCAGGTGGGCGCGCGCCAGCGCGGCGGGCGACGCGAACGGGCCGGCGCGCTGCACGTAGGCCGGCGCCGCGATCGGAAACACCGGCTCGGCGAGCAGCAGCTCCGGGCCATCCGAATCGGCGTACTGGCCGCCGCCGAAGCGGACTTCGACATCTGCCTCGCCGGCCTTCACGTCGAGCAGCGGGATCGTCAGGTGCAGCTCGAGTTCGATGTCCGGGTGCTGCTCGGTGAACGCCGCAATCCTCGGCACCAGGATGTTGCGTGCGAAGGTCGGCGGCACCGCGACCATCAGGCGCTGGCGCGCCTCCGAACGCGGCGGCGGCAGCGCGGCCAGGCCGGCGAGCGCAGCGCGCGCCGCGGCCGCGTACTGGACGGCGTGCGGGGTGAGCGTCAGCGGCTGCGGTCGCGCGATCAGCGGCTGTCCCAGCCACACCTCGAACTGGCGCAGCCGGTGGCTGATCGCGCTCGCGGTGACGCATAGCTCGTCGGCGGCGGCCACGACGCTGCCGAGGCGCGCGACCGCTTCGAGCGCCTGCAGGCAGTGCAGTGGCGGGAGGCGCTGCACGGTCTGGCTCCGGTTCCTAGACCCGGACGACCTTGCCGGGGTTCAGGATGTTCTGCGGATCGAAGCTGCGCTTGATGCGCGCCATCAGTTCGAGCGCGTCGTCGCCATGCTCGTCGCGCAGGAAGTCCATCTTGTGCATGCCAACGCCGTGCTCGCCGGTGCACGTGCCGTCCATCGCAAGCGCGCGCGCGACGATCCGCCGATTCAGCCGCTCGGCTTCCTCGATTTCCTCGGGCCGGCCCGGGTCGGCGAGGATCGCGCAGTGGAAGTTGCCGTCGCCGACGTGGCCGAGGATCGGCGCGGGCAGGGGTGACGTCGACGTGTCGCGGATGGTCTCGGTGATGCACTCGGCCAGGCGCGAGATCGGCACGCAGACGTCGGTGGTGAAGCTGCGCGATCCGGGCTTCAGCTGCAGGCAAGCGAAGTACGCGTTGTGGCGCGCTTCCCAGAGGCGTGACCGCTCCTCCGGCTGATTGGCCCACTGGAACGCCGCGGCGCCGTGCCCGCGCGCGATCGCCTGCACGGCCGCCACCTGCTCCGCCACGCCGGTCGGCGAGCCGTGGAACTCGAACAGGAGCATCGGCAGTTCCGGTAGCCCGAGCTTGTTGCGCGCGTTCGACCGCCTTCACCGTCAGCGCGTCCAGCAGTTCGCAGCGCGCGATCGGAACGCCCATCTGGATCGTCTCGATCGTCGTCCTCACCGCGGCTTCCACAGTCGGAAAGCTGCAGGTGGCGGCCGAGATCGCCTCGGGCTGCGGGTACAGCTTCAGCGTGATTTCCGTGATGATGCCGAGCGTGCCCTCGCTGCCGACGAGCAGCCGCGTCAGGTCGTAGCCCGCGCTCGACTTCCTCGCGCGGCGCGCGCTGCGGACGATGCAGCCTTCGCCGGTCACAAAGGTCAGGCCGAGCACGTTCTCGCGCATCGTGCCGTAGCGCACGGCGTTGGTGCCCGACGCGCGCGTGGCGGCCATGCCGCCGATCGTCGCGTCGGCGCCCGGGTCGATCGGAAAGAACAGGCCGCTGTCCCTGATCTCGTTGTTCAGCTGCTTGCGTGTCACGCCGGCCTGCACCGTGGCGGTCAGGTCCTCCGGGTTCATCGCGAGCACGGCGTTCATCTGCGACAGGTCGACCGAGATGCCGCCCTCGAGCGCGAGCAGATGGCCTTCGAGCGACGTGCCGACGCCGTACGGGATCACCGGCACGCGATGGTCGACGGCGACCCGCACTAAATCGGCCACTTCCTCGGTCGTGCGCGCGAAGACGACAGCGTCCGGAAGCAGCGGCGGGTAGGGCGATTCGTCGCGCCCGTGGTGGTCGCGGACCGCGTCGGCCGTCGAAAACCGCTCGCCGAACAGGGCCTTCAGCTTCTCGACCACGATCGGCGGCAGCGGCTTGCGCACGGCCTGCGTCGGAAGGGGCGCGTTCATAATCGGTCTCCGTCGAGCACGTACAGAGCAATCCCGGAAGGGCATTCTATGGGCAACAGACTCTCGCAAATCGCCACGCGCACTGGAGACGCGGGCACGACCGGCCTCGGCGACGGCACGCGCGTCGACAAGGATCACCTGCGCATCTGCGCGCTGGGCGACGTCGACGAGCTGAATTCCTTCGTCGGCCTGCTCGCCACCGAAGACCTGCCCGCCGAAGTGCGCACGGATCTGTCCGACATCCAGCACGATCTCTTCGACCTCGGTGGCGAGCTGGCCATCCCGGGCTACACCATGATCGCGGAGAAGCAGGTGGCGCGCCTCGACGCGCGGCTCGCGCACTACAACGCCGACCTGCCGCGGCTCGCCGAGTTCATCCTGCCGGGCGGCTCGCGCGCGGCGGCGCTCGCGCACGTCTGCCGCACCGCCTGCCGCCGCGCCGAGCGCGCGCTGGTCGCGCTCGGCAAGCAGGACAAGGTCAACGACGGCCCGCGGCAGTACCTGAACCGCCTGTCCGACCTGATGTTCGTGCTGGCGCGCGTGCTGAACCGGCACGCCGGGGGCACGGACGTGCAGTGGCAGCAGCGGAAGAACCAGTAGCGCGCGGTGGTTTCGCAGGTATCGAGTCCGATTTGACCGCGGGCCCGGTTTCCACAAGACTCCGCCGTCGTCGATCTTCCCGCGAATGAACATGAACGGCCCTCGGCCCTGGCGTCGGACGTGAGCGCAGCCCCGCTGGACGCGGTCGATCCGCTGCGCCGCCGACTCGCCATCGCCATGTCGGGATCGCCGTTCGCCGGTGTCCTGAACTCGGCGCTGGCCGCGACCGGCCCCGAGCCCGTCTCCGGCGGCACGGCCGCCACGGGTCGCTGGGTGCACGCGTTCGCCGCGTTCGGCGAGCCCAAGTATCCAGAGGGCTTCACGCACTTCGAGTACGTCAACCCGGACGCGCCGCGCGGCAGCACGCTGCGGCTGCGCAACCCGGACCGCCGCACCAGCTTCGACAAGTTCAACCCGTTCACGACGCGCGGCAACGCGCCGGCGGGCGTGGCGATCTGGATGATCGAGGGCCTGGCGCACCTGTCGGCCGACGAGCCGTCGACGATGTACGCGCTGCTGGCCGAGGCGATGTTCGTCGCGCCCGACTTCTCGTCGGTCGCGTTCCGCATCCGGCGCGAGGCGCGCTTCTCGAACGGCGACCCGGTCACGCCGGCGGACGTGAAGCACAGCTTCGACACACTGAACTCGAAGGAGGCGTCGCCGCCCTACCAGACGCATCCTCGCGGGCATCGAGCGGGCGGAGGTCGTCGACGCGAGGATGGTGCGCTTCCACCTGCGGCAGCGCACTCGCGACCAGTTGTTCGTCGCCGGGACACTGCCGATCTTCAGCCGCAAGTGGGGCGAGGGGAAGAAGTTCTCCGAAATCGTCTCAGAGCACCCGATCACGACCGGGCCGTACGTGATCGGCAACGTCGACATGCCCCGCCGCATCGAGTTCGTCCGCAACCCGAACTACTGGGCCGACGCCATCCCGGGCCTCGGCGTGCGCCGCGGCCACTTCAACTTCGACCGCATCGTCTACCGCAACTACTCCGAGAACGCCGTCGCGCGCGAGGCCTTCAAGGCCGGCGAGTTCGATCTCTTCAAGGAATACGGCGCGCGCTCGTGGCTGCGGCTGCACCAGGGAGCCAAGTGGGACGACGGCCGCATCGTCAAGCGCGGTTTCGTGACCGGGTTCGGGCAGATGATGCAGGCGGACATGATGAACATGCGGCGACCCCTCTTCCAGGACATCCGGGTTCGGGAGGCGCTCATCTACGCCTACGACTTCGAGACGGTCTACAAGACTGGCACCTACCATCGCGCCGACAGCCTCTTCAACAACAGCGATTTCGCGGCCCAGGGCGCGCCGGGGCCGGGCGAACTGAAGCTGCTCGAACCCTTCCGCAAGTCTCTTCCGGACGCGCGTCTTCGGACCGGCCTACCGGGCTCCGCGCACGAAGGACGCGCCCAACGGTCTGCGCCGCAACCTGCTGAAGGCGCGCGCGCTGCTCGAGGAAGCCGGCTGGAAACTCGACGAGGAGGGCCTGCTGCGCAACGGCAAGGGGGAACTCTTCGAGTTCGAGTACATGTCGCCGCGCGAAATCCAGGATCTGACCTACGCAGAGCCTGCTGCGGAAACTCGGGATCACGATGAAGCACCGCGTCGTCGACTTCGCGCTGTACCGCTCGCGGCTGCAGACGTTCGACTACGACATGATCACGATCGCCGGCGGCGACTTCACGTCGCCGGACTCCGGCACGCTCGAGGCCATCCTGGGCTCGAAGTCGGCCGACGAAGAAGGCAACAGCAACTTCCGCGGCGTCCGCGACGCGGCGGTCGACGCGCATGATCGCCGCCATCGGCCGGGCGGACACGATGGAGCAGCTGCGCGACGCCGCGCGCGCGCTCGACCGCATCGTGACCTGGAGCTTCTTCCAGGTCCCGGTGCTCTACAACAACGTCGAGAATGTCTCGTTCTGGAACCGCTTCGGCATCCCCGCGGTGCAGGCGCAGTTCTTCAACGCCGACACCTACTTCACCGGCATCGCCGAGTTCGGGCCGTGGCCGCTGTGGTGCTGGTGGGACAAGTCGCTCGAGAGGAAGCGCTGATGCTCGCCTATGTCCTGCGGCGCGTGCTGCTGATGATCCCGACGCTGATCGGGGCGCTGACCATCACGTTCGTCGTCATGCAGTTCGTTCCCGGCGGACCGGTCGAGCAGGTGATGGCCGAGGCGCGGGCCGGCGCGGTCGAGGGCCGTTACAAGGCCGGCCGCGACCTCGACAAGCAGCGCGTCGAGGAACTGAAGAAGCTCTACGGCTTCGACAAGCCGGCGCACGTGCGCTACTTCGAGATGCTCGGCTCGTTCGCGCGGTTCGACCTCGGCCGCAGCTTCATGCAGAACAAGGACGTCTGGCAGCTGATCAAGGAGAAGCTCCCGGTCTCGATCTCGCTCGGGATGTGGACCTTCCTGTTCAGCTACCTCGTGTCGATCCCGCTCGGCGTGGCCAAGGCGGTGCGCGAAGGCACGCGCTTCGACGCGGTGACCACGCTGTTCGTGCTGCTGGGCTACGCGATCCCCGGCTTCGTGCTCGGCGTGCTGCTGATCGTGCTGTTCGCCGGCGGCACCTTCTTCGATTGGTTCCCGCTGCGCGGGCTGACGTCCGACAACTGGGAGGAGCTGTCGTGGGGCGCGCGCATCCTCGACTACTTCTGGCACCTGACGCTGCCGCTGACCTGCCTGGTGATCGGCAGCTTCGCGGTCCTGACCATGCTGACGAAGAACACCTTCGTCGAGGAGATGCGCAAGCAGTACGTGCTGGTGGCGCGCGCCAAGGGACTGTCCGATGGGCGGGTGCTCTACAAGCACATCTTCCGCAACGCGCTGATCCCGCTGATCACCGGCTTTCCGGCCGCGTTCATCGGTGCGTTCTTCGCGGGATCGGTGCTGATCGAGACGCTGTTCTCGCTCGACGGCCTCGGCCTGCTCGCGTTCGAGTCCGTGGTCCGGCGCGACTACCCGGTCGTGCTGGGGTCGCTGTACCTCTTCACGCTGATCGCGCTGGTGGTCAAGCTGGTCGCGGACCTGCTGTACGTGGTGGTGGACCCGCGCGTGCAGTTCGCGAGCGTGGGCCGATGAAGTACGGGATCGCCCGATGAGTTCCATCGTCACTCCCGCTGGCGCGCCGCAGACGGACGCCGATGCGCGCGCGGTGGCCGCGGCGAAGCCGATGTCGCCCAACCAGCGCGCGTGGGCACGCTTCCGGCGCAACCGCATCGGGCATGTATCGCTGTGGATCTTCCTGGCGATGCTGGTCACCGCGACCTTCGCCGAGATCGTGAGCAACGACCGGCCGTTCGTCGCCCGCATCGGCGGCCAGTGGCACGCGCCGATGTTCGCCAACCCGAGCGAGCGCGCCATCGGCGGCGACTTCGACACCGGGACCGACTGGAAGGATCCCTTCGTCGCCGAGGTGCTGGCGCGGCCCGGCAACTGGGCGCTGTTCACGGTCAACGCGCACTCCGCCACCTCGACCGACTACTTCTCGCCCGAAGTCTCGCCGTCGCCGCCGACGGCAAGCAACTGGATCGGCACGGACCAGCATGGCCGCGACATGGTCGCGCGGCTGCTCTACGGCTTCCGCGTCAGCATCTGGTTCGCGCTCGCGCTCACGGTCGCCGGCACGCTGATCGGCATCCTGGCCGGCGCGCTGCAGGGCTACTTCGGCGGACGGGTCGATCTCTTCCTGCAGCGCTTCGTCGAGGTGTGGGGCGCGGTCCCGGAGCTGTACCTGCTGATCATCTTCGCCAGCATCTTCGAGCCGTCGCTGCTGCTGCTGCTGGTGCTGCTATCACTGTGGGGCTGGATGGGGCTGTCGGACTACGTGCGCGCGGAGTTCCTGCGCAACCGGAACCTCGAGTTCGTGAAGGCGGCGCGGGCGCTCGGCCTGTCGAACCGCCAGATCATCCTGCGGCACGTGCTGCCGAACTCGATGACGCCCGTGATCACCTTCCTGCCGTTCCGGATGAGCGCGGCCATCCTCGCCCTGACGTCGCTGGACTTCCTGGGCCTGGGCGTGCCGCCGAGCATTCCGTCCATCGGCGAACTGCTCAAGCAGGGCAAGGACAATCTCGACGCGTGGTGGATCATCGTGCCGACCTTCCTGCTGCTCGTGGTCACGATGCTGCTGCTGACCTTCATCGGCGACGCGCTGCGCGACGCCTTCGACACGCGCAAGTCATGACGCCGAACCCCGCCGGCGCGGCCGGTCCGCTGCTTTCGGTCGAGCACCTGACGGTGCGCTTCGGCGCGTCGACCGTGGTCGACGACGTCTCGTTCACGATCGCGCCGGGCGAGAAGTTCGCGCTGGTGGGCGAGTCGGGTTCGGGCAAGTCCATCACGGCCCTGTCGATCCTGAAGCTGGTGCGCGACGCGCAGACCGCGGGCGCGATCCGGTTCGGCGGCGAGGAACTGCTCGCGCTGCCGGAGCAGCGGCTGCGCGGCATCCGCGGCGCCGAGATCGGCATGATCTTCCAGGAGCCGATGACGGCGCTGAATCCGCTCTACACGGTCGGCAACCAGATCGGCGAGGTGCTGGAGCTGCACCAGGGCATGCGGCCGAATGCCGCGCAGGCGCGCGCCGTCGAGCTGCTCGCGCGCACGGGGATTCCCGAGCCGGAGCGGCGCGTCCAGTCGTATCCCCACGAACTCAGCGGCGGGCAGCGGCAGCGCGCGATGATCGCCATGGCGCTGGCGTGCCGGCCGCGGCTGCTGATCTGCGACGAGCCGACGACCGCGCTCGACGTGACGATCCAGGCGCAGATCCTCGCGCTGCTCGACGAGCTGCAGGCCGAGATGGGCATGGCCGTGCTCTTCATCACGCACGACCTCAACCTCGTGCGCCGCTTCACCCACCGCGTGGGCGTGATGGAGCGCGGCTGCCTGGTCGAGTCGGGTCCCACCGACGAAGTGTTCCGGAACCCTTCTCATCCGTACACCCGCAAGCTGATGGCGAGCCGGCCGCAGCGGACGATCGAGCCGGTGGCCGGCGACGCGCCGGTGCTGGTGGACAGCCAGGCGATCCAGGTCAGCTTCACGATCAAGGAGGGCTGGTTCAGGAAGCGGCGCTTCGACGCGGTCAAGGCGGCGACGCTGAAGCTGCGGCGCGGCGAGACGCTCGGGATCGTCGGCGAGTCGGGATCGGGCAAGACCACGCTCGGCATGGCGCTGCTGGCGCTGCAGCCGATCTCCGGCGGCGAGATCCGCGTCGACGACGAGCGCATCGACAACGCGTCCCGGGAGACGCTGCGCAAGATGCGCCAGCGCATGCAGGTGGTGTTCCAGGACCCGTTCGCGTCCCTCAGTCCCCGCATGACGGTCGGCCAGATCGTCGGCGAGGGGCTGGAGCTGCACCGGCGCGACCTCTCGCGGGCGGAGCGCCAGAAGATGGTCGCCGACATGCTCGACGAAGTGGGGCTGTCGGAGCGCCAGGGCCTGGCCGGCGTGCTCGAGCGCTATCCGCACGAGTTCAGCGGCGGCCAGCGCCAGCGCATCGCGATCGCGCGGGCAGTGGTGCTGCGGCCCGAGGTGCTGGTGCTCGACGAACCGACCTCCGCCCTCGACGTCTCGGTGCAGCAGCAGGTCCTGGCGCTGCTTGTGACGCTGCAGAAGCGCTACGGCATGAGCTATCTGTTCATCAGCCACGACCTCGCCGTCGTGCGCGCGATGTCGCATCGCGTGATCGTGATGAAGGACGGCGATGTGGTGGAAGAGGGCGAGGCGGAGGCGCTGTTCGCCACGCCGCGCGACGCCTACACGAAGGAACTCCTGGCGGCGGCGCAGCTCACGGTGGACTGACGCTGCGGCGGAGCGCGCGCGGCGTCCGCCCGCTCAGCTGCGCATCCTGCGGCGCGGCTCCTTCGGCCGCAGCCCGCGACGGTCGAGCGCTTCGCGCAGCAGGTATTCGATCTCGGCGTTGACCGACCGAAGGTCGGCGGCAGCGAGGCGTTCGAGTTCCTGCCAGACCGCGGGATCGATCCGCAGCAGGAAGGACTTCTTGTCCGGGCTGCTCACGCACCCTCCCGCGCAATTACGCGTTCGAGGGCGGACTTCAGCCGGCGCGGCTCGTCGGTGCCGAGGAGAACCTGCTTGCCGTCCGTGCGCGTGACGATCACCGCGTCCCAACCCGCGATGTTGTAAAGCCAGCCGCGGCGCGTGCGGTGGATGCCCCAGCCTTCCCAGAAGGTCGTGCGCGTCACGTCGACCGAACGGACCTCCGCCAGCGGCAGCGAGAAGCGCGGCCAGCCCGGGCCGAACGACCAGTGCAACCGATGGTCGTCGATGCGGACCGTCATCCGGCTCCACACCAGTCCAAGCACCGCCGCGACGGCTGCGCCGGCGACCAGCACGACGCGGGGCGTGGGGAGCCCGAGCGGCTGTACCGCCGGCAGCGCGAGGAGTCCGAGCGCGGTCAGGCCGAAAGCGATGCGGACCGGCCAGCCGTGCTGCGTGTGCTGGTACGACATCGCGCACTCACTGGTACAGCGTGCCCGTGTTGATCACCGGCTGGGTGTCGTTCTCGGAGCACAGCACCACGAGCAGGTTCGACACCATCGCCGCGCGGCGCTCGTCGTCGAGGTGGACGATGTCGCGCTCGGACAGCCCCTTGAGCGCCATCTCCACCATGCTGACCGCGCCGTGCACGATCTTGCTGCGGGCGGCGATGATCGCCTCGGCCTGCTGGCGGCGCAGCATCACCTGCGCGATCTCGGGCGCGTAGGCGAGGTGCGTCGAGCTTGGCGTCCTCGACCGAGATACCGGCCTGGTCGAGCCGGTCGGCCAGTTCGCGGATCAGCGCCTCGGTGACGCGGTCCTGGCTGGCGCGCAGCGTCGGCTCCGTCGAGTGTTCGTCCTCGCCTTCGTCGTAGTTGTACGAGCGACGCGAGGTGGCGCACCGCCGCCTCGGCCTGGACGCGCACGTACTCGTCGTAGTCCTCGACGTCGAACACGGCCTGCGCGGTATTGCGCACGCGCCAGACGATGGCCGCGGCGATCTCGATCGGGTTGCCGCGCTTGTCGTTGACCTTCAGCCGCTCGCTCATCAGGTTGTGCGAGCGCAGGCTGATCTTCTGCTTCTTGTAGAACGGGTTGGCCCAGCGCAGGCCTTCGGAGCGGTCGGTGCCGACGTACTCGCCGAACAGCAGCAGGATCGCCGCCTCGTTCGGCTGCAGCATGTAGAGGCCCGCCAGCGTGAACGCGCCGAGCACGATCAGCACGATGCCGAGCGCGAGGAAGGGCAGGCCCATCGGGCGGACGACGAGGAAGATGCCGGCCGCGACCAGCGCGATGCCGATGGCGACCCAGAGGTAGCCGCTCGGGCTCGAACGCTCGACCTCCTGCGTGCGGGGGGACTGTTGCATCACGGCCTCCTTATCAAAGTGATATCACTTTGATACGGGCCGGGCGCGCTGTCAAGGTCGGGCGACGGACGGCGGCAGGGCCGCGACGATCACTTCGCCAGCCGGGCGTCCTCCACCAGCACCTTGTACGAGTAGCCCATGCCGAGGTCGCGATCGGTCCGCACGGTGCCGCTGACGAGCACGACCTCGCCGACGCTCGTCGAGTCGTTCGTGACCACGACGAGGTCGTCGGTGCCGTCGCGGCTGGAGCCCGTCCCGTCGCGCAGGTGCAGCCAGTTCTTTCCCATGATCCCGGAGGAGAACTTCACGACCTGGCCGCGGACCGTGACCGGCTTGTCCTTGAGCTTCGGCGCGCTTCCCACGATTCCCGCGACGGTCTGGGCATTCGCGCCCTTTGCCTTCTCGACCTTCACTTCGGGGATCTTCGGCGCCTTGCTCGTTTCCGCGTGCATCGCGCGCAGGTCGGGCGCAGCCTGGGCTCCGGCGCCGGGGCCGGCGAGGGTGCCGAAGATGATGGTGTCGAAGGTCCGGTTCAGTGCCTTGCTCTGGAACCCGCTCATCGTCTGCGGATTGGCGATGCTCACTTCGGCGCCCGTCTTGACCTGCGCCGCCGGAACCGCGGCCCACACCTCGCCATTCTTCGTGCGCAGCCGCAGGTACGTGTAGCCGCCACCGTCTTTCGTTTCGAGAACAGTGCCGGAGAGCGTGGTGCCCGTCGTCGGTGCGGGCGGCATGGCTGAGGCCGCCAGGGAAAAGGCGATGAAAAGGGCCGGGATCAGGCGAGCGAGTGTCATGGCGCGGGAGGGTTCGTTTGGGAGAAGCGCAATGATCCTCGGTAGCGAACCCGCGCGGTGTGACTGGCGACAAGAGTCCGCGCACGTTCGCCGGGGTCGGCGACGGCGAGGATGCCCATGCCTTCGGCGTACGCGGCCATGATTCCGTATTCGATCCCGCTGTGGATCATCTTGACGAAGTGGCCCGCGCCGCTCGGGCCGCAGTGCAGGTAGCCGAGTGCAGCCGTGCCCGTTGCGGTCGAGGCCGACGCCGTCCTTGACGGCCCGGTCGGCCAGAAGGTAATGGACAAGCTGCAGGAGAAGGGCCTCGTCGGCCTCGTGTACTGGGAGAACGGCTTCCGGAACATGACCAACAACAAGCGCCCGATCACGAAGGTCGAGGACTTCGACGGCATCAAGCTGCGCGTCATGCAGAACAACGTTTACCTCGACAGCTTCCGCAAGCTGGGCGCGAACGCCGTGCCGCTGCCGTTCTCCGAGCTCTTCAGCGCGCTCGAGACCAGGGCAGTCGACGGCCAGGAGAATCCGTACAACACGATCCCGTCGAGCAAGTTCTTCGAGGTGCAGAAGTACCTCTCCGTCACGAACCACGTCTACAGCCCGTGGATCATGCTGGCGAGCAAGAAGTGGTGGGACCAGTTATCGAAGGCCGAACTGAAGAAGCTGCGCGGCGGCAAGTAGCCGAAGCGGGGAGCGACCTGGCCGGCGCGTCGAGGGCGCGTCCAGCCCGCTGCGGATCAGTGCTTGCGGTGCCTGCGCGCCCTCCACTGCGCTGGAGCCACGCCGCGCCAGCGGCGGAACGCGCGCGTGAACGCGCTCGAGTCGGAGTAGCCGAGGATCAGGGCGACTTCGCTGGCCGTCTTGTCCGTATTGCCGAGAAGCTGGCAGGCCGCTGCCGCGGTCACGTCGTCGCGGATCTCCTGCAGGCTAGTTCCCTCGGCGCGCAGCCGCCGGTTCAGGGTGCGCAGGCTCATGCCCATCCGGCTGGCGACAATCGATGCGCGCGAGGATTCCAGAAAGATCACCGTCTGCATCACGTCGCGCACGCGGCCGACCAGGTCGCGGCGCTGCTGTGCTTCGAGTTGCTCGATGCGCTCGGCCATCATCCGGTACAGCAACGGGTCGGCGCTCGGCAGCGGGCGCGCGAGATCGGAGGCCGGGAAGATCATCTTCAACTGCTCGGCATCGAACTTCAGCGGTACGCCGAGCGCCTTGCGCAGCGTGTCGACTGCGCGCGGCCGGCGGAACGGAAGCTCGAACTCCAGCGGACGCCAGCCTTTCCCGCACAGCCCCCGAAGGAAGCCGAGTCCCCCCATCGCGGCGAGCGTGTAGATCTCCTCGAGCATGTCGACGTCGCGCGCCGTCATCCGGTAGCACAGACGCACCACGTTGCCGCCTGCCTCGACCGAGAGCTGCGCGCCCCGGTCGTGCACGTGGAAGTGCTTCCCCATCACCTCGATCGCGTGGGCGACGCTGGGCGAGGCCTGCATCAGCACGCCGACCGCGCCCATTGCGGACAGGGTGATCGGACGACCCACCAGGACGCCGAGGTGGTCGCACCCGGTCACTTCGACGATGCGACGGAACATGCGGCCGACGACGACCGCTGGCACCGTGTTCTCGGCGTCGTCGAAGTACATGCGCGCCAGGCCGAATTCCGCAAGCAGCTCGTCGGTGTTGGCGCCGAGGTGGTCGAGCACCGCGGGCAGCGCCGCGAGCGGACCGCAACGCAGAGTGCCCTCCGTGACGACGCCCCGTACCGCGTGGGCGCCGGCCTGATCGTCACTGGGGATGGGGCGTGTCGCTCTCTGCACTGGCCGGCAGTCATCTAGGCTTCGTTGGCGCGAATTGTCAAAGCGACGGGTGTTGCGGTCAAGCGAACCTGCCCGCGTGCGCTGACAATCGCGGGCTTCAAGCGGGTGCGCCGCGGGCTGTCCACCGACGCGAGACGGCAAGCGGCCGATCACGCCTCGACCGCAGGTTCGGCGCGGCCGAGGCAACGGTCGGGTGCAGGCGAGTCGAACCATCCAGACAGCTGCGCCGGCTGCCCCCCAACCGGTGTAGTTCCGATCACCGACTCGGTCACGACGACCGGAGGAGTTCCTGAGTGAAGCAGTTGCACAGCCTGAGTCTTGCTCTGTTGTCTGCGGTCGCCACTCTCGCGTCGGCGCCCGCCAGTGCGCAAACCCCCAAGTGGGAGTTCGGCGCCGCCATCTACGCCTACCTCCCCACCATCAGCGGAAAATCGACCTTCCCGGCGACCGGCGGGGGCAGCAGCGTCAGCGTCGATGCCGACACGATCCTCGAAAACCTGAAGATGACGTTCATGGGCTCGCTTCGAGGCGAGCAACGGCACGTGGGGCGGCTACACCGACCTCGTCTACGTGGACGTCGGCGACTCGAAGTCGAACACGCAGTCACTCAGCATCGGGCGGCGCGGCATTCCGGCCGGCACCAGCGCGAACGTCGACTACGACCTCAAGGGCTGGGTGTGGACGGTCGCGGGCACCTACCGGGTCGTGGCCGACCGCGACCTCAAGGTCGACCTGCTTGCCGGCGCACGGGTGCTCGACCTGCGGCAGAAGCTGAGCTGGGCGCTGGCCGGGAACGTCGGGCCGGTCGCCCTGCCTGACCGGGCTGGCACGCGCGAGCTCGACGAGCAGAACTGGGACGCGGTCGTCGGCGTCAAGGGACGCGCCTCGTTCGGCGAAGGCCGCTGGTTCGTACCGTATTACCTCGACCTCGGAACCGGCGAGTCGAAATTCACGTGGCAGGCGATGGCCGGCATCGGCTATTCCTTCGGCTGGGGCGATGTCGTTGCCGCCTGGCGCTACATCGACTACCAGATGAAGTCAGGCAAGCCGGTCGAGGACATCAATTTCAGCGGGCCGGGCGTGGCCGCGGTGTTTCGCTGGTGAGCCGGTTCGGGTCCAGCGCCAAGGGGAAGACGATGAAGAAAACGCACACGTTGTTCCGGACGCTGCGCCGGGTTGCAGGCGCCGCATCGCTGGCTTGCGCGGCGGCGCTGCCCGCGGCCGCGCTCGCCCAGTCCACCGGCCTCGATCCGACCGCGGTGAGGCTGCTGAAGGCATCGACCGACTTCGTGGCGAGCCAGCCGCGGCTGGCGGCCGAGACGCGCAACTCGCTCGAGGTGGTGCTTGCCTCCGGGCAGAAGATCCAGTTCGGGCACACGGCGAAGGTGGCGCTGCAGCGGCCGAACAAGCTGCGTGCCGAACGCACCGGCGACCTGGTTCAGCAGACGTTTTACTACGACGGCAAGTCGCTCACGCTCAGCAATCCGGCCGAACGGGTCTTCGCGACCGTTGCGGCGCCGGGCACGGTGGAGGAGATGCTCGAGTTCGCGCGCACCTCGCTCGACATCGTTGCGCCGGCGGGAGACCTGCTCGCGCGCAACGCGTTCGACATCCTGATGACCGACGTCACCTCGGGCTTCGTCGTCGGCAAGGGCGTCGTGGAAGGTGTCCGCTGCGACCACCTCGCGTTCCGTGCCCCGCACGTCGACTGGCAGATCTGGATCCAGGAAGGCAAGGAGCCCCTGCCGCGCAAGCTGGTGATCACGACGCGCGACGTCGTGAACGCGCCGCAGTTCGCCGTCGTGGTGACACGCTGGGACCTGAAGCCAGCGCTCGACGAGAAGACGTTCACGTTCGTCCCGGCGCCGGGCGCGCGTCGGGTCGACTTCTTGCCGCTCGGCAAGACCACGCAGCGATGAAGGGAGACGCCATGCATACTCAACGTTCGATCAAGCCGTTGCTGCTCGCCGCCGTGGGCGCGGCGCTTCTACTGGCGGACTTCGCGCCGGGCGATCTGTCAGGGTGGCGTCCGCTGCGCGAGGCACAGGCGATCGTCGGCGCGCCGATGACCCCGATGTCCTATGCTGGCGTCGCGCGGCGAACGACAGCGCGGGTCGTCACGGCGGAGACCATGGCTGTGACTACCGCCGCGGCGACGACGGCGGCCGCGAGTCAGCAGCAGGCCGCCGTCGCCCAGCAGCAGGCGGCGACGGCGCAGAAGCAGGCAGCCACGGCGCAGCAGCAGGCGGCGGTGGCGCAGCAGCAGGCCGGCGCGGCGCGTCCCGCCGTCGGCACGGTCGTGCCGGCACTGCCGGCCGGATGCGCACAGGAAGCGATCGGCGGCGTCGAGTACCAGCGCTGCGCGGGCGTGTATTACCGTGCGGCTTTCCAGGGAAACAACCTCGTGTACGTCGTCCAGCAGCCGTAACGGAGCATCTCCATGAAGCGAATCGCGAAATTCCCGCTCACCCCGGTGCTGGCCGCGGTCTGCGCGACGGCGGCGTCGGCGCAGCCGGCCGTCAACCGCACGGTCCTTCCGGTGCAGGAACCGCGCATCCCGCCGAGCACGACCTTCGACGTGCGCAACGCGAAGATGCCGAAGCGGTTCGATGTAAAGGCGCCGGCCGGCGCGCCCAATGTCGTGATCGTCCTGATCGACGACCTCGGATTCGGCGCGACCAGCACGTTCGGAGGCCCGATCCGCACGGACGTGCTCGACAAGCTCGCGGCGAACGGCCTGCGCTACAACAACTTCCACACCACTGCGCTGTCGTCGCCGACGCGCGCGGCGCTGAAGTCGGGCCGCAACCACCATCAGGTGAACATGGGCTTCATCACCGAGATGGCGACCGGCTTCCCCGGCGCGACCGGCCAGATCCCGGACACGACCGCGTCGCTGGCGGAGATCCTGCGCCTGAACGGCTACAGCACCGCCGCGTTCGGCAAGTGGCACGAGACGGCATCGTGGGAGGCCAGCATCGCCGGCCCGTTCGCGCGCTGGCCGACCGGGCAGGGATTCGAGAAGTTCTACGGGTTCATCGGCGGTGAGACCAACCAGTGGGCGCCGTACCTCTACGACGGCACCGCGCAGGTCGAACTGCCGAACGACCCGAACTACCACTTCATGACCGACATGACCGACAAGGCGGTTGAGTGGGTCCAGTTCCAGAAAGCGCTGGCGCCCGACAAGCCGTTCTTCGTCTACTTCGCGCCGGGCGCGACGCACGCGCCGCACCACGTGCCGAAGGTCTGGATCGACAAGTGGAAGGGCAGGTTCGACCAGGGCTGGGACAAGGTCCGCGAGGAAACGCTGGCGCGCCAGATCCAGCAGGGCGTCGTGCCGCCGGGCACGAAGCTCGCGCCCAAGCCGGACGCCATCAAGGACTGGGACAAGCTGTCGGCCGACGAGAAGCGCCTGTTCGCGCGCCAGGCGGAAGTCTTCGCGGCGTTCGTCGAGTACACCGACCACGAGATCGGCCGCATGCTGCGCGCGATCGACGCGACCGGCCAGGCTGACAACACGCTGGTCTTCTACATCGCGGGCGACAACGGTACCAGCGGCGAGGGCGGTGCCAACGGCATGTTCAACGAGTACACGTACTTCAACGGCGTGCCCGAGAAGGTCGAGGACATGCTGAAGAAGATCGACCTGTGGGGCGGGCCGGAGACGTATCCGCACATGGCGGCCGGCTGGTCGGTCGGGTTCAACACACCATTCGCCTGGATGAAGCAGGTGCCGTCGGACTTTGGCGGAACGCGCAACGGCATGGTGGTGCACTGGCCGAAAGGCATCAAGGCGAAGAACGGCATCCGCACGCAGTTCGGCCACGTGATCGACGTCGCGCCGACGGTGCTGCAGGCGGCCGGCCTGCCGGAGCCCAAGGTCGTCAACGGCACGCCGCAGATTCCGATGGCGGGCACGAGCCTCGCCTATTCGTTCGACAACGAGAAGGCGAAGGAGCGCCACACGACGCAGTACTTCGAGATCCTCGGCAACCGCGCGATCTACCACGACGGCTGGTTCGCGCGCACGATCCACAAGGCGCCGTGGGAGACCAAGCCGCGGCGCTCCCTGGAGAAGGACGTCTGGGAACTCTACGACGTGCGGTCCGACTTCAGTCTCGCGAACGACGTCGCGGCGAAGAACCCGAAGAAGCTCGCCGAGTTGCAGGCGAAGTTCCTGGCCGAGGCGAAGAAGTACAACGTCCTGCCGCTCGACGACCGGATGTTCGAGCGCCTGGATGCGAAGACGGTCGGCCGCCCGGATCTCATGGGGGGGCAGAACCTCGCTGACGCTGGCCGACGGCATGACCGGCATGATGGAAGCGGTGTTCATCAACGTGAAGAACCGTTCGAAGGTCATCACGGCCGAGATCGAAGTGCCGGCCGGCGGCGGCAACGGCACCGTGATCGCGCAGGGTGGCCGCTTCGGCGGCTGGTCGCTGTACGTCAAGGACGGCGTGCCGGCCTACGACTACAACTTCCTCGGGATGCAGCGCACGTCGATCGCGTCGAGCAAGAAGCTGGCGCCGGGCAAGTCGGTGCTGAAGTTCGACTTCGCCTACGACGGCGGCGGGCCGGGCAAGGGCGGCAAGGGCACGCTGTACGTCAACGACGAGAAGGTGGGCGAGGGCCGGATCGAGCACACGCAGTTCGGCATCTTCTCGGCGGACGAGACCGCCGACGTCGGCATCGACCTCGGCACGCCGGTGGTCGAGGCGATCGGTGCCGAGGCGAAGTCGAAGTTCACCGGGCGGATTCCCAAGTTGACCGTCCAGGTGAAGTAGCGGCAGCGAGCGCGCGATGGACGCACCGGTCGAAGTCCGCAGGGCCGGCCTCCACGTGCTGGCCAAGCCGATCGGCGCGGTGTGCGACATCGCGTGCGACTACTGCTTCTACCTCGAGAAGCGGGAGCTCTATCCCCGCGGCGAGCACTTCAAGATGCCGGACGAAGTGCTCGCCCGCTACATCGAGCAGTACGTCGAGGCGCAGCCGACCCCGGTGGTCGAGTTCGTGTGGCACGGCGGCGAGCCGACCCTGCTGGGCGTGGACTTCTTCCGCCGTGTCGTCGAGCTGCAGAAGCCGTACCGCGACCGCAAGGAGATCCGCAACACGCTGCAGACCAACGCGCTGCGGCTCGACGACGAGTGGTGCGCGTTCTTCAAGGAGAACGACTTCTTCGTCGGCGTGAGCCTGGACGGCCCGCGCGAAATCCACGACCGCTACCGCAAGGACCGGCACGGGCAGGGCACCTTCGACCGCGTGATGGAAGGGGTGCGCCTGCTGCAGAAGCACGGCGTCGAGTTCAACGCCCTGGCGTGCGTCGGCCGCGAGACGGCGTATCGGCCGCTCGACGTGTACCGCTTCTTCAAGGAGGCGGGCATCCGCTACATGCAGTTCACGCCGATCGTCGAGCGCGAGCCGGACGAGGCGACGAAGGTGATCAAGCTCTGGCTCGCGCGGCCTGCGGTTCTCGACCGGCCGGAGCCGAACACGCGCGTCACGCCGTGGACGGTGGAGCCCGAGGCGTACGGCGACTTCCTGATCGCGATCTACGAGGAGTGGGTGCGCAAGGATGTCGGCAGCGTGTTCGTGATGAACTTCGAGTGGGCGCTGACGCAGTGGCTCGGCGAACCGTCGCCCGTGTGCATCTTCTCGCGCCAGTGCGGGCGCGCAGTGGCCATGGAGCACGATGGCAGCGTGTTCGCCTGCGATCACTACGTGTACCCGGAGTACAGGCTGGGCAACGTGCTCGAGGGCAACCTCGGCGAGATGGTCGAAGCCTCGGTGGCGTCGGGCTTCGGGCCGCACAAGGAGAAGACGCTGCCGCGCTACTGCCGCGAGTGTGAGGTCAAGGAGGCCTGCTGGGGCGGCTGCCCGAAGCACCGCTTCGCGACGACGCCAGATGGCGAGCCTGGCCTGCACTACCTGTGCGCCGGCTACAAGAAGTTCTTCCGACACATCCGCAAGTACCTGCGCGCGATGACGACGCTGCTGGAGAACGACCTGCCGGTCTCGGCCGTCATGCGAGCGGTGGATGGGCCGTTGATCATCTCGCGCACGACGAAAGCGCCATGAGTGAGTTCGCGGCACTGGGCCGCGCGCACGTCGAACAAGAAGAACGCACGAAAGGGGAAGTCCAATGAATCGCAGGCACGTAATCGCCGTCGCCGCGCTCGCAGCGCTTGTCGGCTGTGGAGAGAAGCCGGCCGCCTCGCCGGCCGCGGTCGACGCGGGCAAGGCCGCGGCGGCCGCCGCCGAAAGCGCGACGAAAGAGAAGGAAGCGCTGCAGGCGGGCGTCGAAGCGGTCGTATACGGACTGCCGCTCGTCATCATGGACCTCACGCGCGCCAAGACGACCAACGTCGCGACGTCCGGCGGCTTCTACGCGCCGGTCAACCAGTTCGTTCACGTGCGCGCCTTTCCCGACGCTTCGTTCAAGGACGTCGTGCGCGCCAACGTCGACACGCTGTACTCCTCCGCGTGGCTCGACCTGTCGAAGGAGCCGATCGTCCTGTCGGTGCCCGACACGCGCGGCCGCTTTTACCTGATGCCGATGATCGAAGCGTGGACCAACATCTTCGCGTCGCCCGGCAAGCGCACGACGGGCACGAAGGCGGGGCACTTCGCGATCACCGGACCGGGCTGGAGCGGGACGTTGCCAAAGGACGTGCAGGAGCTGAAGTCGCCGACCAACATGGTGTGGATCATCGGCCGCACCCAGACCAACGGGCCGAAGGACTACCCGGCCGTGCACGCAATCCAGGACGGCTACAAGCTGGTGCCGCTGTCGTCATTCGGCAAGCCGTACACCGCGCCGAAGGGGAAGGTCGATCCGGCGGTCGACATGAAGACGCCGCCGGTCGAGCAGCTGAAGAAGATGACCACCGAGGTCTTCCTCGACCGACTCGCGCAGGTGCTGAAGGCCAATCCGCCGCCGGCGTCCGAGGCGCCGGTGCTCGCGAAGCTCGCGAAGATCGGCGTGGTCCCGGGCGAGAAGTTCGATCCTTCGAAGCTGGATCCTGCTGTCGCCAAGGGCCTGAAGAATGCGTTCCCGGTCGCCATGGAAAAGCTGGAGGTGGCGTCGAAGGAAAGCGGCGCGCCGGTCAACGGCTGGCGGGTGCCGCCAATGGTGCTCGGCAACTTCGGCACGGACTACGGCACGCGCGCCGTGGTGGCGCTGGTCGGCCTCGGGGCGAACCTGCCGGCCGACGCCGTGTACCCGTCCGCGTTCATCGACGCCGACGGGCAGCCGCTGAACGGCGCACAGCGCTACGTGCTGCGCTTCGAGAAGGGTGCGGAGCCCCCGGTCAACGCGTTCTGGTCGCTGACGATGTACGACGCGCAGTCTTTCTTCGTCGACAACAAGCTCAACCGTTACGCGATCAGCAGCTGGATGCCGCTGAAGCGCAACCCCGACGGCTCGATCGACGTCTACATCCAGAACGAGTCGCCGGGCAAGGACAAGGAATCCAACTGGCTGCCGGCACCGAAGGGCGAGTTCAACGTGACGATGCGGATGTACTGGCCCAGGGAGAAGGATCCGTCGATCCTGGACTCGACCTGGAAACCGTCCGGGATCAAGCGAGCGCAGTGACGGCACAATCGACGGGCGGGCCGGCCGTCCGCTGGGAGCGCACACAATGGCGGACGGAACCGAGCGCGGAATCCGCTTCGAGGAGTTCACCGGGCTGACCATCGGCCGGGCGCTGCTGATGACGGTGCCCGTGCTGGCGCTGGTCGTGGCGTCCATCTGGCTGGCCGTCCAGTTCCTGGACCCGATGCCGCCGCGCCGGATCGTCCTGGCGACCGGCCCGGAAGGAAGCGCGCTTCATGCGCTCGGCAAGCGCTACGCCGAGCGGGTGTCCGCGCAGGGCATCGCGGTCGACGTGCGCGCGACGCGCGGCCCCGCCGACAACGTCGTGCTGCTGAGCGACCGCACGGAGCGCGTCGATGCCGCGTTCCTCACGGCCGGCACCGCGAGCGCCGAGCAGGCCGGCGCGATCGTCAACGCGTCGAACCTCTTCTACGCGCCCCTGTGGTGCCTCAGCCGCGACCCGTTGGGTGAAGTCACGCTCGCCGGACTGAGGGGAAAGCGCATCGCCATCGGCGCGCCGGGCAGCGGCCTCAGCGTCCAGCTCCTGCCGCTGCTCGCGGCCAATGGGGTCGCGGCGGACAACACGACCTTGCTGGAACTCGGGCCGCAGGAATCGGTGCGGGCCCTGGCCGCCGGTGACGCCGACGCGATCTTCCTCGGCGAGGGCCTGCGCGGACCGCATCTGGCACGGGCCCTCGAACTCCCAGGTGTCCGCGTGATGAGCTTTCCGCGCGCCGACGCCTACGAGCGCCGCTTCGCGCACATCGTCCGCCTGCACCTGCCGCGGGGCACCCTCGACCTTGCGCGCGGAATCCCGGATCGCGACCTCACGCTGATCGGGACATCGGTCATGCTCGCGGCGCGTGCCGACGTGCATCCGACGGTGGTGGACCTGCTCGTCGACGCCGCGCGCCAGCTCCACTCGGGGCAGGGCGTCTTCGAGAAGCGCGGCGAGTTTCCGCACCTGCACGTCGTGGACGACGTGCCCGTGTCGGGGCAGGCCCTGCTGTACGCCCGCGAAGGCCCGAGCCTGCTGCGGCGCTACCTGCCGTTGTGGGCCGCCGACGCGATCCAGCGGGCCATCGTCCTGGCGGTGCCCCTGCTGGCGGTCGCGATCCCGCTCGCCCGGTTCCTGCCTGCCCTGCTGGATCTCGTCGGGAGGCGCCGCATGCTCCTCGGCTACGCGCGCCTGCGGCGCGTCGAGCGCGCCCTGCGTGCGCGCGAGCCGGGCGCGCCCGTCGACGACCTCCTGCGGGAACTCGACCGGATCGAGGAACTGGTGTCGGGCGAGAAGGAGTCGGTCGTCAAGGCGGGCGAGTTGTACACCTTCCGCGCGCACGTGCGCATGGTCCGGGAGTCCGTGCTCGCGCGCATGCAGTCGTCCGGGGCCGGCGGTCCGTCGGCCGTGGCCGCCAAGACGATGGAAGCGCGATGAGTGCCAGTGCGAGGCTGAAGGAAGAACTGCGCGCCGTCGGGCTGTACACGCTGTTCTTTGGCGCCTGGTTCTCGGCGTTCATGCTGCTGAAGGTGCTGATCCTCGAGGAATACCAGATCCGGTTCTCCGGACTGTCCGCGGTGTTCGTCGGCGCGCTCGTGCTTGCGAAGGTCGTGCTGTTGCTCGAACACGTCTCGCTCGGCGGCTGGATCGCGCGGCGGCCGGCCTGGGTGGAAGTTGCCGCGCGGACCGCCCTGTACGCCCTGGGCGTGCTGGTCGTCCTGCTGCTCGAAAAGGCGTTCGAGGCGAGGCACGAGGCGGGCGGGGTGCTGCGCGCGCTGGCCGGCATCCTGCACCACGAAGACATCCCGCATGTCATCGCGAACGCGATCGTCGCCACCGGCTCGCTGCTGGTGTTCAACATGTTCTCGCTGATCCGCAAGCGTCTCGGCCCCGGCGCGCTGCTCGAATCGCTGCGAGCGCCTGCCGGCAAGGCCGACTGAACCCGCGGACGCTCATTGTTGCGAGCTCAACGGGCGCGAAAGTGCAGGGCTTGCAAGTGCGACGACCAGCGCGATGACGACCAGCGCCGCAGCGACTGCAAACGTGACCCGCATGCCGCTGGCGATCGCCTCCGGGCCAGCAGCCGTGAGCTGACTCGCACGCGATGCGAGGGCGAAGACTGCGCCCATGACGGAGGCGCCCGTGATGAGGCCGAGGTTCCTCGACAGGTTGAGCATTCCGGAGATGACTCCTCGCTGGTCCGGAGCGACATCCGTCATGACGGCGGAGTTGTTGGCCGTCTGGAACAGCGCATAGCTGGCGGTGACGACGACGATGGGAATCGCATAGCCGGCGATGCCGAGCGAGGTCGGCGCCAGGAACAGCGCCGAGCACCCGATCGCCATCCCGACCAGCCCGCTGACGGTGATGCGCTGCGCGCCGAAGCGGTCCACGCTGCGTCCGGCGGGCACACCGGTCAGCGCGGCGACGGCGGGCCCCAGCGACATGAGGATCCCGACGAGAGTCGTGTCGAGGCCAAGTGCACGAGAGAGGTAGAACGGCCCGACCACCAGCGTTGCCATCATCACGGTCGACACGAGCGCGGTCATCGCAAGGCTCGCACTCAGCGCCGGGTCGCGGAACCTCGCCAATCGGATCAAGGGCGACGCAGCTCGCGCTTCGGCCATCACGAACAGCCCGACACCGAGTGCCGCGACTCCGAGCAGCGCCATGTTGACCAGCCCGAACCTGCCTTGCCCGGACGTCATCGCGAGCGCGTAGGCCGCAAGTGTCAGCGCCAGCAGCAGCGTGCCCAGGTTGTCGAAGCCCGCGTGACGCGTCTTCGAACTCTGGCCCTCAGCGGGGAGGTTACGGCGCGCAAGGACAAGAGCCAGGACGCCCAGGGGTACGTTGACAAGGAAGATCGCCTGCCATCCGAAGTGGGCGATCAGGACGCCACCGAGCGAAGGGCCAAGAGCCGTGCCCACCGCGGACATCGTGCCCAGCAACCCCATGGCCCGGCCGATCCGTGACTTCGGAACTGCATCGCCGACCAACGCCATGGCGAGAGCCATCATGACGGCCGCTCCGGCGCCCTGGGCTGCCCGGGCGGCGATCAGGATCCAGAACCCCGATGCGACGCCGCCGAGCGCCGAGGCGGCCGTGAACAAGAAGATGCCGGCCATCAGCAAGCGCCGGCGGCCAGTGATGTCGCCGAGCCGTCCGACGCTGACGACCAGCGACGTGGTTGCGAGAAGGTAGGCGAGCACGACCCACTGGACTTGCTGGAACGAGGCGGCAAATTCCTCGGCCAGGGTCGGCAACGCGACGTTGGCGATGCTGGTGCCGAGAGAGGGCAGCAACATGCAGAGCGCCAGGCTGGCCAGCACCCAAGCATCCGACGGCCTGCGTTCCGCGCTTGCGGCCACAGCGTCATTCCTTGCTGGAAACATCACGTGAACCCCGTCTGCTAGGCGACTCCGAGAGTGGAGCCGTCATCAAGATAGGGTGTTGCCAGATATAGCGGAAGGCGCATCATCTGCACTTAATACGTGCATGTAACGCCATATCAGGACGATCGCGTTGGGAGCGACTCCATGGGCCGGCCCGATCTCAATCTGCTGTTCACTCTCGACGTGTTGCTCGCGGAAGGCAGCGTTGCGCGCGCTGCCCGTCGTCTGCAGCTCAGCCCGTCCGCGATGAGCCGCGCACTGGCGCGGCTGCGCGAGGCGACAGGCGATCCGCTGCTGGTGAGGGCCGGCCGCGGTCTCGTTCCTTCGCCCCGGGCACTTGCGCTTCGTGATCGCGTCAGTCAACTCGTGCATGAGGCAGAAGCTGCACTGCGCCCCGCCGACAGGCTCGACCTCGGACGGCTCGACCGGACGTTTGCTCTGCGGACCAGCGAGGGCTTCGTGGAAAACTTCGGCGCGAGGATTCTGGCGCGCGTTTCGGCAGAGGCTCCCGGTGTTCGACTGCGCTTCCTGCCCAAGCTCGACAAGGACAGTGCGCCGCTGCGCGAGGGGACGGTCGATCTGGAAACGGGCGTGGTGGGCAAGTCGACCGGCCCGGAAGTGCGCGCGCAAGCGCTGTTTCGGGACCGTTTCGTCGGCGTCGTGCGAACGGGGCACCGGCTGAGCAAGGGCAAAGTCACGGCCGCCCGCTATGCCGCGGAAAGGCACGTCCGCGTGTCACGGCGGACCATACGAAAGGACCCGATCGACGACGCCCTGGCGTCTCTCGGCCTGCATCGTCAGGTTGCCACGATCGTCGGCGGGTACTCCGCAGCGCTCGCTCTGGCCCGGGCGTCCGATCTGGTGGCGACCGTTCCCGAGCGCCACACGGGCGATCTGCGCGCCGGAATGCACAGCTTCGCACTGCCGTGGCCCGCGCCGCCGATCACGGTTTCACTGCTCTGGCATCCGCGGCTGGATGGGGATCAAGCGCATCGCTGGCTTCGAAGCTGTGTTCGAGAAGCCTGCGCCGACCGACTCGAGGTTTCCTCGACACTTGATTCGAGCGAGGCGCTCGAGCAGCGACTGCCATGACCCCGGAACAGATCCTTCGACACGCCGACAGCGGCGAACCGTGGCCGTCGCTCCCGGCAACGGAATTCAGGGACATGGGGTCCGCGTACACGGCGGCGCTGGCTGTCCGCGCGCTCCGCGTCGCGCGCGGCGAGCGGCCGATCGGCTACAAGATCGGGTTCACCAACCGCACGATCTGGACGCGCTACGCGGTGTTCACACCGATCTGGGGGTCGATGTGGAACACGACGGTCGCTGAGTGCGCGGGCGCAGGCACGGTCTCGCTGGCGCGCTTGTGCCAACCGCGAATCGAGCCCGAGGCCGTGTTCGGCTTCAAGGCGGCACCGCGCACCGACGCCAGCCTCGAAGACCTGTTCGCCTCACTCGAGTGGATCGCGCCGGGCTTCGAGGTCGTCCAGTCGCACTTGCCGGACTGGAAGTTCACTGCGCCGCAGACCGTGGCGGATGCCGGCTTGCACGGCCGGCTGCTGGTCGGCCCGAAGGTGCGCATCTCCGATTTGGCGGGAAGCGCCGACGCGCTCGATCGTGCGCTGGCCGGGGCCCGGGTCAGGCTGAGCCGGAACGGAGCGTTGGTCGAGGAGGGCGTGGGCGCCAACGTGCTGGACAGCCCGCTGCGCGCGCTGATGCACTTCCTCGTCGAACTGCGGTCCTGCCCGGGCGCCACGGACGTTGCCGTGGGAGACATGGTGACGACCGGCACGTGGACCGACGCCTGGCCGGTGCAACCGGGAGAGCAGTGGACGGCCCGCTTCGATGCCGTCCTGCCGGCGCTCGACGTCAGGTTCGAGTGAGGCGTGCCGGAGAAACGGCCTGCACCCAGCGGACCGACTTGACCCCGCGCGCATTCAAGCAGCAGCATCGGCCTTCTATCAATCGCCGAGCCTTCCTCCGGGAATGAACGGCTCGCAGAGGCCGGCGCAGGTCAGCGACGCCGCCTTCACCATCACAAGGGAGAGCGCAATGAACAAGGAAACCTTCGAGAAGGGCCTGAAGACGCGCCGCGAAGTCCTGGGCGCCGAGTACGTCGATGCGTCGATCAAGAACGCCGACGACTTCAACCGGCCGATGCAGGAGCTGGTCACGGAATACTGCTGGAACGAGATCTGGAACCGCCCGGGCCTGGATCGGCGCACGCGCAGCTTCCTCAACCTGGCGATGATCACCGCGCTCAACCGGCCGCACGAACTGAAGCTGCACGTGCGCGGCGCCATCAACAACGGCCTCACGAAGGACGAGATCAGGGAGGTCTTCCTCCAGGCCGCGATCTACTGTGGCGTTCCCGCGGCGATCGACAGCTTCCGCTCGGCGAAGGAAGTCTTCAAAGAGATGGGGATCTGACCGATGGCCGCCGCCCGCATCGGCTTCATCGGCCTCGGCCGCATGGGTGTCCCGATGGCCGGGAACCTGCTGCGCGCGGGGTTCGAGGTAACGGGATACGACGTCAAGGCGCAGACCGGCCGGGAACTCGCCGCACGGCCTGGCTTCGAGCGGGCAGAGTCGGCGCAGGCGTGCGTCGCGTCGGCCAGCGTGGTCGTGCTGATGCTCCCGGACAGCGAGGTCGTCGACGGCCTGCTGTGGGGACCGCTCGGGCTCGCGGCCGCGATGCAATCCGGGACACTGGTCATCGACATGGGATCCTCGGACCCGCTACACAGCCGCAGCAACGCCGAACGACTGAGTGCGCACGGCCTGGACTTCATCGATGCCCCGGTTTCGGGTGGCGTGAAGCGCGCGATCGACGCCACGCTCTCGATCATGGTCGGAGGCCCGAAGGAGACCTTCGAGCGCGCCGAGCCCGTCCTGCAGGCGATGGGCAAGACGCTGATACACGTGGGCGCGGCCGGCGCCGGCCACGCGGTCAAGGCGCTCAACAACTACGTGTCCGCCGCCGGCCTGATCGCCGTCAGCGAGGCGCTCGTGGCCGCCGAGAAATTCGGCATCGATCCGCACCTCGTCAACCAGGTCTTCAACGCCTCGACGGGCCGCAACAACACGACCGAACTGAAGGTCGAGGACTTCATGCTGTCGAAGCGGTACGACTCGGGCTTCGCCCTCGCCCTGATGCGCAAGGACGTCCAGACCGCAGCGCAGTTCATCGACGGGATGGGCACGCCCGGCCGGTTCGCGCGCGAGTGCCTGGGCGTGGCCGCCGCCGCGGAGGAGGCGCTCGGGGCCGGCGCGGACCACACGGCGGTGCATGCGTACTTCGCCGCCTTGCCGGGCAACTAGCGGACGTCGGTCCTGGACCGTACGTGTCCCACTCCCGGCATTCGACGCCTTGAACGGGCTGACAAGAAGCGGTCGCCTGCGAGGCCGTACCCCGAACTCGGCTCAGTCGTAGCAGAACACGTCGAGCTTGTTGCCGTCGAGATCGCGGAAGTAGCCGGCATAGAAGCCGTCACCGCCCTCTGCGCGCAGGCCGACCGGGCCTTCGTCGGTGCCGCCGAGCTCGAGCGCCTTCTTGTGGACGCGGTCGACCTTGTCGCGCGAGTCGACCGCGATGCCGACCATCACGCCGTTGCCGACCGTGGCCGGACGGCCGTCGTAGGGCTTGAAGACGCACAGCATCGGCTTGTCCATGGCGGCAGCCCAACCGTAGCCGCGGCCGCCGAATTCCATCAAGCGCGTGATGCCGATTTCTGCCAGCAGCGTGTCGTAGAACGCCGCGGCGCGGGGCAGGTCGTTGGTGCCAATGGTGATGTAGCCGATCATCCGAGTCTCCTTAACGTCTGGATTGACGCCCCGATTTGAACACTGCCGAAGTGGCCCGAGAATTGAGCATGAAGGATAGCTGGGGTTGCTTGCGCCCCCGTGCTCACCCGCGGCTTCGCGTACGGGAAACGCAGCGCGTCAGCTGGCGCGCACCATCTGCACGATCTTGCTGACGTCCACCGTCCGCGCCTGCTGCTCGATCTGCGGCGCGTACTGCGCCTGCAGTCCCTTGGCCTGCGTGAACATCGAGGCGTAGGTGTCCTTGAGCATCTGTGTGGACATGGTGCGGCCGCCGGCGTAGTAGCGCCTGGCCACCTGCCCCAGCGCGTAGGTCGTTGCGAACGAGAACGCCGCGCCGGTCGCGCCGCTCGCGAGGCCACCCGCCATCCGGCCCGCCACCTTGCCCAACAGCCCGCCGATCACCTTGCGGCCGATCTCCTCGAGGTACTGGCCGGTCAGTCCCACGCCCATCGTGGCCAGCAGGTCCTTGATGTGCCCCCGGTCGAGTTCGTAGCCGTGCGCCTTGCCGATCCGATAGACCATCTTCATCTGCAGCGGAATGATGGCCATGCTCGCCATCGATTGCGGCAGCAACTCCAGCGCCCCGTTCAGGATCGAGTAGTTGAGGATCGACTTGTCGAGTTCGGCGTCGCTGCGGGCCGCGACGCTGGCGACTACCGGTCCTGCGCTCTCTGCGGCAGCCGTTGCGACCGTCGCAGCCGTTGCCGCGGCCGGCTGGCCGACGATGTCCTCCAGCGGCAGGGTGGCGAGCGCATCGGCGGTGGCCGCCGGTTCGGCGATCTGCGGCTGGGTGAGGCCGAGCGCCTGACCCAGTTCGGCAAGAAAGCGCGTTTCGGCCTCGTTGCGCAGGCCGTCGGCGTCGCACACCCCCACCGCCAACTCGAACGCAAGCTGCCTGACCTCCGGCGCAGACAAGGCCGCGGCGGCGCTCGCGACGGTGGCGCGCTTGAGCAGCACGTCCTGGTACAGCGCCGCCATGTTGATCTGCGCGTCGCCCAGCGACTCGGCCACGCGCTTGACCTCGGCGCGCTCCGCGTCGCCCTTGCTGCCGTCGGCGAAGGCCGCCAGCAGGGCGATGGTCAGCAGGGCGTTCTGGTCGGCAGTGTTCATGGGCAGGTTCCTGTGGAGGGGGCGAAGTGCGAAAGATGGCGGCGATCTTGCACCGGACAATCCGGGAAAGCCCTCCGTCCATCGCACGCTGGCGCAGTTCGTCGCATTCGCCCTGGGGAGACGTGCGCTGCGGATCGGTTCGGCGGACGAATTCGGTTGCGCTTCACACCTAACGCGCCGCCGGCTCGGGCGGCAGGAACAGCGCCGGATCCACCGCGACGGCGTTGAGGTAGACGGAGAAGTGCAGGTGCGGGCCGGTGACGCGGCCGGTGGCCCCCACCTTGCCGATCGGCTCGCCCGCCGCCACGAGTTGCTGCGCCTGTGCGTCGATCTCGCTCAGGTGTGCGTACAGCGACAGCAGCCCCTGGCCATGATCGAGGATGACGGTGCGGCCGGGGAAGAAGTAGTCGCCGGTGTCGAGCACGCGGCCGCCCGTGGCCGCCACCACCGGGGTCCCCGTCGGCGCCGCGATGTCCATGCCGGTGTGCGGATTGCGCGGGCGGCCATTGAAGTAGCGGCGCAGGCCGAAGGAACTGGAGCGGCTGCCCGGTGCCGGCGGCCGCATGGCCAGCGGCACCGAAGCCGAGTCCGTGAAGGTGGCAACGATCTGCGCCAGCCGCGCGCGCTCCCGTTCATACCGCGCCAGGTCTTCCTTCGACAGCTCGACCTTGTCGGGCGGCACCTTCAGGTGCTGCGATGCATACGACTTGGCACCGACCCGGAACTCCAGTGTCTCGGCTGCGCCGCCCGGGCGCTGCACCAGCAGCCTGAGCCTGGCGCCGGCCTTCTGCGCGAGGGGAATGCCGACGAAGGCCGTCCACTCGGCGCCCTCGCGCTGCACCAGCACGCGATGTTCACCGAACCGCGCCACCGGCGCCGGCTCGGCTGCGCCCAGGCCCACGCGCGCCACCCCGCCCGGCACGCTCGCTGCACGCGGGAGCACAGTCGACGGTGCGACGGCGAACGCGCGTCTGGAAAGCAGCGCGGCGCCCGTGGCGAGGATCAAGCTGCGTCGAGTTTGCTGTGGCAAGGAAGGGGTCCGCATGGGGCCGAGTCGAGTTGACGGAATCGATGCTGGCCAGCGCCAGCGTCAGGCCGATGATTCTCTTCTTTCCGGGGGGATGCCTTGGAATCCAACTCATCGCCGCCGCCCCCAGGCTCACTTCCCGCTGTAGTCCGCGTTCTTCAACCGCCGCTTCCGCACTGCCTCGGCCAGCGTGTCGAGGCAGCGCACGCTGTCCTCCCAGCCGAGGCAGGCGTCGGTGATCGACTGGCCGTAGGTCAGCGGCTTGCCGGGCTGCAGGTCCTGGCGCCCGGCAACGAGGTGGCTCTCGATCATCACGCCGACGATCCGCTGCTCGCCCGCCGCGAGCTGCGCCGCGATGTTCTCGCACACCGCGATCTGGTTCTGGTGGTTCTTCTGGCTGTTGGCGTGGCTCGCGTCGATCATCAGGCGCTGCGCGAGGCCCGCCTTGCCGAGGTCGGCGCACGCGGTCTCGACGCTCGCCGCGTCGAAGTTCGGCGCCTTGCCGCCGCGCAGGATGATGTGGCAGTCCTCGTTGCCCTTGGTCGACACGATGGCCGAGTGGCCGCCCTTCGTGACCGACAGGAAATGATGCGGCTGCTGCGCCGCCTTGATCGCGTCGGCGGCGATCCTGATGTTGCCGTCGGTGCCGTTCTTGAAGCCGACCGGGCACGACAGGCCCGAGGCCAGCTCGCGGTGCACCTGGCTCTCGGTGGTGCGCGCGCCGATCGCGCCCCACGCGACGAAGTCCGCGATGTACTGCGGCGTGATCATGTCGAGGTACTCGCAGCCCGCGGGCAGTCCGGCCGCGTTGATTTCCATCAGCAGCTCGCGCGCGACCCGCAGGCCGTGGTTGATGCGGAAGCTGCCGTCGAGGTCCGGGTCGTTGATCAGGCCCTTCCAGCCGACGGTGGTGCGCGGCTTCTCGAAATACACGCGCATCACGATCTCGAGGTCGCCCTTGAGTCGCTCGCGCTCGGCCTGCAGCCGCCTCGCGTACTCGAGCGCGGCGTCCGTGTCGTGGATCGAGCAGGGGCCGATCACGACTACCAGGCGGTCGTCCATGCCGTGCAGGATGCGGTGGATTGCCGCGCGTGCGTCGAAGACCGTGCTCGAGGCGGCCTCGTCGCACGGAAACTCGCGCAGCAGGTGCGCCGGCGGCGCGAGCTCCTTGATCTCCCTGATCCGAAGGTCGTCGGTCATGTGTCGCATTGCTCGAGCTCCATCCATGGTCGGTCTTTCGTTGCCGGCACCGTCCTGGCCAAAAAAAAACCGCCAGGGATTTCGGCCTGGCGGTTGGTGTCGGTTCTGCCCTTGTTACGTGCGTCGCGCGACTCGTTCCGCCTGTGGCCGGAAGAAGCCGAAAAAGTAGTGCGAGAAGAAGGAAGCGAAGCGCGTCATGGCGATGCGACTGTACCGCACGCGGGGTCGAGCGGGCAAGTCGAGCGGGCCGGCGTTCCCTCAGACGAGGCGGTGGAGCGTGTCGTCGATGGCTTCGACCACGCGCTGGACATCGGCGTCGTCCATCGACGGAAACAGCGGCAGCGAGACGATCGAGCGGCCGATCCGCTCGGCGTGCGGGAAGTCGCCCTCCTTCCATCCCAACCGCCGGTAGAGCGTGAACAGGTGCATCGCCGGGTAGTGGACGCCGGTGCCGATGCCCCGGTCCTTCAGTTCCTGCATGAAGGCCGCGCGCGGCACCGCCGGCGGCAGCACGATCTGGAACAGGTGCCAGTTCGGGTTCTCGAAGTCGCGCACCGGCAGCTGGACGTCCCAGTCGATCGCGCCGATCTTGTCGAACAGCTCGAAGTAGCGCTGCGCGAGCGCGCGGCGGCGTGCCGTGAACGCCGCCAGCCGCGGCATCTGCCCGAGGCCGACCCGCGCCGCGACGTCGGTCAGGTACGAGCTGCCGCCGACGACGTCGACGTCCATGCCGTCGAGGCCATTGCGCGAGACTCCCTGCACGCGCAGCGTCTCGGCCTGGGCGACCTCGGCGTCGGCCGGCATCACCAGGCAGCCGCCTTCGATGCTGGTGATGTTCTGGCTCGCGTGGAACGAGAACGAGGCGTAGTCGCCGAAGCTGCCGATGCGCTTGCCGCGCCACGACGCGTCGATGGCGTGGGACGCATCCTCGACCACGCGCAGCCCGTGCACGTGGGCGATCGCGTGGATGGCGTCGAGGTCGCACGGGGCGCCGGCCAGGTGAGCCGGCAGGATCGCGCGCGTGCGCGGCGTGATCGCGGCCTCGATGAGCGCGGGATCGATGTGGCGCGTCGTCGGGTCGATGTCGACGAACACCGGCCGGGCGCCGACCTTGAGCACCGCGTTGGCCGTCGCGGCCCACGCCAGCGGCGTCGTGATGATTTCGTGGCCTTCGTCGATGCCGAGCATCCTCAACGCCACTTCGATCGTCACCGCGCCGGAGTTGAACACGCGCACCGTCCGGCCGCGAAAGAGTTCGGACAGCGCCGCCTCGAACTCCGCGGCGACGCGGCCGGTCGTGAGAACGCCTGAGCGCAGAACGTCGGCCACGCCGCGGATGGTCTGCTCGTCGATCTCGGGCCGCGCCAGCGGCAGGAACGGCTCGTCGCTCATCGAGAGCGCGGCGCGAAGCGGCGTTGGCGGGCGTTGGCGATCATCGGCTGTACAGCCACGCCGTCAGGTGGAAGAAGACCGGCGCGGCGAAGGCAAGCGCGTCCAGCCGATCGAGCACCGCGCGCACGCCGACGATGCCGGTGTCCCAGTCGCGCGCGCCCAGGCTCTTCTTTACGGAAGACAACACCACCGAGCCCAGGAAGCCCGAGCCCGCGACGATGATCGACATCAGCGTCGACTGCCACCAGCGGTACGGCGTCATCCACCACAGCGCGGTGCCGAGCAGGCCGGCCACGGTCGCCGCCACCATGACGCCGGCCCACGTCTTGTTCGGGTCGGACCTCAGCGGCGTGCCGCCGAGCACGGCGCTCGAGATCACCTGGGCCAGGTCGGCGATGTAGAGCACGAGCAGGAAGTACGCGAGCAGCAGCGGGCCGCGCTCGCCGACCTCCGGCGATCCGATCTGCAGGATCGCCGGCGCGTGGCTGATGCAGTACACGCAGATCATCAGGCCCCACTGGACCTTGGCGACGCGCTCGAGGTAGCGCTCGTTGTCCTGCTTCAGCGCCATCACCACCGGCAGCAGCAGGAAGACGTAGACCGGTATGAAGACCGTGAAGGTGCCGATGTAGCCGATCCCGATCAGCACGTAGTGCAGCGGCGTGATCACGTAGAAGGCCAGCACCAGCGCCCAGTGGTCGGCGGGACGGATCGGCGTCAGCGACACGAAGTTGCGCAGCGCGAAGAACGACGCCAGCGCGAACACGAAGAGCAGGGCGCCGGTGCCCAGCGCGAACGCGACCGAGAACACCGCGACGATCGACCACGACGCGCGCATCCGCGAGTTCACGAGCGCCAGCCGCTGCTGCTGGACCGGGTCGATCGTCCGGCGGCTGAGCCAGGAGCCGAGGACGGTGACGGCGACCGACAGCGCGACCAGCCCGGCCAGCACCGCGAGGAAGGTTTCGTTGAGCGTCAGCTGCCGCATCAGTCCGCTTCCAGTGCGATGACCGCCGCGCGCGCGCGTTCGAGGAACACGGTCTTGTCCTCGCCGGCGATGCGCTCGAGCGGCGCGCCGAAGCGCACGGTGCAGATCGCCGGCACGGGGATGAGGGCGCCCTTCGGCATGCTGCGGTGGAGGTTCTCGATGTACACCGGGATCAGTTCGACGTTCGGGAACTCGGAGGCGAGGTGGTACAGGCCGGACTTGAACGGATTGGGAAACTCCTGCGCCGAACGCGTTCCCTCCGGAAAGATGATCAGCGAGAAGCCGTGCTCGAGCGCCTCGCGCAGCGTCTGCAGCGGGTCGGCGTCCGGATCGTCGCGGGCGCGGTCGACCATCACCACGTTCAGTTCGTCCCGCGCGATCGCTCCGCGGATGCCCGGCCGGTCCCAGTAGTCCTTCGCGGCGACCGGGCGCGTGTTCGCGCGCAGCGCCGACGGCAGCGCGGCCCACAGCACCACCGTGTCCATGTGGCTGGTGTGATTGGCGAAGTAGATGCGCTGCGTGGCGGTCGGCGCAGAACCGATCCACCGCGGGTACGCGCCGACCAGCAGGCGCACCAGCCAGACGATGGGAAGCAGGAACTTCAGAGTGGTCTCCCCGTGGGCCCTAGTCCGAGGGCGGGGTCGTTGTTATGGATGCAATTATGCCGAGTCGGACCGCAGCGCTCCGCGCGAGCGGGTGCCGCCGGGCGGCGATTCGTGCCGACCCGGTAGCATCCGCGGCCGATGCGGTGAAGCGCACTGAGAAGAGGACCTTCCGATGACACGACGCCTTCCTTGGCCGACCATGTTGCTGTGGATCCCGCTCGCATGGATCGTCCGGCTGTGCCTCGGGCGGCCCGCCGGCGACCGACGGCGTGATGCTGATCCGCGGCGAACTCGCGTCGCGCGCACGCATCGCGCTGCCGCCCGACGCCATCGCGATCGTCGAGCTGACCCGGCCGCAGGACGGCCGCGTGATCGCCGAGCAGCGCATCGCGCTCGACGGCCGCCAGGCGCCGATCGCATTCGAGCTGCGCGTGCAGCGCGCCGCGCTGCGCGGCGACACCGGCTACGCGCTGCGCGGCGCGGTTCATCGCGCGGCCAGGCAATGTGGCTCAGCGATCCGGTCGACGTGCGCCTGGCGCGCGGCGACGTGAACGCCGGCGCGCTGATGCTGCGGCCGTGGGAGGCGGTCGCGTTCGCGTCGCGCCTCGACTGCGGCCCGCGGACCGCGCGCGTCGGCATCGTGCGGCGCGGCGGAGACGACGTGACCCGCCTGACGATCGACGGCGAACGCTTCGAGATGAAGTCCGTGGTCAGCGCGTCGGGCGCGCGCTACGAGGCGGCGAGCGACCCGGCCACGCAGCTCTGGGTCAAGGGCGATCGCGCGACGCTGACGCTGCGCGGCGAGGCGCTGCCCGAATGCACGGTGGTGCGCGACGCGCCGGATGCCGTGCGCGCACGCGGCAACGAGCCGAACTGGCGCCTCGAACTCGGGACGGCGCTGCTGTTCGTCGGGCCGGACCTGCGCATCGAGGGCACCGCGCCGCCGGCGCAGTTCGTCAACGGGGTGCGGCAGCACGCCGGGATCGTCAACGGCCGGTCGATCAACGTCGCGCTGGCGCCGCGCGTGTGCCGCGACACGATGAGCGGCATGCCGCATCCCCTGACGGCCGAGGTCGTCGTCAGCGGGCGCACCTTCCGCGGCTGCGGCGGCGAACCGGAGTCGCTGCTGACCGGCGTCGAGTGGGTGGTCGAGGACATCGGCGGCACGCTGATCGACCGCTCGCGCGCGACGCTGGACTTCGGCGTGGACGGGCGGCTGGCCGGCCGGGCGTCGTGCAACGCCTACACCACCACGTACAAGCTGACCGGCGAGAGCCTGACGATCGGCGCGACCGCGACGACGATGACGAGCTGCGCGCCGTCGCTGATGGAGCAGGAGCGCGCTTCCTGGACATCCTGCAGCGGGTGCAGCGGTTCGACATCGGCGACACCGGCGCGCTGGTGCTGCACGACGACCGCGGGCGGAAGATCACCGCGCGGCGACAGCGATGACCGTGCGCCAGGAGAGCTGCCGATGACGCGCGGGTCGAGGACGACTGGGCCATCGTCACGCATTTCTCGCGGCCCGGCCCGCACCGCTTCGACCGCGAGATCACGGTGTTCCGGCGCGTTGGCGAGCTCTGGCGGCGCAGCGACGAACATCACTCGAACTTGACGTTCGAGGCGGACGCGGCCCGGCGGATCCTGAACGAGAACGGCGTCGATGCGCGGGTCGAGCCGGCGTTCGGCGGAGAGATGCCGCCGGAAGGACTCGTAGTGCTTGCCGGAGTCAGGCGGTCCGCGTGATCCGAGTCGCCACCGGATCGCGATCGCCCGCGCGCCACCCCACTGCATAATCCCGCCGCCGGACACGAGAGTCCGGTTGACCCGGCGCCGCACGCCGTGCAAGGGCAACGATGGGCTGGTTCACCGCAGCGCTGTTGGTCATCGCGGCCGCGTGCCTGACGCTGGCTGCGATCCACGCCCACGTGTGGCTGCGGGAGCGCAAGCTGACCGCGAACGGCGCCTTCGCGCTGCTCGCCGCCGGCGTCGCCGCGATGGCGTTCTTCGAACTGCAGATGGTCCGCGCGACCGATCCAGCCACGTTCGGCCGCTGGCTGTGGTGGTATCACCTGCCTGTCTGGACCAGTCTTGTCGCGGTCGTGTTCTTCGTCCGCCTGCACCTGGGAGCGGGCCGGGCCTGGCTGGGATGGACGGCAATCGGGCTGCGCACCGTGGCGCTGGCCATCAACGTCTTCTCCACTCCCAACATCAACTACCGGGAACTGACCGGCCTCGAGCACATCGCGGTGCTGGGCGAGACCCTCGCCTGGGGCGTGGGCACCACCAACCCGCTGCTGGCGATCGCGCAGCTCTCGCTGATCGTGCTGGTCGTGTACGTCGGGGATGCGGCGTGGGCGGCGTGGCGACGCGGCCGGCGACGCGGCGCGCTGACGGTCGGCGCCAGCATGGTGGTCTTCGTATCGGTCGGTCTCGGCTTCGCCGTGCTTTCGTACTGGGGACTGGCGCGGCTGCCGGTTCTCGCCAGCCCGTTCTTCCTGCCGGTCGTCCTGTTCATGGGCTACGAACTCAGCCTCGACATCATTCGATCCGTGCAACTGGCGGCGGAGCTGGATGCCAAGACGATCGCGTTGCAGGGATCGGAACGGAAGCTTGCCTTCGCGGCCGAGGCGGCGCGCGCGGGACTGTGGAGCGTTGACCGCGCCACCGGCCGCCTGTGGGCGACGCCGCAGGCGCTGTCGATGTTCGGGCTGGCGGCCGATCGCGAGCACCACGTCGATGAAGTTCTCGCGCCGGTGCATCCGGACGATCGCGATCGCGTGCGCGAGTTCATCGGGGGGGCGCAGGGCGACTCGCGGGGCGCCGCGGTGGAGTACCGGGCGGTGCTGCCGTCGGGCGAGACGCGCTGGTACGGCGCGCGCGGCGCGCCGCACGACGACCCGCGCGGGGCGCCGATGCTGATGGGAGCGACGATCGACATCACGGAGCGCAAACGCGCCGAGGAAGAGACCGCGCGGCAGCGCGTCGAGCTGGAGCACCTGTCGCGGGTCGCGACAGTGAGCGAGCTGTCCGGCGCGCTCGCGCACGAACTGAACCAGCCGCTCGCGATCATCATGAGCAATGCGGAGGCGGCGCAGCTGATGCTCGATCGACCTGATCCCGACCTCGACGAGGTGCGGGCGATCCTGCGCGACATCGTCGACGCCGACGAGCGCGCGGGGCAGGTGATCCGGCGCCTGCGCGGGATGCTGAAGCGCGGCGCGCCGCAGCGGCAGCCGCTGGCGCTGAACGAGATCGTGCAGGCGGTCCTGCAGTTCGTGCGGACCGACCTCGTGCGGCGCGGAGTCACGCTCGACCTGCGGCTCGAACCGGGATTGAGGGCGGTCTTCGCCGACCGCGTGCCGATCGAGCAGGTGCTCATCAACGTGATCAACAACGCTTGCGACGCGATGGCCGGTAATGCCGCGGGCGACCGGACGATCAAGATCGCCACGTACGCGGGCGCCGTGACCGCGTGCGTGCGGATCGAAGACGTCGGCAGCGGACTGCCTGAGAACCCGGAACAGGTCTTCGATGCCTTCTACACCACCAAACCGGAAGGCCTCGGCATGGGCCTGGCCATCTCGCGCTCCATCGTCGCGTCGCACGGGGGCCGCCTCGCGGCGGCGCCCAATCGCCCGCGCGGCGCCGTCTTCACGATCTGCCTGCCGCTCGCGCCGGAGGCAGCATGAACGCGACCGGAAAGGTCTTCCTCGTCGACGACGAACCCGAACTGCGGCAGGCGCTGATCCGCCTGCTGAAGGCCGAGGGGCTCGAGGTCGAAGGCTTCGGCTCCGCACCCGATTTCCTCGCTCGCGTCACTGCCGACACGACGGGTTGCCTCGTGCTCGACCTGTCGATGCCGGGGCTCGACGGACTTGAACTGCAGGAACGGCTCACGGCGACCGACGCGAAACTCGGGATCGTCTTCCTCACCGGGCACGGCGACATCCCGACCAGCGTGCGGGCGATCAAGGCGGGGGCGCTCGACTTCCTGACCAAGCCCGTCAGGCGCGACGACCTGGTGCGCGCGGTCCGGGCCGCGCTCGATCACGCTGGCGCGCAGCACGCCGCGGCTGCCGCGAACGCCGCCCTTCGCAGCCGCTACGGGCAACTGACCCCGCGCGAACGGGAAGTGTTCACGCACGTGATCGCGGGCAAGCTGAATAAGGTGATCGCAGCGGATCTCGGAACGACCGAGCAGACGATCAAGGTGCACCGCGCGCGCGTGATGGAGAAGCTCGCGGTCGACTCGGTCGCGGGCCTGGTCCGCGCCGCGCAGCAGCTCGGCGTGCCACCGGCGCCGTAGCGGCTTTCGCTCTCCTCTTCGCGCACCATTAAACGACGATGCAACGGTTGGCGGGGAGGGCTGTGACTACCTCCTGGCGCCCGACTCTGCCTCGCTGCGCCGGCATTGCACCAATGTCCAATGGCGGTGCGGATTCTCGCCCCGCACACTGCCCGCATGGGGCAGACCAACCACGTGATCGCCATCCTCGACGACGAAGAGCACTACCGCCGCGCGCTGTCGCGCCTGCTGAAGGCGCACGGCTACGACGTTGCGAGCTTCTCAGCCGGCGAGGAACTGATCGCCGAAGTGGCGCAGCGCGCGTTCGACTGCGTGCTGCTCGACCTGCACATGCCGGGCATGACCGGGTTCGACGTGCTGGCGCGATTGCGAGGTCAGCCAGCGCCGCCGCCCGTCATCGTGATCACGGCGCACGACGATCCCGACTTCGTGAAGAAGGCGCTCGACCTGGACGCCTTCGAGTGTCAGCTGAAGCCGGTGGCCTCTCCGGTCCTTCTCGGAGCGATCGAGCGCGCCTGCGCGCGGTAACCTGTCCCGCCGTGCGGCGCTGCCCACTGACAGAGAGTCCGATGTCCGAGCCCGAAGTCTTCCATCCGCTGCGCCCCATCCTCAGGAACTGGGTGTGGGAACACGGCCGCGTCGGCACGCGCTATCTCGACTGCCGGACGGGAGAACTGAAGTTCGACGACGGCAAGAAGTCGCGCTTTGCCGACGAAGAGATCTTCTACGTGCCGCTCGACGAGGACGCCGGCGGGGACGCCGGCCCGCTTGTGCACGAGGGCGCGCTGGCGCGCTTCCTGCGGGCCGCCCAGCTCGGCAAGCCCGAGGAGGCGGGTCCGGTCGCCGACGTGCAGCGCGCGGTGCAGGAGTGCATCGGGCTCGGCCTCGTCTGCGCCTACCAGGACGAGGCGCGTGCAGCGCTCGCGCGGTATCGGCTCGAGCCGATGTTCGACGACGAGATTCGCGCGGCGGCCGCGAGCGACATCCGGGCGAAGTTCGCCGGCGTGCGCGCGCAGCTGGCGCTCTACGACTTCACCGTGTTCCACAGCCTGCCGGCGCCCCTGTTGTGCAGCGAAGCGCCGTTCATCGACTGGCGGGTGCGGGCGAAGCCGGTGCAGCCCTTCGTGTCGCTGCCGCTCGGCCCGTACTGCCTGCTGGTCGGCACGCCGTCAGGCAAGAAGAGTCGCGCGGGTCCGGTGCTGTGGAAGACGGTGGTCGCGATGGGTCCGTTCAAGGACCACAACCGTTACCTCGTCGAGGATGCGCGCGCCTGGATCGTCGCGAGTTCGGACGACGAGTTGCTCGCCCTGCAGCCGCGCTTCGCGCCGGCGCCGGCTCCTGCGGCGGATGGGGCGGCGGGCGCCTGACCCGTCCGGGCCCGATCCGCGACCGACCCCGGTCGCCTGCGTGCCCTCGCCATCGAGCCTTCCGGCGGCATTGAACCTTCGTTCAATAGGCGCCGGGACGCCACCCTTCTAACCTCCGCGCATCAAAGAGGGCTGAACCGTTCGCGGCTCCGCCTTGCCGCAGCCCACGAAGGGGACTATCACGATGAAGCTCTGCACCGCATTCCTGCTGGCCTGCCTGTCGGCACTGGCACTTCCCGCCGCCGCGCAGACGGCCGCGAAGAAGCCCAACATCCTGGTCATCTGGGGCGACGACATCGGCCAGTTCAACATCAGCGCCTACAACATGGGCATGATGGGCTACCGCACGCCCAACATCGACCGCATCGCGAAGGAAGGCGCGCTGTTCACCGACTGGTACGGCCAGCAGAGCTGCACCGCGGGCCGCGCCGCCTTCATCACCGGCCAGTCGCCGATCCGCACCGGGCTGACCAAGGTCGGCCTGCCCGGCGCGCCGGAGGGCTTCAAGAAGGAAGACCCGACCATCGCCACGCTGCTGAAGGCGCAGGGCTACGTGACCGGCCAGTTCGGCAAGAACCACCTCGGCGACCGCGACGAGATGCTGCCGACCGCCCACGGCTTCGACGAGTTCTTCGGCAACCTCTATCACCTGAACGCCGAAGAGGAGCCGGAGAACTCCGACTACCCGAAGAACCCCGAGTTCAGGAAGAGGTTCGGCCCGCGCGGCGTGATCCACAGCTTCGCTGGCGGCACGATCACCGACACCGGCCCGCTGACGAAGAAGCGGATGGAGACAATCGACGAGGAAGTCACCGTCAAGGCGCTCGACTTCATGGAGCGCGCGAAGAAGGCGGACAAGCCGTTCTTCCTCTGGTGGAACTCCACGCGCATGCACATCTTCACGCACCTGAAGAAGGAGTCGGACGGCAAGACCGGCCTCGGCATCTACGCCGACGGCATGGTCGAGCACGACGGCCACGTCGGCCAGGTGCTCGCGAAGCTGAAGGAACTGGGCCTCGACGAGAACACGATCGTGATGTACTCGACCGACAACGGCGCCGAGACCTTCACGTGGCCCGACGGCGGCACCACGATGTTCCGCGGCGAGAAGAACACCAACTGGGAAGGCGGCTACCGCGTGCCGACGATGATCAAGTGGCCCGGCGTCATCAAGCCCGGCACCGTCATCAACGACATCGGCGCGCACGAGGACATGCTGCTCACGTTCGTCAACGCCGCCGGCGGCAGGAACGTCAAGGAGGACCTCAAGAAGGGCGCCACGATCGGCGGCCGCAGCTTCAAGGTGCACCTCGACGGCTACGACCTCGGACCGGCGCTGCGCGGCGAGACGAAGGAGTGGCCGCGCAGGGAGTTCATCTACTGGACCGACGACGGCCAGGTCGCGGCGCTGCGCTACGACAACTGGAAGATCACGTTCATGGAGCAGAAGGCCGACGGACTGCGCGTGTGGCAGGAGCCCTTCACCGTGCTGCGCGCCCCGCTGGTCACCAACCTGCGGATGGATCCCTTCGAGCGCGCCGAGCATGAAAACGCGATGGGCTACCAGCGGTGGTACATGGAACGGATGTTCGCGATCGCGCCGGCCGGCGCCTACGTGGCGCAGTGGCTGCAGAGCTTCAGGGACTATCCGCCGCGCCAGAAGCCGGGCAGTTTCAACCTGGAGCGCGTGATGGAAGCCGTGTCGAGGCCGGGCAACAACTGAGCGTCGACCGGAGCCCCGTACGGGCCGCCGCCCCGCCGGGCGCGGCCCGTTTGCGTCGGCACCCGACGCCGAGCGATCACGCGGAGGCGCGCCGCGTAGAATCGATGGCGGATGCCCGAGCGCACACCAGCACACAAGACGAGCGACGCCATGACACTTCAGCCAAGCCTACCTTTCACCCGTGCGCTGCGGGCGCTCTCGTTCGTCGCACTTGCGCTCGGCGCCACCGCCGCGCCGGCACAGGACCTTACGGCCGGCGACTGGAAGTTCAGGGCGCAGATCTACGGCTGGTTCCCGACGCTTTCGAGCGAGACGACGTTCCCGGCTTCATCGGGAGGCGGCTCGGCCAGCCTCGACGCCGGCGACTATCTCGACAATCTGCGGTTCGTTTTCATGGGCACGCTCGAGGCGCGCAAGGGCAAGCTCGGTCTCCTCACCGACTACATCTACCTCGACTTCGACGCGGAGAAGGGCGGCACGCGCGACCTGACGCTCAGCGGTCCGGGCGGACTGATCAACATCCCGGCCGGAGCCTACGCGGGCGTCAACCTGCGGTTGCGCGGCTGGGCGTGGGGACTGGCCGGAACGTACGCGCTGGTCGAGAAGCCCAATTACGAGATGCAACTGCTCGGCGGCCTCCGGTACCTGAAGATCGACACCACTGCCGACTGGAATTTCACGGGCAACGTCGGTTCGCTGCCCCAGTTCGCGAGAAGCGGCGCATCGACCGTCAAGAGCGACGTATGGGACGCGGTCATCGGCGCCAAGGGCGTGGTGAAGCTGGGCGATGGCAACTGGTTTGCGCCGTATTACGTGGACATCGGAACCGGGCAGTCGGACCTGACCTGGCAGGCCATGGGTGGCGTCGGTTACAGGTTCTCGTGGGGTGAAGTCATCGGTGCGTATCGTCATCTCGACTACAAGTTCGGCGAGGACACCGGAATGAAGGCCCTGTCCTTCAGTGGCCCCGCCGTTTCGCTGGGCTTCCGCTGGTAGGCGCGGCCGGCCCCGCCAGCCGCGCCATTTGAGGGAGCGCGGCTTTCCTTTGACTCAGCGAATGACGACTCCGGCGACGGGCGGTGCGATCCGCACGCCGCGCCGAGTCGCGTGGATCGGCCTCGCCCTCGCGCTGGCACTCCTTGTCGGCATCGGCTGGTGGACGACACGGCCTGGCACGCCGCGCGCCTCGATATCGGAGGTCCCCGAATCGCGGAAGGTCGTCGCCGACTTCGTCGGCAGCGACAAGTGCGTGGCTTGCCACCAGGCCCAGCACGCGGCGTGGAAGAAGTCGCAGCACGCAGGCGCCATGCAGCACGCGTCGGCCGACACGGTGCGCGGAAACTTCGACGACACCTCTTTCACCTTCGATGGCGTCACGTCGAAGTTCTTCAAGCGCGACGGCAAGCACTTCGTTCGCACCGACGGTCCGGACGGCAAGCTCGCCGACTTCGAGGTCAGGTACACCTTCGGCCTCGAGCCGCTGCAGCAGTACCTCGTCGAACTCCCGGGCGGCCGCCTGCAGGCGCTCGCCGTCACGTGGGATGCGCGCCCCGCGGGCGACGGCGGCCAGCGCTGGTTCCGCCAGTATCCGGACGAGAAGCTCGACTTCCGCGACGAGCTGCACTGGACGCAACGGTCGCAGAACTGGAACTTCATGTGCGCCGACTGCCACTCGACGAACGTGCGCAAGGGCTACGACGCGGCGAAGGACGCGTTCGCCACGCAGTGGTCCGAGATCAGCGTCGGCTGCGAGTCCTGCCACGGGCCGGGCTCGGCGCATCTCGCGTGGGCGAAGGGCAGGCCGTCGTCCGATCCGGCGAAGGGCCTGACGGTTGCGCTCGACGAGCGGCGCGGCGCCGTGTGGCAGATCGATCCCGCGAGCGGCAACGCGAAGCGCACGCCGGAGCGCCGCAGCGGCCGCGAGATCGAAGTCTGCGGTCCCTGCCATGCGCGTCGGGCGCAGATTGCCGAAGGCTGGCAGGCGGGCGCCGCGCTGATGGACCACTACCTGCCGTCGCTGCTGTCGCCGGGCCTCTATCACGCCGACGGCCAGCAGCGCGACGAGGTGTTCATCTGGGGTTCGTTCCTGCAAAGCCGGATGCACCGCGCGGGCGTCACGTGCAGCGACTGCCACGACCCGCACACGCAGAAGCTGCGCGCGCCGGGCAACGCGGTGTGCGCGCAGTGCCACCTCGCGTCGAAGTACGACGGCAAGGCGCATCACTTCCATCCCGAAGGCACGCGCGGCGCCGAGTGCGCCAACTGCCACATGCCGGCGACCACCTACATGGTGGTCGATCCGCGTCGCGACCACAGCCTGCGGGTCCCGCGGCCCGACCTGTCCGTGAAGCTCGGCACCCCGAACGCCTGCAACGACTGCCACCGCGAGAGCACGGCGCAGTGGTCGGCGGACTGGGTCGTGCGCTGGTACGGCGCGCAGCGGCGCAGCGAAGCTCACTTCGGCGAGGCGATCGACGCCGGCCGCCGCGGCGGCGCGGGCGCCGCGCGCGGCCTCGCGGCCATCGTCACGAGCGTCGCCTATCCGCCGATCGTGCGCGCGTCGGCCGTCGAGCTGCTCGCGCGCTATCCGGGCGCGAGCGTCGATGCCGCGGTGCGCAGCGCGCTGCGCGACGCCGATCCGCTGGTGCGGCACGCCGCCCTGGTCGCGCTGCAGGCGGCGACGGCGCCGCAGCTGGTCGCTGCGATCTCGCCGTTGCTGGATGATCCTCTGCGGGCGGTTCGCATCGAGGCGGCGCGCCGCGTGGCGCCGCACGCCGCCCAGCTGGACGCCGCGTCCAGGCCGGCGTTCGATCGCGCCATCGCCGAGTACGAAGCCGTGCAAAAGGGCAACCTCGATCGCCCGGAAGCCTGGATGAACCTCGGCAACCTCCACGCGATGCGCGGCGACCCCGCCGCGGCCGACGCGGCGTTCCGCGGAGCGCTGAAACGGGATGTCCGGTTCGTTCCGGCGTACGTGAACCTGGCCGACCTCAGGCGCGAACAGCAGCGTGAGGCCGACGCCGAGTCCGTCCTGCGCGAGGGCCTGCGCGCCGCGCCGAACGCCCCGGCGCTGCACGAAGCCCTCGGCCTGGCGCTCGTGCGACAGGGGAAGAAAGGCGAGGCGCTGGCGGAGTTCGCGGCTGCGTCGAAGTCGGCGCCCACGGAGCCTCGCTACGCCTACCTCCATGCGCTGGCCCTGCACGACGCCGGCCGCAGGGCCGAGGCGATCCGCCTGCTGGCGGACGCGGCGAAGCGCACCGGCGACCGCGACGTGCTGCTGGCGCTCGCGACGTACCGCAGCGAAGGCGGGGACGAAGCGGGCGCGCGCGAGGCGCTGAAGGGGCTGGCCGCCGTGAACCCCGACGATCCCGCCCTGGCGCAGATGCGCGCGCCGCGCTAGCGATCGAGGCGCGCAGCCTTCGCAGCCACATCCCGCTCGTAACTGCCGGCCGCGAGCATGAAGCAGGCGGATGCGAAGAGGCCCGCCACCGGCACGATCGTCAGTGCGGACTTCAGGCCGATCGAGTCCGACAGCACGCCGACGATGTACGGACCCGGAGCGAGGCCGAGCAGGTTGTTGAACAGGGCGACGGTCGCGATCGCTGTCGCGCGCAGCCCCGGGTGCGTCACATCGACCACGGCGGACACGGCCACGCCCGCGTGTCCGCCCGCGACCAGGGTGCCGGCGAACAGCAGCACCATCTGCACCGGACCTGCCGGCAGCGCGAACGCCGTCGCCAGCACGAGGAACGACAGCAGCGTGTAGGCGCCGGCGAATAGGAGCTTGGTGCGGCCCAGCTCGCGTCCGGCCCGATCGGCCAGCGCGCCGCCCGCGATCATGCCGACACCGGCCATCAGGATCAGCAGCCCGGCGCGCGTCGCCGCCTGGTCGGCCGCGAGCCCGTACTCGCGCGCGAGGAAGGTCGGCATCCACGCGCCGATCACGGCGAGTATCAGCACCTGCAGGCCGCTTGCCACATAAGTGAAGCGCGCGCTGCGGGTTGCCAGCACTTCGCGCACGGCTACCCGCAGCGGAACACGCGGTCGTGCCGCCGCACCGGCCGCGAGCGCCCGGCGTCTCGCGCACGAACAGCGGAAACAGCACCACCAGCAGCAGCGAGGCGCCGCCGACCCACAGGAAAGGGGCCTGCCATCCGTGGCGCGCGCCGATGACGCCGCCGGCGACCACGCCGAGCACCGTGCCGAACACGGCGGCGGCCTGGAAGGCGCCGAGGACAGCCGACATGCGCGCGGCCGGGAACACGGACGACAGCATGGCCGCGCCGACCGCGCCGTAGCCGGCTTCGCCGAGTCCGACGGCGGCCCGGGCCATCAGCATCTGCGAGTGGCTCTGGGCCAGGCCGCACAGCGCCGTCGCCACGCACCAGACCGCCGCCATTGCGGTGATGCTCTTCACGTAGCCCCAGCGGTCGGCGAGCAGCGCCACCGGCCAGGCGGCGATGCCGACGATCAGGGGCACGATGCTGACGAGCAGGCCGAGCTGGCTGTCGTCCAGCGTCCACTCCCGCTTCAGGTCCGGCAGCACCGCGTTGATGACGCTGCGCGTCATGTAGTCGGACAGCATCAGCGCGACCGTCAGCGCGAACACGGTCCACGCGTAACGCCTCGAGACTCCCTGCAGCGAGAAGTGGGGTGATCTAACCGTCAAGCGCGGTTCCGGACGCCGGTGCTGGGCGGACGGTGTAGCACCGAACCGCGCGGTGCGGCAACCCGGGGAATCAGGAAGCGACGGCCCGCCCCGGCGAGCCGCGTTCATCGGAGGCGCGCGGTGCTACGCGGTGCCGCCGATGGTCAGGCCTTCGATGCGCAGCGTCGGCTGGCCCACGCCCACCGGAACGCTCTGGCCGTCCTTGCCGCAGGTGCCGATGCCGGGGTCGAGGCCCATGTCGTTGCCGATCATCGTCACGCGCGTGAGCGCGTCCGGCCCGTTGCCGATCAGCGTGGCGCCCTTGACCGGGTGGGTGATCTTCCCGTTCTCGATCATGTACGCCTCGGCCATGCTGAACACGAACTTGCCGTTCGTGATGTCGACCTGGCCGCCGCCGAAGTTGGTGGCGTAGAGGCCCTTCTTCACCGAGCGCACGATCTCGTCCGGGTCCTTGTCGCCGGCCAGCATGTACGTGTTCGTCATGCGCGGCATCGGCAGGTGCGCGAACGATTCGCGGCGGGCGTTGCCTGTCACCGGCACCTTCATCAGGCGCGCGTTCAGCGAGTCCTGGATGTAGCCGCGCAGCACGCCGTCCTCGATCAGCACCGTGTTCTGCGTCGGGTTGCCTTCGTCGTCGACGTTCAGCGATCCGCGCCGGTTGGCGAGCGTGCCATCGTCGACGACGGTCACGCCCCTGGACGCCACGCGCTGGCCGACCTTGCCCGCGAACGCGCTCGACCCCTTGCGATTGAAGTCGCCTTCGAGTCCGTGGCCGATCGCCTCGTGCAGCAGGATGCCGGGCCAGCCGGGTCCGAGCACGACCGGCATGATCCCCGCCGGGGCCGGCTTCGCCACGAGGTTCACCAGCGCCTGGTCGACCGCCTTGTTCGCGTAGTCGGCCAGCAGCGCGTCGTCGAAGTAGGCGAGGTCGTAACGTCCGCCGCCGCCGGAGAATCCCTGCTCGCGGTGGCCGCCGTCCTCGACGATCACGTTGACCGACAGCCGCACCAGCGGACGCACGTCGGCCGCGAGCACGCCGTCGCTGCGCGCGACCAGCACGACGTCGTACTCCGCGCCGAGGTTGGCCATCACCTGCTTCACCCGGCTGTCGCGCGCACGCGCGAGCCGTTCCACCTTTTCGAGCATCCGGATCTTCGCGGCTGCGTCGAGCGACGCCACCGGATCGTGCGCGCCATAGAGCGTCGGCTGCGCGCGCAAAGACATCTTCGGCGCGACCTTGACCTTGCCGGCGCCGTGGCGCGCGATCGAGCGCGCCGACACCGCCGCCTCGGCGAGCGCGTCGAGCGAGATGTCGTCCGAGTAGGCGAACGCGGTCCTGTCGCCCACGACCGCGCGCACGCCCACGCCCTGTTCGATGTCGAAGCTGCCGCTCTTGACGATGCCTTCCTCGAGCGAATACGACTCCGAGCGCGTGTACTGGAAGTACAGGTCGGCGTAATCGGCACGGTGCTCGAAGATCGACGCCAGCGAGCGCTGCAGCTTCGCCTCGTCCAGGCCGTACGGGTCGAGCAGCATCTGCTTGGCGACGGCCAGGCGGTCGAGGGCGGGATCGGAAGGCTTCATCGGTGTCCGGTCGGCAAGGGCGGCAAGGGAGGCGCGATTGTACGGACGCGCGCTCAGCAGAGGGTTCGGTGCTCGAGGGCCGGCAGCGACGCGCGGCACGCAGCGATCAACTGCGGGTCGATGTCGCCGAACACAACCCCAGGCCCGTCAGGGCGATTGGCCAGCACGGTGCCCCACGGGTCGATCAGCATCGAGTGGCCGTAGGTCGCCCGGCCGTTCTCGTGCTGGCCTCCCTGGGCCGGCGCGAGCACGTACGCGAGGTTCTCGACCGCGCGTGCGCGCAGGAGGATTTCCCAGTGCGCCTTGCCGGTCGTCGCGGTGAACGCGGCCGGCACCAGGATCAGGTCCGGCCGCGGCATCGCCCGGTAGAGCTCGGGAAAGCGCAGGTCGTAGCAGACCGACAGCCCGACCGTGAGGCGCGGGCCGCCCTGCCGGCGCGAACACGAAGGTCGACACGGCGCTGCCGGGCGCGATCGTCCGCGCTTCGTCGTAGGTCTCGTCGCCTTTCGTGAAGCGGAACAGGTGGATCTTGTCGTAGCGCGCGACGCGATCGCCGCTGGGGCCGTAGACGAGCACCGAGTTCATCACGCGGTCGGGCTCGGGCGCTTCCAGCGGCAGCGTGCCGCCGACCAGCCAGATGCCGTGCCTGCGTGCCTGGTCCGCGAGGAAGTCCTGGATCGGACCACGGCCGTCCGGCTCGCGCAGCGCCACCTTGTCGCTGTCGCGCTGGCCCATCAGGCAGAAGTACTCGGGCAGCGCGACGAGCTGCGCGCCGGTGCCCGCCGCTTCCTCGATCAGCGCGGCGGCGGCGTTCAGGTTGTCCTCGACGCGCGTGCTCGAAACCATCTGCACGGCGGCGACGCGGGCGGTGAGGGTCATTTGTTGGCCTCCGTTGGACTGGCGACGGCGTGATGCGCGTCTGGCGCGTGATGGTCGGAGTGGTCCAGGATCCGGTGACGTCGTACTGGAGCGCGAAGGCCCGTGACAACGGGTCCCGCAGCACGAACTGGGCGAGGAACGTGCCCAGTCCGAGCACCGGGTTGACGACGCCGACCGCGAGCGCCGCGGTGCTCGCGTCGATCACGGGCAGCACCACGATCGACAGCTGCTGCGTTTCCCTGCCCAGGTCCAGCGTGCCGGACATCAGGACCGCCGCGCTCGCGCCGCTCATCCGGAAGTTGTCGGTCTTCAGGATGCCGCGGTCGATCGTGGCGTCGGCGCGGATCGACGTGAACGCGAATCCCTCGGCGAACTGCGAACCGCCGTCGAGCGCGAGGGTGCGACCGATCGACTGCAGCGACAGCAGCGCGAGCAGGCGCGCGGCGTTGCCCGGATCGACCTTCAGGAACCGGCCGTCGTCGATCGCGATGCTCAAGCGCCCGGCGAGCGTCGGGTAGTCGATGTCCAGCGGCGAGCCGAGCCACTGGACGTCGCCCTCGATGCGGCCGGTGCCGCGCGACAGCGCGGCGGGGTAGCCGATACGGGTCAGGGCGGCGCCGCCATCCGCGGCGTCGATGGTGAACTTCAGCTGCATGCGGCGGTTGCCGCCCGCCGGCGCCGTGCCCCACTCGCCGGTGGAGGCGAACGTCATGTCCGGATTCGTGATGTCGAGGCGACGCAGCCGCCAGGTGCCGCTCGCGCCGCTGCCGATGTTCTGCGCGACGAGGTCGAGCCGCCCGAGCTTCATGTCGGACAGCTCGAACTGCTCGACGCTGACTCTCCAGCGAGGGAATCTGCTTCGGTGGCGCGCGCAGCACCGCGACGACTTCCTGCTTCCTTCCTGGCGGTGATCACCAGCCGCGACAGTCGTGCCGTGATCTGCCCCAGCGACTGCGGATCGCTGGCCGGGCGCCAGCCGACGAATCCCGGTCGCGCCGTCCGACACCACGTTGGCCGCATAGCCGCCGTCGTCCTCCCGCGTCGCGCCCAGCGTCAGGTTGCGCACCGTGTGACCCTGCACGACGAGTTCGTCGGTGCGCAGCGCGATGAAGTCGATGTGCAGGTCGTCGTCGGCCGCGGCCGGGCGGGCGCCACGTGCCGGCGGCGCAGTCCGGCGCCAGCAGGTTCGACCACGCATCGACGTCGAGGCGCGGCAGCGTGGCGATGACGAGCAAGCCCCGCTCCGGAAGGTTGGCCGGCTCGTTCACCGCGACCACGCCCCGAGTCGAAGCGCAGCTCGCCGGTCGCGTCCGTGCGACGGCGTTCGATGCGGACGCCGAGCGCGCGCCCGGCCTGCACCTGCAGGTCGTCGACCGCGGCGCGCGTGGTGCGCTCGATCCGGAAGGGCAGGTTCTCGGCGGCGGACTTGCGCAGCGGCGCGATGCCGTCGATGGCGAGGCCGGTGAGGTCGCTGTCGATGCGCAGCTCGGTGCCGTCCTTCACGACGACCGCCGCCTGGTAGCGCGCGCTCCCGCTTGACTTGTCGAGCAGGCGCTGCAGCGGCGCGAAGGGGACCGCGCCGCGCAGCCCCGCGGGCGTCGCCGAGCCGGCGGCGTTGAACAGCAGTGCGCCGTCGGCGCGCGTCGAGGCGTCGAGGCGCGCGGCACCGCCGAGCAGGTTGGTCGACAGGTTGTTGATGCGCACGCCGCGCTCGTGGAAATTCAGCGTGCCGCTGGTCCGCGTGAACGGCGGGAGGCCGGCGAGGGCGAGGTTGTTGTTCTGGAACGCGATGGCGCCGTTGACCCTGGCGTCCGCGGCGTGTCCCAGCGGGATCAGCAGTCCGAGGTCGAGCCGGGCGTTGCCCTGCGCTTCGGCGCCGTCGGTGATCCCGCCGATCCAGCCTTTCACCGGACTGGCGTTCGCGTAGCGCAGCAGGTCGGCCAGCGGTCCGGCTACCTGGCCTTTCACGTCGAGCGTGGCGTCCCGCCCGAGGTGCGCGATGCGCGCCATTGCCTGCTCGATCCGCGCGCCGTAGGCGCGGCCGCGCTGCGCGGTGATCGTCATCGACGCGCGCTCGAAGACGAGGTCCGCGTCGATGTCGGTGAGGATCGGCCACACGCTGCCCGGTTCCGCCGGCCGTGCCGTCGCCGTTCGGCTGCGCCTGGGAGGAAGTCCAGGGTGGCGCCCGTCACGCGGCCGGCGATGCGGAAGTCGCCTTCCGCCGGGTTCGTGAACGGAAAGTGCGCGAGGTCGCCCTTGAGCTTGAACGGTGCGTCGTTCAGGCGTCCCTTGACGAGCGCGTGCCGCAGCCACGTGCGCGCGCCCGTGCCGACCACCGTGGGGATGTACCGATGGGCGGCCTCCGCGTTCGCGCGCACGATGCGGCCCGCGAGGTCGATCGAGCCCGGGCCCGACGGCGCCGTGCGGTACGTGCCGTTCGCCGTCACGTCGATGTCGTCGTTCGATGCCCGCAGGTTCTCGGCGCGGACTTCGAGCGTTTCGCCCTGCTTCCACTGGATGGTCCCGAGCAGCTGCTTCAGCGGCAGCCGCGGTTCCTCGAAGACGCCGGGCAACACGAGCGCCGCGTCGGTCGCCGCGAGTTCGAGCGTGCCGGCTCCCTTTTCCATGCGCACGGCGCCGCCGAGGTTCTCGAATCCCGGCACGCCGACCTTCGATGCGGCATCCTCCGCCGCGGGCAGGGCCGCGCTCGACAGGCCGCTGAACCGCGCCTCCAGCGCGATGTCGGCCGTCGCGGCCGCCTCGCCGCTCCACGCCAGCGACAGCCCGGCCAGCGTTCCGCGCAATGCATGCCGGGCAACCTTGTCGTACAGGTCGCCCGGCAGCGGCAGGTGCGCAAGCACGGCGTCGAGGCTCTCGAGATCGACGCGCGACGCCTCGATCGCCGTGCGCTGTGGTTCACTGCCGGCGGCGCGCGTGCGGCGCACCTTGACGTCCATGGTCGGAAAGATCAGGCCGTCGGCCGTGCGAAACGTCGTTCCCGTGAGACCGAACTCCTGGCCGCCGCGGCCGACCGGCCACACGTCGCCCCACTGGCGCTGCGTGAAGCGGCCCTGCAGGTACGCGAGCCGCAGCGGCTCGAGTTCCTTCGCGAGGCGCGTCGTCACGTCCTGCAGCGCGACGTCGGCCGTCGTGCGGACAATGTGGCCGTCGTCGAAGCCCATCCACACGCGCAGCGCCCCGTACGCCTGCTCGACCGGCACCGGCACGGGAACCAGCCGCGACAGCAGTGCCAGGTCGACGAAGTCGAGCTGGACGAATGCCTGCCCCTTCCACTGGCTCACGTCGGACAGACGCGCGAACGCGCCGGTCGTCATCGTCCCGCGAATGTCGATCGGGCCGGCGAACTCGGCGGTCGGCAGCGCCTGCAGCGCGATCGTGTGCGCGCCGAGCGAATGTTTCACGACCAGGTTCACGTCGTTCAGCTCGAACTGCATCGGCTCGCTTCGGCGCGTTCGTCGCGATACACGACGTGGCCGTCGCGGACGACGACCCGGTCCTGCGAGAGCAGCCAGTCGAGCGCGGGCGACTCCTTCGGATCCGGACTTGCCCGGCTCGATGACGAAGCCGGCGACGGTGAAATTGCCATCGACCAGGCGAACGACGGACACCTCCGGCGTCAGCAGGCGCAGCGCGACGAACCGCGGCTCCATCTGCACCAGGCTGAGCCACGAGACGGTGGCGTCGGCTCGCGGCAGCGCGAGCGGCGGGCCGCCGTGCGGTCCGGTGACCTGCACGTCGCTGAGCGACAGATGCGGATTGAAGGCGCGCCAGCCGACTTCGATCCGCCCAACGTGACGGTGCCCTGCAGCGCGCGGCCGGCGATGTCCTCGATCTGCGGCCGCCACTGGTCGATGCGCGGCAGCACGTAGTAGCGGGTGACGAGCAGCAGCGCGCCGAACGCGAAGTAGGCCGCCACCAGCGACCAGAACGCGAACCGCAGCGTCGTGCGCACCGCGCGCAGCGCGCCGAGGCCGAAGCGGCGGACGATGGTCTGCTCCGCGACCTCGATGCCGTGTTCGAGCTTTTCCTCGACGGCGTGCTCGACCCGGTGCGCGGTGGCACTCAGTTCGGCGGCGAGGGACGGGTGACTCGGGTGGTCGTCGCCCGGCGGCGACGGATCCGGGCGCGGCTGATCGGACACGAGGCTAGGGAGTGGATGTGGACGGCATCAAGTGGACCTGCGCAGGCGCTCCGTAGAATGCGGGCATCGATCCGGTCGCCGATCCGGTCGGGCCTGGCGCGTCCGGTCGGACGGAGACCCTGCTGGGACCGCGGCACTCTATCACAGCGACCTTCACAGCCATCGACCGATTCGACCGCGAACAAGAGTGAAAGATCCGGACTTTCTGGCAGGGCGCGACTGGCGGGGCGAGCGCGTCGAACCCCGCGACGTGCCGTCGCTGTCGCACTTCGTCGAGCGCACGCTGCAGCGCGAGGCCGGCGCCGACGACGCGCGGCGATCGGAGCTGCTGTCGGCCTGGGCGCAGCAAGGCTGGCCGGCGGCGCGCATGGCGCGCGAGCTCGGGGTCGTCGCGCCGGAAACCCCGGAACGCGTGGCGGCGGACCTGCGGCGGCTGCGCCGGCGCGTGATCGCGTCGCTGGTCGTGCGCGATGCCACCGGCGCCTGCGGGCTGCCGGAGGTCGTGTCGACCACCACCGCGCTGGCCGAACTGGCCGTGCAGCGCGCGGTCGCGGTCCACGCCCGCGATCTCGCCGAGGTGCACGGCGTGCCGACGAGCGAGGCCGGCGAGCCGCAGGACCTGCTCGTGATCGGCATGGGCAAGCTCGGCGGTGGCGAGTTGAACGTCTCCTCCGACATCGACCTGATCTTCGTCTACGACGAGGACGGCGAAACGCGCCCGCTGCCCGGCGGCGGCGACATCCGGCCGCTCAGCAACCACGAGTTCTTCATCCGCCTCGGGCGCCGCGTCATTCCGGCGATCTCGGACGTCACCGCCGACGGTTACGTGTTCCGCGTCGACATGCGGCTGCGCCCCAACGGCGACGCGGGCCCGCTCGCGGTCTCGAGCGCGATGCTCGAGGAGTACCTGATGGTCCAGGGGCGCGAGTGGGAGCGCTTCGCCTGGCTGAAGGGGCGGGTCGTGTCGGCGCCGGTGTTCGCGTCGTCCGCGCAGTTCGATCGGCAGGCCGGCTCGATCTTCGCGGTCGTGCGGCCCTTCGTCTTCCGCAAGTACCTCGACTTCGGGGCGATCAACGCGCTGCGCGAACTGCACGGACTGATCCGCGCCGAGAGCTCCCGGCGCAACGCCGGCCGCGAGGAGCGCGCCGACAACGTCAAGCTCGGCCGCGGCGGGATCCGCGAAATCGAGTTCATCGCGCAGGCGTTCCAGATCATCCGCGCCGGGCGCGATCCCGGCCTGCGCTCGCGCTCGACCCTGGAGACGCTGGCCACGCTCGGTCGCCAGGACGTGCTGCCGGCCGCCACGTGCGACCGGCTCGCGACGTCCTATGTGTTCCTGCGCAACCTCGAGCACGCGCTGCAGTACGTGGACGACGCGCAGACCCACGCGCTGCCGCCCGACCGCGAGGCGCGTGCGCGCGTCGCACGCCTCCTGGGCGCGTCGAGCGTCGACGCCATGCTCGGCGAATACCGGGCCGTGCAGGACTTCGTCGACGGCGTGTTCGACTCCGTGTTCTCCGAGCCGACCGAGACCACGCGCCAGGCGCCGATGCCGGCGTCGTGGAACACGCCCGGCGACGGCGACGACGCGCCCCTGGTCGATCATCTGGAGGAGCAGGGCTTCCGCGATCCGCCCGGAACGGCGCAGCGGTTGCGCGGCGTGCTGAACGGGCGACGCGTGCAGGGCGCGAGCGCGGCCGCGCGCGCCGGCATCGAACGCCTGCTGCAGCGGGCGCTCGTTTCCGCGATCGAGCTGTCGCACGGCTCCAGCGCCGCGCACGACATCGGTCCGGACGAGCACTTCGCGCGCTTCGCGCAGCTCGCCGAGGTCATCGCCGGCCGCAACACCTACGTGACGCTGCTGAACCAGTTCCCGCACGCGTTCGAGCGCGTGATGCGCATGCTCGCGGCCAGCCGCTGGGCGGCTGACTACCTGGTGCTCCATCCGATCCTGCTCGACGAACTGCTCGACGAGCGGCTGCACGAGCGCGAGCCCGACTGGGCCGCATGGTCCGCCCTGGTCCGGCGCCAGCTCGACGAAGCCGAAGGCGACCAGGAGCGGCAGATGAACCTGCTGCGGGATGTCCACCACGCCCAGGTGCTGCGGCTGCTGGTGGCCGACCTCGACGGCCGCCTGACGGTCGAGCGGCTCGCCGATCACCTGTCGGCGCTCGCCGACTTCACGCTCGGGCTCACGCTGGAGCGCGTGTGGGCGACGATCGCCAAGCGGCACCGCGAGGTGCCGCGCTTTGCCGTCATCGGGTACGGCAAGCTCGGCGGGAAGGAGCTCGGGTATGTCTCGGACCTCGACCTGATCTTCCTGTTCGACGACGACCACCCGGATGCGCCCGACGTCTACTCGGTGCTCGCGCGCCGCCTGGTCACCTGGCTCACGGCCCAGACCTCGTCGGGCAACCTGTTCGACATCGACCTGCGGCTGCGGCCGAACGGCAACGCCGGGCTGATGGTGTCCTCGCTCGACGCGTTCTCGCGCTACCAGCGCAACGAGGACGGCATGGGCGCGTGGGTGTGGGAACACCAGGCGCTGACGCGCGCGCGCCACTGCGCCGGGGATTTCGAACTGGGCCACCGCTTCGAGGCCGAGCGCGTCCACGTGCTGACGCAGGAGCGCGATCTCACGAAGCTGAAGAGCGAAGTGCTGGCGATGCGCCAGAAGATGCTCGACGGCCACCCGAACGCCAGCGCCTTGTTCGACCTGAAGCACGATCGCGGCGGCATGGTCGACATCGAGTTCATCGTCCAGTACCTGGTGCTGGCGCACTCGCACCGCCACGGCGACCTCGTGCGCAACCTCGGCAACATCGCGCTGCTGCAGATGGCCAGCGGCATGCGGCTGATCGACATGACGCTCGCACGCGAAGTCGCCGACGCGTACCGCACGTTCCGCGCCCTGCAGCACCGCCTGCGCCTGAACGGCGCCGAGCGCGCACGGGTCGAGCCGGCGGAGGTCGAAGCGCAGGCGGCCGCCGTGCGGCGCCTGTGGACGGACGTCTTCGGGGTCGATTGATGCGCGACGCGCTGCGCGCGCTGCCGTCGACCGTGTGGGTCCTCGGCCTCATCAGCCTGCTGAACGACGCCGCCTCGGAACTGGTCTATCCGCTGCTGCCGCTGTACCTCGCGACGGTGCTCGGCGCCGGTCCGCGCGCGCTCGGGCTCATCGAGGGCGCGGCCGAGGCGACGTCGGCGCTGCTGAAGCTCGTCTCCGGCGTCTGGTACGACCGCGTGCGGCGCGCCAAGGCTGTTCATGGTCGTCGGCTACGGTTTCGCGGCGGTGGCGCGGCCGCTGCTCGCGCTCGCGGCGTCGTGGCCCATGGTGCTGACGCTGCGCGTGCTCGACCGGTTCGGCAAGGGCCTGCGCTCGTCGCCGCGCGACGCGCTGCTCGCGCGTTCGGTGCCGGCCGCACGGCGCGGGATCGCGTTCGGCCTGCACCGCGCGTTCGACAACGCCGGCGCCGTCATCGGTCCGCTGCTCGCCGCCGGCCTGCTGGCGCTGCACATTCCGTTGCGCGACATCCTCCTGTGGGCCGCCGTGCCGGGAGCGCTGTGCGTCGCGCTCGCCGTGTCGGTGAAGGAGCCGCGCGACGGTGCCGTGGCCGCGCCGGCCAGGCCGGACTGGACCTGGCGCGGCCTGCCGCCCGGCTTCCGGCGCCTGCTCGCCGCCATCTCGATCTTCACGCTCGGGCAGGCCTCCAACGCGTTCGTGATCCTGCGCGCGCACGACCTCGGCATGCCGGTCGCGCAGGCCGCGTTGCTGTGGGCGGTGGTGGCGGCGACGTCGACCCTTCTCGCGGTGCCGCTGTCGGCGCACTCCGATCGCGTCGGGCGCGTGCCGCTGCTGACGGTCGGCTGGGTGCTGCACGTCGTGCTGTTCGTCGTGCTGGGCTGGACCAGCGACGTGACCCTGATGTGGCCGGCCGCCATCCTGCTCGGCGTCTACATGGCCGCCACGGAGGGGTCGGAACGGGCGCTCATCGCGGACCTGGTGCCGCAGCAGCGGCTGGGGACCGCGTACGGCTGGTACTACCTCGCCAAGGGCCTGCTTCTGCTTCCGGCCTCGGCGGTGTTCGGCTGGCTGTGGGTGACTTCAGGCGCGACCGCCGCCTTCATGCTCGCCGCGTCGTTCGTCGCGCTGGCGACGCTCGCTCTCGTCGTGTGGGTGCTGCCCGCGGTGCGGCACGCCCATCGGGGTCTCGACGCCCGCTGACGGCGCGGCGCGCAGCGCGCGGCGAGGCCGTCGTCGCTCAGGCCGCGAAGATCCGCAGGGCCGTGAAAGCCAGCATGCCCACCGCAATCGCCGCGATCATGCTGCGCGTGCCGAGCATGACCGCGCCGGCGGCGATGCCGGCAACGAGCTTCGGGTTGGCGAGGGACAGCGCGAGCGAACCGTCGGCCAGCGCGAGTTCGGGAGCGATCAGCCCCACGAGGGCGCACGCCGGCGCGTAGCGCAGGCCGTGCTGCACCCGTTCAGGCAGCCTGAAGCGTTCGCCGAGCACCGCGCCGGAGGAACGCCGAACGGGTCGCGACCGTGACTGCGGTCAGGCCGACGAGCGCCGGAGCGGCCGTGCGCGCAAGTCGTGCCCCCTTGCGCTGCGCGCCGTCCCCGAGGGGGAGTGACGATCCAGATCAGCCGATCGCTCACGTTCGCGCTCCGATCCGTTCGAGCAGGACTTCCGCGCTCATTGCGGCCGCGATGCCGACCACCACGGCGGCGACCAGGCCCAGCTTCAGCGGAAGGGCGGCGCCCAGGACGGCGACGACTCCCGCGGTCGCCGCGCCGACCAGTGCCGGGCGGCTCGCGATCATCGGCAGCGTCATCGCGATGAGGGCGAGGATCGATGCGAACTCGAGTCCCCACGCCCCCGGGATCTGGGCGGCGAGGAAGATGCCGAGCACGGACATCGTCTGCCACGCCATCCAGTTGCCGGCCGCCATGCCGAGAAAGAACCACACCTGCTCCGGCGAGCCGCGCTCCTCGTCCGGCGCGTTGACGAAGCGCGAGAGAAACAGTGCGAAACCGATGTCGGTGGTCACGTAGCCGAGGAACAGCCGGCGTCCGAGCGAGAACCGCCTGAAGAACGGCCGCAGCCCCGCCGAAAAGATCACGAAGCGCAGGTTCACGACCGTGGCGGTGAGCAGCACGACCCAGATCGGCGCGGCCGCGGCGATCAGCGGCAGCGCGGCCAGTTGCGCCGACCCCGCGTAGACGAGCAGCGACATGCCGAGCGCCTGTGCCGTGGTCAGCCCGACCTTGACCATCGCCACGCCGGTGACGAGCCCCCACGTCCCGGTGGCGATGATCGCCGGCGCGACGCGCGCACGCCGCGCACGAAGGCATGCCGCCGCCGCGTGGCGATCGCCGGATCGGTGCCAAGACGCGCTTCAGCATCACGCGGCCCCGGTCCGGTCGATGCGCGGGCCGCAGCATCAGGTAGACCGGCGCCGAGCGTGGCCAGCACGAGCGCCGGCAGCGCGTACACGTTGAGGTCAGTCCAGCCGCTGGTCGACACCAGCGCGCCGGAGGCGGCCGACGACGAGATCATCGTGACGAAGACCGTGAGGTCGTTCACGCCCTGGACCTTGGCCTTCTCGGCCGAGGTATAGGTCGTCGTCAGCAGCGTGGTGGCGCCGACGAACATGAAGTTCCAGCCGATCCCGAGCGTGAACAGCGCGAACCAGAAGTGCCAGTAGGTGAGGCCGGCGTGCGCGATGCCGACCGTCAGGAACATCAGCACGCAACCGACCAGCATGATCGTCAGCACGCCGAAGCGGCGGATGAGGTGGCCGGTGAAGAATCCGGGAGCGAACATGCCGACCACGTGCCACTTGATCACGTCGGCGGTGTCCGGGTAGCCGAAGCCGCAGACCTTCATCGCCAGCGGCGTGGCGGTCATCAGCAGGTTCATGCTGCCGTAGCTGATCGCGCCGACGGCGACCGCGACGACGAACGTCGGGCTGGCGCGCGATCGTGCCCGAGCGGGACGCGCCGCCGCCGCGTTGGCGGAGATGACGGCCTGCGGAATGGCGAGTCGGCTGGCGACGAGGCCTGCCACCAGTGCGACCGCTGCCAGCACGAGGTAGCTCGCGGCGAACGCGACCGGCAGCAGGTTCACGGTGTGCTTCGACAGCTCGGGCCCGACCAGCCCGCCGGCGATGCCGCCCGCCAGCACCCAGGAGATCGCGCGTTCCTTCAGCGTAGGGTCGTAGGCGTCGGCCACGTCGACTGCGGCGAAGCGCAGGTACTGCGCGAACGCGTTGTAGATGCCCGTGCAGAACGTCCCCAGGCACAGCAGCACGAAACTGCCGGTGAACATGCCGAACGCGGCCGTCGAAGTGCCGACGATCCCCATCCCGCTGCCGAACATGAAGCCGGCGCGCCGTCCCCAGCGCGCCATCGCGAGCGACGCGGGGACGGTGGTGAGCGCCGAGCCGACGATGTACGCGGTGATGGGCAGCGTCGCGAACAGCGGCGTCGGCGACAGCGCGAGCCCCGCGAGGCCGTTGATGGAGATCAGCGTGACGTTGTTGACGTACAGCAGCGCCTGGCAGATGGCGAGCAGCGAAATCTGCCGTCCGGCGGTCGCAGATGAGGACACGGGGACTCCTAGGAGCGCCGATTATAGGAAGCCACGTCGACCGCACGCGGTTCGCTAGAATCGCAGCCTTCAGCGTGAGCGGGCGCGCGCAGCGCGCCGGCGTGAAAGATTCAAGGGGAGAAGACGCGATGTCGATGGCTGACCGCGACGGGTTCATCTGGTACGACGGCAAGCTGGTGCCGTGGCGCGACGCCACGACGCACGTCCTGACGCACTCGCTGCACTACGGCCTCGCCGTCTTCGAGGGCGTGCGCGCGTACAAGACGCCCGCCGGCACGGGGATCTTCCGGCTGAAGGAGCACACCGACCGGCTGTTCAACTCCGCGAAGGTCTTCATGATGGAGATGCCGTACTCGCGCGAGCAGCTGATGGAGGCGCAGCGCGAGGTGGTGCGCGCGAACAAGCTCGAGTCGTGCTACCTGCGGCCGCTGGCGTTCTACGGCTCCGAGAAGATGGGCGTCAGCCCCAAGGGCGCGTCCGTCCACGTGTCGATCGCCGCGTGGCCGTGGGGCGCGTACCTCGGCGAGGAGGGCCTGCTCAAGGGCATCCGCGTGAAGACGTCGTCGTTCCAGCGCCATCACATCAACGTGTCGATGGTCCGCACCAAGACGGCGGGCCACTACGTGAACTCGATCCTCGCGAACATGGAAGCGACGCGCGACGGCTACGACGAAGCGCTGCTGCTCGACACCCAGGGCTTCGTCGCGGAGGGCGCGGGCGAGAACCTCTTCATCGTCAGGGACGGCCAGCTGGTCGAGCCCGAGATGGTGTCCGGCCTGACCGGAATCACGCGCGCCACCGTGATCGAGCTCGCGCGCGACATCGGACTCACCGTCGCGTCCAGGCCGATGACGCGCGACGACGTGTACCTGGCCGACGAAGCGTTCTTCACCGGCACGGCCGCCGAGATCACGCCGATCCGCGAACTCGACGGGCGCCCGATCGGCGCCGGTCGCCGCGGCCCGGTGACGGAACGCATCCAGAACCTCTTCTTCGACGTCGTCAACGGCCGCGCCGAGAAGTACAGGCACTGGCTGACGCTGGTATGAGCGCAACCAAGGAGGGTCCGGTCGTCGAACTGGCCGCGAAGGACCTGCCTGCGTTCTGTCCGAACCCGGCGATGCCGGTGTGGAACCATCATCCGCGCGTGTTCCTCGAGCTCGCGCACACCGGCCAGGCGATGTGCCCGTACTGCGGCACCGTGTACCGCCTGCGGGCCGGTGAAGTGCTGCCAGGGGCCACTGACCCGTCGCATGTCGAGCCTGACGCGTCCCCTGCTGTTTTCCTCGTCGGAGGAGTGCGAGCACGCCTTCTACGAGGCGCTCGACAACGCCGACGCGGCGGCGATCGCGGAGCTGTGGCTCGAGGACGACGACGTCGTCTGCGTCCATCCGGGAGGGCCGCGCCTGACCGGCCACGGCGCCGTGCGGGCGTCGTGGGCGGCCATCCTGTCCAGCGGACCGCTGCACGTGCGCAGCTCGTCGCGCAAGTCGCTCGACACGCCGACGGTCGCGGTCCACAACGTCGTCGAGGAAGTGCTCGTCACGCAGGGTCGCGAGCGCCGCATCGCGCGCGTCATCGCGACCAATGCCTACATCAAGACCGGGGCCGGATGGAAGATGGTGCTGCACCACGCGTCCGCGGCACCCGACGGCGAGGCGGCCAGCTTCGACGAGTCGCACACGGTTTTGCACTGACGCACTGCGAGGGCGCCTGCCGGCGCTCCGTCGCCATGCCGCCATGCCTCTCGTGACCTCGACCTATCGCGCGCCGCGCTGGCTGCCTGGCGGACACCTGCAGACGATCTGGCCGGCGCGGCTCGTGCCGCTGCCGAAAGTCGCCTATCGCCGCGAACGCTGGCCGACGCCCGATGGCGACTTCATCGACGTCGACGTCGCGCAGCCAGAGCCCCCTGCGTCCGAGGCGCCGCTGCTGGCGATGTTCCACGGCCTCGAAGGTGACTCGAGCAGCCACTACGCACGCGCGACGATGCGTCACTTCGCGGACCTCGGATGGCGCGCGGCGGTCGTTCACTTTCGCGGCTGCTCGGGTGAACCGAACCTGTTGCTCCGTGCTTATCACTCGGGCGACTCGGAGGAGGGCGACTGGGTGCTGCGCACTTTCCGCGCACGCTGGCCGGCCGCGCCGCTGCACGCCGTCGGCATCTCGCTCGGCGGCAACATGCTCGCCAAGTGGCTCGGCGAGCGCGGCGCGGAGGCGCGGTTCGTCACCGCCGCCGCGTCGGTCGGCTCGCCGCTGGACCTCGTCGCCGGGGGACACGCCATCGGACGCGGCTTCAACCTGCTGTACACGAAGATGTTCCTCGCCACGCTGAAGGACAAGGCGCGCGACAAGGCGCAGCGCTTCGGTTACGCGATCGACGTCGACGTGCTGCGACGCGCGCGCAACCTCTACGAGTTCGACAACCTGTACACCGCGCCCGTGCACGGCTTCCGCGACACGATCGATTACTGGACGCGCGCGTCGGCCAAGCCGCTGCTTCGCAACGTGCGCGTGCCGCACCTCGTGCTGAACGCTCGCAACGATCCATTCGTTCCCGCCGAGAGCCTCCCTGGGCCGGACGGACGTGTCGAGCGACGTCACGCTGGAGCAGCCGGACGAGGGCGGGCACATCGGCTTCGCGAGCGGCCGCTTTCCGGGGCACCTGCGTTTCCTGCCGGAACGCCTCGAGCGATTCTTCAGCGGGCGCGGATGAGTCGCCGTGGGCTGGCGCTGCGGGCTCAGGTGACCTTGCCGTCGCCGGGCCTGGCGACGAAGCCGAACGTGTCCGGCCAGCCGCTCGATCGGACGCGCTCGACCCGAACCGTCGGGCTGTCGTGCTCTACCTCGAGCCCGTCCGTTTTCAGGAACGCCTCGCCGTCGCCTGCCATCCATCGCTCGAGACTGTGTTCGTCGAGCGCGTTCCCCTCGCCGTCGACCAGCCGCTCCGCGAATTCGCGGTGTCGCGGCTGTCGATCAGTCCCGGGCCCGAGTTCGGTCTCGACAAGAGGTGTCCTTCCGCGTCCGCGAATACGCCCAGCAGTTCGCGCGCCGGCGCTCCCGTGTGCGCCTGCAGGCGCCCGGATCCGTCGAGTCGATAGATCAGCGGCGTCGCCTCGAGCGAAACGAAGACGCGCTGCGGGCCGTTCTGGAAGAACCAGTTGCCGTGATCGTCGTGCGCGTAGTTGCGTGCGATGAAGTCGCGGATCGACGCGTTGTCGATCGGCTCGCCCCTGATCTTCCACTCACCGCGCGCGGTCAGTTCCAGCCAGTCGTAGACGGCGGGGACGTTCGGCCACTTGGCCATGGCGGCCTTGACGATCTCATCCATGGGGAGAGCGTAGCGAGGTCGACTCTCCGGTTGCGAGTGCCGCGGTAGGTTGTCTTCGAGCCGTCGCCGGGTCGTCGCCATGCCGCGGCAGGCGGGGCGCGGCGACGGCGCGTGCCGTGGCGGTCGGCTGCGCCGACTTCGCTGTGCTGCTCGGCCGGAGGTCGCGCCGCGGAACTCGCTCTGCGCGCTGCGCGCGCGCCGCTCAAACATGCCGCGGCGAGTTAGAAACGAGGCGCTTCGCGCCGACCTCCGCCCTCCGCTGCTCGCCGCCACAGAACGCGCCGTCGCCGCACCCCGCCTGCCACGGCACCGCAACTGCGAGAGGCGAGAAGAGCGGCGGCCTTCGGCGATGGAGATTCGCTCTTGCACTTGCCCTTGCCTCGGCACGGCGGAGCGGCGGGCGCGAAGCGGCGGGCGGGCCTTACGGGGGCGGCGAGCAGCGCAGAAGAGGGATCGGCGCGCGCAGCGCGCTCCCCTTCTGACTCGCCGCGTCTGTCCGAGCGGCGCGCGCGTAGCGCGCAGAGCGAGTTACGCGGCGCGATCCCTCTTCGAGCAGCGCAGCGAAGTCAGCGCGAAGCGCTGACCGCCACCGCAGGCCCACCCGCCGCTTCGCGCCCGCCGCGCAAACACGGAGAACGAACGGGGTTCGTCCTCAGTCGAACACCGGGCTCTCGACCCCGAGAATCTTGTGCAGCTTCGGACTCGTCGTCGTGTACTGCAGGTGCACCTTGCGCTCGGGGAAGATGTAGCGCGTCGACCCGAACGCCGCCAGGGCCGCTTCGTGGAAGCCGGAGAGGATCAGCTTCTTCTTGCCCGGGTACGTGTTGATGTCGCCGACGGCGAAGATGCCCGGGACGTTGGTCTCGAACTTCTCCGTGTCGACCAGGATCTGCTTGCGTTCGAGGTCGAGGCCCCATTCCGCGATCGGGCCGAGCTTCGGCGACAGGCCGAAAAACACCAGCAGCACGTCGAGCGGCACCCGGCGCGTCAGCCCGTCGAGCGAAGTGACGCGCACTTCCGTCATGCGACCGTCCTGTTCCTCGAAGCCGGTGATCTGGCCGACGAGGAACTGCATCTGCAGCTGGTCGCACGCCTCCCTCATCTTTGCGACGGAGGCCGGCGCCGCGCGGAAGCCGTCACGTCGGTGCACCAGCACCACGCTCTCGGCCTTGCCCACGAGGTCGAGCGTCCAGTCGAGCGCGGAGTCGCCGCCGCCGACGATCACGAGGTTCTTTCCGTGGAAGCGCGATGGGTCGCGAACGCGGTAGAACAGCTGCGTGCCGGCGAACTTCTCGATCTCCGGCACCTTGAGCGCGCGCGGCTGGAACGAACCGACGCCGGCCGCGATGATGATGACCTTGGTGAGGAACCGCGTGCCGCCGCTCGTCTCGACATAGAAGCGTCCGTCGTCCTCCTTGCGGACCACGCTGACTTCCTGGCCGAGATGGAAGGTCGCGCCGAACGGCTCGATCTGCTTGAGCAGGTTCTCCGTCAGTTCCTTCCCGTGCACACCGGAATCGCCGGAATGTCGTAGATCGGCTTGTCCGGGTAGAGCTCGATGCACTGGCCGCCGACTTCCTTCAGCGAATCGATGACATGCACCTTGATCTCGAGGAGGCCGAGTTCGAAGACCTGGAACAGGCCGACGGGGCCGGCACCGACGATCACGGCGTCCGTCTCGATCGGAGCGATGGTCGCGTCGGGCGGCGTTTGAGTGGGATGCTCTGCGAGGTTCATTGCGGCGACGGCGCGGAGGGTTTCGATCGCGTGCCGTCCGGTTCGGCAAAGCCTGGATTGTAAGGAGTCCCGCCCGACCCTTCGGATCGCGAGGGATTGCCGCCGGTGGCCGGGAGGCTCAGCGGCCGGACTTGCCCTGGTCCGGCGATGCCCGGCCCGATTCCCTCAGCAAGTCCTGCTCGCGCTTGAACTGGGCCCGCAGGTCTCGCAGGCGCGCGTCGATCTCCGACATCGTGTAGAAGTCGCCGTCGTTCGCCTGCCGCGCCATCTCGAGTTGCTGGATCGCGGGCGCCACGGCGCCGAACAACGCGTACATCTCGCCGACGGCCTGGTGGTGCAGGGTGCGGCGGTTCAGGGCTTCGTAGGCGCGGCCCAGCAGCGCGTGGTAGGCCGGCTGGCTGCGCGAGATCGCGTCCTGGTTGCGGAGGAAGGTGATCGCCTCCTGGTAGCGGTTGGTCTTCAGCAGCAGGTCGACGTAGTGGTTGGCCGCCGTGCCGGACAGCGGGTGACGCGCCGCGTTCTCCTTGGCGAGCTTGACCGCCTCGTCGCGCGCGGCGTCGTCGCGCGCGGCCGCGAAGCGGGCCTCCACCACAACCTTGTCGAGAATGACGGACGAGCCCGGCGCGAGACGCCTGGCGGTGAGTGCATTCTGCAGGGCGACTTCGGCGAGATTGAGCTTCAGCGCCGCGACCGCGGCCCCGTAGCGCGCCGCGTACTCGGCGTGGGTCGTGCGGTTGTTGATCTGCCCGTTGAAGTACTCCAGCGCGTCGCGCCAGCCCTGCGTCGTGGTCTCCTGCAGCACGCGCAGGCGCGCCCGGATCAACTGGAACTCGAGGCTGTCGGCGCGCTGCTTGAACGGCAGGTTGCGCGTGCGGTTCTGCATGTCGGAGATGCGCTCGACGGTCATCGGGTGCGTGCGCAGGTATGCCGGTGCCGTGCCCTCGTAGATCCGCGTGCCCGCCTGCATGCGGGCGAAGAAGCCTTCCATTCCGCGGCCGTCGAACCCGGCTTCCACCAGCGTCTGGAAGCCCACCCGATCCGCTTCGCGCTCCGCTTCCCGCGAGAAGTTGAGCTGCTGCTGCACGCATCGCCGCCTGGCTGCCGATGATCGCCGCCTGCGTCAGGTCGCCGCTCGACGAGCCGCCCGCGCGCGCGGCGAGGATGGCGAGAAGCAGCGCGCCGATCGCCATCGCGGTGCTTTCCTTCTGCCGCGCGATCATCCGCGCGATGTGGCGCTGGGTGACGTGGCCGATCTCGTGGCCCAGCACGCTCGCGAGCTCCGATTCGCTCTGGGACGTGACGACGAGGCCGGTGTGCACGCCGATGAAGCCGCCGGGCAGCGCGAACGCGTTGAGCATCGGGTCGCGGATGATGAAGAACACGAAGTCGAGCGACCGGGAAGGACTGACCGAGACCAGGCGATAGCCGAGGTTGTTCAGGTACTCGGTCGAGTCCGGGTCGGCGAGGTAGCTCGGGTCGCGGCGGACCTGCAGCATGATCTGCTCGCCGAGCCTGCGCTCGATCGCCGGTGGCAGATCTTCGGCGCCCGCTTCGCCGAGCGATGGGAGGTCCGGCGACTGGGCGTGCGCGAGCGGCGCGTTCAGCGCGAAGGAAACGAGAGCGACGACGAGGAGACGAAAGACCTTCAAGAGCGCTTCACAATAGCAGCCAGGGCCCTGCCCGCGACCCTGCAACGGGCCTGGTTCGATGCGGTGGCCCTCGGCTTTGTATGATAGCCAGATGCGCATTTCGTTCCGCTTCACCGGGCCGCCGTGTGCGCTGTCGCACGCTGACCAGGGACCCCCATGAGCTCATTGACCCACTTCGATTCCAGCGGCCAGGCCCACATGGTCGACGTCGGCGGCAAGCCCGCGACGCACCGCGTGGCGGTGGCCGCCGGTCGCATCGTCATGCAACCGGCGACGTTCGAGCTCGTCGCGGGCGGCACGTCGAAGAAGGGCGATGTGCTCGGCGTGGCGCGGATCGCGGCGATCCAGGCCGCGAAGCGGACGTCCGAACTGATCCCGCTGTGCCACCCGCTCGCGATCACGAAGATCGGCGTCGACTTCGCGCTCGACGCGGCCGCCCACGCCGTCGAGTGCCGCGCCGAGGTCCACACGAGCGGGCAGACCGGCGTCGAGATGGAAGCGCTGACGGCCGTGCAGATCGGCCTGCTGACCATCTACGACATGTGCAAGGCCGTCGACCGCGGGATGGAAATCGGCGGAGTGCGCCTGCTCGAGAAGCACGGCGGCAAGTCGGGCAGCTGGTTCGCGGCCTGACTGCAGCTCGGGGTACGTTCATGCGGTTCTTCGACGCCGAGCAGGTTCACCGCGCCCTGGGTTTCGACGCCCTCGCGGACGCGATCGCGGACATGCTGCGGTCGAATCCGGTCGCGCCGTTGCGGCACGCCCACGCGCTGTCCCCGAACGACTCGTTGCTGCTGATGCCGGCGTGGAGCGACGGCGCGCAGGGCGCGCTCGGCGTGAAGCTCGTCACCGTGATGCCGGGCAATCGCGAACGCAACCGTGCCACGGTCAACGCCGTCTACGTCCTGCTCGACCGCGCAAGCGGCGAGCCGCTTGCGGTCATCGACGGCGAGGCGCTCACGCTCTGTCGCACCGCGGCCGCTTCCCTGCTCGCGGCACGCTTCCTCGCGCGTCCCGACGCCGAAAACGTGCTGGTGGTCGGAACCGGCCACCTGGCGCCGTACATGGCGCGCGCTCACTGCCATGGCCGCAACGTGTCGCGATTGCGGATCTGGGGCCGCAACGGCGTCGGCGCGCAGACGATGGCGCAGATGCTGCGCGACGAAGGACTGCCCGCGCAGGCGATCGACGATCTCGAACTCGCCGTCCGCGAGGCCGACATCGTCAGCTGCGCCACCACCGCGACGGCGCCGATCGTCCACGGCGCGTGGCTGCGGCCGGGATGCCATCTCGACCTGGTCGGCGGTTTCCGCCGCAGCATGCGTGAAGCCGACGACGCGGCGGTCGGCCGCTCGCGGGTCTACGTCGACACGTTCGCGGGCGCGCTGGCGGAAGCGGCGGACATCGTCGAGCCGCTCGAGCGCGGAGTCATCGGCCGGGCCGACGTGCTGGGAGAACTGGCCCAGCTCGTGACGGGCGAGGTGCCGGGCCGCACGTCGGCTTCGCAGATCACGCTCTTCAAGTCGGTCGGCACGGCGATCGAGGACCTCGCGGCCGCGCGCCTGCTGCTGCAGAACGCGGGCGCCGACGGCGGACTAGGGCCTGCTAACGCTTGGATCGCACATCCGCGAGCCAAGCGCTAACAGGCCCTAGGACGCCAGCAGCTCCCGCGCGTGCTTGCGCGTGGTCTCGGTGATCTCCTGTCCGCCCAGCATCCGCGCGACTTCCTCGATGCGCGTCTTGCGGTCGAGCTGCCGCAGCCGGGAGATCGGTCGCCCGGCGTCGTCGCTCTCCTTCAGCACGACGAAGTGCTGGTCGCCGTGCGCGGCGACCTGCGGCAGGTGCGTGACCGCCAGCACCTGGCGGTTCTGTCCCAGCCGCTTCAACAGGCGCCCGACCGTGTCGGCGACGGCGCCGCCGATCCCCGCGTCGACCTCGTCGAAGATCAGGGTCGCGACCGGCGTGGCGGTCGCCGCGATGACGGAGATCGCCAGGCTGATCCGTGCGAGCTCGCCGCCCGAGGCCACCTTCGCGAGCGGCTTCGGCTGCACGCCCGCGTGTCCCGCGACCAGGAACTCGACGCGATCGGTCCCGGACGAGGCTGGCTCCCCCTCGGCGAGCGCGACCTCGAAGCGGCCGCCTTCCATGTTCAGGTCCTGCATCGCGCGCGTGACTTCCTGGCCCATGCGCTTCGCCGCGGCCGCGCGTTTCTTCGACAGCGCCTTCGCCTGCTTCGTCCAGGCGTCGCGCAGCTCGGACTCGCGGGCGCGGAGCGCGGCGAGGTCGCCGGCCGAAGCGAGCGCGTCCAGCCGCGCGCGCGACGTGGCGAGGAGTTCGGCGATCTGCTCGGGCGTCGTCTTGAACTTGCGCGCCGCGCCGTGCAGCGCCGACAGCCGCGCGTCGACCTCGGCCAGCCGGGAGGCGTCGAGGTCCGTCCTGTCGAGATAGCGTCGCAGGACGGCCACGGCTTCGTCGAGCTGGATCTGCGCGGCATCGATCAGTTCGACGGCGGGCTGCAGGCGCTCGTCGTACGGAACCAGGTGGGTGAGCCGGCCGCTGACGTTGCCGACCTGCGCCAGCGCCGAGGCATCGGATTCGGCCAGCGCATCGACCGCCGCCTGCGCGCCTTCGAGCAGGCCGGCCGCGTGCGACAGCCGCTTGTGTTCGGCCTGCACGGTGTCCCACTCGCCCGGCTGCGGCGCCAGCGCATCGAGTTCCTCGACGATCCAGCGCACGCGGTCCTGTTCGGCGAGCGCGCTCGCCGCCATGGCCTCGGCCTCTTCGCGCGCGCGCTGTTCGCGCTTCCAGTCGGCCCACGCCTTCGCCAGTTCGCGGCGCTCGCTTGCGAGTCCGCCGTGCTCGTCGAGCAGCGCGAGCTGGGCGGCGCTCTTCAGCAGCGACTGGTGCGCGTGCTGGCCGTGCACGTCGAGCAGGAGCTCGCCGAGTTCGCGCAGCTGCGCCAGCGTCACCGGGGAACCGTTGATGTACGACTTGCTGCGGCCGCCGGAGTCGATGGTCCGGCGCACCAGCACGCTCGAACCGTCCGCGTCCCCGACGTCCTGCGACTGCATCCACTCGACCACCGCGGCGCCGGCGCTGAACTCGGCGCTGATCTCCGCGCGCGGCGCGCCTTCGCGCACCACGTCGGCGTCGGCGCGCTCGCCGAGCGCGAGCAGCAGGGCATCGATGAGGATGGACTTGCCGGCGCCGGTCTCGCCGGTGAGCACGGTGAAGCCGGGCGCGAAGTCGAGTTCGAGCGACTCGACGATGACGAAGTTGCGGATTGCCAGCGACAGCAGCATCGGTGAGGCCAGGTCCTAGCTGCGCGCTCCGCTCGGCATCACGCTCCAGTGCAGCTTCTGCCGCAGCGTGGCGAAGAAGTTGTAGCCGACGGGATGCAGCAGCGTGACGGCGTCGGCCCCGCGCTTCACCCGCACCACGTCGCCGGGGGAGAGGTGCGAATACGTCTGCATGTCGAAGTGCGCGCTGGCGTCGCGCACGTCGGTGATCTCGATCTCGACCACGACGTCGTCGGCCAGCACGATGGGGCGGTTCGACAGTGTCTGCGGGGCGACCGGCACCAGCAGCAGGCCGGCCAGCGACGGATACAGGATCGGCCCGTTGGCCGACAGTGCGTAAGCGGTGGAGCCGGTGGGCGTCGAGACGATCACGCCGTCGGCGCGCTGGTTGTACATCGTGACCCCGTCCACCCGCACCGTGTATTCGACCATCCCGCCCGCCACGCCGCGCGAGATCACCACGTCGTTGAGCGCGACCGCGTGATGGGCCACCCGGCCCTGGCGTCGCACTTCCGCGTCCAGCAGCATCCGCCGGTCGGTCTCGTAGGCGCCGCGCAGCATCGGCACCAGCACCTCGGCCACCTGGTCGAGCGCGATGTCGGTCATGAAGCCGAGCCGGCCGTGGTTGATGCCGATCAGCGGCACCCGGAAGGGCGCCAGCTCGCGCGCGATGCCGAGCATCGTGCCGTCGCCGCCGAGCACGATGGCGACGTCGGCCTGCTTGCCGATCGCGTGCACCGTGTAGCCCGCGCGCTCCCCCGAGCCGATGTTCTCGGCCGTGGCGAGGTCGAACATCACCTGGCCGCCGGCGCTTTCGACGACGCGGGCGATCTCGAGCAGCGGCTCGCGGATGCCTTCCGCGCGCGGCTTCCCGAAGACGGCGACGTGGGTGAACGCCTGGGTCATGCGGACGATTATGCAGGAACACTCCATCTGCGCCCGTCTCGAACGCGCGACAGCGCTGCAGGGCCCTGCTTGCGGTCATAATGGTTCCCATGCTCGACGATCGATCCAGACAACTGCTCAAGACGCTGATCGAGCGTTACATCGCCGACGGCCAGCCGGTTGGCTCGCGCGCGCTGGCGCGGATCTCGGGGCTCGAGCTGTCCCCGGCGACCATCCGGAACGTGATGGCGGACCTCGAAGACATGGGGTTCGTCTCCAGCCCCCACACGTCGGCCGGCCGGGTGCCGACGCCGCGTGGCTACCGCCTCTTCGTCGACAGCCTGCTGACCGTGCAGCCGCTGGAGCAGCGGCAGACCGACCTCATGCAGGGGCAACTGCAGGTCGCCGATCCCAGCCGCGCCATCCAGAACGCGGCGCAGCTGCTGTCGCGCCTGTCGCAGTTCGCCGGCGTCGTGCTGACGCCGCGGCGCACGTCGGCGTTCCGGCAGGTCGAGTTCGTGCGGCTGTCGGACCGGCGGGTGCTGCTGATCATCGTGACGCCCGAGGGCGACGTGCAGAACCGCGTGCTGATGACGGAAGCGCCGTACACGCCGTCGCAGCTGGTCGAGGCGGCCAACATCCTGAACGAGCAGTTCGCGGGACGCTCGTTCGGCGAGGTGCGCGAGCGGCTGCACGGCGACCTCCGCATCCTGCGCGAGGACATCTCGCGCCTGATGGAGTCGGCGCTGCAGGCAGGCAGCCAGGCGGCCGAGGAGTCCGAGCCGGTGGTGATCTCCGGCGAACGCAACCTGCTCGGCGTGTCGGACCTCGCCACCGACATGGACAAGCTGCGCCGCATGTTCGACCTGTTCGACCACCGCAGCCGGCTGATGCAACTGCTCGACACCGCGATCAACGCGCACGGCGTGCAGATCTACATCGGCGGGGAGTCGACGCTCGTGCCGGTCGAGGACATGAGCATGGTGGTCGCGCCGTACACGGTCGACGGCAAGGTGATCGGCACGCTGGGCGTCATCGGCCCCACGCGCATGGCGTACGAGCGGGTGATCCCGATCGTCGACATCACGGCGAAGCTGCTGTCCAACGTGCTGTCGCAGAGCCAGTAGGCCCGCAGGCTGCTTGGTGTCTGGGTCCAGAAAGTCGTTGCGTTCGCTGTAGCCACCTGCGCGCCGCCCGCGCTGCGGGGCACCGCGACTCCGCGCGACTCGGCGGCGGGCGGCACTGCCCGGGGCACTTCTGGCGGGCCCGCGGCTTTCGGAGCGAGGTTAGCGCGTGTTCGGACGGCGTGCCTTCCGGCCGTTGGATCGCCTGGCCCGCTGCCCGGTTGACTGGCCGCGCCCGCCGCCTGAGCCGCGCTCCGCGCGGTACCCCGCACCACGGTCGGCGCGCCGCGCCTTGTGGATGCACGTTCACAAGCGACTGGCTAACGAGCGGTGACATGACGGCGGGTCGCCGGCAGATCGAGGCCCAACGCCGAGTAGCTTGTCGGCTCCGACCACACGCGTGGCGCCTGGGCGGGTGGTGGGGCGCCTCGCGCAGCGACCGTCAGGCGGCGGGCGTACCAGTTGCGCGAGGGCAGCGGGCCGGGTCGGCACAGCCGCGAGGCACGACTGCCGGCGCAGTGAAGGCAACGCTCAGAAATCTGCTGGCCCGCAGGCAGCGCGGCGTGCTGAATGACGCCCGCCGCGGCGGGTGCGGAGGGAGGTGCCCCGCCGCCCGCTCTGGCGCAGGCGACGGCCCCTCCATGTTCGATCGAGCGCGCCTACGGCGCACCTTCTTACAATGTCGTGCGCGGCACCTTGCCGTTCCTTCCTCGAGAACGCCTCCACGATGTCATTCCTGAACGAAGCGCCGTACTCACACGGCACCCGGTCGCGGACCGCGGTCCTGCTCGTCAATCTCGGAACGCCCGAGGCGCCGCAGGCGGGCGCCGTGCGGCGCTACCTGAAGGAGTTCCTCTCCGATCCTCGCGTCGTCGAGATCCCGCGCCTCGTCTGGTGGCCGATCCTCAACGGGATCATCCTCACCGTGCGGCCGCGCAAGTCCGCGGCCAAGTACGCGGCGATCTGGACCGAGCGCGGCTCGCCGCTGATGGTGCACTCGCGCGAGCACGCCACGCTGCTGCGCGGCTACCTCGGTGAGCAGGGCGTCGAGGCGGACGTGGTCCTCGCGATGCGCTACGGGGAGCCGTCGATCGCCTCTGTGCTGGCCGAACTGCAGCGGCAGCGCACGGAGCGGGTGCTCGTCGTTCCGATGTATCCGCAGTATTCGGGCACCACGACGGCCTCGGTGCTCGACGCGCTGTTCGACGAGTGGAAGCGCACCCGCAACGTGCCCGAGGTGCGCTGGGTGAAGCACTTCCACGACGACCCCGGCTACATCGACGCGCTGAAGCAGTCGGTCCTCGCGCACTGGAAGGCCCACGGCCGCGCGCAGGACGCCGGAGGCAAGCTGGTGATGAGCTTCCACGGCGTGCCGAAGCGCACGCTGATGCTCGGCGATCCGTACCACTGCGAGTGCCAGAAGACGGGGCGGCTGCTGGCCGAGGCGCTCGGGCTCGGCAAGGACGACTACCTCGTCACGTTCCAGTCGCGTTTCGGCAAGGCCGAGTGGCTGCAGCCCTATACGGCGCCGACGCTGCACGACCTGGCCCGGCGCGGCGTCCGTCGCGTCGACGTGATGTGCCCCGGCTTCCCGGCCGATTGCCTCGAAACGCTCGAGGAGATCGCGATGGAAGGCAAGCAGGAGTTCGTCTCGGCCGGCGGGCAGGAGTACCGGTACATCCCGTGCCTCAACGGATCGCCGGCCTTCATCCACACGCTCGCGCGGCTGGCGCAGCGGCACATGCAGGGCTGGGATGTCGCGCGCGGTCACGCGGACGAACGCGCGGCCGAAGCGGCGCGCAGTCGCGCGCTGGCGCTGCTGGGCGGGGCGCCAGACTAGTTCAGGACCCTCGCGCAACGAGTAGACGATGCGCGCAGTCGTATCGCTGACAAGGATCAAGTGAAGCGATCGCGCTCGCGTGTCCGCGCGTTGCGCGCGCAGGATCGTGCTAGGCCTTTCGCCCGATTGGTCAGGTGAATCTTTCCGCCTAAGTTCCTCGTTGCGATTCATGGAACCGCACATCGCATTTCGTCGTAACTCGGAGGAGAGGAAAATGAAGCGATCTGACAGCAGAGCGATGTTCCGACCAGCGGTAGCGGCCTTCGCGTTCGCGCTGCTGTTCGGTTGCGGCGGCGGTAGCGAATCAGTCCCTGCTCCTGACATGGCCGCGCCGGTCGTGGCCTTCAGCGACGGCGGCTCGACCCTGTCGGTAACCGCTGACCTGAAAAGTTCCGGCTCACGCGAAGTGTTTCAGGCGCAGTCGCAGCAGTTCCGCTTTGCGGGCATCGTCGACGCGGGTCCCAACAAAGGTCTGGCGCTGGCGGGGCGGCTGGTGCTGAAGAGCGAGCGCAGCGACGACGGTGTCACGGAGATCGAAGGCCGGCTGTTCCCGGACAGCACGCGGAACCCGCCGCCGAAGGACGTGAGCGATCAGTTCGAGTCGCGGCTGAAAACGCTCAACAGCGCGCTGCGCGACGACATCAGTGCGCTGTCGGATTCGCTGAAGGCAGCGCTCGCTGCGGCCACCACTGACACCGCGCGCAAGGCCGCGCTCGATGATTTCAAAGCCAGGTTCCGCGCCCGGCTGGAGCAGTACAAGACGGCGCTCTCGGCGCTGCTGGCAGAGTTCCGCGCCGTGTTGGCGCAGGGCCGCGGCGAAGATGACGACGATCGCGCTGCCACGCGCGGCTACGAGGTCGAGGGCAAGATCGTCGACGGCGCGATGTCCCTGAAGATCGAACTCGGCGACAAGGGCGAGGTGCGGGGTACCGGCACTGTGGCCACCGATGGCACGGCGAAGGGCACGTTCACTGGCCCGGCCGCAGGCGACACCGGAACCTGGGCAACGACGCTGATCGCCGCGCCGACGCCGACGCCGACCCGACGCCGACGCCGACGCCGACGCCGACACCGACACCGACACCGACACCGACACCGACACCGACGACCCGACGCCGACACCGACACGCCGACACCGACACCGACACCGACACCGACACCGACACCGACACCGACACCGACACCGACACCGACACCGACACCGACACCGACACCGACACCGACACCGACACCGACACCGACACCGACACCGACACCGACGCCGACACCGACACCGACGCCGACGCCGACACCGACGCCGACGCCGACGCCGACGCCCACGCCAACGCCGACACCGACGGGGCCAAGTGCGGCGAACGGTAAGGTGCTCTACGGCGCTTCCTGTTCGGGATGCCACACGGCCAATCCGGCGGCCAACTCGCGCAAAGTCCTCAACGGAGCCGGCAAGCCGAACGTGATCGCTGCCGCAATCGCTAGCAACGCGGGCGGAATGGGCTCGCTCGCCGGGCTGACGCCTGCTCAGTTGGCGGACATCGCGGCCTATCTCGCGACGCCCAACATCTAGGTTGGCGCGAAGTGCGGGCGGCACCCCGAGGGGGCCGCCCGCCGATGAAGAAGGCCCGACCCGTTCCTCGGCTCACTCGCTGTCGCGGGGACGACAGGGCAAAGAGCTTGGTCTTCGCGGTCGACCGCGTGCGTGGTTTCTGACAGGATGTCGGTGAACCCGACGCAACGCCACGAGCGTGGCCGCGTTCATCGATGGAACACTGGTCTTCCCTGATCGCCCGCCGGTCGGCGGAATCGACTTCGACCCGACCAACGACCCTGCGCCTGCCGTTCGAATGCGGAATCAGGCGGGCGAGCCCCGGCCTACCCCGTCCACACGCCGCGCACAGGAACGCACTTCGCCCCGATCGAATTCGAAGCGATCGCGCGATCCATCGACGGGCAAGCGAATTCGAAATGTCGCCGGCTGCTTGGTGGCAATGAACTTGCGCTGGCCGGCGGCGTCGCGCCGATTAACGCCGGCATCGGCTCGGTCAGCCAGACGAAGCCCTTGTTGACCGGGGAGTGGAATAAACGGGACGGTCAGCGGCTTCATGGGGCGGATCGCGAGGAACTGCCAGGCCACGGCGGGGGTGCCCGCCCGGGTGCGCCGGGCGTACCAACTTGGCGCGCTGTTGCCAGCGCCGACTCCACAGTGCTTAGGACGGGTCGCGCAGGGTCAGCGCGTCGTCCTTCACCTCGACCGTGTCGCCGACGCTGAATTGCCGGGCCGGCGCCCGGAGGGTGCGGACCGAGCCGTCGGTCATCTGGACTTCGACGTAGGTCACCGGGACCGAGTGCGCGGAGTGCCGCACCGCCACCACCTTGCCGCACCCCTTGCAGCCCGTCGCGTTCGGCGCGCGATCCATGGCGCCGATCTGGGGTCGCGCGAAGTAGTTGACCGCGACGATGACGCCAATGGCGAGCAGCCCGACCAGGGCGATCGGGGCCTGCCCTTCCATCATCCCCGCGGCTGCCCGCGGGTTCACGTTCGATGCCTTCGTCATGGGGCGCTCTACCTTCTGGCCCGCTTTGTACGGGCAGCGCGGGCGAGGCGATAGGTCATCCGATCCCGTGTTACGGCGAAGGCGGACGGCGGATTGCCGCCCGGACGCGTTCGCAAGTGTCGAAACCGGCTGGCAGCGACGGCGTCGTCCTGCCCTTGCCGCAATGTTCGAACCGGTTCCCTTGAAAAACCGCGGAGCCGACCCAACATCCCCCTAAACCATTGAACGACAAGCGAAAACCGGAGGAATCGATGCAGGGACGAGAGGGCGCGGCGGCCGACACGACCGACCGCAACGACGCTCCGGAGGGCGAGCAGCCGCAGGCGCTCGGCACCGCAACGGTCGTCGACGTCGAGAAGGAACTGCAGGCCGCGCTCGACAAGGCCAACGAGCACTACGACCTGTTCCTGCGGGCGAAAGCAGAAGCCGACAACATCCGGCGCCGCGCCCAGGAAGACGTCGCCAAGGCGCACAAGTTCGCGGTGGAGTCGTTCGCCGAGAGCCTCGTGCCGGTGGTCGACTCGCTCGAGAAAGCCCTGGAGGCGACCAACGCCACGCCCGAAGCCATGCGCGAGGGCGTCGAGCTGACGCTCAGGCAGCTGAAGGCGGCGTTCGAGAAAGGAAACCTGAAGGAAATCAACCCGGTCGGCGAAAAGTTCGACCCGCATTGGCACCAGGCGATCTCGATGGTGCCCGCGCCCGAGGGCATCGCGCCGAATCACGTGGTCGCCGTCCTGCAGAAGGGCTGGACCATCGCCGACCGCGTGCTGCGACCGGCGCTGGTGACGGTCGCGCAACCTTGAACTTGTCCACGGGCGCCGCACATTAGCGGCAGGCAGCTGAACACAACAGCGCACGGAACAGCGGAAAACAAAGGGAACCAACATGGCAAAGATCATCGGCATTGACCTGGGAACGACCAACTCGTGCGTCGCCGTCATGGAAGGCGGCCAGATCAAGGTCATCGAGAACAGCGAGGGCGGGCGCACCACGCCGTCGATCGTCGCGTACCAGGAAGACGGCGAGATCCTCGTCGGCGCGTCGGCGAAGCGGCAGGCGGTGACGAACCCGAGGAACACGCTGTACGCCGTCAAGCGGCTGATCGGCCGGCGCTTCGAAGAAAAGGAAGTGCAGAAGGACATCAACCTGATGCCGTACAAGATCGTCAAGGCGCCCAATGGCGACGCCTGGGTCGAAGTCCGCGGCAAGCAGATCGCGCCGCCGCAGGTCAGCGCGGAAGTCCTGCGCAAGATGAAGAAGACCGCCGAGGACTACCTCGGCGAGACGGTCACCGAGGCGGTGATCACGGTGCCCGCCTACTTCAACGACTCGCAGCGCCAGGCCACCAAGGACGCCGGCCGCGTCGCGGGCCTCGACGTCAAGCGGATCATCAACGAGCCGACCGCGGCGGCGCTCGCGTTCGGCATGGACAAGACGCACACGGGCGACCGCAAGATCGCGGTCTATGACCTCGGCGGCGGCACCTTCGACATCTCGATCATCGAGATCGCGGACGTCGACGGCGAGAAGCAGTTCGAAGTGCTGTCGACCAACGGCGACACGTTCCTCGGCGGCGAGGACTTCGACCAGCGCATCATCGACTACGTGATCGGCGAGTTCAAGAAGGAGCAGGGCGTCGACCTGTCGAAGGACGTGCTCGCGCTGCAGCGCCTGAAGGAAGCGGCCGAGAAGGCCAAGATCGAGCTGTCGTCGAGCACGCAGACCGACTTCAACCTGCCGTACATCACGGCCGACGCGTCGGGACCGAAGCACCTGAACATGAAGCTCACGCGCTCGAAGCTCGAGTCGCTGGTCGAGGACCTGATCGAGCGCACGATCGAGCCGTGCCGCATCGCCATCAAGGATGCGGGCGTGAAGGCGAGCGACATCAACGACGTGATCCTGGTCGGCGGCATGACGCGCATGCCGAAGGTCCAGGAGAAGGTGAAGGAATTCTTCGGCAAGGAGCCGCGCAAGGACGTCAATCCGGACGAAGCCGTAGCCGTGGGCGCCGCGATCCAGGGCTCGGTCCTCACGGGCGAGCGCAAGGACGTGCTGCTGCTCGACGTCACTCCGCTGTCGCTCGGCATCGAGACGCTCGGCGGCGTGATGACGAAGATGATCCAGAAGAACACGACCATCCCGACCAAGTTCTCGCAGACCTTCTCGACGGCGGATGACAACCAGCCCGCGGTGACGATCAAGGCCTACCAGGGCGAGCGCGAGATGGCGAGCGGCAACAAGCTGCTCGGCGAGTTCAACCTCGAAGGGATCCCGCCGTCACCGCGCGGCATGCCGCAGATCGAGGTCACGTTCGACATCGACGCCAACGGCATCCTGCACGTGAGCGCGAAGGACAAGGCCACCGGCAAGGAAAACAAGATCACGATCAAGGCGAACTCGGGCCTCACCGAAGGCGAGATCCAGCGCATGGTCAAGGACGCCGAAGCCAACAAGGCCGAGGACCACAAGCGTTTCGAGCTGGCGCAGGCCCGCAACGCGGCCGACGCGTCGGTGCACCAGATCCGCAAGGCGCTGACCGAGCACGGCGACAAGATCGAGGCCGGCGAGAAGGAGAAGATCGAGGCCGCGATCAAGGACGTCGAGGAAGCGCTGAAGGGCGACGACAAGGACGCGCTCGAAGCGAAGACCGCCACGCTGATGACCGTCTCGCAGAAGCTGGGCGAGCAGATGTACGCGCAGGCGGGTGCGGGGGCCGAGCAGGGCGGCGCGCAACCCGGTCCCGGTGCAGCGGCGGGCGGCGGCAGCGCGGACGCGAAGAACGACGACGTGGTCGACGCCGACTACAAAGAAGTCAAACGCGGATAATCTCGCGCGGTCGGCAGAGCGCGTTTGACACGCCGAGACCGGGACGACGCAGCACGCGTCGCCCGCCTCGGCGTTTCCGTGTCAGGGGGACGGTAGGAACATGGCGAAACGGGATTACTACGAAGTGCTCGGCGTGGCGAAGAACGCCTCCGAGGACGACATCAAGAAGGCGTATCGCAAGCTCGCCATGAAGCATCACCCTGACCGCAACCAGGGTGACAAGTCGAAGGACTCCGAAGACAAGTTCAAGGAGGCCAAGGAGGCCTACGAGGTCCTGTCGGACGCGAACAAGCGCGCCGCGTACGACCGCTTCGGTCACGCGGGCGTCGACCCGAACAGCATGGGCCGCGCCGGCGCCGGGCCCGAGGGCTTCGGCGGTTTCGCGGACGCGTTCGGCGACATCTTCGGCGACATCTTCGGCGCGACCCGCGGCGGGCGCGGCGGCGTGTATCGCGGCGCCGACCTCCGCTACAGCATGGAGATCACGCTCGAGCAGGCAGCGAACGGTTTCGCCACCGAGATCCGCGTGCCGAGCTGGGACACGTGCGAAGCCTGCAGCGGTTCCGGCGCGAAGCCGGGCACGAGTGCGAGCCGCTGCGGAACCTGCGCGGGCTCCGGCAACGTGCGCATGTCGCAGGGCTTCTTCTCGATCCAGCAGACCTGCCCGACGTGCCACGGCTCGGGGCAGGTGATCGCGGATCCGTGCGACACCTGCCGCGGCGCGGGGCGCGTGAAGAAGAACAAGGTGCTCGAGGTGAACATCCCGGCGGGCATCGACGAAGGCCAGCGCATTCGCCTGTCCGGCAAGGGCGAACCGGGAATGAACGGCGGCCCGCCGGGCGACCTCTACGTCGAGATCCACCTGACCCAGCACGAGGTCTTCCAGCGCGAGGGCGACGACCTGCACTGCGAAGTGCCGATCGGATTCTCGACCGCCGCCCTCGGCGGCGAGATCGAAGTGCCGACGCTCAACGGCAAGGCCAGCATCGCGGTGCCCGAAGGCACGCAGGCGGGCAAGACGTTCCGCCTGCGCGGCAAGGGCATCAAGGGCGTGCGCGCGTCGTATCCGGGCGACCTGTACTGCCACATCGTCGTCGAGACGCCCGTCCGCCTGAACGAGAAGCAGAAGAAGCTGCTGCGCGAGTTCGAGGCCAGCGTCAAGGAAGGCGGCAACAAGCACTCGCCGCAGACCAAGGGCTTCATGGACAAGATGAAGGGTTTTTTCACGGCTGAGTAGCGTCGCTCGTGTACGCGACCGCTGCGCGGTCTCACGTGCACTCGCTCCGATTAGTCAGTGGGTCGAGCTTCGGAGCGGCCGGGCGCTCGACCCAGGTACAAAGGCTAGGGCACCCACCCACTTTCCCTCCCGCCAAGCGGGAGGGATGCCTGACGTCAGACCACCATCTTGCCGCCGGCGATCAGCAGCACGGCCGCCAGCGCGCGGCGCAGCGCGCGGTTGTCGAGGCGGCGCGCGCCGAAGCTCGCTCCGATCAGGCCGCCGGCGATCACGGCCAGCACCCAGTAGGGCAGCGCGTCCGGCAAGAGCGGGTGACGGGTGAGCAGGCCGGCCAGGCCGGCGATCGAGTTGATCAGGATGAACGCGGCGGACGGTGCTGCGCTGTCGCGCACGGTCGACCACCCCGCGAGCACGAGCAGCGGGCTGAGGAAGATCCCGCCGCCGACGCCGGTGAGACCGGACAGCAGGCCGATGCCCGCGCCGAGCACGAGCGCGAGCGGAACGGGTGGCGGACCGGTGACCTCGCGCGCCTGGACCTTCGACGTCATCGTCTCGGCGAAGAGCCGCACGGCGGAGTAGAGCAGCACGGCGCCGACGAGCACGCCGAACCAAGCCACCGGCAGGTGGATGCGACCGCCGATGAACGCCATCGGGACCGACGTGACCGCGAACGGCAGGAACAGGCGCCAGCGGAAACCGTTGGCACGCGTGAACCTGGCGAGCGAGATCGACGCGACTGCGATGTTCATCACCAGCGCTGTCGGTCGCATGATCGCCGGCGCGACGCCGACGAGGCCCATAGAAGCCAGGTAGCCGGACGCCCCGCCGTGTCCGACCGACGAGTAGAGGATGGCCGCGACGAAGAACAGCCCCGCGAGGAGCAGCGCTTCTTCGGTCGTGACCATGCGCGCTGCGCTAGACGCCGTACCCCAGCGGGCGCCACGCGCCGTCTTCGTAGACGAGCGTGACGAGTTCCTGTGCGTCGTTCTTCTTCTCGAAATTGGTCGAGAAGCGCACCGTCACGTAGTCGCCGTCGGGCATGCCGGGCAGTGACGGCTTGAACGAGGACACCTCGACGGTTCTCGACTTCGCGGCGCCGAGCGCGCCGCGCGTCTTCGGCAGGCTCTCGACCCATTGCTCGCGCTTGACGTTGTTGCGGAACGCCTTCGCGGTCTGGTCCCACGCCTTGCCATAGTCGCCGGCATCGAGGATTGCGAGCCACTTCTCGGCGGCGCCACGGGCGGCGAGTTCCTTGAACGCCTGGGCCTCCATCTTCTGTGCCTCGGTGGGAGTCGGGGGCAGCGGCGTCGTGCCGGGCCCGGGCGGCTTCAACTGCGCCTGGGTCGCGCCGAGCGTGCAAAGCAGGCCTGCGAAGGCCAGCGCCTGGATCTTTTTCATGAAAGCTCCTCAGGCCGGCGTGTAGGCCAGCCGGACGTAGATCGGCGCGTACGGCGCCGCTTGAGTGATGTCGATCAGCGACTCGCGCGCCAGTTCCAGCAGCGCGAGGAAGTGCACGACCGCCACGGCCGTGCCGCGCGCGTGGTCGAAGAGGTCGGAGAACTCGACGAATTTGCTGCCCTGCAGCCGCTTAAGAATGATGCTCATGTGCTCGCGCACCGAGAGCTCTTCGCGCGAGATGTGGTGGTGCGCGTGCAGCTTCGCGCGCTTCAGCACGTCGATCCATGCTTCGTGCAGGTCGACCACGTCGACGTCCGGGAAGCGCTTCTCGATCGACTGCTCGATGACGACGATGGCGCGCACGAAGTCCCGGCCCGCGCGCGGCAGCTCGTCGATGCGCACGGCGGCAAGCTTCATCTGCTCGTATTCGAGCAGGCGCCGCACGAGTTCGGCGCGCGGGTCTTCGACCTCTTCGCCGGTGTCGGCCTTGCGCACCGGCAGCAGCATGCGCGACTTGATCTCGATGAGCAGCGCCGCCATCAGCAGGTACTCGGCGGCAAGTTCCAGGTTCTTGGCGCGGATCTGGTCGATGTACGCGAGGTACTGGACCGTCAGCGGCGCCATCGGGATGTCGAGGACGTTGAAGTGCTGCTTGCGGATCAGGTAGAGCAGGAGATCCAGCGGTCCCTCGAACGCCTCGAGGAACACCTCGAGCGCGTCGGGCGGGATGTAGAGGTCCTCGGGCAGCTTGAACAGCGGCTCGCCGTACAACCTGGCGAGGGCCACGCCGTCGATGACGTCCGGCGTGCTGTCGGCCACGGGCGCCTCCAGCGCGGCGGCTGCGTCCGGGTCGAGGACGGGTTCGGCGCCCGGCAGCGGTGCAATCCCGGCCGGTCCCACTACTTCGCCTTGGGCTGGTACACGTACGCGGGCTGGGGCAGCGTCGACTCGTCGAAGCGCCGGTACAGGTCGCGGTCCACGTCCTTGTCCCACCAGATCGCGCGGCCTTCGCGCTGTCCGCGGTCGACGGCGGGATTCTCTTCCTTGAATCGGCGCAGGAACTTCGTGATCTCGGATTCGTAGGCGGCGGCCATCGGATGCGGTGCCTCTGTAAGCTTGGCCGTGATTTTACGTGACGGCCGGGGCGAGTCCGGCGATGGGATGGTTCGGAGGGGTGGTCGGGCGCCTGACCGGCCCGCTCCTCACGGCTTGCGACGCGCCACCGCGCTGAGGATGCCGCGGAGGATCTCCAGCGGCGGCGGAGGACAGCCCGGCACGGCGACGTCGACCGGAATGACGTTGGCGACCCGTCCGCAGCTCGCGTAGCTCTCGCCGAAGATGCCGCCGGTGCAGGCGCAGTCGCCGGTGGCCACCACGAGCTTGGGATCCGGCGTAGCGTCGTAGGCGCGCTTCACCGCGATCTCCATGTTGCGCGACACCGGCCCGGTGACCAGTAGCAGGTCGGCGTGGCGCGGACTGGCGACGAACCGGATGCCGCGTCCCTCGATGTTGTAGTAGGGATTGTTCAGCGCGTGGATCTCGAGTTCGCAGCCGTTGCACGACCCGGCGTCGACGTGGCGGATCGCCAGTGCGCGGCCGAGCAGTTCCAGGATGTCGGAGTGAATGCGATCGGAATCGACCGCCATGTCCGCGGCGGGGGCCGGCTCGGTGCGGATGCCGGTCTTCAGCACCTGTCGCAGCAAGAGCAGCATCAGAGGTCCTGCCCCGAGTAACTGAGGTTGAACGACTTGTTGATCAGCGGGAAGTCGGGAACGATGTTGCCGATCACCGCATGCTCGAGCAGCGGCCAGTTCTGCCACGACGGATCGTGGCAATGGCACCGCAGCAGGCGGCCCTCGACGTCGACTTCGACCGCCACCAGGACGTCGCCGCGCCAGCCTTCGACCCAGCCGATGCCGAACCCCGGTTCGGGACGGACCGGCAGGTCGGCGCGCACCGGGCCGTCCGGCAGGTCGTCGACGAGCACCTGGATGAGGCGCAGCGACTCGAAGATCTCGTCGAAGCGCACCGCCACGCGCGCGGCGACGTCGCCGCGGAGTTCCATCGCGGCCTTGACGACGATCTGGTCGTACGGCGGGCACGGGAAGTCGACGCGCAAGTCGCGCGGCCACCCGCTGGCCCGCGCGGCCAATCCGGTGAGGCCGAGTTGCGTCGCCAGCTCCGGCGTGACGATGCCTGTGGTCAGGAACCGGTCCTGCAGCCCGGCGTGCTCGTCGTAGATCGACCGCAGGCGGCTCACCTCGGAGCGGAACTCCGCGCACTGCGCGCGCATGTCCACCAGCCCCGAGGGCGAGGGATCGACCGCGACCCCGCCCGGCACGATCCGGTCCATCAGCAGGCGGTGGCCGAAGACCGCCGCACTGGTGCGCTGCCACTGTTCACGCAGTCGCGAGAACTGCGCGAGCCCGAAGGCCAGCCCGCCGTCGTTGCCGAGCGCGCCGAGGTCGCCGAGGTGGTTGGCCACGCGCTCGCGCTCGAGCAGCAGCGCGCGCAGCCAGGACGCGCGCGCCGGAATCGCGCAGCCCGTCGCGGCTTCCGCGGCCATCGCGTAGGCCCACGCATACGCCACCGTCGAGTCGCCGGAGACGCGGCCGGCCAGCCGGTGCCCCTCGGCGAGCGGCATGCCGGCGAAGCGTCGTTCGATGCCCTTGTGCACGTAGCCGAGCCGTTGCTCGAGTCGCAGCACCTTCTCGCCGACGATCGAGAAGCGGAAGTGGCCGGGCTCGATGATGCCGGCGTGGATCGGGCCGACCGGAATCTCGTGCACGCCGTCGCCTTCCACGCTGACGAAGGCGTACCGCTCCTGAGCGTTCTCGAACGCACGCTGCGGGTCGGCATCGTGCCGCAGCGGGAAGAAGTCGGCCGGCCACGCGCCGTGGCGCAGCCATGGCCGCCGGTCCTCGGCACCGACCGCCTCGAGCCCGAGCAGGTCGAACACCGTGCGCTGCATGCGCGTCGCCGATGGGAAGCGGGCGGCCAGGTCCGGGTACTCCGGGCGGTCGGCGCTCACCGGAAGTCGCGCACAGGCGAGGCCATCTTCCGCGGCGTAGGCGGCGTACACGACGAAGCCTTCACCGGCGGGACGACGGTCCGAACCCCACAGCGCCACCAGGCGGCCGCCATCATGGACGGCTTCGGCGAGTGCCGACCACTGCGCCGCCGAGACGGTCGCGACGGCGGCCGGAACCGCGCCCGGCAGGCGCCGGAAATCGAGATCGGAGGCGTCGATGCGCATGCGTCAGCCTCCCGCGATCAGCCGCGCGGCCTGCTGGTACCACGCTTCGAGATACGGCGGGATGTACAGGCCGAGCATCAGGGCGAGGCCGAGGTGCACGAACACCGGCACCAGCGCCGGCGGATGCGCGAGCCGCTTCACGGTGGTCTCGCCGAAGACCATCGGCTGCACCTTGCCGAGCACGGCGGCGAATGCCACGCCGAGCGAGACCAGCAGCAGCGGCGTGGTCCACGGGAACTCGCGCATCGCGGTCGTGAGGATGAGGAACTCGCTGGCGAACACGCCGAACGGCGGCATGCCGAGGATCGCCAGCGATCCGATCATCAGGCCCCAGCCCACCGCCGGCGACACCTTCACCAGCCCGCGGATGTTGTCCATCACCTGCGTGCCCGCCTTCTGCGCCGCGTGCCCGACCGCGAAGAAGATCGCCGACTTCACCAGCGAGTGCACCGTCATGTGCAGCAGCCCGGCGAAGCTCGCGATCGGGCCGCCCATGCCGAACGCGAACGTGATCAGCCCCATGTGCTCGATCGACGAGTACGCGAACATGCGCTTGATGTCGCGCTGGCGCGAGAGGAAGAACGCCGCCAGGACGACCGACAGCAGCCCGAAGCCCATCATCAGGTCGCCGGCGAAGCGCGTCTCCAGCGCGCCGTCGGCGAGCACCTTGCAGCGGAGCACCGCGTACAGCGCCACGTTCAGCAGCAGGCCCGACAGCACCGCCGAGATCGGCGTCGGGCCTTCGGCGTGGGCGTCGGGCAGCCAGTTGTGCAGCGGCGCCAGCCCGACCTTGGTGCCGTAGCCGACCAGCAGGAAGACGAACGACAGCGCGATCACGGTCGGTTCGAGTTCGCCCTTCACCTCGACCAGGTGGGTCCAGAGCAGTCCCGCGCCCTCGACCTGGACAACGCGTTCGGCGGCGAGGAACAGCAGGATCGTGCCGAACAGCGCCTGCGCGATGCCGACGCCGCACAGGATGAAGTACTTCCACGCCGCTTCGAGGCTCGCGGGCGTCCGGTACACCGCGACCAGCAGCACCGTGGCCAGCGTCGCGGCCTCCATCGCCACCCACAGCAGGCCCATGTTGTTCGTGAGCAGCGCCAGCAGCATCGTGAACGAGAACAACTGGTACATGCTGTGGAACAGTCGCATGCGCGGCGGCGTCATCTTCCCGTGGTCGCGCTCGATCCGCATGTACGGGCCGGAGAACAGCGCCGTCGTGAACGCCACGAACGCGGTGAGGGCGACGAGGAAGACGTTCAGCGAGTCGACGAAGAACTGCTCCTGCAGCACCAGCAGCGGCCCGTCGGCGATGACGAGCGCGGTGAGGAACGCCGCGGCGAGCAGCGTCGCCAGGCTGAACGCCACGTTGATCTCCGGCGCGCGCTCGCGGTGCCCGACGAGCCCGAGCACGCCGGCGCCGACGAGAGGGATTCCGAGGACGAGCGAGCAGCGCTTCCATCCTCACTCTTCCTTCAGCCGCTCGAGCTTGCGGATGTCGAGGCTGTCGAACTGCTCGCGGATCTGGAACATGAAGACGCCGAGGATGACCATGCCGATCAGCACGTCGAGCGCGATGCCGAGTTCGACGACCATCGGCATGCCGTAGGTGGCGCTGGTGGCGGCGAAGAACAGCGCGTTCTCCATCGCCAGGAAGCCGATCACCTGCGCGATCGCCTTGGTGCGGGTGATCATCATCAGGAACGACAGCAGCACGCAGGCGAGCGCGATGCCGAGCGTGCCGCGGGCCACCGACGCCGACAGGCTGGAGATCGGAGCGGCGAGGTTGAACGCGAAGATCACCAGCACGATCCCGAGCAGCATCGTGATCGGGATGTTCAGCAGGGACTCGACGTCCCACCGCACGTTGAGGCGCTTCAGCAGGCGGTGCAGCAGCCACGGAATCACCAGGACCTTCAGCACGAAGGTGAGGCCGGCGGAGTAGTACAGGTGCGGCTGCTGGGTGAAGTACGCCATCATCGAGGTGGACGCGACGAGCGTGATCCCCTGCAGCGTGAACAGGTGGATCAGCGACAGCACCCGGCGCTGCGCGAGCAGCGCGAACGACAGCAGCAGCAGGACCGCGGCGAACAGGTTGATCAGCTGGGAGACCAGGGCCGGCATGTCCGCTCAGGCCCCGAGGAGGAAGTGGACGAGGATGCCGATCACGGCGAGCAGGAAGGCGCCGGCGAGGAACTCCGGCACCCGGAAGATGCGCATCTTGGCCGACACGGTCTCGATCAGCGCCAGGCCCGCGCCGCCGATGGCGAGCTTCAGGACCAGGGCCGGGGCGGCCAGCAGCAGCCCGACCGGGTCGTGCACCTGCGCGATGCCCCACGGGAAGAACAGCGCCAGTCCGATCGAGGAATAGGCGAACAGCTTCAGGCTCGCCGCCCACTCCATCAGCGCGAGGTGACGGCCCGAGTACTCGAGGATCATCGCCTCGTGGATCATCGTGAGTTCGAGGTGGGTCGCCGGGTTGTCGACCGGCACCCGCGCGTTCTCGGCGAGCGACACCATCGTGAAGGCGACCGCGGCGAAGGCCAGGCTCGGCACGATCGCGAACTCCTGGCTGGCGGTCGTCTCCACGATGCTCGCGAGCGAGGTGGACTGCGTCATGAACGCCGCGGTGAACAGCACCATCAGCAGCGCCGGTTCGGCGAGGAAGCCCACCAGCATCTCGCGCCGCGCGCCGAGCGTTCCGAACGCGGTGCCGATGTCCATCGCGGCCAGCGACATGAAGACGCGGGCCACGGCGAACAGGCCGACCAGCGCGATGGCGTCGGCCGCCGGCGCCAGCGGCAGGTCGGTCGACAGGCTCGGCACGATGCCGCACGCCAGCACCATGACGCCGAACACGATGTACGGCGCGATCCGGAACAGCGGACTCGCGTTCTCGGCGATCACCGAATCCTTGTGGAACAGCTTGTGCAGCGTGCGATACGGCAGCAGCAGCGGCGGCGCGCTGCGGTTCTGCAAGCCACGCCCGGCACTGGTTGATCCATCCGGTCAGCAGCGGCGCGCCGAGCACGGCGGCGAGCAGCGCGAGCACCTGCGCGAGGACGCTGTAGGCCGTCATCGGAACACCAGCAGCAGCATCAGGATCAGCGTGACGAAGCTGTACATCAGGTAGGTCGAGATCCGGCCCTGCTGCAGCAGGCCGACGAGGCGCGACAGGCCCTCGACCGCCCGCGCCACGGGCAGGTACACCCAGTGCCAGACGTGATCGGTGGCCGAGAGCCGGTACACCGGGTGGCGGTCGAACGGACTCGGCAGGTGGCGGTCGATGCGGAAGAACGGCTCGAACACCTGGCGGATCGGCTGGCCGAAACCCTCGGCGGTGTCCTGCATGCGCGCGTTGAGCAGCGGATAGCCGCAGTCCCACGGCGGCGAACGGCGGATGCGGCCGTGGTACAGCCGGCGCACCAGCGCGAACGTGAGGCCGCACGACGCCGCGACGAGCAGCAGGAACAGCAGCGGGCTGTAGCTCGAACGCTCCGCGGCGACCGGCGCCAGCATCAGCCAGCCGTTGGCGGCCACTTTCGGGCCGACGCCGTCGCCCACCAGGACGCGCGTCACGGGATCGATCAGGGCGATCACGGTGACGGGAAACAGCCCCAGCAGCACGCATCCGGCCGCCAGCCAGACCAGGCCGGCCCGCTCGATGAACGCGGCGTCGTGCGAGCGCGCGAGCGCGGGCTCGCGCGGCTGCCCGAGGAAGATCACGCCGAAGAACTTGACCATCACGTAGCCGCCGAGCGCGGCCACGAGCGCGACGCCGGCGGCGACCACCGGGAGCAGCATGTTCACGAAGGTGCTGGGCAGCCCGAGCGTGAACAGGAAGCTCTGCAGCAGCAGCCACTCGGAGACGAAGCCGTTCAGCGGCGGCAGCCCGGCCGCGGCGAGTGCGCCGGCCAGCGCGAGCCAGCCGACCCACGGCATGGCGCGCAGCAGCCCGCCGAGCTTGCCGAGGTTGCGCTCGCCGGTGGCGTGCAGCACGGCCCCGGTGCAGAGGAACAGCAGGCTCTTGAAGAAGGCGTGGTTCAGCGCGTGGTAGAGCACGGCCGTGAGCGCGAGCGCGGCGAGCGCCGACGTGCCGTACCCGACGAACAGCAGCGCGAGTCCCATGCCGACCAGCAGCAGGCCGATGTTCTCGATCGACGAGTACGCGAGCAGGCGCTTCATGTCGGTCTGCACGGCGCTGAAGACCACGCCGAACAGCGCGGTCGACAGTCCGAGCACGATTGCCAGCACGCCCCACCACCACAGTTGCGTCTGCAGGACCTCGAACCCGACGCGCAGGATCCCGTAGATCGCCGTCTTCAGCATCACACCGCTCATCAGCGCCGACACCGGCGACGGCGCCGCGGGGTGCGCTTCCGGCAGCCAGATATGGAGCGGCAGCATGCCGGCCTTGGCGCCGAACCCGAACAGCGCCAGCAGGAACGCGGTCGACGCCCAGAACGGCGACAGGTGCTGCGCGCGCATGTTGGCGAAGGTGTAGTCGCCGGTGTTGGCCTGCAGCACGCCAAAGGCGAGCAGGATGCCGAGCGCGCCGATGTGCGCGACCAGCAGGTACAGGTAGCCCGCGCGCCGGATCGCCGGAATCGTGTGGTTCGCCGTCACCAGGAAGAACGACGACAGCGCCATCAGTTCCCACATCACCATGAAGACGTACGCATCGTCGGCCACCATCACCATCGCCATGCTGGCGACGAAGAGGTGATAGAGCAGGCACAGCAGCCCGGGCGGCGTGCCTTCGCCCTTCCTGAAATAGCCGGAAGCGAAGATCGAAATGCCGGCGCCGGTGCTGCCGAGCAGGAACAGGAAGAACGCCGACAGGGCGTCGAGCCGCAGGTGGAAGGGCAGGCCCGGGAGCCCGATCGGCAGCACCGCGACCTGCGGCGCGGTGAAGAGCCCCGCCAGGGCCACGACCGCGAGCAGCAGGCTGACCAGCGCGCCGAGCGGGAACAGGACGCGCGCCACGAGGAAGAAGCTCGCCGGCCGCGCCATGCCCGCCGCGCCGACGAGGATCCAGAGCCCGACGGCGATCAGGACGCCGTCGATCGGCAGCAGCTGGAGGGAGAGGTCCACGGCCGCCGCGATCGCTCAGCGCCGCATCGGCTTGCGCGAAGCGGCAAGCAGCCAGGACGGCAGCGGGCGGCTGCCGGCGTGCTCGATGATGTATTCGCGGATCAGCTGCCGCACGACCTGCGAGGGCGTGAGGTCCTGCGCGGCGCAGATCTCCTCGAACAGCGCCTTCTTGCGCGGGTCGAGCAGCAGGGTCAGGCGCGCCGTCTTGCTTTCGGTCCGGGTCGTCATGGCAGTCGCATTGTATGCGAATCGACATGTTAATCAAATGCGCTTCAGGACGACGCGGCCTCGCGACCGGATCGATCTTGCCGGGTTGATCGCGGTCAATGGCCGCTGGCCGCCGCCGCGCCTAACGGTAGGCGGGACCGATCCAACGCAAGGGAGACAGGCAATGCTCAGAGACCAGACTGGCTATCGCTGCCGCAATCGCGTGCGTCGCGACCGCGGCGGGCGCGCAGGACGTCACGTGGCGCAAGGACGTGGGCTCCGATCGTCGCCGCGAAGTGCGGCGCGTGCCACGGGGCGAACGCTCCGGAGTACAACGACTGGATGGCGCTGGGCGACGAGAAGCGCGCCAAGGTCGCCGCGCGCATGGACACCTATCCGCACTTCATGTCGTACGTGGTCTGGCCGGCCACCGGCGCGATGATGCGCCGGCTCGACGACGGCAAGGCGGCCGGCGGCAAGCCCGGCAACATGTATGCGTTCCTCGGCGCGAACGACGAGGAGCGCGCCAAGAACCTCGCCACCATCAAGGCGTGGCTGGGCGAAGGCGCCTGGAACACGAATCGCTGGAAGGCGCGCGGCGAGGTCCCGGGCGTGACCAAGGACCAGCTCGAGAAGATCAAGGCCGCGTACTGACGTCGTACCGTGCGGCGTCGGTCGCGTTCCGGAGGACGCGCGACCGGTCGGCCTGCTGTCGCCTTGCGGGCGGCGATCCCGCGCGCTACTTCACGCGCATACCCGGCTTCGCGCCGGCATCCACGTCGAGCAGGAAGATCCCGGGCTGCGACTTCTCGTCGGCGTGGCTTGCGGATAGGATCATTCCCTCGCTCACGCCGAACTTCATCTTGCGCGGCGCGAGGTTGGCGACCAGTACCACCAGCCGGCCGACCAGCTTCTTCGGTTCGCCGTAGGCCGACTTGATGCCGGAGAACACGTTCCGATGCCGACCCTCGCCGACGTCGAGCGTCAATCGCAACAGCTTGTCCGAGCCTTCGACTGAAATCGCAGTCGATCACCTTGGCGATGCGCAGGTCGAGCTTGGCGAAGTCGTCGATGGTGACGGTCTCGCCGATCGCCACGCCGCCCGGCAGCGCTGGTTCCGCCGCGCTCGCTGGCGGCTCGAACAGCGCGTCGAGCTGCTTCGTTCTCGACGCGCGTCATCAGGTGCGCGTACGGACCGATCTTCTGCGGCAGCCCTTCCGCGTCGCCCCAATTGAAATCGCGGTCGAGTCCGAACAGTTCGCGCGCCACGCGGCTCGCGGTGCGCGGCAGCACCGGGGCCAGGCACACCGACAGCAGCTTGAACCCGTGCAGCGCGCGCGAACAGACGTCCTGCAGCTCGTCTCGTTTCGCGGGGTCTTTCGCCAGGAGCCACGGCTGCGCCGCGTCGAAGTCCTGGTTGATGCGATCGGCGATGGTCATGATCTCGCGGATGGCCTTGCCGTACTCGCGCGCCTCGAGCAGCTCGGCCACCTGGTCGGCCGCGGCCCTGGCCGAGCCCGCCAGCGAACCGTCGCCCGCGTATTTCAGCTCGCCCGCGAAGTGCTTCGTGATGAAGCTCGCCGCGCGGCTGGCGATGTTGACGTACTTGCCGACGAGGTCGCTGTTGACCCGCTGCAGGAAGTCGTCCGGGTTGAAGTCGATGTCCTCGACGCGCGCGTTCAGTTTCGCTGCGATGTAGTAGCGCAGCCACTCGGCGTTCATGCCGAGCTCGAGGTACTTCAGCGGGTCGATCCCGGTGCCGCGGCTCTTGCTCATCTTCTCGCCGCTGACCGTGATGAAGCCGTGCACGTAGACGTTGTCCGGCACCTTGTACGGCGCGCCGGCGAACTTCAGCATTGCCGGCCAGAACAGCGTGTGGAAGTAAATGATGTCCTTGCCGATGAAGTGGACCTGCTCGGTGCCCGGGTCCTGCAGGAAGGCCTCGAAGTCGATGCCGTGCTTCGCGCAGTACGCCTTGAAGCTGGCGAGATAGCCGATCGGCGCGTCGAGCCACACATAGAAGTACTTGCCGGGCGCGTCCGGGATCGGGATGCCGAAGTAGGGCGCGTCGCGCGAGATGTCCCAGTCGCCGAGCGCCTTGTCGCCGTCGCTCGCGATCCACTCGCGCGCCTTGTTGGCGACCTCCTGCTGCAGCCTTCCGTCCTGCGTCCAGCTGCGCAGGAACTCCACGCAGCGCGGGTCGGACAACCTGAAGAAGTAGTGGTCCGAGGTGCGCAGTTCGGGCGTGGCGCCGGACAGCGTCGAGTACGGATTCTTCAGGTCGGTGGGCGAATACACGGAACTGCAGACCTCGCAGGCGTCGCCGTACTGGTCCTTCGCGCCGCACTTCGGGCACTCGCCCTTGATGTAGCGATCGGGCAGGAACATGGCCTTCACCGGGTCGAAGAACTGCTCGACCGGCTTCGTGTACGTGAGTCCCGCGGCCTTCAGCTTGCGATAGATGTCCTGCGACAGCTCGGTGTTCTCGGGCGAATCGGTCGAGTGCCAGTGATCGAAGCGGATCAGGAAGCCGTCGAGGTATTGCTGGCGGCCCGCGCCGACGGCGGCGACGAATTCCTGCGGCGTCTTTCCGGCCTTCTCGGCCGCGATCATGATCGGCGCGCCGTGCGCATCGTCGGCGCCGACGAAGTGCACCTCGTGGCCGCGCATGCGCTGGTGGCGCACCCAGATGTCGGCCTGGATGTACTCCATGATGTGGCCGATGTGGAAGGGGCCGTTGGCATACGGCAGGGCGGTCGTGACAAACAGGCGTCGTGTCATGGTTCTTCTTGGTCCCGATGTGCTGGTTCAGAACGCCGCGCGAGAAGCGGCGGGGCCGTCAACGCGACGGCGGGCACATTCGGGCGCGCGTGCAGTGGCCGCCCGGAGGGTGCGATGTCGAGGGAACTGGAAGGCGGCACATGGGGTCGATCCCGAGAGGGGCATTCTATCAACCGGGGTCCGCTCCATTAGACTGGCGCGTTCCCGAATCACAGCCCGCGCCGCGGCATCGTCGAAGGCAGTCACCCATGGCCATCACCGTCGAACAAGCGAATGAAGCGCTGAAGCGCGTCATCGATCCCAACACCGGCAAGGACCTCGTCAGCACGCGCTCCGCGCGCAACGTGCGCGTCGAGGGCGGCGACGTCAGCGTCGACGTCGAGCTTGGCTACCCGGCCGCGAGCCAGGTCGACGGCATCCGCCGTGCGGTGATCGACGCGCTGAAGGCGGCAGGCGCGGGCAACGTCAGCGCCAACGTGACGATGAAGATCGTCGCGCACACGGTGCAGCGCGGCCTGAAGGTGATGCCGAACGTCAAGAACATCATCGCCGTCGCCTCGGGCAAGGGCGGCGTCGGCAAGAGCACGGTGGCGGCCAACCTGGCGCTGGCGCTCGCCGCGGAAGGCGCGCGGGTCGGCGTGCTCGACGCCGACATCTACGGCCCGAGCCAGCCGACCATGCTCGGCATCTCCGGCAAGCCGGAGTCCGTGGACGGCCACTCGATGGAGCCGATGGAGAACTACGGCCTGCAGATGAGCTCGATCGGGCTGCTGATCGACGTCGACCAGCCGATGGTGTGGCGCGGGCCGATGGTCACGCAGGCGTTGCAGCAGCTGCTGGCGCAGACCAACTGGAAGGACCTTGACTACCTCGTGATCGACCTGCCGCCGGGCACCGGCGACATCCAGCTCACGCTCGCGCAGCAGGTTCCGGTGACCGGCGCGGTCATCGTGACCACGCCGCAGGACATCGCGCTGATCGACGCCAGGAAAGGCCTGAAGATGTTCGAGAAGGTCGGCATCCCGATCCTCGGCATCGTCGAGAACATGGCCGTCCACGTCTGCTCGAACTGCGGCCACGCGGAGCACATCTTCGGCGCGGAAGGCGGCGCGAAGATGGCGGAGCAGTACGGCGTCGAGCACCTCGGCAGCCTGCCGCTCGACATCCGGATCCGCGAGCAGGCGGACGCGGGCCGGCCCACCGTGATTGCGGAACCTGACGGCCTGATCACCGCGACCTTCAAGGACATCGCGCGCAAGGTGGCGGTGCGGATCGCCGAGAAGGCGAAGGACATGTCGCTGAAGATGCCGACGATCAAGGTCTCGAACACCTGAGCCGGACACATGCGCATCGAACCCTGGACGCCCGCGGCGGCGCCGCGCAACGAGGAACTGGTGAAGTCGATCGAGGCACGCCGCGGCGGCGCGCTGATCAACCTCGATCGCATGCTGCTGTGGAGCGAGCCGCTCGCGCGCGGCTGGAACGGCTACCTGCGCGCGCTGCGCCAGGAGATCTCGCTCGCGCCGTTCCTGCGCGAACTGGCGATCTGCGTCGTCGCGCGGCTGACCGGCGCGCAGTACGAGTATCACCACCACGCGCCCGAGCTGAAGAAGGCGGGCGCCTCCGATGCGCAACTGGCGATCCTCGACGATCCGGACGCCGCCGCTCAGAGCCCGCTGTACGACGACCTGCAGCGGGCCGTGATCCGCTTCGCGATCGCGAGCACGCGCCACGTGCAGATTCCGGACGCGCTCTTCGACGACCTGAAGCGCCGCCTGTCGCCGACGGAACTGGTGGAGCTGGTGGCGTCGACCGCCGCCTACAACATGGTCGCGCGGTTCCTGGTGGCGCTCGACGTGACGCCCGAGACCTGATCCGAACCTGACCCAGGTTCGAACGAGACACCGAGGAGAGGCGATGAGGCTGGTGCGGTACGGACCGGCCGGGCGCGAGAGGCCCGGCATGCTCGACGCGCAGGGACGGCTGCGCGACCTGTCGGGCGTGATCGAGCACGTCACCTGCGAACACCTGTCGGACAAGTGGCTGTCGCGACTGTCAGAGGTCGATCCGGCGTCGCTGCCGCTGGTGCGCGGCACTCCACGGCTCGGCGTGCCCTACCTCGGCATCAGCAAGCTGGTGGCGATCGGGCTGAACTACGCCGACCACGCCGCCGAGGCGGGCCTGGCCGCGCCATCCGAGCCGATCGTGTTCCTGAAGGCGACGACCTGCATCACGGGCCCGGGCGACGACCTGGTCATTCCGCGCGGCTCGACCAAGACCGACTGGGAGGTCGAGCTGGGCGTCGTGATCGGCACGAAAGCGCAGTACGTGCCGGAGGACAGAGCGCTCGATCACGTGGCCGGCTACTGCGTCGTCAACGACGTGTCGGAGCGCAACTTCCAGCTCGAGCGCGGCGGGCAGTGGGACCGCGGCAAGGGCTGCGACACGTTCGGCCCGATCGGCCCCTGGCTCGTCACGCGCGATGAAGTGCCCGATCCGCAGGCGCTCGACCTCTGGCTCGACCTCAACGGCGAGCCGATGCAACGGGGCAATACGCGCACGATGATCTTCGGCGTGGCGCATCTCGTCAGCTACGTCAGCCGGTTCATGACGCTGCTGCCGGGCGACATCATCGTCACCGGAACGCCGCCAGGCGTCGGGATGGGACGCAAGCCGCCGCGGTACCTGCAGCCCGGCGACGTCGTCACGCTCGGCGTCGCCGGGCTGGGCGAGCAGCGGCAGCGCGTGCGCGCGCACGCCTGACGCCGCGCCGCGGCTCAGCGGCTACTTCAAGCGCGACTCAGAGCGCGTCGGCGACGAGTTCAGCGATGTCGCGCGCGGGAACCTTGTCGTTGACCTGCGCGAGGCCGTCGCCGACCATCACCGCGCAGTAGGGGCACGCGGTCGCCACCGTCGCCGGCGCCATCTCCATCGCCTGCTCGGCGCGCAGCACGTTGATGCGCGTGCCGGTCGTCTCCTCCAGCCACATGCGGCCGCCGCCGGCGCCGCAGCACATCGCCTTGTCGCGCGAAAGCTCGAACTCGAGCGGGCCGTCCTTCGACACCGCGTACAGGATGCGACGCGGCGCGTCGTACTCCTTGTTGTGGCGACCGAGGTAGCACGGCTCGTGGTAGATCACGCGCTCGTGGGTCGGCTTCACCTTCAGCCGCCCCGAGGTGATCCACGCGTCGATCGCCTGCGTGTGGTGCACGACCTCGAAGTGCCCGCCGAATTCGCCGAGTTCGTTCTTCAGCGCGTTGAACGCGTGCGGGTCGGTGGTGACGATGCGTTTCGCGCCGACGCCGTTCAGCGTCTCGGCCAGCGCTGTCGCGAGCGCCTGGAACACCATCTCGTTGCCAAGCCGGCGCACGCATTCGCCGGTCGAGCCCTCGGCCGCGCCGAGGATGCCGATCCTGACGCCGGCGGCCTGGGCGACCCTGACGAACGCGCGCGCGATCTTCTGGCCGCGGGGATCGAACGACGACGCCGAGCCGACGTAGTACAGGTAGTCGAGCCCGGCCACTTCGTCCGGCGTCGACACGATGGGCACGCCGAGCGACTTCGCCCAGTCGCCGCGCGCACCGGCATCGAGGCCCCACGGATTGCCGGCCGACTCGTACGCCTGGAAGAGCTTGTTCAGCTCGGACGGGAACTCGCCTTCCATCATGACCTGCCGCTGCCGCAGCCGGAAGAACTTCGCGAGGTGCTCGATGCCGATCGGGCACGCGACTTCGCAGTAGCCGCAGGTGGTGCACGACCACAGCGTCTCCTCGCTGATCGGCCCACCCACCAGCGCCGGCAGCTTGTCGCGCGCGCCCGCCTTGATGCTGTTCCGTTCGTCGACGAGGTGGTGCTTCACCGCGTCGTTGACCCACTTCAGCGACAGCGGCTTGCCGGTGAGGAAGGTCGGGCAGGCGTCCTTGCAGCGTCCGCACTCGGTGCAGGTGAAGGCGTCGAGGCCTTCCTTCCAGGTGAGGTCGAGCGCGGTCTTCGCGCCGATCTTCAGCTGGTCGGGATCGACGTCGTCCTCGGCGAGCGGCGCGAGATCGACGCCGGGCACGCGGTTCAGCGGCGCATCGCGCCCGAAGAACACAGCGGGCAGCGCGGTGACGATGTGGAAGTGTTCGCCGATCGGCAGGATCGCCAGGAAGGTGAACACCGTGAGCATCTGCACCCAGTAGAACACGTGGTAGCCCGCGTCGATGGCGGCCGGCGAGAGCCCCTGCAGGCCGGCGGCGAGCGGGCCGCCGATCCACGCCCAGGCCTGCTCGTGCGCGACGCCGACGTCGACGGGCGCCAGCTTTGCGAAGCGGAAGGCGTCGAACCCGAAGTCGGTCAGCATGATCAGCGTGATCAGGCCGAGCACCAGCACCGCCTCGCGGTTGGGCTCGAGACGGCGCGGCCGGTGCACGAAGCGGCGCCAGAAGCCGAACGCCACCGCGGCCAGCACGGCGAGTTCGACGAAGTCCTTCCACGCGGTGTACGCGGCGCCGAAGGCGCCGGGAATCACCGCCTCGGGCCAGTAGCCGATCACGATGAGGTGCAGCTTGCGGACCAGCAGCGTCATGAAGCCGACGAAGATCACGGCGTGCATCAGCCCGGGGCGGAAGTCCCCGGTGAGGAGCCGCGACTGGCCGATGCCCATCTTCAGCAGGCGCAGCGTCCGCTCGCCGAGCCGGTCGAAGCGGTTGTCCGGAGCGAGCGCGGCGACGATCGCCAGCTTGCGCCACGCCATCACGCCGAAGACGGCGAAGCCGGCGGCCATCAGCAACGAAATGAAGAGGGGACTCATCGTGCGCCCGGCGAGCGGGAGTGAGGTGACAGCCGATTGTCCGGCCGTGACCGCGCGCGGCACTGACCCCGGTCAATCCGTCGGGGCGAAAAAAAAGCCCGCGGTCGAGGCGGGCTTCCAGGGCGAAGAAGGTCGGGTTCCAGTGTGAAGAAGGTCACGTTCCGGCGGAGATCCGGTTCTCCTTCACGATCTTCGACCAGCGCTCGACTTCCTTCTTCATGAACGCGCTGAACTCGGCCGGGCCCTGCCCGGTGACCGTCATGCCCTGCGCGTTCAGTCGCTCCGCGACCGCGGGCTCCTTCAGCGCCTTCTGGATCTCGGCGTTCATCCGGTTGACGATGTCGGCCGGCGTCTTCGCCGGAGCGATCACGCCCCAGTAGGCGAGCGCTTCGAAATTCGTGATGCCGACTTCAGCGAGCGTCGGTGTGTCGGGCAGCTGCGGGCTGCGCTTCGCGCCGGTGACGGCGATCGGCCTCACCGTGCCCGCCTTCACGTGCGGCATCGCGAGGAACACCGTGCCGATCGCGAACGGCATGTGGCCGGCGACCGTGTCGTTCATCAGCGGGCCGCCACCGCGGTACGGCACGTGGGTCCACGACCACCCGCCCTGCTTGCCCGCCTGGATCATCGCGAGGTGGCCGAGGCTGCCGGTGCCGATCGAGCCGATGTTGATGCCTTTGACGGTCCGCGCGTCGGCCAGCATGTCCTTCGCGCTGCTGTACTTCGACTTGCTCGAGGCGACGAGCGCCATCGGCGACGTGCCGATCAGCGTGACGTGCGCGAGGTCGTTCAGCGTGTCGAACTGGATGTTCGGGATCAGGCTCGGGTTGGTGCCGTGCGTGTCGAACACGACGCCGAAGGTGTAGCCGTCGGGCGCGGCCCTGGCGACGGCCGCCGTGCCGATCGAGCCCGACGCGCCGCCGACGTTCTCGACGACCACGCTCTGGCCGAGCTGCTTGGTCAGTTGCTGCGAGAGGATGCGCGCGACCTGGTCCACCGACCCGCCCGGCGGGAAGACCGAGACCAGGCGGATGGTCTTGCTGGGCCAGGCCTGGGCCCAGGCGGGTGCGGCAACAAAGGTTCCGAGCGCGAGCAGGCACAGTGCCGCGCGGCGAAGCGACGAGGACATCGGGAGTCTCCTTGGTGATGCGGCGACCGGCGTACCGCTGCGCGCGATGGTAGCGCCAGCGCGGTCCGCGGACAGGCCCGGGGAAAGTCAGTAGACGGCGCCGCGCGCGTCGACCGGCCAGACGGCCTCGACGCGATCGCTTCGCACCGCGACGATCCACTCGTGCAGGTTCACGGTGGGATCGACGTGGCCCGGAACCAGCCGCACCTTGTCGCCCAGCGCGAGCGCGGGTCCGTCGCCGGTGCGATCCAGCACCGTGTGCTCGTCCGACACGCCACGCACCGTCCACCCCGCGAACGCCGGCTGCGCCGGTCCGGAGTCGGTCGAGAACGCCTTCAGCCCGGCGTCCAGCGTGGCGCGATCGCCGCGGGCGTCGTGCCGGCGGCTCATCACCGTGGCCAGGATGAACAGCGACTGGTCGAACCTGGGCCAGCGCGGGTCCTGCTCGTTCTTCGCGTAGTCGACGTCCATCAGGATGTACGAGCCGGGCTGGATCTCGGTGTACACGCCGCTGGCGGCCTCGAAGAGGAAGGTGCCGGTGCCCGCGCCGGTGACGGCGTCGCACGGCAGGCCAGCGGCGAGCAGCGCATCGCGGGCCGCCCGCGCCAGCCGGGTGGCCGACTCGATCGCGCGGCGGCGTTCCTCGACGCCGCGCCGATGCTGCGCGGATCCGAAGTACGCCTGCAGACCGCGCAGGTTCAGGCTCGGCTGTGCAGCGACCGCGCGCGCAAGCGCGACCACAGCGCCTGGGTCGACGACGCCCGCACGGTCGTGGCCGACGTCGAGTTCGACGTAGACGTCGACGCGCGCCGCCGCGCGATCGCACGCCTTGCCGAGCGGCTCGACGACCGACGCGTCGTCCACGCAGACGCCGACGCGCGCGGCGGGGAAGCGAGCGGCGAGCCCGGCAAGGTTCGCGAGCTTGCGCGCGCCGACGACCTCGTTGGTCACCAGCACATCCGCGATGCCGCCGGCGAGGAAGGGCTCTGCTTCGGAAGTCTTCTGCACGCAGATGCCGACGGCGCCCGCGGCGACCTGCCGCCGCGCGATCTCGACGCACTTGTGGCTCTTGGCGTGCGGCCGCACGCGGACGTCGCGTCCGGCCACGGCCTGCATCAGGCGACCGACGTTGGCGTCGAACCGGTCGAGGTCGACGATCAGCGCCGGCGTGTCGACGTCGGCCAGCGCGTCGCCGGCGCGCGCGGGGATCCAGCGCTTGTCCATGCGGCGAGTCTAGCGACGTTGGCGCGCCGCATGCGCGCCGTAGAATCGCGTGTTTGCCGATCACACGACGACGGGACTCGAGTCCACATGAGCATCAAGAGCGACAAATGGATCCGCCGCATGGCGGAGAAGGGCATGATCGAGCCGTTCGAGCCCGGTCAGGTGCGGGAGAAGGACGGGCATCGCATCGTCAGCTACGGCACGTCCAGCTACGGCTACGACATTCGCTGTGCCGACGAATTCAAGATCTTCACCAACATCAACTCGACGATCGTCGATCCGAAGGCGTTCGACCCGAACTCGTTCGTCGACATCAAGAGCAACGTCTGCATCATCCCGCCGAACTCGTTCGCGCTCGCCCGCACCGTCGAGTACTTCCGCATCCCGCGCAACGTGCTGACGATCTGCCTCGGCAAGAGCACCTACGCGCGCTGCGGGATCATCGTCAACGTCACGCCGCTCGAACCCGAATGGGAAGGCCACGTGACGCTCGAGTTCTCCAACACGACGCCGCTGCCGGCGAAGATCTACGCGGGCGAAGGCTGCGCCCAGGTGCTGTTCATCGAGTCCGACGAGGTCTGCGAGACGTCGTACAAGGACCGTGGCGGCAAGTACCAGGGGCAGCGGGGCGTGACCCTACCGCGAACCTGACGCGCGCGTCGCGCGTGCACGCGATCCGCTTCGCGGATCGCGCGTGCACTCGCGGTGTCACCTGTCCGCCTGCTTCGGCCGCATCGGCGGCGCTTCGCGTTCCACCGGCTTTCCGCGCTCCGGGTCGGGTTGCTTGCGCAGCACCTGCTCCTTCTGCGAAGGGGCGGGGTTCGGCTTCGGCTGGGGCACAGCCACGGGTGCCGAGGGCGCAGGAGCAGGAACGGCGGCGGGCGGCGCGGGTCGTGACGGCGCAGGTCGTGCGGCGGCCGGCGGCGTGGGGCGCGGCGGCGCTGCGTGCGCCGGCGTCGGAGGTGCGGCGCGCGACGTGGGCGCGGGCGCGGCGGGCGCCTGAACCTGTGGCGACGGTTGCACCGTCCGCGCAGCGGGCGCCATCGGCGGCTGCTGGCGAATTGTCGGCGGCGCACCGGGCGGGAAGCGCGGCGGCTCGGCCGGATTCACCGGCTGCGGCTGGCCCGGCGGAATCTGGTCGCTCGGCAGGTGCGGGCGTGGCGCCGGACGCTGCGGAGCAGGAGTGACTGGCGCGACCGGCGGCGGTACCGGCTGGACCCGTTTCTGCCCCGGCGGTTGGCCGAGCGGAGCCGGGTCGTTGCCGGGCAACGGCGGCTGCGGCGTCACGCCGCGACCGGGCATCGGGTCGGCGGCCATCGGCGGCGTCACGCGCGTCGGCGGCAAGCCCGGCACAGGCTGGCCAGGCGACTGCCCCGCCGGTTGCGGCGGGCGCGCCATCTGCGACTTCGGCGAGCCCGGCCGGCCGTCGTTGTCCGAGAACCTCGGCGTCGGCGAACGCGGTGCCGGCGCGACGTTGAGCGGCGGCGGCGCGACCGGCTTCAGTTCCTGCGGCTTCGGCGGCACGGGCATGGCCACGCGGTGGATCGGCTCGCGGAAGCGCGGTCCCGGCACCATGGTCGTTCCCTGGCCCTGCGTGAGATCGCGCGGCACGCCCCGCGGCGGCTGGTTGATGATCGTCTGGTTGATGATCGTCGTGTAGCGGGGGCTGTGGCGATAGTGCGGCTCGTAGCGGTGCCACGGCGCGAGCGGATACCAGCCGACCACCGGCGTGCCGATGCCCACGGAGACGCTGACACCGGTGCCGACGAAGCCCACCAGCGCGGGGGCCCACACCGGCTGGCGCACGTAGCTGCCCGGCACCCAGCCCCAGCGCGGGCCGACCATCACCCAGCGCCCGTAATGGAAAGGCGCAAAACCCCACGGCGCTGAGTCCACCCAGGTCCAGCCCCACGGCTGGATCCAGCGCCACTGTCCGAACCGGTACGGCGCCCAGCCCACTGGAACGGCGCGCGGGAACCACACCACTCCGAAGCTTGCGTCGGACGACCAGTCGCCGTGGACGTCGAGTTCCTCGTAGCCGGTCATGTACGGCGACACGAACTGCGCCGAGCGCACCTGCTGGTACTGCGCATCGCGTTCCAGCGCCCATTGATCGAACGCCGTGACGATCGGCTGCTCGAAGTTGAAGCCGCCGCCGCCCGGGTTGACGACGATGGCCTGGCCGCTGCTGACGCCGGTTGCGTTGCTGGCCGATCGCACCGCGCCGTGCCCCTCGAACACCGTGAGCCGCATCGGCCCCTGGTCGGTGGCGTCGACGCGATAGCGACCGGGCGCGACCAGGTCGATGCGGACGCCGGCGACCGTCACCGACGTCGTTTCCCCGCGCTCCGGCCGCGCGAGACGCACGTTGAGCGTGCCGTACTCGAGGTTGAACGAGGCGGCGGAGTAGTCGAGCTGGGAGAAGCCGCCGCGGCTGTTGGCGCCGAGGCGAAAGGTGTTCGGGCCGAAGCGAACCTCGTTGCGGCCGTCGCTCCCCGTGTAGAGCCCGGTGCCGGCGCTGACGACGTCGTTGACGACGGCGACGTCCCACTGGCCGGCCGAGCTGTCTTCCTCGGCGCGCCAGATCTGTGCATCGCCGTCGGCCACCGCGACACGGCCAGCGATCAGCGGCGGCTCGCCGGCCGGGCTCTGCGCTTCGGCCGGCGTCACCGTCGTGCAGCCGGCGACCACGAAGGCGGCGATCACTGCGAGCCAGCGTTGCATGGTCTCTCCTCGGGTCTTGTCCATGCAGCAATTAACGACTGTACGGCACGGGCTGTTGACCCCGGTAACACCCTGTAACACCCGCCGGCCGACACTACTCGGAGACCGTGCTTGCTCCGGGGTCCGGCGAACGCCCATAATCACGGGCTCCTTCCACGCCGTCCGGCACGCCTCCCTCCCCATGCGATTCCGCTTCCCCATCGTCATCATCGACGAGGACTTCCGTTCCGAGAACGCCAGCGGACTCGGCATCCGCGCGCTGGCCAAGGCCATCGAGGCCGAGAGCGTCGAGGTGCTCGGCGTGACCAGTTTCGGCGACGTCTCGAGTTTCGCCCAGCAGCAGAGCCGCGCATCGGGGTTCATCCTGTCGGTCGACGACGAGGAACTCGCCGAAGGCAACGGCGACCGCGAGACGATCGACAAGCTCAAGAAGTTCGTCGCCGAGATCCGCCGGCGCAACGCCGACATCCCGATCTTCCTGTACGGCGAGACGCGCACGACGCAGCACCTGCCGAACGAAGTGCTGCGCGAACTGCACGGCTTCATCCACATGTTTGAGGACACGCCCGAGTTCGTCGCGCGCTACATCGTGCGCGAGGCTCGCGCCTACCTCGACACGCTGGCGCCGCCGTTCTTCCGCGCGCTGGTGCACTACGCGCAGGACGGTTCGTACTCATGGCACTGCCCGGGCCACTCGGGCGGCGTGGCCTTCCTGAAGAGCCCGGTCGGCCAGATGTTCCACCAGTTCTTCGGCGAGAACATGCTGCGGGCGGACGTCTGCAATTCGGTCGACGAACTCGGGCAACTGCTCGATCACACCGGCCCGGTGGCGGCGAGCGAACGCAACGCCGCGCGCATCTTCGGCGCCGACCACCTGTTCTTCGTCACCAACGGCACGTCGACGTCCAACAAGATCGTCTGGCACTACGTCGTGGCGCCGGGCGACGTGGTGATCGTGGACCGCAACTGCCACAAGTCGGTCCTGCACGCGATCACGATGACAGGCGCCATCCCGGTGTTCCTGACGCCGACGCGCAATCACTACGGGATCATCGGCCCGATCCCGCTGGAAGAATTCCAGTGGGAGTCGATCGCGAAGAAGATCGAGCGCCATCCGCTGATCAAGAGCGCAAGCGCGGCCCGGCGCGCCGGGGACGCGGCGGCGCGCGACAAGCCGCGCGTGCTGACGCTGACGCAGAGCACCTACGACGGCATCCTCTACAACGTCGAGACGATCAAGTCGCTGCTCGACAGCCGCATCGACACGCTGCACTTCGACGAAGCCTGGCTGCCGCACGCCGCGTTCCACCCGTATCTACCGCGACATGCACGCCATCGGCGGGCAGTCCGAGCGGCCACGCAACCGCGCATCGATGATCTTCTCCACGCAGTCGACGCACAAGATGCTGGCGGGACTGTCACAGGCGTCGCAGATCCTGATCGAGGACGCGCAGACCGAGCGGCTCGATCGCTTCATGTTCAATGAGGCGTTCCTGATGCACACGTCGACTTCCCCGCAGTACGCGATCATCGCCTCGTGCGATGTCGCGGCCGCGATGATGGAGCCGCCGGGCGGCACCGCGCTGGTCGAGGAATCGATCTCGGAGGCGCTCGAGTTCCGCCGCGCGATGCGCAAGGTCGACGCCGAGTTCGGGCCGGACGAGAGCGGCGGCTGGTGGTTCAAGGTGTGGGGGCCCGATCACCTCGCGGCCGAAGGCATCGGCACGCGCGAGGACTGGATGCTCAGGCCCGGCGACGCCTGGCACGGCTTCGAGCAGATCGAGCCCGGTTTCAACATGCTGGACCCGATCAAGGCGACGGTGATCACGCCGGGGCTGAACCTCGACGGCACCTTCGCCGAGCCCGGCATTCCGGCGGCCATCGTCACGAAGTACCTGGCCGAGCACGGCATCATCGTCGAGAAGACGGGTCTCTATTCGTTCTTCATCATGTTCACCATCGGCATCACCAAGGGCCGCTGGAACACGATGGTCACCGAACTGCAGCAGTTCAAGGACGACTACGACAACAACCAGCCGCTGTGGCGCGTGATGCCGGAGTTCATCCGCCAGCACGTGCAGTACGAGAAGATGGGCCTGCGCGACCTGTGCGGCGCGGTGCACGCGATCTACCGCGACAGCGACATCGCGCGCCTGACCACCGAGATGTACCTGTCGGAAATGGAACCGGTGATGAAGCCCGCCGACGCCTACGCGCAGATGGCGCACAGCGCCGTGGACCGCGTGCCGATCGACGCGCTCGAAGGCCGCGTCACCTCGGTGCTGCTGACGCCGTATCCGCCGGGCATCCCGCTGCTGATCCCCGGCGAGCGCGTCAACGGCACGATCGTGCGCTACCTGCAGTTCGCGCGCGAGCTGAACGCGCGTTTCCCCGGCTTCGGCACCGACATCCACGGGCTCGTCAAGCAAGAGGTCGACGACGGCAACGCAGTACTTCCTCGACTGCGTGCGCGCCCGGTAGCGCGCGCGGCGCGCGCCGCCGGCTAGAGCTTCTGGCCGCAGGCGATCGCGTAGCACTCGACCGGCTCGGCCTTGCCCTTGAACGTCACGGCGCCGAGCGCCTCGGCGCGGCAGCGTTCGCCGACAGCGAGCCGGGTCGCGGCGTCGGCCAGGATCGCGTGCCCGACCACCTTGGTGTGCGCTTCCAGCCGCGCAGCCAGGTTCACGGCGTCGCCGACGCAGGTGTAGGTGGCGCGCTGCTGCGTGCCGGTGTAGCCGGCGATCACGCTGCCCGAGGCGATGCCGATGCCGATCGCCAGCGGCGGCTTGCCGGCGCGGTCGGGTTCGCGGTTGTACAGGTCGATCAGCTCGATCATGTCGAGCGCGGCCTGCACCGCGGCGCCGCCGGGGTCGGCCAGCGGCAGCGGCGCGCCGAAGATCGCCATCAGTCCGTCGCCCACCATCTGGTTGACCACGCCGCCGCGGCCGCTGATCGCATCGAACATCAGCGTGTAGTAGGTGTTCAGCAGTTCGATCGTCTCTTCGGGCGGCTGCTGCTCGGCCATCGACGTGAAGCCGCGGATGTCGGAGAACATCGCGGTGGCCTGCACGCGATGGCCGCCGAGCGCGAAGCCGGAGGCGTCCATGTCTTCGGCCACCTCGCGCGTCGCGAAGCGCCGCACCAGTTCCTTCTGCTGGTCGCGCAGGCGCTTCTTCTCCAGGCTCGCGCCGATGCGCGCCTTGAGCAGCACCGGGTTGACCGGCTTGTGCAGGTAGTCCTCGGCGCCCAGCTCGATGCAGCGCACGACGTTGTCGAGCCCCTCGATGGCGGAGGTGACGATGACCGGCAGGTCGCGCAGCTGGCGGTCGCCCTTCAGCTCCTCGAGCACCTGGATGCCGTTCATCTCGGGCATCTCGATGTCGAGCAGCAGCAGGTCGAACGGCTCGCGCTCCAGCCGTTCGAGCGCGACGCGGCCGTTCTCCGCCAGCGTCACCGTGTGGCCCTGCAGCTCCAGGCTGCGCGCCAGCAGCAGCCGGTTGACCTTGTTGTCGTCGACCACCAGCAGGCGCGCGCCGCGCTCAGACATCGCGCAGCTCCTGCAGCGCCAGCGCCGCACGCGCGTACTCCGCCTCGAGCGCCGTGATGCGCGCGGCGTCCGCCGCCGGCTCGCCCAGCCCCGCCAGCTCGATCTCGCGCGCCTGCGCGCCGAGCGCCATGGCGCCGAAGGTGTTGCCATTGGACTTCAGCGAGTGCGCGGCGCGGCGGTAGCCGTCGGCATCCCCGGCGGCGCGCGCCGCGCGCAGCTCGGCGAGCAGGACCGGCGCCTCGTGCAGGAAGGTGTCGATCAGCTCGACCACGAAGTCGGCACCCGCGGTCGACTGCAGTTCGGCGAAACGGGCGGCGTCGATGGTGGACGTCATGTCATGTTCCCCTGGCGTGCCTGCACGCGGTTGAGCGCCTCGACCAGCTGCTCGACGCGGATCGGCTTGGTGATGTAGTCGTCCATGCCGGCGGCCAGGCACATCTCGCGGTCGCCGGCCATGGCGTTGGCGGTCATCGCGACGATGCGCGGGCGCACGTCCGGCGGCCACTGCGCGGTGATGCGGCGCGAAGCCTCGAGGCCGTCCATCTCCGGCATCTGCACGTCCATCAGCACCACGTCGTAGGTCTGGCGCTCGACCGACTCGATCGCCTCGATGCCGTTGGACGCGAGGTCGGCGCGGTAGCCCATCTGCTGCAGGATGCGCAGGGCGAGCTTCTGGTTGACCGCGTTGTCTTCCGCCACCAGGATGCGCAGCGGATGGCGCGCGCCCATGCCGGGGTCGATGGCGGCACGCGCCGGCGCCGTGCTCGTGCGCGCGGGCCGCTGCGCCGCCAGCACGCCCACCAGCGTGTCGTACAGCTGCGACTGGCGCACCGGCTTCGACAGGTGCGCCGTGAACAGGCCCTCGGTGTCGCCCGCCTCGCGCCGCCCGAGCGAGGAGGCGAGCACCAGCGGCATGTCGGCGCGCCGGCGGCGCATCTGGCGCGCGAGTTCCACGCCGTCCATCTCCGGCATGTGCATGTCGAGCACCGCGAGGTCGTAGGTCTCGCCGCCGTCGAGGCTGCGCAGCGCCTCGGCCGGCGTCTCGCACTCGCGCGCCAGCATGCCCCACTTGCCGGTCTGCAGGCTGAGCACGCGGCGATTGGTGGCGTTGTCGTCGACCACCAGGATGCGGCGCCCGCTGAGTTCCGGCTTGCGTGCCGAGGAAATCGCGGCCGCGCGCTGCGCGGCAGGTCCGCGACCGGCGCGTGAATCGGTGAAGTGGAACGTCGAGCCGCGGCCCGGGCCGTCGCTCTCGGCCCACATGCGCCCGCCCATCAGTTCCGCCAGCCGCCGGCTGATCGCCAGGCCGAGCCCGGTGCCGCCGTACTTGCGCGTGGTCGACGAGTCGGCCTGCGAGAACGACTGGAAGAGCCGGCCCATGCCCTCGGCGGTCAGGCCGATGCCGGTGTCGCGCACCGCGAAGGCGAGCTCGACCGCGCCGTCGCGCGGCGCCGATGCGGTCACCGTCAGCACCACTTCGCCGCGCTCGGTGAACTTCACCGCGTTGCGCGAGCAGGTTGAGCAGGATCTGCCGCAGCCGCGTGACGTCGCCGCTGATCGCGGGCGGCACGTCGCCTTCGAAGAAATAGGCGGTCTCGAGGTGCTTCTCGGTGGCGCGCGGCGCCACCAGGTCGAGCGCCGACTCGACGCACTCGCGCAGGTCGAACGGGTGGCGCTCGATGTCCATCCGCCCGGCCTCGATCTTCGAGAAGTCGAGGATGTCGTTGATGATGGTGAGCAGCGCGTCGCCCGAGTCGCGGATCGTGGCGGCGAAGTCGCGCTGCTCGTCGGTGAGCGGCGTGTCGAGCAGCAGGCCGCTCATGCCGATGACGGCGTTCATCGGCGTGCGGATCTCGTGGCTCATCGTCGCCAGGAAGGCGCTCTTGGCCTCGTTGGCGGCCTCGGCCGCGGCGCGCGCGTCCTGCGCCTCCTTGAACAGGCGCGCGTTCTGGATCGCGATCACACCCTGGTCGGCGAAGGTCTGGAGCAGGCTGATGTCCCTTTCCGAGTACGCGGAAGGATCTTTCCTCGCGGCCGCGATGCAGCCGATGCGTGCGCCTTGCCAGATCATCGGCGCGACCACGAGGGAGCCGATGCCCGTCTTTTCTGCAAATCGCCGGATGACGTCCGGGCACGCCGTCGCCGGCCCGGCTGTCCGCGTAGTACAGCGCCCGGCGGGAGTCGAACGCCAGTCCGATCACCGTCCGGTCGATCGGGCGCGGGTATCCGCGCGTGAACTGCTCGGCGGTGGTCCTGCCCTCCGCCCCGGACGGCGCCGACGTGGACCTGCTGCTGTTCGTCGACCACCAGGATCGCCTTGGCGTCGCTCGGAATCAGCCGCTCGCAGCTGTCGAGGATCTTCTCGAACACCGGCCTTGCGTCGGCGACCGAGTTGCTGATCACCTGCAGCACCTCGGCCGGTCGCCGTCTGCTGCTCGAGCGCCTCCTTGGTCTCGTTGAACAGCCGCGCGTTCTGGATCGCGATCACCGCCTGGTCGGCGAAGCTGGCGAGCAGCGCCGACTCCTTGTCGCTGAAGGGTCGCGGCGGCTGTCGCACGATGTGCACGGTGCCGATGCCCTGGCTCTCCCACAGCATCGGCGCGATCAGCATCGAGAAGTTGCCGAAGTCACGACCCAGCTGCGCGCATGGCTTCGGGCACGCCGGGCCCGTTCACCATGTCGGGGTAGTGGACGACACGGCGCTTCCTGATCGGGTAGCGCCTGGTCAGGCCTGTTCGAGCGGGCGCGGGAAGCCCCGGTTGAGCAGCGCCCAGGCGCTGTCTCGCCTGTTCGCGTCCACCTCGGGTGGCACCGCCATCGATGCGTGCGCCGCCTGGCCGTCGGCGCCCACCAGCGAGATGACCACCTGGTCGCCACCGAACAGCTGCTGGCAGGCCTTGCCGATCGCCTCGAACACCGGCGCGGTGTCGGCCACCGAGTTGCTGATGACCTGAGCACCTCGCCCGAGGTGCGCTGCTGCTCCAGCGCCTCCCTGGTCTCGTTGAACAGCCGCACGTTCTCGATCGCCACCACCGCCTGGCGCGCGAAGGTCTGCAGCAGCGCGATTTCCTTGTCGGCGTACAGCCCCGTCTCGGCGCGGTTGACCGTGATCGCACCGACGACCTGCTGGTCGCGCACCATCGGCACCGACAGGCCGCTGCGAAAGCCCGCTGCTTCGCACGCGCGCTTGAACACCGGCGCGTACTCGTCGTCGGGCAATGCCAGCAGGTCGGCGACGTTGACCACGTCGCGCGTGCGGATCGCGCGCGCGGCGATCGAGGTGCTGCTGGCCACAGGCTGCGGCCAGGCGGCGCGCAGCGCGGCGCTGCCCGCTTCACTGACGCCGTGCAGGCTGACGAGCTGCAACTGCTCGCCGTCCAGCCGCGTCACGAGGCAGAAGCGCGCCGTGGTCAACGAGGCAGCCTGCTCGGCAATGATGTCGAACACCGGCTGCACGTCGGTCGGCGACTCGCTGATCACCTGCAGCACGTCGGAGGTGGCCGTCTGTCGCGCCAGCGCCTCCTGCGTCTCGTGGAACAGGCGCGCGTTCTGGATCGCGATCACCGCCTGGTCGGCGAAGGTCTGCAGCAGCGCGAGCTCCTTGTCGCTGAAGGCGCCGCGCGAGCGCGCCACGCCGACCACGCCGATGCCGCGCCCTTCCCACAGCATCGGCGCGAAGGCGATCGAGTGGTAGCCCACGAGCTCGCCCATGCGGCGCATCACCGGCGGGATGTCGGGCGCATGGAGCACGTCGGCGTACTGAATGGCGCGCCGCTCGGTGATCGCCAGTCCCGGCGCCGAGCCCACCACCGGCGCCGGGAAGGTGGCTTCGATCGTCTCGCGCGCCTGGCCGACATAGGCGGCCACGTACAGCCGCTCCTGCTCGTCCACCAGCAGCACGTCGAGCTCGTCGCCGCCGAACAGGATCTTGCAGCTGTCGAGGATCTTGTCGAACACCGGCTGCGTGTCGGCCACCGAGCTGCTGATCACGCGCAGGATGTCGGCCGAGGCCTTCTGCTGCTCCAGCGCCTCCTTGGTCTCGTTGAACAGGCGCACGTTCTCGATCGCGATCACAGCCTGGTCGGCGAAGGTCTGCAGCAGGTCGACGTGATGCGGCGCGAACGGCCCCGGCTCGGTGCGCGTGACGCTGATCATGCCGATGGGCACGCCGTCGCGCAGCATCGGCACGTTGACGTTGGCGCGGTAGTGGCGCTGGCGCGCCAGTTCGCGCCACTCGCCGGTGACCTGCGGGTCGGTCTCGGTGTCCTCGACCTGGATCACGCGGCCGCTGCGCAGCGGCTCGAAACCGTAGAACGACGACAGCGGTGCCGGGAAGCTGGCGCGCAGCGCCGCAGTGCCGGCCTCGTCGGTGGCGGTGAAGGCCGCCAGGTGCACCATGCCGTCGAACACCCGGAACGCCGTGGCCGAGAAGCCGCCGATCGAGCCGCTTGGCGCTCTCGACGATCGCGTCGAGCACCGGCTGCACGTCCTCGGGCGAGTCGGCGATCACCGCGAGGATCTCGGCCGTGGCGGTCTGCCGCTCCAGCGCATCCTTGGTCTCGTTGAACAGGCGCACGTTCTCGATGGCGATCACGGCCTGGTCGCGGAACGACTCCGCCAGCGCGACCGCTTTCTCGTTGAACCCGTTCGCTTGCTTGCTGCCCAGCACCAGCACGCCAACGCAGGTATCGCCGCGCAGCAGCGGCAGGTAGAGCGACGAGTTCAGGCCCAGCTGTTGGTGCCGCGCCTGCTCGTGGACGGGAAGCTCGACCGTCGACCAGTCGCGCACGTGAAGCATTGTCTGGCTCACGATCGCCCGCGACGGGAAGTTGGCTTCGGGGTCGATCGGCATCACAGTCGATCCCGGCACCGGCGCCAGGCCCGCCGGAGTGGCCATGGACTTCGGCGAGTACGTGTCACCGCTGCAGATCTGCACGATGGCGAGGTCGCATCGCAGGTGCGTGACGGCGCTGGCGACGATGGCGTCGAACACCGGCTGCACTGTCGGCGGGGGATCGGCTGATGACGCGCAGGATGTCGGCGCTGGCGGTCTGGTGAGCCAGCGCCTCCTGTGTCTCGTTGAACAGCCGCGCGTTCTGGATCGCGATCACGGCCTGGTCGGCGAACGACCTGAGGAGCGCGTTCTCCTTGTTCTGCAGGCCGCGGGAATCCCGGCGGAACATCGTCAGCGACCCGATGCCGCGACCCTGCCACATGAGCGGCGCGACGACCACCGAGGTGCCGAGGCCGATCTCCCCAGCCGCGAGCGCGGCGGGCTGCAGGCGGTCGGGATCGTTCTGCAGGTCGCGGACCTCGACGAGGTCGCCCTTGCGGATCGCCTTCTCGGTGAGGGTGCCGGCCAGCGGGCGGGGAAACGCCGCCAGGGTCCTCGCCACGATGGCGTCGGCCTTGTCCGCGCCGATCTCCGCGCGCGCGCTCGCCGTCATGCGGATCACTTCCATCGACAGCTGCCCGTCGTCCCCGGCGATCGCCACGCCGAAGGTCCGAGCGTCGAACAGCCGCTCGCAGCACTCGACGATCTTCTCGAACACCGGCTTCGGGTCGGCCATCGAGCTGCCGATCACCTGCAGGACTTCGGCCGTGGCCGTCTGCCGCTCCAGCGCCTCCCGGGTCTCGTTGAACAGGCGCACGTTCTCGATCGCGATGACGGCCTGGTCGGCGAACGACTGCGCGAGCGCGATGTCCGCGTCGCTGAAGGGCTCGGGCTTGTCGCGCTGGAAGATCAGCACACCCACGCCCTCTTCGCCGCGCAGCAGCGGCAGCAGCAGCGAGGAGCGGCAGCCCGTCAGGCGGTGGACGGTCTGCTCGTGCGGAGGCAAGTCGATGGCCGACCAGTCCGGGATGTGCAGCGGTGCCCGCGAGACCAGCGCGCGCGACGGAAAGTTGTGGGCCGGATCCAGTGGTATCCGCCCGACCATGCCCGGCACCGTGCCGCTGGCCGTGGCGTGCCGCAGGGATTTGAGCGTCTCGCCCTCGCGGCGCAGGAACGCCGTCCGGTAGCAGCCCAGCAGCTGCCGTGCCGCGCTGACGATGACCTCGACCACCGGAACACATCGTCGGGCGACTGGCTGATGGCGCGCAGTATGTCGGCGCTGGCGGTCTGGCGCTGCAGCGCCGCGTGAGTCTGGTCGAACAGCCGCGCATTGTTCAGCGCGATCACCGCCTGCTGCGACAGGCCGGTCAGGAACGCCAGCTCTCTCGCCTCGAAAGGGTTTCCACCAGTGCGCCACACGGCCATCGCGCCCTGCACCTGCCCGTCTGACTTGAGCGGCACCACCATCAGGCGTTCGTCGGCACGGCGCTCGGTGCCGGCGAGCTGCACCCCGCGCGCATCGGCCGCGGTGTCGTTGATGAGTTCGGGCTGTCCGCTCTGCAGCAGGCTGCCGATGATGCCGTGCCCCGGCTCGATGGCGGTGGCCTTGAGTCCGTCGGCAATCTCGCCCTTGGCGACGATGGCGCGGTAGCGCGTACCGTCCGCGTCGGGCAGGAAGATCGCGCTGCTCTGGGCCGCCAGCAAGTCCCTTGCGTGCGCGGCGATGCGGTCCATCACGGTCGCCAGGTCGAGTGTCGACGACAGGTCGCGGCCGACCTCGGACAGCGCCGTCGACTCGCGCTCGCGGCGCTGCGTCTCGTCGAACAGCCGCGCGTTCTCCAGCGCCGTGCCGAGGGTCGCGCCGATGGTCGTGAGCACGCGCAGGTCGGCCTCGCCGTACGCGTGCTCGCGCTCGTGGTTTTCGATGACGATCATGCCGAGCACGCGCCGCGTGCCGCGGATCGGGGCGCCGATGATCGACAGGCACCAGTCGGTGCCCGGCGTTGCCCCGCCGATACCGGCGGCCACCTGCTCCTCGTGCGTGCCGAAGTACGAGCCGACGCCCTCATGCAGGAGCCGTATCGCCGTCCGGTTGGTTGCCCGCACCGGGCGCGGCGGCCCCTTGGGAAGGTGCTGTCCGTGCTCGACGCTGTACAACTGGACGACGGTGTCGGCCTCGTCATCCCACCAGCGGATGCTCAGGTCCTCGCTGCCGAACACTTCGCGCAGCTTGTCGCCGACCAGGTCGACGATCGCCTGGAAGTCGAGCCTGGCCGCGAGGCCCTGCTGGATGCTGTTGATGAGCGCCAGTTCGCCGGCCCGCTGCTCCAGCGCCTCGGTGCGCTCGGCCACCTGGCGTTCCAGGCCTTCCTGCGTGCGCAGGTTGGCCAGCGCCACCGCCGCCTGCGCGGCCAGGGTGGCGAGCAGGTCGCGGTCGCCGTCGTGGAAGCGGCCGAACGCCCCTTCGAGGTCGGCGTAGAGGTAGCCCAGCAATTGCCGCTGTGCGACGAGTGGCGCAACGAGACAGCCGCGCTGGTCGAATTCGTCGGCGCCTTCGGGGCCGTGGCGCAGGCGGGCCTGGCGCGTGGCCCGTGCCTCGTCGAGCCAGGGATTGATGGCCTGCAGCAACGCACCCGGCGTTTCGCCCTCGGGCACCTGGGCGCCGGCGATGGCCAGGCCGTCGGCCGTCTCCAGCACCAGCAGCACCCGCCGCGCGCCCAGCAGCTCGGCCACTTCCTCGATCAGGAACGCATGCAGCGCATCGCTGCTGGCCTGTTCATTCAGCCGCAGGCCGGTGTCCACCAGGAGTTCGATGCTCTCGTGCCGGCCGGCACGGGCGAAGTCCTGCACCGCGGTCAACGCCGGAGCGGTCGGCCGTCGGGTGGACACAGGCGGCGATCGGTGCGGGCTCGAACTGCGCGGGTGCTTCGCCATCCGTCTCTCTCGTTGGGCCAGAGCAGTGGCTGCAGTTCAGCCGGTCGCCGATGGTACACAGGCGCGTCGGCCCCGGGGGGCAGCCCGGACGGCCCGTGCACGCCTGCGGCGCAGCCGATACAGTGGCTCCTTGCGAAGCGCGCCGTGCCGTCGGCGCATGCCAAGGGAATCCACCAATGACAGAGACGCTGACCGGTTTCGCCGCCCTCGCGGTGTTCGGCTTCATGCTGGCCTTCGGTCTGCTGCTGCTCTTCATGGTGCTGGTGCAGCCGATCTGGTGCGTCGTCGACTGCGCGGTGGACAACCGGCGCAACGGCGGCAACAAGGCGGTGTGGATCATCGTGCTGCTGGTCTTCTGGGGACTGGCGAACTGGTTCTACGGCGCCTTCTCCGCCGAGCGCGGCGCGCTGCGGCGGCTGACGCGGCTGGCGTGGATCTCGATCATCGTTCTGGCGGTCACGTTCCTGGCGCTCTACTTCACGCATGCCGATTTCCGCAAGGGCATCGAGAAGGAATGGCACAAGCGGCCGGAGTTCACGGTGCAGGCGGCGGAGACGCGGCGTGGCTGAGACGATCGACCTGCGCTCGGACACCGTCACGCGGCCGACTGAGGCGATGCGTGCGGCGATGGCGCAGGCCGCCGTCGGTGACGACCAGTTCGGCGAGGACCCGACCACCAACCGGTTGCAGGACGTGGTGGCTGGCCTGCTCGGCAAGGACGCGGCGCTGTGGCTGCCGAGCGGCACCATGGCCAACCAGGTGGCGCTGCGCACGCTGACGCGGCCCGGCGACGACGTCGTCGTCACGCGTGAGTGCCACGCCGTGTGGCACGAGACGGGCGGCTCGGCCGCCAACGCCGGCGTGCAGTTCACCGAGACGGGTGCGTGCGGCACGTTGAGCGTCGAGGAGTTCATCGGCGCCTGCAAGCCGCGCGGCCACCTGATCTTCCCGCCGACCACGCTGCTGGAAGTCGAGAACACGCACAACCGTGCCGGCGGCATCGTCGTGCCGCAGCCACTGGTCGCGGCGCTGTGCACGGCGGCGCGCGAGCGCGCGGTGGCCACCTATCTCGACGGCGCGCGGCTGTGGAATGCGGCGGCCGCAAGCGGCCTCACGCTGGCGCAACTCGCAGCGCCGTTCGACCTCGTGGCGGTGGCGCTTTCCAAGGGGCTCGGCGCGCCCGGGGGCTCGCTGCTCGCTGGCTCGCGCGAGACGATCGGCCACGCCACGCGATATCGCCGCATGTTCGGCGGCGCGATGCGCCAGACCGGCATCTACGCCGCGGCGGGGCTGTACGCGATCGAGCATCACCGCGCGCGGCTGGCCGACGACCACGCGCACGCGCGGCGGATCGCGCAGGTCCTGGCGACCAATGCGCGCGTCGACCTCGACCTCGCCACGGTGCAGACCAACATCGTCGTCTTCCGGCTGCGCGACGGCGCGCCGGACGCGGCGACAGTGGCCGAGCGCGCGCGCGAGCGCGGCGTGCTGCTCTACGTCTTCGGCGCGCGTACGCTGCGCGCAGTGACGCACCTGGACGTGAGCGCGGCGCAGTGCGAGCGCGCGGCGCAGATCCTTGCCGAACTCATCTGAGCGACCCCAACCCAACTCCCGGGAGAGACATTCCATGGCCAACAGGATCATCACGGTGTTCGGCGCGACGGGCGCCCAGGGCGGCAGCCTGGCGCGCGCGCTGCTCGCGGACCCCGCGAGCGGGTTCGCCGTACGCGCGGTGACCCGCAAGCCCGACTCCGACGCCGGACGCGCGCTGGCGAAGGCCGGCGCGGAGGTCGTCGCCGCCGACCTGGACGACGCGGCGAGCGTGCAGCGCGCGATGAACGGCGCCTGGGGCGCCTTCTGCGTGACGAACTTCTGGGAGCACTTCTCGCCCGACAAGGAACTCGCGCAGGCCGGCGCGATGGCCGACGCCGCGGCGAAGGCGGGCGTGCAGCACTTGATCTGGTCCACGCTGGAGGACACGCGGACGTTCTTCGCCGCCGACGGCAAGCGCATGCCGGTGCTGATGGGCAAGTACAACGTCCCGCACTTCGATGCCAAGGGCGCGGCCAACGCGCTGTTCACGTCGAAAGTCCCGACGACGCTGCTCTACACGTCGTTCTACTGGGACAACCTGATCCACTTCGGCATGGGGCCGAAGAAGGGGCCGGACGGCGTGCTCGCGTTCACGCTGCCGATGGCGGACAAGCGGCTGTCCGGCATCGCCGCCGAGGACATCGGCAAGTGCGCCTGCGGCATCTTCCGCGAGGGCGCGGTTCACGTCGGTAACGCGGTCGGCATCGCTGGCGAGCACCTGACCGGCGCGCAGATGGCGGCGGAGCTGACGACGGCGCTCGGCCAGCCGGTGCGCTACAACGCCGTGACGCCGGAGCAGTACCGCGGCTTCGGATTCCCGGGCGCCGAGGACCTCGGCAACATGTTCCAGTTCTACGCCGAGTTCGAGGCCGCGTTCATGAAGGCGCGTCCGGTCGAGGTCGCGCGCCGGCTGAATCCGGAGCTGCAGACCTTCGCCGCTTTCCTCGCGCGCAACAAGGGCCGCATCCCGCTCGGCTGATCGGAGCACCGCGCGCGCTGCCCGGGCGGGGTGCCCGGCCCGGGAGTTGCTATCCTTCGCCTTCGCTGATGTAGGTCGAAGCGGGAGAGTGCATCCGGATGCCGGATGCCGCCGAAGGCGCAATCTCACCCGGAATCGCTCAGGTTCAAGAACCGCTTCGTCGCCGCGACTCTGGAGAGACCGCACGCCTTGCGCGCGGCGCCGAAGGGGCAGGGGCCGCCGTTGGACGGCAGCTCACGAACTCTCAGGCAAAAGGACAGAGGGGTGCCGTTCGACAGCCGTCGGACTGCGCCCCTTTTTCTTTGGCAGGGAGATCCATGGGCAACCGCACACCGCTGTACGAAACCCACGTCGCGTCGGGCGCCAAGATCGTCGACTTCGGCGGCTGGGACATGCCGCTCAACTACGGCTCCCAGATCGAGGAGCACCACGCGGTGCGCCGCGACGCCGGCATGTTCGACGTCTCGCACATGTGCCCGGTCGACGTGCGCGGCAGCGATGCGCGCGCCTTCCTGCGCTACCTCGTCGCCAACAACGTCGACCGCCTAACGCAGCCCGGCAAAGCCCTGTACTCGTGCATGCTGAACCCCGCCGGCGGGGTGGTCGACGACCTGATCATCTACTTCCTGAGTGACGACTGGTTCCGCGTCGTCGTCAACGCGTCCACTGCCGACAAGGATCTCGCGTGGATGGAGAACGTGCGGGGCGAGCGCGCCTTCGCCGTGACCATCACGCCCCGTCGCGACCTCGCGATGATCGCGATCCAGGGGCCGAACGCGCGCGCGAAGTTCTGGCAGGTGCGGCCGGCGACGAAGGCCGCCACCGAGAGCCTCGGCGCGTTCTTCGCGGCCGCGGTCGGCGACCTCTTCGTTGCCCGCACCGGCTACACCGGCGAGGACGGCTTCGAGGTGATGCTGCCGGCCGGTCGGGCGGCCGTGCTCTGGTCTGACCTCAAGACAGCAGGCGTGGCCGAAGCCGGGCTGGGTGCGCGCGACACGCTGCGGCTGGAAGCGGGCATGAACCTGTACGGCAACGACATGGACGAGACGATCTCGCCGCTGGATGCCGGGCTGGCCTGGACGGTCGACCTGAAGACCCCGCGCGAGTTCGTCGGCCGCGCCGCGCTCGAGCAGCAGTCTGCAAATGCGGGCGCGCGCAAGGCGCTCGTCGGGCTCAAGCTGCTCGACAAGGGCGTGCTGCGTTCGCACCAGAAGGTCGTCACGCCGCAGGGCGAGGGCGAGATCACCAGCGGGACGTTCGCGCCGACGCTCGGTTTTTCCGTCGCGATGGCGCGCGTGCCGCAGGGCGTGAAGCCGGGCGACACCGTGCAGGTCGACATCCGCGGCAGGCTGCTCGCCGCCCAGGTCGTGAAGATGCCGTTCGTGCGCAACGGCAAGGGATTGATATGACGTCGCAGGTGTGCGCGGCGCTGCGCGCCGCGCGCACCTGCTCCGATTGGTTGGTGGGCCGGGCTTCGGGCGGCCGGGCGCCCGGCCCAAAGACAAAGGCAACGAAAGGGCGAAGGAGAGGACATGAAATTCCCCGCAGAACTGAAGTACACATCGACGCACGAGTGGGTGAAGAAGGGCGATGACGGCCTGCTGTGGGTCGGCATCACCGACGCCGCGCAGGACATGCTCGGCGACCTGGTCTACGTCGGCGACGTCAAGGTCGGCCAGACGCTGAAGGCGACCGAGACCGCCGGAGTGGTCGAGTCGGTCAAGGCGGCGTCGGACATCTACGCGCCGGTCGACGGGGAAGTCGTCGCGTTCAACGACGCCCTCGAGTCCGAACCGCAGCAGATCAACGCCGATCCGTACGCCGCGTGGATCTTCAAGATGAAGGCCTCGGCGTCCCTCGACGGGCTGCTCGACGCTTCGGCGTACGAGAAGAACGTCGCCGAGTCGCACTAGTCGCAAACCGCGCGGGCCCGCTCCGGTTCGGGCCCGCGAACACCCTTGCTGCCAAAGAACTCCAAGATGACCACGCTTGCCCAGCTCGAGAACCACAGCGAATTCCACGCGCGCCACATCGGCCCGAACGACGCCGAGATCGATGAGATGTTGAAGGTCGTGGGCTGCGGGTCGCTCGACGGCCTCGTCGACGCCATCGTCCCGAAGTCGATCAAGCTCACGGCCCCGCTGGCGCTGCCGGGCGCGATCACCGAGGAGGAGGCTCTGGCCAGGATCCGCGGCCTCGCGACGAAGAACCGCGTGTTCCGCAGCTTCATCGGGCAGGGCTACCACGGCACGCACACGCCCAAGGTCATCCTGCGCAACGTGCTCGAGAACCCCGCGTGGTACACGGCGTACACCCCGTACCAGGCCGAGATCTCGCAGGGACGGATGGAAGCGCTGATCAACTTCCAGACGATGATCGCCGACCTCACCGGCATGGAGATCGCGAACGCGTCGCTGCTGGACGAAGCCACGGCCGCGGCCGAGGCGATGACGCTTGCCAAGCGCAGCGCGAAGAGCCGCAGCAACGTCTTCCTCGTCGCCGGCGACTGCCACCCCCAGACGATCGCGGTCGTGAAGACGCGCGCCGAGCCGCTGGGGCTGACAGTCAAGGTCGGCTTCGTGCCCGACCTGATGAAGGAAGGCGACTACTTCGGCGTGCTGGCCCAGTACCCGTCGACGACCGGCCTGATTCACGACATGCGGCCGTTCGCCGGGCAGGCGCACGCCGCCGGCGCGCTGTTCTGCGTCGCGGCCGACCTGCTGGCGCTGACGCTGCTCGAGGCGCCGGGCGCGTGGGGCGCGGACATCGTCGTCGGCAACTCCCAGCGCTTCGGCGTGCCGTTCGGCTTCGGCGGCCCGCACGCGGCGTTCATGGGCTGCAAGGACGCATTCAAGCGCTCGATGCCCGGCCGCCTGGTCGGCGTCTCGGTCGACTCGCAGGGCAAGCCCGCGTACCGGCTGACGCTGCAGACGCGCGAACAGCACATCCGCCGCGAGAAGGCGACGTCGAACATCTGCACCGCGCAGGTGCTGCTGGCGGTGATGGCCAGCATGTACGCCGTCTACCACGGGCCGGACGGCCTGAGGCGGATCGCGCAGCGCGTGCACCGCCTGACCGCGATCTTCGCGGAGGGGCTGAAGCGCGCCGGCCTGAAGGTCAACGGCACGTTCTTCGACACGCTGGCGATCGCCGGCGTCGACGCGGCGAAAGTGCTGGCTTCGGCGCGCGACCGGGGCATCAACCTGCGCGAGTTCAGCCCGCGCGACGTCGGCGAGCACGCCACGCAGATCGTCGGCGTCGCGTTCGACGAGACGACGACCCGCGCGGACGTCGAAACGCTGTGGGACGTCTTCGGAGTGCAGGCGAACGTCGACGAACTCGACGCCGCCGTCGCGGCCGGCGAGACCGCGATCCCGACGGCCGTGCGCCGCACGACGCCATTCCTCACGCACCCGGTGTTCAACGCGCACCACAGCGAGCACGAAATGCTGCGCTACCTGCGCTCGCTGGCCGACAAGGACCTGGCGATGGACCGCACGATGATCCCGCTGGGTTCGTGCACGATGAAGCTCAACGCGACGAGCGAGATGATCCCGGTCACCTGGCCCGAGTTCGCGAACATCCACCCGCTCGCGCCCGCCGGCCAGGCCGAGGGCTATCGACAGCTGATCGACGAGCTCGAGCAGATGCTGGTCGAGTGCACCGGCTACGACGCGGTCAGCCTGCAGCCGAACTCCGGCGCGCAGGGCGAGTACGCCGGCCTGCTCGCGATCCGCGCCTACCACCGCGCGCGCGGGGAAGGGCACCGCACCGTGTGCCTGATCCCGGAGAGCGCGCACGGCACCAACCCCGCCTCGGCGCAGATGTGCGGCATGGAAGTCGTCGTCGTGAAGACCGACCGCGACGGCAACGTCGACATCGCCGACCTGAAGGCCAAGGCCGAACAGCACGGCGCGAAACTCGCGGCGCTGATGGTGACGTACCCCTCGACGCACGGCGTGTTCGAGGAAGCGATCGTCGAGATCTGCGACATCGTCCACCGGCACGGCGGGCAGGTGTACACCGACGGCGCCAACATGAACGCGCTGGTCGGCGTGGCCAAGCCCGGCAAGTACGGCTCGGACGTCTCGCACCTGAACCTGCACAAGACGTTCTGCATCCCGCACGGTGGCGGCGGGCCGGGCGTCGGCCCGGTGGCGGTCAAGTCCCATCTCGCCCCGTACCTGCCGGGCAAGCTCGGGGCCGACAGCGACGTCGGCATGGTCAGCGCCGGCAGCTTCGGCAGCGCCAGCATCCTGCCGATCTCGTGGATGTACATCACGATGATGGGCGGTGCAGGCTTGCGGCGGGCAACGCAGGTCGCGCTGCTCAACGCCAACTACGTCGCGAAGCGGCTCGCGCCGTACTACCCGACGCTGTACGCGGGCCGCAACGGCTACGTGGCGCACGAGTGCATCCTCGACCTGCGCCCGCTGAAGGACGCGAGCGGCATCGGCGCCGAGGACGTCGCCAAGCGGTTGATGGACTACGGCTTCCATGCGCCGACGCTGAGCTTCCCGGTCGCCGGCACACTGATGGTCGAACCGACCGAGTCGGAGCCGAAGGTGGAGCTCGATCGCTTCATCGAGGCGATGATCGCGATCCACGGCGAGATCGCCGCCGTGCAGGCCGGGCAGGTCGACCGCGACGACAATCCGCTGAAGAACGCGCCGCACACCGCGGCGATGGTGATGGCCGAGGACTGGGCGCACGACTACACGCGCGAACAGGCGGCGTTCCCGGTCGCCTCGCTGAAGCGGCAGAAGTACTGGACTCCGGTCGGTCGCGTCGACAACGCGTACGGCGACAGGAACATCATGTGTTCCTGTGTTCCCCTGTCCGCGTATACCGACGAGGTCACTGCCACGGCGGCCTGACCTTCGCGTTGCGGGACTTGGCTCCGAGAGGGGGCGAGTCCCGCGCGACCCGGGCGCGCTTGCCGCGACGGCGTTACGGTCGGCGGTCTGCCGGCCCTACCGGGAACTGCGTAAGAGCCGGACCGGACGCGCGATCGCGCGACGGCCGGTCGTGCCAGTCAGGAGATTTTTGGCGACAGCGGCCCGGGTAACTCCCTAGACTCCGCCTCCTTTCCGGGATTGGAGTCGGGAATGAAGAGAGTCATCCGCTATTTCGGCTGGACGCTGCTGGTGCTCGTCGTGCTCGGGTTCGTCGCCGCGGGCGCTGCCCATCTGCTCGCGCAGCGCAAGGCGAACCGATCGATCGAAGTGAACGTCGCGCCGATCGCGTTCGCGAGCGACGACGCATCGCTCGCGCGAGGCAAATACCTGTTCCAGTCGCGCGGCTGCGGCGAGTGCCATGGCGACAACGGCGCCGGCAAGCTGTTGATCGACGATCCGGGCGGCCTGCGCGTCTGGACGCCGAACATCACGGCCGGGCCCGGCAGCGCGGTGGCGAAGTACACGGAGGTGGACTGGGTGCGCACCATTCGCCACGGCGTGAAGCCGGACAAGCGGCCCATCATGATCATGCCTTGCGAGGACTTCAACCGCTTCACGGACGCGGATGTCGCGGCCATCGTCGCCTATGTGCGCAGCCTGCCGGCGGTGCAAGGCGAGATGGGACGCATCGAAATGCCGCTGATCGTGAAGGCGCTCTACGCGGCCGATGTCATTCCCGACGCCCCGCAGCGCATCGACCACACGCTGCCGCCCGCGAAGGCGGTGGCGGAGGGGCCGACGCCCGAGCACGGCGCCTATGTGGCCAACATGTGCAAGGGCTGCCATGGCGAGACGTTTCACGGCGGGAAGATTCCCGGCTCACCGCCGGACTGGCCCCCGGCACCCGACCTCACGTCGCCCGCGACGTACGCCGCGTACGAAAACGTCGACAGGTTCAGGGCGATGCTGAAGAGCGGCAAGCGACCCAGCGGCGAGGCGATCAAGGTGATGCCGTTCCCGTCGCTCGCGGCGCTGAACGACACCGACGTCGAGGCGCTCTACGCCTACCTGAGGACGTTGCCGAAGGCCGGCGCGCGGCCGTGATCCCTCCGGTGCGGGGCGCCGCCAGGCGGCCTCGCGCGCCCGCCGCCCCGGGGGACTTGAAATCCGTCCTGCCGCTCCGAACTTGGATCGCATGAGCCGCCCGCGCACTTGGCGGGCCGCGTCCATCCAGAGAGGAGGACACAGCATGTTTGCATCGATGACGTATCCGAACGTGTTCGGCGACTTCGATCGGCTGCGGCGGGAACTGGACGACCTGTTCGGCATGGCCGGCCTGCCCACCAGCATCCGCTCGGCCGCGCCGGGTGCGTTTCCCGCGCTGAACATCGGCAACACGCCGACGAGCGTCGAGATCTACGCCTTCGCCCCGGGCATCGACCCGGCCCAGGTCGACGTGACGATCGACCGCGGCGTGATGACCATTTCCGGCGAACGCCCGTCGGCGCTGCCGAACGACGACGCCAAGGTCAACGTCTACGGCAACGAACGCTTCGCGGGCCGGTTCCGCCGGGCGATCAGCCTGCCCGAGGACATCGACCCGTCGAAGGTCGAGGCGACCTACCGCGACGGCGTGCTGCGCGTGAGCGTCGCCCGCCGCGAGTCCGCGCTGCCGAAGCGCATCACCGTGCAATGAGCGCGACAGGAGGAACGGACATGAACGACACGATGGTGGTCGAACGGCAAGAGAGCCGCCAGGACGTCCAGCCGCAACGAGCGGCAGGCGCCGGCCCGCCAGGAGCCGCCACCGCAGCAAGCGCCGACGATGATCCCGCGCGTCGACGTGCTCGAGGACGGACGGGCATCACGCTCCTCGCCGACCTGCCCGGCGTGACGCGCGACGCGCTCGAAATCCACGTCGAGGGCGATCGCTGACGATCGAGGGCCCGTGTCAGCGCGGCGACGCCGGAGTCGATGGAAGCCGCCTACGCCGAGGTGCGCGTGCCGCGCTACCGCCGGAGCTTCACGCTCAGCCGCGAACTCGACGGCGGCCGATCGAGGCGCAACTGAAGGACGGCGTGCTGCGCCTGCGCATTCCGAAGCAGGAACACGCGCAGCCGCGGCGCGTGCGATCAAGGTCGCGTAACGACCGCGGCGCGGCCCCGCATCGCCGGCGCGTGCTTTGCGGCGCCGGCCCTGTTAGTGTCTCGCCGAAGGGCGGGCGGCATTCGCTGTCCGCCCTTCTTGCTTTCCCTTCCATGGCCGTCAGCGTCTTCGACCTCTTCAAGATCGGCATCGGGCCGTCCAGTTCGCACACGGTCGGGCCGATGCGCGCCGCGCGGCTGTTCGCGCAGCGGCTGGCGAACGAGGGGCTGATCGACCGCGTCGCAGCGGTCGCGCGTCGAGCTGTACGGCTCCCTCGGCGCGACCGGCAAGGGCCACGGCAGCGACAAGGCCGTGCTGCTCGGACTCGAAGGCGAGGAGCCGGCGACTGTCGACGTGGATGCGATCCCGGCGCGGCTGGCGGCGCATCCGCGAGGCGCGGCAGACTGCGGCTGCTCGGCGGCCATCCAGTCCGCTTCGTCGAGCAAGGAGCACCTGCTGTTCTTCACGAAGGCGCTGCCTTTCCACGCCAACGGCCTGCGCTTCATCGGTCTCGATGTCGAAGGCAGTGAACTGACCGCGCGGACCTACTACTCGGTCGGCGGCGGCTTCGTCGTCAGCGAGGAACTGGCGAGCGACGGCAGCGCGCAGAAGCGCATCGCGCCCGACACCACGATCCTGCCGCTGCCGTTCCACACGGGCGACGAACTGCTGGCGCAGTGCGCGGCACGCGGCCTGTCGATCGCGCAGGTGATGCGCGCCAACGAGCGCCACTGGCGCGACGACGACGCGATCGACGCAGGGCCTGCTGCGAGATCTGGCACGTGATGCAGCGCTGCGTCGAGCGCGGCCTGCGTTCCGACGGCATGCTGCCCGGCGGCCTGAAGGTCAGGCGCCGCGCCGCGGAGTGGCATCGCAAGCTGGCGGCGCGCGACGGCCTCGAGCGACCCGCTGGCGGTGCTCGACTGGGTCAACCTGTACGCGCTGGCGGTGAACGAGGAGAACGCCGCCGGCGGCCGGGTCGTGACGGCGCCGACCAACGGCGCCGCCGGCATCATTCCCGCGGTGCTGCACTACTACCGCCGCTTCGTTCCCGGGCGCGACGACCGCGGCGTCGTCGACTTCCTGCTGACCGCCGGCGCCATCGGCATCCTCTACAAGGAGAACGCGTCGATCTCCGGCGCCGAGGTGGGCTGCCAGGGCGAGGTGGGTGTCGCGTGCTCGATGGCCGCGGGCGGGCTGGCGGCCGTGCTCGGCGGAACGCCGGAGCAGGTCGAGAACGCCGCCGAGATCGGCATGGAGCACCACCTCGGCCTGACCTGCGATCCGGTCGGCGGGCTGGTGCAGATCCCGTGCATCGAGCGCAACGCCGATCGCGTCGGTGCAAGGCGATCAACGCGGCGCGCATGGCGCTCGCCGGCGACGGCAACCACTACGTGTCGCTCGACCAGGTGATCAAGACGATGCGCGAGACCGGCGCCGACATGAAGACGAAGTACAAGGAAACCGCGCGCGGCGGCCTCGCGCTGAACGTCGTCGAATGCTGACGCGCGCGCGCCGCGTCGTCCTGTTGCCATCCTCGGGATGTCCATGCTCATGCCTGGCCGGTGCATCGAGCGGTTCTTCTTCTATCCCGATTCCGCGCGCTACACGTCGCCCGGGCAGTTCGGCCTGAAGGCCGAGGATGTGCGCCTCACGGCGTCGGACGGCATCGAAGCTGCACGCGTGGTTCCTGCCGGCGCAGCGGAACGGCAAAGGGCACGGTCCTGCACCTGCACGGCAACGCGGCCAACGTCAGCAACCACCTGCCGCTGGTGGCGTGGCTGCCGGCGCGCGGCTACAACGTGCTGATGCTCGACTACCGCGGCTTCGGCAAGTCCGAAGGCAAGCCGACGCTCGACGGGATCGTCGAGGACGCGCTGGCCGCGCTGGCGCATCTGCGCACGCGCGCCGATGTCGATCGCGACCGGCTCGTCGTGCTCGGGCAGAGCATCGGCGGCGCGACCGCGCTGCGCATGCTCGCGCGCGACTCCGCTGGCGTGCGGCTGGCGATCATCGACTCGTCGTTTCCGAGCTACCGGCGGCATCGCGCGCGACGCGACGGCCGGCAGCGCGCTGGCGCCGCTGGCGTCGCTCGCCGCATCGGCGCTGCCGGTCGCCGGACAAGGACCCGGTGACCGCGTTGAAGTCGATCCGCGTGCCGCTGATCTTCGTGCACGGCACGCGCGACTCGGTGATCCCGCACGCGAACAGCGACGCGCTGCACGCGGCGGCGCCCGGAAGCCAGTTGTGGAAGATCCCGGATGCCGACCACGTCGCCGCGCTGGCGTTTCCGGGACCGTGGCGGGAGAAGCTGGTGGCCGCGATGGACGCGGCGGTGCGGTAGCGCGGGCGCGCCTGCGCCCGCGGGGCGGTCACCGGCGTCGGTAGTCGACGAAGTCGAACGCGTACGCGCGCGTTTCGTTCGGCGGGATGGTGCTCGCGACCGGCTTCGGCCCAGTCTTCCGCCGCCGGCGCGGGCATGAAGGTGTCGCCCTCGAAGTCGGCGTCGATCTCCGTGAGCAGCAGTCGATCCGCGCGCGCGCAGTGCTTCTGCGTACAGCTGCGCGCCGCCGATGACGAAGACCTCGTCGCTGTCCGCGGCACAGCGCCATCGCCTCGTCGAGGCTGTGCACGACCTCCGCACCGGCGGCCGCGAAGCTGCGGTCGCGCGTCACGACGATGCTGCGTCGGCCCGGCAGCGGCCGGCCGATCGACTCCCAGGTCTTGCGCCCCATGACGATCGGGTGCCCCATCGTCGTGCGCTTGAAGAACGCGAGGTCCTCCGGCAGCCGCCACGGCAGGCCGCCGCTGGCGCCGATCACGCCGTTGCGCGCGCGCGCGACGATCAGCGTGACGCCGGGAGTCTGCTGCCGCGTTCACACCGCCACCGGCGCCTTGATGTGCGGGTGCGGGTCGTAGTCCGCGATCTCGAAGTCGTCGAAGGCGTACTCGAAGATCGAGGCCGGGCGTCGCTTGATCGCCAGCGTCGGGTACGGCCGCGGCGCGCGCGCGAGCTGCTCGCGCACCTGCTCGAAGTGGTTGTTGTAGATGTGGCAGTCGCCGCCGGTCCAGACGAAGTCGCCGACGCCGAGGTCGCACTGCTGCGCCATCATGTGCGTCAGCAGCGCGTAGCTCGCGATGTTGAACGGCACGCCGAGGAAGATGTCGCAGCTGCGCTGGTAGAGCTGGCACGACAGCCGGCCCTGCGCCACGTAGAACTGGAACAGCAGGTGGCACGGCGGCAGCGCCATCTTCGGGATGTCGCTGACGTTCCACGCCGAGACGATCAGCCGGCGCGAGTCCGGGTTCGACCTGATCTGCTGCACGACCTGCGCGATCTGGTCGATCGATCCGCCGTCGGGCGTCGGCCACGAGCGCCACTGCACGCCGTAGACCGGGCCGAGCTCGCCGTCGGCGCGCGCCCACTCGTCCCAGATCGTGACCTTGTTGTCGCGCAGGTACGCGACGTTGCTCGAGCCCTGCAGGAACCACAGCAGCTCGTGGATGATCGATCGCAGGTGCAGCTTCTTGGTGGTGACGAGCGGGAAGCCTTCCTGCAGGTCGAACCGCATCTGGTAGCCGAACCAGGACTGCGTGCCGGTCCCGGTGCGGTCGGTCTTGTCGACGCCACGTTCGAACACGTGGCGCATGAAGTCTTCGTACTGGCGCATGGAGGTGTCGCGGAGGATGCGGCGCATTCTATCGGCCCCGGCCGGTGCGCCCGCGCGGTGCAGGTACGAAGGCCGCTCAGGCCGCGAACTGCAGCGCGGCGAGCCGACCGTACAGGCCACCGCGCGCGATCAGCTCGGCATGCGTGCCGGCGTCGACGATGCGGCCGTGGTCCAGCACGAAGATGCGGTCGACGCGCTGCACGGTCGCGAGCCGGTGGGCGATGACGATCGTCGTGCGTCCGCGCATCGCGGTCTCGCAGCGCCGACTGCACCGCGCGCTCGCTCTCGGCGTCCAGCGCCGAGGTCGCCTCGTCGAGCAGCAGCAGCGGGGCGTCCTTCAGGATCGCGCGCGCGATGGCCAGCCGCTGGCGCTGTCCGCCGGACAGCCGCAGGCCGCGCTCGCCGACCTCGGTCGCGTAGCCCTCGGGCAGCCGCAGCACGAATTCCTCCACGCGCGCGGCGCGCGCCGCGGCGCGCGCTTCGTCCTCGCTCGCGTCGGGACGGCCGTAGCGGACGTTGTCGAGCACCGAACCGGAGAAGATCACGGCCTCCTGCGGCACGACCGCGATGTGGCGCCGCAGATTCTTCGAGCGCGACCTGGCGCACGTCGACGCCGTCGATCCGGACGACGTCCGCTGCCGATGTCGTAGAACCGCTGCAGCAGCTGGAACACCGTGCTCTTGCCGGCGCCGGACGGACCGACCAGTGCGACGGTCTGGCCCGGTTCGATCGCCAGCGAGAAGTCGGCCAGCACCGCATGCTGCGGCCGCGACGGATAGGTGAAGCCGACGCCATCGAACTCGCACACGCATGCCCGCCGTGCGGCTGCGGCAGCGCGACCGGCTGCGCCGGCGTGGTGATCGGTGACTGCGTCGTGAGCAGCTCCATCAGGCGCTCGGTCGCGCCCGAGGCGCGCAGCAGTTCGCCCCAGACTTCGCCAGCACGGCGACGCTGCCGGCCACCACCATGATGTACAGCGCCGTCTGGCTCAGTTCGCCCGCGCTGATGCGCCCGGCCATCACGGCCTGCACGCCGCCGTACAGGCCGTACAGCAGCGAGCCGAAGATGCCGACGATCAGGAACGCCGTCAGCAGCGCGCGCGTGCCGGTGCGGCGCATCGACGTGGCGAACGCACGCTCGTTCGCATCCGAGAACTGCGTGTCTCGGCGCGACTCCTGCGTGTAGCTCTGCACGACCGGAACCGCATTCAGCACTTCGCCGGCGATCGCGCTGGAATCGGCGATGCGGTCCTGGCTGGCGCGCGACAGCCGGCGCACGCGCCCGCCGATCAGCATCGCCGGCGCCACGACCAGCACGATGATGCCGACGACCGTCAGCATCAGCCGCGGACTCGTGGCGACCAGCATCGCGATGCCGCCGATGAACAGCACCGCATTGCGCAGGCCCATCGAGATGCTCGACCCGACCGCGCTCTGGATCACGGTCGTGTCGGTCGTCAGTCGCGACAGCACTTCGCCGGTCTTCAGCGTCTCGAAGAACTGCGGGCTCTGCGTCAGCACGTGCGCATAGACGGCCTGCCGCAGGTCGGCCGTGACGCGCTCGCCGATCCAGGTCACCATGAAGAAGCGCGCCGCCGTGAAGACACCGAGCGCGACCGCGACGGCGAAGAGCAGCCGAAGTGGCGGCGGATGGCGACCAGCTTGTCGCCCAGTTCCGCTCCGGCCGGCAACGCAAGGCCCTGGTCGACCAGCAGCCGCACCGCATACGGCATGGCCAGCGTCGCACTGGCCGCCAGCAGCAGGAACAGCAGCGCCAGCGCGATCTGGCGTTTGTACGGCGTGATGAACGGCAACAGGCCGCGCAGCGGCTTCAGGCGTTTCGGTGCGGGCGCGGCATCGGTCATCGGCGGGCTACCACAGCGGCGATGTCAGCACGCCCCACGCAGCCAGAACCATCAGCGTTCCCCAGGCGGCATTGGCGACGACATACGGCGCGCCGCGTGACTCGGGGATTGCGTGCATAGGCGAATGCGTACCAGACGCGGGCGACGACCCAGACCGCGCCGACGGCGGCAGCGATGCGCGGGCTGAAGTAGAAGGCCGCCAGCCACAGCGCCGGCAGGAAGATGACGGTGTTCTCGAGAGTGTTCATCTGCACGCGGAAGGCGCGCTCGAACGGCTCCGGCCCCGTCGTTGCAGGAGCCGAGACCTTGTACCTGCCACGCGCGGCGCCGACGTACCAGATGCAGCCGAACAGCAGCGCCAGCGTGGCCAGCGTGATCAGGGCCGGCCAGTGCATCGTCGTTCCCATGCGTGTTCTCCAGAAGTCGGCGGCGGATCGTAGCCGCGTTTCAGTTGCGCCGCGCGCGCGTCAGAGCCGCATCGGTGCGACGTACGCCTGTCATCTCGAGATAGCCGCGGCCGACGCGTCGATCGGCTTCCAGCAGCTCGCTGGCACCTTCCCAGTACACCGCGCCGGTCGACGCGCGCGAGTCGAGTTCCTGATCGTTCATCAGCGGGCGCGTTTCGAAGATGCGATCGCCGATGCGCAGGCGCTGGGCCACCGGGTAGGTCGCATTCGTGCGCGGTGAGCGCCAGGTCGACAGCGGCTCGAAGCGGACAGCGTCGCCAGTCCACGTGCGCGTGGGTCCGCCGGCGGCGCGCAGTGACGCGTAGGTGAAGATGTCTGGCCCCGGCGCCCGCGGGCGGATCCGGAAGGCCGTCAGCGCCGTGCCGTCGTCCAGGTTCATGCCGACCCAGTCCCAGCCGGCCGCCTGCGCGTCGAGCACGCTGCTCGACCATTCGTGATCGAGCCAGCCGTGGCCGGTGTACTCGCGCGGACGTGCCGTCCAGGCGCAGCGTTGCGCGCGCACGGCAAGCTGCGGCTGCGTGTAGTAGTGGCTCGCCTGCGCGGGCTTCGGCCCCTTCTGCGAAAACCCTTCGCGTCCCTGCAGCAGCAGCGGCTGCGTCGGGCTGCGCGGTGAACGCCAGGTCGAACGTGCGTGCGGGGATGCGTGCCGCGGTACGCCGCCCGAGGCTGGTCGCGTTGCAGGCGCCAGCGGTCCAGCCGGACATCGGTATCGTCGATCGACGCCTCGACCAGTCCGAAGCCGGCCCGCTGCACGCGTTCGTCGTGCAGCAGGCGCCGCGCGCCGGGTCGGCGATCGCAGCATGGGCAATGACGAGCTGCTGCGGTGAAAACGCGGCTCGCGCTCGCGGCGACCGTCGTGCGCGTACGCGGAAGAACGTCACCTGGAACCCCAGCGACGGACGCCCCGCGCGCATCCAGCCAGCCGGTCAGGTACCACCACTCGGTGCGGTACTCCGGATGCGCGCCGTGGTCGCGCGGAAACACCAGCGGTCGCGGCGTCACGGTCGCGAACGTGACTTCCGCTTCCGCGCTTCGCGCCAGCGGCCACATGCCGGCCGCCAACATCAATGCACGCCTGCTGATCACCCGAACCGTCCTGCGCACCGCTGCGCGCCTTACTGCCCTTAAACGCACGAAGCGCCGGGCCGCTCCCAAGCTTCGTGCGCACTTCCAGCGACGCAATGCACGTGCGCCGCATGCGGCGCGTACATTGCAGTTCGAGCCTACCAATCCTCGCTGACTGCGCGCACTGCATCGACCGAGGCTGCGCGGCGGCCGGCCAGCAGCGCTGTCAATGCGGCGGTCGCCAGCAGTGCGGCCACCAGACCCGCGATCAGGCCAGCCGGGACATGCAGTTCCATCGTCCAGTGGAACGACTGCGGGTTGACGACATGGATCAGGACCAGCGCAACCGCAAAGCCGATGGCGAGGCCACTGATGATGCCGAGCAGCGTCACCAGCAGCCCTTCGATCGCGAACTGGCCGAGGATCTGACCGCGCGTGACGCCGAGATGGCGCAGCATGCCGAACTCCTTGGTGCGCGCGAGCGCCTGGGCCGAGAACGTCGCTGCGATGCCGATCAGCCCGATGACGATCGCAGCGACTTCGAGCAGGTAGGTCACGGCGAAGCTGCGGTCGAAGATGTCCAGGCTCAGTCGGCGGATCTCGCCCGGCTGCAGGAACTCGGCCTGCGCGCCGACGTCGAGCCGGTCGCGCACGGCCTCGATCACGTCGTTGGCGCGTACTCCCGGCGTCAGCCACAGCGCGGCGTCCGTGCGGGTCGTGTCGCCGGTGATGCGCTGGTAGTCGACATCGCGCAGCGCGATCGCGCCGGTCTGGCGCGCATAGTCGCGCCAGACGCCGATGACCTTGAACGGCGTGCGTCGCTGCCCGCAAGCGGGATCCCGATCTGCTCCCGACCTCGATGCCGTACAGCTCGCCCAGTGCTTCGCTGATCCAGGCGGGCGGCAGATCGTCCGGCGCTCCAGTCGATCGCGCGGCCGATCAGCGGCAGCGCCGGGCGATCCGGACTCGAAGTGGACGGATCGACAGCGTCACCGGTGCCCGCTTTGGATCGATCGCGACGCGCGCGAAGCGCGAGAACTCGGCGCGCTGCACGCCGGGCGCCGTGGCGAGCAGCGCGCGGTCGCGATCCGAGAAGTAGGCGTGGTCATCGACTCGCCGCGGCTGCCGGCGCGCACATAGAGGTCGGCCGGCAGCACCTGGCCGAGCCAGACATCGAGCGACTGGCGAAAGCTCGTCACCATCGTGGCCATCGCCACCATCAGCGCAAAGCTGGCGACGATGCCGGCCAGGCCGATCGCCGCGCCCGACGGTGCCTGCGCGAGGCGCGTCGTCGCGCCGAGCCATCGGCGAGCATGGCGCGGAGCGACGGCTGGCGCGGCCGAGGCGCTCGAACAGCGTCGTGCGCGAGGCGCGGCTGCAGCATGATCGCGCCGATCAGCAGCAGCGCGATCGACGAGGTAGCCGAAGATCGGTAGCCCGGCGACCGGTGGCAGCAGACGCAGCACCAGCGCCGAGTGCGAGCAGCGCGCACGCCGGCCACAGCGCGCCGCCGAGCGGCTTCAGCGCATCGAGTTCCGAGCCGGCCTTCAGTGCGAGCGCCGGCTCGACGCGCGCGGCTTCGCGTGCCGGCACCCAGCCGCCGGCGATCGACGGCGCCGACGCCGAGCACGAAGAAGAGCGAGACGGTCCAGTCCGGGCTGACTGGCCAGCCGCGCCTGCGCGCCGGCAAAGAATCCGCTGCCGAGGTCGCCGCCGAGTGCCGCCAGCGTCAGGCTGCCGCGAGCGCGATCCCGAGCGCCAGGCCGAGCAGGCTGCCGATCACGCCGGCGACGATCGCCTCGACGACGAGCAGACGCTGCAGCTCGCCGCCGTCACGCCGCTGATGCGCAGGAACGCCAGCTCGGTGCGGCGCGCGACCACCGCCTGCGCCTGCAGCGAGAACACGAGGAAGGCGCCGGTGAACAGCGCCACCAGCGCCAGCACATTGAGGTTGACGCGATAGGCGCGCGACACGTTCGACACGCGCGTCGTCTCGGCATCGGCGCTGGCGATCGCCACGCCCGGCGGCAGTTGCAGCGCCCGCGACAGGCTGTCGACGGTCGTTCCCGCGGCGAGCTTCACGTCGATGCGCGTCAGCTTGCCGAGCCGGTCGAGCCGCCACTGCGCGTGACCGAGGTCCATCACGCCGATCACCTGCCCGGCGTGCGCGCCGGGCAGGGTGCCGACGATCGGCAGCCTCGCTTCGCGCGTCCCGGCGAGCACGCGCAGTTCGCCGCCTACGCGGACCTTGAACCGGTCGAGCGCGGCCGGCGACAGGAAGACACCGTCGCCGAGGACCGCGAAGCGCGGCGCGTTGTCGCCCGGCACCGGCATCAGCGCCTGCGACAGGGCGGCGGCGCGGAAGATGTCGAGGCCGACGACCGGCAGCACGGGCGCGCGCGTCTCGTCGAAACCGAGCACCGGTACGTCGAGCTCCAGCACGGGGCTGGCCAGCTCGACGGCAGGATGCGCGACGACCCGCGCGAACACTTGTTCGTCGAACCCGTCGCGCGTGGCGGTGATGGACGCGTCGGCCTGCCCCGTGACGGCACGCACCGCCGACGAGAACTCGCTCAGCGCCGACGTGTTGATCAGGTGGACCGCATAGCCGAGCGCAACGCCCACGGCGATGGCCAGGACCTGCACCAGCGTCCGCAGGCGGTGCTGCCGCGCGTAGCCGGCGAGGACGTGCCAGGAGAGCCACCACATGAAGGCAGTCTAGCGGGCCGCTTGGTGTGGAACATACAAGTTCGGAACTCGCAACTTTGGTTCGGAACTTCCGGCGCTAGCTTGACGAACTATGTTCGGAACAGGGCGGCCCGGCCGGGCGGCCTGGTTCTCTGTTGCTGGAATGAGGACCGGTTCCGGCCAGCTTCGGACAGTAGCTTGGCTTGCAGGATTGACCCGAAGGCAGACAGGTCCTTTTCCAACCCGCAGTCGGAGGGGGCATCGGCTCAACTCCGTTCTCCGTGGACAATGCGGTCATGCCCCGAGAACTGTTCCGCTTTGACACTTCCGCGGCGGTGGCCGATTTCTCGCCGATAGACGACCGGGTAATGGGTGGCCGCTCCGCGAGCCGCCTGCGCCACGATCCTGCTGGCCATGCGGTGTTCGAGGGTGAGGTCTCGCTGGCGGACGGGGGTGGTTTCGCGTCCGTTCGTTCATGCCCGCTTCCGTTGGGTGACGAGCAGGCGGTGGCCTGTCGCATTGAGGTGCTTGGCGACGGCAGGCGCTACAAGCTCAGTCTGCGCACAGACGACAGTTTCGACGGCGTGACATACCAGGTTCCGTTCGCGCCGGTGCCGGGTGAATGGACCGTGCTGCATTTGCCACTGGCGTCATTCAAGCCGACCTGGCGCGGTCGCCCGGTCGAGGGCGGGTCCGCAGTTCGGCCGGAGAGCCTGCGCCAGTTGGGCCTCGTGATTGGCGATCGTCAGGCGGGGGCGTTTGCACTGGCACTGCGTTCCATCGCGCTGGAATGACCCGCCGGTACCTTCGGCTGCGATCAATCCTTCAGGAGCGCATCGCGGCGCTCGCCAACCAACACCTCTGCCGCAACGTCCACCACACCGCCCACGCCTTGACTCAAGAGTCGAACGGACTCCTCACCGCACCGTCTGCGGCTCAACCGCGAGCCTCCCGCCGTGGGCTGGCTGGGCCGCCGCCCGCTGTGCAATTGTCCGCTCTCAGAGAGGCACGCCGCCACCGAAGACGGCAAGGGTCGCGAAGCGCCCATTGAATGGTCGCTGTTCGGCCAACTGCGGCCGTTCGCCTCGGCCGCGGGTTTCGCTTGCGAGCGGACTTGCGAACATAACCCGCACGATGGGAACCGATGGAGCCTCGGTCTTCATTTTGGTAAGAACCACGGCATCCACAGAGGTCGGCGGTTGGTGCGATACAGCGGGCGCGCGTGCGTTCGCTTGACGTGCGGCAGGACCACCGGCTGCCGCCACACTAGCTTTGAACCATGGAATCCGCTTCGACTTGTTGCGGGTGCGTCGCCAAGGTTCTGCTGGCCATTCTGGCTGTGCTCGGTGGCTGCGCGATTGTCGGAAGCTATCCAGGCGACTGGCCTGCGGACGTGGGCGGACAGATCGGGAAGTGCCCGAACATCGTCGGCGCTTACAACAACGTCGGCGTCCATCACCCGCCGGAGGCGAAGCCTCTGACGCTGACCCAGGTCCTCGGCCTGCAGGATGGCGACCGCGTGCTCATCGACCAGTCGCCGGACACGATATCGGTGATGGTCTCCAGGTCTGGCGCGCCTGTCGAGACCGTTGTCTTCAAGAGCGGGGAGATCGAGTCCCACGGCTTGACCGGGTGGGACACGAGCCGACCTCGCACCTTCAGTTGCCTGTTGAACGTGCCCGACTTTCAGCGCCGGCTGTCCTTCTCGCACTTGATGCGATCGTCCATCGGCGGCGTGGGCGGATTCGGTGCCGGCGTAGTTTGGGGCTCAGGGGACAGCGTGCGCTTCACGAAGCGAACTGACGGGTCACTACTGCTTCAGTTCGACAAGGGCTGGGGAGCTCTCATCGGGGTCGTGCCTGTGGGCTATTCCGAGCAGTTCTGGATCAGATTCCCGCCGGCCGCGCCGTAAGGTCAGCAGGTGAGGACGGCGAACGCGAGCAGATCAGGAAGGACGCTCAGGGCAACTAGCCGGTATTGGAGAGCGCAGCAAGGATCGCGGCAAAGCAATGAGACGGTGAATGGAGATCGGCTCTTGATCAACGAAAACAGAACACGTGAACGGCGCCAAGTACCGCGTCTCTTCAGGCCACGCTCGCGCAATGGCTTGCCGGGTGGGGTGTACGGTGCAGGCGCGAACAACGGACGGGTGCGCCCGTTAACGCGTAAGGCCCCGCAATTGTCTTCCGCTCACCGAACTTGGCTCGTTGCACTGCTGGCTCTCGCAACATTCGTGCTTGCCGGCTGCGCCGTCTTCGATCGCGTTGATTACCCCCCGGAGGGCTGGTGCGGGAGTGCGCCGGCCATTCTCGCGAACGGCTGTCCGGATTTGTCAGGCACGTATGACACCCGCCCGACTGACTCTTACCCCGCAAGCTTGTCCACTTCTCCAACGTTGAACGAGATACTCGGGCCCGGCGGCCTCAGTGACGTGTATAGAAGAGATAAGCCCTGGCCAGCGCTGCCTGGTGCGACAAGGGCCACGCTCACGTCAGACGGGGACTGGCTGTCCGTTCGCTTCCGCGACGACGCGGGGGGCGTTGCCGACCTTAGATTCAAGCGGAAACATTGGTGGGGCGGCACCATCGAGGGGGCCGACGCCATGTATCACTGCCAGAAACTGGAACAGGATGCCGCACTGGGGATCGATGGGTCCCGGCGACCGAGCTTCGCCGTGCCCTATTCGTTTAACGAAAGAGACGTTGGCATCGTGTTCCTGACCAAGGGTTCGGATGGCTCTCTGATCGTCAGCTATCGGACGTTCCGGGTTGGCATTGAGAAGAGCTTGATCGGCAGCTCACGCGGCGTGGGTTGGCGGCGTTTGGTGGCGCTACGCACCCGTCGCGCCGAGCCGCTGACTTCAACCGCTTCAGGTTGGTGCGCCAGCCACTGCGTGGGCTCCACTTCCGCCGCCTCGCGCTTAGCTCCTCTGCGGAGGCTCATAGCGAACGTTGAGCGTCCGCTTCGGGGCGCCGGCCGAGCGACCGCTTTGCGCACGACGCGGGGACCGCAACGGGTCGCGAAGCGTCCGTCGAGTGAAGGTCACTACGCGGCCAAAACCTGCCTTCAGATGCCACCCTGCAATCGACCCGATGGCGGTCTTGTTTGCGGGAAGTTGTCGCGGGCCGTATCGAGCGGCCCGGAAGCGACCGGGCCCGATCCGTTGCCGTCTGGCATTGCCTTGCCCGCCCAACTGACACGCTTGACGAGAGTAGCCTAGCGGCTACACTTCGCGCATGCGCGTTGAGAAGACCGAGGAGTACCGCGAGTGGCTTGACGCATTGAGGGATCGGGCGGGCCGAGCGCGGATCCTGGTGCGGGTTGATCGCCTGATTCAGGGCAATCCCGGGGAACACAGGAAGCTGACGGACGGTGTATCGGAAATGAAGATCGACTTCGGCCCCGGCTACCGCGTGTACTACACGCAGCGCGGGACGCGGCTGTTGCTGTTGCTGGCAGGCGGCGACAAGTCAACGCAGCAGAGAGACATTTCCAAGGCGATATTGTTGGCGAAGAATTTTCAGGAGTAGACAGACATGCCCAAGGCCGTAGCCAAGAAGGCAAACAAGACAAAGACGACTCCGTACGATGTTGCCGAGCACTTGCGCACGCCGGAAGAGATGGCTGCTTATCTTGATGTCTGGCTCGAGGAAGCCCCAGACGACGCAGCCGGCATCGCGGGGGCACTCGGGAACATTGCCCGTGCCAAAGGAATGACGCAGGTTGCCAAGGATGCCGGACTTAGTCGTGAGAGCCTCTATCGTGCCCTCAGCGCCGAGGGTAACCCCAGCTTCGCCACCGTACTGAAGGTCGCGAAGGCGCTTGGCGTGAAGCTCCACGCTGAAGCAGCGTGATGGTCCTCGTCTTGCCGGTCAGTTGCCGAGTTACTTGAGCCAGCAGATGGATGACTTCAACGCAGGGCGTCGCCAGCACCCGCCTTCAGAGATCGGGGCGGCCAAGGGTGACGATGGAGAGAACATCGCCAGCTATCTGTCGACACTGAAGCGACGAGGATCGTGCGCCGCGAGGATGGTTCTCGACGGCCGCAGTGCTAAAACGTACCTGGCAACTCACTCGCCGAGTTCAACTGGAATGGCTTCTGATCCGTCAAAAAGCGATCCACGGGGAGATCGCCCAAGGGCACGCGCGGATGCTAAGTCGCGCGTTGATGTGCAAGTCAATCCCACTGAGCCATAGTGGCGCCGTCTTTGGTCAAAACTGCACTCGCGCTTCGCTCGCCAGATTGCCCTGGTTACCCTGGTGGTCGGGACGATCGCTGCAGTGGGACATTTTGTCGGCGGCATGATCGGGTGGTGGCACGCGTACGAACTGACGTTCGACAAGCACGAGCGCGCAACGCAACCGACGAAGCATCCTCCGGGACAGGTTGAACCGCTTTCGATCGTGGTGTTGCCGTTGACCATCGAAGGTGACGCTACCGACATCGAGTGGTTTGCCGACGCGTTGCTCGACGACTTGGTGCGCGAAGTGGCGACACTGCCGGGCAGTTTTGTGATCGCGCGTGATACGGCAAATTCGTACAAAGGCAAGAACGCCGACCCGCGCGAAGTAGCGCGTGAGCTGAAGGTGCGCTACGTGGTTCGCGGCAAAGTGCGTAGGGAGGGCTCGGCTGTCCGCCTCGACCTGGCGCTGGTCGACGGCGACAGCGGTCGGCAGCGCTGGGCCGAGAAGTTCACAGTCGAACGCGCTCAACTCAGTCGGGCGCTCGATGAGTTCGTCGTCGGGCTGGGACGCAGTTTGTCGATCGAGGTGCAACGGTCGGCGGGTGATCGCTCTGCCGCGCTTTCGCCCGCCGAGGTGTCCGCTGACGACCTGGCGATGCGTGCTTACGGGCTATGGTTCCGCGGATTCAACCGCGAGAACTTGCTCGAGGCCCTTGCGCTCCTTGAGCAGGCAGTGGCCAAAAGCCCCAACTCGGCGCGCGCCTGGGGTGGGTTGGTCTTCATGAATTTGAGCGGCGTCCTCAATGGGTGGCTACCGGACCGCGCCGCGGCAATCCGGCGCATCGATGAAGCGGCAGTGCAGCTGGATCGGCTCGACCCAGACGGATTCTTCGGCTTTCAGGCCAAAGTCATCCAGTCGTACTTGAAGAAGGACTTCCCTGCGATGTTGCGACTGTCCGAAGCGTGGGCGAAGCGCCATCGGAATCCGAGTGCAATCGGTGGCTACGGTATGGCGCTGGTTTTCAATGGGCGAGCCGAGGAAGGAATTCCCCAGTTGGAACTGGCGTTGCGGCTCAGCCCGCGGGACACCTATCGTGCCGAATGGCAATACCGCCTCGCACTTGCACACTTTGTGCTCGAACAGTTCGAGCAGGCACGTGACCGGGGCCAGACTGCCGAGGCATCCAATCCGGGCTTGCCATGGCCGCCTGTTCACGCGGCCGCCATGTTGAAGCTGGGGCAGAAAGCGGAAGCAAAACTTGTGGTCGACGGATTCCTTAAGCGCAATCCGACTTACGTCGCTGGGAACATCATCCAGCGACTGCCCGCAAGCGATCCCGGATTTGTCGCCGGCCGCGACCGCCTCGTGGCCGACTTGCGTGAGCTTGGCATACCCTGAGCATCCACCTGGCGCCCCGCCGCCGTTGGGAGTCGGCGTCGACTCTGAACCCAAGATGCATGGCTTGAGGTGAATCGCAGCCAACGATGTCTCGAGGATCGATGGTGCGTCGCAATTCGGCCAGAAGCGGATGTCTCGAGGAGGAACCGATTCGCCTCGCGCCGTGACGCATGTCAATGCGCCAGCGGTACAAGTCCTATCGTGAAATAGGGTGGGCACTTCATGGAGGCCGGCCGTCAAAGTGGCGAGAAGTGCCTGCCGCCCCGGTCCCATGCGTGCGCCTCTAATTCTTCTCCTGGCCCTAGCGCTCGGCGGGTGCGCGACGACCCTGTCGGTGCAACCCGTATCACAGGCCAGCCTCGACGCGGTCCAGGCCGATCGCGGCGCGGTCGTGCTCTTCCAGATCAAGGCGACCCTCGACGGCCGGCCTCTATCCCTCGCCAACCCGGGCTACGACACGAGTCTCGACAACTTCTTCCGCATCTATCTGGCCCGCCTCGACGAACCGCAAGCGCCCGCGCGCATCCGACCCGCTTCTCCCTCCGAAGCGGCCTCCTCCGAGGGCTGGCACTACCTCGTCCTGCCCGCCGGCGTGTACTACCTGCTCGTGCTGCCGCCCGGCACCGAGGGAGGCAACGTCATCTACAACGCGAGTACCGCCAAGTTCGGCCACAACCCCAGAGGAATCGACGTGTCGGACAGGGCGCAGGGAGCGATCAGCATGTCTCCCGAACTGATGGCGTGGGTCTGGCTGAAGGACGTGCCACCTGCAGGGTTCACCGAGCTGCCCGGCTTCTGGTTCGAGGTGCCGGAGAAACGGCAGGCCGTGTACCTTGGTTCGCTGTCCGTCGCATGCAGTACCCGGCGAGGACTGCTGGGGTCCTTGCTCGGCGCGTGCAATGACCCGCGATGGTCGGACGATTCGCAGTCGGCTCGACAGGTGATCGCTTCCATCCTGCCGCAGGAAGTCGTGCACGTATCGCCGCTCGTGCCCAACGGGAAGCGGCAGCCGGGAACGCTTGCGGGACCTTTGCATTCGATCGATGTGGCGGTTCGTTCACCGAACGGACTTGGATTGTCGCTTCGTGGTGCGGCGGAAGCCCGTCAGGAGACCACAGCGGCGACTAAAGCGTCGGCTTTTGGAGGCTTGGACGCGAGCCTTTCGTTGGTGCAACCCTCCGACCTCGCCTACCTGCCTCTTGCGGTGCTGCTTTATCCGGTCGCCGCAGCCGTCGAACAGGGTGCGCGAGCGGATGCCGAGCAACGTCTCGCCAGCGCTCAGGCCTGCATGGACCGCCTCTCCGGCGAAGTGCGCAAGTTCGACTACTCAGGCGCCTTTGCAGAGGCACTCCGCTCCGCTGCCGGCTCGTTGAGGTCCGGGCCGCATCAGGTGACAAACGGCGCCGGACTTCGACTGGCCGCGTCCTTGTCGGTCCTTCGGCTGCGGGAAGTTGTGCCCAGGCAAGTCGCGCTGGAGCTTGCGTTGCAGGTACGACTCGAGACGGCAGAACCGCCGAGCACGCGCTATTACGCCGTCATCTATTACGGGCACCCATCGCTCAGCAATCCGCTCGCGTCGGGCTTGTCGCTGTTGTACGCGCAGGTGCTGTCCGAGCGGCCAAGACTTCGGCCGATCGAGGAGTGGTGCAGTCCCGACGGCGGCTCTCTGCTGGCGGACGAGATCGCGGCGGCAATGACGAAGATGGCCGCACCGGTCGCTCGGGCGCTTGAGTAGCCGCAACGCCGCTTCGACCAGCCCCCACAAGGGCATGAGGGCGGGTTCGCGGCGGGGAAGTGTTGGCTTCGGCGTGTGGTTGATGACCGCTTTCCGCAACGCACGAACGGCGGCTTTGGGTCGAACGCGCCCGTTACAACCGTCCAGGTATTCCGAACCAGATTCGTCTGCTTGAGCGAGATAACCGCGTTCGCGTCGATCTATTTCTGCACTTTCCCGAGAGGGCGCTTGGCCCGGCTCTCCTCAAGAAGCCGTTCCGAACTCATTTATCCCCCGCCACCGCTGCCCGCTAAAGCCCCATGCGGCGGAAGAACACCTGCTTCGCCGCTTCGCTGGCGGCGGTGTAGAGGAGGGTGATCAGCACCAGCACGGCGAGCAGGGTCGGCGGCAGCGGAACGAAGCCGAAGAGGGCCTGCGCGGCCGGCACGTACGGCAGCGCGACCGCGACGACGGCCACGGCGGCCGATGTCAACATCAAGACGGTCGAGGGACGGCTCGCGAACAGCGGACCGTGCGTGCGGACGACGAGCAGGATCGCCAGTTCGGTCAGCAGCGATTCGACGAACCACGCCGTGCGGAACTCGGGCGGCGAGCCACCTGCAGAACGCAGCAGCAGGACCACGAACGTCAACCCGTCGAACACGGAGCTGATGCCGCCGAACAGCAGCATGAAGTTGCGGATGCGTTGCGACCTGCCAGCGGCGGGGAACGGCGATGGTCTCCGGATCCACGCGGTCGCCGGCGATGGCCATCGCGGGGAGGTCGGACAGGAAGTTGTTCAGCAGGATCTGCTTCGGCAGCAGCGGCAGGAACGGGATCACCAGCGACAGCGCCGCCATGCTGAGCATGTTGCCGAAGTTGGCGCTGGTCGTCGTGTAGACGTACTTCATCGTGTTGGCGAACACGCGCCGGCCTTCCTCGATGCCGTCGCGCAGCACCGACAGGCTCGTGCTCCAGCAGAACGAAGTCCGCGGTCTCCTTGGCGACGTCGACCGCCGAGTCCACCGAGATGCCCACGTCGGCGGCGTGCAGGGCCGGCGCGTCGTTGATGCCGTCGCCGAGGTATCCGACCACGTGTCCCGTGCGCCGCAAGCGCGTTGATGATCCGCTCCTTCTGGTTTGGGTCGACCTCAGCGAACAGCGTCGTCCGCTCGGCGCTCTGCCACAGCGCTTCGTCGCGCATCGCGCCCAGGTCCGCGCCGGTCAGCACGCCCTCGACCTCCATGCCCACCATGTTCGCGACGTGCAGCGGCCACGCGGCGGCTGTCGCCGGTGATGACCTTCAGCTGCAACGCCGAGCGCGGCCAGTTCGCGGATGGTGGTCGCGGCATCGGCTTTCGGCGGATCGAAGAACAGCAGGTAGCCCTCGAACCGCATCTCCGGCCTCGTCGGCCGCGGTGTAGCTTCGGGCGGGCTTCGACGTGGCGCGTCGCCACGCCGAGGACGCGGTATCCCTCGTCGCCCCAGCGCGCGGCGCGGTCGAGCAACGCGGCGCGGCGGACGGCGTCGAGCGGGGCCTCCTCGCCGTGAACCCGGTTGCAGATCGACAGCACCGGCTCGAGCGCGCCCTTGGTGATCAGCAGGTTCTCGTGTCCGTTCGGGGCGCGCTGCGCACCGCCACGCTCAGGCGCTTGCGCACGAAGTCGTACGGAATCTCCTCCGTCTTGTCCCAGCGCGCGAGATCGAGCGCAGGCGAGGCCGCGGTGATGGCTTCATCGAGCGCGTTCGGCAGTCCCGTCTGCAGCCCGGCGTTGAGCGCGGCGAGTTCCTGCACCCGGCCCGACGGCTCGCCGCCCGCGCCGCACGCGCGGTCGAGATGAACGACGCCGGCTGTCAGCGTGCCGGTCTTGTCCGTGCACAGCACGTCCATCGCGCCGAAGTTCTCGATCGCCGCGAGGCGCCGCACGATCACGCCGCCTGCCGCCATCCGCTGCGCCCCGCGCGCCAGCGTCAGGCTGATGACGGCCGGCAGCAGTTCCGGCGCGAGGCCGACCGCCAGCGCGACGGCGAACATCAGCGAGTCCGTGACCGGACGGTCGTATGCCACGTTCGACGGCAAAGATGCCGAGCACCAGCAGCGTCATCAGCTGCGTCAGCAACTGCCCGAAGTGGCGGATGCCGCGCTCGAACTCCGTCTCGGGCGCGCGCAGGGCCAGGCGATCGGCGATCGCGCCGTACTCCGTGTCGGCCCCGGTCGCGTAGACCAGCGCCCGGGCGGTGCCGCTGCGCACATTGGTGCCCTTGAACACCACGTTCGTGCGCTCGGCCATCGTCGGCGGACTCGTCGACCGGTTCCGCGTGCTTCTCGACCGGGAACGTCTCGCCGGTCATGACCGCCTGGTTGACGAAGAAGTCGTCCGCGTCGATCACGCGGGCGTCGGCGGCAATCAGGCTGCCGGCGGACAGGACGAGCACATCGCCAGGCACGACGTCGTCGGCGGCAACAGTGACGGGCTGGCCGTCGCGCAGCACCCGCGCGGACGGTGCGATGCGCGCCAGCATCTTCTCGATGGCGCGTCCGGCGCGGTATTCCTGCTGGAAACTGAGCGCTGCGCTGGCGAGCACGATCGCGAGCACGATCCCGGCGTCGACCCAGTCCCGCGTCAGCACCGAGACCGTCGCTGCGAACACGAGGATCAGGACGAGCGGGCTCTTGAACTGCTGCAGGAAGAGGCGCAGGGCCTTGGTGCGCGACGGCGGCGGCGCACGGCCGGCTGCGGCTCGACGCTGGCGGGATTCAGCGGCCGACAGGCCGGAAGGGCCGGTGCCGAGGCTCTGTGCCAGCGCGTCGACGCTGCTCGACCAGGGCGACGGGCCTGAAGGTCCCGCGGGGGTGGGGGCGCGCGGCATGGATTCACCGTAGACCGCGGCCGGCGGCCGGTGTTGACCGCTGCCAACGCCGGTCACATGAGGATCAAGCGAGGATCAGACGGCCGCGTGCTCGCGCAGCCTGCCGTGGTCGAGGACGACAGATGCGATCGGCCGTCCGCGCTGCCGCCTCCGAGTGCGTGACCAGCACGCCGGCCGCGCCGCGCGGCGCGGATCTCGCGCGCCAGCAGGTGCAGCACGACCGCGGCCGTGTCCGGGTCGAGATTGCCGGTCGGCTCGTCGGCCAGCACCAGCGCGGGCGGTGCACCAGCGACCGCGCGACCGCGACGCGCTGCAGTTCGCCGCCCGACAGTTCGCGCGGCATGCTCGCTTCGCGATCCGGCGAGGCCGACTTCGGCGAGCAGCTCCGCGGCGCGCCGTTCGCGTGTCTCGCGGCGCGACGCCCAGCAGCACCAGCGGCAGCGCGACGTTCTGCGTCGACGGTCAGGTGCGGCAGGATGTGGAACGCCTGGAACACGAAGCCGAGCTTCGACGGCGCGTCAGCGTGCGGGCCGGTGTCGTCGAGCGCGGCGATGTCGACGCCGTCGACTGACGACGCGAACCGGCGTCGGGGCGGTCGAGGCCGGCGATCAGGTTGAGCAGCGTGGACTTGCCCGAGCCCGACTCGCCGACGATCGCGACGTACTCGCCGCCGCCGACCGTCAGGTCCAGGTGGTCGAGCACGGTGCGCGCTCCGATAGCGCTTGGTCAGGCCGTCGATCTGGAGCATGCGATCGATTCTACGGGCCGGGTCTCGGGCACTCGCATGGGCTTGCCGAGGCCGGCCGCTACAATCCCGCCCCTTCCTTCGTCGAAGTCGAGAGCGCGTTGAGCGACATCGTCACCCTGGAGTCGATCCGCGCCGCCGCAGGCGCGCCTGGCCGGCCGCGTCGAGAGACGCCGTGCGTGCACTCGCGCACGCTGTCGGAGATCACCGGGCGCCGAGGTGTATCTCAAGTTCGAGAACCTGCAGTTCACCGCCTCGTTCAAGGAACGCGGCGCGCTCAACAAGCTGTCGCTGCTGACGCCGGCGCAGACGGGCCAAGGGCGTGATCGCCGTGTCCGCCGGCAATCACGCGCAGGGCGTGGCGTATCACGCCGCAGCGGCTCGGCATTCCCGCCGTGATCGTGATGCCGCGCTTCACGCCCGATGGTCAAGATCGAGCGCACGCGCGGCTTCGGGCGCGGAGATCGTGCTGTCGGCGACACCTTCGACGATGCCCGCCAGAGGCGGCGACGACTCGCCGCGCGACGCGGTGCTCACGATGGTGCATCCGTACGACGACGCCGACGTGATCGCCGGGCAGGGCACGATCGCGCTCGAGATGCTGGCGCAGCAGCCGGAGCTGGACTGCCTGTGCGTGGCCATCGGCGGCGGCGGGCTCATCTCGGGCGTGGCGACGGCCGCGCGCGCGCTGAAGCCGGGCATCGACGATCGTCGGCGTGCAGACCGATCAGTTCCCGTCGATGTACGCGGCCTTCAAGGGCGTCGAGATGCCGTCGGCCAACGCGACGCTGGCCGAAGGCATCGCCGTCAAGCAGCCGGGCGAGCTGACCTGCGAGATCGTGAAGCGACTCGTCGACGACGTGGTGCTGGTGTCCGAAGGCGACATCGAGCAGGCGATCGTGATGCTGCTCGAAATCGAGAAGACGGTCGTCGAGGGTGCCGGCGCGACCGGACTGGCCGCGATACTGCGCCATCCGGCGCTCTTCGCCGGGCGCAAGGTCGGACTTGATCCTCTGCGGCGGCAACATCGACCCGATGGTGCTGGCCGACATCATCGAGCGCGGCATGGTGCGCGCAGGCCGCCTCGCACGCATCCGGGTGCACACGCGCGACGTGCCGGGCGAACTTGCCCGTGCGGCAACGCTGATCGGCCAGGCCGGCGCCAACATCGAGGAAGTCGAACACCAGCGCGCCTTCACGACGCTGCCGGTTCAGAACGCCGAACTCGAGTTCGTGCTGCAGACGCGCGGGCCGGAGCACATCGAAGAAGTGCTGCGCACACTGCGCAACGCCGGCCTGTACGCGAAGACGCATCCGTACTGAGTCGTACTCAACCGCGCTTCAACTTCGGTCGCGCGCAAGCTCATCGTCGCTTGCGCCAGATCATTGCCGGCAGCGCAGGCGCCGCTAAGTTATCTCTCGACTGCACCAAGAGGGAGGCGGCATGGTCGCTGCGCGAACCCCGAACACGATACTCAGGTCCGGCGCACGTGAATCGGGCAGCCAGCACAACCAGAATCGCCAGGCGCAAGCCGCGTCGCAAGGCGATCGACTGGAATGCGAAGCTCCGTCCGGAACTCGAGCCCGAGATCGTCAGCGACAAGCGCCTGTGGCGATCGCCTGCTGCTGCCGACGCCGTTGCTGGTGGCCGAGGAGATCGCCGCAAGTGCCCCGCGGCGCAACGATCACGGTCTCGCAGTTGCGTGCGCGCCTGCGCGCAACGATTCGGCGCCGACTCGCACCTGTCCGCTGATGACCGGCATCTTCGTGAAGATCATCGCCGGAGCGGTGGCCGAGGACCTGACGCAGGGACGCAAGCCGCGCTGGCCGGTCTGGCGACTCGTCAACGACAGACGGCACGCTGAGCACGACCTGGCCGCTCGATGCACTGTATCGCGCGACCTGCCTGCGCGAAGAAGGAGTGCGCCTCGGACGCACGGAGCGGCGCCTGGCAGGTACTCAACCCGGGAGCGTGACCGCCTGGCGCATCGTCGTTGCATGGCCGGGTCTCGGTGACGGCGCCGCTGCCGACGACGCTCGTAGACTGCGGCATGGCCTCCGCCGATGCCGCCGCGCGTGTTCGATTCATCGACCTGCTGCCGGCCGCGCGCGGATCCGGCCGCCGAGCTGCGCGCCGGACTCGCCGCGCCGCGCCCTTGATCGCGCCGAAGTTCTTCTACGACGCGCTGGGCGCGCGGCTGTTCGAGGCGATCTGCGAGCTGCCCGAGTACACGCTGCCGCGTGATGAGCAGGCCATCTTCGATCGCTATACCGACGAGATCGCCGCGCGGATCGGACCGGACAGCACGCTGATCGACCTGGGCGCCGGCAACTGCGCCAAGGCCGAGCGGCTGTTCGCCGTGCTGCGGCCGGCGCAGTACGTGGCGGTCGACATCGCCGGTCGCGTTCCTGCGCGACGCAGCTGGAATTGCTGGCGCGGCGGCATCGGACCATCGACGTCATCGGTATCGCCGCGGACTTTTCGTGCCGGGCTCGAGCTGCCGCCCATGGTTCGCAGCGAGCGTCGCGGTGATCTTTTATCCCGGATCCTCGATCGGCAACTTCGCGCCGGAGGAAGCCCTGGCATTTCTGTCGTGCGTCCGTGACCAATGCTGCGGGCGGGCATCTGCTCATCGGTGCCGACCTCGTCAAGAATCCTGCACGAGCTGGTCGCCGCCTACGACGATGCGCTCGGAGTGACGGCGTCGTTCAATCTCAACGTGCTGCAGCGTCGTCAACCGAGCATGCGGGGACCGACTTCGACGCTCGGCGACTGGCGCCACGTGGCGCTCTTCAACGCCGCCGAGAGCCGCATCGAGATGCACCTGGAGGCACGTCGCGCGCTTCGGGTGTGCTGGCCGGGCGGCGAACGACGCTTTCGCCGCGGCGCGACCGCATCCACACCGAAAACTCGTACAAGACGACGCCTGCCGCGGACTGTCGGCGCTGCTGCGCGCGGCCGGATTTGGCGGCGTGCGCCTCTACACCGACCCTGCCGACCGCTTTGCGCTCGCGCTAGCCCGTGAGCCCGGCGGCTCGCGAGCCGCTCAGGAACGGACGAGCCGAACGGTGGCATAGACGTACGGATACTCGGCGCGGAACCAGTTGCGAAACGAGGGTCGCGCCAGGCGCCGTGCCGTGCGCGGCGATGCGCCCTTCAGCACGTAGTGCTCGCCGTCGAAGAAGTTGGCCGAGTAGCCGGGGTAGTAGGGCCGCGGCGCGAAGCCGTCGAAGCCGGCGAATGGCGTCGACGGTCCACTCCCAGCCGTTGCCCACCATCTGCTCGACTCCCGTACGGCGTTGCGCTGAGCGGGTGCGCGGTGACGGGCATCGGATCCCAGGCGACGAAGTCGAGGTTCGCGCGTGCGGCGTCGGGCGCTGCATCGCCCCACGGAAACGCGTCGCTCGTCGTCGCCATACGCCGCGCGATGCCACTCGGCCTCGGTCGGCAGGCGCAGCCGGCCCACGCTGCATAGTCCGTCGCCTGCCGATGCGTCAGGTACACCGGTGCATCGAGCGGCAGCGGCGTCTCGTCGAACATGCGGCGCAGCCACCAGGAGCCGTCGCGCTCGCGCCAGAAGTGCGGCGGCGGTCCGCCGGCCGCGACAAAGCGCAGGTAGCCGCCGTTCGTGAGCTTGTGGCGCGCGATTTCGAAGGCAGCGACCTCGGATCGATACTGCGGAAACTCGTTGTCCCAGCCGAACTCGTCCGGGTGCCTGTCCGAGGTGACCGTGCCGGCCGGACGGCGACCCACGGAACGAGCGCCGTGGTCGAGCCCGCGGCTCGTGCGTCGGCGGCTGGCGGCGCCTGCCGGTGCGCGCTTCTTGCCGGGTTCGAACTGGTGCAGCAGGTAGCACACCGTCTCCGCGTGCATCCAGCGATGCTCGAGCGCCGTCAGGAGACGCTCGACCGGCGACTCATCCCAGACGTCGTCGAGCTCGCGACGCGTGCGCTCCACATAGCGGAGCACGGCGTCGAGCGTGGGCCAGTCGGACGGCTGGTCGGCGGCCGCCTGGCCCGGCGCGGGATCAATGCCCGCCTCGAACAGCCGATCGAACGTCGGGTCGAACGAGGGCAGGTCGAGCACGCCGCGCCCGAGCTGATTCCAGTCGAAGGCGTCGAGATGCCCGACGTAGAAGATCAGCCGGTGACGGTCAGGGACGGGCCGTTCGTAGAGCGTCTCGGTTGCCACCGAGCGGAACGAGGCGTCCGTGTGCGCGCGTGCCGCCCGGACTTCCTGGTGCAGCCCGGTTGTGGCCCGGTCCGAGGTCAGTCGCATCCATCGCGAACCATACCCCGTCGGCAGACGGGCCAACCGCCCGTTCCGGCGGCGAGTGCGCGGGAATGGCAGCATCGGCCGAAGTGCGGGCCAAAGGGCCTAGCTGCCCTCAACCTCAGCGGCGGCGCTCCGTATACCGTTTTATGGCTATTCGAGGCGCCGGCCGCAGGCCGGCGACACCAGGCACCGATGAAAACCGTGACCTTCGAGATCGACGAGTCCACCGATCAGCAGTTGGCGGACGCTCGGCGCAGCGCTGCGATGCCACGCCGGGACAATTCGTCGACATGCTGTGCGCATCGCTCGACTGCGAAACGCTGGAGCGCGTCATTCAGCGCGCCATACGCGACGACTCGGTCACCTCCGAGCCCGGCGTTGCAGGATGCCCAAGCGGCGTCCGGCGCCCCCGTCCTCAAGCTCCGAGTAGTCAACCGGGGCTGAACGTCCGCGCGCACCCGCGCGCCTTTGCTCGCACGCAGGCGGCGCAGCGGTGAGCTTCCAACTCGTATCTGAAATCCGGCTGAACGCGGCACAGCCTGTACCGCGGGCCGCCTAGCGACGCATCTCGAAGAGCGTCGTCTCCGGGTCCGTGCCCTTGAGCGCTTCGGCGATCTGCTTGCGCGCCTTGATGAACGGCGAGTTCTTCGCCTCGACCGCCAGGAACTCGTCGAGGTCGCCGTGCTCGCGCTGCAGCCGCGGCACGAGTTCGAGGAAGATGTCAGTCAGCTCCGGATCGAACTGCTTGCCCTTCAGTGACGCGATCTCGGCCAGCGCATCCGAAACCTTCCAGGCTTCCTTGTACGGCCGCTTGTGCGTCAGCGCATCGAACACGTCGGCGAGCGCACTGACGCGCGCCGCGATCGGAATCGCCGTGCCGCGCGAGCTTGGTCGGATAGCCGTTGCCGTCCCAGCGCTCGTGGTGATGGCGCGCGATCTCCTCGGCGATATGCATCTGCGGAATGTTCGACTTCGCCAGGATGTCCGCGCCGGCGGTCGTGTGCGTCTGCATGATCTCGCGCTCGCCGGGCGTCAGCTTGCCCGGCTTGAGCAGGATCGCGTCCGGCACGACCAGCTTGCCGATGTCGTGCAGGCGCGCGGCGAGGTCGATCAGGAAGCAAACGTCCTCTTCGAGGCCGATCTCCTTGCCGAGGATCGACGCCAGGCGGCCGACGCGATAGCAGTGCTCGCCCGTCGTGTCGTCGTGCAGCTCCGCCGCGACCGACTGCTGCTCCAGCAGCAGGATGCGGTTGCGCATCAGCTCGCGCTCGCCGAGCTGGATGCGCAGCTTGCCGCGCTGGTTGGCCATCGCGACGTCGATCGAGCCGGGGCCGAAGGCGGGCTGCTCGACCTGCTTCATGTACTCGCTTGTGGTGCATCAGCACCTGCGCGGCCTTGGCCTCGCGATTCATCGCGAGCAGTTCGTGCAGGTAGACAAGTGCAACGTCGGGCTGGCCGGCGGCTTCATAGCCGGCGATGCAAGCCGACAAGGCGTCTCGAACCTCCGATCTGAGACGCTTGGCGCGCACTGCTCCAAGGACTTCTTCAGTCGTGTTAGTCCAATGTCATGTTCGACCCGAGTGAACTTCAACAAGTCCGCTCGTCATTGCGGCCACCAACTGCGTCGCGCGGTAGGCGCAGCGATCGCGTAGCGCCGAACTGTCGGGTGCTCCTCTGCGTGACGCCGTGCGCCATCCACATCACCGACTCCAGAAGAAGCCGTGCATAGTTCGACTTTCCGCGGCTGACTCGTGAGTAGCGATCAGAAGCGGTTGGGGGTACTCCGGCGTCTGGAGCTCAATCGCTCTCGTAGCGCCGGATTCCAGTCTTACGTCGCCTCAAGTGGACAGCGCAGTTGGCGATGTTCGTGAGCGCGTTTCGCGCATTTACGCGCCTGCTGCGTCAACCCCCGATAGTGCAGATGCTGCGCGTTCGAAGCACTTAATCGCATCCATTATTGGGCGGCAGCGACTCAGGCTACGCCCAAGGTTGTTCCACACGACCCTTCCTTCGGCAGGTCCTGTCTTGAAGCTCGCGGGCGATCTCTAGTGCGTCGGACAGCGAAGCCGTAGCGCCAGGAAGGTCTCCGGTTTCACTCTGCCATTAGGCCTAGCAGTGAGAGGCTCCATCTCAGCAACCTTCGGTCATTTGATCGACGTGCGAGCGCCTCTGCCTCCGTTGCCGCTTTCGCAGTGCGACCGATGGTTTGGCTGCAAGTAGAAGTACTGAGCAACTACCAGCAGTACTTCAATTCGCTGAGGGGTGGCCTGTCGAGGCTGCTAACGTCTTCAGGTGCTGATAGGCGGCATTGAACCTCGCCGGCGCATCGTGCGTCGGTTCGACCAACAGCGGCCTCAGTTCCGAGAGCAAGCTTGCGCAGTGGCGCTCCTCGTCGTCGAACGTGAGGAGGTCGTCTTCGCCCACCGCACGCCCCGGGGGTTGAGTTTTGATCGACAAGGTCACAGGTATTGCGCCGGGCCGGGTTTGCCTTTCGCGGCACCTAACGGTTACATTGGCGTCGACTCGCCTAATCGGCCGAAAAGCGGGTTGACTCAAGTTCAAATCAATAAAGGCTACGTAGCGGACGGAGGAAGTAATGGACCAAGTGCTCGAGCAAGCCATTGAACAGAAAGAGGAAATTGTCGAACTGAGCTTTGCGGAATTGGCTCAAGTCGGTGGCGGCGTTGGTGCCGTCGGCGAACTTCGGCTGAGACCGATTCAGACAGATAGGGGCGCCTCGGCGCCCCTCTTTGTTTGTGCAGGCGAACGACGCAAACACGCTATGCATCGACCTCCGTTGACGTAATCCGGTACCTAAAGTTGTCCGCATCCAACGCATCCAGCCGACCTTGGGCGTTCTCCGCCTGCGGATACATCAGGAACGGCACCGGCGCCTTCGCCGAGCCCGGAAGCCGCACATCGTGCGCGTAGTTGTAGCCCATCCAGTTCCCTTCCCAGCCGCCCCACAGCATCGTCCGCGCCTCCTTGACCACGTCGTCGGCGAGGGTCAGGCTCGGCTTCTCTTCCAGGATCACCTTGCGCACGTCGGCCGGGTCCACCGGGATCCAGCCGATGCCTTGCGCGTGGAACTCGGCCCGGCAGTGCTGGGCGCGGGTGATGTCCCCGGACTTGCCCAAGCTCTTGTAGCCCCGGGCGGAGTCGGCCACCCGGATCCCGTAGACGTCCCGCGCGGGCACGCCCGCGGCCCGCACGAGGCCGACGAAGAGCGCGTTGAGGTCGGCGCACTTGCCGTTCAATGCCTTGGTCTCCAGCATCGCCTTGATGTCGCCGACGCCGCAGCCGCGCGTCTTCGGATTGCGCTCGGTGTTCTCGACCACCCATTCGTACACGGCGCGGGCCTTGTCGACGTCGGTTCGCGCGCGCTTCGTGATCTCGAGCGCGGTCTCCCGCACGATGCCGTCGGTCGGCATCAGTTCGGTCGGCTTCAGGTAGGTCGCGAGCTCGGCGGCGGTCGCCTGCATGCCGGCACCGGGCTTCAACTCGACCCGGCGGTCGCGCGTGCGGAACTTGCTCGTGACCTCGACCACCGGCTGCGGCTCGCCGGCCTTGAAGGTGGCGGCGACCATCGCCGCTCGATAGACCGGTTCGTGGACGATGCGGCTCTTCTCGAAATTGCCGCTGACGCTGTTCTCCAGCGTCTGGAACCAGTCGGTGTCCTGCGACAGCGGGAGCGGCACCCACGCCTGCACCGCGCCGGTCGGCTGGGTGATCTCGAGGCGGGTCACGGTTTCGAAGGTGCGCCAGCCCGCTTCGGTGGACTGGGCGCGCGCGGCCCACGGCGCGGCCGACAACAGACCAGCCGCCGGCAGCGCTTGCAGCAGCGTACGACGCTTCATTGGGTTCTCCGGGAAGGATGCGGCGGCACGCGCCAGCGATGCGTTGCGCGGCCGTGTGCCCGGAGGCACGCCTACAGCAACGCGCGGATTGTGCTGAGGAGCGCCGGGCTTGTCCAGTCGGCGCCGCCGATCAGCACGTGCTTCACCGCGCCGGCCTTGTCGACCACGTAGCTCGCCGGGAAGACGCGCGCGCCCCACGCCGCCGCGACGGCGCCGTCGGTGTCACGCACGATCGGGAACGTGATGCCGCTCTGGTCGACGAACGCCTTGATGCGCGCCGGCCCTTCCTTGTGGTTGACCCCGAGCACTTCGAAGCGCGGCGCGAACTGGTCGCGGGCGCGCTGCAGTGCGGGCATCTCGGTCACGCACGGCTCGCACCAGGTCGCCCAGAAGTTCACCAGCACGACCTTGCCGCGCAGGCTGGCCAGCGTGAACGGCGCGCCGTCGGGCGTGTACAGCTCGATCGGGGGCGCCGCCGGCGGGCCTTTCCAGTCGGTCATGACGCCCGCCGCACGCAACGGCTGTTGCAGGCCGGCGAGGGCGGCCGCCACCAGCACGGTCCGGCGTCGCACCGGGCTAGCCCTCGACGACGATGCCGCTGCCCGCCTCGAGCCGCCCGATCACGCGCGCGCGCCCGAAGCCCTCGTCGGCGAAGATCTTCAGCACGTCGGGCGCGGCGTCCGGCGCGCACGCCACGAGCAGTCCGCCGCTGGTCTGCGGATCGGTCAGCACCGCCTGCATGGCGTCGCTGACGCCGTTCAACTGCACATGCTGTCCGTAGCCCGCCCAGTTGCGTCCGGACGCGCCGGTGACGAAACCCTCGGCAACGAGCGTTGCGACGTCGGGCAGCAGCGGTATCGCCTTCAGGTCGAGCGTCGCGCGCACCTGGCTGCCGAGGCAGATCTCGTTCAGGTGACCCGAGCAGGCCGAACCCGGTCACGTCGGTGAGGGCGTGCACGGCATCCATGTCGGCCAGGCGGCGGCCCGGCGTGTTGAGCTGCGTGGTGTTCGCGATCATCTGCGCGGTAGCCGTCGGCGCCGAGCCGGTCCTTCTTCAGCGCCGCCGAGTAGATGCCGACGCCGAGCGGCTTGCCGAGGATCAGCACGTCGCCCGCCCGCGCGCCCGCGTTCTTCTTCACCTTGCTCGGGTGCACCAGGCCCATCACGACCAGTCCGTAGATGGGCTCGACCGAATCGATCGTGTGGCCGCCCGCGATCGGGATGCCGGCCGCGGCGCACACGGACTGTCCGCCTTCGACGATCTGCCGGATCACCTCGAGCGGCAGCTTGTTGACCGGCATCGCCAGCAGCGCCAGCGCCATGATCGGCGTGCCGCCCATCGCGTACACGTCCGAGATGGCGTTGGTCGCGGCGATCCGCCCGAAGTCGTACGGATCGTCGACGATCGGCATGAAGAAGTCCGTCGTCGCGATCAGCGCCTGCTGGTCGTTGATCTGGTACACGGCGGCGTCGTCCGCGGTCTCGATGCCGACCAGCAGCTGCGGCGGAATGACACCGCGCGCCCCCTTGAGGATTTCGCCGAGGACGCCGGGCGCGATCTTGCAGCCGCAGCCGCCGCCATGCGAGAAGGAAGTGAGCTTGAGGGGGAGTTCGGCCGGAGCGTTCATCGTGGCGGCAGTGGATTGTCTTCCAGCGAATTATGGACGAGGCGCCGCAGCGATCTCCCCTCGTGGGCCGGGGTGAAGAGCCTGGCTCGGCGTTTCGCGGCGGCCTGCAGCCTGCGGTAGAACCCCGGCTCGCTTTCGGCGCGCAGCAGCAGTGCCTTTGCCGAATCGGCGTCGCCGACCGGGAACAGGCCGGGATAGTCCGGGCCGAGCAGGCCCACATTGCCTGCGCAGTCGGACGCGATCACCGGCGTGCCCGACTGCAGCGCTTCGACGATCACTGTCGCGCCGCCTTCTTCCTTCGAGGGGTGCAGCAGCAGGCGGGATCGACGGACCAACGCGCGCGCCTCGGCGCCCGCAACGCCGCCGAGCCAGCGGTAGCGGTCGGTCGCGCGCGCCGTGGAACTCGCCGCGCGCGACCAGACGCGCTCCAGCGCGCGGCCGGCATGCAGCACGCGGATGCGCGAGTGATCGGGCAGCCCGCGCGCCACGCGCATCGGCAACTGCGGGTCCTTCACGGCCCGCAGGTGGCCGACGACGGCGACATCGAAGGTGCGGCGGCGCGGCGCCAGGGGCGCGAGCGGTGTCGCTGATGGCAAAACGACGTAGGCCCTGGAACGCCAGGGCGCTGGCAAGGCCTCTCGACCAAGTTCATTGAGCACCACGAGCCTGCTCGCAAGGCCGAGCGAACGCCGCGCCGTGGCATCGAGGCCGCCATAGAGGTCCGTTCCGGTCAGCACGACGATCAGCGCCCGGTCCGGATGCGCCCGCGCAAACGCATCGATCGACGCCGCGGAGCGGCCGGCGTGCAGTGCGATCAGCGCATCGAACGGGCGACCGTTCCACTCTGTCGCCACCCGCACGCGGAACGCGGGCCGCAGCAGGCGGGCCCACCGGGATGCCGTGTGCCAGTTGCCGTTGTTCGCGTCGGCCAGGTACGGTGTGACGATGCAGACGGAGGGACGGCGGACCATGGGAAGTGCGTGCAGCGCGGAGTGCGGGCGCCCTGAAGCTACCGAACTGCCGCGGCTCGCCGGTCCTCTCGAATCATGGCCGCGGCCTTTTCCGCGATCATCAGCGTCGGCGAGTTCGTGTTGCCCGACGTGATGGTCGGCATGATCGACGCGTCGACGATGCGCAGTCCGCCCAGCCCGCGCACCCGCAGTCGCGCATCGACCACCGCCGTCGGGTCATCGTCGCGACCCATGCGGCACGTGCTGACCGGATGGAAGATCGTGGTGCCGACGTTGCCGGCGGCCTGGACGAGTTCGTCGTCGCTCTCGAATCGCGGGCCCGGCACGAATTCCTCCGGCTCGAACCGCGCGAGCGCGGGCTGCTTCGCGACGCGGCGCGTGAGGCGCAGCGAGTCGATGGCCACCTTGCGGTCCTCGTCGGTGCTCAGGTACCGGGGGGTGATCGCCGGCGCGGCGCGCGGGTCCGGGCTCTTGATGCGCACGTCGCCGCGCGACGTCGGCCGCAGGTTGCAGATGCTCGACGTGAACGCGTTGAACGGATGCAGCGGGTCGCCGAACTTGTCGAGCGACAGTGGCTGCGTGTGGATCTCGACGTTCGCGGTGGCGTGCTCGGCCGACGAGCGCGTGAACCCGCCGAGCTGGCTCGGCGCCATCGTCAGCGGGCCGGAGCGGAAGAGCGCGTACTCCAGCGCCATCGCCGCCTTGCCGAAGAGGCTGTTCACCCGCTGGTTCAACGTGACGACGTTCTTCACCTTGAACGCCATGCGCAGCTGCAGGTGGTCCTGCAGGTTCTCGCCGACGCCCGGCATCTCGTGCAGCACCGGAATGCCGTGCTGCTGCAGCAGGGCGCCCGGCCCGACGCCGGACAGCTGCAGGATCTGCGGTGAACCGATGCTGCCGGCGGCGAGGATGGTTTCGACGCGCGCGGTCACGCGCTCGGCCTGGCCGCCGCGCTCGAGTTCCACCCCGGTGCAGCGCCGGCCATCGAGCGTGATCCGACGCACCTGCGCATCGGTCATCACCGTCAGGTTGGGGCGGTTCATCGCCGGCTTCAGGAACGCCCGCGACGTGTTCAGGCGCACGCCTTTCGTCTGGTTGACCAGGAAGTAGCTGCAGCCCTCGTTGTCGCCGCGGTTGAAGTCGTCGATCTTCGGGATGCCCGCCTCGGCCATCGCCTCGCGGTATGCGTCGAGGATGTCCCAGCGGAGCCGTTGCGGCTCGACGCGCCACTCGCCGCCGGCGCCGTGCGCCTCGTCCGCCCCGCGGAAGTAGTCCTCGCTCTGGCGGAAGATCGGGCAGCACCGACTCCCAGTTCCACGAGGAATCGCCGGTCATCTTCGCCCAGCCGTCGTAGTCCGCCGCCTGGCCGCGCATGTAGATCATCGCGTTGATCGACGAGCAGCCGCCCAGCACCTTGCCGCGCGCGTAGATGATCGAACGGCCGTTGAGGCCGGGGTCAGGCTCGGTCTTGAAGCACCAGTCGGTGCGCGGATTGTTGATGCAGAAAAGGTAGCCGACGGGGATCTTGATCCAGATCCAGTCGTCCTTGCCGCCGGCTTCGAGCAACAGGACCGTGACGTCCGGATCGGCCGACAGCCGATTGGCGAGCAGGCAGCCCGCCGTGCCGGCGCCGACGATCACGTAGTCGTAACGATGTTCCTTCATGACTTCGTCCCCCGTGCCCGGCTTTCCCGTGGGCCGGACCAAGGTCGAATTCTGGACCGAATCCGCTGCCGCATGGCTCGCGACACCTGCCTTCGAATGTCTCGCTACTATCCTTGAGCATCCCGACCCGGACTCTCAGGCTGTCTCCATGTCATACATTGTTCGATCGCTGTTCGTCTTCGCGCTGATCACGTCCCTCGGTACGGCGATGGGGCGCGCGGCCGCGCAAGAGGGAAGCCTCGCGACTTCCTACGCCGAGGCGCAGGAACGGGGCCGGCGCGACGAGAGTGATTCGCTGACGACGGACTACCACCGCGACGTCCTGCTCCCGGAGTTCAGCGCGCGCTACCGGTCGCTGCTCGGAGCCTGCCAGGCGTCCTTGCCGCAGCCGGACCAGACGCCATTCTCGTTCGTGGCGGCCATCGGTCCGCAGGGCGAAGTGCTGCGCATCTGGAGCGATCGCAGCCCGCCGGTGTACGCGTGCCTGCGCGGGCGCCTGCTGTTCGAGCGCTTCAGCCCGCCGCCCCGCGCGCCGTTCTACCTGTACATCCACATGCGATTCACGAAGTGACCGAGTGACTGTGCGCGAGCGGGTCGCGGCGGCGTGAACTCATGCGCGCGGCGCAAAGGTTGGCGCTCGACGGCATCGCTCGCCTGCGATGGTGCCGACCCGCGGCGTCCCTCTACGGCATCTGGATCTTGCCGCCTCCGCCCAATCCCGCCGGGCGCGAAGCCGCCCCCGCCCTGGCCCGGCAGCACGAGCGATGAAGCGGCCTGGCGGCGCATATCCTGAAGTTCGCGCACGGTCCGCTCGACGGCCACCTTGGCGGCATCCGCATAGCCGGCCACGGCGTCGCCCAGCGTCCTGGCCTCGATCTCGAAGCTCACCGGCAGCGGGCCCATCTGCGTCATGATCTGGGCTTCGCCTACGTACACGACGTCCCGGGCGCCGTCGGTCGCGCCGTTCCCGTCGACGGGAACCAGCGCGCGAATGGTGCCGACGCGTCGGTCGGTGTAGATCTCCTCGCGGTACAGCGAGGCCGCGTCCATCGTGATGTCCAGATCGCCGGTGGTGGCCATGGTTTCTCCTGAGTGTCGTGCGTGCGGCCGGGCAAGAATGCCGCTTCGAGGGGCGCCGAGTATAGGCGAGCGGCATCGGCCTGACCGGGATCAAGGAGCCGCAGAGGGTCGCGTCTAGCCTGCGGCGATTCGCTCTCTGAAACGACGTATCGAAGGACTCCGATGCCGGACCGACTCGAGGCCCTGGGCCTGCAACCCTTGCGAGTCAAGGGTCGTCAGTTGCTGCCGATCGTGCAGGGCGGCATGGGCGTGGGCATCTCCGCGCATCGGCTCGCCTCCGCGGTGGCGCGCGAGAACGCGGTGGGCACGATCGCGTCGGTGGACCTGCGGCATCACCACGCCGACCTGATGGAGCAGTGCAAGGACGTGCGCGACCGCACGGTGCTCGATCGCCTGAACCTCATCGCGCTGGATCGCGAGATCCGTTCCGCGAAGCAGCAGTCTCACGGCCGCGGCCTGATCGCGGTGAACGTGATGAAGGCCGTCGACCAGCACCCGGCGCTGGTGCGACAGTCGTGCGAATCGGGGGTCGACGCGATCGTGATGGGCGCCGGGCTGCCGCTCGACCTGCCCGAGATGTGCGCCGGATTTCCCGCCGTGGCGCTGATCCCGATCCTGTCCGACGCCCGCGGCGTGGCGATCGTGCTGCGTCGCTGGATGCGCAAGGGCCGCCTGCCCGACGCCATCGTCATCGAGCATCCGGCCTACGCGGGCGGGCACCTCGGTGCGCCCCGGATCGACGAACTGCACGACCCGCGCTTCGATTTCGATCGCGTGATCGAAGGCGTGCTCACGACGTTCCGCGACCTGCAGATCGAGGGGGAGAAGGTCCCGTTGATCGCGGCCGGAGGGATCAACACGCACGAGAAGCTGCTCGGCACGCTGCAGCTCGGCTACGCCGCCGTGCAGCTGGGCACGGCGTTCGCGGTGTGCGAGGAAGGCGACGCGCACGTCAATTTCAAGAACGTCCTCGCCGGCGCGAAGCCGGAGGACATCGTCGAGTTCATGAGCGTGGCCGGGCTGCCCGCGCGCGCCGTGAAGACAGCCTGGCTCGAGCGCTACCTGCGGCGGGAGCACGTGCTGCAGGCCGAGGCCGCCGCGTTCGAGGAGTCCCACAAGGGCCAGCCGGTCGACCGCGTCGCCAAGTGCAGCGGCGCGCTGATGTGCCTGTCCGTGTGCGGACTGCGCGACGGCATCCCGAAGATCGGGCAGTTCTGCATCGACACCCAGCTCGCCGCGGCCCTGCGCGGCGAACTGTCGCGCGGGCTTTTCTTCCGCGGCGCCTCGTCGGTGCCATTCGGCGCCGCAATCCGCCCGGCGCGCGAACTCGATCGACTACATGCTGACCGGCCGCATGCCGGCGGCGCTCTCGGAAGCGGCCGCGACGCGCTGACTCACTCGAGCCCGGTCGGGATTCCCATCATCTTGCTGAAGCCGCAGTCGACGTGGGTGATCTCCGCGGTCACGCCGGCGGCGAGATCGGACAGCAGGAACGCCGCGACGTTGCCGACGTCCTCGATCGTGACGTTGCGGCGGAGCGGCGCCGTGCTCTCGACGACGGAGAAGATCTTCGAGAAGCCCTTGATGCCCGCCGCGGCCAGCGTCTTGATCGGGCCGGCAGAGATGCCGTTGACCCGGATGCCGCGCGGGCCGAGGCTCGCCGCCAGGTAACGCACGCTCGCTTCCAGGCTCGCCTTCGCCAGGCCCATCGTGTTGTAGCTCGGGACCGCGCGCTCGGCGCCGAGGTAGGTCAGCGTCAGCAGCGAGCCGTCGCGGCCTTCCATCAGGGGCAGCGCCGCCTTGGCGAGCGCGGGGAAGCTGTACGCGGAGACGTCGTGCGCGATGCGGAAGTTCTCGCGCGACAGGCCGTCGAGGAAGTCGCCCGCGATCGCCTCGCGCGGCGCGAAGCCGATCGAATGCACGAGTCCGTCGAGTCCGCCCCAGCGCTCCCGGAGCGCGCCGAACGCGGCGTCGATCTGCGCGTCGTCCGTCACGTCCATGTCGTAGACAGCGTCGGATCCGAACTCGGCCGCGATCTCGGTGATGCGCTCCTTGAAGCGATCCCCGACGTACGTGAAAGCGAGTTCGGCGCCCTCTCGCTTGCACGCCTGGGCGATGCCGTATGCGATGGAGCGATTGGAGAGGACGCCGGTGATGAGCAGCCGCTTGCCTTGCAGGAAACCCATGTGCGTATGGACCGAGAGGTGAAAGGAAGGAGCGCCGACTCGCAGCGGCGCGCAGTATAGGCGGTGCCGCTCGGCGACGCTCAGCGGGCGGTCGAGACGCGCACCGGGGATGGCTTCGCGGCGCGCGGCGCCGGCTTGGCGGCCGACTTCGTGGGCGCCGCTTTCGCGGGCGCTTTCACCGCGGCGTTTGCCTTCGGCGAGGACGCAGAAGCAGCCTTCTTGCCGGTCGAGGCCTTGGCGACCCCGGTCTTTGCGGTGCGTGCCTTGGGGGCCGGAACGGTGAGCTCGAGTCGCTGCCCGGCAAAGAGCGTCGGCGCGGTCAGGTGGTTCCAGACGATGACGTCTTTTTCGTCGACGTTCCACCGCCGGGCGACCGCGTGCAAAGTGTCGCCGCGACGGACACGGTACGTCACCTTGCGCAGGTTCGCCTGCTCGGGGACCAGCGCGAACCGGGCCTCGAGGCTTTCCGCCGGGATGTCATCGTCCATCGTCTCGTCGCGCGGGATCAGGATCGTCGAGCCGGTCGCAAGGCGGTAGCGCGGCGGCACGCGGTTGGCTTCGCGCAACTGCTGCTCGCTGATGCCGGCGCGCTTGGCAACCGAGACGATCGTGTCGCTCGGCGCCATCTGGTAGGTGGTCCAGCTCGCCAGCGGCTGGCCGGTCGCTTCCCACGCCGCGAGGTTCGCGTGGAACGTCTCGACCTTGTCCGCGGGCAGCAGCAGCTTCACTCCGGCGGCGCCGACGATCACCGGGCGATTGAACGCCGGGTTCAGCGCGCGGAAGTCGGCCGTGTTCATTTCGGCGAGGCGTGCCGCCGTGTCGACGTCGATGTCGCGGGTCTTCGGCACCGCGACGAAGTAGGGCGCGTCATCGATTCTCGGCAGCGCAACGCCCCAGCGTTCGGGTTCGGAAACGATGTTCTTGATCGCCTGCAGCTTCGGCACGTAATACGCCGTCTCCTGCGGCATCTTCAGGCTCGTGTAGCCGGTTGGCCTGCCGGCGCGGCGGTTCTTCTCGATGGCGCGCGAAACCGCGCCTTCGCCCCAGTTGTACGCGGCCAGGGCGAGGTGCCAGTCGCCGAACATGTCGTGCAGCTTCTGCAGGTAGTCGAGCGCGGCGCGGGTCGACTCGATCACGTCGCGGCGCTCGTCGTGCCACATGTTCTGCGCGAGGTCGAAGTCCTTGCCCGTCGACGGAATGAACTGCCACAGGCCCGCTGCCTTCGCCGTGGAGATCGCTTCCGGCTGGAACGCGCTTTCGACGAAGGGAAGCAGCGCGAGTTCGGTCGGCATGCCGCGTCGCTCGATCTCCTCGACGATGTGGAAGAGATACTTTCGCGAGCGCTGCGCCATGCGGTCGATGTACTCGCCCTGGCTCGCGTACCACCGGGTGCGATTGTCCGCGAGCGGGGTCTGGAGATCGGGCATCGCGAAGCCGCGCCGGATCCGGTCCCAGAGGTTGTTCGCCGGCATGGGTGGCAGGACGAGCGCCGGATCGCGCGGAATCGTGACCACGGATTGCGATTCGTCGACCTTGTCGACGAGTTTGCCGACCGGGTCAGGAATCGGTGTCGCCGAGGGTGCCGGCGATGGCGCCGACGGCTCCCGTCGCAGGCGAGGTGAACGGCGCGGCCGGTGCAACGGCCGCGGCTGGCGCGGTCGCTCCCGATGCCGTCGCGGAGGCGACGGCGTTCCCGGACCCGATGTCCGTCTGCATTCCTCCCGGTGTCGCGCAGGCACACAGGGAGGCCGTGGCGAGTACCGCTACAACTCGTCGCATTCGCAGGAACCACAAGGGAATCGAAGGCAGTGTATGGAATCGAGGTTGGCGGCACAAGTCGATCTAGCGAAACTTGTCCTTCATTTCCCTCAGCGCAGCGAAGATCGCCGTACGGTCGACCGCATCGACGGTACGGCCAGTGACCGACGCGCGCACCTCCGGCACGTCGCAGCGCAGGAACGGGTTGGTTGCGAGCTCGAGGCCGATCGTCGAGGGGACGGTCGGTTCGCCCCGGTGGCGCGTGGCCTCATCGCGCGCCGCGCGTTCCCGAAGCGCCGCGTTTCCGGGCTCGACCGTCAGCGCGAAGCGAATGTTCGACAAGGTGTACTCGTGGGCGCAGTGCACGCAGGGTCGACGCCGGCAGCGCGGCCAGCGCATCGAGCGACGCAAGCATCTGCCGAGCCGTTCCCTCGAACAGCCGTCCGCAGCCGCACGCGAACAGCGTGTCGCCGCAGAACAGCAGCGGCGGCGAGTGTCCTGCGGCGAAGTAGGCGATGTGGCCCGCGGTGTGGCCCGGCACATCGATGATCCGGAAGTCGCTGTCGAGCACATCGATGTGCTCGCCGTCGCGCACGCGGACGTCGAGGCCCTGGATGTCTTCCCCGGCAGGGCCGAAGACGGTCGCTCCCGTCCGCGACTTCAGGTCGAGCACTCCGCCGACGTGGTCGCCGTGGTGATGGGTGACTAGAATCGCGGTGAGCCGAAGGTTGTGCCGATCCAGCGCGCGCCGCACCGGCGCCGCATCGCCGGGATCCACCACGGCGGCCTCCCGGCCCCGTGTCAGCAGCCAGAGGTAGTTGTCGTTGAACGCGGGCAGGGGTGTGACCGTGAGTGCGGACGAGTCGAGGGACGAAGGCATTGCAGGCGGTGGCGCGATGAGCGACGGGTCGATTGTGATGCTGTCCGAGTTTCTGCGCTCGCCGCCGGGCCGCTACGTGCTCGACTGGGAGCGGCATCACCTCGATGCCGTGGTGGCCGACATCTTCGGGTACCACGCCCTGCAACTCGGCCTGCCGCAGATCGACACGCTGCGCGAGAACCGGATGCCGCTGCGCTTCTGCGCGGCGCGGCGGTTGCCCGAGGCGGGCGAGGAGAGCGACGGCGACCGGGTCGCGGTGATCAACCGCTACGAGGAACTGCCGTTCGCGACGCACTCGATCGACCTCGTCGTGATGCCGCACATCCTCGAGTTCGCATCGGATCCGCACCAGGTCCTGCGCGAGGTCGAACGAATCCTCGTGCCCGAGGGCCACGTCATCATCACGGGCTTCAACCCGTACAGCATGTGGGGCGCGCGCCAGTACATGTCCCGCCTGGGCGCCACCGCCTACCTGCCGCGCGCCGGCCGGTTCATCGCGCTGCCGCGGATCAAGGACTGGCTGAAGCTGCTGTCCTTCGACGTCGAGCGCGGGCGTTTCGGCGGCTATGCGCCATCGGTCCGCAGCGACCGCTGGCTGGCGCGGTGGCGCTTCATGGAGAAGGCGGGCGACCGCTGGTGGCCCTTCCTCGGCGCGCTCTACATGCTGACCGCGGTCAAGCGGGTGCGCGGGATGCGCCTGGTCGGAGCCATCTGGAAACGCAAGGAAGAGCCGGTGCGCCGGCTCGCGCCGGCAGCCACCACGCGGACGACGATGACCGCCGAGGGGCAGACCGCCGTCGTCATCGCGCCGGACGCCGCCAACGAGCTCATGCCAGCGCAGGCGCGGCGATGAAGCACGCGAAGTCGGTGCAACTCGCGGATCACGCGGGTCGGCCGCAGGACGGTCCGCATATCGAGATCTGGACCGACGGCGCCTGCAAGGGTAATCCCGGGTCCCGGAGGCTGGGGTGCGCTGCTGCGGTATGGCGATCGCGAGAAGGAACTCTTCGGCGGCGAGCGCCACACCACCAACAACCGGATGGAACTGACCGCGGTGATCGAGGCGCTCGCTTCCCTGAAGCGCCGCTGCACTGTGCGTTCTTCACACGGATTCGCAGTACGTCCAGCTCGGCATCTCCGAGTGGATCGCCAACTGGATCCGGCGCGGCTGGAAGACCGCCGACAAGAAGCCCGTGAAGAACGCGGACCTGTGGCAGCGCCTGCACGAACTCGCGGCACGCCACGACGTCCACTGGCGCTGGGTCAAGGGCCACGCCGGTGTCGACGGCAACGAGCGGGCCGACGAACTGGCGAACCGGGGCGTCGAATCGCTGTCTGTATCCCATCGGCCGGAGTAAGCCGGCACTGACCCGGTGTTAAATTGCCAGCTTGGCGTTCCTCACGCCGTTACGCGATTTCCGATGAAAAATCAGCGAGTCACATGGGTGGCGGTCGGCGTGTTGCTCGCCGTCGCCGCGGTCGCCTACTTCCTGACGAACTGGAACTGCAGCGGGCCCGCGGTCGCCGGCGTGAAAGGCGAGGCGAAGGGCGCCGCGACTCCGGCCGCGGCTCGACGAAAGGCGGCCCCGGAGGGCCCGGCGGGCCGACGCCGGTCGAAGTCGTCGTCGTTCAGCCAAGCGCAGTGCAGGAGGACCTGCAGGCCGTCGGCTCGCTTCGCTCGAACGAGAGCGTCGTGCTGCGGCCGGAAGTCTCCGGGCGCATCGCCACGATCGGCTTCCGCGACGGGCAGGTGGTGAAGAAGGGGCAATTGCTGATCGGGCTGGATGCGACGCTCAATGAAGCCGAGGTGGCGCAGTACCGGGCCGAGTACGACCTGGCGCTGTCGAACCTGAAGCGCAGCGAAGACCTGGCGCGCCAGAAGTTCATCAGTTCGAGCGCCCAGGAAACGGCCGCGTCGAACGCGCAGGTTGCCGAGGCGCGGCTGAAGCTGGCACAGGCCCGGCTGTCGAAGATGAAGATCATTTCGCCCTTCGACGGCATCGTCGGCATTCGCGGAGTCAGCCTCGGCGACTACGTGAAGGACGGCACCGACCTGGTGAACGTCGAGGACGTGCGGATCCTGAAGGTCGACTTCAGGCTGCCGGAGCGCAGCCTCGCGCAGATCAAGGTGGGGCAGAGCGTCGAGGTCGTTGCCGACGCCTTGCCCAACGAGCGCTGGCAGGGACAGATCGAGGCGATCAACCCGCGCATCGACGCCAACGGCCGTTCGCTGGAACTGCGCGGCCGGCTCGACAACGCCAGCGGCAAGCTGCGCCCCGGCATGTTCGTCCGCGTGCGCGTGATCGTCGGCGAACGAAACGGCCTGCTCGTGCCCGAGGAGGCGATCGTGCCCCAGGGCGAGGAGTTCTACGTCTACAAGGTGGTCGAAGGCGCCGCGAAGCGGGTGCCGGTGAAGATCGGCGTTCGCCGGGACGCCAAGGTCGAGATCGTCGAAGGCATCGCGCCGGGCGACCAGGTCGTCACCGCCGGCATGCGGCTGTCGCGCGACGGGCAGCCGGTGCGCGTGCTGTCGCCGGCCGCCGCCAAGGGTGACGCGGCGAAGGGCGGCGCGGCGCCGGCCCGGGACGCGGCCGGCAAGGGCTGATAGCGGCAGGAGACCACGGCATGAGCCTGTTCGAAGTCTGCATTCGCCGTCCGGTCCTCTCGACCGTGCTGTCGGTGCTGGTGCTGGTCATCGGCCTGATCTCCTATTCGCGGCTGTCCGTGCGCGAGTATCCGAAGATCGACGAGCCGGTCGTCAGCGTGCAGACGACGTATCCCGGCGCTTCCGCGGAGGTCATCGAGTCGCAGATCACCAAGGTGCTCGAGGACTCGCTCGCCGGCATCGAAGGCGTCGAACTGCTGACGTCGTTCAGCCGTTCCGAGCGCAGCAACATCAACGTGCGCTTCCGCCTGACCCGCGACCCGGACTCCGCGGCCGCCGACGTGCGCGACAAGGTCGCTCGTGTGCGCGCGCGCCTGCCGGACAACGTCGACGAGCCGGTGATCTCGAAGGTCGAGGCCGATTCGTTTCCCGTGATCTGGATGGCGGTGACGGCCGGCAACCGCAGCCCGCTCGAGGTGTCCGACTATCTCAACCGCTACGTCAAGCCGCGGCTTTCCGTGCTGCCCGGCGCGGCCGACGTGTGGATCTTCGGCGAGCGCAAGTCGTCGATGCGGATTGCCGTGGACCGGGACCGCCTCGCGGGTTACCGGCTGACGGTGGGCGACGTCGAGAACGCGCTGCGCCGCCAGAACGTAGAACTGCCGTCGGGCCGCATCGAGTCGGCGAATCGGGAGTTCTCGATCGTCGCCGCGACCGACGTCAGCACGCGCGAGCAGTTCGAGAACCTGATCGTCGCGACGTCGAACGGCTACCCGGTGCGGCTGCGCGACGTCGCCGACGTCCGCGTCGGCCCGGCCGAGGAGCGCGTTATCGCGCGCTTTCGAGGCGAGCCGTCGATCAACATGGGTCTGGTGAAACAGGCGACCGGCAACCCGCTCGAGTTGTCGAAGGCGCTGCGCGCCGAGGTCGAGAAGATCAACGAGACGCTGCCGCAGGGCATGCGGATCAACATCGCGTACGACTCGTCGGTGTTCATCGATCGCTCGATCGACTCGGTCTTCAAGACCATTGCAGAAGCGGTCGTCCTGGTCGTTCTGGTGATCTTCTTCTTCCTGCGCAACCTGCGCGCGACGCTGATCCCGCTGGTGACGATCCCGGTGTCCCTGGTCGGCTCGTTCGCCCTGATGTACGTGTTCGGGTTCACGATCAACACGCTGACGCTGCTGGCGATGGTGCTGGCGATCGGCCTCGTGGTCGACGACGCGATCGTCGTGCTCGAGAACATCTACCGCAACGTCGAGGCGGGGATGGACCGCGTGGCGGCGGCCGTCAAGGGCATCAAGGAGATCGGTTTCGCGGTCATCGCGATGACGCTGACGCTGACGGCCGTGTTCGCTCCACTGGCGTTCGCGACCGGGCGCACCGGGCGGCTGTTCATCGAGTTTGCGCTGGCGCTGGCCGGCGCCGTGCTGGTGTCCGGATTCGTGGCCCTGACCCTGTCGCCGATGATGTGCAGCAAGCTGCTGCGCCACGAGAAGAAGCACGGGAAGCTCTTCACGACGATCGAAGGCTGGCTCGACGGCCTTACCAGCGGCTACGCGCGCTCGCTCGCCTGGGTGCTGAAGCGCCGCTGGGTGGTGGTGATCGTGTGGTTCGTCGTCGCGGGCCTCGGCGCGCTCTTCTTCTCGCTGCTGCGCTCCGAACTCGCGCCGCTGGAAGACCGCGGAGTGATCTTCGGCCGGCTGCAGGCGCCGCCGGGGGCAACGGTGGACTACACCTCCGAACAACTGCGGGCGGTCGAGCGCTACTACGACACGATCCCCGAAGCGGCGGCGTACAACGCGGTGGCCGGTTTCCCGACCGTGGACAACGGCAACGCGATCCTGCGGCTGAAGCCGTGGGAGCAGCGCACCCGCAAGCAGCAGGACATCGCGCGCGAACTGAACGCCAAGTTCGCGCAGTTGCCCGGCGTGATCGGGTTTGCCGTCAACCCGCCGTCGCTCGGCCAGTCGCCCCGCACGCTGCCGGTCGAATACGTCGTCATGGCGCAGATTCCGTACGCGGAACTCGACCGCATCGTCCAGCAGTTCATCGCCGAGATCGGCAAGACAGGGATCGTGCTGAACCCGCAGTCCGACCTGCGGCTCAACACGCCGGAGCTGCGCGTCGACGTCAACCGGGACAAGCTCGGCGATCTCGGCATTTCGGTGGAGACCGTCGGCCTGACCCTGCAGACGATGCTCGGCGGCCGGCAGGTGACGCGCTTCAAGAAGGATGGCGAGCAGTACGACGTGATCGTGCAGGTCGCGCCGCGCGACCGCAGCCGGCCGAACGACATCAGCGACATCTACGTGCGCGGGCGTGACGGCGCGATGGTGCAGCTGGCCAACGTCGTCAACGTGCTCGAGGGCGTGTCGCCGCAGTCGCTGAACCACTTCCAGCGGCTGCGCGCGGTCACGATCTCGCGCGCAGATCGCCCCCGGCTACGCGCTGGGCGACGCGCTGAAGATGATGGACGAGACCGCGAAGCGCGTGCTGCCGACCGGCGCCGTCACCGACCTCAACGGCGTGTCGCGCGAGTTCCGCGACTCGCAGGGTTCGATCTACGTGACGTTCGTGCTCGCGCTGATCTTCATCTACCTCGTGCTGGCCGCGCAGTTCGAGAGCTTCGCCGACCCGTTGGTGATCATGCTGTCGGTGCCGCTGTCGATGGCGGGCGCGCTGTTCGCGCTGTGGGCGACGGGTGGGACCTGGAACATCTACAGCCAGATCGGCGTGGTGACTCTGGTGGGACTGATCACCAAGCACGGGATCCTGATCGTCGAGTTCGCCAACCAGTTGCAGGAGCGCGGCGAGGAACTGTTCGACGCCGTGCGGCACGCCGCGGAGCTGCGGCTGCGTCCGATCCTGATGACGACGGGCGCGATGGTGCTGGGCGCCGTGCCGCTCGCGCTGTCCGCCGGCGCCGGCGCGGAGAGCCGGATCCAGATCGGCTGGGTCATCGTGGGCGGCATGACGTTCGGCACGCTGCTGACGCTCTATGTGGTTCCGACGATGTACACGCTCATGGAGCAGGCGCTCGGACGCTGGCTCGGTTCGCACCATCATCACGCCGACGTTCCGGTGGCGGCCGACGGCGTGGCGCGACACGGATCAGAGTAGGTCGACCCGACTCACGCGGGAGCGCTCGCCGGTCGCGCAACCGGCGGCGCTAGACTCCGCGCATGAGACAAGTCGTGCTGGACACCGAGACCACGGGTCTCGAGGCCAAGGAAGGCCACCGCATCATCGAGATCGGCTGCATCGAGATCGTCGGCCGGCGCGTCACCGAACGCCGCTTTCACCAGTACGTCAATCCCGAGCGCGACAGCGACGAGGGCGCGCTCGCCGTGCACGGCCTCACGCGCCACTTCCTCGAGGACAAGCCGAAGTTCGCCGAGGTCGTCGACGACCTGCTGGCGTTCGTGAAGGATGCCGAGGTGATCATCCACAACGCGGCGTTCGACGTCGAGTTCCTCGACGCGGAACTCGGGCGCCTCGGCCGCGGGCGCTTCGCGGACCACTGCGGGAAGATCACCGACTCGCTGCTGCTCGCCCGCGAGCAGAACCCCGGCAAGCGCAATTCGCTGGATGCGCTGTGCGAGCGTCACGGCGTTTCGAACGCGCATCGCACGCTGCACGGCGCGTTGCTCGATGCCGGGCTCCTGGCGGAAGTGTTCCTCGCGATGACGCGCGGGCAGGACAGCCTGGTCATCGACGTGCTGGCGGACGACAGCCTGATCGCGAACTTCGGCCCGGTCGACCTGGGCCAGCTGACGGCGGTGACCGCGGCGCCCGAGGAACTGGCGGCGCACGAATCGCTGCTGGACGCGATCGGGAAGGAAACGAAGGCGCCGCCGGTCTGGCGCGCCGCGGCCGCTACGCCGACGACTCCTTCCTGAAGCGCTCGCGCAGTTCGCGCTTCAGCACCTTGCCCGTGGCGTTCTTCGGCAGTTCGTCGACGAACACGTAGCGCTTGGGCCGCTTGAAGCGGGCGATGTGTTCGAGGCAGAAGAGGTCGAGTTCCTGCAGGTCGGGAACGTGGCCTTCCTTCTTCACGACCACCGCCACCACGGCCTCTCCCCACTCGGGATCGGGCACGCCGACGATGGCGGCTTCCTTGATCGCCGGATGCAGCAGCAGCACTTCCTCGACCTCGCGCGGATAGATGTTCGAGCCGCCCGAGATGATGAGGTCCTTGCTCCGGTCGACCAGCGTCAGGTAGCCGTGATCGTCGAGCCGGCCCAGGTCGCCGGTGTGCAGCCAGCCACTGGCGAGGGTGGCCGCGGTCGCCTGCGGATTGTTCAGGTAGCCCGCCATCACGATGTCGCCCCGCACGCAGACTTCGCCGATCTCGCCCGTGCGCACCGGCGCGCTGTCCGGGTCGAGCACCGCGAGTTCGACTCCCGTCTGCGCCCGACCCACCGAGCCGAGACGTTCGAGCCGGCGGCCGTCGTGATCGTCGAAGTGATCCTCGACCGGAAGCACGGTGATCGTCATCGGGGCTTCGCCCTGGCCGTAGATCTGCACCAGCCGACGGCCGAAGCAATCGAGCGCGCGCAGGCTGTCCGCCACGTACATCGGCCCGCCGCCGTAGACGATCGACTTCAGGTTCGCCGTTTCGCCCTTCGATCCGATCGCGTCCACGAGGCGCATCACCATCGTCGGCGCGGCGAAGAACTTCACGTTCGGAGTCCACGCGAGCACCTGGCGGATCTCGTCCAGGTCGAAGCCGCGTGCCGCGGGGATCAACTGGGTCGCGCCGGCGGCGATGTTCGGAATCGCGTAGAGGCCCGAGCCGTGCGACATCGGCGCCGCGTGCAGCAGATGATCGCCGACCGCCGCGTGATCGACGTCGGCCAGGTAGTTCAGCGTCATCGCCATCAGGTTGCCGTGCGTCAGCACCACGCCCTTCGGCCGGCCGGTGGTCCCGCTGGTGTAGAAGAGCCACGCGGGGTCCGTCGTGTTCCCGGGCGGCGTCGCCGACAGCGGCTCCGCGTCGAGCAGCGCGGCGTACTCCGGTCCGTCGACGTCGACGAAGCGGGTCGATCCGGCGCGCCGGGCCGCCTCGATCGCGCCGGCCTCTGCGTCGTCGGTGACGAAGCAGACCCGCGCTTCGGCGTCGTCGAGGATGAACGCCACTTCCTTCGGATGCAGTCGCGCGTTGATCGGTATCGCCGCGGCGCCGAGCGTCCAGCACGCGTACAGCACTTCGAGGTAGGCGCCGCAGTTCCTGGCGAGGAGGGCCACGCGGTCGCCCCGCTTCACGCCCAGGCCTTCGAGGCCGCGCGCCAGGCGCAGGACGCGCCTCGCCAGCTGCTCGTACGTCAGTTCGATGCGGTCACGCTCGATGACGGCGACCGCGAGCGGGACCCGACGCGCGGTGCGAAACAGGGTGTGAGAGAGATTCACACCGGCCTCCCGACGAATTCCAAAGACGCTCAGGCCGTATCGTAGCGGCTGCACGGGCGCCGCTCCCCGGGTCGGGGGCGACTCCGCGCTTGTGCAATAATTCGCGCCCTTCGCGGGCGGTTTCGGGTGGTTAGCTCAGCGGTAGAGCACTGCCTTCACACGGCAGGGGTCACAGGTTCGAACCCTGTACCACCCACCAAGATACGGAGGAACGCCACCCTTGCGGTGGCGTTCCTCTTCCTGCGGGGCCGCTGGCGAAGCGTCGGGAACGACGTTCCGTGTTGGCCTTCCGGCCGGCTTCACTCGCCGATGTTCTTCGCGCCCGGCCAGCGATACAGGTACGGATTGCCCTTCTCGTCGAGCGGGCGCTTGTCGCCCTCGGCGACCACCGAGGTCTCGAAGTCGAGAATCGCGTCGCCGACGAAGCGGATGGCGTCGATGCGGCCCTTGAAGCCGTTCGAGCTCAGCATCAGCTTGCCATCCTTGCCATAGCCCTTGTACGACGTGAACCAGGTCTGCAGGATCGTCGTCACGCCGGGGAATTGCGCCTCCAGGTCCGCGATGCTGCGCACCTTCGCGAACGGCGAGTCTTCCATCACGACGACGAGCTTGTTGTCGACCTCGCCCGTATCCACGAGGCTCAGCATGCCGATGACCCGGCCCTTGACGACCGAGCCGCGCGGAACCGCTGGGCCGAGCAGAAGCACGTCGACGCTGTCGCCGTCGCCGCCCTTGGACTTCAGCAGCACGGAGCGCGGAATCGCGCCGTAGTTGACCGGGTAGCCGAGGTACTGGACGAAGCGCGGCAGGCCGTTGCGCTGCTCCAGTTCGAGCATGCCGTTGCGCTTGTTGGTTTCGTACTTGGCGGTCGTGCCGGCCGGGATCTCGACGACCACGTTGACGCTGCCGTCTGCGTTGATCGGGTCATAGCCCGACCAGTAGCTCTTCTCGCCCTTGACGACGGAGACGAACGGAGTGGTGATGTCCTGCGCCGCCGAAGGCAGTGATGCGCCGGTCAGGAGCAGGGCAGACGCCAGGACAGATGCGATGAATGTGCGCTTCATGTTGTTTTCCCTTTCTCGTACGGTCGCATCAGGACGGATCGTCGTTTTGCGCGGCTTTCGGCTTCTTGCCTCCCGCGGCGGCGACAGGCGCTTCTTCCTTCTTCGGCTTGGCGGCGGCCTCGGCCTTGATGGGTGCCTCGGCCTTCGGCTGGGCGACCGCCACCGGCGCGGCTTTCACGGGTTTCTCGGCCGCGACCTGCGACGGTCCACCGCCCATGACCTGGATGTGAGGGCGGGCCTGGGTCTTCGCATCGTCGAAGGCGATGCGCGGATCCTTCATCAGCGCGTCGCGCTTGTCCTGCGGCGCGTACTCGAGCAGGTAGAACACCGGTCCCCAGTTGGTCGTGCCGGTGTCGACCACTTCGCGGATCAGCTTGGCGGCTTCCACCAGTTGCTCGGGAGTGCGGTCGATGTTGTGCTTGGAATAGCGCCCCGACTTGTTGTTGACGATGAAGCTCTTGCTGTCCTTGTCGTACAGGATCTCGCCGCTGATGCGGCCCGGCGCGCCGCCGAGGGCCGACACGTGGCCGTAGTTTTCAGTCGTGCCCGGCTTGCGCTTGGACTGGTCTTCCGGGCGGAAGAAGCCCTTCTCATAGGTGCGGCCCAGCGGGTGCGCCGCTTCCTGGATGATCCCGACGCGGCCTTCGGCGTCGATCACCCAGTTATACGGCGCGCCCTTGGGATCGATGATGGCGGGGAAGTCCTTGCTGGCGACCTGCAGGTACGGGTTGAGCAGCACCTTGCCCGTCTTGTCGGCTTCGTAGTGCTTGATGTACGCCGGTTGCGACGCCACTCCGTACTTGGCGTCGAGCGGGTCGAACGGAGGGGCGCCCAGTGCGGGGAGCGCGAGCGCAAGCAGCAGCGCCGAGAGCAGATGGCGAACGGTGCATTTCATGGTCAGAGTCCTCGTAAGATCGGCAGGCGGACGCGTGCGGAAAGCACAGGCGCGAGCCGGCCAGGTTGGATCGAATCAAATGTGGCTAGCGGCACGGCGTCGCTCACAGCGGCCGGTTCATCAGGAAGCGGACCTTGGATCCGGCCCACTTCTCGCCGTTCTTCGGCTGCAGCCGGTACAACTGGTCGGCGAACACGGCTTCCATGAAGCGCTCGCCGACGGCGTGCGCTTCGCGCACCGCGTAGAAGTCGACGTCGCCGTAGCCGAACGAGAAGTCGTACACATACGGGGCGCCGCCCTTGGTCTTCGTCCACGCTTCCATCGACACGCCGCACGCGCCGACCTCGGGCAGCACGACGGCGCCTGGTTTCACGCGGTACGAATAGGCGAGATTCCCGACGAGCTTGGTGTCGGCGGGCAGGCCGAGCTTCATCAGCTCGGGGATGAACTTGCCGAAGTCGCCGAGCGTCCGTGCGCCGAGAGTCGCCGTCGGCACGGTGAAGCTGGAGCCCTTCTCGACGTACTGGCCGAGATTGCCGCCCGGCAGGAAGGCGATGGAGTCTTCCGCTTCGGTCTTGGACTTGTCGACCCCGGCGACCGCCAGCGGCCGCGCGAGCACGCCCGGAATGTCGCGATTGATGCTCTTGACGGTGACGCTGACGTTCGGCTCGGGCTGGTCGTCCTTGTAGCGCGTGCTGAGGCGGATCAGGTAGCCGGCTTTCCACAGCGCCTGGTCCGCCGTGTCCAGGTACTCCTTGGTGGACAGTTCGACCTTGAACGCGTCCTTCTTCTTCTCGTCGATCTTGAAGCCGCGCCGCTCGGCCGCGAGCGTGACCTGCTGCCAGATGTCGACGAACGCATCCTCGGTCCCGGGTTTGGTCTGGGCCGGATCGATCAGGAACTTGTACTCGCGGCCCTGGACCTCGGCGAGCGCCGGGGCCGGGTACTTCTTGATCATCGCCTGGTACACCGGGGCGGGCTCGGCCGCGATGGCGGACGCGCCGATCGCGGCACCAGCCACGAACAACGCCAGCGCCAGTCTTGCTGCAATCGCTTTCCCAGTCATGGACTCACTCCCTTCGTTCGATTTCGATCTTGTTTTCGTTCTCGTCCCGGATCGTCCGGCCGGTTCTATTCCTGCAGCATCGCGAGCTTGGCCTCGGTGCGGCGCAGGCGCGCCGCGACCACGCGCGCCATCGCCATCGCCAGGTTGAAGGCCAGCTTGCGGTGCACCCGCGCGACCTGGTCGAAGCGTTCCTGGTTGAGCACGTACACCTCGGTATCCGTGACGGCGACGGCCGTGTTCGGCCGGGGATTGCGGTCGAGGAACGCGAGCCCGCCGAAGAAGTCGCCGCGGCCGAAGGTCGCCATCGGCCGCTGGCCGCTGTCTTCCCGGGACGCGATCAGGCGCACGGTGCCGCACCGGACCCAGAAGAGCTCGTCGCCGCGCGCGCCGCGTTCGTAGATGACGGAGCCCGCGGCATATCGCCGGACCTCCATCACGGCCTCGAGATCCCGCAGCGTCTCGGCCTTGTAGTCGGCGAAGAGTTCCATCTCGCGCAGCGCCATCGGCGTCTCGTCGCGCGCGCCGTTCTCGGCTTCCCCCAGCAGGCGGTCCTCGACCCAGGCGATCGCGGTGTCGAGGTCCGGGAACACGCGCACGGTCCGGCTCTGCGGGCGCATCAGCCCGCTGTTGCTCAGCAGTTCGCGGATGTTGCCGCCTGCCGTCGCGCACGCCGCACAGGACGAGGGTGGCGCCGCGCTCCTTGATCGTCTCGCGGATCTGCTTGAACAGATGCGCCGCCGTGACATCGATCGACCGCACGCGGCGCAGGTCGATGATGACGTAGCTCGCGCGTCGCGATCTCCTGCTCGAGGTCGGTGTAAAGCTGGTAGGTGTTGCCGAAGAAGAGGCTGCCCTGCAGTCCGAAGACGACCGCCTTGTCGCTCTTTTCGTTCAGGACGTCGATCTCCCACTGCGGACGGTGCCAGCTCGACGGCGTCTGCCCGAGCGAGACCTTGTGGCGCACCACCGTGCCGCTGCTCTGCTCGCGCACGAACAGCACCATCGCCAGTCCCACGCCGACCGCCGACGCCGCGATCAGCCCGACCGTCAGCGCGACGACGACCACCGCCGCGACGACGCCGAAGTCGAGCAGCGTCTCGCGCGTGCGCAGGAAGTGCAGCGGTTCGCGGTCGATCATCCGCACGCCGATGACCACCAGGATGCCGGCGAGCGTCGCCACCGGCACCCAGGCGACGAAGGCCATGGCGAGCAGGGCGGCGACCAGCGAGAAGAGCCCCGCGTAGACGCCGGCCGCGCGCGACACCGACCCGCTGTTGAACCCCACGAGCGTGGCCCCCATCTGCCCCGCGCCGGAGATGCCGCCGAGCGCATTGGCGCTGATGTTGGCCACGCCCTGCGCGATCAGTTCACGGTTCGAGTCGTGGCGGCTGCGCGTCATCTGGTCGAGCACGACGCAGGTCTTCAGCGTGTCGATGGACAGCAGTACGCCGAGCGTCAGCGCCGCGACCAGCACGCTGACGACCTGCGCGACGTGGACGTTCGGGATTTCCATCCAGCGCCGGGCGAGCGCGCCGACGTAACCGTCGCCGGAGATGCTCATCGCGCCGATGACGAGGGGGTTGCCCTCCAGTTGGCGCAGCTGCGGGTCCTCGAGGGCGAGCAACCAGTAGGCGACGACACCGGCGACGATGCCCAGGATGATGCTGGGGACCCGCGAGGAGTACGCGGTGCGTCGTGACCGTGGCGGCGATGGTGACGCCGCCGATGAGCAGCGAGCGCAGGTCCCACGCACCGGGCGCCAGCAACGAGCTGCCACCAGTTCAGACCGTCGGGCGTGCCGAGCACCTTGACGACCTGGCTGCCGATGATGATGAGGCCGACCCCGGTCAGGTAGCCGCTGACGACCGGGTACGGGATGTACTTGATGAGGCCGCCGATGCCCACCGCGCCGAGCGCGATCTGGATCGGCGCCCGCGAGCAGGCCGACCAGGATGATCAGCAGCAGGATGAGCTCGGGCGAAGCCCCGGTGTGCACCGTCTCGATCGCGAATGCGGACAGCACCGCCGCGGCCGGCGCGCAGGGGGCGCTGATCAGACGGTCGGTGCCGCCGAGCGTCGCGGCGAGGAGGCCGATCACGACCGCACCGATGATCCCCGCGAGCGCGCCGATCGGGACATAGGCTCGGGCCGATGCCGGCGTAGACCGTGACTCCGAAGGCGATCGCCGCCGGAAAAGCGACCAGCATCGCCGCCAGCCCGCCCCACAGGTCGCCGCTGCCCGCGCCGCGCAGGTGCAGCGACTTCATCGCGGACTCGAGCCAGACGCGCTCGGTCGTGGCGGAACAGCCGTTAGGGGTCGGCGCGGACATCGTTGTCGCCGGGCGTGCGGCGCGACTTCGGGACTCGTCGTGCCGCCGTCCTGCCAGTGCTTCAGTACATGCCGACGACCTTCTTCGCCGCACGCAGGTAGTTGGTGTTGGGCATCTGCGCAAGGCCGAGGCCATCGATCACCTGCCGCATGCCGTCGTAGTTCTCGCTTTCGACGCAGGCCGACTCGACCAGCGCGCCGTTGAACCAGACCTGCGCGTACTCGCAGATGATGCCGTCGATGGTGAATCCGTAGCGCATCTTCTCCACCGTCACCGGGCACGAGGTCGGGGTGCCGGCGCGCCATCTCGATGAACTGTCGATCGTGTAGCTGTCCTGCGTCGAGCGTCAGTCTCGACCTTCAGGTGCGACAGGATCGTCGCGAGATCGGCGCGCTTGACCGGGAACTGGAACTTGCCGCGCGGCTGGAAGATCTCGTAGCCGTCGGGCGGTTTCGCCGATCTTGGTCTTGATGTCGAGCAGCCCGTCGCGCACCTTGACGTTGGCCTCGTCGGTCCGGGCCGACAGGAAGTAGGTTTCGAGCGGCATCTTGCGCGCCTGGAACAGCACGGTCTTGCCGTTCCACATGCGGGCCTTGACGCCTTCGATCAGGTTCTGGCCGAACACGCGGAACTCGGCGCGCGGCACGATCTTCGCGGCTTCTTCGGCGGACGTGGCCACGTTCTTCGCAAACACGTCGTTCATGAATGACGCTCCTTGGACTCGAACTGAGGTTGGTCGACGGCGGGAAGCGGCGAGGTCGCCGGTTTGAGCGACCAGGTCGCGAAACCCGATGAGGTAGCCGACGGAAAGCACGAGGCCGACGATCAACCAGCTCCACCCGACGGGTGTCCGGAATCACTTCGACCGACATCGACGCGCGGTCGCCCTGCCGCGACGTCGCCGAGTTGCAGCACCGCGCCCTGCCGGCCGTCGATCGCGTCCAGTGCGACGCGCGGTTCGATCTCCGTGCGTTTGGCCTTGGGCACCTGCTCGCGGATCTCGTGCACGCGGCTGCCCTCGGGCAGCACGATCTGCGCACGGTAGCTGCCGATCGTGTAGGGCTGCGTGTTGACGAAGGTGTGGTCGAGCAGCGTGCTGCCGTCGGGCAGGCTGCGCCTGCCTTGCGCCTTGGCTTTCGGCGCGGCGAGCACGTCCTTGACCGGGAAGCTCGCGGTGACCACAAGCGACTTGTCCGCGCCCTCGGGCAACACGAGCTCCAGGTGCGGCCGGTCGGCGATCGCGACCGACTTCAGTTGCACGCCGGCGGGCGCGCTGTCGAGTCGCACCGGCCCTGCCGGCTTCAGGCTGGGAGCGAGCGGCACGAGCAGCGGGCCGGCATTCGCCTCCGCGATCGTCAACTGCACGACGGCCTGGCTCTGGCCTTCGGCAGCGACGTCGACCCGGGTCACGTACGTCGAGATCGTCACCGCGTGCGCGCAAGCGCACGCCGCTGCGAGTGCAATGAAGGCGGCGAGGCGATTCATGGCGCGACCGCCCAGAACGCCGGCGTCAGGCCGATCCAGTGGAACCAGGTCGCTGCCGAGCACCACCAGCAGCAGCAAGCCGATCGTGCAGGTCACGAGGCCGTACTTGAAGTTGTCGATGACCGAGTACTGGTTGGTGGAGAACAGGATCACGTTCGGCTTGCCGCTGATCGGCAGGCCCACCACCCAGTCGATGCAGAGCGCGGCCGGCAGCGCGAAGGCGATGGGGCTCCATCCGAGGGCCTTGGCGAGCGTGATGATGATCGGCATCAGGATCAGCGTGCGCACCGTCTTCGAGGTCGTCAGCAGGTGGCTGTACATCATCACGGCGATCACGACGGTGTACGAGACGCCGAACGGGACGCCGCTGCAGGTCGATGCCCGCCGAACAGCGTGCGGACCGCCCACTCGGCGGCGCCGGTGTCGTCGAGCGCGAGCCCGCCGGCGTAGGCGCCGGCGCTGAAGATCAGCAGGTGCCAGGGGATGTCCGCCTCCGACCACTGCAGCACGCCGTAGCGCGGGAACAGCACGATGACGGCGCCGAGCAAAGCGGCGAAGGCGCGCGCTGATTTCGACGCCGAACCAGCGCATGTGGAAGACGTCCGTCATCCACAGGAAGAGCACCAGGCCGAAGATGGCGAGCGCCTTCTTCTCCTCGGCGCGCAGCGGACCGAGTCTCCGCGTACTGCCTGCGCACGACGTCGAGCCCGCCGTCGAGCTGCGGCACCTGCTCGGGGGCGGGGATCGGGAACAGCCAGCTTGCGGCCGATCACCCACATCAGCAGCATCGTCGTGATCGCGATCGGCGTGCCGAGCCGCGCCCAGTCCATGTAGTAGACGCGCTCGCCGCCCATGGTCTCGATCAGGCCGACCGCGATCAGGTTGGCCGACGAGCCGGTCATCGTCATCGACGACAGGACCGAGATGCCGATCAGGTTGAGCAGGAACAGGTTGCGGCCGAAGTTGTTGTTGGTCTCCTCGGTCGCCCCGTAGATCGCGGCGACCACGATCATCAGCGGCAGCGTCATCACCGCGCGCGCGGCCGTCGCGGGGATCAGCGGGGCGAGCACCAGCTGGATGACCACGAAGGCCAGCAGCGCCGGACGGCGCCTTGCGGCCGAAGCGCAGTGATCAGCCACAGCGCCATGCGCTTGGCGAGCCGCACCTTGACCAGCATCGAGCTCGAGGATGAAGGCGAGCAGGTTCAGCCAGATCACCTCCATGCCCAGCACGTCCATGATCGCCTTCGGCTCCGCCGTGCGCGTGACCAGCAGCAGGAACATCAGGACGAGCGAGGTGACGTAGGTGGGGAAGGGCTCCGTCACCCACCACACCAGCGCCAGCAGCGAAGCAGGCGGCTCCGGCCTGCGCGCCGCCGCTCAGCCCGGCGCCGGCTCGGCAGGTAGAACACCAACAGGAACAGCGAGGATGCCGACCGGGAAGCCCAGATAGCGCATCCAGCGCTTCCGAGCCGCTCTGCGCCGCCCTGCACCTTCGACGACAAGGTCATCTTGTCCATCGCCAGAAGCTCCATCAGCTTCTGGTTGCGGGCTCGCGGCAGTTTCGACGACAGTGCTCATGTCCTCGAGCGTGCTCAGCTGTTCTTCCAGGTGCTGATACGGGTTCTTCAGCAGGTTCGAGTTGAAGTAGCGCGGGTCGCTGCGAGACTTCCTTGCACGGCCCACGCGGGCAGTTCGAAGCTCTCGTCTTCCGACGTCCAGTTCGATCTCGGCGACCACCAGGCCCTCGTTCTCGCCGTGGAACACGTCGATCTCCCAGGTCTTGCCGCCGATGGTTTCCTTGTGGCGGTGCTTGTCGATCAGCGGCTTGCTCGCACAGGTTGTCGAGCAGCAGCGCGGCGTCCTCGACCGGCAGCGGGTACTCGAACTCGGCGCGCGTGACGCCGTTGGTCAGGCCCTTGATCGTCAGCTTGGCCTCGATCACCCTCGATGCGGACGCGCACCACGCGTTCCTTCTGCGAATTCAGGTAGCCCTGCTTGAAGTGCGTGCCGCCGTCCTGCGGCTTCCACAGGCTCCTGTTCACCAGGAACTTGCGTTCGATTTCCTTTCCCACATTCATCTCCACGCGGCGGGTCGGCCGGCTCAGTCGTTGGCAATCCACTCGTGTCCGATCGCTCGCGGACCCGCAGCGAAGAGGTCTTCGACATGCGGCAACCGCGCAACCAGTACACGCCGCAAGTCTAGGAACGGGGTCGCCGGCTCGTCCAATCAAACGTTGGAATCGTCGTCATAAGGGATCGCATATGTCGGGCGCATCCTCGAGTGCTCTTGTAGCGCCGCTGTCGCTCGGAGGTGGCCGAAAGGTTTGCGACACATCAAGTCCGCACACGGCAGGCTGGCGCTCTGGTCGGCGTTTGACGCGTGACAAGCTGCGCGCATGCGCCGTCACCGATGGTTCGCTTGGCTGTTTGCGTCTCGACATCGACGAGGCGGCCAATGCCGATGATGACCCTGGCCCAACTACGAACGTTCCGCGCTGCCGCACGCCACATGAGCTTCTCGCGTGCGGCCGAGGAACTGCACCTGACGCAGCCTGCGGTCAGTGCGCAGATCGTCGCGCTCGAGACCGCGCTGAAGGCGCGGCTCTTCGATCGAGCGGGTCGCCGGCTTGCGCTCACCGATGCCGGACGCCTCGCGCTCGTCGCGGCCGACGACATCCTGCGTCGTATCGACCAGTTCGAAGGCGAACTCGCCGACCTGCTGACACCCGGCGCCGGCAGCCTGAAGATCGGGGCCAGCCACGTGGTGGGCATCTACCTGTTGCCGGGGATCCTCGCCGAGTTCCGGACCCGCTACCCCGCGGCGGATCTCGTCGTTCGTGTCGACACGCGGCACAAGGTGGTCGAGATGGTCCTGCGCGGCGAACTGGACCTGGCGGTGATCGGCGAAGGCGCGCCGGAATCCGACGAGCGCCTTGCCACGAAGTCCATAGCACGGGACCGCCTGGTGCTGATCGCGCCGCCGCAGCATCCGCTCGCCGAAGCCGGCGTCGTCACGACGGAGGTGCTCGCCGAGCTGCCCTTCGTGTCGCCCGCGCCCGATTCGGCGAGCGCCGAAACCCTGTTTCAGCAGCTCCACGCCGCGGGCGTAATGCTGAAGTCGGTCATCGAGATGGGCAACGTCGGCGCGGTCAAGCGTGCCGTGGAGTCGGGTCTTGGCGTGTCGATCATCTCCCGGCTCGCGGTGGAGCGCGAATTGCAGTCGGGCAGCCTCGTCAGCCTGACCGTTGCGGGCGTGCCGCTGGAGCGCGATCTGCTGCTGTGCTGGCATCAGGAGCGGCGTTTCTCCAATCTCGCCACGGTCTTCATCCGCTTCCTGCAGAAGCAGATGCGCGAAAGGGCTGCCTGAGCAGCCCTTCCGGCGTGTTCGCCCGGTCAGCGCACCGGGTGGATTGTCATTTCGTGCAGAAGGCTCCGCCGGCGGCCGTGTACGTGAAGTCGGTCTTGGTCTGCGACCGGTTGCCCGACCAGGCCGCATCCGCCTGCATGGCGGCAAACAAGGCCTGCGCCTTGTCGGCCACTTCGCGCGCGGCGGCCGGATCCGCCGGCACGTCGTAGCTGAAGTCGGCCTCGACGAACAGCAGCTTGCCGTCCTTCGCGTCGTACCAGAGCGCGAGGCCCGGTTCGATCTTGGTGCCGCCGACCTTCCAGCTCGGCAGCTGGTAGACCACCTCCCTGACTCGCAGGCCTTCGACGACTTGCAGCGGTGCGTCGGTCGCGGCCATCGTCTTCAGGGCGGGGAACAGTTCAGCGGCCTGCGCCAGCGTCTTCGGCGCCTGCCGCGGGACAAGGCGCAACGTCGCCGCGCGGGACAGCTTGCCGTCGGCGGGCGGCGACACATCCTCTTCCAGCTTGGTCGCGGCGCCCGGCGCTTCGATCGACGTGGCGCGCACCCATGCCTCGTCCTTCGACCTCGTCTTCAGCGTCAGCCGATAGTCCTGCCGAATCACTCGCTCGCGCAGGATGTACCCGCCAGCGCGCAGGGTGCAGTTGCCCGGCGTGTCGAGGAAGCGGACCTCTCGCTCCTTGTCGAACTCGGCCGCTCCCTTGATCGTGACTCCATTGGTCTTCTGGACCATTGCAGCAAAGGCACCGGCCCAGGCGTTCGCGGCTCCGTCCACGCTGCCCTTCGCGAAGGGAGCCTCCTGCAGGGGCAGCTTGAATTCGCGCGACATCGGCTCGTCCGCCAGCGCTGCGAAGGGCAGCGCGGCGGCGAGCGCCAGGGCGATCAACGTGCGTTTCATGTTCGCCCTCCGGGGGACTCTAGAACAGGTGCGTGATGCCGAGTTGGATGCCGTTCGTGTTCCCGGTCACGAATTTCTTCGTGGTCGAGTTGTACTGGCCTTCGGTTTCCAGCATGCCGATGATGTACAGCGTCGTCCGGCGCGACAGCACGTAGTCGTAGCCGATGCCCCAGGCCGACAGGTCGCGGATGCTGGCGTTCTTGTTGCCGACCGAACTGTCCATGTTCGAGTAGGCCAGCTTGGCGACGCCCGGACCGACGTTCCATGCGACGCCGAGCGTGTACGAGGTGAGATCGGTGGCAGAGGTCTTGGCCGTGCCGTCGTTCAGGTCTCCGGAGTTGTACGAACCGGACAGGCGCACCGGGCCGAGCTGGTACGAGGCGCCGACGAACCAGGCCGAGGGCTGCGGGCCGGCCGACGTCAGCGTCGGACGGTCATAGGCCGCGTACACGCCGAGGTCTTTCCAGTCCCACATGCCCGACACCGACCATCCGGGGTTGCCCGTGCCGTCGGCCGTCTCGTCCATCGAATACTGGCCCTTGAGGCTCAGACCCGACATCTTCGGCGACTCGTACGTGACGGAGTTGCTGACCCGGGACTTCACGATGCCGACGCGCCACGCGCGCTTGCTGAAGTCCCCGAAGATGCCGTCGTTGCGGAACGGATCGATTTCTTCGCTGAGGTCGTCGTACAGGTCCTTGGTCTGCCCCATGCGTGCCGTGCCCCAAGCGCCGCGGAAACCGGCCCACGCCTGCCGGTAGAACAGGCCGTCGCCGTACTGGCCGGTACCCATGTCGATCTCGCCCTCGAGGCGGAAGATGACTTCCAGTCCGTTGCCGAGCTTCTCTCCACCCCGCATGCCCCAGCGCGCCGTCCGGTTCTCCCGAATCGCGGTCAGGGTGTCGCCATCGAAATTGGTCACGGCCACGCCGACGTCGGCGATACCGTACAGCGTGATGCCCTGCGCGAAGGCGGGCACGGAGGCCGCGGAAATCGCGACGGCGATCAGCGTCCTGGCAGCGGTCTTGCTCATTCTCAACTCCCGAGTCATCTTGTTTTGGTGTGTCCTGGAATCTCACATCGGTCATGACTGCCTGGCCGATGGCCCGATCGCATTCTTGGTCGGCACCCCCTGGCACGGTTGACTCGCATCAACCGTCGGGACGGGGGCATAAGGCGGCGATTGGTATGGGCATAAGCCGGCGAAGGGGTAAGCGACCGAGCCGCGGTGCCGGGATATATGGAGCTTCGGGCTGCCTGCGGGGCGCTCATTCCCGAGGAGAAACTCCTCGCGCCCGACGATTCGACGGTTCCCGGCCGCGGGATCGAAACGGTGGCCTTGTCGGGCGCTATCCGCCGAAGCGCGGCGTTGCTGACCGGCAACAGCTTTGCTCGGGTCGGCTCGCGGCGTTGCGGAGTTTGGGTTGCGCCTTGGAGCGGAGGGCTGCCGAGTTGATGAGCAATGTCAGCTGAAGAAGTGGCGGACGTTCGGCCAGACGTAGCCTTCCACCAGCCATGCGACGACGCCAAAGGCCAGTGCCATGACTGACAGCGTTAGCCAGGCTGCCATGGTCGCGCCAGCGTCGAACTCGGACTCCAACTGATCCCAGTATGGTCGCGTGTCCTTCCTGTTGAACGCGGGCATTCGGGAGACCTCCGTTGTCGAGCGACCCTCCTCGAGGCATACATATTTGAATTCTCCGATGCGCCGGGTTCTCCAAGTAAGGACTGTGGATCGGATCCTTACCGCACGATTACGGGTTTGTTCGGAGGCCGTCGAGTCGTCGAGTCACTTGTTCGGCTACGAGAGTCGGCAGCGCGATGCGTACGGCAGGCTTACTGAGCTCGCTCTCCGGTCACGGCCCCGAGTCCCTTTCTGGGGGTTGTGACAATTTCGCGACTTGACACCGCGCAAACACGTTATTCGCGGTCCCGTTTTCTGAATTCTTGCGAATAGCCGGTTGCGCATCGGGTCCTCCTGCCAGAAATTCCGGGCGCGGGGGAAAGAAATGGACGAAGAAGTGAACGCGATGCGCGGAATACTTCTCGGCGTGCTGACCGGAGCCACCGTCTGGTTCATGGTCTACGTCGCGATGTTTCTCTAGCCGCCAGTCGCAGCAGCAACGTAGCAGTCAATCGAGCGCCGCCAGCCGAGCGGCCAATGGCTCCGTCACCCCTGCGTTCTCTCCCGGATGTCGGCAGGGACGACCTCGGCCGCTGCCGCTCCGGACGCGGACGAACGGTTCTACAGTCGCGCCGTGAGCCAAGCCGCACCTCCCGCACCCGCTCAGGCAGCTTCCTTCGGCACGGTCGCCGCGCTCGGCATCGCGCAGATCGTCTCCTGGGGCTCGCTGTACTACGCGTTCAGCTTCCTGATCACGCCGCTGATGCGAGGCGACCGGTGGCGACAAGCCGACCGTGTTCGCCGCGTTCTCGCTGGGCCTGCTGGTCAGCGGGCTGCTGTCCGCCCCGGTCGGCGCCCTGATCGACCGCAGGGGCGGGCGCGAGGTGATGACGGCGGGATCGCTCGCCGGCGCGGTCCTGCTCGCGTCGCTGTCTCAGCGTGGAGTCGGTCGTCGCGCTGTACGCCGCTGGGCCGGCCTCGGCGCGGTGATGGCGGCCACGCTGTACGACCCCGCGTTCGCCGTGATCACGCGCCTGTTCTCGGCCAACTATCGACGCGCCATCACCTCGCTGACGCTGTTCGGCGGCTTTGCCAGCACGGTGTTCTGGCCGCTGACGCAGTTCCTGATCGCCGAGATTGGCTGGCACCAGGCGCTGCTGGTGCTGGCCGCGCTCAACCTGGCCGTGTGCGTGCCGGTGCATTGGTGGGTGCTTTCGCCGCGCAGCGCCGTCCGCGCAGGCGTCCCGTCGCGCCGGCTGGGCCAGGCGCGTTTCACAGAGGCGCTGCGCACGCCCGTGTTCTACCTGCTCACGCTCGCGTTCACCGGCAACGCGCTGGTGTTCTCCGCGACACAGGTGCACCTGATGTCGATGCTGCAGGCCAAGCAACTGTCGGCTGCATCCGCCGGCGCTGGTCGGCGCGATGATCGGCCCGATGCAGGTGACCGGCCGCGTGCTGGAACTCGCGTTCGCATCGCGCCTGTCCGCGTCGACGGTGGGGATCCTGGCGATGGCGTTCCTGCCGATCGCGCTGTGGGTGTTGAGCGTCGCCGGCGTGCAGTGGCCCATGCTGGTGGCGTTTGCCGTGATCTACGGCATCGGCAACGGCGCGATGACGATCGTGCGCGGGGCGATTCCGGCAGAACTCTTCGGACGCGACGCCTACGGCGCGATCAACGGAGCGATGGCCGCTCCGGTGACGGTCGCGAAGGCCGCGGGACCCCTGGTGGCGGCGCTGCTGTTCGCGGGGCTCGGCGGCTACGACGGCACGCTGCTGGTCCTGATCGTCATCGGCGCCGTCTCGACCGCCGTGTTCGTGCTCTCGACGAGAGCTTCGTCCCGCGGCCGGCCGGCCACGTTCCAGTAGACTTTCGTCCGTCGCTACACGCCCGAGCCCGCCCTGTGCGGGCTCTGTCATTGATGACCCAGGTACGCACTCGCATCGCGCCCAGCCCGACGGGCATGCTTCATCTCGGCACCGCGCGCACGGCGCTGTTCTGCTGGGCCTACGCGCGCCACTTCGGCGGCACGTTCATCCTGCGGATCGAGGACACCGACCTGGAGCGCTCGACCGAGGAGGCAGTGCAGGTCATCCTCGACAGTATGCAATGGCTCGGCCTCGACTACGACGAGGGGCCGATCCGGCAGACGCATCGGCTGGAGCGTTATGGCCAGGCGATCGAGCGGCTGCTGGCCGAAGGAAAGGCCTACAAGTGTTACGCCAGCAAGGAAGAGCTGGAGACGCTGCGCGAGGCGCAGATGGCGCGCGGCGAGAAGCCGCGCTACGACGGCCGCTGGCGCCCCGAGAACGCGGTCGGCCGGACGCCACCCGGCGGCGTGGCGCCCGTGATCCGCTTCCGCAACCCGGACGACGGCGACGTCGGCTGGAACGATCTCGTCAAGGGCCCGATCAGCATCTCGAACCGCGAACTGGACGACCTCGTGATCGCGCGCGGCGACGGCGTGCCGACGTACAACTTCGCGGTCGTCGTCGATGACATCGACATGCGGATCACCCACGTGCTGCGTGGCGACGACCACATCAACAACACGCCGCGGCAGATCAACATCTACCGCGCGCTCGGCGCCGCGCTGCCGCAGTTCGGCCACCTGCCGATGATCCTCGGGCCGGACGGGCAGAAGCTCTCGAAGCGGCACGGCGCGGTCAGCGTGATGCAGTACGACGACGACGGCTTCCTGCCCGAGGCGCTGTTCAACTACCTCGCGCGGCTGGGCTGGAGCCACGGCGACCACGAGAAGTTCTCGCGTGAGCAACTGGTCGAGTGGTTCGACCTCGACCACGTGAATCGCGCGCCGGCGCAGTACAACCTCGACAAGCTGCTGTGGCTCAACGGCGAATACATGAAGGAGGCCGACAGCGGACGGCTCGCCACGCTGGTGGCGCCGCGCATCGAGAGCCGCGGCGGCGTGCTGGGCAGCGGGCCTGCGCTCGATGCGGTGGTGGCGCTGCTGAAGGATCGGTCGCGCACGCTGAACGAACTGGCGGACGGCGCGCTGCTCTTCTACCGCGAGCCGGTGCGCAACGATGCGTTGGTTGCGGAGCACCTGAGCGCGAACGGGCGCGCGGCGGTTGCCGCCTTCCGCGAGCGCGCGGGCGCCGTCGCCTGGGAGAGGGCGGCGCTCAACGGCCTGATCAAGCAGGTGGTCGCGGATCTGCGCGTGAAGATGCCGCAGGTCGCCGTGCCTCTGCGTGTCGCGGTCACCGGGCAGACGCAGACGCCATCGATCGACGCCGTGCTCGAACTGATCGGCCGCGACGTCGTGCTGCAGCGGCTCGACGCTGCGCTCGCTTCCTGAGGGGCGTTGGAGCCGGCGCTGAAAAGCCGCTATACTCCGCGGCTCTCCGTGGGGGTATAGCTCAGCTGGGAGAGCGCTTGCATGGCATGCAAGAGGTCAGCGGTTCGATCCCGCTTACCTCCACCACAGGACATCGGAAGCAGTAGACGGCAACGGAAGCTGCAACCTGTCCCCTTCGTCTAGAGGCCTAGGACACCGCCCTTTCACGGCGATAACAGGGGTTCGAATCCCCTAGGGGACGCCAACGCAAATCGGCCCGCCACGTGCGGGCCGTTTCTTTGGCAGAGCATCGAATAAGAACGGGAATCGGCCGGATGTATTCGGGAACGGTCGTGACGGACCTGAATACGATTCCTCAGGCCGGAGGGTTGGTGCGTTGGGATGGTTGGCCCCGCACGCTGCCCCTCAATACCTCCCTTCGGCACCATCACCTGGGCCGCGTGCTCGTTTGACGCCGGGCTTCCCCGCTAGAACCAGCCGGTGACGGCAACTCCAACGTAGCGGCGCCAGTACCCGTCGCCACCGCTCGCGACACCCATCGAGCCGCCCGAGCCGCCAGCATAGGCGCGCAGCTGCACCGACTTGTCGAGGTCGTAGGCGGCCGAGAGTTCCAGCACGTTCGGGTTGCCGCTGCTGCGGTTGCCCCATCCGTCTTCCTCGCGCGAGGCGCCGACACCGATCTTCATCCGCAAGTCCCACGGCCGTGCCTCGTGCTCGACCACTGCGTACGCGCGTGCCTCCTGGTAGTCGCGCGGGTTCCAGTAGCCGACGTACGGGTGCGTGTCCGAGGTTGGGTCGGAGCTCCGGAACGCCAGCGCCTCGACGCCGACCACAACTCGAGGTCGATTCCACACGCGGTGGTCGGCGCGAAAGTTGACGCGCGTGCGCCGGTTGTCGTCGCTGAAGTCGATGGACGAGAGCAGGACGGCGACCGACGAGCGCGGCTGCCAGCGCCAGTCGGCGCCGAGCGCCGCGGTGTTCGCGGTCACGCGGTTCGAGATGGCGAGCGGCGTCTCGACCACTTCGCGGCCGGCTTCGGCGTCGACGCGCAGCGTGTCGGTCGCCATCCAGCGTGCGCGGGCGTATCCGGTCGCGGGCTGCCAGTCGTCGCGAGTGAGCGAGTCGTCGTACTTGTTCGCCTGCAGCGACAGCGCGGTCCACACCGGACCGAAATCCGCGGGTGAGCCGATGGCCTCGGGCGCGGCGCCGAAGCGCATGCGCCACGCAAGCGCCAGTCGCTGGCCGCTCGCGTCGCGCGTGGGCTCGGTCAGGTCGACGAGCCGCACTCCGACGTCCAGGCTGCTCGACGGCGAGACTCGCCACCCGAACACTCCGGTGACCAGTCGCGTGTCGAGATCGTCGCTGTCGGTGGAGAACTCGACTCCCGCGTCGGCCCAGTGCCGCAGTTCGCGCCCGGTGCGGAAGTCGCGCAGCCATTGCGCGTCCGGATCGGGCAGTCCCTGCAGCGCCGGATGCGCGAGGTCGTCGTAGCCTGCCCATCGCAGCGCGCGGGCGTAGTCGAACTGCGCGTCCTGCGGCGGGTTGCGTCCTGCCGACCGATCCGCGGCGAACGCGCTTCGGTAGTGCGCCACGGCTTCCCGATGGCGACCGGCATTGTTCAGCGTTCGAATCAGTCCGTAGGTGCTGGCCCGGTCGGTCGGATCGCGCTCGATGAGTCGCGTGTACGCGGCGATCGCTTCGTCGTAGCGGTCGAGCCAGGCCAGGGTCTGCGCGATGTCACGCGCCGTGGCCTGGTCGCCCGGCCGCAGACTCTGGGCGCGCTCGAGCGCTTCGAGCGAACCCGCGAGACTGCCGCCGTTCCGGCGCGCCTCGGCCACGCCGCGCCATGCGTCGAATCCATCGCCGCCGCCGGCGAAGGCGGCGGGCTGCGCGGCGATCTCCTGGAACAGCGCTTCCGCGCCCGCCGCGTCGCCTGACCAGAGCGTCTGCCAGGCGAGCGACAGCAAGACGTCGACGCGGCGGGCCGGCGCGAGTTCGATCACCTTGCGGTAGCGCTGCGCCGCCTCGGCGTTCCGGTCGGCGAAGCCGTGGACGCGGGCCGACTCGATGAGGAGGTCGACGTCGCGCGGGGCGGCCGCTTCCAACGCAGTCCACCTCGGCAGAGCATCGGCCCAGTCGCGCCGCTCCGACGCCGCACGCGCAGCTGCCAGTGCCGTCCGGAAATCGGTGGCGGCGGTGGGCACATCGGCCTGGGCGACTGTCGCGCCGGGAGCCGCGAGGGTCATGAGGGCGAGCGCGATGGCGCTCGCCAGCGCACGGCGTCCCATTTCGCCGCGCTCGACGGCAGTCTTCCTTGCCCTGCCGCTCATGCTGACGCGCCCGTGCGTTGCGTGTTCCAGCGCACCGACGTGCGCACCGGCCGACGGAACAGCCAGTGCAGCGAGAGCACGGTGCCGACCGAGAGGAACATCCAGTAGACGATGGGGTACCAGACGGCGTACGGGAGCATGCGCACGATCGAACGGTCGTAGCGGCGATCGATCAGCGTGCCGATGGTCAGCTGCACCAGGCACAGCGTCGCGATCGTCATGCCCCAGAAGTTCGGGATCGGCGACGCGCCGACCGGGGGCAGCCCCGCCGCCCACGAGATCGTCCAGATCGAGGTAAGGGCCACGAAGCAGATCGCCCACAGCGTCGACAGGGAGGACTCGACGAAGACCGGCCACATCCGGCGGTACTCCCAGTGCGCCATCACGTCGCGGTGCTTGTGCAGCACCTGCATCAGGCCGCGCGCCCAGCGCATCCGCTGCTTCCACAGCCCGCGGTAGCTCGCCGGCACGGTCATCCAGCACACGGCGCGCGGCTCGTAGCGCACGTCGTAGAACTTCTTCTGCAGCTTCCAGGTGAGTTCGATGTCCTCGGTGGGCATCTCGGGGCTGAAGCCGCCGACATCGAAGAGCGCGCTGCGACGGAACGCGGCGACCACGCCCGACACCGTCACGATCCGTCCCCAGATGCGCTGCGAGCGGCGCAGCAGGCTGATGATCGACGAGAACTCGATCGACTGCAGCCGCGCGAGGAAGGTGTCGGTGTTGCGCACGCGCGGGTTGCCCGTGACGGCGGCGACGCGTGCCGCCGAGAAGTGCGGCACCATCCAGCGCAGCAGGTCGGGCGCCGGCTCGGCGTCGGCGTCGAGGATCAGCACCAATTCGCCGCGCGCCAGGGGCAGCGCGTCGTTCAGCGCCAGCGCCTTGCCTTCGTTGACGACCTTGCGCACGATCCGCAGCCTCGGATTGCCGGCCAGCCGGCCCAGCGCGCCGGCCGTGTCGTCGGTCGAGCCGTCGTCGACGACGATGACCTCGAAGTCGGGGTAGTCCATCCCAAGCATCGCGCGCACCGAACGCACGATCACCGCTTCCTCGTTGTGGGCCGGCACCAGCACGCTGACCGCAGGGAACGGGCCATCGGGTTGTGCCGGCTGATCGTCGCGGGGTTCCCACTTCAGCCGAAACATCAGGGCCGTGGTGACCCACAGGATGCTGGTGACGATCGGGTAGGCGGCGAAGTAGATCAGCGTGACCTGGAACAGGATCGAGTTCTGCAGCGTGGCGAGCAGGTCGACGAGCATCACGCGGCCCTCCCGCCAGCGACTTCGGTCGCGCCTTCGTTCAGCGCGACGGTGGTGGCCGCGCGATGCTGCGGCGTCTGCGTGACGGCGCGCTGCGGCATCGGCAGGACGCCTTCGGCCCGATACACCTTGCGCTCGCCTTCCACGTCGATGACGACGACGTTGGCGCGCGCGAGCGCGGCGAAGTCGGCGGAGATTTCGCGGCCGTTCCAGTCACGCGGGTAGATCTCGTCGATCTTCCGCGAGCCGGTGCGAGGACCCTTGCGGCGATGGATCCCCACGTTGTGCAGGACCCAGGCGGTCGTCAGTGTGGGCAGGATCACCAGCGACCCGGTGACCAGCCACGTCAGGTACTCGGTCTCCCAGTGCTGGGCGAGCACGTCGTACCAGCCCCAGAAGAACAACCCCCAGCCGGCGACCAGCGCGGCCAGGTGCAGGAGTCGTTGCGGCCAGCCGCGCAGCGGCGTGGGACTCAGGCGCGCTGGATCAGCGGCCGCAGGCTCTGTCATCCTCGCTTCCGTTTCATTCGGACCACGGCGAGTGCGCCGATGGCGGCCAGCAGCAGGCTCACGGTTCCCGGGGTGGGGATCGGCACGGGATCGGTCACCAGGTGTTCGGTGGGCACCGTCACCCAGCGGCCGTTCTGCAACCAGGCCAAGTTCACCGCACCCACTTCCAGGCGGTCGTACGCGCCGAGTTCAAAGCGGTACAGGCCGGTATCCAGTGACAAGTCCTTGGCGAAGCCGAGCCGGTCGCGCGGGTTCAGGAAGTCCGACGAGATCTCCACCATCGAGCCATTCGCGCCCCAGATGCGGAGGAAGAAGCCGTCGTCGTAGAGGACACCGAAGTTGTATTCGCCTGGGTCGGTGATGCGCAGGTATCCCGTGTAGTGCGACGTCCAGTTGTCCTGCGGTTCCGCGCTGCCGAAGAGGCCCGTCGGCAGCGCCCCGATGGCGCCCCAGGTCGAGGCGTAGCCCGAGCCGGCGTAATCGCTGTCGGCGTGATCGATCGTCGCGACGAGTCCGGTCCAGCTGGTCACGATGGGGACGGATCCGGCCTCGTTGATCGTCACCCAGTCGGCCAGGCCCCAGAGGCCCGTGCCCCAGCTGAAGGAACCGATCGGCTGGAAGCCGCCTTGTTGATTGTTGCCGGGGTGACTATTCGCGTACTTCTGCGCGTTCTCGTTCCAGTACACCGACGTGCCGCGCCAGCTGCCGTCGATGCGAATGAACGTCGCGCTGGCTCCGGTTCCCGGGGCGTACTCGCCCGGCAGCGTCGGGCTCAGGACCGCGGCCGCATGGGCCACGGTCGCTGCGGTCGTCGCCACGGCGATTGCGGCCGCAACGCGTGTCAAGCTGCTGCGCAGGCGGCGGTTCATCGTCCGGTGCTGGTACGTTTTCATGGCTTCCTGGCCTTGTGGTTGGCGTATCTGGTTCCGCAATCACGCGCGGATCGCTTCTTGAACGGGCGCGGAACCACCGCTGCGCAGTCAGGGGGCAGCCGTGATTGGAGCGCGAAGCGATCGCGTCGATTTACTGGATAAGCGGGGTGCGATTGCCTCGCATTCGCAAGCAAGCGCGAGCAGCGGCAGAACATAGGGAACAGCGGCTCAATCCGCCCCCCCCGGGCGCATGTCGCTGAAGTGCCCGTATCGAGTGTCCGTCAATACCGTAATATGGCTATTCTATCCCAGAAATACGGTATCTAGCGCGCAGATCTGCCCGGTGGTCGATCTTCCGGCACGGGCGGCGACCGCCGCTGCGGCCTTAACGCAACGCGTTCCGTGCCTCGTACGCCCGCTTCACGCGGGCCTCGGCCGCCGCGACTTCGCGTTCGAGATCCGCGATCCGGCTTTGGTACTCGGGCGACAGGCGCGACCGGCCAGTTGCGGTCCCCAGGCGCTCGCCGGGCAACGGTTCACGGCCGGCCTCGAGCTTGCGCCGCGCGACGGTGAGTTCGCGCTCCGCGTCGCTGATCTCCGCCATCGCGGCGTCGATGCCCTGCGATCCCCGGCAGCGGCCGAACCGGATCCTTCGGCGCGTGGAAGATCCCCTTCCGTCGCGCGCGGCGTCGTCGCGTCGGTGGCGGTGTGCGGGCTTGGACGGCGGGCGCGGCGGCGGGGCGGAAGGGTCTGCCGCTCTTCGAGGATCTTCGCGCCGGCGGGCGGACTGTCGGTGAACAGGATCGTGCCGTCCGGCATCCGCACCTTGTAGATCGTGGCGAACGCGACGAGCGGCGCGATGGCGAGGCAGATGGCGACGACAGTGCGATTCATTGCGGTCTCCCGGCGTGTGCGCCGAACAATAGCGGGTCGCTCGCCCGGATCAACGCGCGAGGCGCCCGGGCAGACGACCGCAGTTCCAGTTTGTCGCGTCATCGGCTCCATGATTTCGCGCATGAGACCCGTGAAGACGGCTCGTACTTCGGGTTATCCACAGTCTGAGGGCCGACCGGGTGGCAGAATTCCGTCGATGAGCAGTACGCGTTTCGTCCATCTCCGGCTCCACTCCGAGTTCTCCGTCGTCGACGGCATCGTTCGGATCGACGAGGCGGTCAGGAAGGCGGCGCGCGACGGGCAGGGCGCGCTGGCCCTGACGGACAGCGCCAACATCTTCGGCGCCGTGCGTTTCTACGCCGCCGCCCGCAAGAAGGGCGTGAAGCCGATCATCGGCTGCGACCTGTGGATCACGAACGACGCCGACCGCGACAATCCGTTCCGCCTGGCCGTCCTCGTCCAGGACCGCACGGGCTACCTGAACCTCTGCGACCTGCTGACGCGGGCGTACCTGGAGAACCAGCATCGCAATCGCGCCGAGGTGCGGCTCGAGTGGCTCGAGGAACGGGACGGCCACCTCGCGCAGGGCCTGATCGCGCTGTCGGGCGGCCGTCACGGCGACGTCGGCGCGTCGCTGCTCGCCGGCAAGATCGAGCCCGCGAAGCTCGCCGCCCAGCGGATGGCCGCCGCGTTCCCGGGCCGCTACTTCCTCGAACTGCACCGCACCGGCCACGAGCGCGACGCCGCGCAGACGCGCGCCGCGCTCGCGCTCGGCGCCCAGACCAGGCTGCCGGTCGTCGCCACGCATCCGATCCAGTTCCTCGAGACAGGACGACTTCCGGCCGCACGAAGCGCGCGTCTGCATCGCCGAGGGCTACACGCTTGCCGATCCGCGCCGGCCGCGCCGCTACACGGAGCAGCAGTACTTCAAGACGCAGGCGGAGATGGAGCAACTCTTCGCCGACGTGCCGGTCGCGCTCGCCAACGCGGTGGCGATCGCGCAGCGCTGCAACCTCGTGCTCGAACTCGGCAAGCCGCGCCTGCCGGACTACCCGACGCCGAAGGGCGTCACCCTCGACGACCACTGCGGCGCGCTGGCGGGCGAAGGGCTGGAGAAGCGCCTCGCGACGCTGTACCCGGACGAGGCGGAGCGCGCGCGCAAGCGGCCCGACTACGCCGCGCGGCTCGACCTCGAACTGAAGACGATCGCGAAGATGGGCTTCTCCGGCTACTTCCTGATCGTCGCCGACTTCATCAACTGGGCGAAGACGCACGGCATTCCCGTGGGGCCGGGGCGGGGCTCCGGAGCCGGTTCCCTCGTGGCCTACTCGCTCGGCATCACGGACCTCGACCCGCTGCGCTACGAACTGCTGTTCGAGCGCTTCCTCAATCCCGAGCGCGTGTCGATGCCCGACTTCGACATCGACTTCTGCCAGGACAACCGCGACCGCGTGATCGACTACGTGAAGCGCAAGTACGGCCACGACGCGGTGTCGCAGATCGCCACCTTCGGCACGCTCGGCGCGAAGGCGGTGGTGCGCGACGCCGGCCGCGTGCTCGACCTGCCGTACACGAAGTGCGACACGCTGTCGAAGCTGATCCCGCACAACCCGGCCGACCCGTGGACGCTCGACCGCGCGCTCGCCGAGGAGCCGGCGTTCGCCGAGGCGGTCGACGCCGACGAGGAGTTCCAGGAGCTCGTGGCGCTGGCCCGGCCGCTCGAGGGCCTGACGCGCAACGTCGGCATGCACGCGGGCGGCGTGCTGATCGCGCCCGGCAAGCTGACGGACTTCTGCCCGCTGTACTGCGCGCAGGGCACCGAGTCGGCGATCAGCCAGTTCGACAAGGACGACGTCGAGCAGATCGGTCTCGTCAAGTTCGACTTCCTCGGGCTCACCACGCTGACGATCCTCGACCTCACGGTCGAGTACGTGAAGCAGCTCGATCCGTCGTTCGCGCTGTCGCTCGAAACGCTGCCGCTCGACGATCCGAAGACGTACGACGTCTTCAAGCAGGCGGCGACGACCGCGATCTTCCAGTTCGAATCGCGCGGCATGCGCGAACTGCTGAAGCGAGCGAAGCCGGACCGACTCGAGGACCTGATCGCCCTGAACGCGCTGTACCGCCCGGGTCCGATGGACCTGATCCCGGACTTCATCGAGCGCAAGCACGGCCGCCAGCGCGTCGAGTACCTGCACCCGTCGATCGAGCCGATCCTGTCCGAGACCTACGGCGTGATGGTCTACCAGGAGCAGGTGATGCGCATCGCGCAGGTCGTCGGCGGCTACTCGCTCGGCGGCGCCGACCTGCTGCGCCGCGCGATGGGCAAGAAGAAGGCCGAGGAGATGGCCAAGCACCGCACCATCTTCGTCGAAGGCGCGGGCGGCAAGGGCGTGTCGGCCGAAGTCGCCACCGAACTCTTCGACCACATGGAGAAGTTCGCGGGCTACGGCTTCAACAAGAGCCACTCGGCGGCCTACGCCGTCGTCGCGTACCAGACCGCGTACTTCAAGGCGCACTATCCCGCCGCGTTCTTGGCCGCCAACCTGTCGACGGTCATGGACGACACCGACAAGGTCAAGGACCTGATCGAGGACTGCAAGGCGCTCGGCCTGAAGGTGCTGCCTCCGGACATCAACGGCGGCAACTGGCGCTTCGAGCCGGTCGATCCGAAGACCATCCGCTACGGACTCGGAGGCATCAAGGGCACGGGGCAGGGCGCGATCGAGGCGATCCTCGCGGCGCGCGCGGCCGGCGGGCCGTATACGGACCTGTTCGACCTGTGCGCGCGCGTCGACAAGCACGTGATCAACCGGCGTGTGGTCGAGGCCCTCGTGCGCGCCGGCGCGCTCGACCGCCTGCTCGACGACCGCGCGACGCTGCTGGCGACGGTTGGCCGCGCGATCGAGGCCGCGCAGCACGAGGCCGCATCGGCCGGCCAGGCGAGCCTGTTCGGCGCGCCGGACGGCGCCAAGCGCCACGTCGAGTACGTGAAGTCGCCGCGCTGGAGTACGCGCGACCAGCTGTCGAACGAGAAGATGGCGCTCGGCTACTACTTCTCGGGACATCTGTTCACCGAATACGCCGCGGAGGCGCGCCGCCTCGCTCCCACGCCGCTCGCCCAGGTGAAGCAGGCGCGCGACCTCGTCAAGCTCGCCGGTGTCATCGTCGCCGCGCGCAGCCAGAACACGCGGCGCGGCCGCATGGGCGTCGTCGTGCTCGACGATGGCACGGCGCAGCTCGAGTTGATGGTCTTCTCCGAACTGTACGACCGCAAGCGCGCGCTGCTGAAGGAAGACCAGCTGCTGTTCGTCGTCGGCAAGGTGCGCTTCGACGAGTTCGCGCAGCGGCTGTCCATCTCGGCCGAAGACCTGATGGACCTGACCGAAGCGCGCGCCAAGGCGGCCGCGCGGCTGAAGATCGAGGTCGACGGCGCGGGCGACGTCGCCCGCCTGCGCGACACGCTGACGCCGTACCGGACCACGAACGGCCAGACGGGCACGGGATGCCGCATCGTCGTCAATTACAGCAACGGCACGGGAACCGTCGACATTCCCCTGCCGGAAGACTGGCGCGTGCGCGGCGAGGATCGCCTCGTCGCCGAGTTGGTCGCGCAGCCCAGGGTGCGGCGCGCGTATTTCAACTATCCGTAGCGCGATAGAGTCTCTTGCGCGCCAACCGCGCTGCGGGGCGCCTCGACTCCGCGCGACGCGCGGCGGGCGACACTGGGTCGAGGGTGCTCCCTGCGGGCCGGCAGCTTTCGGAGCGAGCTCCTGCGGTTCCGCCGGTCGTGCCTTCCGGCGCATTGTCGTTTCGGCCCGCCGCAGCTTCTGGAATGCGACGCCCGCCACACGGCGTCGCGCTGCGCGAGGCACCCCACAGCGCGGTCGACGCGCCGGGCGCTGTGGACAGGCCGGAGTGTTGCGCGCTCTGCTCTCGCCCGCGGGAACACCGATTTGGCGGGTGTGCGGGCGGCTGGCACGGCACGCAGCCCGCTCAGGCGCAGGAGATGACACCCTCGGTGTTCGATCGAGCTCGATGCGACGCGAAGGCTGGGCTCGCTGTCATACGAAGCAACCCATCAATCGTCAAACCTAGTCCGACGAGAGCCCGCTCGATGGAAGCGTCTCGCCCGAGCGGATCCGCTGCTGCAGCAGGTCCCAGTTGCGCCCTTCGTGCCTGCGGTCGTTCTCGCGGTGCCACAGGTGCAGGACGCCGGTGGCGAAGGCGCCTTCCTTGCGCCGCACGCCGGCGTTCAGCAGGCGCACGGCGAGGTCCGAGTCCTCGAAGCCCCAGCCCTCGAACGTCTCGTCGAACCCGCGCACGCGGCGGAAGTCGTCGATCCACACGCCGAGGTTGCAAGTGCGCACGCGCTGCCAGCGCGACGCCGCGACCTTGCGCAACGGACCCAGCGGCAGGCAGGCGAGTGGCAGGGTGCGATTGATGTCGCCGCGCCGGCGCGCTTCGCGCCACTGCTGCGCGGACCACGCGTGCAGAGGGAGTCGCTCCCGCAGTGCCGTGGTCGTGAACGCCGCCGACAGCAGGATGCGGTTGCCGGCCACCATCCAGCCTCGTTCGGCGAGTGCGCGGTGGCGGGCGATGAAGTCGGGGCGCGGGATGCAGTCGCCGTCGAGGAACACGATGTAGTCGCCGCGGGCGCGTTCGGCGGCGCGGTTGCGTGCCGCGCCGGCGCGGAATCCCTGGTCCTCCTGCCAGACGTGCGTGAGCGGCACCGGGAAGCCAGCGCTCGCCTGCTCGACCAGCGCCCGCGTGTCGTCGCGCGAGCCGTCGTCGGCCACGATCGCTTCGAAGTCCCGGTCGGCCTGCGCGCCAAGGCCGTCCAGCACGGCGCGCAAGGCATCGGGCCGGTTGTACGTCGTGACGACGACGGAAATCGGCATCAGCGCCTGAGGCTCGGCGGCACCGGCGGCTCGCGCGTGAGTCCGCTCATGCGCTCCGCGTACTTCGCATAGCGGTAGAACGTGCCCTCGAAGTTCGAGAAGGCGATGATGAAGCCGGCCCAGCCGTCGAGGAAACCGGCGCGCACGACGTAGTGGCGCAGGAAGGCGCCGAGGCCGTGCGCGAAGGCGGACCACATCGACGGCTGCGTCCGGCGCTCGGCCAGGCGCTCGACGCCGAGCGTCGAGTAGCGCTGCATCTTGTGGACGATCTGCGCGAGGTCCTTGAACGGCACCTGCGCGATCGGCTCGGTGGTCTTGGCGAGCGCGCCGTCCAGCACGTAGGTCTCGTGCACCGCGTCGGCGGTGTACGTCAGCTTGCCGCGGCGAAACAGCTGCGGCTGCCGGTAATCCGGAAACCACCCGGAGTGCTCGATCCAGCGCCCGAAGAAGAAGTTGCGGCGCGGCACGAGGAAGGCGTCCGCCGCGCCGGGCTGCTCGATGAGGCGCCGGATCTCGGCAGCCGCCGCTTCCGTGCAGCGCTCGTCCGCGTCGAGCGAGAACACCCAGTCGCCGGTGAGCTGCGCGAGCACGTCGTTGCGCAGCTTGCCGAAGCCCTCGAAGGGGACCTGCAGCACCTTGTCGGTGTACTTGCGCGCGATCTCGGCGGTGCCGTCGGTGGAGAACGAATCGGCCACCACGATCTCGTCCGCCCACGCGACGCTCCGGAGCGCCGCCTCGATCTTGTCGGCTTCGTTGTAGGCGATGATGTAGACGGAAAGGCGTGCCATGCGGGCTCCGGTGGAGGCGGCAAGCTTACCCGCGGCCGACGGGTCGCCTTCAATACAATCCTGCCTTTCCCGCCCGCCGCTGCGGCAGGTCTCCTTGACTCCGTCCCCGCGTTCCAACCCTTCGGTCAACCAGTGCGTCGACGCCGTCTTCGTGCTGTCGGTGAAGACGTTCCACGACCGCATCCGGCACATCGAGTCGGAACTCGAGCGGCACGGGATCGCTTTCGAGTGGATCTTCGAACACGACGCCGACGAGCTGACGCCCGGGCAGATCGACGCGGTGTTCGCGCCGAGCGACATGAAGCGCGGGCACCAGTCGCTGGTGCTCAAGCACATCGAGACGTGGAAGCGATGCGTCGATCGCGGCTACCGGCGCGTGCTGGTGTTCGAGGACGACGCCGTGCTGGCCCGCGACTTCGAACGAGTCTTCGCGCTGGCGATGGACGAAGCGGACCGCGTCGACCGGCCATACATGGTCTACCTTGGGTGTGGCGACAACAAGTACGTCGCCGGCGCGCGCAGCGCGCCGACGATGCTGCTGACGCCGGACATCGAGTTGCCCGCCACCGACGCGACCGTGCTCGACCGCCGCGCGGCCGAGCTGCGGCTCGCGTACGTCGCCGTGCGCAAGGTCACCCGGCCCGCCGACTGGCTGATGCGCGAAGCCGACGCGGCGATGGGAATCACGCAGTACTGGCTGCGGGAACCGATCGTCGAGCAGGGGAGCATGAACGGACGCTTCACGAGCGTGCTCGACGACAAGCGCACGGACCGCGGCCGCCGCTGGAACTGGCTGCGTTTCCGCTGGGACCGCTGGCGTCGCCGCACTCTCGGAAGCACCCGGCCGGAGGAGGCGCGCATCGACGCGGGTGAAGCGCGCGCGACGGTCCGTCGGGACATCTGGGCGATCAGCGTTGCCCGCTTCGCTGCGGCGCTGACCGCGATCGGCGCCTTCGTCGTGACCGGCCTGGCGAGCGCCGCGGCCGGCGTGATGGTCGTCGCGCTGCTGGCCGCGCCGTCGCGCTGGCAGCGGCTGAAGCACGCGTTCTGGCAGCCGCTGGGGCAGGCGAGCCTGCTGCTGATCGCCGTGCTCGGACTGGCGACCGCATGGAGTCCGCTCGACGCCAAGGCCGCCTTGCGCGAGTGGATCGGATGGCGGCAGTTCTTCTGGCTCTTCGTCGCGCTGGCGCTGTTCGAGACGCGCCGTTCGAAGACGGTCTTCATGGCGCTGTTCGGGTTCGCGGCGACGCTGACGGCGTGCGTCTCGATCGGCGCGTGGCTGGCGGGCGTTCCGGTGCACGCGGACCCGGTCGCTCCCTACGTCGTGTTCCGCAACCACGTGACACAGGCGATGGCGTTCGCCGCGGGCGCGCTGTTCGCGGCATTGCTGGCCCTGCAACCGGAGACGGGGCGCCGCGGGCGCGCCGCGGCGTGGGGGGGTGCCGCCGTGCTGGCGTTCAGCCTGGTGGCCACCACGCCGGGGCGCAGCGGCTACCTGGTCATGGCCATCGTCGCGATCGCGCTGGCGATGACGCAGTGGCGCGGACGGGCGCGCATGGTGGCCACAGCGGGCGTGCTCGCGGCGCTGGTCGTCCTCACCGTCGCGTCGCCCGTCGTGCTCGAGCGCTTCGAGCGCGGCATCGGCGAACTGCGCTCGGCGCGGCAGTCGAGTGAACTGACGTCGATGGGAGTCCGGGTCGTGATCTGGGAGAACACGCGCGCGCTGATCGCCGAAGCGCCGGTGCTGGGGCATGGCCTCGGTTCGTTCGCCCGGGAGTACCCGCGCTTCGCCGCCAAGTACGGGTCGGGCTGGCAGGCGACGCCGAGCGAGGATCCGCACAACCAGTACCTGTACTTCCTCGCCGAAACCGGCGCGTTCGGCCTCGCGGCGTTCGGCTGGTGGCTGCTGGCGGCGGCGCGCCAGCCGGTGACCGGCCCGTGCCGCGTCGCGGGCCTGGCGTTGCTGCTGGCCTGGTGCGTGACCAGCCTCTTCAGTTCGCACTTCAAGACCTTCAACGAGGGCCACATGATCATGATGTTCCTCGGTGTCCTGCTCGCCCGCGAAGCCGACCTTCAGGTGTCGAGCACGCCGTCGACCGCCGCCACGACCTCCTCGTAGGACGGCCATCCGCCGCCGGACCCCACCATCCGCACGCGCGGGCCCCACGGCCGTGTCTTCTCGGGTTCCGTCACGCCGAACACGCTGACGAGCGGCGCGCCGACCGCCGCGGCGAGGTGCCCGGGGCCGCTGTCGTTGGCCACGACCAGTCGCGCGTCGGCGAGCAGCGCCGCGAAGGCGCCGACGTCGCTTTCGGGCAGCACGACGGCCTCGGGCAGGACGCGCCGCACTTCGTCGCGCTCGCCGGGACCCGGCAGGGCGACGACGCGCTGGCTGCGCGCGAGCAGTTCGCGGTGCAGCCGCGTGAAACCGTCCCACGCCTTCACCCTGCCGTGGTGCTGTCCGACCGCGACCGGGCAGAGGACCACGTACGGACGAGACACGCCCGCGTCCGCCAGTGCGTTGTGCATGCGCCGCTGCGCCGCGTCGCCGACGCGGAGGTCGAGCGCTTCGGGCACGGCGGCGGGCTGCGCGATCGCGGTTGCCGCGAGCCGGTGGTAGTACTCGACCATGTGGTCCGCGTCGTTGACGGGAACCGCCTGCGACAGCAGCAGCGACCGTCCGCCGCGCGCGTACCCGGTCGACGCGATCCCCGCGAGGCGGAACTCGAGCGCCGTGCTGAACGAGTTCGTGAACAGCAGGCCGCGCGAGCCCGACGCCGCCGCGCTCAAGGCGAGCACGTTGTCGCGGCGGCTGTCCCTCAGCGCCACGGTGGGCCAGGGATAGGCTTCGAACAAGGATCGGATCCACGGCCGGCCCGCCAGCGTCAGCGCGTAGCCCGCCGCCGCCAGCGCGTCGAGCGCCGCGATCGACATGCAGGCGTCGCCGAGGTGGTTGGGCAGGCGGACGATCAGCGGCGTCATGGCGGAGGAACGAGGAACCGATCGCATACACTACGCGCGCCGCATCGGGCGCGCGCTCGCGGGCCCGGATTGTGGCACGCGACCTCATGACATCCCCTTCCCATCCCCGCCTGCTCGACGATCCGAACCTGCGTCGCCTGCTGCGGATGGTGCTCGTGCAGCGCAAGGTGCTCGGGTTCGCGCTCCTCGCCACCGCGATCGCGGCCGTCACCGACCCGCTGCTGGCCAAGCTCACGGGGATCATGACCGACCGCGCGCTGTTCGAGCGCAGCGCGTCGGCGCTGTGGCTGCCGGCCGCGTTCGTCGGCCTGTTCGTCGTCCGCGGCCTCGCGTCGTTCGCCAGCTCCTACCTGCTGAACCGGATCTCGCAGGGCGTGCTGGTCGAACTGCGCACGACGATGTTCGAGCGCATGCTGCGCTGGCCGTCGTCGACGTTCGAGAACATGCCGTCGGGCATCGTGATCTCGAAGTTCGTCAACGAGGCGACCAACGCGCTGAACCTGGCCGCCGAGGTGCTCAGCACCGCCGTGCGCGACACGCTGGTCGTGATCGGCCTGCTCGCGATGCTGATCTACTACAACTGGCAGCTGACGCTCGTGACGCTGGTCGTCGCGCCGATCATCGCGCTGGCGCTGCGGGGCTTCAGCCGGCGGCTGCGCCGGCTGAACATCGAGAACCAGGTGATGCTCGGCGAGATGACGCGCACGATCCAGGAGGCGCACGAGGGCCAGCGCGTGGTCAAGGTGTACGACGGCGGCGGCTACGAGAACGAGCGCTTCCGCCACATCAACGCGAAGCTGCGCGGGTTCGCGATGCGGATGCAGGTCGCGTGGTCGGCGGCGACGCCGGTGACGCAGATCGTTGGTGCCATCGGGGTCGCGGTCGTGATGACAATCGCGCTGTGGCAGGTGCGCGAGACCAAGGCCACGCCGGGCGACTTCGTCACGTTCCTCGCCGCGGCGCTGCTGCTGCTGCCGGCCCTGCGGCACCTCGCGGCGCTCAACGGCCCGATCGCACGGATGGCCGCGGGCGCCGAGAGCGTGTTCCGGATGATCGACCTGCCGCCGGAAGCCGAGACCGGCACGCGCGAGGTCGAGCGCGTCAGCGGCCATGTCGAGTTCCGCGGCGTGTCGTTCCGCTACCCCGAGGCCGCGGCCGAGGCGCTGCAGGACTTCTCGCTCGACGTGAAGGCCGGCGAAATGATCGCGCTGGTCGGACCGTCCGGCGCCGGCAAGACGACGGTGATCAACCTGCTGCCGCGCTTCCTGCGCCCGACCGGAGGCGAGATCCTGCTCGACGGCGTGCCGATGCACGAACTGTCGCTCGCCAGCCTGCGCCGGCAGCTCGCCCTGGTGTCGCAGGACGTCGTGCTGTTCGACGACTCGATCGCCGCCAACATCGCGTACGGCGGGCAGCGCGGCGCCCCCATGGAGCGGATCCGTGCGGCGGCAGAGGCCGCCTACCTGCTGCCGTTCATCGAGTCGCTGCCGCACGGCTTCGATACGCCCATCGGCGAGAACGCGGTCAAGCTGTCCGGCGGCCAGCGCCAGCGCCTTTCGATCGCGCGGGCCATCCTGAAGGACGCGCCGATCCTGCTGCTCGACGAGGCGACCTCCGCGCTCGACTCCGAGTCGGAGCGTTACATCCAGGCGTCGCTCGAGCGGCTGATGCGGGGCCGCACGACGTTCGTCGTCGCGCACCGGCTGTCGACGATCGAGCGCGCGCACCGCATCGTCGTGCTTGAACAGGGCCGCATCGCCGAGGTGGGCAGCCACGCAAGGCTGCTCGCCGCTGGCGGCCTGTACGCGCACCTGCACCGGATCCAGTTCGCACAGCCCGTATCGGAGCGTCCGTTATGAGTGCAAGACCGATCAGCCGCTATCCCGTCCCGTCCCTCGACGAACTGCCGGACGACATCAAGGGACGCATCCTCGAGGTGCAGGAAAAGTCGGGCTTCGTGCCCAACGTGTTCCTCACGCTGGCGCACCGACCGGACGAGTTCCGCGCCTTCTTCGCGTACCACGACGCACTGATGCTGAAGCCTTCCGGCCTGACCAAGGGCGAGAGGGAGATGATCGTCGTGGCCACCAGCGGCGCGAACAACTGCGTCTACTGCGTGGTGGCGCACGGCGCGATCCTGCGCATCTACGAGAAGAACCCGCTGATCGCCGAGCAGGTCGCGACGAACTACCGCAAGGCGGACATCCTGCCGCGCGGCAAGGCGATGCTTGCGTTCGCGATGAAGGTCGCCACCGCGTCGGGAACGATCGAGGACGCGGACTTCGAGGCGCTGCGCCCGCACGGCTTCAGCGACGAGGACATCTGGGACATCGGCGCGATCGCCGCGTTCTTCGCGCTGTCTAATCGCATGGCGAACATGATCGCCATGCGGCCGAACGACGAGTTCTACCTGCTGGGCCGGCTGCCGCGCGAGAAGAAGGCCTGAATCCGGCGCGGTCCGCCGCCGGCCGCGGCGCTCACATCAGCACGATGTCGTACTGCTCCTGGGTGTAGAGCGTCTCGACCTGCATCGACACGGGCTTGCCGATGAAGTCGGACAGCATCGCGAGCGACTGCGACTCCTCCTCGAGGAACAGGTCGATCACCTTCTGCGCGGCGAGGACGCGGAACTCGCGCGTCTCGTCGAACAGCCGCGCTTCGCGCAGCAGCTCGCGCAGGATCTCGAAGCAGACCGTCCGCGCCGTCTTCAATTCGCCGCGCCCCTGGCACATCGGGCAGGGCTCGCACAGGATGTGCGCGAGCGACTCGCGCGTGCGCTTGCGCGTCATCTCGACCAGGCCCAGCTGGGTGAAGCCGCTGACCGTCATGCGCGTCCGGTCCCTCGACAGCGCCTTCTTGAATTCCGCCAGCACCGCGTCGCGGTGATCGACGTTCATCATGTCGATGAAGTCGACGATGATGATGCCGCCGAGGTTGCGCAGGCGCAGCTGCCGGGCGATCGCCTGGGCGGCCTCGAGGTTGGTCTTGAAGATCGTGTCGTCGAAGTTGCGCGTGCCGACGTAGCCGCCGGTGTTGACGTCGACGGTCGTCATCGCTTCCGTCTGGTCGATGATCAGGTAGCCGCCGGACTTGAGCTCGACGCGGCGCCCGAGCGCCTTCTCGATCTCGCCGTCGATCGAGTACAGGTCGAACAGCGGCCGCTCGCCGGTGTAGTGCGCGAGCTTCGCCTCGACGCGGGGGACGAACTGCCGCGCGAAGGTCTGCAGCTTCTGGAAGTTCTCGCGCGAGTCGACCTGGATCGCCGTCGTCTCCTCGGTGGCGACGTCGCGCAGGATCCGCTGCGCCAGCGACAGCTCCTGGTACAGCAGCGCCGGGGCCGCGCTGACCGCGCGCCGCTCCACGATCCGGCTCCACAGCACGCTCAGGTACTGGAGGTCGTTGCCCAGGTCGCCCTCGGTTGCGTCCTCGGCGCTGGTGCGGATGATGTATCCGCCTTTCTCGCCCGGCGGCACCAGCCGTTGCAGCCGCTCGCGCAGCTGCGCACGTTCCACTTCGTCCTCGATCCGCTGCGAGATGCCGATGTGAGGATCCTGCGGCAGGTACACGAGCATCCGGCCCGCGAGGCTGACCTGCGTCGACAGGCGCGCGCCCTTGGTGCCGATCGGGTCCTTGACGACCTGAACCAGCACGGTGTCGCCTTCGTGGAGCATCCGCTCGATCGGTGGCGGCTTCTCCTGCGTGAACTGCCGGTACTCCCAGATGTCCGCCACGTGCAGGAACGCCGCCCGCTCGAGGCCGATGTCGACGAACGCGGACTGCATGCCGGGCAGCACGCGCGCGACCCGCCCGAGGTAGATGTTGCCCACCAGCCCGCGCAGAGCGCTGCGCTCGACGTGCAGTTCCTGCACGACGCCCGCAAGCAGCACCGCCACGCGCGTCTCCTGGGGCGTGATGTTGATGAGTATGTCTTCCATTTGCGGGCAAGTGTACGCAGGGGGCGTGCGTGAATGCGATGGGGGTCGCGAGTGAGATCGCGGACGAGACTCGGCGGGAACGCGAACGGGCCGCGAGCGCGCCCGGCGGGGCCGCGCGCGGCCTGCGAAGTCGGCCCAGGCTGCGCCTGTGCTGCCCTGTGCTGCTCCCCCTCGCGTTGCGCCGCGGAACTCGCTGCGCTCGCTGCGCGAGCTTCGCTCACACAGCCGCGGCGAGTCAGAGGTGGAGGCGCGCTGTGCGCGCCAACGCGAGGGCTGCGCTGCTCGGCGACTTCGAAGGCCGCGCGCGGCCCCGCCGGGCACGCTCGCTTGCAGCGTCGCGGGACGGCATGGCGCTGCCTTTCGCCTTTGTCGTGCGCTGAGGTGGATCCCGGCACGGCTGGCGGTGGGCGGCGGGCGCGACTTCCGGGGCGGCGAGCAGCGCAGGCGCGAGGGCGGCGCGCGTCAGCGCGCTTCGTGTCTGACTCGCCGCGACCTGTCTGAGCGGAGTGCGCGTAGCGAACGCAGCGAGTTCGCGGCGCGGCCCTTGGGTCGAGCAGCACAGCGGAGTCGGCGCGTCAGCGCCGACCGCCACGGCAGGAGCGCTCGCCGCCCACCGCCAGCCGTGCTTCCGCGATGACGCCGATCAGAGGATCTTGAATCCCACCTGCATGAGCAGGCGCCCGGTCTCGAAGAGCGGCAGCCCCATCACGCCGGTGTAGCTGCCTTCGATCCGCTCGATGAAGACGGCCGCTAGGCCCTGGATGCCGTAGCCGCCGGCCTTGTCGTACGGCTCCGCGGTGGCGCAGTAGCGCCTCGCTTCGTCGTCCGTGATCGCGCGGAAGGTCACGGTCGACACCGAGGTCGAACTCATCACCGGGCCTTCCATCGCGAGGGCGACGGTCGTGCGTACCTCGTGCGTGCGCCCCGACAGGCGCTGCATGAAGGCTTCGGCCTCCGCGCGGTTGGCGGGCTTGCCGAGCACGTCGCCGTCGACGATCACGACGGTGTCGGCCGCCAGCACGGGACGTTGCACCATGGAGCGCATGCCGAGCACCCGCAGGCCGAAGGCCGCTTTCTCGCGCGCGATGCGCTCGACATAGTCGGCGGCCGCCTCCCCGGGGTGCTGTTCTTCATCGACGTCCGTGCCGCGCGGTCCTGACAGGCGAAGCAACAGCGGGTCGAACTTCACGCCGAGTTGCTTCAGCAACTCGCGGCGGCGCGGGCTGCGGGAGGCGAGGTAGATGGACGAGTGCATCAGGCGCGATGGTACGGGTGATTGGCCAGCATTGACCATGCCCGGTACAACTGCTCGGCAAGGAGCACGCGGGCGAGGGCGTGCGGCAGGGTCAGGCTCGACAGGCGCACCTGCGCGTGCGCCGACTTCTTCAGTTCCGGGTCGAGGCCGTCCGGCCCGCCGATGACGAACACCGGGTGGGTGCCTTCGTCGCGCCAGCGGCCGAGCGCGGCGGCGAGCTTGTCCGTGGTCCAGTCGGCGCCGCGCTCGTCGAGCGCGACGACGCGTCCGTCGGTCGGCACCGCGGCGCGAATGCGCGTCGCTTCCGCGGCCATCAGGCGCTGGATTGGTTCGTTGCCCTTGCCACGGCGCGGTTCGGCCTTCACTTCCTTCAGTTCCACCTTGAAGTCAGCCGGAAATCGGGCGAGATAGTCGTCGACGGCGTCCTGCGCCCACGCGGGCTGGCGCTGACCGACCGCAACGACGGTGATTCTCATGTCTCGCCCTTCGCGGCGCGATCGCCCTGACGGGCTAACGTGCCGGCGCGCGCGGCCATCAAGCCGTTCATTGCGGCGGCGCGTCAGGCCGCACGCCGCCGGACTTTCTTGACGGGCGCCTTCGATGGCGACCTGGTCCGTGCCTTGGCCGGTGCCTTGGCCGGCGCTTTGGCCGGTGTCTTGGCGGCTGTCTTGCGCGCCGCCTTCTTCGCGGCCGGTCGCGCACCTGTAGCGGGCGCTGGCGACCTGAGCCGCACCGGCTTGCCGCCCCAGATCTCTTCGAGGTTGTAGTACGCGCGGAAGGTCGGCTGCAGGACGTGGACGACGGCCTCGCCGCAGTCGACGAGCACCCACTCGCCGGCGTCCACGCCCTCGACGCTGACGACGTAGCCGCCGGCTTCCTTGACCTTCTCGACGACGGACGACGCGAGTGCGCGCGTCTGCCGGTTGGAGGTGCCGCTCGCGATGATCACCCGCTCGAACATGTCCGACAGGTGCTCGGTGTTGAAGACCTTGATCTCCTGGCCCTTGATGTCTTCGAGGGCATCGACGATGACGCGTTGCAGTTTTCTGAGATCCATTGGTTCAGCTGTAGAGGCGATGCACGCGAATATAGTCGAGCACCGCGGCAGGCAGGAGGCGGCCCAGCCGGCGATCGGCGTCCGGCGAGGGGTTGGCGAGCAGGTGACGCGCGTCGGTCGCGGCCGCATCGACCGCGGTCATCGGGAACTCCACCAGCCCGCCGGCCGGACGGTGCGCGAGTTCCGCAGGTCCGCCGAGACGCTCTTTCGAGAACGCCTGCAGCGCCGGGTTGAGGCGGGCCGCGACGCCGGCGCGTCGCGCGACCGCGATGTGCGCGAGATCGGCGACGGCCTGCCACTCGCGCCACGTATCGAACCGTTCGAACTGGTCCGACCCCATGACCAGCACCAGCGAGGCGTCCGGCCACGAGCCGGCGCGCAGGTCGCGCAGCGTGTCGATCGTGTAGGTGGTCCCGCCGCGCTCGATCTCGTGCATGTCGAGCACGCAGCGCGGCTCGTGCGCGATCGCGAGTTCGACCATGTGCGCGCGGTGCGCGGCGTCGGTGACGCGTCCCTTCTGCCACGGCTGCGCCGCGGGGATGAAGCGGACTTCGTCGAGCGGCAGGTGGGCGAGGGCATCGCGCGCGAGCTGCAGGTGCCCGACATGGATCGGGTCGAAGCTGCCGCCGAGCAGGCCGATCACCGGGGCGATCATCGCGTCACGCCCAGTCGCGCGGCCTCAGGAAGTCGGTGTACAGCCGCGCCTCCGGCGAGCCGGGCTCGGGATGCCAGTCGTACTTCCAGTTCACGACCGGCGGCAGCGACATCAGGATCGACTCGGTGCGTCCGCCCGACTGCAGGCCGAACAGCGTGCCGCGATCGAACACCAGGTTGAACTCGACGTAGCGGCCGCGCCGGATCGCCTGGAAGGCGCGCTCGCGCTCGCCGTACGGGGTGTGGCGGCGCCGCTCGACGATCGGCACGTAGGCGTCGAGGAACGCGTCGCCGACGGCGCGCATCATCGCGAAGCTCTGGTCGAACCCGAGCTCGCTGAAGTCGTCGAAGAACACGCCGCCGACGCCGCGCGGCTCGTTGCGGTGCTTCAGGAAGAAGTACTCGTCGCACCACTTCTTGAAGCGCGGATGCTTGTCCGCGCCGAACGGCGCGAGCGCCTCCCGGCAGGTCGCGTGGAAGTGCCGCGCGTCCTCTTCGGTCGCGTAGTACGGCGTCAGGTCCATGCCCGCCTCCGAACCAGAACACGTCGTCCTGGTCGTCGGCGCGCGCGAGGAACATCCGCACGTTCATGTGCACCGTCGGCACGTGCGGATTGCGCGGGTGGAACACCAGCGACACGCCCATCGCCTCGAAGCCGCGGCCGGCGAGTTCCGGCCGGTGTGCCGATGCCGACGGCGGCAGCTTGCGGCCGATCACGTGCGAGAAGCCCACGCCGCCGCGCTCGAGCAGGTTGCCTTCCTCGATGATCCGCGTCAGCCCGCCGCCGCCGAGCGGCGCGTCGGCGGGCTTCTCCCAGTGATCGGCAAGGAAGGGCAGGCCGTCGAGGTGCTCGAACGCCGAGACGATCCGCTGCTGCAGGCCGATCAGGTACTCGCGGACCGCCTGGCTGTCGACGAAGTCCTTCATTTCATGTGGCGTCCGATGAACTCGAACACGGCTTCGTACCACGCGACGCTGTTGCGCGGCTTCAGGATCCAGTGGTTCTCGTCGGGGAAGATCAGCAGTTCGGAGGGCACGCCGTGGTACTGCAGCGCTTCGAACAGGTTCAGGCCCTCGCTGATCGGACAGCGGTAGTCCAGTTCGCCGTGGATGATCAGCGCGGGGGTCTTCCACTTGCTGACGTACCGGATCGGCGCGTAGCGGTCGAACTTCGCCGGGTCCGCGTACGGGTTCTCTCCGCCCATCTCCAGGTACCACCAGGCCGGATGGTCGGTGGTGCCGGTGAACTGCGCCATCGTCGTCACGCAGGCGTGCGTGACCAGGCAGCGGAAGCGCCGCGTCTGCGTGCCGATCCAGTTCGTCATGTAGCCGCCGAAGCTGCCGCCCATCGCCATGATCCGGTCGCGATCGACGTCGGGCCGCTGCTCGATGGCGTCGGCGACCGCCATCAGGTCCTTGTAGCACTGGTCGCCCCACACGTTGCCCCAGATGCCCTGGACGAAATCCTGGCCGAAACCGGTCGAGCCGCGCGGATTCGGCTGCACGACCGTGTAGCCCTGCGCCACGGCGAGCAGCGGATTCCAGCGCCAGTGCCACGCGTCGGCCGTCATGCCGATCGGTCCGCCGTGGATCCAGAGCAGCACCGGATGCCTGCCCTCGGCCGTCGGCCTGACGACGAAGTACTGCACGTCGGCGCCGTCGGTGGACTTCACCGCGTGATGCTCGACCGCGGCCCAGTCGGGAACGGCGAACCCGGACAGGCGCGCGAGGGTCTGCGGCGGCGAGTCGGTCTTCGGCTGCACGACGAACGCCTCGGGCGGCTCGAGGAACGTCGTTCGCACGCCGGCGATGCGGCCGTCGGCCAGCACGTGCAGGTCCGAGTGCGCGCCGCCGCTGCGCTCCACCGTGATGCGTTCGACCGTGTCGGCGTCGACGTCGACCGCGAAGACCGGGACGTGGCCGGCGAGGTCGGCCGTGACGTAGAGGCGCTTGCCGTCGGCGCTCCAGTCGCCGATGTGCGGCCAGGCGTCGAACCCGGTCGCGACGGTGCGGATGGCGCCGGTCGCGGTGTCGATCAGCGACAGGGTCGGTCGCGCGGCGCGCTGCGGCGAGCGCGTCATCCGCACGGTGGCGAGCGTGCGGCCGTCGGGCGCGAAGCGCGGCGACTCGGTGTTGCTGTTCTCGCCGGCGCCGAGCAGGCGCGATGCGCCGCTCGCGACGTCGATCAGGAGGATCGCGGTGTCGAGTTCGCGGTCCCTGCCGGTCGTCTGCCACGTGACCGCGACCTGCCTGCCGTCGCGCGACAGGTCGAACTCGGGCTCGATCGACAGCTCGCGACGCGCCTGCGGCGTCAGGTCGCGGCGATCGGTGCCGTCGCCCTGGCAGGCGATGACATGCGTGTTCGGCCGCTCTTCGCCCTCGTGCAGCCAGTGGTCCCAGTGGCGCACCGGCTGCGTGGTGTACTTGCGCGCGCTGCTGCCCTTCTTGCGGCGCTCGGCCTCGACCTCGCGCTGCTTCGCGTGCTCGACGCCGGTCAGCACGGGCGCGAGCAGCACGAGGCGGTCGGCATCGCGCGCGAAGCGGAAGGCGTCGACGCCGAGCGGCTCGTCGGTCAGTTGCTGCGGCTCGCCGCCAGCGGCCGGCAGCAGCCACACCTGCATCCGCTTCTCGGCATCCTCGTCGGGCTTGATCTCGTTCGGCTGGCGGTTCGACAGGAACGCCAGTGCGCCGTCGCGGCGGAAGCACGGCGACGCGTCCTTGCTTTCACCGCGCGTCAGTTGCAGCGGGGCGCTGCCGTCGGTCGGCACCTTCCAGAGGTCGGAGACGTACTTCGTTGCCTCGCGGTCGAGGCGCTGCACGGCGACCGCGAGCCATGTGCCGTCCGGGGACGGTGCCACGGACGTGACGCGCTTCAGGGCGACGTGCTGTTCTACGGTGTAAGGGGGCTCCATTGCCGTTCCCGGGATCGACGACTGACAAAGGGCCGCATTGTGCTCCAGACGCGCAGCTCGCCGGCGGTTCGCCGTGCCGCGCGCCGCGGCGCGTGGACCGGAGGCTCGCGCGGCGCCGCGCTCAGGCGGGCTTCTTCAGGGCGCGGTGGCCGATGTCGCGGCGGAACTGCGCGCCGTCGAACGCCACCTGGTCCACCGCCTGGTAGGCCAGTTTCTGGGCGGCCCGCACCGTGTCGCCCAGCGCGGTGACGCAGAGCACGCGCCCGCCGGTGACGACGAGTCTTCCGTCCTCGAGCGCCGTGCCGGCATGAAACGTCACGCAGTCGCCGGTGTCCGTCGGCAGGCGGGCGATGACGTCGCCCTTGCGCGGTGCGTCGGGGTAGCCGTGCGCGGCGACGACGACGCCGAGCGCAGTGCGGCGATCCCACTCGGCCTCGACGCGATCGAGGCGGCCGTCGGTGGCCGCTTCCAGCAACTGCGTGAAGTCGCTCTTCAGCCGCATCATGATGGGCTGCGTCTCCGGATCGCCCATGCGGCAGTTGAACTCGAGGGTCTTCACGTCGCCGCCGGGACCGATCATCAGGCCCGCGTACAGGAAGCCCGTGTACTGGATGCCGTCGGCCGCCATGCCGTTGATCGTCGGCAGGATGATCTCGCGCATCACCTTCGCGTGCAGCGTCGGCGTGACGACCGGAGCCGGCGAGTAGGCGCCCATGCCGCCCGTGTTCGGTCCGCGGTCGTCGTCGAGCAGCCGCTTGTGGTCCTGGCTGGTGGCGAGCGCGAGCGCGTTCCGGCCGTCGCACATCACGATGAAGCTGGCTTCCTCGCCTTCCAGGAAGTCCTCGACGACCACGCGCGCGCCGCTGGCGCCGAGCCGGTTGTCGAGCAGCATCATGTCGATCGCGGCGAGCGCCTCGTCGACCGTCTGCGCCACGACCACGCCCTTGCCCGCCGCGAGGCCGTCGGCCTTGATCACGATCGGCGCTCCGCGTTCGGCCACGTAGGCGCGCGCGGCCGTGGCGTCGGTGAACGTCCGGTACTGCGCGGTCGGGATCCCGTGCCGCTGCATGAACGCCTTGGCGAAGTCCTTGGAGCTTTCGAGCTGCGCCGCGGCCTTCGTGGGGCCGAAGATCCGCAGGCCGGCCGCGCGGAAGACGTCGACGACGCCCGACGCGAGCGGCGCCTCGGGCCCGACGACGGTGAAGGCCACGCCTTCGCTGCGCGCGAACGCGACCAGCGCCTCGTTGCTCGCGTACGGAACGTTGCGCAGGCGCTTGTCGCGCGCGGTGCCGCCGTTGCCCGGCGCCACGTACACGGTCTGCACGCGCGGAGACTCCGCGAGCCGCCACGCGAGCGCGTGTTCCCGGCCGCCGCCACCGACCACGAGGACTTTCATCGGAGCTCCTATTCCTCGATCGCCGCGGTCGTGTAGACCTGCTGGACGTCGTCGAGGTCCTCGAGCGTGTCGAGGAGCTTCTGCATCTTCTGCGCGTCGTCGCCGGTGAGCACCGTCTCGGAGAGCGCCTTCATCGTGACTTCGGCGACCTCCGGCTTCAGCCCCGCCTTGTCGAACGCCTCGCGCACCGCTTCGAAGTCGTTCGGGGCGCAGGTCACCTCGACCGTGCCGTCGTCGTCGGCGATCACGTCCTCGGCGCCGGCGTCGAGCGCGGCGTCGATCACCTTCTCTTCGGATGTGCCGGGCGCGAACAGGAACTGCCCGCAGTGCTTGAAGTTGAACGCGACCGAGCCGTCGGTGCCGAGGTTGCCGCCGTTCTTGGCGAGCGCGTGGCGCACTTCCGCGACGGTGCGCGTCCGGTTGTCGGTCATGCAGTCGATCATCACCGCCGCGCCGCCGATGCCGTAGCCCTCGTAGCGGATCTCCTCGTACGACGCGCCTTCGAGCCTGCCGGCGCCGCGCTGGATGGCGTTGGTGAGCCGGTCCTTCGGCACGTTGCCGAGCCGCGCCTTGTCGAGCGCGAGCCGCAGCCTCGGATTCATGGCAGGGTCGGGTCCGCCGTCGCGAGCGGCGACCGTCACTTCACGGATGATCTTGGTCCAGAGCGAACTGCGCTTGACGTCCTGGCGGTTCTTGCGATGCTGGATGTTGGCCCACTTGGAGTGACCGGCCATGGTGCTGCTCCCGCTCGGGGCGTGAGGTTCACGGAGGGGCCGCGAGTCTATCATTCGGCACCGTCGCTCCCTTCCATCGCACCGCCATCCAAGCGAGTCTCCCCATGGCCGAACCCCTGATCATCGCCAAGTCCGGCGACACCGATCTCGCGCTGCTTCCCGCCCTTGCCAATCGCCACGGCTGCATCACCGGGGCGACGGGCACCGGCAAGACCGTGACGCTGCAGAAGCTCGCCGAGAGCTTCTCGCGCATCGGAGTGCCGGTGTTCATGGCGGACGTCAAGGGCGACCTCACCGGCATCGCCAAGGCGGGCCAGCTCACCGACAAGATGAAGAAGCGGTTCGAGGAGCACAGCCTGCCGGAGCCGAAGTGGGGAGCGTGCCCGGTCACGCTGTGGGACGTCTGGGGCGAGCAGGGTCATCCGGTGCGCGCGACGGTGTCCGACATGGGACCGCTGCTGCTGTCGCGCCTGCTGAACCTCAACGAGACGCAGGAAGGCGTGCTGTCCCTGATCTTCAAGGTGGCGGACGACAACGGCCTGCTGCTGCTCGACCTCAAGGACCTGCGCGCGGTCCTCCAGTTCGTCGGCGACAACGCCGCGCAGTTCAAGACGCAGTACGGCAACGTGTCGACGGCGTCGGTCGGCGCGATCCAGCGCGGCCTGCTGCAGATCGAGGAGCAGGGCGGCGAGCGGTTCTTCGGCGAGCCGATGCTCGACATCCAGGACCTGATGCAGACCTCGGACGGCCACGGCGTCGTGAACATCCTCGCCGCCGACAAGCTGATGAACAACCCGCGGCTGTACGCGAGCTTCCTGCTGTGGCTGCTGTCGGAGCTGTTCGAGAACCTGCCGGAGGTCGGCGACCGCGACAAGCCCAAGCTCGTGTTCTTCTTCGACGAGGCGCACCTGCTCTTCAACGACGCGCCGGCCGGCGCTGGTCGAGAAGGTCGAGCAGGTGGTGCGGCTGATCCGCTCCAAGGGCGTCGGCGTCTTCTTCGTCACGCAGAACCCGCTCGACATCCCGGAGAAGGTGCTGGGCCAGCTCGGCAACCGCGTGCAGCACGCGTTGCGCGCGTTCACGCCGCGCGACCAGAAGGCGGTGAAGTCGGTCGCCGAGACGATGCGCGCCAATCCGAAGCTCGACGCGGAGAAGGCGATCCTCGAACTCGGGGTCGGCGAGGCGCTGGTGTCGCTGCTCGACGCGAAGGGCACGCCGGGCATCACCGAGCGCGCCTGGATTTTCGCGCCGGGCTCGCAGCTGGGGCCGATCACGCCGGACGACCGCCGGCGGCTCATCGCGGAATCCGTCGTCGCGGGCACCTACGAGAAGACCGTCGATCGCGAGTCCGCGTTCGAGAAACTGAAGCAGCGCGCCGGCGGCGGACAGACGCTGGGCGAGGGCCCGGCTGCGCAGGGTGGAGCCGCAGCGCCGACCGAGTCGGCGGGTGGAGGAATCATGGGCGGCCTGGGCGACATCCTGTTCGGATCGACCGGTCCCCGCGGCGGGCGCCGTGAGGGCATGGTCGACGCGCTGGCGAAGAGCGCCGCGCGCTCGGTCGGCTCGTCGCTCGCGCGCGAGATCACGCGCGGCATGCTGGGCTCGCTGCTAGGTGGCGCCAAGCGGCGACGCTAGGACCCAAGGACACGAGGTCGGCGCGCCGACCGGTCCGCATCACTTCTCGCTCGCGGTTCCCGGCCTGCGGCGCGCCGCGGCGTTCTTTGTCGATGCCGACGGCCACCGCATCGAGGCCGTCATCAACGCTCGGCAGCCGTGACCTAACCGGGACGGCGACTCTTCGGCGCAGCGGGCTTCGCGGCCTCGTCCCACTCGAGCCCGCGCCGTTCGGCCATCGCGCGTCCGACGGCCTGCCAGTCGCTCTTGCCGAGTGCCTTCTTCAGCGCGGGCAGCAGGACGCGCTCCTCGGCGTCGATGTGGTGCCGGTACATCGTGGCGAAGCGGTCGATCAGCGGCTGCTCGAGCGTGACGGCCTTCCCGCGCGCGATCTCGGCGAGCAGCGCGTCGAGGCGCTTCCAGAGGCCGGCCATTTCGAGGTGGTCGGCCTCCACCTGGTCGAGCACGTCGAGCACCGTCCGGTCGCGCCCGCCGTCGAGACGCTCGCGCAGGCGCGGGAACATGTCGACTTCCTCGTCCTCGTGGTGGCGCGGCGCGGCCTCGTTGAAGTAACGGCGGATCGAGGTCGCGGTCACCTGCGCGTCCTCGTCGGCGCCGTGGGTGCCGAGGTGCTCGGCGAGTCGGCCCAGCAGCGCCGCGAAGCGCTGCACGCGCTGGTGGCACGCCAGCCACATTTCGATCGGCTGGTCGAAGCCGGCGCCCGGCGTGCGGAAATCGATCGTGCCTGTCATGCCATTCCTTCAGCCAGCCATCCGAGCGGGTGCTTCGTCAGCGCCACCGAGACGATCCAGGCGTAGGCGAGCAGCGCCATCGCGAAGGCCGTGGCCCGCACGCCGGCGGTCCGGCCGCGCTTCAGGGCGATGGTGCCGGCCACGATATAGAGCGCGAGGCCGACCAGCTTTGCTTCAAGCCAAGGAACTTCGAGCGGACGGAAGCCGCCGACCCACGCGAGGCCGAGGGCGCTCGCCAGCAGCACCGAGTCGACGACGTGCGGCGCGGCCGCGAGCCAGCCGCGGGCCGGCGGCCGTCCTGTGACGGACGCGCACATAGCGCGCCGCGAATCCTGCGCCCGACAGCGCGACGGCCGTCACGTGGACCAGTTTCAGGGCCGCGTACACGGACAGGGGGCGGCCGCCGGATCAGCCCGGGCGACCGTCGCGACGCGGCCGCAGCAGCACCGGCAGATGGCGCGCGGTCCACGCGACCCACACGCCGGTCCAGGCGAGAGCGGAAGCCGCCGACAGGATCGACGCGCGAGCCGGCCACACGGCGGCGCCGAGCCGCAGCACCGTCGCGGCTTGCAGCACCCAGAACAGCGCCCAGACGAAGTCGTCGGCGACCAGGGCGATGCCGCCGTGCCCGCAGATCACTCTTGTGGCCATCGCGTACAGCAGGCTGCCGAGGAAGCCCATCGACAGCGCGTGCAGCGGCGCGTATCCCAGCCGGAGGGACGGCTCGGTCGCCCCGAGCAGCCACAGCGCGCCGTCGGCCGCGGCGAGCAGCAGCGCCAGCACGGACCACACGAAGCCGAGGTGCAGCATCGCGAGCAGCCGCAGCGACCGGCCGCGCAGGCTCTGCACCAGGCCCCAGCGCAACGCCAGCGCGGCGAGCGCGAGCGCCGCCGGGCCGACGATCCAAAGCGAGAGCCTGGCCATGCTGCCCGCTGCCAGCAGGTCGAGGCGCGCGGCGACCTGCAGCGCACCGAAGGCCAGGACCGCCGACAGCAGCAGGCCGAGCGCCCAGTTGGGCTTCCACGGCGCGAAGCGCGTGACCGCGTTCGACGTGAAGAAGGGCAGCACGCGGTGGGCGACCGTCGCGTAGACCGGCGTGACGAAACCGAACACCATCAGCCACACGGCCGCGGCGACCGCGCCCATGTGCCGGATCGCGAGGCCGGCCGCGAACAGCATCGCGCAGCCGATGCCGACGATCCAGAAGGCCATCACGCACTTCGCGTGCAGCTTGTCGCGCGCGCCGCTGGTTCGGATCAGGCCGGCGAAGCCGACGCCGACCGCGGTCCACGCCATGGCGAGCAGCAGGGCTCCGAATGCAGCCACCGCGTGGCCGACCTCGGTGCCGACGATGATCAGCACGACGCCCGTGCAGTGCAATCGCACCGGCCAGCGCAGGGACGCCGCCGCCGGCGGCGCGACGTCGAGCCAGCGCGGCCCGGCCGTGAACATGAAGCCCGCCATGAAGAGCGGCATGAATCCGCCTGCGAGCAGCATCCCGTGCAGGAGGGTGGGCGGCATCGCCGTCGTGATCGTCACGCCCGCGAGAGGCGCGAGGAGCAGGCCGGTCCATGCGAACGCCGACAGCAGCAGCATCAGCGTGCCGGCGAAGAAGCCGAGCCGGTGCGGCGCCAGCAGCAGGTGCCGCGTCGACGGACGGGCGCGCGGCACCGACCGCGCATCGAGCCCGCCGGTCGGCCCGGGGCGTGGTTGAATCGGGATCGACCTCATGGCGAGTCGCTGCAGCCGATGAACAGCGTCAGCGGGCGCTGCCCGTCATCGACGAGGGACCGGAACTGCGAGCGGTACTGCGGGAACGCGTCGCTCCGGAAGCGCCGCAGCCGCTCGAGCAGTTCGTCGGGCATCGGCCGACCCGTGCCGGCTACTGCGCCAGCGGCGAACTGGCGGCGTCGAGGTCGACGCCTTCGAGGTGCGCCTGCCCCGCGAGCACCTCGACGTGCTGCCGCAGCGCGGTTGCGTAGGCGTGACGCTCGAGCGCCTGCCGCACCGCCGCGCGCACCGCCTCGTACGGCGGGACCGTGCCGGCAGCGCGCTCCAGCACTTCGACCACGTGAAATCCGAACCGGCTGCGCACGAGCCGCGACAGCACGCCGACCTCGGGATGGCCGAACACTTCGCTCGCGAACTCCGGCGCGCAGTCGGCCGCGGTGAGCCAACCCAGGGCCCCGCCGTCCTGCCCGCTCGGGCAGTTCGACAACTGGGCGGCGGCCTCGGGGAAACGGTCGGCTTCGCCATGCCTCCGGGCCCGCAGGTCGAGGAGGCAGTCTTCGGCACGCTTGCGCAGCGCATCGACGTCGACGCCGGGCGTGACCGCGAACAGCACATGGCGCACGCGGACGCGCTCGCCGACCGCGAAGCGCTTCGGGTTGGCCGCGTGATAGCGCTGGCACGTCGCCTCGTCGGCCTCCGGCCGGACGAGTTCCTGGTCGAGCAGCTTCTCGATGGCGATCGCGGCCGCTTCGCTGACGACACCGCGGGCCGGCGCCGGGTCGTCGGCCGGCAGCAGGCCGGCGCGGATCGCGGCCTGGCGCAGCAGTTCGACGCTCGCGCGGCCGCGCAGCTGCTGCGCGGTCAGGACCTCGTCGGCGGCGGCCAGCGGCACGCCGTCGACGGTTGCGGTGGCGGCGCGGGAGGCCGGCGCGTCCAGCGTGGCGGTCGCGTCCATCACGAGGTCCGGCCGGGCAGGTTCTGGCCGGCGGGCACGTTGATGCGCCGCGAACGCACGATCTGGTACGGCCGGAACACGTAGGCGAGCGACGCGAGTCCGCTCCACACGTGCACCAGGCGGCTGAACGGCAGCAGCAGGAAGATCGTCATGCCGAGCACCATGTGCACCTTGAACGGCCAGTCGATCGTCGCCAGCGCGCTTGCGTCCGGCCGGAAGGTGGCGACGCCCTGCAGGTAGCCCGAGAGGACCAGCATGGCGTGCGCGTCGACGCGGTGCGCGTACGACAGCGGCAGCGTGATCAGTCCCAGCACGAGCTGCACCCACAGGATGATCAGGATGGCGAGGTCGGTGCGATGGCTGGTGAGGCGGATGCGCGGGTCGGTGAGCCGCCGGTGCAGCAGCATGGTCAGGCCGACGAAGCACATCGTGCCGGCGATGCCGCCCGAGACGATCGCGAGCAGCTGCTTGGTCGGCGCGCTGATGAACGGCTCGTAGACCCAGTGCGGCGTCAGCAGGCCGACCGTGTGGCCGAACAGCAGGAACAGGATGCCGATGTGGAACAGGTTGCTGCCCACGCGCAGCTGGCGCGCGCGCAGCATCTGCGAGGAGTCGCTCTTCCACGTGTACTGGTCGCGATCGAAGCGGGCCAGGCTCCCCATGAAGAAGAACGCCAGGCAGATGTACGGGTAGACGTTGAAGAAGAAGTCGTTGAGGGTCTTCATCAGGAGTTCCTCAGGCGGCCGGGCGCTGCGGCGCTCGGTGGGGGCGGACAAGATGGACGGGCTGCTCTTCGTTCGGGCGCGATTGCCCCTTCGACGTGCAGCCGCCGAAGGCCTCGGGTTCGGCCCAGCTGTCGTCGATCGCCGGCTCGGCGGCAACCTCGACCTTCTGCGCGCGTTCGCCGGCCAGGTCGAGCACGGCGGCGAGCACGCTCGCGTACGGGCTCTGGCGTTCCAGCAGCGCGCTGAAGATCGCCTGCACGATGTGGGCGGTCTCGCGCAGGAACTCGCGCGCCTGCGCCGGCGGCTGCGTGCTGGCGAACTCCAGCACCACCGGCAGGTAGTCGGGCAGTTCGCCGGGCACGAGCTGCAGGCCGGCGCGGTCGTAGGTCTGGGCCAGGTCGACCATCGCCGGTCCGCGGTCGCGGCTGTCGCCGTGGACGTGCTCGAACAGGTGCAGGGCGGTGCGCCGGCCGCGGTCGAACAGTTCCACGTACTCGGCCTCGACGCGCAGGCCCGGCGCGGCGACCAGCCGCCGGACCAGGGCGTCGAGCTCGGCCAGCCGGCCCGCCGCGAGCGCGCCCTCGTCGTGCAGGGCGGCGCCGAGCTCGCCGGCGGCCGCGCGCAGCTCCGCGTCCGGGTAGCGCAGCAGCCAGGCGAGCGCGCGCAGCGAGTGCGCCATCTTCGGTGTTCTCGAATCGAATCGTGCCATGGCTACACCGTCGCCTTGATGGGGATCGTGCGTTTCTTCTCGCTGCCGAACAGGCTCGTCTCGGACACGCCCTCGCTGCAGCCATTGCCGAACGAGAAGCCGCAGCCGCCGCGCACGTTGAACGCGTTCTCGGCGTACTCGCGGTGCGTGGTCGGGATGACGAACCGGTCCTCGTAGTTGGCGATTGCCATGACGCGGTACATGTCCTCGACCTCGGCCCGGGTCAGGCCGACGCGCTCGAGCACGGCGGGCTTGTCGACGCCGTCGACGTGGCGGCTGCGCATGAACACGCGCATCGCCATCATGCGTTCCAGCGCGCGCGCCACCGGCTCCTCGTCGCCGGCGGTCAGCAGGTTGGCGAGGTACTTCAGCGGGATGCGCAGGCTGCGCACGTCGGGCAACTCGCCGTTCATGCCGATCTCGCCGGCCTGCGCGCGCGACTGCACCGGCGACAGCGGCGGGATGTACCAGACCATCGGCAGCGTGCGGTACTCCGGGTGCAGCGGCAGGGCGACGCGCCAGTCGACGGCCATCTTGTAGACCGGCGAGGTCCTCGCCGCCGCCAGCCACGCTTCCGGGATGCCGTCGGCCCGCGCCTGCTCGATCACGGCCGGGTCGTTCGGGTCGAGGAAGATGCCGAGCTGCGCCGAGTACAGGTTGCTGTCGTGCTCGGTGCTCGCGGCCTCCGCGATGCGGTCGGCGTCATACAGAAGCACGCCGAGGTAGCGGATGCGCCCGACACAGGTCTCGCTGCAGACCGTCGGCTGGCCGGCCTCGATGCGCGGATAGCAGAAGATGCACTTCTCCGCCTTGCCGCTCTTCCAGTTGTAGTAGATCTTCTTGTACGGGCAGCCGGACACGCACATGCGCCAGCCGCGGCACTTGTCCTGGTCGATCAGCACGATGCCGTCTTCCTCGCGCTTGTAGATCGAGCCCGAGGGGCAGCTCGCGACGCACGCCGGGTTCAGGCAGTGCTCGCACAGCCGCGGCAGGTACATCATGAAGGTGTTCTCGAACTGCCCGTAGATGTCCTTCTGGATGTCGTCGAAGTTGCGGTCCTTGCTGCGCTTGGCGAACTCGCCGCCGAGGATCTCCTCCCAGTTCGGGCCCCACACGATCTTCTCCATCCGCTGGCCCGTGATCAGCGAGCGCGGACGCGCCGTCGGCGCGGCCTTCATCTCGGGCGCCGAGTGCAGGTGGTCGTAGTCGAACGTGAACGGCTCGTAGTAGTCGTCGATTTCCGGCAGGTTCGGGTTGGCGAAGATCTTCATCAGAAGCTGCCACCTGCCGCCCTGGCGCGGGACGATCGAGCCGTCGGGCCGGCGCACCCAGCCGCCGTTCCACTTGTCCTGGTTTTCCCACTCCTTCGGATAGCCGATGCCGGGCTTGGTCTCGACGTTGTTGAACCAGGCGTACTCCACGCCCGGCCGGCTGGTCCAGACGTTCTTGCAGGTGACGCTGCAGGTGTGGCAGCCGATGCACTTGTCGAGATTCAGCACCATGCCGATCTGTGCGCGTACTTTCATGGCGCCTCCCGCCGAGCCGCCTCAAGGGAGGCGTGCGCCCCCTCGGGGGGCAGAGAACGAATGTGAACGTGGGGGTACATGGATTTCCTCTCCGATCGGCGTTGGGTTACGGGTTCTCGCCCTGCGACTGGTAGGCCTTCGCGAGGTGGTCGTCGCGCGGCGTGTCCAGCCAGTCGACCTTCTTCATCTTCCGCACGACGACGAACTCGTCGCGGTTGGTTCCGATGGTCCCGTAGTAGTTGAAGCCGTAGGAGAGCTGCGCGTAGCCGCCGATCATGTGCGTCGGCTTGGTCACGATGCGCGTGACCGAGTTGTGGATGCCGCCGCGCACGCCGGTGATCTCCGAGCCCGGCGTGTTGATGATCTTCTCCTGCGCGTGGTACATCATCGTCATGCCCGGGTTCACGCGCTGGCTGACCACCGCGCGCGCCGCGATCGCGCCGTTGATGTTGAAGAGCTCCACCCAGTCGTTGTCCTCGATGCCGGCCGTCCTCGCGTCGTCCTCCGACAGCCAGATCACCGGGCCGCCGCGGTTCAGCGTCAGCATCATCAGGTTGTCGCTGTACGTGGAGTGGATGCCCCACTTCTGGTGCGGCGTGATGAAGTTCAGCAGGATCTCCGGATTGCCGTTGGGCTTGATGTTGTGGATGCCCTCCGTGGTCTTGAGGTCGACCGGCGGCCGGTAGCTCGAGAAGCCCTCGCCGAAGGCGATCATCCAGGGGTGGTCCTGGTAGAACTGCTGGCGTCCCGTCAGCGTGCGCCACGGGATCAGCTCGTGCACGTTGGTGTAGCCGGCGTTGTACGAGACCTTCTCGCTCTCGAGCCCCGACCAGGTGGGCGAGCTGATGATCTTGCGCGGCTGCGCCAGCACGTCGCGGTAGCGGATCTTCTCGTCCTCGCGGTGCAGCGCGAGGTGCGCGTGCTCGCGCCCGGTGATCTTCGACAGCGCCTCCCAGGCCTTCACCGCCACGTGCCCGTTCGTCTCCGGGGCCAGCTGCAGGATCACCTCGCAGGCGTCGACGTCGCTGACGATCCGCGGGCGGCCGTCGTCGTCGACGCCGTTCAGCTCGCCCAACTGCTGGACCTCGGTCTGGGTGTTCCAGCCGATGCCCTTGCCGCCGTTGCCGGCCTTGGCCATCAGCGGGCCGAGCGAGGTGAAGCGCTTGTAGACGTTCGGGAAATCGCGCTCGACCACGGCGATCTGCGGCGCGGTCTTGCCCGGGACCAGCTCGCACTGGCCCTTCTTCCACTCCTTCACGTCGAGCGGCTGCGCCAGCTCGGCCGGCGTGTCGTGCATCAGTGGCGTCAGCACCACTTCCTTCTCGACGCCGAGGTGGCCGACGCAGACCTCGCTGAACGCTTTCGCGAATCCCTTGTAGATCTCCCAGTCGGAGCGCGCCTGCCACACCGGGTCCACCGCCGCGGACAGCGGGTGGATGAACGGGTGCATGTCGCTGGTGTTGAGGTCGTTCTTTTCGTACCAACTCGCGGTCGGCAGCACGATGTCGCTGTACAGGCAGGTCGTGCTCATGCGGAAGTCGAGCGTCACGAGCAGGTCGAGCTTGCCTTCGGGGGCCTGGTCGTGCCACGCGACCTCGGTGGGCTTCGCGTCGTCGCGGCCCAGGTCCTTGCCCTGCACGCCGTTCTCGGTGCCGAGCAGGTGCTTGCAGAAGTACTCGTGGCCCTTGCCGCTGGAGCCCAGCAGGTTCGAGCGCCAGACGAACAGGTTGCGCGGCCAGTTCTGCGGCGCGTCCGGATCCTCGCAGCTCATCTGCAGGCTGCCGTCCCTGAGCGCCCGCACGACGTAGTCCTTCGGGTCCATGCCGGCGGCGGCCGCGTCCTTCACCACCTTGAGCGGATTGGTCGTGAGCTGCGGCGCGCTCGGCAGCCAGCCCATCCGCTCGGCGCGCACGTTGTAGTCGATCAGGCTGCCGCCGAACTTCTTCGGGTCGGCGAGCGGCGACAGCACTTCCTCGACGCCGAGCTTCTCGTAGCGCCACTGGTCCGTGTGCGCGTAGAAGAACGAAGTCGAGTTCTGCTGGCGCGGCGGCCGGATCCAGTCGAGGGCGAAGGCGAGCGCGGTCCAGCCGGTCTGCGGGCGCAGCTTCTCCTGCCCGACGTAGTGCGCCCAGCCGCCGCCGCTCTGGCCGATGCAGCCGCACATCATCAGCAGGTTGATCACGCCGCGGTAGTTCATGTCAGCGTGGTACCAGTGGTTCATCGCCGCGCCGATGATGATCATCGACTTGCCGTGCGTCTTGTCGGCGTTGTCGGCGAACTGGCGGGCGACCGTGATGACCTGGTCGCGCGGCACGCCGGTGATCCTCTCCTGCCATGCCGGCGTGTACGGCGCGTTGTCGTTGTAGTCGGCCGCGCCGCTGCCCAGCCCGCGGTCGATGCCGTACTGCGCGACCTGCAGGTCGAACACGGTCGCGACCAGCGCTTCGGTGCCGTCGGCCAGGCGCAGCCGCATCGCGGGCACCCTTGCGCGGTTCAGCTCGCCCTGCTGCTCGTTGTTCGGGAAGTGCGGCGTCGTGGCGCCGGCGAAGTAGGGGAACGCGACCTCGACGATCTCGTGCTGCTGCTCCTCCTCGAGCAACGAGAGCTTGAGCTTCACGTCCGCGTCGGTGCGACCTTCCCTGGCCTCGAGGTTCCACTTGCCCACGTCGGCACGGCCTTCGGCGCCCCAGCGGAAGCCGATCGAGCCGTTGGGCACGATCGCCTGGCCGGCGGCGTCGAAGGCGACCGACTTCCACTCGGGGTTGTTGTCCTGGCCGAGCTTGTCGGCGAAGTCGCTTGCGCGCACGTAGCGGCCCGGCGCCAGGACCTTGCGGCCGTCCGCCAGCGTCGTCTCGTCGAGCCGCAGCAGCAGCGGCAGGTCGGTGTAGCGGCGCGCGTAGTCGTCGAAGTACGCGGAACGCTTGTTGAAATAGAACTCCTTCAGCACCACGTGGCCCATCGCCATCGCGAGCGCGGCGTCGGTGCCTTGCTTCGGGTGCATCCAGAGGTCGGCGAGCTTCGCGACCTCGGAGTAGTCGGGCGTGACGGCCACCGTCTTCGCGCCCTTGTAGCGGACCTCGGTGAAGAAGTGCGCGTCCGGCGTGCGCGTCTGCGGGACGTTGCTGCCCCACGCGATCAGGTACGTGCTGTTGTACCAGTCGGCGCTCTCGGGCACGTCGGTCTGCTCGCCCCACACCTGGGGGCTGGCGGGCGGCAGGTCGCAGTACCAGTCGTAGAAGCTCATGCAGACGCCGCCGATCAGCGACAGGTAGCGGCTGCCGGCGGCGTAGCTGACCATGCTCATGGCCGGGATCGGCGAGAAGCCGATGACGCGGTCGGGACCGTGCGTCTTGATCGTGTAGACGTTGGCCGCGGCGATCAGCTGGTTGACCTCGTCCCACGAACTGCGCACGAAGCCGCCCATCCCGCGGACCTTCTGGTAATCGCGCCGCGCGGCCGGGTCCTCGACGATGGTCGCCCAGGCTTCGACCGCGCCCTTGCCGGAGTCCTTCGCCGTCTTCAGCGCGGTCCGCCAGCGCTCGAGCAGCCGCCCGCGCACCATCGGGTACTTGAGCCGGTTGGCGCTGTACAGGTACCAGGAGTACGACGCGCCGCGGGCGCAGCCGCGCGGCTCGTGGTTGGGCAGGTCGGCGCGCGTGCGCGGGTAGTCGGTCTGCTGCGTCTCCCAGGTGACGATGCCGCCCTTGACGTAGATCTTCCAGGAGCAGGAGCCGGTGCAGTTCACGCCGTGCGTGCTGCGCACGATCTTGTCGTGCGACCAGCGGTTCCGGTAGGCGTCCTCCCAGGTGCGGTCTTCGCCGGTAACCACGCCGTGGCCGTTGGCGAACGATTCCTTCGGCAGCGTGAAGTGCGTCAGTCGGTCGAGAAAGTGACTCATCGGGTTGTCTCCGCAGCGGGGGATTTCAGGGGTTCTTCACGTACGCGTTGCGGCGCAGGTAGAACCACCAGTTCAGGATCAGGCACAGGGCATAGAAGATCGCGAAGCCGTACATCGCGTACTGCGGCGTGCCGGCCTTGATCTGCTCGCCGATGACGATCGGCGCGATGAACGAACCGTAGGCGGCGACCGCGGAGGTCCACCCCAGCACCGGGCCGGCCTGCGTCCGGTCGTAGATCACGCCGATCGTGCGGAACGTCGAGCCGTTGCCGATGCCGCTGGCGGCGAACAGCACGATGAACAGGCCGATGAACGGGAGGAAGTACTGCTCGGGCGTGGCCGAGGCGTACGCGAGCATCATCACGTAGCCCACGGCGGCCGACGCTCCCACCATGACCACCGAGATGACCTGCGTGACGATCGAGCCGCCGACCTTGTCGGAGATCCAGCCGCCCACCGGACGGATCAGCGCGCCGACGAAGGGGCCGATCCACGCGTAGGTCAGCGCCGACGGCGCGTTCGGGTTCGGCATGTGCTTCAGCACGCCGTCGGGTCCCAGGACGTGGCTCTGGCCGAAGATCACGTTGATCGACAGCGGCAGCGCGTTGGAAAAGCCGATGAACGAGCCGAAGGTGACGATGTACAGCAGCGTCATCGACCAGGTGTGCTTGTCCCGGAAGATCTCGAACTGCTTCTTCAGGTTCGGCTTCATGTCGCCGAACGCCACCAGCTTCATCGCCAGCAGCGTGCCGACGATGATCAGCGGCATCGCGATCCACATGTTCAGCAGCCCGAGGCCCGTGGGCTTCGGCAGGTACAGGTACAGGCCGACCGCGGCCGTGACCAGCGCGACGCCGTACAGCAGCAGGATCTTGCCGAGCGCCGCGGCCGTCGAGCCGATGTTCGGCGACACGGTCAGCAGGTTGTTCATGCCGAACCAGCCGGCGAACGCCAGCGGCACCAGCAGCACCAGCCAGATGTAGCCGGCGTTCTGGATGTAGGTGGGCGTTCCCGCCGGGATCTTCCCGATCAGCGTGCCCGAGGGCTTCACCAGAGTCATCGGGTCGCCGCCGAGCGACATGAACACCGCCGCGGTCATCACCAGCGGGATCAGGATCTGCATCGTGGTCACGCCGAAGTTGCCGAGCCCGGCGTTGATGCCGAGCGCCGTGCCCTGCAGCCGCTTCGGGAAGAACGTGTTGATGTTCGACATCGAGCAGGCGAAGTTGCCGCCGCCGACGCCCGACAGCAGCGCCATGAACTGGAACACCCACAGCGGCGTGTTCTTGTCGCTGAGCGCGATCCCGGTGCCGAGCGCCGGAATCATCAGCAGCGCCGTCGTCAGGAAGATCGTGTTGCGGCCGCCCGAGATGCGGATGAAGAACGAGGCCGGGATGCGCAGCGTGGCGCCGGACAGCCCCGAGATCGCCGCCAGCGTGAACAGCTCCGCCTGCGAGAACGGGAACCCGAGGTTCGCCATCTGCACCGTGATGATTCCCCACATCAGCCAGACCGCGAAGCCGCACAGCAGGCTCGGGACGCTGATCCACAGGTTGCGGTTGGCGACCTTCTTGCCCGTGGACTCCCAGAACGCGTTGTCCTCGGGGCGCCAGTCGACGATGTCGACCCGGCTGGTGGGCCGCGGAGCGGCGGCGGACGCGTTGGCTGACATCGTGAGTTTCCCTCTTCTCGTTCTCTTGGATCAGGCGGCAGGCTTCGGCGCGCGGCCGACGACGTCGCGCGTGCTGACCTCGGTGCGGTACATCCAGATCAGCGACACCCAGACCACGCCGTACATCAGCATGAAGGCGCTGGAGCGCACGCCGGTGAGGTCGAGCAGCGCGCCGAACATCACGGGCAGGACGAAACCGCCGAGGCCGCCGGCCAGGCCGACGATCCCGGAGATCGTCCCGATGTTGGTCGGGTAGTCGTCGGCGATGTACTTGAACACGCTCGCCTTGCCGAAGGCCCACGCCACGCCGAGCACCCCCATCAGGATCGTGAAGGTCCAGACGTTGTGCGCCAGCGTGAACGTGTACGGTCCGTTGACCGTGGTGATCGTGTAGCTGGTCGTGGGATACGACAGCAGGAACAGGCAGATCCAGCTCACCCACAAGACCCACCAGGTCACCTTGTGCGCGCCCCACTTGTCCGACATCCAGCCGCCGATGGCGCGCAGCACGCCGCCCGGCAGCGAGAAACACGCGGCGAGCAGGGCGGCGATGCGGATGTCGAGGCCGAATTCGCCGACGTAGTAGTTGACCATCCACAGCGACAGCGCGACGTAGCCGCCGAACACGATCGAGTAGTACTGGCAGTACTTCCAGACGGCCGGATCGCGCAGCACCTCGAGCTGGCGCCGGTAGGTGACGTGTCCGGGGACCAGGTGCTTCGGGTCGCTGTACGTGAAGAACCAGAACGCGATCGCGGTGACCAGCATCGCCACGGCGTAGACCTGCGGCACCATCGCCCAGCCGAACGCGACCACGAGCGCCGGCGCGACGAACTTCGTCACCGCCGCGCCGGAGTTGCCGGCGCCGAACACGCCCATCGCGAAGCCCTGGTGCTTCTTGTCGAACCAGCGCGCGACGTACGGCGTGCCGACCGAGAACGAGCCGCCGGCCAGGCCGACGAACAGTCCCAGCACCAGGAAGTGCCAGTATTCGGTCGCGTACGTCGAGCAGCCAGATCGGGACGACGGTGGCGATCATCAGCAGGAAGAAGACGATCCGGCCGCCGTACTTGTCGGTCCACATGCCCAGCGGCACGCGGATCAGCGAGCCGGTCAGCACCGGAGTCGCGGTGAGCAGCCCGAACTGCGTGGCGTTCAGGTCGAGCATCTTCTTGATCGGGATGCCGATCACCGCGAACATCATCCAGATCGCGAAGCACACCGTGAACGCCAGCGTGCTCATGACGACCACGGACCACTGCCGCGCCCGCAGGCTGGTGCCTGGCTGTGCGTTGCTGCCCCCCACTGCCGCCATCGCGATCTCCTCGAGAACTCTGCGCTGGCGTGCAAGCTAGATGCCAAAAGGGTCTTTTCCATGACCCACATCAAGCCGCACCGGACGTTTGTTCGTCAGAGGAAACCGCCGCTACTCACACGGGGGTAGGCGAGGAGCACAGAGGGGGCGGATCCGACATCGCCGAGAGGTAGCAGCCCGTCCGGCGCCATTTGGCTCAACGGCTGCGCGCGGCGAACTTCGGTGGGAAAATGACCGCATGAATCCGCTGATTGCCCTGCGGCGCGTGTGGTCCGACTCGACGCTGGTCCGCGTCGGGATCGTGCTGTCGGTCGTCGCGCTGCTGGCGCTGTCGGTGATCGTCGCCGCCACGGTTTTCACCGAGCAGTCGACCGGCAAGGCGAGCGCGATCAACGTCGCCGGCTCGCTGCGGATGCAGTCCTACGCGCTGTCGACGCGGGTGGCCGACACGCGCGGCGCCGCCGAGGACCGTCAGAAGGCCGCCGAGGACGCGATCAAGGAGTTCGAGCGACGGCTGAAGAGCCCGTCGCTGCTGGGCGGCATCCCGGACGACGGCGCGAATCCGGTGCACCGCATCTACTCGGGCATCGTCATCGACTGGGAGTCGCGCATCGCGCCGCTCGCGCGTCGCGCGATCGACGACGAGACCGCGCGCGCGGAGTTCCTGACGACGATCCCGAATTTCGTCTCGAAGGTCGACGTCCTCGTGCGGCAGATCGAGACCGATCTCGAGGGCCGCATCCAGAAGCTGCGGCTGCTGCTCGGCGTCGGCTTCTTCGTGATGATGATGCTGGTGGTGGCGGCGCTGTTCCTGCTGAACGTCGAGGTGTTCCAGCCCATCGCGCGCCTGGCCGAGGCGGCGAAGCGCGTGCGCACCGGAGACTTCCACGTCCGCGCGGAGAGCGCCGGCCCGGACGAGATCGGCCAGCTCGGGCAGGCGTTCAACTTCATGGTCGACGACCTGGCGCGGCTCTACGGCTCGCTCGAGAAGCAGGTCGCGGAGAAGACGCGCGACCTCGAGCGACGCAACGATTCGCTCGGGCTGCTGTACGAGACGACCCGGATGCTGGCCGAGAAGCCGGTCGACGCCGAGTCGCTGACGCGGGTGCTGTCGATGGTGCGGCAGGCGCTCGGCGTCGAAAGCGGCGCGATCTGTTCGATCCACGGCGACAGCACGCGCGGCATGCCGCTCGCGCGCGACGAGTCGACGGTGAAGGCCTGCCGCGGCGTCGACTGCCGCAACTGCGCGGACGGCGGGCGCGTCACCTGGCGCACCGAGCCCGGCGAGACCGGCGAGCGGCGCATCCTCGGCATCCCGCTGGTGGAAGGCGGCGTGTCGTACGGGGTGATGCCGCTGGTGCTGCCGCCGGGCAAGGGGCTCGAGGTGTGGCAGCTCGAACTGGCCGAGACGATGGGGCGGCACATCGGCGGAGCGCTCGCGTCGGCCGAGCGCCGCGACGAGCACCGCCGCCTCGGCGTTCTCGAGGAGCGCGCGGCGATCGCCCGCGAACTGCACGACTCGCTGGCGCAGTCGCTGTCGTACACGAAGATCCAGCTCGCCCGGCTGGCGGCGTCCATCGAGCACGAGGGACACTCGCTGCAGTCGATGAACGTGCTGATGGAACTGCGCGAAGGCATCAACAGCGCCTACCGCGAACTGCGTGAACTGCTCACCACGTTCCGGCTGGGGCTGGGCGAAGAAGGCTTTGCCGGTGCGCTGCGCGACACGGTGGCCGAGTTCGAGCGTCGATCGGGCGTGCACGCGACGCTGGACAACGACCTGCTCAAGGTCGAGCTGTCCGCCAACGAACAGGTGCACGTGCTGCAGGTCGTGCGCGAGGCGCTGACCAACATCGAGCACCACGCGCACGCGCGCCACGCCTGGGTGTCGCTCAAGCGCGGCGCCGGGCAGGCCATCGAGGTGACGATCGAGGACGACGGCGTCGGGATCAGGGCACGAGCAGTCGCCGCGCGGCCACTTCGGACTGTCGATCATGCGCGACCGCGCCCAGTCCGTGGGTGGACAACTGGTGAATCGAGCGCCGCCAGCCGACCGGCACCCGCGTCCGCCTCGTCTTCATCGCGCAGACCGCCTTCGGCCCGGCCGCGCAGCCGAATCCGCCACATCCGTCGAGACGTCCGCAATGACGACCCGCCACACCATCCTCGTGGTCGACGACCACCCGCTGTTCCGCCGTGGAGTGATCCAGCTGCTGCAGCTCGAGCCGAGCTTCGACGTCGTCGGCGAGGCCGGCGACTACGAGGCCGCGATCCGGCTCGCGGCGGAGAAGGAGCCGGACCTCACGCTGCTCGACCTCAACCTGAAGGGCAGCGGCGGCCTCGAGATCCTGTCGGCCCTGAAGGAAGAGGATCCGTCGCGCCGCGTGGTGATGCTGACCGTCTCCGACGCGCCGGAGGACCTGATGGCGGCCATCCGCGCGGGCGCCGACGGTTACCTGCTGAAGGACATGGAACCCGGAGCAGCTGCTCGGCCGCGTGCGCGACGCGCTCGAGGGCCGGACCGTCATCAGCGACACGCTGACGGCGGCGCTCGCCAGCGCCTTGCGCGACGAAGCCCGCGGCGAGCGCCGCGACGTGCGCGACCTCACCGACCGCGAGCTCGCCGTGCTGAAGTGCCTGGCGGGCGGACAGAGCAACAAGGTGATCGCGCGCAACCTGTCGATCACCGAGGGCACGGTGAAGGTGCACGTGAAGCACCTGCTGAAGAAGCTCGGCTTCCGCTCGCGCGTCGAGGCCGCGGTCTGGGCCTCCGAACAGGGGCTGCGCGCGGCGGCCTGAGACGTGCTTCAAGTCCGCTGCGTGAGTGGCGCGGCAGTCGCCGACCGCGCGACCGGGCGCTGTGGCTGCGCGCGCTTCATGGAGCGTCGTGCGATTAGCCTCCTGCGCGCCGACCGCGCTGCGGGGTGCCTCGACTCCGCGCGACGCGCGGCGGGCGACACTGGGCCGAGGGTGCTCCCCGCGGGCCGGCAGCTTTCGGCGTGAGTCCTCGCCGTTCCGACGGTCGTGCCTTCCGGCAGGTGTTCGTCTTGGCCCGCCGCAGCTTCGTGAGTGCGAAGCCCGCCGCACGGCGCCGCGCTGCGCGAGACACCCCACAGCGCGCTCGGCGCGCCGCGCGATACGGATGCGCCGTGCATTCACCCGAGCCACAGCTCGCCTTCCTTCTGTCCGCATACGCGAGGCGCCTGGGCGGACGGCGGTGTGCCTCGCGCAGCGGGCGTCAGGCGGCGGGCGTGCCAGGCGCGCCAGGGTGGCGGGCCGGGAAGCGAACGGCCGGAAGGCACGCCACACCCGTTCCTGCCGCTACCAGCCCGAAAGCTGCGTGCCCGCAGAGAGCGATCTCAGCCGAATGACGCCCGCCGCGATGCCCGCGAAGTCGAGGTACGCCGGCGGCCGATCAGGCGCAGGAGAGGATCTGGCCGATCAGGCGCAAGAGACGACACGACCGACCAGGCGCAGGAGAGGAGTCCATCTGTCACGCCCAGGAGCGGCAGCGTTGGCACTCTCCACCCGCGAGTGCTTTTGTCTTTCGTCCGGCTTTTTGCAGAATCTGGCAAGCGACTTGCTTGTATACCTTTGGCCATCTGCGACGTTTGAACGCCACATGACCGACCAACGGAGGGTTCCATGAGCCTGCCAGCGACGATTCCCGCACCGCAGATTTCCATCGCCGGTTTCAAGGATGTCTATCGCGTTCCGCGCGTCGAGGAAGCGCTGAACGAGTTGCAGGAACTCGGCGACGGGCGCCAGCGAGGCGCTGCGCGCGACCTACGTCCGCATGATCCGCACCGGCGGGCAGCGCTTCGTGATCAAGCCGTCGGCGTTGCCCGACATCGACGCGCTGATCGGCGAGCTTCCGAACTTCGAGGAGCCGCTGGAGGACATCCGCAAGCAACTCGCGCTCTGCCTGTCGTCGGACGATCCGCTCGAACTCGAGCCGATCCTCCTGCTCGGCGATCCAGGCATCGGCAAGACCCACTTCGCGCGGCGCCTGTCGAAGCTGCTCGGCACCGGCTACAACTTCATCGGGATGAGTTCGCTGACGGCGGGCTGGATCCTGTCCGGCGCATCGGCGCAGTGGAAGAACGCGAAGCCGGGCAAGGTGTTCGACGCCCTCGTCAACGGCGACTACGCCAACCCGGTGATCGTGGTCGACGAGATCGACAAGGCCGGCGGCGACGGGCAGTACGACCCGCTGGGCAGCCTGTACACGCTGCTCGAGCACGACACGGCGACGGAGTTCATCGACGAGTTCGCCGAGGTGCCGATCGACGCTTCCGACGTGGTCTGGATCGCGACGGCGAACGACGCGCGCTCGATTCCGGAGCCCATCCTCAACCGGATGAACGTCTACGCGATCGACGCACCGGACGAGGAGGGCGCGCGGCGGATCGCGCGGAGCATCTACGACGAACTACGCAACGAGCACGCGTGGGGCCGCGCGTTCCCCCAGGAACTCGGCGGCGAGAGCCTCGACCGGCTCGGGCGCATGAAGCCGCGCGAGATGCGCCGCATGATGCTGGCGGCGTTCGGCAACGCGAAGCTCGCGGGACGCAACGAGGTGCTGCCCGAGGACATCGCCGACGACCGGGCGGCGAAGAAGGTCCGGATCGGCTTCTGAAGGGGCACGCTCGCCCGCGCGTGGTGCGGACCGCACCTTGCCGCGGCGCTACTTCGCGGGCGGACGCCTGGTCGCTTCCTCGGCGGCAACGCGCTTGTACACCGGCCCCCAGATGGGGTGGCCGACCTCCGCATCGGTCAGCCGGAAGCCCGGATCCGCGGCAAAGGCCGCGCGGAATGCGGCTTCGCAATCGACGGGCCGGTTGTAGGCGCAGGTGATGAACGCCAGGTGCTTGTTCGCCATCGCGATGTCGTGGTGGTCCGCGAGGCCGTCGGACAGCGCGCGTCGGAACAGCCCCTCGGCCTGCTCGTGCTGGCCTTCCTCGTACAGGCGCATCGCGTCCAGGAAGGCTCGCGCGGCGGGCTGCTCGTAGAGTCGGGCGATGCTCACCGTGGGCTGCGGGAGGCGGCGAAGGGGGCGTGGTCGCGCAGGCCGCGACCAGCGTCGCGGCTGCGCAAGCCAGGAGGACTCGGGTGCGCGCCATGCCGCGAGCGCTACGGCGCTGGAAACGGCGCCGGCGGCGCCTGCCGCCACCGGTGCAGCATGCCGCGCTAGAAGCGGTGCTGCAGGTGGACCTTCTCGCCCGGCTTCAGCTCGATGCGGGCGACGAAGGGCTCGAACGAGCCGTTGCGGATCTCGATCGTGTGCAGCCCTGGCGGCAGCGAGATCTGGGTCAGCGGCGGCGACACGCCCTGCGCGGAGCCGTCGACCACGACTTCGCCCCACGGCGCGACGGCGACTGTCACCGTGCCATCGCGGACAGGGATGGGTTCGACCCGCTTGCGCGCGGCGGCCTTGCTTTCCGCCTTCGTCGCGTCCGCACTGTTCGTCGCGGGCGGCGAGGGCGCGGCGTCGACGGCCGGCGGCGGTGGCACCATCGGCGGGACGATCGGCACCGGCGTCGCCGTTTCGGTCGCGGCCGGTGCCGGCCCGCGCTGCGGCATGAACAACGCGACGCCGCCAACGCCCAGCAGCGCGAGCAGCGCGACACCGAAGAAGAGCGGGCCGCGCGACGGCGCGGGCGCCGCCGCGGGCGGCGTTGACGCGGCCCGGGTGGAATCGACCGACGCGGGACGCGAGCCGTCGACGAACTCGGCCAGCGCGTTGCGCAGCTCCGACGCCTTCTGGTAGCGATCGGCCGGGTTCGGAGACATCGCCTTGCGGACGATCTGCGCGAGCGCCGGCGGCGTGTCGGGGCGAATCTTCTCCACGGGTTTTGGCACGCCGTCCATGACCCGGTCGAGCGTCTCGTCGACGGTGCGGCCGTCGAAGGCGCGCCGGCCCGCGAGCAGCTCGTAGAGGATCGTGCCGAGCGAGAAGATGTCGCTGCGGGCGTCGAGCGACTCGCCCCTGGCCTGCTCCGGCGACATGTAGTTCGGCGTGCCGACCAGCTGCCGGGTGCCCTTCGGCATCGGCTCGGAAACCGGCGCGAGCGCTGTGCCGAAGTCGAGCAGCTTCGGCTTCAGGTCGCGCGACAGGAAGATGTTGCTGGGCTTGATGTCGCGATGCACCAGTCCGCGCTTGTTGGCGTAGTGGATGGCATCCGCGACGCGCATCATCATCGCGGCTGCCTGCCGCGGGTTCAGCCGGCTGCCGCTCGCCAGGTACTCGTGCAGGTCCTGGCCGTGCAGGCGTTCCATCGCGATGTACGCCAGTTCGTCCGTCTTGTCGGCGTCGTAGATCGTCACGATGCCGGGGTGGCTCATCCCGCCGGCCGACTTGGCTTCCCGCAGGAAGCTCGCTTCGACCTGGGTGCGGAACCGCTCCTCGCTCGCCAGGGGGATGATCTTGATCGCGACTTCGCGTCCGAGGACGGGATCGTGCGCCGAGTAGACGACGCCGTACGAGCCGCGCCCGATCTCGTTGAGCACCGTGAAGCGGCCGATCGTCTGCGGCGGCGCCGGCACGGGCGGCGCGGCCTGCGGGATGGTGGCGGTCATCGGCTCGGACATGGGCCAACGATTATGTCACTCGGTGCGCGGGCGCCGATCGCCCGAAAAGGCGCGTTGCTCCGCGACGCGGAGCGTCAGCGCGAGAAGACGATCCGCTCGTTGCGCAACAGGCGGGCCTGCGCACCCAGCGCAAGCGCCGTGATGCCGATCGCCACGGCCGCCGGCACCAGGACGTCGACGGCGCCGACGGCTTCGCCGCGCAGCGCCCGCATCATCACCACCTGCTGCGCCATCGCCGGAACGAAGAGCTGCCAGGCGGCGTCGCGCACCGACAGGAACAGCGGGATCACCGGCGCGAAGTTCACCAGCATCGTCAGGTAACTGGCGTAGGTCTGCGCTTCCTTGTGACTGCGGCCGTACGTGGCGGCGAACATGTTGACCGCGGCGATCATGGCGGCGAACGGCAGCAGCATCGCCAGGAACAGCGCGGACTCCGCCGCGCCGAACTGCATCAGAGCCGACAGGCTCTCGCTCGGGATGAACACCATCGCGCCGCGAAAGCCGACCAGCGTCAGCACGACCACCGCGGCCGAACACGCGGCAACCACGGCCCACTTGCCGAGCACGATCGCCGGCGTCGACACCGGGTTCATCAGCAGCGGCTCCAGCGATCCGCGCTCGCGCTCGCCCGCCGTGACGTCGATGGCGACGCTGATCGCGCCCGACCACCGCGCCGAGCAGCGCGAGCCACGGGACGAGGAACAGCAGCTGCGCGCCGCGCGACTTGCCGGCCGCCAGGTTGATCTCCTCGACATCCACCGGACTGAGCACCTGCAGCCCGACGCCGCGCGCGATCAGGCGCTGGCTGCCGAGTTCGCGGCCGAACGCGCGCAGCATGCCGACCGTTGCGCGCGCCGGGCCCTGGCTGCGGCTCGACGTGTCGTCGAACACCACGTCGAGGCGGATCGGACTCCCCGCGCCCGAGCCTCGCTTCGAAGTCCGGCGGCACGACGACGACCGCGTTCTGCAGTTCGCCCGAGCGCACCAGTTCGCGGAAGTCGGCGGGAGCCTCCTTCACGGTCCCGCCCGCGCGCTGGATGAAGTTGGCCAGCGTCGGCGCCGCAGCGCCGCCGGCGAGAAAGACTTCGCGCCGGGCGACGTTCTCCTCGACGCTCGCCACGAACTTCGACAGCAGCAGCAGCGAGATCGGCCCGGCGAGGATCGAGCTGACCAGGACGACCATCCACGTCCGCCGGTCGCGCAACGCGTCGGTGAGTTCCTTGCGGAAGACGATCCACGCGGTCATGCGGTCGGTTCCCCGTGCGCCGGGTACGCGAGGGCGACGAACGCGTCCTCGAGCGTCGCCGTCCCGGCCGTCGCCCGGATCATCTCGGCGGTGCCGCGCGCCACCGTGCGTCCGTGCGCCACGATCACGATCTCGTCGGCGAGCTGCTCGACCTCCTGCATGATGTGGGTCGAGACGACGATGCACTTGCCCGCTGCGCGCAGGTGCTGGAGCAGCCGGCGCAGCGCGCGCGTGGACACGACGTCGAGGCCGTTGGTCGGCTCGTCGAGGATCAGGTGCTGCGGATCGTGGATCAGCGCGCGGGCGAGGGCGACCTTCATCCGCTCGCCGGTCGAGAAGCCTTCGATGCGGCGATCGAGCAGGGCGCCCATGTCCAGCAGGTCGGCGATCATCGCCAGGCGCTGGTCGCCGTCGGCGCGCGGCACCTGCCGCAGGTCCGCGTAGTAGTGGACGTTTTCGCGCGCGGTGAGCCGCGCGTAGAGCCCGCGTGCGTCCGACAGCATGCCGAGCTGCGCCCGCACCGCGTGCGGGTCGGCCGCGACGTCGACGCCGCCGACGCGCGCGTGGCCGCGGTCGGCGCGGACGAGGCCGGCGACGACGCGCATCGTGGTGGTCTTGCCAGCGCCGTTGGGGCCGAGCAGCGCGGTGATGCGGCCGTCGAGCGCCGTGAATCCGATGTCCTCGACCGCGACGACGCGCGCGCGCCGTCCCTCGACGCGCGCGTCGAACTGCTTGGCGAGGTGTTCGACTTCGATCATCGCGCCGGTTGCTTCGCTGTCGCCGATGCCGCGGCGCGCACGGGGTCGATCGGCTCGAAGAACGTCGCGGCCGGCAGGCGGGTCAGGCAGGCGGCGTCGACCTTGTCGAAGCCGGCGTCGCGGATGAAGCGCGCCAGCTGCGTCGGCGCGCAGCCGTTCGTGCTGATGCCGTGACCGAGATACGGGGCCACGATGTGGCGCGCGTTGCCGAGTTGCTCCGCGACGCGGGCGCCGTGGCGCGGCGGAGTCGCCGGGATCGAGCCCGCCGGACAGCACCAGCACCGGCGTTCGGCTGGCCGGGATCTCGTAGAACCCGGACGGCACCGGGCGCGACGGGACGCCCTTGCAGGCGCGCTCGTAGACGTCGAGGAAGGCGTTGCCGAAGCGGGTGGCCGCGATCTTCGCGCGCTGCCCGGCGTCGACCCGCGGCATGTCCTCCGCGCACACCACGGCGAAGTGCATGCCGGCCGCGAAGTTCTCGTTGATGCCGCCCGCGACGGCGGCGCTCAGGGCGACCAGCGGCGTGAAGTCGCCGTCCGTGGCCTGCGCGAGCGCGTATGGCAGCACGGCCGACAGCTGCGGCGAGTACAGCGGCACCCGCAGCAGCGACGACAGCACGCGGCGATCGATCCTGATCGGCTCCGGCAACCCGGTCAGCGGATGCGGCACGCGCACGTCGATGCCGAGGTCGGCCCGCGCGAGCAGGTTCGTCGATGCGTTTCGTCATCCCGGGGTAACGCTGAAGGCAGCGTTCGTCGCGCGCGCACGCATCGACGAGCGCCGACAGCGCGGCGTCGGCGTCGAGCGCGAAGGACGCCGGCAGCACCATGTCGGGCGGTGCGACGCCGTCGAGCACCGTGCTGCGCACGCGCTGCGGGTACTGCCGCATGTACTCGAGCGCGGCGCGCGTTCCGTACGAGCCGCCCCAGAGGTTGACCTGCTCGGCGCCCAGGCGCGCCCGCACGGCGTCGAAGTCCCGGACCGCGATCCAGGTGGCGTATTGCCGGAGATCGCCGCGGAGTTCCTTCAGGCAGGCGCCGAGCCGCTCGATCTGCTGCGACTGCTCGAACGTGGCGCTGATCGACGTTTCCTCCACCTTGCACTCGAGCGGGTGCGAGCCGCCGGTGCCGCGCTGGTCGATGAACACGATGTCGCGCCGCGCGTTCACCTCGTTCAGAACCGCCAGCATCTGCCGCCCGGTGCGGGTGGCGGCCTGGCCGGGGCCTCCCGCGAGGACGAACACCGGGTCGGGCTGCTTGTTGCGAGCGACCGCCGGGACCACCGCGAAGCGGATCTCGATGGTCTTGCCTTGCGGCTGGTCCGGGTCCTCCGGCATCGACACCGTGCCGCAGCGGACTTCGCGGTCGACACCCGGGATCCGGCAACCTTCGAGTTGCGCGGCGGCGTCGCTGCCGCCGGGGCGGCACGCGGCGAGCGCCGCGGTGGCGATGGCGCCGACGAGCAGGCGTCGGAGGATCGTGCGGAGGTGGTTCTTCAATGGATGGACGGCGCAGCGGTTGCGCTGCACGCGGGAGCATAGCAACGGGTGCGAAGGCGCCTCCCCGCGCCGATCAAGGGCCGGAGAACAGGCGCAGTCCGATGACCCCGGCGACGATCAGCAGGATGCTCGCGATGCGCGGCGGCGAGGGCGTCTCGCCGAGCAACGCAATGCCGAGCACCGCCGCTCCCGCGGCGCCGATGCCGACCCACACCGCATACGCGGTGCCGACAGGCAGCGTCTTCATCGCGAGCGCGAGCAGGTAGAACGACAGCAGCGCCGTGACCAGCACCGCGACGCTCGGTCCCCAGCGCGTGAAGCCTTCGGTGCTCTTCATGCCGACGGCCCAGCCGATCTCGAGCAGGCCGGCGACGAGGAGCAGTGCCCAGGCCTGCGCCGTGGACGGTGCGAACGAACTCATGGTGGTTCCCGGAAAGAAGAGCTGGACGGAGCATGGCAAAGGCACGGCCTTGCGCACAACTCGGCCGTGCCGTCGCCTCGGGGAGGGATCGTCGCATCGATGCCGGAGCGGAACTCGTCATCCGGCGGGGCCAGCAAGGGCTGCGCCATGGTCGCGCTACCCTTGCCGTCCCTCCCGCACGGCAACGGTGACGCGCTCCATGACCCGCGACGGCCACGAACGCCTGTTCGTCATCCTCGGTTCGGCCTCCGCCTTCATCGGCGTGGGCGCCGGCGCGTTTGCCGCCCACGCGTTGAAGGCGCGGCTTGCGCCCGACCTGCTGGCCATCTTCGACACCGGCGCGCGCTACCAGGTCATCCACGCGCTCGGCCTGCTGGCCGTCGCGTGGGCCTGCGACCGCTGGCGCGGGCCGGCGGCCCGCTGGGCCGGCTGGTGCTTCGTCGCCGGTACCGTCCTCTTCTCCGGCAGCCTGTATGCGCTTGCCCTGAGCGGCGTGCGCGGCCTCGGCGCGATCACGCCTCTCGGCGGCGTCGCGTTCCTCCTGGGCTGGGCGCTGCTGGGGTGGAGCGCGTGGCGCGCGGGACGCTGAACGGCGCTCCGTAGAATCGGCGCGTGCATTCCTCCCAGCGCCGCACGCTCCTGCCCGGCCTCGCGCTCGCGGTGGCCGGCAGCGTGCTGTTCTCCGGCAAGGCGATCGTCGTCAAGCTGGCCTACCGTTACAACGTCGATCCGCTCACGCTGATCGCGCTGCGCATGGCGTTCGCCGCGCCGTTCTTCGTCGTGTCGTACTGGTGGGCATCGCGCGGTGCCCAACCGCTCGCGCGCCGCGACCACGGCCGGCTGATCGCGCTCGGGGTGCTCGGCTACTATCTGGCCAGCTACCTGGACTTCCTCGGGCTGCAGCACGTCAGCGCGGCGCTCGAGCGTCTCATCCTGTTCCTGAATCCCACCATCGTGCTGCTGCTCTCCGCATTCTTCCTGGCGAAGCGGATTCGACGGCTCGAGTGGATCGCGCTCGCGCTGTCCTACGCCGGCATCGTGCTCGCGTTCTGGCACGACGTGCGGCTCGAGGGCGGGCGCCTCGCGCTCGGCAGCCTGCTGGTGTTCGGCAGCGCGCTTTGCTACGCGCTCTATCTCGTGATCGGAGGCGAACTCGTGAAGCGGCTCGGCGCAATCCGCCTGACGTCGTATGCGATGTGCGTCTCCAGCGTGGCCGTGATGCTGCACTTCCTGCTGGTGAACCCGGTGAGCTCGCTCGCGCAGCCGGCGCCGGTGTACTGGCTGTCCCTGCTCAATGCCACACTGTGCACGGTGCTGCCCGTGTTCGCGACCATGCTCGCGATCGAGCGCATCGGCGCGGGCCGCACGTCGATGGCGGCGATGGTGGGTCCGATCGCGACGATCGGGCTGGCGTTCGTCTTTCTCGGCGAACCGGTATCGGGCTGGCAGCTGGCCGGCACCGGGCTGGTCCTCGCCGGCGTTTATGTGCTGACGCTTTCGCCGAGGGCGAAGGCGGCGGCGGGCTCAACTCCCAAGGAGGCGTCATGAAGACCAAGGCGGTGATGATTCGCGCGCACGGCGGTCCGGAAGTGCTGGAACTGGCCGAGGTGGATGTGAAGGACCCGGGCCCGGACGAGGTCCGCATCCGGCAGCATGCGATCGGCCTGAACTTCATCGACATCTACTACCGCACCGGGCTGTATGCGACCGCGCTGCCGCACGGCCTCGGCTTCGAGGGCGCCGGTGTCGTGGAAGCGGTCGGCTCGAACGTGAAGTTCCTGAAGGCAGGCGACCGCGTCGCCTATCCGCAGGGGCCGATCGGCGCGTACTCGGAAATGCGGACCATGCCGGTCGCCACGGTCGTGAAGCTGCCGAAGAAGATCGGCTTCGACGAAGCGGCCGCCGTGATGCTGAAGGGACTGACGGTGCAGTACCTGTTCCGCCAGACCTACCGGCTGCAGGGCACCGAGACGATCCTGTTCCACGCGGCTGCCGGCGGCGTCGGACTGATCGCGTGCCAGTGGGCGAAGGCGCTGGGCGTGAAGCTGATCGGCACGGTCAGCTCGCCCGAGAAGGCCGCGCTGGCGAAGAAGCACGGCGCGTGGGAGACGATCGACTACACGAAGGAGAACTTCGTCGAGCGCGTGATGCAGCTGACGAAGGGCGCGAAGCTGCCGGTGGTCTACGACAGCGTGGGCAAGGACACGTGGGAAGGGTCGCTCGACTGCATCCAGCCGCGCGGCCTGATGGTGAGCTTCGGCAATGCCTCGGGCGCGGTGACAGGCGTCAACCTCGGCATCCTCGCCGCCAAGGGCTCGCTGTTCGTGACCCGTCCGACGCTCGCCACGCACATCGTTCCGCGGTCGCGCCTCGAAGCGTCCTCGGAAGAACTGTTCGACATGATGGCGGGTGGCAAGCTCAAGGTCGACATCGAGCAGCGCTACTCGCTCGCCGACGCCGCGAAGGCGCAGTCGGACCTCGCGTCGCGCAAGACGGTCGGTTCGACGGTGATCCTGCCGTAGCGCGCGGGTTGTAGAGGCGCGATACACGGACTTGAGCGCGGAGTCCCGAGTGCGCCGACCGCGTTCCTTGCGCGCCGACCGCGCTGCGGGGCGTCTCGACTCCGCGCGACGCGCGGCGGGCGACACGGGGTTCAAGTGGTTCCCTGCGGGCGGGCGGCTTTCGGAGTGAGAGCTTGCGGTTCCGGCGGTCGTGCCTTCCGGCCAGTGTTGGTCCCGGCCCGCCGCAGTTTCTGGAATGCGACGCCCGCCGCACGGCGTCGCGCTGCGCGAGGCACCCCACGCCGCGATCGACGCGCCGAGCGTCGTGGACAGGCTGGAGCGCGGCGCGCTCTTCACTCGCCACAAGGGATGGCGTCTGGGCGGGGTGTGGGGCGCCTCGCGCAGCGCGCGTCAGACAGCGGGCGTGCCATTGGCGTGAGTCCGGCGGGCCAGCGCGTCGCAGCCGCGAGGCACGATGCGGCGTTCGATGACTTCGCGAGCCCGAAAGCTGGGAGCCCGCATGGCGCGCCATCCGCCGAATGACGCCTGCGTCGACGCGCGCGGAGTCGAGGCACCCCGCAGCCCGCCCAGGCGCAGATGGCTGCTTGCCGATTCGAGGCCGGGGCCGAAGGAAATCGAGTGCTCGGCTCTTCGGTCACCCGAAGACACGGAGCGTCCCATCGGAGCGTCGAACCTAGTAGACGAACGGAACCAGCCGCCACGTGCGAGACGCGTAGGCGGCGTATTCCGGGAACGCCGCTCGCAGGTACTCCTCCTCGCGTGCGGCCTTCAGCATCAGAACGACCAGCAGGGCGACCAGCAGCGCGATGCGCCACGGCCGCGCGTCGGCGACGACGAGTGCGCCCGTGCCGAGCAGCACCGAGGCGTACATCGGGTGCCGGATGTGGCGGTAAGGCCCGCCGGTCACCAGCCGCGCGCCGCGCCTGAGCTCCGGACGGATGTTGAAGTTGCCCCAGCGGTTGTAGCCGAGCGTCCACACGCCGAGCACGATCGCGACCGCGAGCAGGAAGAGGGTCGCCGGCCACGCCCGGGTCGGCACCGGCCAGCGCGTGGCGAAGACGAGCGCGAGGACCAGGGCGAACTGCAGCGCGACGAGGACCGTCGACGGCACGCGCCGCGTCGGCGTCATTCGCGGTGGTAGGACGTGACGAGGTCGACCTCGTTCTTCGAGCCGAGGAACACGGCGACCCGCTCGTGCAGTTTCGACGGCCGCACCTCGAGGATGCGCTTGTCGCCGTTGGTCGCCGCGCCGCCCGCCTGCTCGACCAGCAACGCCATCGGGTTGCCTTCGTACAGCAGGCGGAGCCGGCCCGGCTTGCCCGGGTCGCGGGCGTCGCGGGGATACATGAAGATCCCGCCGCGCGACATGATCCGGTGCACGTCGGCCACCATCGAGGCGACCCAGCGCATGTTGAAGTCGCGTCCGCGCGGCCCCGTCTTCCCGGCCAGCAGCTCGTCGATGTAGCGCCGGACCGGCGGCTCCCAGTGCCGCGCGTTGGAGGCGTTGATCGCGAACTCGCCGGTGTCCTCGGGAATCCGCACGTTCTCGTGGGTCAGCAGGAACGAGCCGGTGTCGCGGTCGAGCGTGAAGCCGACGACCCCGTGGCCGATGGTCAGCATCAGCAGCGTCTGCGGTCCGTACACGGCATAGCCGGCGCACACCTGCTCGGTGCCCGGCTGCAGGAAGGCGCTCTCGTCGGGTTCGGTGACGCCGTCCGGGCATTTCAGCACCGAGAAGATCGTGCCGACCGACACGTTGACGTCGATGTTGCTCGAGCCGTCGAGCGGGTCGTACAGCAGCAGGTACTTGCCGCGCGGGTAGGCCACCGGAATGCCGACCGGGCCGTCCATTTCCTCCGAAGCCATGCCGGCCAGGTAGCCGCCCCAGCTGTTCGCCTCGACCAGGATCTCGTTGGACAGCACGTCGAGCTTCTTCTGCGCCTCGCCCTGGACGTTCGTCGTGCCCGCGTGGCCGAGCACGCCGCCGAGGGCCCCCTTGCCGACCGCGTGGCTGATCGCCTTGACCGCGCGCGCGATCACCTCGAGCAGCAACCGCAGGTCGGGGTCGAGTCCGTGCTCGCGTTCGCAGCGGATCAGGTGGTGTGTCAGGGACAGGCGGGCCATCGGTTCAGTTCTCCAGCGACTTGGTGACGATTTCGCGCACGTCGCGCGACAGGTGATCGGCGGCGGCGACCCGCTCCAGCGCTTCGCGCATCGCGTGCTGCCGGTCGGTGGCGAACCGGCGCCAGCGATCGAGCGCGCGCGCGATGCGCGCGGCCACCGTCGGATTGATGCGGTCGAGCGCCAGCACCGCGTCGACCCAGAGTGAATAGCCGTCGGCGCCGCGGCGGTGGAACTCGGCTTCGTTCAGCGCGCAGAACGCGCGCAACAGCGCGAACACGGCGTTCGGGTTGTCCATCGAGAACGCCGGATGTCGCATCAGGATGCGGACGCGCTCGACGCCCGGCGGCTCTCCGGGTTGCGCCATCGCGGTCGCCTGGACCTGCAGCCACTTGGTCATCAGCAGCGGTTCGCTCGACCAGGCCCGCGCCAGTTGCGCGAGGACGTCCGCCTTCCAGGGTGCGGCGCTGTTCACGATCGCGATCAGCGCGCCCTGCACCTCGGTCATGTTCTCGGCCGCCACCAGCTGAGCGCGCGCGAGTTCGAGCGCGCCGGGCACGTCGGCGTCGACCAGGTAGGCGAGCGCGAGATTGCGCAGTCCGCGCTTGCCGGCCGAGGCGTGGTCCGGCGAGTACGGACCCGGGACCGCCAGCGCGTCGTAGACGGCCTTCCACTCCGTTGCCAGGCGACGACCCAGTTCCCCGTGCACGAAGCGGCGCGCGGCGCGGATCGCTCCGGGCTCGATCACGGCGCGCTGCTCGCCGATGAAGCCCTCGGCCGGCAGCGTCAGCGCCTGTTCCTTGAACGACGGCGACAGGCCCGGGTCCGCCAGCGTGCTCCGCACGACGTCGACGAACGATTCGTCGAGCGCGAGCGGCCGGCCGGCCTCGACCGCGTCGGTCAGCGCCATCAGGCGCGCGATCGCCATCTTCTGGCCGGCTTCCCAGCGGTTGAACGGATCGGAGTCGTGCGCGGCGAGGAACGCGAGGTCGCGATCGTCGAACTGCGCGTCGACGGTCACCGGCGCCGAGAAGCCGCGCAGCAGCGACGGCACGACCGGGGACTTCACATGGACGAAGCGAAACGTCTGTGCTCGGCTGGGTCAGGTCGAGGACCCGCGTCGTTCCCCGCGCGGACGTCTCGCCCTCCAGTTGCAGCGGGATGTCGACGCCGTCGCCGCCGACCAGGCCGACGGCGATCGGAATGTGCAAGGGTTCCTTCGACGGCTGCCCCGGCGTCGGCGCCGTGGACTGCGACAGCGTGAGCTCGAGCATCCCGGCGGCCGGGTCGTGGCGGGTGGCGGCCGTGACGAGCGGCGTGCCCGCCTGCGCGTACCACCGCTTGAACTGCGTCAGGTCGCGGCCGTTGGCGTCCGCGATGGCGGCGACGAAGTCGTCGCACGTGACGGCCTGGCCGTCGTGACGCTTGAAGTAGAGATCCATGCCGCGCCGGAAGCCGTCGACGCCGACCAGCGTCTGCATCATGCGGACGACCTCGGCGCCTTTCTCGTAGACCGTGGCCGTGTAGAAGTTGCCGATCTCCTGGTAGCTGTCGGGCCGCACCGGATGCGACATCGGGCCGCTGTCCTCGGGAAACTGCACCGCGCGCAGCAGCCGCACGTCCTCGATGCGCTTGACCGCGCGGCTGGCGGTGTCGCCCATCATGTCGGCGGCGAACTCCTGGTCGCGGAACACGGTCAGGCCTTCCTTCAGGCTCAACTGGAACCAGTCGCGGCAGGTGACCCGGTTGCCGGTCCAGTTGTGGAAGTACTCGTGGCCGACGATCGACTCGATGCCGGCGTAGTCGAGCGTCGGTGGCCACCTTCGGATTCGCCAGCACGTACTTCGCGTTGAAGATGTTGAGGCCCTTGTTCTCCATCGCCCCCATGTTGAAGTGGTTGGTGGCGACGATCATGAAGCGGTCGAGGTCGAGTTCCAGCCCGAACCGGCGCTTCGTCCCACGCGATCGCGCGCTTCAGGCTCGCCATCGCGTGGGCGGTCTTGTCGAGGTTGCCGGGCTCGACGTAGATCTGCAGCAGCGCTTCGCGGCCGCTGGCGCGCACGACGCGCTCCTCGTGCACGTCGAAGCGGCCGGCGACCAGCGCGAACAGGTAGCTCGGCTTGGCGAACGGGTCGTCCCACACCGCGTAATGGCGGCCGCCGTCGAGCCGGCCCTGCTCGACCAGGTTGCCGTTCGACAGCAGCACCGGATAGCGGCCTTCGTCCGCGCGCACGGTCACGCGGTACGGTGCCATCACGTCGGGTCGATCCGGGAAGAACGTGATGCGGCGGAAGCCCTCGGCCTCGCACTGGCTGAAGTAATTGCCGTTCGACACGAACAGGCCCATCAGCTCGGTGTTCGCCTCCGGGCAGATGCGGTTGACGGTCCGGACGGTGAAGCGATCGGATGGCGCCGGGATGCGCAGCGCCCCGGCGATCAACTCGTAGCTTGAGCGCGCCAGTGCCGTGCCATCGACCGCCACCGACTCGAGTTCGAGGTCTTCGCCGTCGAGGACCAGCGGGCCGCTGTTGCCTGGAAGGGCGTGGTTGCGACGCACTTCGAGGGTCGCACGCGACGCGCGTCGACGCGGGGTCGAGATCGAACTCGAGCTCGACGCGGTCGAGCAGGAACGCGGGTGGCCGATAGTCGGTGCGTCGCACGGTGACGACCTGGTCGTTACGCATCGGCATCGCTTGGCCTTCGCCCGGGCTGGGGTGGATCGGCGGAACGCGGCATTGTAGCCAACGCCTCTTGCGCGCCTGCGCGTGTCCCAGGCCGGGCGGATCAGGCGACTGGCCGGTTCGCGAGGTGGATCCCGACCAGGATCAGGGCCCCGCCCACGACGTGATACAGGCCGATCGGCTCGGCGAGGAAGGACGTGGCGAGGAGGGCCGTGAAGACCGGGGTGAGGTTGACGAAGTACAGCGGCAGGACGGCGCCGGCCTGTGCCACGCCGCGGTCCCAGCAGTAGTAGGCAACGATCGACGGCAGCACGGCTACGTAGAGGAGGGCCGCGACGTTGGTCGCCGTGGCTTCCGGGACGCGCTGGGTGACGGCGAGTTCGATCAGGAACACGGGGAGGATCATCAGTGCGCCGAGCCCGATCTGCACTGCCAGGAACGCAGTCATCGGCAGCGGCGGTCGCTGGCGCCGCAGCATCCACGTGTAGAAGCTCCACAGCACGGTCGCGACCAGCATGATCAGGTCGCCCATCGCGAACCGGAAGCCGAGCAGGTTCGCCGGGTCGCCGCGCGTGATCACCCACAGGACGCCGGCAACCGACAGCGCGGCGCCGATCCATTGTCGGTGGGTCACTCGGGTTTGATAGAACGCCGCGCCGATCAGCAGGCCGGCCACCGGCCCGGAGGCGCCGATGAGGGTCGCGTTGACGGCGCCCGATGTCTGCAGCGCGAGGTACTGCAGGGAGTTGTAGCAGGCCACGCCGAGGAAGCTGAGGACGGCGAGAACCTGCCAGTGCGAGCGAATCGTGTCGCGATGAGCCCGGATCGATCGCGCGGCGAAGGGCGCGAGGATCGCGAACGCCAGTGCCCAGCGCCAGAACGACAGGGCCAGCGGGGGGAAGTCGCCGACGAGCGCGCGCCCGACGACGGCGTTGCCGGCCCAGAACAACGGCGGCAGCACGAGCAGCACTGCCGTCGACGGCGTGAGACGGGAGGTCACGCCGTCGATGGTATCGCGGGCACCCCCGCGGTCGCGCGCGGGCCGCCTGGGTCGCGCATGCGCGACCCAGGGACGAACCGGGCCCTAGAAGTCCAGTTCGTCGCGGATCGCGGCGATGCCGGCCTTTGCGCAGGCCTCGTCCGCCTCGCCGGTCGGCGCGCCCGAGACGCCGATCGCGCCGACGGTCGTTCCACCGGCCTGGATGTTCACGCCGCCGCCGACCGCGACGACGTTCGGCAGGTGGCGGATGCCGGCGCTCTCGCTGGCCCCGGCGGTCGCCCGGCCGAACTCGAGCGTGTCGGTGCGGAAGCTGATCGCTGTCCAGCCCTTGTTGATCGCGGTGCTGACGGTGTGCGGACCGGCAAAGCGGTCGCGCATCAGGGCCTGCGCGACGCCGGCGCGGTCGACGACGGCGACGGCCACCTGGTAGCCGCGCTTGCGGCAGTCGTCGAGCGCCGCGCGCGTGGCCTTGGCGGCCGTCTCGGGCGTGAGCTGGCGGACGTTGAATGTGCCGCTCTGCGCAAGCGCGAGCGCGGGCATGGCGATGGCGGCAAGCGCCGCGATGAGCGTGCAACGGGCTTTCATGAGGTCTCCGTGCTGTCGATGCGAGGCAGGTGATGCGGGTTGCGCATGAAACGCCTGTTCAGCGTAGCAGCGGCGCGACGGCGCGTTTGACGAGGCGCAACGTCGACCGAGTCAGGACGTGGCCCGAAGCGATCGAAGAGATCGATTCGTTTGACGGCATCGAAACCCACGTGCATCAAGGGGACGGCACGGTGATCGCCTTGACGTGAATCAACGGAGCACGGGAGTCGCATGCAACACTGCCCGCGCCATGACCAAGCAGCGCGCCCTGATGCGCATTCTCCGCGCGCCGCCGTTGAATGCCGAGTGATTCGATGCGCGGGCCCAACATGCTGAAAATCCGTCTGTCTCGCCTTCTGCCTGGCCTGGTGGCGCTGGCCGCTCTGTCCTTCTCTCTTTCGCTCGACGCCAAGCCTGCCCGCCGCCGCCGCCGCCGCTCCGCCTCCGGATCCCAACGAGAGCTGCATGATGTGCCACTCGGACCCGGCAGCGAAGTCCGAGAGCGGCAAGTCGATTGCCGTGGATGCCAAGGCCTTCGCCGGTTCCGTGCACGGGCAGATGCAGTTCAAGTGCACCGACTGCCACAGCGACGTGTCGGCCGAGAAGCTGCCGCACGAGCCCAAGCTGAAACCGGCCAACTGCGCGGCCTGCCACGACGCGGCCGTGAAGGAGTACGAGTCGACCGCGCACGCGAAGGCGCGCAAGGTCGGCAACATGGTGGCGGCCACCTGCACCGACTGCCACGGCAAGCACGACATCCTCAAGTCCACCGATCCCGCGTCGCGCACGCACGTGGCGAAGCAGGAGGCGACCTGCGGTTCGTGCCACGGCAACGACGCCGTGGTCCAGAAGGCCCATCTCCCCGGCGGCAACATCGTGGCGATGTACCACGACAGCATCCACGGCAAGAAGACCAATGGCGGCACCGCCGACGCCGGCAAGGCGCCGACCTGCACGGGTTGCCACGGCGCTCACAAGATCCGCGGCAAGATGGACGCCGACAGCCGGGTCAGCCGCGAGAACATAGCGGGCATGTGCGGCAGTTGCCACCAGCAGGTGTACAGCCGTTTCACCAACAGCATGCACGGGCAGATGCGCCAGGCCGGCAACTCGGCTGCGCCGACCTGCATCGACTGCCACAGCGCGCACGGGATCCAGTCGCACACCTCGGCGCAATGGCAGGTCGACGTCATCAAGGAGTGCGGCAACTGCCACGGCGGCCTGCTGACGACGTACCGCGACACCTACCACGGTCAGGTGACGAACCTCGGCTTCACGCGCGTCGCGACCTGCAACAGCTGCCACGGCGCGCACGAAGTGCTGCCGGCATCGAACCCGAAGTCGATGATCTCGCCGGAAAACCGCGTCAGCACCTGCCGCAGCTGCCACCCGGGCGCGAACGCCAACTTCGCCGCCTTCAAGCCTCACGGCAACCCGCGCGACCGCGAGGGCGAGCCCATCCTGTACTACACGCGGCTGTTCATGGTGTGGCTGCTGATCGGGGTGTTCTCCTTCTTTGGCCTGCACACCTTGCTGTGGATGCTGCGCGAGCTGAAGGAAGTGCGCGAACGGCGCCGCGGTCGTTGAAAGGAACGGGAAATGTCTAGTTCGATGGCTTTGAACACCTCGGTGCCGGTCGCGCGCTCCCACGCGGCAGGGCCCCACTACCGCCGCTTCGGCCCGGTCGAGATCGTGATGCACGCGTTCATGATGATCTCGTTCATCGGCCTCGCGCTGACCGGCGTGCCGCTGCTGTTTTCCGACCACGACTGGGCCGTTACTCTCGTCAAGGCGATGGGCGGCTTCCAGGGCGCCGCGCTGATCCACCGCATCTCCGCGGTCATCATGACGGTGCTCTTCGTCGGCCACGTCGTCCGGGTCTTCGTCCGCGCCTTCCTCGCCGAGGACTGGCTCGCGTACTTCTGGGGCCCGTACTCGATGGTGCCCAACCTGAAGGACGGGCAGGACATCGTCGGGATGTTCAAGTGGTTCTTCGGCAAGGGGCCGCGCCCGCAGTTCGACCGCTACACCTACTGGGAGAAGTTCGATTACTGGGCGGTCTTCTGGGGCATGTTCATCATCGGCGGCTCGGGCTTCATGCTGTGGTTCCCGATGTTCTTCTCGCAGTTCCTGCCGGGCTGGGTGTTCAACATCGCGATGATCGTCCACGGCGAAGAGGCGCTGCTGGCGGTGGGCTTCATCTTCACGATCCACTTCTTCAACGGCCACCTGCGGCCGGAGAAGTTCCCGATGGACATGGTGTTCTTCACCGGCGTTGTCTCGGAGCACGAGCTGAAGGACGAGCGTCCGGTCGAGTACGCGCGCCTGGTCGAGCAGGGCCGATTGCAGCAGCTGGAGGCGCCGGCGCCGAAGCGCGAAAGCCTGCTGTTCGGCCGGATCCTCGGCACGGCGGGCGTGGTGCTCGGCCTGATCACGATCGGCCTGATCCTGTTCGGCGTCGTCTTCTAGGGTTGGCGGTAGCATTGCGATGAGGGCTCCGTCCGAAAGGACGGAGCCCTCGTGACAATCTGGGGGGAGGAGAACGAGCAATGAAGATGAGCTTCGGTCGCAAGACCATGGTGGGGGCGATCGGCACGTTCATCGCGATCGGCATCGGGCTGATGGTGCTGGGCGCCGTCGGCATCGCGGGCTGGGAGTACACGAACAGCGACCAGTTCTGCGAGAGCACGTGCCACGCGGTGCACCCGGAGGAGATCGACGTCGCACAAGACCGCGGCCCACGCCCGGGTCCACTGCGTCGAGTGCCACATGGGCCGCAATTCGACCCTGAAGCTCATCGCGATGAAGCCCACGCACCTCAAGGAACTGTGGGGCATGATCGCCGGTTACGAGCGTCCGCTGCACGCATCCGGATTGCGCCCGGCGCGCGAGGCCTGCGAGGCCTGCCACTACCCGCAGACCGAGCATCACGACAGCATCGTGGTCAACAAGCGCTACGACACCGATCCGAAGAGCAGCGAGATCGAATACCGGCTGACGCTGCACACGAGTGCCGATGCGCCGCGCGACGTGTCCTGGAAGGTTTCCGGCATCCACTGGCACATCGCAAACGACGTGCAGTACAAGAGCCCGGACGTGCAGGGACGCGAGATTCCCTGGGTCCAGATCACGAAGCCCGACGGCACGAAGATCGTCTATACGGATGCCGAGTCGAAGCTCTCGAAGGACGACCTCGCGAAGCTCGAGCCGCGCCGGATGGAGTGCTTCAACTGCCACAACGCGGTGGGCCATCCGTTCCCGAACCCGGCCGACCGCGTGGACGCGGCCATCGCGGCGGGCAAGATCGACCGCGAACTGCCCGGCGTGAAGGCGCGCGCCGTCGAGCTGATCAAGGCCGTCGGCGACCTGAGCGGCCCCCAGGAAGAGCGCTCCAAGGCGATCGACAAGATCATCGCCGAGAACGCGGCGAAGTCGCCTGGTTGCGGCGAACCTGAAGGAAAAGGACGCGCAGTTCCAGAAGGTCATGAGGGAAATCCTGCTCGCCGGCACCTTCGACGAGAAGGGCGTCACCTGGAAGTCGTTCCCCAATCACGGCCAGCACAAGGACTTTCCCGGTTGCTTCCGTTGCCACGACGGCAAGCACATGAACGACAAGGGCGAGGCGATCCGGCTACAGTGCACGCTGTGCCACAACCTGCCGCAGGTGAAGCTCGAGAACGGCAAGAGCACCGTGCCGTCGACGATCGTCGCCGGCGTGACCCCGCCGGACAGCCACAACGAGCCCAACTTCATGCACGAGCACCGCTTCAAGCTCGACGACACGTGCTCGATGTGCCACGGCAAGCTGGAGTTCGGGCGTGAAGGCGGCAACTTCTGCGCCAATCCGGCGTGCCACGGGCGCCAGTGGCCCGCGGTCAACCTGAACGTCGAAACGAAGGCGGCCACGCCGGCTCCGGCGGCGGTCCCCGCGGCCGCGGCGACCAAGACGTCGGCGCCCGCCAAGCCCGAAAAGGCCAAGGCCGAGAAGAAGTAGCGGGACGCGCTCCCATCGAACGGCCGCCCTCGGGCGGCCGTTTCGTTTGCCGGGAGCCGGACTTGTCCGCGGCGATAAACTCGACCGTTCCGTCGCCTGGAGATGCCCCGATGAACCTCGCCGACCTCGATCGTTTCGTCACTCGCCGCTGGGACGAGGACCTGCTGCCGCAGCTGATCGACTACGTGCGCGTGCCCGCGAAGTCGCCCGCGTTCGACGCGAGTTGGGAGGCGCACGGGCACCTGAAAGCGGTGATCCAGGCGGCCGAGCAGTGGTGCCGCGCCCAGCCGATCGCCGGGTTGAAGCTCGAGATCGTGACGATCGACGGGCTGACGCCCTGCCTCTTCTTCGACGTTCCGGCGACCGCGGGCCTCGGCGACGACCGCACCGTGCTGTTCTATGGCCACCTCGACAAGCAGCCGGAAATGGTCGGATGGCGCGACGACCTCGGCCCGTGGAAGCCTGTCTACGAGGACGGCAAGCTCTACGGGCGCGGCAGCGGCGACGACGGCTACGCCGTGTACTGCGCGCTGACGACGATCGCCGCGATCGACGCCCAGGGCGCGCCGCGTCCGCGCTGCGTCGGCCTGATCGAGACCTGCGAGGAAAGCGGCAGCCCGGACCTGCCCGCCTATCTCGAGCTGCTGGCGCCGCGGCTCGGCGACGTGCAGCTGCTCGTCGGTCTCGACTCCGGCTGCCGCAACTACGAGCAGCTGTGGGTCACCACGTCGCTGCGCGGGCTGGTGGGTGGCACGCTGACCGTCGAGATCCTGTCCGAGGGCGTGCACTCGGGCCATGCGAGCGGGATCGTGCCGTCGTCGTTCCGCATCGCGCGCCAGTTGCTGAACCGCATCGACGACGCGCAGACCGGCCACGTCCTGCTGCCGGAGCTGCACGCGGAGATCCCGGCGGAGCGCGTCGAGCAGGCGCACGCGGCCGGCGCGATCCTCGGCGACCAGGTGTGGAAGGAGTTCCCGTGGATCACGTGCAACCACGGGCCCGACGCCCAGGCGCACGCGATGCCGACGACGACGGATCCCGTCGAGGCGATCCTGAACCGCACGTGGCGGCCGGCGCTGTCGGTGACCGGCGCGGCGGGCTTCCCGGCGATCGACTCCGCCGGCAACGTGCTGCGGCCGAAGACGACCTTCAAGCTGAGCATGCGGATTCCGCCGACGGTCGACGGCGAGCGGGCGACGTGGGCGCTGCGCAAGGCGCTGACCGACAATCCGCCGTACAGCGCGCGGGTGACCTTCGAAGCGGACCACGGCGCGACCGGATGGAACGCGCCGGACACGGCGCCGTGGCTGAAACAGGCGTTCGAGGCGGCGTCGCGCACCGTCTACCGGCGCGACGTTGCGTGGATCGGCGAGGGCGGCACGATTCCCTTCATGAGCATGCTGGGCGCGAAATTCCCGCGCGCGCAGTTCTTCATCACCGGCGTGCTCGGACCCCACTCGAACGCGCACGGCCCCAATGAATTCCTGCACGTGCCGTACGCGAAGAAGCTGACCGCGGCGGTCGCTAGCGTGGTCGCCGCGGTGCGATGACGACCGCTACCGCGGCAGCGGATGGCTTTCCTTCCACTCCGTGGTGGCAACGCGCAGGAACGCCGCAACGTCGTCCGCGCCGATGCGCGGAAGGCCGAGGTGCCGCGCGGCGGCTTCGAGCGCGGGCAGCGGGGCGTGTCTGTCCAGCGCGGGTGCTAGCGTCTGCTTCGACAGTTTCTCGCCCCGCCCATCGACCACCACGGGGACGTGCAGGTAGCGCGGCAGCGGCAGGCCGAGTGCGCGCTGCAGGTGGATCTGTCGCGGCGTGTTGTCGAGCAGGTCCGCCCCGCGGACGACGTCGGTGATGCGCTGGTGCGCGTCGTCCACGACGACCGCCAGCTGGTACGCCCACAGCCCGTCCGCGCGCCGGATCACGAAGTCGCCGACGTCGCGCGCGAGTGACTGCGCGTACGGACCGACCGCGCGGTCGACGAAGGACACCCGCACGTCGGGCACCCGGATGCGCCAGGCGCGCACTTTCGCCGGTACGACCGCGGCTCGCGAGCACGTGCCGGGATAGACGCCGTCCGGCCAGCCCGGCCGCGCGGCGATCGCCGCCTCGACGTCCTTGCGCGAGCAGGCACATCCGTAAACGAGCCCCTGCTCGGCCAGCGGCAGGAACGCATTCTCGTAGGCGTCCGAACGGCGGCTCTGGAACAGGACCGGTTCGTCGGACTCGAGTCCGCAGGCGGCGAGCTGGCGCAGGATCTCCTCGCTCGGCCCCGGCCACCTCGCGCGGCGGGTCGAGGTCCTCGATGCGGACGATCCACGTGCCGCCAGCCGCGCGCGCGTCGAGCCAGCTCGCGAGCGCCGCGACGAGGGAGCCCGCGTGCAGCGGGCCGGTGGGCGAAGGGGCAAACCGGCCCCGGTAGGCCATCGATCAGGCTCGGAAGAGGTTGTGGCGACGGTGCGGGAGCACGCGGCGAGTCGTCGGGCGCTCGCATCGCCCGTCGCTGCGATTATCCGGGAAGGCTCGCATTTCCAGCGCGGCGCGGCGTTTCCCGACAGCCGGCGATTGCTGCGCGCATTGGGCGCCAGCTACGATGCGTCCTTGACGTGAAGGCGCAGGCGGTTTCGCCGACAACGCGCTGCGCATCAGAAGCACCTACCGACACGCCACGATGGAGCCGAGCGGAGCCGTTCCCACTGCGCGAAGAGCGCCGCCGCGATCCATCACGTCCCACTCGTTCGATCTCCGCGCCGCGTTCGCCGTCGAGCGGCGCCTGCTGCCGGCGCTGCTGCTGCTCGCGGTCCTGACCACGTTCGTCGCGTTGAGCGCGGGCGCCGGCGCCTGGGCCTTCGCCTGGCTCGCGCTCGCCGCCGTGAACGCGGCCGTCCGCTTCATGGTCGCGACGTCGCACGTCGACTCCAGGATCGCCGTGGCGCCGGATTCGACGCCTGGCCGCGCCTACCTCGGCACGGCGGTCGTCGACCTCGCGCTGTGGGCCGCGATGTTCGCGCTGATTCCGAAGCCGGCGATCTTCCTCGGCGGTTCGGGCGCCTACGCCGCGAGCGGCGCCGTGCTGTTCGGGGCCCTGAGCTACGGTGGCTGGCCGCGCGTCTGGACGCTCTACATCGCGGCGTGGATCGCCATCTCGGCGATCGGCCTGGTGCGGGTGCCCGACCATGTCGTGTTCGCGCTCGCGTTTCCGCTCTGGCTGCTCGCCGCCTGGTGGATCGGACGCCAGCAACCGCTCGCGCGGCACGGCGAGAGGAAGCCGCCGCCAACGCTGGTCAGCAACCCGACGAAGTTCGGCTGGCAGGCCGCGGTCCACGCGATGCCCACGCCTGTCATCGTCGCGCGCGACAACCGCGTCATCGACGTCAACGGAGCGGCGAGCGAATTCATCGGCCGCAGCGAGCGGTCCATCGTCGGCAATTCGATCGACCAGTCGATCGTCGCCGAGCCGGCGTCGGCGCTCGATCCGACCAGGCACCGTACCGCGGCGAGCGTCGACGTCGAGGTGCGCGCGGCGCACCCCTCGTCGCCCGGGCCGACGTGGAAGGGGCGCGTCCGCTTCATGGAACCGGGGCGGGCGAGTTCGGTGCTGGTGATCGCGCTGACCGAGGAGAAGAAGTCGCAGCCCAGGCAGCAGCGCCTGCTCGAGGACGCGCTGCGGCTGGCCGACTGGATCGGCGGCCTGCAGGGCCTGCCGTGGTACCGCGACGAGCGCGGCCGCCTCGTCGTGCCGCGTGAGTTCCCCGCTGCCGAGGATGGCCGGCTCCTGGCCGATCCGCACGCCTTCCCGCTGGCCTACCTGATCCCGGAGGCCGACCGCGCGCGCATCAACGGCCAGTACCGCGCCGCGCTCCGGGGCGGCGGCGTGTTCGACGACTGCATGCAGCTGCGCGACGCGACCGGCGCGCTGCGCAACGTGCGCGTCGTGTGCATGACGCGCGCGCCGCGTGGTTCCGGCGCCGTGCACATGATCATCGGCACGATCGCCGAAGCGCGCGCCAGCGCCGCGTCCGCGGTCCGCGAGTCCGCCGGCGACCTGCTGGCGCGGCTTCCGGTGCTCGTCTGGATCGTCGACGACCAGGGTCGTGTCGTGCACGCGCAAGGCAACGAGCCGCGCCGCTGGGGCGTGCGGGCGGCGCCGAGCCTGCGGCCCCAGTGGGACGAGGCGTTCGAGTTCAAGTCCGAGTCGCGGCTCGCGGTGATGAACGGCATCCAGAAGGCCTTGCGCGGCGAGGCCGTATTCGATGTCGTCAACGCCCGCACGAGCCGTTCCGGTGGGCGACTTCACCTGCGCAGCCACTTCATCCCGTACACCGGGGCGAAGAGCAATGCGGTGATGGTCCTCGACACGATCGCGTCGCCGACCGAACTGCTCGAGCTCGACAAGCTCAAGCGCAGCAAGGCGCTGTACAAGTCGCTGGTGGAAGCGTCCGCCAGCCTCATCTGGGCCTGCGACCACACCCTGACGCTGACCTTCGTCAGCCGCCGTGCTGCGCGCGAGATCTACGGCTACGAGCCGCGCGACCTGCTGGGTCGCCCGGTCGACGTGCTGCTGCCGAAGGACGTCGAGCAACCGGCGGTGCGGAACGCGTTCGCGGCGCTGCGCGAGGGCAAGCCGATCCGCGACCTCGAGGCGGTCCACCTCACGCAGGACGGGCGCCGCGTCATCGTGTCGATCAGCGCGGTGCCGATGCGCCAGCGCGACGGGAGTTTCGCCGGGCTCATCGGCATGAACGCCGACCTCACCGCGCTGAAGTCGCGCGAACGGCGGCTGTCCGAAGCCTTGCGGGTCGAGCGCACCGTGCTCGACTCCGCCGGGCAGGCCATCGCCGTCGTGAAGCAAGGCATGGTGCAGCGCTGCAACGACGCGTTCCTGCGCATGGCCGGCTTGCCGCCCGACGAGCTCGCGAAGGTGCCGGTCGCCGGCACGCTGCTCGAGCAGGAAGACTGGGCCGATGTGACGGGAGCCGCCGACGAAGCGCGGTCGCGCGACCAGGCGGTGGTGCGCGAGTTGCGCGTCAGGCGCGGCACGATCCTCGGCGTGGACGACGCCGCGTGGTGCCAGGTCACGGCGCGCTCCATCGCGGCCGGCGAGTACGTGTTCGTGATCGCGGACATCGACACGCTGAAGCAGCGCGAGGCCAACGCGGTGCACGAGGCGCACCACGACGAGCTGACCGGGCTGCCGAACCGCCGCCTGCTGGCGGAACGCGCCGCAGCCGCGCTGGCCACGTCGGAACTGCGGCAGGTCAGCTGCGCGGTGCTCGCCATCGACCTCGACGGGTTCAAGGAGATCAACGACCGGCACGGCCACGAAGCCGGCGACCGGATGCTGCGCGAGATCGCGGCGCGGCTCACGCGCGTGATGCGCCCGCAGGACACGGTTGCACGTCGCGGCGGCGACGAGTTCGCCGTGCTCGTGCCCGATGTCGGCTCGATGATGGAAGTCGAGAAGATCGCCGAGCGGCTGCTCGGCGCGGTCGCGCAGCCGGCGACGCTCGCCGAAGGCGTCGCCGACCTGCGGGTGTCGGCGAGCATCGGCATCGCCCTGGCGCCGGAGCAGGGGCGCGACCTCGAGCGGCTGCTGCAGCTGGCGGACCTCGCGATGTACGACGCCAAGCTGAAAGGCAAGAACCGCTACGCCTTCGCGCACGGCGCGAGCATGCCGGCCAACGTCACGCCGTTAGTGCCGCGCGCGTCTCGGGTTTCCTGAGCTTCTCGATCCACCAGGCCACGGCCTTGCCGCGCGCGTCCTGGCGCCAGGCGGCCTTCAGCGCGCTGCTGCGCTCGCCCTGGTCCGTTTCCCTGATCACCAGTTCGCCGCGCGCGACCACGTCCGCGACGCGTCCGCGCGGCAGGTAGCCGCAGCCGAGGCCGGCTTTCTGCGCTTCGATCTTGGCGGCCATCGTCGGCACGGTGAGCACGTCGATCGCGCCCGTGAAGCCGGTCGTGCGCGGTGCGAGCTGCTGCGAGGTGTCGCCGACGACGACCTGGCGGTGCCGTCGGATCTCGGCAGTGTCGAGCGGCGACGGCAGCGCAGCGAGCGGGTGGAAGGGCGCAACGGCGAACACGAGGTCGACCGCGCCGAGCGGCTCGGAGCGGTAGCCGACGCTCAGCCGATGTGGCGCGGGGCCTTCCTCGGACGCACCGACCGCGATGTCCGCCCGACCCGTCAGCAGCGCGTCCCAGGTCCCGCCGAGGACTTCCTCGATCACGCGGACCTGCGTCGGCGCGACCGCGCAGAAGTCGTCCAGCAGCGGCAGGAATCGATCAAATGGAATGATCGTGTCGAGCGCGATTCGCAACTCACGCTCCCAGCCGGCGGCCACGCGCTGGACCCGGCGCGCGAGTTCGTCGGCGGCGGCGATCAGGTGCCGCCCTTCGCGCAGCAGTTCCTCGCCGGCCGGCGTCAGCCGGGCCCGGTAGCCGGCGCGGTCGAACAGCAGCGCATCCAGGTCTTGCTCGAGGCGACGCGCGGCGTAGGTCACCGCCGACGGCACGCGGCCGAGTTCTTCGGCGGCGGCCGCGAAGCTGCCACGCCGCGCGATCGCGTCGACCAGTTCCAGCGACTCCAGGCTCAGCTTGGCCACGGGAAGCTAAGTGAAAGTGTTTGAACGAGATCGTGAGTCTATACCCGATGTCTTTGGTCGGGAATGCCGGCACGATTCGGCTCGCCCGCCCTCGGGCGGAACGGGACGAACAGGGAGGTTCCTCATGCTTGTCACCAGACGCAGTGCCGAACGCGGGTACGCGGACCACGGCTGGCTGAAGTCGTTTCACAGCTTTTCGTTCGCGGACTACCACGACCCGCGGCACATGGGCTTCGGACCGCTGCGTGTCATCAACGAGGACCGCGTCGCGCCGGGCATGGGATTCGGCACGCACGGTCACCGCGACATGGAGATCATCAGCTACGTGCTCGATGGCGAACTGGCGCACAAGGACAGCCTGGGCAATGGCTCGGTGATCCGTCCGGGCGACGTGCAGCGCATGAGCGCGGGCACCGGCGTGCGGCACTCGGAGTTCAATCACTCGTCCGCGCAGGTCACTCACTTCCTGCAGATCTGGATCGAGCCGAACGTGCAGGGCATCGCGCCGGGCTACGAGGAGAAGCGGTTCGAGGCCGCGGACAAGCGCGGCCGACTGCGCCTCGTGGCATCGTCCGACGGCGCCGAGGGCTCGGTGACGATCCACCAGGACGCCCGGGTATACGCGGGGCTGTTCGACGGCGACGAGCGTGCGACGCTCGCCGTCGCTCCCGGCCGGCGCGCTTACGTGTACGTGGCTCGCGGCGAGATCGACGTCGATGGGCAGAGGCTCGTCGCGGGCGATGCCGCGATGATCACGGACGCCGGCCGTGTCGAACTCGCCGGTGGCGGGAATGCCGAGGTGCTGGCGTTCGACCTTCCATGACTGCTTTCCGGAACAGCAACGACAGGAGAAAAGGGGAATGAGAACAACGATGACCGACGCGTTCGCGTTCGTCGGCCGCGTCTTGATTGCAGCGATGTTCGTGTACGCCGGCTACGGGAAGATCGGCGGATTCGAGGGCACGGCGGGCTACATCGCGTCGAAGGGACTGCCGCTGTCGCAGCTGCTGGCGGCGGGCACCATCGCGCTCGAGATCGTCGCCGGCGTGATGCTGGTCGCCGGCTGGAAGGCGCGCTGGGCCGCCTTTGCCCTGGCGCTGTTCACGGTCGCCGCGAGCGTGCTGTTCCACAACTTCTGGGCCTTCCCGGCGGCCGAGTTCCGGACGCAGCAGCTGTTCTTCCTGAAGAACATGGCGATCACCGGGGGCCTCCTGATGATCGTGGCGTTCGGCGCCGGACGCTGGAGCGTCGACCGGCGCTGAGCCGCGGGGTCAGGCGAGGACGCGCTGCATGAACGCGGCGATGTCGCGGATCTCCTCGGCGCTCACGGAGTGCGGCATCGGGTAGTCGTGCCATTCGACGGCGTACCCGGCCGCCTTCAGCGCGTCGCGCGAGGCGGCCCCGCGGGCGTGTGGCACCACGGGATCCTGCGTGCCGTGGGCGAGGAACACCGGCACCGCCTTGCTCCCTGCCGACGCTTCCTTCGAAAACGACTCGGCGAGCGGCAGGTAGCACGACAGTGCGATCAGGCCCGCTAGCGGCTGCGGCTGGCGCAGGCCGGTGTGCAGCGTGATCGCGCCCCCTTGCGAGAAGCCGGCGAGCACGATGCGCGAGCGCGCGACGCCGCGCGCCACCTCGCGCTCGATCAGCGCCTCGACCATGCCCTGCGACGCCCGGATGCCTCGCTCGTCCTCGCGCCGCACGAGGTCGGTGCCGAGGATGTCGTACCAGGCGCGCATCACGTAGCCGCCGTTGATCGTCACCGGCATCGTCGGCGCGTGCGGAAACACGTAGCGCGCGGCCGGAGCGCCGTGGGTCTCGAGTTCGCGCACGACCGGAACGAAGTCGTAGCCGTCGGCGCCGAGGCCGTGCAGCAGGATCACGGTCGCGCCCGGCGACGGGCTGGTCTGGACTTCGACACACTGCAGCAGTTCGCTCATCGTGCCCCCTTGGCACTGCGTGCCGTCGCCCCAGGGGGAGCGAGCGCCTTCGGAGCGGCCGGGCGGCGCTCATTCGGGTTTCCGCTGTGCGTTCTTCGGGCGAAACGCCTTGACCACGGCGTCGTGCGTCTCGATGTACGGGCCGCCGATCAGGTCGATGCAGTAGGGCACGGCGCCGAAGATCCCGTGCGCCACGGCCCGGCCGTCGGGCGCCTTCAGCCCTTCGAGCGTTTCGGCGATCGCCTTCGGCTGTCCCGGCAGGTTGAGGATCAGCGCGGCGTGGCCGGCGACTTCGCGCAGCACGCCGACCTGGCGCGACAGGATCGCGGTCGGCACGAACTCGAGCGAGATACGGCGCATCTGTTCGCCGAAGCCCGGCATCTCGCGCGTCGCGACGGCGAGCGTCGCTTCGGGAGTCACGTCGCGGCGCGCGGGGCCGGTGCCGCCGGTGGTCAGCACCAGGTCGCAGCCGACCTCGTCGACGAGGTCGATGAGCGCGGCCTCGATCGCGGACCGTTCGTCGGCGATCAGTCGCTCGTGGGCCCGGAACGGGCTCTTCAGTGCGCGTTCGAACCACGCTTTCAGCGCGGGCAGACCCTGGTCTTCGTACACGCCGCGCGAGGCACGGTCGGAAATGGACACGAGACCGAGGATCAGTTCATCGGGATGCGAGCGTTCAGCCTTCATGCGTGTCGTCGCTGGAAGTTTGGGGTGACAGTTGATCGTGCAGCCAGCGGTACAGCGCGCGCGCGTGCTTCGGGGGCTGGCCGGCCGCGTGCTCACGGCGGGCGGCGCGGATCGCCGCGCGCAGCCACTGCACGTCGGCGCCGGGCCGTTCGGACATGAACGCGGTCAGCGCCTCGTCGTCGGCGAGCAGCCGGTCGCGCCAGCGCTCCGCCAGGTGCATCAGCGCGACCGCCGCGCGCGACTCGCCGGTGGCGCGTCCGATGGCGGCGCGGACCTCGTCGGCGTCGACCTGCCGCATCAGCTTGCCGATGTACTGCATGTGCCGCCGCCGGCCTTCGTGACTGGTGACGCGATGCGCGAAGTCGATCGCTTCGCGCAGTTCCTGCGGAAGGTCGACCTGCGCCAGCTGGTCGCGGCTCAGGTCCACCAGCTGCTGTCCGAGCGCCTGCAGCGCGTGCATCTCCTTCTTGCGCTGCGTCTTGCTCGGGCGTTCGCTGCCGTCGGTGGCCTCCTCGTCGGGCTGCCGATCGGTCTTGTCGGGGGCTTCGATCATCGTTGTTTATGATACCGGCCACCATCGCAGCGCCTCGGTCGCCGAACCTCGGCGCCTCCCCCCTCCTGCACAAGCGACGCCGTCCAGCCCATGACCATCTTCTCGATCTCCGACGACCGCCTCACCGATCTCGCGCAGGACGCGTTGAAGCACGCGCGCGCGCTCGGCGCGAGCGACACGTCGTGCGAGGCCAGCGAGTCGACCGGGCTGTCGGTCACCGTGCGCCACCGGCAGGTGGAGACGATCGAGCGCACCCGCGACAAGGGGCTGGCCGTCACCGTGTACATCGGCCAGAGGCGCGGCCACGCGTCGACGTCGGATTTCTCGAAGGCCGCGATCCGGCAGGCGGTGGAGGCGGCGTACAACATCGCGCGCTTCACCGCCGAGGACGATGCCGCGGGACTGCCGGAGCCGGACACGTTGCAGCGAAACCCGCCGGACCTCGATCTGTTCCATCCGTGGCTGCTCGACACGGAGGAGGCGATCCGCCTCGCGAAGCGCTGCGAGGGCGCGGCGTTCGCGGTGAGCCCGCAGATCGTCAACTCGGAGGGCGCGAACGTCTACACGTCGTCCGGGCACTTCGTGCTGGCCAACACGCGCGAATTCGTCGGCGGCTACCCGTACTCGCGCCACTCGATCTCGGTGTCGCCGATCGCACGCAACGCGCACGGGATGCAGCGCGACGACTGGCATTCGTCGTCGCGCATCCACGCGGAGCTCGCCTCGCCGGAGGCCGTCGGCGACTACGCGGCGCGGCGCGCGCTCGCGCGGCTCTCCGCCCGGAAGCTCAAGACGCGCCGGTGCCCGGTGCTGTTCGAGGCACCGCTCGCGTGCGGCCTGCTCGGCAGCTTCGTGCAGGCGGCGAGCGGCGGATCGCTCTACCGCAAGGCGTCGTTCCTCGTCGACTCGCTCGGCAAGAAAGTCTTCGCCGACCACGTCTCGCTGCACGAGGATCCCTTCATCCCGCAGGGCGCCGGCTCCAGCCCGTTCGACGAGGAAGGCGTGCGCGGCATGAAACGCGACGTCGTCCAGGGCGGGGTGCTGAACGGCTACTTCCTGTCGACGTACTCGGCGCGCAAGCTCGGAATGAAGTCCACCGGCAACGCCGGCGGCGCCTACAACCTCGAGTTGCGCTCGAAGGCCACCGAGGCCGAGGACGACTTCGAGGTCATGCTGCGCCGGTTGGGCACCGGGCTTCTGGTCACGGACCTGATCGGGCAGGGCGTCAATTACGTGACCGGTGACTACTCGCGCGGCGCGAGCGGGTTCTGGGTGGAGAAGGGCGAGATCCGCTACCCGGTCGAGGAGATCACGATCGCGGGCAACCTGCGCGACATGTTCCGCAACATCGCGGGGGTCGGCACGGACCAGGTCGTGCGTGGCAGCAAGGTCGCCGGCTCGGTGCTGATCGACGGCATGAAGGTCGGTGGAGCCTGAGCGGTGGCCGTATCGCCGTCTTGCCCCCGTGATCCTCGTCGCTAGAATTCGGTTGGCGCGAGACAGAAGCCGGGGGAGCCACCCCTTGAGAACACCAACGAGCAGTCCCGTCGGGACGAGGAGAAGTCATGGAGCGGCGCAAGTTTTTGGCAGGTTCGGGAACGGTCGGAGTGGGGGTCGCCGCGGCGGCGCTGATGGCGGCGTGCGGCAAGAAGGAGGAACCGGCGAAGGCCGAGCCGGCCAAGGCCGACGCCGCGAAGGCCGGGGCCCCCGCGGTCGCGACCGGCGAGGTCCGCTGGCGCCTCGCGTCGAGCTTCCCGAAGTCGCTCGACACACTGTTCGGCGCGGCCGAGACCTTTGCCAAGGCCGTCACGACAGCGAGTGGAGGCAAGTTCACCGTCACGGCCCACGCGGCGGGTGAGCTGGTGCCGCCCTTCGGCGTGGTCGACGCCGTGCAGAACGGCACCGTCGAGTGCGCGCACACCGCGCCGTACTACTTCTTCGGCAAGGACGAGACGTTCTCGATCGACTGCGCGATTCCCTTCGGCCTGAACGCGCGGCAGATGGCGGCGTGGATGTACGAGGGCAACGGCCTGAAGCTGCTGCGCGAGTTCTACGCCAAGTACAACATCGTCAATTTCCCGATGGGCAACACGGGCGCGCAGATGGGCGGCTGGTACCGCAAGGAGATCAGGTCGGTCGCCGACATGAAGGGCCTGAAGATGCGGATTTCCAACCTGGCCGGCGCGGTCTGCACGCGCATGGGGGTGGTTCCGCAGACCCTGCCGGGCGGCGAGATCTACACGGCGCTCGAGAAGGGCACGATCGACGCGGCCGAGTGGGTCGGCCCGTACGACGACCTGAAGCTGGGCTTCAACAAGGTCGCGCCGAACTACTACTACCCCGGCTGGTGGGAAGGTGGACCGCAGCTGTCGCTGTACATCAACACCAAGTCGTATGAAGCGCTGTCGGCCGAGAACAAGGCGATCGTCCAGGCCGCCGCGGCCTACGCGGGCATCGACCTGCAGGCGAAGTACGACGCGCGCAACCCGGGTGCGCTGAAGCAGCTGGTCGCCGATGGCACCAAGCTGCACCGCTTCCCGAAGGACGTGATGGATGCGGCGTTCAAGCACTCCCAGGACATCTACGCGGAGATCAGCGCCAAGAACCCGACGTGGAAGAAGGTCTACGACGACTACATCGCATTCCGCCGCGACCAGAACCTGTGGTTCCGCTTCTCCGAGGCCTCGTTCGACAACTACATGCAGTCGCAGAAGCTGTAGGCGCCGTAGCGCGCGACCCGCGTCGCGCATTTGAAACGGGCCGCAATCGCGGCCCGTTTCCATCTGTGGCGCCGTCCGCTACTTCATCTTGTCGGCATCGCTCCGGAGCGCGCGCCGCACGGCCTCCATCGGGTCCTCCTGCGCCGGCTCGCCGGCCGGCGGAGTCGGTCGGATCTCGCCACTGCCAGGGGCCTTCCTGTCGTCGGCCGTCGGCTCGGCCGATGTGTCTTGCGGGGAGGGTTCTTCGCCGTAGCCGCCCGGTGCGGCTTCCAGCTGAATCTTGTCCAGGTCGACCGGCGCCGTCTGGCTGTCGCCCACCACGAGTCCCGGGAAGACGACGACCATCACGACCATGAAGAGCTGGATGCCGATGAAGGCCAGGCCGCCCTTGTAGATCTCGGTCGTCGACACCGCCGCGATCTTCCTGCCGGTGACGCGATCAGGATAGTCGTTGCGCGGCGCCACGCTGCGCAGGTAGAACAGCGCGAAGCCGAACGGCGGCGTGCAGGAACGACGTCTGCAGGTTCATCGCCACGATGACGCCGAACCAGATCAGCGCCCAGTGCGCCTGTGTGCCGGCCGGCAGCAGTTCCGGGAGGATCTTGTCGGCGACCGGCGCCAGCAGCGGGATCACGATGAACGCGATCTCGAAGAAGTCGATGAAGCAGCCGAGGATGAAGATCAGGACGTTGACGATGATGAGGAAGCCGAGCGCTCCGCCCGGCATGTCCCTGAACAGCGACTCGACGAAGTATGTGGCCTTCGGCCGCGTTGAACGTGAAGCTGAACACCGTGGAGCCGATCAGGATGAACATCACGAAGCACGACAGCCGCGTCGTGTTCACCAGCGCCTGCTTCAGCAGCGACATCGACAGGCGGCGATGGGCGACCGCCATCAGCAGCGCGCCGACGGCGCCCATCGCGCCGCCTTCGGTGGGCGTGGCGACGCCGAGGAAGATCGTGCCGAGGACGAGGAAGATCAGCACCAGCGGCGGGATCAGCACGAAGGTCACGCGCTCCGACAGTTTCGACACGAGGTTCAGCCGGAACAGCCGGTTGAGCAGCGCGAGGGCCAGGGCCGTGAGCGAGGCGATCGTCATCGACAGGATCAGCACTTCGTCGCCGGGTGCCGGCAACTGGCGTTCCACCAGCGGATTGATCACGCGTTCGTGCACCTGCGCCCATGCGAATCCGGCCGCGGCGGCGATCGCGAGCAGGACCAGCAGCGACTTGTGGCCGCTCGACCCGTTCGCCTCGCCGATAGATGCGCGCCTCCGGCGGGAAGCGCCGGCGCCCACGACGGCTTGACGATCGAGATCACGATCACGTACAGCGCATAGCAGCCCACCAGCAGCAGCGCGGGCAGGATCGCGCCCGCGTACATGTCGCCGACCGAGCGGCCGAGCTGGTCGGCGAGCACGATCAGCACGAGCGACGGCGGGATCGCCTGCGCGAGCGTGCCCGAGGCGGTGATCACGCCGGTGGCGATCGTCCGGTTGTAGCCGTAGCGCAGCATGATCGGCAGCGAGATCAGGCCCATCGAGATCACCGCGGCGGCCACCACGCCCGGTCGTCGCGGCGAGCAGGGCGCCGACGAAGATCACCGCCAGCGCCAGGCCGCCGCGGATCGGGCCGAAGACCTGGCCGACCGTTTCGAGCAGGTCCTCCGCCATGCCGCTCTTCTCGAGGATGATGCCCATCAGCGTGAAGAACGGCACCGCGAGCAGCGTGTCGTTCTGCATGATGCCCTGCACGCGCAGCGGCAGCGCCTGGAACAGCGTCGCGGGGAACAGGCCGATCTCCATCCCGATGAAGCCGAACGCCAGCCCGGTGGCCGCCAGCGCGAAGGCGACCGGGAAGCCGGTCAGCAGGAACACCAGCAGGCCGCCGAACAGCAACGGCACGAAGTTCGCGGCGATGAACTGGGTCATTGGCGCGCCGCCTCCGCGGGCTCCTCGACGATGGCCTGCGACTGCGGTGTCTCCGCATGCGCCAGCGGGTCGGGAATCAGCCCCTTGAGGAAGGCGACGCGCTTGATCAGTTCGGATGCGCCCTGCGCGAGCAGCAGCGCCATGCCGAGCGGCACCAGCGCGAGCACCGGCCAGCGGATCAGGCCGCCGGCGTTCTGCGACATCTCGCCGGACTGCCACGCCTTCACGAACAACGGCCAGGACAGCTGCAGCAGGATCCAGGCGAGCGGCGTCAGGAACACGACGATTCCGACGATGTCGATGATGTTGCGGGTCCGCGCGCTCAGTCGGCCCGAGATGAAGTCGATGCGCACGTGCGCGTTGTGCAGGAAGGCGTAGCCGGCGCCGAGCAGGAACACCGCCGCGAACAGGTACCACTGCAGCTCCAGCCAGGCGTTCGAGCCCACGCTGAACACCTTGCGCACGATCGCGTTGGCGGCGCTGACGATGACCGTCGAGAACAGCGCCCAGATCAGGATGCGCCCGACCCACTCGCTGATCGCGTCCATTCCGCGTGACAGGCGGAGCAGGAACTGCATGAAGTCCTCCCTGATGACGCCGCGCCTCAGGTCACCGTGGCTCGGCGGGGCGCAGGTCATTCTAGCTTTCGCCTTCGCAGGACTCTCAGGATCCGGCGAGGCGAGCGCGCCACTGCGCGACCTGCGCCTGCACCTGCGGCAGGCGCGGTGCCGCCGACGTGGTCGCGCGCGGCGAGCGAACCCGCGGCCGTCAGCGCCGCGCGCACGTCGTCGCCGACCTGCGGCGCGAGCCGCTGCAGGTCGGCGAGGGGCAGGGCGTCGAGCGCGCAGCCGCGTTCCACGGCGAGGCGCACCGCGCGGGCCACAGCCTCGTGCGCGTCGCGGAAGGCCACGCCCTTGCGCACCAGGTAGTCGGCGAGGTCGGTCGCCGTCGAGTAGCCCTCGCTGGCCGCCTGCTCCATCGTGGCGGCGTTCACTTCGAGGCCGGGCAGCATCTCGGCGAACGCGCGCAGCGTGTCCGCCAGCGTGTCGACCGTGTCGAACACCGGTTCCTTGTCTTCCTGGTTGTCCTTGTTGTAGGCGAGCGGCTGGCCCTTCATCAGCGTCGAGCAGCGCCGTCAGGCTGCCGTACACGCGGCCGGTCTTGCCCCGCGCGAGTTCGGCGACGTCCGGGTTCTTCTTCTGCGGCATGATCGACGAGCCGGTCGTGAACCGGTCGGGCAGGCGCACGAAGCCGTAGCGCTGGCTCATCCACAGCACCAGTTCCTCGGACAGCCGCGACACGTGCATCATCGCGATCGCCGCCGCCGCGCAGAACTCGATGGCGAAGTCGCGGTCGCTGACGGCGTCGAGCGAATTGGCGGCCACGGCCTCGAAGCCGAGCCGCTCGGCGACGAAGGCGCGGTCGATCGGAAACGTCGTTCCGGCGAGCGCCGCCGCGCCGAGCGGCAGCCGGTTGATCCGCCGGCGCGCGTCGACGAAGCGCTCGCGGTCGCGTTCGAACATCTCGACGTAGGCGAGCAGGTGATGGCCGAAGGTCACGGGCTGCGCCACCTGCAGGTGCGTGAATCCGGGCATCACCGTCGCGGCGTGATGCGAGGCCTGCTCGACGAGCGACGACCTGCACGCGCATCGAGCAGGGCGACGATGCCGTCCAGCTCGCCGCGCAACCACAGCCGGATGTCGGTCGCGACCTGGTCGTTGCGCGAGCGTCCGGTGTGAAGGCGCTTGCCGGCGTCGCCGACGAGGTCGGTCAGCCGCTTCTCGATGTTCAGGTGCACGTCCTCGAGGTCGAGGCGCCACTCGAACGTTCCCTGCTCGATCTCGCCGCGGACCTGCTTCGAGTCCGCGCTCGATGTCGGCGAGGTCCGCCGCCGAGATGATGCCGGCCCGCGCGAGCATCGCGGCGTGGGCGAGCGACCCTTCGATGTCGGCGAACGCGAGCCGGCGGTCGAACCCGACCGACGCGGTGTAGCGCAGCACGAAGTCGGCCACCGGTTCGTCGAATCGACCCGACCAGGCACTGCTTTTCGAAGCCAGCGGATTCGCGGGTTGCGCAGGGTGCTCTGACATAATCGATTCGAGGGTCGGCGCTCTCGAGAGGCCTTGACTGGCGCCGTGTGGTTGTCGTTTGCGGGGATTATAGGTTTGAAGACATCGCCACCCGCACTGAAGGGACCGCTGGCGCGCGACGAGACCGCGGTGCCGACGCCAAGGCGCGTGATTCCGGACGGCTGCAACCTGGGCGTCCTGCTGCGCGCGATCAGCTTCGTGTTCGCTCTGACGGCCTGCGCGGCGCTCGGCGCTTCTGCTTCGGCGAACGAGGCGGTCGATTCCCTCCTGCACGCGATGTCGTTCGCCGTGCCTGGCACGCTCTGGACGCTGATGCTCTGGTGCGCGGCGCGCCGCGCGCTGCCGGACTTCGGCATGGCGGTCCAGCGCGCGATCGCCTGGTTCATCCCCGGACTCGTCGCCGCCGCCCTCGCGCTCCTGTCTTCCGCGCCGGGCGGGCCGTGGGCGGCCCCGGCGCACTTCGCGGCCGCCTTCGTGCTCGGCGCCGGGTTCCAGCACTACTACGAGCTGCGCGAGCGCGCGTTCTCTCCGGCCGTGGTCGAGGCGAAGTACCAGGCGCTGCAGTCGCGCATACGGCCGCACTTCCTGTTCAACAGCCTGAATGCGGTGCTGTCGGTGATCCGCACGGAGCCGGCCAAGGCCGAGCGGATGCTGGAGAGCATCGCCGAGCTGTTCCGGGCGGTGATGGCCGATACGCGGAAGTTGGTGCCTTTGCAGCAGGAAATCGAGCTTTGCCGGAACTACGTGGAGATCGAGCAGACGAGGTTGGGAAATAGGCTGGCTGTCGACTGGCAAATCGGGGCATACCACCCCCGGGCAAAGGTGCCACAGTTACTCCTGCAGCCGGTCATCGAGAACGCGATCCGGTACGGCGCGGAGAAACTGGCCGGCAATGCCGACATCGTGGTGCGCGTTCGCCAGCATGGATTCACGCTGGAGATCTTCGTCAGCAACCCGATCGCCCCGGATCGACCGGAGCGGGAGGGCAACCAGATGGGCCTCGCCAACATCAGGGGCCGCCTGGCGCTGATCTACGACCTCGAGGCCAAGGTGGAGACCCGGATGCACCGTGACCGGTTCGAGTTGACGATGACTCTGCCGGTCGAACGGCGCAGCTGAGATGGAGCAACGATGCTGAATGTGATGATCGTCGACGACGAACCTCCGGCCCGGGCGCGCCTCGGCCAGGTTCTGCGCGACTGTTCGCAGCAGGTGTCGTTGCAGCTCATCGGGGAGGCCGAGGGCGGGATTCGCGGCCTCGAGGAGGCGGACCGGTTGCGACCCGACGTCGTGCTGCTCGACGTCAACATGCCCGACATGAACGGCATCGAGGTGGCGCGCCACCTGGCGCAGCGGCAGAACCCTCCCGCCGTGATCTTCGTGACGGCCTATGACGAACACGCGCTCGAAGCCTTCGAGGTGCAGGCGCTCGACTACCTGATGAAACCCGTACGCGCAGAACGTCTCGTGGCCGCCCTCGCGCGCGCCGAACGTTTCCGGACCAACGAGCCCCGGATCGAGGAACTCGCGAAGACCATCGGCGCGGTGCGGTCGCACCTGACCGTGTCCGAACGCGGCCGCATGCTCCTCGTGGCGGTGGAGGAGATCGTCTACCTCCGCGCCGAACTGAAGTACGTCACGATCAAGACGCCGACGCGCGAGTACCTCACCGAGGAATCGCTGACCTCGCTCGAAGCGGAGTTCGGCGATCGCTTCGTCCGCATCCACCGCAACGCTCTGGTCGCGCGCAACGCCATCCTCGGCTTCCAGCGCGTCCGCGGCAGCGTGGACGACGACGGCGAAGCGTCCGAGGGCCACTGGGAAGTGCTCCTGAAGGAAGTCTCCGGAGCGCCTTCCGGTCAGCCGTCGGCAGTGGCCGACGGTCAAGGCCGCCGCGAGGGTCTAGCCTCCGCCGCGCCTTCCCGAGCGACGGCATGCTCGCTGTCGCTTGCGTCTTCTCCCGACTTTCCGACCGTCGTCAACGTGTGTGCCAGAACTGCGGCGGGCGGGCTGCGCCAGGCGCTCCTCCGGGGTGGTCGGCGCTGACGCGCCGACTTCACTGCGCTGCTCGGCGAGGGGCGTGCCGCCTGACTCGCTTCGTTCGCTGCGCTCACTGCGCTCACACAGGAGGTGGCAAGTTTGATGACGAGCGCGCTGGCGCGCGCCGCCCCTCGCCTGCGCTGCTCGCCACCCCGGAAAGTCGCGCCTGGCGCAGCCCACCCGCCGCAGTTCGCGCGACGCACCTGGCCCGGCCGAAGTCGAGGCATCGGCCCCGGTAGACTTCGTCGCCTTCGACGCATCGGAAGCGACTCCATGAATGCACCGCAACGGGTCGTCATCGCGACCCGCGAGAGTCCGCTGGCGCTGTGGCAGGCCGAGCACGTCCAGGCCCTGCTGCGCCAGCAGGGCGCCGAGGTCGACCTGCTCGGCATGACCACGCGCGGCGACCAGATCCTCGATCGCACGCTGTCGAAGGTCGGCGGCAAGGGCCTGTTCGTCAAGGAACTCGAGGTCGCGCTCCTCGAAGGCCGCGCGGACCTCGCCGTCCACTCGCTGAAGGACGTGCCAATGGAACTGCCGCCGGAGTTCGAGCTAGCGGCGGTCATGACCCGCGAGGATCCGCGCGATTGCGTCGTGTCCACTCGCTACGCGGCGCTCGAGGAGATGCCGGCGGGCGCCCGCATCGGCACCTCGAGCCTGCGTCGCGAACTGATGCTGCGCGCGCGCTTTCCGCACCTCGCGATCCAGTCGATCCGCGGCAACGTCGGCACCCGGCTGGCGAAGCTCGACCGCGCCGAATTCGACGCGCTCGTGATGGCCGCGGCCGGACTGAAGCGCCTCGGCCTCGCCGATCGCATCCGCCAGATCATCCCGACCACGGTGTCGCTGCCGGCGCCGGGACAAGGCGCGCTCGGCATCGAAGTGCTGCGCGCGCATCCCACCGTCCGGTCGCTGCTTGCGCCGCTCGACGACCCGTCGACGCGCGCGGCGACGGCCGCCGAGCGCGGCGTGTCGCGCGGGCTGGGCGGCAGTTGCCAGGTGCCGCTGGCGGCGTATGCCGAGGTCGAAGGCAGCGACCTGCGCCTGCGCGCCCTGGTCGGCAACGCGGCCACCGGCGAGTTCGTCGAAACCGAGGTCCGCGGACCGATGACCGACGTGGATGCGATCGCGGCGGAGGCGGTCGCACGCCTGAAGGCCGACGGCGCGCTGCAGCTGCTCGGCACCGCCTGATCCTGCCCGGCCGATGCGCGCTCCGGTCATCGTCACCCGTCCGGCCGCGCCCGGCCGGCGGCTGGTGGCCGCGCTTCGACGACGCGGCGGCGAGGTCGCGTGGTGGCCTGCTTTCGACATTGCGCCGCCCGCGAACGAGGCAGCGGTGCGACGGGCGCTCGACCACCTGGCCGACTACGACCTCGCGCTGTTCGTCAGCCCGAACGCCGTCCACGCGACCGCGGAGCGCCTTTCCGCAGACTGGCCGGCATCGACCGTGATCGGCGCGGTCGGCGCGAGCACGCGCGACGCCGCGGCCGCCGAATTGCCGGGTGGCGGTGCGGCGTCCATCGTGGCACCGGACGACGGCGACGAGTCCGGCTCCGAGGGTTTCTGGCGTGCGTGGTGAGCGACAGGACGGCGGGCGCGTCGCGTGCTGGTGCTGCGCGCGGCCACCGGGCGCGACTGGATCATCGACCAGTTCCGTTCTGCCGATGCCGAGGTGGACGTGCTGGCGGTCTACGACCGTTCACCGCATGCCCTGCCGGAGGGCGAGCGGAGCCGATTGCTCGGGTGGATGGGCGGCGGTGTCCTCGCCGATCACGATCGTCAGCAGTGCCGAAGCGGTCGGCGCGATCCTGGAGCAGGTGGAGCGGGTCGAGGGTGCCGCCGAGTGGCTGCGACGCGGCCTCGCCATCGCCACCCATCCGCGTGTGGCGCAGAGACTGCACGCGGCGGGATTCGCGAATGTCGAGGCTGCCGCATCGGACGACTCGGCGGTGATCGGCAAGCTAGAATCGATCCAGGGTTGATCACCGCCTTCCGGTGGCCCGCGCCGCGACCGTGACGTCGCACCCTTTACTGCTGCCCTGTCGTCCAACGTGAGCACCGAACCGACCACGAGCCCGGAATCGGCGGTTGCGCCAACCGCGGTCGTCGAGTCCGCTGGCGTCGCGCCGACCGCTCGCGCCGGCGTGCCGTGGCTGGCGCTGCTCGCGCTGCTGCTCGTCGTCGCCGTCGGCGCGTTGTCGTACAGCCAGCTCGCTGCGGTCAAGCGCGAGACGGCGCGCCGTCTGGCGGAACTGCAGCAGGCCGCGGCCGCTGCCACCGAGACCGCCACGCGCGCCGACGCGGAAGCGCGCGCGGCGCGACAGCAGTCCGCCGTGCTCGAAGCGCGCCTCGCCGAAGTCGAGAGCCAGCGCGAGGCGCTCGAGCAGCTGTACGCGGACCTGTCGCGCGGCCGTGACGAGGCCGTGCTCGTCGAGGTGGAGCGGCTGATCACGCTCGGCGCGCAGGAACTCCAGCTCACCGGCAACGTGCCCACCGCGCTCGCCGCGCTGCAGACTGCCGACACGCGCCTGGCCCGTCTCGAGTCGCCGCGCTTCCTGCCGCTGCGGCGCGTGCTCGCGCGCGACATCGAGCGGCTCCGGGCCGCGCCGACCGTCGATGTCACCGGCATCGCGCTGAAGATCGACCAGCTCATGACGAGTTCGGAGAACTGGCCGCTGCTCGCGGACGCGAGTCCGACGGCGCCCGCGACGGCTGCGTCGCGCCAGGCCGCCGCAACCGCCGCGCCAGGTCGCGTGGTGGGAGCGCACGTGGGAGTCGATCCAGCGTGAACTCGGCGAGTACCGGGACCTGATCCGCATCCGTGCCGTCGACGCGCCCGACGCGATGCTGCTGGGGCAGCAACAGCAGCGCTCGTCCGCCTGCAGCTGCGGTTGCGGCTGCTCAACGCCCGCCAGGCGCTGCTCGCGCGCAACGACCGCCTGTACCGCGCGGACCTCGCCGAGGCGCAGGCGCTCGTGAACCGCTACTTCGACGTGCGCCAGCGCGACACCGCGGCGGCGCTCGCGTCGATGAAGCAACTCGCCTCGGCGCCGCTTTCGGTCGAAACGCCGAACATCAACGACAGCGTGTCCGCGGTGCGCGCCGTGCGAACCGCCCCGGGCCGATAGCGATGCGCTGGCTGACGTCGGCGTTGCTGCTCGCGGTGCTGGCGGCAGTCGTCGCGCTGATCCTGCAGATCAATGCCGGCAACGTCGCGTTCCTGGTGCATCCGTACCGCGATCGACGTTTCGCTGAACCTGTTCATCGTCGTGCTGATGGTCCTGCTGGCCGTCGTGTACTGGGTCGCCCGCGCGATCCAGAAGGTGGTGGACTTTCCGGAGCAGGTGCGGCTGTATCGCACGCGCCGCGAGGAGATCGGCGGCCAGCAGGCGCTGGTCGAAGCCGTGAGAAGCCTGCTCGAAGGGCGCTTTGCGCGGGCCGAGAAGGCCGCGCGCGCGGCGCAGTCGTCCGACACGACTGCCGGCGTGGCGGCGCTGATCGGCGCGCGCGCCGCGCACCGGATGCAGGAATACGAGCGGCGCGACGAGTGGCTGCACCGGGCCGAGGGCGATCAGGCGATGCAGACCGCGCGTCTCGTGACCAGCGCCGAGATGTGGACCGAGCAGCGCGAGAACGACTCGGCGCTCGACGCCATCGATCGTCTCCATGGCTCCGGCGCGCGCCATATCCATGCCACGCGGATCGCGCTCAATGCCAACCTGCAATCCGGCCGCTGGGACGACGCGCTGAAGGCCGTGCGCCTGCTCGAGAAGCGCAACGCGCTGCATCCGATCCTCGCCCGCAAGCTGAAGCACGCGATCTACCGGGAGTTGATGCTGGCGCAGCGCCACGATCCCGTCGCGCTCGAAGCATCGTGGCGCGCGCCTGCCGCAGGCCGATCGCGAGACTGCCCGAGATCGCGCTGGACGGCGCGCGGCTGCTGAACATCGCGGGACGCGGCCACCTCGCCGCAGAGAGTCATCGAGACCGCCCTCGGCAAGTCGCCGGTCGCGTGGGACGACATGGCGGAGCGGCTGCTCGACGAATACGCACGGGCGCAGGCCTTTCCCGCGCGCGGCCAGCTGGAGCGCGCGGAGGCGTGGCTGGCGCAGGCGCCGCCGCGCGGCCCGATCCGCGCGGCCCTGCTTCGCACGGCGGGGATTGATCTGCCTGCGCGAGCAGTTGTGGGGCAAGTCGAAGGGTTACCTCCAGGACAGCCTCACGGAGGCGAGTCACCCGTCGACGTTCCTCGCGCTCGCGCGGCTCGCCGAGACCGTGGGCGACGAAGCCGAGGCGGCGCGCCAGTACCGCGAGGCGGCGCTCGGCTTCGCCAACCTGCCGGCGCCTTCACCGAAGAGCGATCGCTCCATGACGCGCGAGCATGCGTGACATTACGCACTAGGCGTGCCAACCCGGCGCTGCGCGAGCCTAGCGTGCCAGGCCCTGCTTCGCTTGACAGACGATGTCCGCGCCCGCATACTTGCGAACCCGACCGCGGACCCTCCGGGCGAACGATCAAACAAGAGGCAGGAGACACTGCGATGAAGCTGATGAAACTGGTAGGTGCGATTGCGTTTGCGGGGGCATTCGTCTCCGTGCCGGTCGTCGCGCAGACGACCATCGAGATCGGCTACGCCACCGCGCCGACCTCGCACTACGGGGTCGGATCGGCAGCCTTCTGCGAGGATCTCGAGAAGCGCACGTCCGGCCGCTACAAGTGCCAGATGTTCGCGAATTCGGCGCTGGGCGGCGAGCGCGAGATGATCGAGGCCGTGCAGCTCGGCACGCTCGACGTCGTCGAACACCTCGACCGGACCCGGTCGGCAACTTCGTGCCGGAGGTCGAACATCGTCGACATCCCGTTCCTGTTCCGCGACTACGATCACGCGCGCGCGTGCTCGACGGCCCGATCGGCCAGGAGACTCCTGGCCAAGTTCCCGTCCAAGGGGCTGATCGCGCTCGCCTGGACCGAGAACGGATTCCGCCACCTGACGAACAGCAGCGCGCCGATCATCAAGCCGGACGACGTCAAGGGCCTGAAGATCCGCAGCATGCAGAACAAGGTGCACATCCAGGCCTTCCAGTCGATCGGCATCCAGCCGACGCCGATGGCGTTCTCGGAACTGTTCACGCGCTTGCAGCAGGGCACGGTCGACGGCCAGGAGAACCCGATCCCGGTGATCCTGTCGGCCAAGTTCGTCGCAGGTGCAGAAGCACCTGTCGCTGACCGGTCACGTGTACTCGCCGGCGCTGCTGATCGATGTCGCCGGCGCTGTGGAACAAGCTGTCGGACGCCGACAAGGCCGCATTCCGCGAAGCGGCGCAAGGCCGGCTCGGCGGCGCAGCGCAAGAAGGTCAACGACGACGAACGCGACGGCATCGCGCAACTGCGCGCGGCGGCATGGAGGTCGTGACCAACGTCGACGGCCAGGCCTTCCGCACCGCGATGACCCCGGTGTGGAGCGAGTTCGCGAAGCAGTACGGGGCCGAGAACATCAGCGCATCCAGGACGTCAAGTAAGGTCCAGGCGGTCTTCGAACGCGGGCCCCGTGGGAACCCCCGGGGCCCTTTTTACTGCGTGCCGACATGGTGAAGTGGATCCTCGCGATTGACCGGGTCGTGACGAACGCCGTCTGGGCCCTTGCGGCCGTGCTCCTGGCGTCGATCTCGGTGCTCGGCCTCTACCAGGTGCTGATCCGCTTCGTGTTCAACCAGCCGAGTCCGTGGACCGAGGAAGTCATCGGACGCCTGCTCATCTGGACTGTCGCGCTCGGTGTCGTCGCCGCGTTCCGCCAGGGAGCGCTGGTGTCGGTCGATGTCATGTTGCGCTGGTCGCGCGGCCGCTGGCGGCAGGTCGTCCGTCTGATCATCCTGGTCGTGACCGCCGCCTTCCTCGGCTTGCTTGCCTGGCTCGGCTACGACCTGGCCTGGCGTATCCGCTTCCAGACGTTCGCGAGCATGCCGATCTCGATCAGCTGGGCGTACCTTGCGCTGCCGATCGGGGCGACGTTCTCGCTGCTGGCCGTGCTCGCTCACTACTTCGATCCCATCAACCGGGAACTCGAAACCCAGCAGTAACGGGCCGCCATGTCGATCGCGCTCCTCGTCACGATGCTGCTGTGCTTCGCCTTCAGCATCTCGGTCGCCGTCGCGATCGGCTTCGCCGCCTGGGTCGGGATCGCCGGCTTCACCGACCTGCCGTGGCTGGCGATGCCGAAGGAAATGTTCTCGGCGATCGACCGGTTCCCGCTGGCGGCGATCCCGTTCTTCATCCTCGCCGGCAACCTGATGGAGACCGGCGGCATCTCGCGGCGGCTGGTCGACTTCGCGAAGTCGATCGTCGGCGGAGTGCAGGGCGGTCTTCCGATGACCTGCGTGCTGACCTGCATGATCTTCGCCGCGGTGTCCGGCTCGTCCGTGGCCACGACGTTCGCGATCGGCGCGATCCTGATACCCGCGCTGATCCGTCACGGGTACCCGAAACCGTGGGCGGCGGCGCTGCAGGCGACCAGCGCGGAACTGGGCGTCGTCATCCCGCCGTCGATCCCGATGATCCTGTATGGCGTCGCGGCGGAGGTTTCGATCGGCGAGCTCTTCATCGCCGGCTTCGGCCCCGGCCTGCTGATCGGCGGCGCGCTGATGCTGTTCGTGTTCGTCTACTGCAGGATCCAGGGGTGGGGTCGCAATGACGGCGACGGCCGGCTGCCGTGGCGCACCGCCGCAATCGACATCGCGGCACTGGCCGGCGCCCTGTTGGCGTTCTACCTGGGCAATCGCGTGGTCGGGCCGCTGTTCGCCGGATCGGGGGCGGGGGACGCGTTCGACCGGGTGACCGACCTGGTCGGGCTCGTGTTCGGCGTCCTGTACTTCGTCGCGCTGGTCGCCATCCCTCGCGTGCGCCGGGCCTTGCTCGAGCGGGCGACGTTCGCGTTGATGATGCCCGTGATCATTCTCGGCGGCATCTATGGCGGCGTCTTCACGCCGACCGAGGCGTCCGTGGTCGCGGTGTTCTACGCGCTCGTCGTCGGCATGTTCGTGTACCGCGAAGTCGGTGTGAAGGAGGTCTGGCAGGCGCTGAAGCGCTCGACGATCTCGGCGGCCGTGATCATGTTCATCATCGCGAACGCGGGGCTGTTCGCGTACCTGATCACGCGGGCCGGCATCCCCGAGCAGATCGGCGCCTTCCTCAAGGAGACCCTGAAGACGCCCGAGTTCTTCCTGCTCGGCGTCAACGCGGCGCTGTTCGTCATCGGCATGTTCATCGAAACCTCGGCTTCGATCATCGTGCTCGCACCGATCCTCGTCCCGGTCGCGATGCACTTCGGCATCGATCCGGTGCACTTCGGGATGGTGATGGTGGTCAACCTGGCGCTCGGCATGATCACGCCGCCGTTCGGCGTCAACCTCTTCGCGGCCTGCACCGTCGCGAAGATCTCGCTCGACCAGATCGTGCCGCGCTTGTTGCCCTTCGTGGCTGTCGTGCTGGCGTGCCTGATGATCATCACCTACGTGCCGACCTTGTCGCTCGGCCTGCGCGATCTCGTGTACCGCTGATTTTCCGGGTTCGTCCCGTCCGCGCCTGCCTCGCGGTCGTGCTGAAATGCGGCCGTGGAACAGATCAGTCACGCGCTGCTCGTCGCTTCATTGCTGCTGTTCGCGGCGGTGGCATTGTCCGCGGCCTCGACGCGCCTGGGCGTGCCGTCGCTGCTGGTCTTCCTGGCCGTCGGACTCTTCGCGACCGAGCTGCCCGGCGCCCCGGTCGTCGACGTTCCGGTCGCGACCGCGGCGCTGATCGGCAACCTGGCGCTTGCCGTCATCCTGCTCGATGGCGGGCTGCGCACGCGGTTCGGCACGCTGCGGATGGTCGCGGGGCCGGCGCTGACGCTGGCCACCCTCGGCGTCTTCATCACCGCGTCGGCTGTCGGCGCCATCGCGGTTGCGCTGCTCGGGCTGGACTGGCGGTACGGACTGCTGCTCGGGGCGATCGTCGGATCGACCGATGCCGCGGCGGTGTTCGCGCTGCTCGGCGGAGGCGGGCTGAGACTCAACGAGCGCGTCGAGGCGACGCTGGAAGTGGAGTCCGGCCTGAACGATCCGATGGCGGTCTTCCTGACGGTCGCGATGATCGAACTGATCCGCGTGCCGGGCAGCGGTTTCGCAACGATCGCCCCCATGTTCGCGCAGCAGTTGCTGGTCGGCCTCGCCGTTGGGTGGGCGCTGGGCCACTTGCTCGGCCGCGTGGTGGCGCGCATCCGGCTGGGCGAGGGCCTGTACGTGCTGCTGATCCAGTCGGGCGGCCTCGGCGTGTTCGCGGTGGCGAGCGTGCTCGGCGGCAGCGGCTTCCTGGCGATCTACCTCGCCGGAATGATCGTCGCCAACCAGCGGCGCCACGTGACCGTCGACGTGCTCCGGGTCAGCGACGGCTTCGCCTGGCTCGCGCAGGCCGCGATGTTCCTGCTGCTGGGCGTGATCACCGACGTCGCCGAACTCCTGACGGTCGTGACCGGCAAGGTGCTGGTCGTCGTGCTGGCGCTGATGCTGGTCGCGCGTCCGCTCGCCGCCGCGATCTGCCTGCTGCCCTTCCGCTATCCGCGCAGGGAAGTCGCCTTCATCGGCTGGGTCGGCATGCGCGGCGCGGTGCCGATCGTGCTCGCGTTGTTCCCGCTGCTCGCCGGGCTGCCGCAGGCCTCGTCGCTGTTCCACATCGCGTTCCTGATCACGCTGATGTCGCTGCTGCTGCAGGGAAGCACGCTGGGCGCGGCGGCGCGACTGGCCGGCGTGCAGCGTCCGCCGGGATCGGTCGCGCTGTCGAGCGCCACCCTCGAAGGCGGCGAGCCGCCGCGCGAGGTGGTGCAGCTCCGCGTGGCCGAGGCTTCGCAGGCGACGATGGGGCCGCTGGCGGTCATCGAGTGGCCGGAGGAGGTCAGCCTGGTCGAGGTGTGCCGCGACGATCGCATCGTCGCGGTCGAGCGGCTGCGTGCGGGCGACCTCGTCACCGTTGTCGCAACCGAGGCGGCGCTGCCGGAACTGGAAGTCCTGTTCGGTCCGCCGGCAGCGGTCGGCGAGCTGACGCTCGACCCGTCCGCGTCGGTCGGCGACCTGTTCGAGTATTACGGCGCGATGCTGCCGGCGGAAGCCGATCCCGCGACGAAGCTCACCGAATTCGTGTCGCGCCGCCTGCACCGCCGCGCCGCGGCGGGCGACGTCCTCGACGTGAGCGGCCTCACGCTGACGGTGCGGCAGGCCGGCCACGGCGTCGTGCGCCGCGTCGGCCTGCGGCTGTCGTCGGGCGCGCGCTGATCGGGCGCGGCGCCCGCCGTCGACCTCGACTATCCGTGCCTGATCGCGATGGTCTTCAGCGTGGTGAAGCCGAGCAGCGCCTCGAAGCCCTTTTCGCGTCCGTAGCCGCTCGACTTCACGCCGCCGAACGGCAACTCGACGCCGCCGCCCGCGCCGTAGTTGTTGACGAAGACCTGGCCGGAACGCAGCCTGCGCGCCATCCGCATCTGCCGTGCGCCGTCGCGCGTCCAGACGCCGGCGACCAGGCCAAAGTGCGTGCCGTTGGCGAGCGCGATGGCCTGCTCCTCGCTTTCGAACGGCATGGCGACGAGCACCGGGCCGAAGATCTCGTCCTGCGCGAGCGGATGGCTCGCCGGCACGTCGCGCAACAGGGTCGGCGCCTGGTAGAAGCCGGTCTGCGGGGCGTCTTCGTCGACGTGGCCCTGGGCCGCCATCGGGATGCCGTCGCGCTGCGCCTGGCTCAGGAAGTCCCAGACGCGCTGCAGCTGGCTTCTGGCGGATCAGCGGGCCGACGTCGAGGTCGGCGAGGGCGGGACCCACGCGCAGCGCCGACATCGCCTTGCCGACGCGCTCGAGGAGCGCCTCGTAGACGGGCCGGTGAACCAGCAGGCGGCTGCCGGCGGAGCAGGTCTGCCCGGCGTTCTGCACGATGGCGTTCAGCACGACCGGGGCCACGTCTTCGAGGCTCGCGTCGTCGAACACGATCTGCGGCGACTTGCCGCCGAGTTCGAGCGTGACCGGGCAGTGGTGCTTCGCGGCCGCCTGCGCGACCGCGGTGCCGGTAACGGGGGAACCGGTGAACGAGATGTGATCGATGCCGGGATGCGCGGACAGCGCCGCGCCGGCCTCGGCGCCGTACCCCGTGACGACGTTCAGCGCGCCTTCCGGAAAGCCGACCTCGGCCGCGAGTTCGGCGACGCGCAGCAACGACAGGCACGCGTCCTCCGCGGGCTTGACCACGCAGGCGTTGCCTGCGGCGAGGGCGGCGCCGACGCTGCGGCCGAAGATCTGCATCGGGTAGTTCCACGGCACGATGTGCCCGGTCACGCCGTGCGGCTCGCGGATCGTGAGCACCGTCATGCCGGCCTGGTACGGGATGGTCTCGCCGTGCAGCTTGTCGGCCGCGCCGGCGTAGTACTCGAAGTAGCGCGCGATGGCGGTCGCATCGGCTCGCCCCTGCTTCAGCGGCTTGCCGGTCGTGCGCGACTCGAACTGCGCGAGTTCTTCGTGGTGCGCGGCGACGGCCTGCGCCAGTTGCATCAGCAGCCGCCCGCGCTCGGTGGCGGTCATGCGGCCCCACGGCCCGTCGAGCGCGTCGCCGACGGCGCGGCGCGCCGCGGTCACGGCCGCGTCGATGTCCGCGGCGGTGCCGCGCGCGATGCGGGCGAAAGCCTTGCCGTCCGAGGGATCGACCACGTCGATCGTCTGTCCGGTCGCCGACGCGACCCAGCGGTTGTCGATGAAGTGGTGCGACCCCTTGGTCGCCGTCCAGCCGCCTTCCATGGCGCGTCTCCGTGTGCCCCTGTCACCCGATTATTGAGCAAACCGGGGCTCGCTCAAACCCGTTCGCGGCACGCGACCCGCGGTCAGTAGAATCGCGTCTCCATTCAGGACCATCGTCATGAGCCTCGACAACGTACCCGCCGGCCGCAACGTTCCCGATGAGTTCAACGTCATCATCGAAATCCCCGCGCACGCGGACCCGATCAAGTACGAGGTCGACAAGGAGACCGGCGCGGTGTTCGTCGATCGCTTCATCGGCACGTCGATGCACTACCCGTGCAACTACGGCTACGTGCCGAAGTCGCTGGCCGACGACGGCGACCCGCTCGACGTGCTGGTGATCACGCCGTTCCCGCTGCAGCCCGGCGTCGTCGTGCGCTGCCGCCCGCTGGGCGTGCTGAAGATGGAAGACGAAGCCGGCGGCGATTCGAAGCTGCTCGCGGTGCCGATCGACAAGGTCCTGCCCTGGTACAGGCACTGGCAGCAGTGGTCGGACATCGCGCCCGAGAGGCTCGCGCAGATCCAGCACTTCTTCGAGCACTACAAGGACCTCGAGAGCGGCAAGTGGGTCAAGGTGATCGGCTGGGAAGGGCCGGAGTCGGCGCGCAAGGACATCGTCGACGCGGTCCGGGCGTACGAAACGGCGTCGCCCAAGCCGGCGTTCTGAGCGACCTGACGTCGCCGCGCGCGCCTACCGCGCGCGACTTGCGAGCACGTTCAACCCCAGTCCGCCGAGCACGAGCGCGGCGCCGGCGAGTTTCCACCACGTGATCGGTTCGCCGAGCAGCAGCACGGCGCAGGTCATGCCGACGATCGGCACCAGCAGCGTGAAGGGCGCGACGAGCGCCGCCGGGTGACGGCGCAGCAGCCACGCCCAGATGCCGAACGCGAGCAGGGTCGTCGGCCACGCCTGGAAGGCGACTCCCAGCCAAGCCGTGGCGGGCATGGCCCGGATCGCCGCCCAGACATAGGCCGGGCCGTCCGCCAGCACGGCGATCGGCACCAGCGCAACGGCCGCGACCGCGCTGGCCCACACGACGACGGCCAGCGGCCGCTCGCCCGGAATCCGCTTCACGATCACGTTCGCGACGGCCCACGAGGCGGCCGCCCCGAGAGTGAGCGCGAAGCCGAGCAGGGTGGACGGTGGCAGGTGCAGCGCCACCAACACGATGCCCGCGCCTGCCACGACCGCCCCGAACAGTTGCGCGCGCCGCGCGCGTTCGTGGGTCAGCAGCGTGACCAGCCCGATCGTGAAGAACACCTGCATCTGGATCACGAGGGACGCCAGCCCGGTCGGCATGCCGGCGGCCATCCCGGCGAACAGCAGGCAGAACTGCAGCGTGAAGGCGAACAGCCCGTAGCCCGCGACCAGGTGCCACGGAGCGCGCGGCGGGCGAACGAACAGCAGCGCCGGAAACGCCGCGAGCACGAAGCGCAGCAGGTTCAGCGTGTACGGCGACACGCTGTCCAGGCCCCAGCGGATGACGACGAAGTTAAAGCCCCAGATGGTGACCATCAGGAGGGCAGCCGCGAGATGGGTCGGCGTCATGCGAGCGCGCCGCGTTCGAACGCAGGGTAGGGGCTTTCCACATGATCCCCGCGGGGGCCGGCACGTAGTGCCGCGCCCCAGATGGTGACCATCAGGAGGGCAGCAGCGAGATGGGTCGGCGTCACTCGCCATCCTTTGCGCTCGTCGCATCCCGCCTGAGCGCACTGCGTTCGTTCAGCTCGTCGACATAGGCCTCGATGCCGCCGTGCTCGCGCTCGAGGTAGCGCTGCACCGCCTCGTTGAAGGCCGGGTGCGACAGCCAGTGCGACGAGAAGGTCGTGACGGGTTCGAAGCCGCGGGCGAGCTTGTGCTCCCCCTGCGCGCCGCCTTCGAAGACGGCGAGCCTGCGCTCGATCGCGAACTCGATCATCTGGTAGTAGCTGGTCTCGAAGTGCAGGCACGGGACCGTCTCGACGGCGCCCCAGTAACGTCCGTACAGGCGTTCGGCGTCGAACAGCGCGAGCGCGGAGGCGATCGGGCGGCCGTCACGCTGCGCGACGACGAGCAGCAGCGTCTCGGGCATCGTCTGCGCCAGTTCGAGGAAGAAGGCGTGCGTCAGGTACGGCGTCGAGTGATGCGCGGCGTACGTGCGCGCGTAGCAGCGCGCGAAGAACGCCCAGTCGGCCTCGCCGATCTCCGGACCGACCTTGCGGACGAACATCACGCCAGCGTCCGCGACCTTCCGGCGCTCCGCGCGCACCTTCTTGCGCTTCGGCTGCGTCAGCGCCGCGAGGTAGTCGTCGAACGCCGCGTAGCCGCGGTTGAACCAGTGGAACTGCACCGAGCGCCGCGTCATCTGGCCCAGCGCCTCGAGTCGCGCGGCATCGGCCTCGGGAAGGAAGAGCGCGTGCAACGACGAGAGGCCGGACGCCTCGGCATGCCGTTGCAGCGCGGCCGCGAGGGCGTCGCGCGCCGCGGCATCGACGGCCAGCAGGCGCGGGCCTGGCACCGGGGTGAACGGGATCGCCACCAGCCACTTGGGGTAGTAATCGATGCCGTGCCGCTGGTGCGCGTCGGCCCAGGCCCAGTCGAACACGTACTCGCCGTAGGAGTGATGCTTGCGGTACAGCGGCGCGGCCGCCTTCAGTTCGGCGCCGCTCCAGAGCGTGAGATGGTGCGGCTCCCAGCCCGTGCGTTCGGCTGCGCATCCGCTGGCCTGCAAGGCCCGTAGGAATTCGTAGCGAACGAAAGGATTGGCGGCCTCGTGCGCGAGCACGGCGTTCCAGCGCTCGGCCCCGATCTCCCTCAGGTCGCTCACGATGCGCGTGCAATAATTCGTCGATCCCGCCTGCACTGCCTTCACCGCCGCATCAATCAATGAGCTCGAACGTCAAAGTCGCGGTCGCGCAGCTGAATTGCACCGTCGGCGACTTCGAGGGAAACAGCCGGAAGATCCTCGATGCAGCGCGGCGCGCGGCTGGCGCCGGCGCGCGCGTCCTGCTCACGCCGGAACTGTCGCTGACAGGCTATCCGCCCGAGGACCTGCTGCTGCGCCGGGCATTCTACGCAGCGACCGACGCAGCCTTGCAGAAGCTGTGCGCGCAGCTGCTGCAGTTTCCCGAGATGAAGGTCGTGGTCGGCCACCCTCTCGCGCGCGAGGGCCGGCGCTTCAACGCGGCGTCGGTGATCGCGGACGGCATGGTGACCGGCACGTACTGCAAGCACGACCTGCCGAACTACGACGTTTTCGACGAGCAGCGCTACTTCACGCCGGACAACCGGCCGTTCGTCTTCGAAGTCGACGGCACCGCCTTCGGCATCAACATCTGCGAGGACACCTGGTTCCCGTACGCGCCCGAGTGCTCGCGCGCGGCGGGCGCCGACGTCCTGCTGGTGCTCAACGCGTCGCCGTTCCACCTCGGCAAGCAGCAACAGCGGCTGCAGATCATGCGGGCCAACGTCTGCAGGTTCGGCATGCCGGCGGTCTACGCGAACCTTTCCGGCGGGCAGGACGAACTCGTCTTCGACGGCGCCTCCTTCGTGCTCGACGCGGGCGGCAACGTGGTCGCCAGCGCGGCGCACTTTGAAGAGGCGCTGCTGCTCGTCGATTTCGTCGACGGCGCGCCGCAGAAAGGCGAACGGGTCGTCGAACCGCCGCACGAGGCGCTCGCCTATTCGGCGCTGGTCCTCGGCGTGCGCGACTACATCGGCAAGAACGGCTTCCCGGGCGCGCTGATCGGCCTGTCTGGCGGCGTCGATTCCGCGCTCACGCTGGCGATCGCGGTGGACGCGCTGGGCGCCGATCGGGTGCGCGCGGTGATGATGCCGTCGCAGTACACGTCGCAGATGAGCCTCGACGACGCGGCCGAGCTGGCGGGCAATCTCGGCGTGCGCTACGACATCCTGCCGATCAAGCCGGCGTTCGACGCCTTCCTGTCCACCCTCGCGCGCGAGTTCCGCGGGCTGCCGTGGGACACGACCGAGGAGAATCTGCAGGCGCGCATCCGCGGCACGCTGCTCATGGCTCTGTCGAACAAGTACGGGTCGATCGTGCTGACGACCGGCAACAAGTCCGAGACGGCGGTCGGCTACTCGACGCTGTACGGTGACCTCGCGGGCGGCTTCGCGGTCATCAAGGACATCCTGAAGACGCTGGTGTACCGGCTGTGCCGCCACCGCAACGCGATCGCGCCGGTGATCCCCGAGCGCATCCTGACGCGCGCGCCGAGCGCGGAGCTGAAGGACAACCAGACCGACCAGGACTCGCTGCCGCCCTACGAGGTACTCGACCGCATCATCGAGCTCTACATGCAGGAAGGCCTCGCGATCCCGGACATCGTGGCCGAGGGCCTGGACGAGGCGGTGGTGCGGCGCGTGGTGCGGATGATCCGGATTTCCGAGTACAAGCGGCGGCAGTCGCCGGTTGGCATCCGCGTGACGCACCGCGGGTTCGGCCGGGACTGGCGCTATCCGATCACCAACCGCTTCCGCGAGGAGAGCGCCTGAGCGGGGCGGTACGATCCACCCTGAGTCCACTGAATCGACCGGGAAAGACCATGAAACAGATCACCGCTGTCATCAAGCCGTTCAAGCTGGACGAAGTGCGCGAGGCCCTGGCCGACGTCGGCGTGAACGGCCTCACGGTCACCGAAGTCAAGGGCTTCGGCCGCCAGAAGGGGCACACGGAGCTCTATCGCGGCGCCGAGTACGTGGTCGACTTCCTGCCCAAGGTGAAGGTCGAGGCGGTCGTTCCGGACGCGCTGGTGGAACGCGCGATCGAAGCCATCACGAAGGCGGCCCGCACCGGCAAGATCGGCGACGGCAAGATCTTCGTGCGGCCGGTCGAGCAGGTGATCCGCATCCGCACCGGCGAAGAGGGCGAGGCGGCGGTCTAGCGCTTGCCTACTTCAGGGACCAGTCGCGGCGCCACGCGATCATTCGCGTGACGGTGATCAGCGCCGCCGAGGTCCACAACGCCAGCGCCTCCTCGGCGCCGATGCCGCGCAGCAGCACATAGAACCAGCAGCCGATGAAGGCGGTGATCGCGTACGGGCGGTTGTCGCGCAGCACGATCGGCACCTCGTTGAGGATCACGTCGCGCAGCACGCCGCCGAACACGCCGGTGATCACGCCCATCATGGTCGCCGTGAAGGTCGGCATGCCTGCTTCCAGCGCGAGCGAAACGCCGACGATGCTGAAGAAGCCCAGGCCGATCGCGTCGGCCGCGATGAACCCGGCGTTCGGGATGATGCGGTGCGCGTGCCGCATGATCGGCGTGGCGACCAGCGACAGCGCGAAGATCAGGATCACGTAGGACTCGTGCGAGACCCAGAAGAAAGGCCGGCGATCGAGCAGCACGTCGCGCAGCGTGCCGCCGCCGAAGGCGGTGATGAACGCGACGGTGAAGACGCCCACGACGTCCATGTCCTTGCGCTGCGACTCGGCGAACCCGGAGAACGCCGCCGCGAGCACGGCGACGAGCTCGACCGCGAACAGCAGGCCGGACGTCCCGGTCACGGCCGGCTTCCCGCCGGCTTCAGCAACACCACGAGCGCGCCGCCGCCGCCTTCCGCCGGCCGCGCCTGGCAGAACGCGATGACTTCGTCGCGCTGCGCCAGCCACACGCGCGTCTTGCCCCGCAGCACGGGCTGCTTGTCCTTCGAGCCGAGTCCCTTGCCGTGGATCACGCGGACGCAGCGCACGCCGCGCTTCACGGCGTCGCGCAGGAAGCCGGCAAGCAGCTCGCGCGCTTCGTCGGTGCGGCATCCGTGCAGGTCGACCTCGTCCTGGATCACCCAGTCGCCCCGGCGCAGCTTGCGCAGCACGTCGGGACCGACGCCCGGGCGGCGGAACGACAGTTCGTCGTCCGTGTGCAGCAGCGTGTCGATCTCGAACTCGTCGGAGACGGAAGCGACGAGCACCTGCTCGTCGTCCTCCCAGCGCTTCTTCGGCAGCGGCGGGTGGGGCGGGCGGTCGTGTTCGACGCGCGCGCGGATCGTCAGCGGCGTGACGGGTCCGACCGCATCGCGGAACTCGTTCGCGGACTTGCGCGCCCGTTCCTCGCGTTCGCGCCGCTCGGCCTCGGCGCGTTCGCGTTCGCGGTTGTCGGCGGCGAGCCGGTCGCGCAGCGCTCCGAGTTGAGCGAGGTCCTTCAGCGAGCGGGCCACCGCCGGCTCCGCGCGGCCGTCAGGCCGCCAGCGCCTGCTCGGCTCCGGTCGTCGCCGGTTCCTGGTTCTCGAGGTAGCGCTGCGCGTCGAGCGCGGCCATGCAGCCGGTCCCGGCGCTGGTGATGGCCTGGCGATACACGTGGTCCTGCACGTCGCCGGCCGCGAACACGCCCGGCACGCTGGTCGCGGTCGCCATGCCGGCGAGGCCGGTCTTCGTGATGATGTAGCCGTTCGCCATCTCCAGCTGGCCCGCGAAGATCTCGGTGTTGGGCCGGTGGCCGATCGCGATGAACACGCCCTGCAGCGCGATGTCCTCGGCGGCGCCGGTCTGCGCGTTCCTGATCCGGATCGCGGTGACGCCGCCGTCGTCGCCGAGCACCTCGTCGAGCACGCTGAAGAGCTTCAGCTCGATGCGGCCTTCCTTCACCTTGTCCATCAGGCGGTCGACCATGATCGGCTCGGCGCGGAACTTGTCGCGACGGTGGATCAGCGTGACCTTGCGAGCGATGTTCGCGAGGTACAGGGCTTCCTCGACGGCGGTGTTGCCGCCGCCGACGACCGCGACGTCCTGGCCCTTGTAGAAGAACCCGTCGCACGTCGCGCAGCCGGACACGCCGCGTCCCATGAACGCCTCTTCGGACGGCAGCCCGAGGTACATCGCACTCGCGCCGGTGGCGATGATCAGCGCGTCACAGGTGTACTCGCCGCTGTCGCCGATGAGGCGGATCGGCCTCTCCACCAGCTTCGCGGTGTGGATGTGATCGAACACGATCTCGGTGTGGAACCGTTCGGCGTGCGCCAGGAAGCGGGCCATCAGGTCCGGGCCCTGGACGCCATGGTGGTCCGCTGGCCAGTTGTCGACCTCGGTGGTCGTCATCAGCTGCCCGCCCTGCGCCAGGCCGGTGATCAGCACGGGCTTGAGGTTGGCGCGGGCGGCGTAGACGGCGGCGGTGTATCCGGCCGGGCCGGATCCGAGGATCAGGACGCGGGCGTGCTTCGTGGTGGCCATATCGTTTCCCCAGGTTCGAACGAATTATATGGGGGCGATGTGGCCGATCCCGACGCCCGCGGCCTGCCGCGACTCACATCTGGCGGAAGAGGTGGGTGTAGCTGTCGGACACCAGCAGCGTTTCGGGACGCGACTTCAGCTTCACCAGCATCCGGCCGCGGAAGTCGCGCGTGACGCCGGCGATCGACGTCGCGTTGACGAGCGTCGATCGGTGGATCTGCCAGAACTGGTTCGGATCGAGTTCCTCCACCAGTTCTTTCAGCGGCTTGCGGATCAAAGCTTCGCCTTCTCCGGTCACCACGCGCGTGTACTTGTTGTCGGCCTGGAAGTAGCTGATCTCGTCGACCGTGATCAGCTTCACGTTCTGGCCGACCGACGCGTTGATCCAGCGGAGGTACTGCCTGGTGGCCGCCGGCAGCGAAGGTCCCGCGCCGCCGAGCCCGTTCAGGGCGGCTTCCAGCCGCGCGGGCGGCGTGCCGAGGCGCTGCTTCAGGCGCGACACGGCCGTGAACAGGCGCGCCGCCGAAACCGGCTTCAAGACGTAGTCGACGGCGCCCTGGTCGAACGCCGCGACCGCGTGCTGGTCGTACGCCGTGACGAACACGACGTGGCAGCGTCCGCTCGCCTGGCGCGCCACCTCGAGGCCGGTGGCGCCCGGCATCTGGATGTCGAGGAACATCACGTCGGGGCGATGCTCGTCGAGCAGGCGCAGCGCCTGCACGCCATCGGCGGCTTCGCCGACGATCGCAAGCTCCGGCCAAAGCTGGCCGAGTTGCTCCACCAACTGGCCGCGCAGCGTGGCTTCGTCCTCGGCAATGATCGCGGTGGGCGTGCTCATGGGGTGCGAGCTTAGCGGGCGGCAGGCACCCTCAGGGTGAACTGCGTCGTCGTCGCCTCGAGCTCGGTGCAGGCGAGCGTTGCGCGACCGCCGTAGAGGCCCTCGAGCCGTTCGCGCACCCGGGCCAGCTCGAAGTCCTCCACGCACCCGCCGGCGCACGCGATGCGCGTCACGATGACGACGTCGCCCTGTAGCTTCTGCACGCCGATGCGGATCGACTCCGGCAGGTGGTCGTCCGGCTCCCGCACGGCCCGCTGTATCAGCGGGAGCAGCAGCATCGGATAGAAGCGCGCGTCCGCGCAGTCGTCGCCGACGGTGATGCTCAGCGCCGGCCGGCCGCCGTGCAGCGACGTGACCACGGCGAGATAGGCACGCACGAGGTCGATCTCGCCGGCGATCGTCGAGCCGGGCTCGCGCAGCCGGGGAAGCGCGACGCGCAGGTACTGGATCAGGCGGTCGAGGTTCTCCGCCGCCGCGTCCGCGTCCTTCCGGTACAGCGCCTCGATGCCGACCAGCGCATTGAACAGGAACTGCGGCTCGACCTGCGCCTGCATGGCCGCGAGGCGCGACTCGAGCACCTCGTGCGCCACCGCGGCCTGCTCGCGCCGGGCGGCGAGGATCGCGGCGCTGGTGGCCGATCGCCGCTGCAGCACCTCGGCGACGAGCACGAAGAGCGCCGCGAACAGCGAAAGATGGACCGTGTTGCCGAGGATGCCGATCCACAGCGGCGGCACCGGTCTCTTCTTGCCCAGCAGTTCGTACCAGATCTCCGGGATCCCGGTGGCGTTCATGGTCGGGACCACGATGGCGGCCGACAGCAGGCCGCTCGCGACGATGGCGATCACGACGGCCCGCATCCGCTCCGCGCCGCCCGGCGGCCGGCCGGCCACGGCCGCGGACCAGGCGAGCAGCGCGATGGAGAACAACGAGACCGAGACGAATAGGTCGAAGACGATGACCTTCATGACGCCGGGCTTGTCGAGCTTGTCGGCCATCGTGCTCAAGTCGACCGCCGTCATCAGCAAGATGGCGAGCGCGATGCCAAGCGCGTGCCGCCGGTTCAGGCGCGACCAGGCGTCGGTCCAGCGCGTGAACATCGGACGCTGCATGATCGAGTGCGCACGCGCATCGGCGAGCGCGCTCACGGACGACCCTCGCTGTCCGCTCGGGGATGAGCGCTTCGGAGCGGCCGTGCGCGCTCACGGACCTCCGCGCTGCGCGCGGCGGGATGAGCGCTTCGGAGCGGCCGTGCGCGCTCACGGCTACCCCGCGCTGCGCGCGGCGGGATCAGCGGCCGTGCGCGCTAGGGTCCTTCAGCGCGAAAGGCATGCGCAGCGAAGCGAGGACGCCGCGCGGCGCGGCCGACGACAGCGACAGCGCGGCGCGGTTCCCGAACAGCGCCGCCAGGCGCGACCGCGTGTTGGCCAGGCCGACGCCGCTGCCCCCGCTGGAGGAGAAGCCGGCACCGTTGTCGCGCACGTCGATCAGGAGATCATCGCCTTCGCGCCGGGCGGCGATCTCGATCCGGCCGCCTTCGGGCAGCGGCGACAGGCCGTGCTTGATCGCGTTCTCGACGAGGGTCGGCAGGACCATCGGCGGCACCTGCGCGTCGTTCAGCGCAGGCTCGACCTCGATCGAGAAATCGAGCCGGTCGCCCATCCGCATCTTCAGGATCGTCAGGAACGAGCGCGCGAGGTCGAGTTCGCGTCCGAGGGTCGAGCCGGACTGGCGCATCGACGGCAGCGCGGACCGCAGGTAGCTGATCAGGCTCGACAACATCTCGCGACCCTGGTGCGGCACCGTCTCGTACAGGCGCTTGACGTTGGCGAGCGTGTTGAAGAGAAAGTGCGGCTCGATCTGCGCCTGCAGCGCCGACAGCCTGGCCTCCACCATCTGCGCCTGCAGCGTCTCACGGCGGCACTCGGCATCCGCGAGTTCCTCGCGCGCCAGCTGGTCCTCGCGCAGCGACCGGAAGAGCCAGTAGCCGATGCTGCCCACCGAGGACCACAACAGCAGCAGCGAGAGGAAGTAGCCGGGCTCCTCGGTCACGCGCGAAAGCGGCGAGTCGATCGCGACGATGCGCACCGGGATGCTGGCGACGGTCACGGCGACCGCGGTCAGTGCGCCGAAGACCAGCGCCGAGCGCCGCGAGACCGTACGGCCGGCGAGCAGCGCTTCGAGGATGCCCATCCCGAACAGAAGCATCAGCCCGGTGATGAGGTTCTGCCGCGCCGAGCGCGCGAACCGGAAGACCGTATCGTCGAAGGGCTCGAAGTAGAGCGAAATGATGTGCGGCCCGACCAGGAACAGGACGGAAAAGTAGAAGACGATCGCGATCGTCTTCAAGTTGAAGACGCGCAGGAACGCCGCCAACGCCGGGGAGGACCCGGCTCCATGGGCGTGCGTGGGGAGGCCGGAAACGGTCGCCATGGTTCATTCTGGTGGCCCGGGCGCCGGGCGGCAACCAGGCCTGGATGAATCCGGACCCGGCCGGCGTGAATGGGCGATGGCGGCGACGAATCCGGCCTCGATTGCCGGGCTCCACGGGCCTGTTTCTCGCCGGGGGAAAAGCCTTCGCCACCTATAATCCCGGGCCATGGCTTCGAGGACAAACGTGGGCAGCGTGACGGGAACGTCGACCAACGGCGCGTGGGTTCGCGCACGCGGGCAGGTGGAGGAGGCGCCGGTCAACGGGCGATTGACCCGCCTGCTGGGAGAGGCGCGCTGGATCGTCGGCGCGCTGCTCGGCGCTGGCGCTGTTCGCCATGCTGATCACTTACAGCAGGGCCGATCCGTCGTTCACCCATGCCGTTTCGAGCACGAACGTGTCCAATCTGGGTGGCCGGGTCGGTGCGTGGGTGGCGGACATCGCCCTGCTGCTCTTCGGGCTCTCGGCCTACCTGCTGGTGTTCGGGCTGGCGGTGTGGGTCGCGCGCGGCTTCCGTGCGCTGCACCGTAACGCCTCGGGCGCCGATCCGCTGAACGACGAGTTGCCCGGATGGGCGCACGCGCTGGGCTACGGACTGCTCCTGGCCGGCGCCGTCGGACTGGAATCGCTGCGGCTGGCGACGCTCGGTGCATCGCTGCCGGGCGCGCCGGGCGGCGTGATCGGCGGCCTGATCGCGCGGGCGACGCAGGTCGCGGTCGGTTACACCGGGGCCACCGTGGTGTTCCTGGCCCTGATCGCGATCGGGCTGTCGCTGTTCCTCGACTTTTCGTGGCTGGCGGTCGCCGAGCGACTCGGCCGCTTCATCGAGAGCCTGTCGCGGCGCGCCGAGCGGCGGCGCGAGGAGGAAGAGGACCGCGCCATCGGCGAGGCCGCGAGCAAGGTCCGCGAGGCCGCGCTGGTCGAGGAGCGTGAGCGGATCGAGGACGCGCCGCCGGTGCACATCGAGCGGCCGCCGGTCGCCGTCAAGCCGTCCGAGCGCAAGCAGAAGGAAAAGCAGGTGCCGCTGTTCGCCGAGATGGCCGACGCGCGGCTGCCGGCGCTGGACCTGCTCGACGAGGCGCCGCCGGCGACCGAGACGATATCCACCGAGACCCTCGAGTTCACGTCGCGCCTGATCGAGAAGAAGCTGCGCGACTTCAACGTCGAGGCGGCGGTTGTCGCGGCGTATCCGGGCCCGGTGATCACGCGCTACGAGATCGAACCGGCGGTCGGCGTGAAGGGCAGCCAGATCGTCAACCTCGGAAAGGACCTCGCGCGCGCGCTCTCGCTGGTGTCGATCCGCGTGGTCGAGACGATTCCCGGCAAGAACCTGATGGGGCTGGAACTGCCGAATCCGCGCCGGCAGATGGTGAAGCTGTCCGAAATCCTCGGCTCGGCGGTCTACAACGAGAGCCACTCGCTGCTGACGCTCGGCCTCGGCAAGGACATCGCCGGCAAGCCGGTCGTGGTCGACCTCGCGCGGATGCCTCACCTGCTCGTGGCCGGCACGACGGGTTCGGGCAAGTCGGTCGGCATCAACGCGATGATCCTGTCGATGCTCTACAAGGCCGACCCGTCGCAGGTGCGCCTGATCCTGGTCGACCCGAAGATGCTCGAACTGTCGATCTACGAGGGCATCCCGCACCTGCTCGCGCCGGTCGTCACCGACATGCGCGAGGCCGGCAACGCGCTGCAGTGGTGCACGACCGAGATGGACAAGCGCTACCGGCTGCTGAGCAAGCTCGGCGTGCGCAGCCTGTCCGGCTACAACCAGAAGATCGCCGAAGGGCGCGCGAAGGGCGAACTCGTCAGGAACCCGTTCTCGCTGACGCCGGACGATCCCGAGCCGCTCGACCCGCTGCCGATGATCGTCGTCGTCATCGACGAGCTGGCCGACCTGATGATGGTCGCGGGCAAGAAGGTCGAGGAGCTGATCGCCCGGATCGCGCAGAAGGCGCGCGCGGCGGGCATGCACCTGATCCTCGCGACGCAGCGGCCGTCGGTCGACGTGATCACGGGCCTGATCAAGGCCAACATTCCCGCCCGCATCTCGTACCAGGTGTCGAGCCGGATCGACTCGCGCACGATCCTCGACCAGATGGGGGCCGAGTCGCTGCTCGGGCAGGGCGACATGCTCTACCTCGCGCCGGGCACGGGGCTGCCGACGCGCGTGCACGGGGCGTTCGTGGCGGACGCCGAGGTGCACCGCGTGGCCGAGTACCTGCGTTCCAAGGGCGCCCCGCAGTACATCGAAGGGCTGCTCGAAGCGCCTGAACCCACGGGCGACGAGAGCGCCGGCGGTCAACCGGGTGGGGAGGCCGATCCGTTATACGACCAGGCCGTGGAGATCGTGCTGAAGAACCGGCGGGCGTCGATCTCGCTGGTGCAGCGACACCTGCGGATCGGCTACAACCGGGCGGCGCGCCTGCTCGAGGACATGGAGCGCGCCGGCATGGTGTCTGCCATGCAGAGCAACGGGAACCGCGACATCCTCGTGCCCGATCGCGGCGACGGCTGAGCGCTTTTCCAGGAGCATTCCGAATGCATTGGCTACGACTTGCAGTCGTTGCGGCGGGCTGTGCGCTCCTTGCACCGGCGCACGGCGGATCGCTCGACCAGCTGCGCGCCTTTCTCACGCAGACGAGCAGCGCGCGCGGCGAGTTCGTGCAGCGCGTGTCGGCCCGCAGCGGCAGCGCGCAGCCGGTTTCCAGCGGGCGCTTCGCGTTCCAGCGTCCCGGCAAGTTCCGCTGGATCTACGAAAAGCCGTACGAGCAGGTGATCGTGGCCGACGGCACGCGCCTGGTCCTGTACGACAGGGACCTCAACCAGGTGACGATCCGCAAGCTCGGCGCGGCGCTGCCGTCGAGCCCGGCGTCGATCCTGTTCGGCTCCAACGAATTCGACAAGGAGTTCGAGGTCACCGACGCCGGCGTGCGCGACGGGCTCGAATGGGTGCGGGCGAAGCCGCGCGCGAAGGACTCGACGTTCGAACTCATCGAGATCGGGTTCAGGGACGGGCTTCCGCAGGCGATGCGCCTGGCCGACAACTTCGGCCAGGTCACGCAGCTGATCTTCTCGAAGCTCGAGCGCAATCCGAAGCTCGACGCCGATTTCTTCAAGTTCGCGCCGCCCAAGGGTGCGGACGTCCTGACCGAGTAGGGCGCTCCTACTTCGGCACGTCGGGCTCGAAGAACACCCAGACAGCTTGCGGGAAGGCCGCCTGCAGGGACGCCTCGATGCGGTTGATCGAGGCGACCATCGCCGCTGCGCTCGGCGACGGCGCCATTTCGGCCTGGACGGCGATCACGAGCTTCTCGCCCCACTGCAGCGTGATCAGGCGCAGCACGCGCTTGATCTCGGGCTGGGCGACGAGGTGCGCGTCGATCGCGCGGCGGATCGCCGGTTCGGCCGACTCGCCGACGATCATGCCCTTGATCTCCCAGATGATCGTGACCGCGACGACGACCAGCAGCACGCCGACGCCGATCGAGCCCAGCGCGTCGAACAGCGGGTTGCCGGTCGCCATCGTCAGCAGCACCGCGGCGAACGCGAGCACGAGGCCGCCGAGCGCGGCGATGTCCTCGCCGGCGACGACCATCAGTTCCGACTGGCGGGTCTCGCGGAACCAGCGCCAGAAGCTGCGCCCCGCCTGCACCTTGCGGATCTCGCGCATCGCGCCCCACAGCGATATCGCCTCGAGCACGATGGCCACGCCGAGCACGGCCAGCGCGACCGCGGCGTTGCGCAGCGGCTCGGGTGACGCGAGCCGATGCCACCCCTCGTAGATCGAGAACAGGCCGCCGACGAAGAACAGGAGCAGCGCCACCATCATCCCGTAGAAGTACGTGACGCGGTGATAGCCGAGCGGGTGCTCCTCGCTCGCGGCGGTTGCCGCGCGCTTGAGTCCGAGCAGCAGCAGCAACTGGTTGGCGGTGTCGGCGACCGAGTGGATCGCCTCGGCCAGCATGGCTCCCGAGCCCGTGTAGGCCGCCGCGCCGAACTTCGTCACGGCGATGCCGGCATTGGCTCCAAGGGCAAAGTAGATGGCCTTCGTGCTGTTCGCCGCCATGATCGATTCGACTCCATGTCCAAGGGGGCGGTCGGGCCGCCAGGCGGCGATGCTAGCCTGTCGGCCAGGATCACGACCTTTCGATGCAGGACCTCTTCACTTCCAGCCCCGCCGGCGCGCCGCTGGCCGAACGCATGCGGCCGCGTTCGATCGACGAAGTCGTCGGCCAGTCGCACCTGCTCGGGCCCGGCAAGCCGTTGCGCGTCGCGTTCGAGTCGAAGCGGCCGCACTCGATGATCCTCTGGGGGCCTCCAGGCGTCGGCAAGACCACGCTGGCGCGCCTGATGGCCGATGCGTTCGGTCTCGACTTCATCGCGATCTCGGCCGTGCTCGGCGGCGTCAAGGACATCCGCGACGCGGTCGAGCGGGCGCAGCTGAACCGCGCGCAGTCGCAGCGGGGCACGGTCGTGTTCGTCGACGAGGTCCACCGCTTCAACAAGGCGCAGCAGGACGCGTTTCTTCCGCACGTGGAGTCGGGCCTGTTCGTCTTCATCGGCGCGACGACCGAGAACCCGTCGTTCGAGGTGGTCGGCGCACTGCTGTCGCGCGCCGCCGTGTACGTGCTGGAGCCGCTGACGCACGACGAGCTCGAGCAGCTGATCGACCGCGCCAGCGAGCGGGAACTCGGCGGACTGGCGGTCGAGGCCGACGCGCGCGGCATGCTGGTCGACCTCGCCGACGGCGACGCGCGGCGGCTGCTGAACGCCCTTGAGGTGGCGGCGAGCGCCGCGCGCGACAACGGGCTGGCGACCATCGGGGCGACGTTCCTGCGCGAGTCGCTGCCGGCCACGGTGCGGCGGTTCGACAAGGGCGGCGAGAACTTCTACGACCAGATCTCGGCACTGCACAAGTCCGTGCGCGGCTCCGACCCCGATGCGGCGCTCTACTGGATGGCGCGCATGTTCGACGGCGGAGTCGATCCGCGCTACGTCGCGCGGCGCGTCGTGCGAATGGCAACCGAGGACATCGGGCTGGCCGATCCGCGCGCCATCGAGGTCGCCCTGGCGGCGACCCAGACCTACGAACGGCTCGGATCGCCCGAAGGCGAGCTGGCCGTCGCGCAGGCGGTCGTCTACATGGCGTGCGCCCCGAAGTCGAACGCCGTCTACAAGGCGTACGGCGCGGTGCGCGCGTTCATCGAGAAGGACGGTTCGCGTCCGGTGCCGATGCGGCTGCGCAACGCCCCGACGAAGCTGATGAAGGACCTCGGCTACGGCGAGGGTTACCGGTATGCGCACGACGAACCCGACGCGTACGCGGCGGGCGAGACCTACCTGCCGGACGGCATGAAGCCGGTGCGATGGTACGAGCCGACCGACCACGGCATCGAGCAGCGCATCCGGGAGCGGCTCGATTCCCTGCGCCGGCTGGATCGAGGCAAGCCGAAGGGTTCGGGCGGTGCGTGACGCCGTCGTGGGCGGGCGGGTTGCGCGGCATCGCCCGGGGAGAGAAAATCGCTCCATGCTGCACATCCACCGCCTCCTCGCCGCCACGCGAAGTCGATCCCGCGCCGCGTGACCGCGCGCGGCCTCCGCGCGCCACTGACAGCATTCCACGAATGACACCGGGTCCGCGCCGCGGACCGCACAAGGGTTTGCCATGCTCGACATCGCACTGCTACGCAAGGACATCGCGGCCGTTGCCGCGCGGCTGAAGGCACGTCCATTCGACCTCGACATCGAGACATTCAACGCGCTCGAGGGCGAGCGCAGGTCGGTGCAGATGCGCACCGAGGAACTGCAGGCGAAGCGCAACGCGCTGTCGAAGCAGGTCGGCGTGCTGAAAGGGAAGGGCGAGGACGCGAGCGCGGTGCTGGCGGAAGTCGCCGCCATTCCGGAGCAGGTCAAGGCGCTCGAAGGCCAGCTGTCGAACATCCAGCTGCGGTTGCAGACCTACATGCTGAACGTGCCGAACGTGCCGCACGAGTCGGTGCCCGCGGGACGCTCCGCCGACGACAACGTCGAGGTGCGCCGCTGGGGCACGCCGCGCGCGTTCGACTTCGAGGTGCGCGACCACGTCGACGTCGGCGCGGCCCTCGGCCTCGACTTCGAGACGGCGGCGAAGATCTCCGGCTCGCGTTTCGCCCTGATGAAAGGACCCGTCGCGCGGCTGCACCGGGCGCTCGCGCAGTTCATGCTCGACCTGCAGACGACCGAGCACGGCTACACGGAGTGCTACACGCCGTACATCGTCAATGCGGACAGCCTGCTGGGCACGGCGCAGTTGCCGAAGTTCCGCGACGACATGTTCTGGGTGACGAAGGGCGGCGGCGAGGACAAGGAGGAGCTCTACCTCATCTCGACCTCCGAGATCCCGCTGACCAACATCGTCCGCGGGGAGTTGCTGCCGGAGTCGGCCCTGCCGCTCAAGTTCACCGCGCACTCGCCGTGCTTCCGTTCCGAGGCGGGCAGCTACGGCAAGGACACGCGCGGGATGATCCGCCAGCACCAGTTCGACAAGGTCGAGATGGTGCGCATCGCGCACCCGCAGCAGTCCTACGAGGCGCTCGAAGAAATGGTGGGCAACGCCGAGGCGGTGCTGCAGAAGCTAGGCCTGCCGTACCGCGTGGTGCTGCTTTGCGCCGGCGACATGGGGTTCGGCTCGGCGAAGACCTACGACCTCGAAGTGTGGCTGCCGGGCCAGCAGGCGTATCGCGAAATCTCCTCGTGCTCCAACTGCGAGGCGTTCCAGGCCAGGAGGATGCAGACGCGGTTCAGGAACGCCCAGGGCAAGACCGAGTTCGTCCATACCCTCAACGGCTCCGGCCTCGCGGTCGGCCGGACGCTGGTCGCGGTCCTGGAGAACTACCAGCAGGCCGACGGCAGCGTGGTCGTCCCCGAACCGCTGCGCGCGTACATGGGCGGCCGGGAGGTGCTGAAGCCGGTCTGACACTTCAGCCCAGATATAATCCGCGGCTCACCGGAAGGGTGGCAGAGTGGTCGAATGCGCCGGATTCGAAATCCGGTGTACGGTTCTACCGTACCGTGGGTTCGAATCCCACCCCTTCCGCCAAAACGCAGGGGCCCGCAAGGGCCCCTTCGTTTTGGCGGATCGGGTTGGTGAGAAGCCACCCGGGTTCGGTGAGCGACAGTCCGGGGGACTGTCGCTCACGACGCCCGCGCAGCGCGCGGGCGGTCCCGGAGCGAAGCGCAGGGACGAGCCGATCGCCTGCAAGGCGAGCGGCGAGCAATCCCACCCGCCGCCTCCGCATGGGTCGAAAGCGCAGGGACGAGCCGATCGCCGCAAGGCGAACGGCGAGCAATCCCACCCGCAGCGCGCAGTGCCTGCGAACAAGGCGTTCGGGCCGTCGCCTTTGTGCGCTGCACTGTCTGCTTCTTCCGCGCTGCACGACTTCCGCCCGTTGCGAGTTTACCCGTACACTCTCCCGCCTAGATGCGTGTCGAGTGTCAGCTTCCTGTAAGCGCCGCTGCCTACCGTCCGCGCACTAGAGCGAAAAGCCTAATCAGAACGAGCAACGGGAGAGCGGACGGGCGGCCATGGGCAACATCGAATCGATCCTTCAAGAGCACCGAGTCTTTCCGCCGAGCGCGGAATTCGTGAAGCAGGCCAACGTGTCCGGCATGGACGCGTACAAGGCGCTGTGTGCCGAAGCGGAACGCGACTACACCGGCTTCTGGGCCCGCCTGGCGCGCGAGGAGCTGACGTGGACGAAGCCGTTCACGCAGGTGCTCGACGAGTCCAACGCACCCTTCTACAAGTGGTTCCAGGACGGCGAACTGAACGCGTCGTACAACTGCCTCGACAAGAACCTCGAGAACGGCAACGCGGACAAGGTCGCGATCATCTTCGAGGCCGACGACGGCAAGGTCACGAAGATCACCTATCGCGAGCTGCACGCCAAGGTGTGCCAGCTCGCCAACGGCATCGACGCGCTCGGCTTCAGGAAGGGCGAGCGCGCGATCATCTACATGCCGATGTCGATCGAGGCCGTGGTGGCGATGCAGGCGTGCGCGCGCCTGGGCATCACGCACTCGGTCGTGTTCGGCGGCTTCTCTGCGAAGAGCGTGCAGGAGCGCGTGGTCGACGCCGGCGCGACGCTGGTCATCGCCGCCGACGAGCAGATGCGCGGCGGCAAGGCGATCGCGCTGAAGCCCGCGATCGACGAAGCGTTCACGATGGGCGGGTGCGAGGGCGTGCGCAAGGTCATCGTCTACCAGCGCACCGGCGGCAAGGTGAACTGGGTGCGAGGGCCGCGACGTCTGGATGCACGACGTGATGAAGGGCCAGGCGAGCACCTGCCCGCCGGTCCCGGTCAACGCCGAGCATCCGCTGTTCATCCTGTACACGTCGGGTTCGACCGGCAAGCCGAAGGGCGTGCAGCACTCCACCGGCGGCTACCTGCTGTGGTGCGCGCTGACGATGAAGTGGGCGTTCGACATCAAGCCGTCGGACGTCTTCTGGTGCACGGCCGACGTCGGCTGGGTCACCGGCCACTCCTACGTCTGCTACGGTCCGCTCGCGGTCGGCGCCACCGAAGTGATCTTCGAAGGCGTGCCCACCTATCCCGACGCCGGCCGGTTCTGGAAGATGTGCCAGGACCACGGCGTCACCATCTTCTACACCGCGCCGACGGCGATCCGTTCGCTGATCAAGGCGGGCAGCGACCAGCCGGCCAAGTACGACCTGTCCAAGCTGCGCCTGCTTGGCACGGTCGGCGAGCCGATCAATCCGGAAGCCTGGATGTGGTACTACACCGTGGTCGGGCAGTCACGCTGCCCGATCGTCGACACGTTCTGGCAGACGGAAACCGGCGGTCACATGATCACGCCGCTGCCTGGCGCCACGCCGCTTGTGCCGGGATCGTGCACGCTGCCGCTGCCGGGCATCATGGCCGCCATCGTCGACGAGACCGGACACGATGTTCCGAACGGCCAGGGCGGGCTGCTCGTGGTCAAGCGCCCGTGGCCGTCGATGATCCGCACGATCTGGGGCGATCCCGAGCGCTTCAAGAAGTCCTACTACCCGGCCGATCTCGGCGGCAAGCTGTATCTCGCCGGCGACGGCTCCGTGCGCGACAAGGAGACCGGCTACTTCACCATCATGGGCCGGATCGACGACGTGCTGAACGTGTCGGGCCACCGCATGGGCACGATGGAGATCGAGTCGGCGCTCGTGGCCAATCCGATGGTGGCCGAGGCGGCCGTGGTCGGGCGGCCCGACGACATGACCGGCGAGGCGGTGTGCGCCTTCGTGGTCCTGAAGCAGGCGCGCCCGAGCGGCGAAGAGGGCCTGCGCATCGCGAAGGAACTGCGCGACTGGGTGGCCAAGGAGATCGGCCCGATCGCGAAGCCGAAGGACATTCGCTTCGGTGACAACCTGCCGAAGACGCGTTCCGGAAAGATCATGCGGCGCCTGCTGCGTTCGATCGCCAAGGGCGAGGAGATCACGCAGGACGTCTCGACGCTGGAGAACCCGGCGATCCTGGAACAACTGAAGGTCACGCTGTAAGAGGATGCGAGCCGCTGCGATGGATGCAGTGGTGGAGGTTGCTGGAGGCAGACAGAAGGGGCGAGACAGCTCCGAAAACAAGACGCGAAGGGCCCGGCGAGCAGGGTTGACTGCCCGCCGGGCCTCAGCGCAAACGAGACAGCCGGACGCGGGGAAGGGCCCAATGTCCGGAAACCAGTGGCGCGGACAGTCCGTGCCGTTCGAGGAGACAGGCAACTTGGCGTTCGCCCTACTTGCGGCGCAGACGATCGTGCTCGTGGCCGCGACGGCCCTGCTCGGTCAACTGGTGGTCGGCATTTTCAACTGGCGCGCCCGCCAGCAGAACATCGTCTACAAGACCTTCGAACTGGTGGCGAGCCCGTTCGTGAAACTGATCCGTCTCGTCACGCCGAAGATCGTGCTGGACCAGCACATTCCGATCGCGGCGTTCATGGTCCTGTTCATCGCCTACTTCTGGCTCGGCTTCGAGCATCGCGCCTCCTGCCGCGCGGACATCGCTCAGGCGAGCTGCGAAAAGTGGGTGGAAGCGTGGAGCGCAGGAGGAAGCAAGCAATGAGTTCGATCGCAACGAAGCTGACGATCTGGTGGCTGAATCGCCAGGCCAACACCGCCCTGATCTTCAAGCGCAACGCGCAGGCGATCGAAACCTACCGCCGGATGCTGGCGGTCGATCCGACCTACGACGAGGCCCGCATCATGCTGGGCAACCTGCTCGCCGAAGCCGGCGACAACGCCGGGGCCGTGCGGGAGCTCGATCGCCTCACCCAGGTCAACCCGAGCAACGCCGACGGCTGGTTCAACCTCGGCTTCCTACAGGACAAGGCCGACAACATCGCCGAGGCGGAGCGCTGCTTCCGCCGCGCCGTGCAGCTGAGGCCGACGCTCGACCGCGCGTGGTACGGCCTCGGGCTCGTGCTGATCCGTGACGGCCGCCTCGAGGAGGCGGTCGAGGCGTTGAAGCAGAACATCAAGATCCAGCCGTTCAGTCCCTACGGCTACTACCAGCTGGGCATGACGTACCACCACCTCGGCCGCAGCGACGAAGCGGCGAAGGTCCTCGAGCAGCTGGCCGGCTTCGAGCCGAAGTTCACTGCCACGTTGAAAAGGGATCTCGAGCGGAGTCCGTCCCGCGCGAAGTCCGGTCCTGAAAGCAACTCCCAACCGAAGGAGGAAATCACCGCGGAAGCCACTTGAGTCGAGGAGACAGAAGACCACCAAGGAGAGAACATGCAACTCACCGAAAAGCACAAAGAGTATTGGAGCCGGAACCTCCGGCTCACTGCAGTCCTGTTGTTCATCTGGTTCGTCGTCACGTACGTGATGGCGTGGTTCGCGATCCCGCTGGCCGAGATCAACTTCTTCGGCTGGCCGCTCTCGTTCTACATGGCGGCGCAGGGATCGCTGATCATCTACGTACTGATCATCTGGTACTACGCGAGGGCCATGCGCAAGATGGACCTCGAGTACGGCGTGGATGAGGGAGACACCAAATGAGCGCCGTCAGTTCGAATCGTGCCTTCTTCAACCAGCTGAAGAAGTACTACACCTGGTACACGGGCGGTTTCGTCTTCTTCGTGGTCGTGCTCGCGATCCTCGAGCAGATGGGCCTGCCGCGCGTCTGGATCGGCTACACGTTCCTGTTCGCAACCATCTCGCTATACGCGGGCATCGGCATCATGAGCCGCACGGCGGACGTCGCCGAGTACTACGTCGCGGGTCGCCGCGTGCCGGCGCTGTTCAACGGCATGGCGACGGGCGCGGACTGGATGTCGGCCGCATCGTTCATCGGCATGGCGGGCACGCTGTACCTCAGCGGCTTCGACGGACTCGGCTTCGTAATCGGCTGGACCGGCGGCTACGTCCTGGTGGCGCTGTTCCTCGCGCCGTACCTGCGCAAGTTCGGCCAGTTCACGATTCCCGACTTCCTCGGCGCGCGCTACGGCGGCAACATCGCGCGTTCGATCGGCGTGTTCGCCGCGATCCTGTGCTCGTTCACGTATGTGGTCGCGCAGATCTACGGCGTCGGCATCATCACGGCGCGTTTCACGGGGGTCGAGTTCGGCGTCGGCGTGTTCCTGGGCCTGGCCGGTATCCTGGTCTGCTCGTTCCTGGGCGGCATGCGCGCGGTCACGTGGACGCAGGTGGCGCAGTACATCATCCTGATCGTCGCCTACATGATTCCGGTGGTGTGGCTGTCGGTGAAGATCACCAACTTCCCGATTCCGCAGCTCGTGTACGGCCAGGTGCTGCAGAAGGTGACGGCGAAGGAAAAGGAGCTCACCACGAATCCTGGTGAGGTGGCCGTTCGCGAGATCTTCAAGAAGAACGCGGCGGACGCCAAGGCGCGCATCGACGCGCTGCCGGCATCGTGGGAAGCCGGCAAGGCCGCGGCAGCCCAGCGCGTCGAGGAACTGAAGGCGTCGAACGCCCCGGTGGCCGACATCCGTGCAGCGGAGAAGGCGGTCAACGACTTCCCGAAGACGCCGGACGATGCGAAGGCCGCGTGGGCCAAGCAGGTGGCCTCCAACTCTGCAAGAACCGGTCCGCCGGCGCCGCATGCAACGCCGTACACGACCACCAAGACGGGAGAGGCGGGGGACAAGGAACGTGCGACCAAGCGCAACAACTTCCTCGCGCTGGTGTTCTGCATGATGTTCGGCACGGCTGCACTGCCGCATATCCTGATGCGCTACTACACCACGCCGTCGGTGCAGGAAGCGCGCGTCTCGGTGTTCTGGTCGCTGTTCTTCATCTTCCTGCTGTACTTCACGGCGCCCGCACTCGCGGTGCTGGCGAAGTACGAGGTCTATCACAACGTGGTGGGCTCGTCGTTCGCGAACCTGCCGGCATGGGTGGCCGCCTGGGCCAAGATCGATCCAACCCTGATGTCGATCAGTGACATCAACAAGGACGGGATCGTGCAACTGGCGGAGATGACACTCGGCGGCGACATCATCGTGCTGGCAACGCCGGAAATCGCGGGATTGCCATATGTGATCTCGGGCCTGGTCGCGGCCGGTGGCCTGGCAGCGGCGCTCTCGACTGCGGACGGCCTGCTGCTGACGATCGCCAACGCGCTGTCGCACGACCTGTACTACAAGATGATCAACCCGAACGCCTCCACGCAGAAGCGAGTCATGATTTCCAAGCTCCTGCTGCTGGTGGTGGCCATCTTCGCGGCGTGGGTCACGTCGCAGAAGCCGGGCAACATCCTGTTCCTGGTCGGCGCGGCGTTCTCGATGGCAGCGTCGGCGTTCTTCCCGGCCCTCGTACTCGGGGTGTTCTGGAAGCGCGCCAACAAGTGGGGTGCCATCGCCGGGATGGTCGCAGGCCTGGGCACGTGCCTGTACTACATGGTGCACACGTACCCGCAGTTCATCGAGTGGTTCGGCACCACGAAGATGGACCTCTGGTGGGGCATCGCACCTATCTCGGCCGGCGTGTTCGGCTTGCCGATCGGCATCATCACGATCCTCGTGGTGAGCATGCTCACTCCGTCGCCCAGCAAGGAGGTTCAGGAGTTCGTCGAGCACGTTCGATATCCGAGCCTGCGCGGCGACACGGTCGAGACGATCGCCCGCTGACGTCCTGCTGCTGCAGCCCAAAGGCCCGCGGCTCGCCGCGGGCCTTTTTCATTGGAGGCGCCGGATATAATCGCCCCCTCGTCGGAGAGATGGCCGAGCGGTCGAAGGCGCACGCCTGGAAAGTGTGTATGGGTCAAAAGCCCATCGTGGGTTCGACGAGCGACAGTCCAGTGGACTGTCGCGAAGGACGCCGGCGCGAAGCGACGGCGGTCCCGAAGCGAAGCGGAGGGACGAGCAGATCGCCGTGAGGCGAGATGCGAGCAATCCCACTCGGGTGGGATCGAGGTGGTAACCGAATCAGGAGAGATGGCCGAGCGGTCGAAGGCGCACGCCTGGAAAGTGTGTATGGGTCAAAAGCCCATCGTGGGTTCGAATCCCACTCTCTCCGCCAGTACAAGCTGAACCTGTACGTGCACATGCATGCAAGGTGGTGCACATGAACCGCCGTTTCGACGGCGGTCCCGGCCCTTCGGCTGGGGTGTGAGGCTCGTCAGGCACATGCCCATGGGGGTGCGATCGTGACGTCCGCGGAATCCGACTTCCTCCTCTCCCTCGCAGCCCTCTCGTTGTCATTCGCCGGCTTCTCGGCGGTGGTGGTCACCCTGCGCGGTGCGCTCGGAGGCGAGATCTCCGAGCGGCACCTCCGCTTCGTGCGCCTCTACATCGAAGGCGGTCTCCTCGTGACCGCACTGGCTCTGGTTCCGGCGCTTCTGAACCTCCTTCATGTCGCCGGGTCCGTCATCTGGCCTGTGTCCAGTGCAGCCGCCGCGTCGATCCTCACCGTCTTGCTGCTGAGCCAGTTTCGCCGTCGCCGCGCGATCGAGGGAGGCCGCTTTCCGGCATGGGTCGTCCTCATTTACGCGATTTCGCTCGTCGCCGTTGCGGGGCTCTGGCTCAATGTCGCGGGGATTCCCTTTCCCTCGAGCGTCGGCCCATACGCCGTTGCATTGACGTGGGCACTGTGCGTCTTCGGCTTCATCTTCGTTCGCACCATCGACATCTTCCTGAGCCGCGCTCACACCTGAACCGGTCGGCGTCGATTGCGTTCAGAATGGCACGGGCGGTCCACGCCAGCCTTCATCGCGCGGCGCGGCGCGCTTCAGGGCCTGCGCGGCGTCCAGCCAGCCATCGCAGGCGTTGCGGCCAGGTTGACGCCGCAGAATGTTCAGCAGCCCCTTGCACTTTGCGTAGAAGGCGAAGAACCGCAGCACGTTCCGTTTCTCCGCATCGCTCGGCGGGTCGCTGCTGCAGACGAGCTTGTCGTCGGACATGCCACGGTCCGTCAACGTCACCGCGCCCCACGCCTTGAGGCGCAACAGGGTTCCAGCCTGCAGGCGTGGCCCCAGTACCAGGGCATCGAGCAGGTCGCCCTCGAGTCCGACATAGTTCGGCACCGAACCATAGTTGTACGGACACGGCAAGGGCGAGACAAAGTCGACATGCCCCGTGGACCCGCGCTTGATGAACGAGCCCTTCGGGATTTCGATGACGACCTCGACTTCGGGCGCATCGGCTCTCTCGCAGGCAGGAATTGGGACAGGGCGCGCGACGGTCACGGGAACAGACTACGCCGGTCGCCGTCGGGAGCCGGGCGGCTTCCGGGAATGCGCTCGGCGGCCGGAGGGCCTGGCCGCACTCGCGGCACGATCGCTTGTCTAGTTGTTCGCCGAGGCGTCGATCGACTCGAGCGAGTCGAGCAATGCACTCAATCGCTCTAGTTGCTTCTTCGCTGCGCGCACCTGCGCCAGCGCGTCCGCGTGCCTCGCCCGGTTCTCGGCCAACGCGCTCAGGGCCTCGGGGTTGCCGACTTTCGCGAGCGTGCGCAGCGCTTCGCGCAGGCGCGATTCCGTTTCTTCCGCCTGCTCCTTGATCCCGGAGAAGTCCAGCGGCATCGCCGCCACTCTTCTGGCGCTGCGCTGCCCCGCCGCATGAAACGCCCGAATCGTGCGTTCGCAGAAGTCTGGAAACGCGTTCAGGTGCTCGACATAGCCCTGGCGCGTCTTGTCGCCAGCCTGCACGTTCTCGAACGCGAGCGAACCGAACGCACCGAAGGTGTTCGTGTTCTTGAGCACGCCGACCCAGAGTGCCGAGTACCTGTTCAGCCGTGCCTTGAACAACTTGAGGCGATCACTCAGCGACTCGGCTCCGGTTCCGCGCAGCATCAGCCTTCTTGCCACGGTCGCTCGCGCGCCGGTCGCGGCCTCGGCCGGCCCCAGCGGGGCGCTGGGCGACGACACCAGCGCGATGAAGGCAAGGAAGCCGGCCAGGTAAGCGACCTCGTGAGGATCGACCTGGCTCTCTTTCCAGCCGGGAAGGGCAGCGAAGTGGGAAGCGATGGAGAGGCAGGCGAGATCCATCTCCTCGCCAAACCCTCCCCGAACGTAGCCTCGCGGCTCGATGACGGGGTTATTCATGTGCGGCGAAGGTAGGTTCCAAACGGGCCGCGCGGTATCCCGCTACCGGGGGGGCGTGGCGGCTGTGCAACGTCCGAGGAGCGAAGTCTTCACGCCGCGCCTGACGGTGCCTCCCTCCGGGGCAAGGACGGGTCGATCTCGAGCAGCGTAACGCTGCGGTCCGCGGGGTCGGATCGCAGCGTGAATCCTGCCCTCCGGGCGAGCGCCTTCATGGCCTCGTTGGTGCTGAAGGTGTAGCCGATCACCCGCGCGATGCCGGCGCGTTGCGAGACCTCGAGGAGCTTGTCGAGCAGGCGGCTGCCGACCCCGCGTCGCTGGCAGTCATCCGCAACGACGATCGCGAATTCGTACTCGCCCGTTCCCGCGACCTTCGTCAGCCGGGCCACCGCGGCGAACGCGTGCGCGCCGTCCCGGTCCGCGACGACGACCAGCGCGACTTCCTCGCGCACATCGAAGCGGATCAGCTTCCTGAGTTCGCCCGGCGCGAGCAGGTCGCGATGCGAGAAGGTCCGCTCATAGCGCGCCTGCGGCGAAAGCGACTGCACGAAGTCCAGTTCCTGTTTCGCGTCGTCCGAGCGCATCGGACGGATCTGGAACTCCGTTCCGTCGGCCGCCTGCCAGCGCTCCAGAACGTCGGCGTCGGGACGCGGTGGTCGTCGCTCCCAATGCATCTGCTACACGACCCGCAACGGTACCTGGCGCGGCTCCGGGTTTGCGGGAAACGTGATGACGTGATCGGCGTCGAGCCGGATGCCGATCTTCTCGCCGACCGCGTGGTCGTGATGGCTCGGCACCAGCGCGAGCACCTCGCGTCCGCTGTCGAGCCGCAGCGTGTAGATGAAGTCGCCGCCGCGGAAGATCTTGCGCACCACCTCGGCCTTGAGCGCGCTCGCGTCGTCGTGAACGACATCGTCCGGACGCAGCAGGACCTCGACGTGGCAGCCCTTGCCGCAGGTGTCGCATCCCTGCTGGCACGACAGCGGCACGTCGCCCTTCAGCGCGCCGAGCTCGATCTCGACGTTCATCGGGTTCAGCACCCTGGCGCGGCAGGAAGACGCCCTCGCCGATGAAGTCCGCGACATAGCGCGTCGCCGGCCGGTGATACAGCTCGTAGGGCCGGTCCCACTGCTCGAGGCGACCGGCGTTCATCACGCCGACGCGGTCCGCGATCGCGAAGGCCTCCTGCTGGTCGTGGGTCACGAGGATCGCGGTCGTGCCGCTGGCCTTCAGGATCTGGCGCACTTCGGCGCCGAGGCGCACGCGCAGTTCGACGTCGAGGCTCGAGAACGGCTCGTCCATGCAGCAGCAGGGCCGGGCGCGGGGCGAGCGCGCGCGCGAGGGCGACGCGCTGCTGCTGGCCGCCGGACAGCTCGTGCGGATAGCGCGCCGCCTCGCGCCTGAGCCCGACGAGGTCGAGCATCTCGTCGACCCGCGCGCGGCGCTCGGCAACGTCCCGAGTTGGCGCAGTCCGAAGCCGACGTTGTCGTCCACGCGCAGGTGAGGGAAGAGCGCGTAGTCCTGGAACACCAGCCCGACGCCGCGCTTCTCCGGCGCCGCGGTGAAGTTCGGCCCGGAGACGACGAGGCCGTCGATTTCGATCGTGCCGGAGGCGACCGGGATGAAGCCCGCGACCGCGCGCAGCAGTGTCGTCTTGCCGCAGCCGGAGCTTCCGACCACGCAGCCGATCTCGCCCTTGCCGAGCGCGAGCGTGAGCCCGTCGACGACGGTCGGTCCGGTGCCGCCGTAGCGGATGCGCAGACCCTCGATCAGCAGTTGCGGGCGCTGTTGCTCCATGTCTCGATTGTAAGTCAAATGCATATAATTCTCATTTGCATCTAAAATCCACGCAAGCAACGCGGAATCGCGTGGACCACCGGCCATCGCCTTCAACTCCCTGATCTCGAAGATGTTCCCGGGTTCCCGCGCGAGCTCCGGGGGCGAGCGGCTGGGCCTCGCGGTCGGGCTCGCGCTCGTCTGCGGCGCGCTGGTCGCGCTCCCGGTACTCGGGAGTGTTCGGCAGCTTCTGGGACCTCGGATCGGCGGCGGAGACGCTGAAGCACCTTGCCGCGACCGTCATCCCGAGCGCGCTGTTCGAGACCGCCGTGCTGGCGGTCGGCGTCGGCATCGGCGTGGCCGCGCTCGGGGCTGCCACCGCGTGGATGGTGGCGAGCTGCGACTTTCCCGGTCGCAAGGCCTTCGAGTGGGCGTTGCTGCTGCCGCTGGCGATGCCCGCGTACATCGTCGCCTACGCGTACACCGACTATCTCCAGTACGCGGGGCCATTGCAGTCGGCGCTGCGCGAGGGCTTCGGCTGGGAGCGGGGCGACTACTGGTTTCCGGAGATCCGCTCGCTGCAGGGCGCGGTGTTCGTGTTCACGGTGGTGCTCTATCCCTACGTCTACCTTCTCGCCCGCACCGCGTTCCTCGCGCGCACCGCGGCGATGATCGACGCCGCGCGCAGCCTCGGCCTCACGCCGTGGCAGACGTGGTGGCGGGTCAACCTGCCCCTGGCGCGACCCGCGATCGCCGCCGGCGTGCTGCTTGCGCTGATGGAGACGATCGCCGACTACGGCGCGTCGGCGTACTTCGGCCTGCAGACCTTCACCACGTCGATCTACCGCGCGTGGTTCTCGCTCGGCGACCGCACCGCCGCGAGCCAGCTCGCGGCGATGCTGCTCGTGCTCGTGCTCGTGCTGTTCTACATCGAGCATCGCGCGCGCGGTCGCGCCCGCTTCTTCACGCCGACCGCCAGCCAGCGACCGGCGCCGCGTTCGCCGCTGAACGGCCGCGGCGCCGCGGGCGCCTTTGCGCTGTGCGCGTCGAGCGTCGCGCTGGGCTTTGCGGTGCCGCTGGTGCTCCTCGTGCGCCTGCTGTTGCCTGCGTGGTCCACGCTCGACTGGTCGCGGTACGGCAGCTGGGTGATGAACACGCTCTCCATCGGCGCGGCGGCCGCGGTGATCGTGCTCGCGGCCGTTCTGTCGCTCGCGTACACGGCGCGCGCCGTGACGCGGGGAAGGCCGGCGGTGCTCGTGCGCGCGGCCGTGAAGCTGATGAGCCTCGGCTACGCAGTCCCGGGCGCGGTCATCGCGGTCGGCATCCTCATCCCGCTCGCCCTGTTCGACAACCGGCTGAACGAAGCCATGAAGGCGCTGATCGGCGTCGGCCCCGGCCTGCTGCTGACCGGCAGCGTGTTCGCGTTGCTGTACGGATACCTCGTCCGCTACTTCGCCGTCGGGTACCAGTCGATCGAGGCCGGACTCGCGCGCATCACGCCCGCGATGGACGCGAGCGCGCGCAGCCTCGGCAGCACCCCGTTCGACACGTTCGTCCGCGTGCACCTGCCGATCCTCAGGCCGTCGGTGCTCGCCGCCGCGCTGCTGGTCTTCGTCGACGTGATGAAGGAACTGCCTGCGACGCTGGTGCTGCGCCCGTTCAACTTCGACACGCTGGCCGTGATCGCGTACCAGATGGCGAGCGACGAGCGCCTCGGCGAAGCGGCGCTGCCGGCGCTGACGATCGTGGCCGCCGGCGTGCTGCCCGTGGCGCTGCTGTCGCGCGCCATCTCGAGGGCCGCCGGCCCGGGCCACGCGTAGACTTCCGGCCTCTCGCGGGCCCGGCCCGCACGACAGGAGGCGGTCCTTCCATGGGTTACGTGTTCGCAGCGCCGCCGCAGGCCGTGGTTCCGGTCGACGGTTCCAGCGACCTGCTGCCGGTGCATCGCATCTACTGCGTCGGGCGCAACTACGCCGAGCACCAGAAGGAAATGGGCTTCTCGGGGCGCGAAGCGCCGTTCTTCTTCATGAAGCCGGCGGACGCGGTGTTGCCGGTGCCGTTCGGCAGCGTCGGCGAGATGCCGTATCCGGGCGAGACCGGCAACCTGCACCACGAGATCGAACTCGTGGTGGCGATCGGCAAGGGTGGTCGCAACATCGCGGCGGCCGACGCCGCGAAGCACATCTACGGCTATGCGGTCGGCCTCGACATGACGCGTCGCGACCTGCAGTTCGCGCTGCGCGACAAGGGCCGGCCGTGGGACGTCGCCAAGGGCTTCGACTGGTCGGCCCCGATCTCGCCCGTGAAGCCGATCGGCGTGACCGGCGAGATCACGGCCGCGCTGATCTTCCTGAACGTCAACGGCCAGCGGCGCCAGGCGAGCGACGTCTCGAAACTCATCTGGAGCGTCAGCGAGACCATCGAGCACCTGTCGAAGTTCTACGAGCTCAGGCCCGGCGATCTCGTCTTCACCGGAACGCCCGAGGGCGTCGGCGCGGTGGTGAAGGGCGATGAGCTCGAAGGCGGCGTGGCCGGCCTCGGCACGCTGAAGGTCCGCATCGTCTGACCGGCGCCATGCTTCGATCGCTGCTGACCCGCGTTCGCTCGTGCTCCTTGCGCTCGCGCTGTCCGGCAGCGCGTTCGCGCAGTCGCCGATCACCCTGAAGGTTCATCACTTCCTGCCTTCCGGTTCGACCACGCACGCGAAGATGCTCGTGCCGTGGTGCGAGCGGATCGAGAAGGATTCGGCCGGGCGCCTGAAGTGCCAGCTCTACCCGTCGATGCAGCTCGGCGGCACCGCCCCACAGCTCTACGACCAGGCGCGCGACGGCATCGCCGACATCGTCTGGACCTTGCCCGGCTACACGGCGGGACGTTTTCCGAAGATGGAAGTGTTCGAGCTCCCGTTCATGATCGGCGACGCCGAGGCGGCGTCGAAGGCGGCCTGGGAGTTCTACGAGAAGCATGCGCGCGACGAGTTCCGCGAGGTCAAGCCGCTCGCGGTCCACGTCCACGATGCGGGCTACCTGCACACGCGCGAGAAGCAGGTCCGCACGCTGGCGGACTTCCGCGGACTGAAGCTGCGAGCGCCGACACGCCAGACGAATCGACTGCTCGCCGCGCTCGGCGCCACGCCGGTGTCGATGCCGGTGACCGGGCTCGCGGACGCGATGTCGAAGGGTGTGATCGACGGCGCCGTCATTCCGTGGGAGGTCGTCCCGGCGGTCAAGGTGCAGGAGATCGCGCGCTTCCACACGGAGACCGACCCCAACATGCCAGCGCTGTACACGGCGGTGTTCCTGCTCGCGATGAACCGGAAGACGTACGACGGCCTGCCGCCGGACCTGCGCGCCGTCATCGACCGCCATTCCGGACTCGGTCTGTCGGGCCAGGCCGGGCGATTGTGGGAAGAGCAGAAGGCGCCGGCGCGCAGGCTCGCGCTCGATCGCGGCAACACGGTGTACGTGGTCCCGGCCGCCGAGCTCGCGCAGTGGCAGAAGGCAGCGCAGCCCGTGATCGCCGACTGGGTCCGCGACATGGGCAAGCGCGGCTTCGACGGCGACGCCCTGCTGGCCGATGCGCGCGCTTTGATCGTGCGGAACTCCAAGGCCGCGGCGCCGCCGGCGACGCCCGCGGCCGCGCCGCGCAAGTAGGCTCCATGCGCCGGCTGCTCGATGCGCTGGCGACAACGCTCGCGCTGATCGGCGGCGCGCTCCTGGTCGCCGTCTCGGTGGCGACCGTCGTGTCGGTGACCGGCCGCTGGCTCGCGGGCCAGCCGGTCACCGGCGACATCGAACTGGTGCAGCTCGCCGTCGCCGCCGCCATCGCGCTGTTCCTGCCGTACTGCCAGTTGCATCGCAGCCACCTGATCGTCGACTTCTTCACGGCGCGCTCCTCCGGCCCCGTGCAGCGCCGGCTCGACGCCGCCGGCTCGATCCTCGCCGGCGCCGTGTTCTTCGTGCTCGCGTGGCGCGCGGGCGTGGCGGTGAGCGACATGCGCAGCGCTTCCGAGACCACGATGGTGCTCGGCATTCCGCTGTGGCTTCCCTATGTGGCGATGGTGCCCGGGCTGGCGCTGGCCGGGCTCGCGGGCGTCCTGCAGCCGTTTCACGCGCGCACGCCGGCGAAGGACGACGTATGAGCCTGGGTGTCGCGGGGGGGCTCTTCGCCGCCATGCTGGCGCTGATGGCGCTGCGCGTTCCGATCTGGGCCGCCATGTTCGTGCCGGGCGCGCTGGGGTATGCGTGGCTCTCCGGCCCCGATCCGCTGCTTGCATTCCTGAAGGGACTCACCTTTGCGCGCTTTTCGATCTACGACCTGTCGGTCGTTCCGCTGTTCCTGCTGATGGGTCACCTGGCCACGCAGGGCGGGCTGTCGGCGGGCCTGTTCCGCGCGGCCGCGGCCTTCGTCGGCCACTGGCGCGGCGGTCTCGCGCAGGCCAGCGTGCTGGCGAGCGCGGCGTTCGGTTCGGTGTGCGGTTCGTCCGTTGCGACGGCGGCGACGATCGCGCAGGTGGCGCTGCCCGAGATGCGGCGCTATCGCTACGACGGCGGGTTCGCGACGGCGACGCTGGCGGCGGGCGGCACGCTCGGCATCCTGATTCCGCCCTCGGTCGTGCTCGTGCTGTACGCAATCCTCACCGAGCAGAACATCGCCAGGCTGTTCGCCGCGGCGTTGATTCCCGGCATCCTCGCGGCATCCCTTTACTGTGTCGCGATCGCGCTCTTCATGCGCGTGCGCCCGCAGCTGGGGCCGCCGGACGCGAGGATGCCGATGCGCCGGCGACTCGAGGTGCTCGCCGGCGTGGTGCCGGTGACAGTGATCTTCGTCATCGTCCTTGGCGGAATCTACGGCGGCGTGTTCACCGCGACCGAGGCGGCGGCGATCGGCGTGCTGCTGACGGCGGTCGCGGGCTTCGCCGCGCGCCAGCTCACGCTCCGGCGACTGGGGCAGGCGTTGCTCGCCACCGCGCAGACCACCGGCGCGATCTTCATGATCTTCATCGGCGCCGACATGCTGAACGCGGCGCTGGCGCTGACGCAGATGCCGGCGCAGGTGGCGGACCTGATCGCCCACGCCGACCTCTCGCCGGTCGCGGTCTTGGTCGCGGTGCTGCTCTTCTACATCGTGCTCGGCGGAGTGATGGACGAAATGTCGATGCTGCTGCTGACGCTGCCGGTCGTCTTCCCGGCGGTGATGCAGCTGCCGCTCTTCGGGCTCGGACTCGAGGACAAGGCGCTGTGGTTCGGCGTGCTGCTGCTCACCGTGGTCAACATCGGGCTGATCGCGCCTCCGGTGGGACTGAACGTCTACGTGGTGGGCATGCAGGCGCGCGACGTGCCCGTCGCCCGCACCTACCGCTACGTGTTCGTGTTCCTCGCGGCCGACGCGCTGCGCCTCGCGCTGCTCGTCGCGCTTCCCGTACTCTCGCTCTGGCTCGTCCAGTTCGTCCGCTGACATGAAGCTCTACAACTACTTTCGAAGCTCGGCCTCGTTCCGGGTGCGCATCGCGCTGAACTTCAAGGGACTGCCGTACGAGTACGCGGCGGTACACCTGACGAAGGCGGGTGGCCAGCAGTTCGCGCCCGAGTTCCGCGCCATCAACCCCGATGCCCTGATCCCGGTGCTCGACGACGCGGGCGAGCGGCTGACGCAGTCGCTGGCGATCATCGAGTACCTGGACGAGACGCACCCGGAGCCGCCGCTGCTGCCGAAGGCGCCGCTCGAGCGCGCGTACGTGCGTGCGATCGCGCTCGGCATCGCCTGCGAGATCCATCCGCTGAACAACCTGCGGGTGCTGCGCTATCTGGTGCGCGACCTGAAGGCAACCGACGAGCAGAAGAACGCCTGGTACCGGCACTGGGTGGAACAGGGACTCGCGTCGATCGAAGCGCGGCTCGTGGCGGAGGGGAAGTGCGGGCATTGCGCGCTCGGCAACCAGGTGACGCTCGCCGACGTGGTCATCGTCCCGCAGATCTTCAACGCGAAGAGGTTCGACTGCCGGCTCGATCACGTGCCGACCGTCATGCGGATCTTCGACCACTGCATGGAGCTGCCGGCGTTCGTCGACGCGCAGCCGGCGCGCCAGCCCGACGCCGAGTGACGCTCAGGACCGCGCGACTTCGCGCCTGAGCGCCTCGGCCAGTTCCGCGACCGCCGTCGCGTAGAAGTAACTGCGGTTGTATTGCAGGATGGCCGCGAAGTTCACGGTGCCGACCCGGAATTGCCGGCGGGCCTCGCCGCCGGCGTCGACGTAGGGCAGGTCGATGACGAGGACCGGCGTGTCGAGCGCCAGCGGAAGGTCCGCCACCACGCCCGCGTTGAGGGCGTCGGACCAGGTCACGGCCGCGTCGATGCCGCGGCCGAGCGAGTCGACGATCGCCTCGTCTGCCTCGGCTTCGAACAGGATCGGCAAATCGCGCTGCCAGCCGTGCCGGATCAGGAAGCGGGCGACCGAGCCGATCGCGTCGGTTGCGCTGCCCGCGAGGTCGATCCGGCCGTCGCCGTCGAAGTCGACGGCAAAGCGGCGGATCGAGCCGGGCATGAACTGAGGCAGGCCGATCGCGCCGGCAAACGATCCCTTGTACCGCAGCGGATCCGTGTCCTGCTCGCGCGCGAGCAGCAGCAGTTCGACGAGTTCCTTGCGGTAATAGTCCGAGCGGCGAAGATAGTCGAACGACAGCGTCGCCAGCACGTCGATCGTTCGGAAGTTCCCGGTGATGCGGCCCCAGTACGTTTCGACGCCGATGATCGCGACGATGATCTCGGGCGGCACGCCGAAGCGTTCCGTCGCGCGCTCGAGCGCCGCCGAGTTGGCGCGCCAGAAGTCGACGCCTGCAAGCACGCGCTTGTCCTCGAGGTAGCGCGATCGGTACTCGAGCCAGTTGCGCTGACCGAAGGGAATCGGCGGCTGCATCAGTCGCTCGACGGTCGGCGAGTAGCGCGCCGCGTTCAGCCAGCGTTCGACGCGCTCCCGGTCGAATCCATGCTCGCGCGACGACCTCGTCGACGAATGACTGCACCTCGGGACGGGAGGCGTACGGCGGGCGCGCCGGAGCTGCGCGCCGCCGCGGGAGCAACGAGCGCGGCGGCCAGCGCAGCCACGAAACGGCGTCGCTTCACGTTGGGGAATCTCATTCGGGATTCGGGGCGGGTTCGAAGGCGCGGACTGCGCTCCGCAGTGCGCGGATGTCGGCGGCCGCGACGTCTTCGGAGCTGCGCGAATATCGCATGCTTTCGTAGCGGGCCAGCAGTTGCCCGGCCTGCCGCGCGGCGTCGCGCGGCAGGGCGCACTCGCTGCGCTCGCGCAGGTCGCGCGGACCGCAGTGGTCACCGGCGTCGACCCCGGCGCGTTGCAGCTTCTCCCTCAGCTGTCGGTAGGCGTCACCGAGCGGGTCGCGCACCGCGCGCGAGCGCATCGACACCGCTGCCATGCCGGCCACGAGGAGGCCGACGAGCACCGCCAGCACGGTGGCGACGCTCTCCCAGCGCGGCGCCAGTCCCAGCATTTCCACCAGCGCGCGCTGGTTCTCCTGCGAGTACGACAGCACCCACTGGTGCCAGCTGTTCTGCACGGCTTCCCAGTTGAAACGCCACGCGCGCAGCCAGTCGGCGTTCCCGAACACGGGGCTGCGAGCGAGTTCGGCGGTGCGCGCGGCTTCGACGGCCGGGTCGACCCGGGCCGGGGCCACGACCGCGGTGGGATCGACCCGCGACCAGCCGCGTCCCGTCAGCCACACCTCGGACCACGCGTGGGCATCCGATTGCCGCACGGTGAGGAAGCCGTCGACGGGATTCAGTTCCCCGCCCTGGTATCCCGTGACGACGCGCGCCGGCACGCCGAGAGCTCGCATCGTCACCACGAACGCCGACGAGTAGTGCTCGCAGTAGCCGCGCTTCGTGTCGAACAGGAACTCGTCGACCGAGTGGCGCCCGAGCCGCGGCGGCGACAACGTGTATTCGTAGCCGCCGTTGCGGAAGTGATCGAGAACGGCGCGCACGAGCCGGGCGTCACGGTCCGTGCTGCCCGCGGCGACGCGCCGCTGCAGCTCCGACGCGAACTCGTGGGTGCGCGGGTTGTACGACGCAGGCAGCGTCAGCCAGTCCTGCAGTTCGGCGGCGCTGGCGCCGCGCCCAAGGCGGAAGCCGAGGTGCGAGCGCATCGTGTAGCGCGTGCGTTCCCGCACGAGATCGCCCGCGAGCAGTTCCATGTCCGCCGTCAGCCGCGCGGTCGTGTTGCCGATCGCGGGCAGGCCGGCGGGCGCTTCCAGCGCGAACAGCCAGTCGCGCCGGTGCGGCTCGAGCGTGACCGTGTAGGCGACGGCCGAGTCGCGGTCGGGCTCGATCGCCGGCGGCGCGGGTTCCACGGCGCGGCGCCCGAGCGGCGACCAGGCGCGGCCGTTGAAGCTGCCGAAGACAGGCCCGCGCCAGTACAGCTGACCCGGGGCCGGTGCGTTGCCGTCGAACTTCGCGCGGAACGCGATTTCACGGGACTCGATCAGGTGGCCGATCGAACCCGGCGACATCGAATTGGACAGTCCGGTGCCGCCGCTCGCGCCATCGCCCGGCATGCCCCAGAGCGGACCGGAGATGCGTGGAAACAGGAGGAACAGCACGATCGTCAGCGGCGCTGCCTTCAGCAGCGACCATCCGATCATCTTCATCTTGCGCGCGGCGGGCAGGTCCGCCTCGTCAAGGTTGACGCTGACCAGCACGAAGAACAGCGCGGCGACCGCCATCAGCGTCATCAGCGCCACCCCGGGCCCCTGGCTGTGCATGAACTGCGTGAGCAGGATGAAGAAGCACAGGAAGATGACGACGAACACGTCGCGGCGCGCACGCATCTCCAGCAGCTTCAGCGCCATCAGGAGAAGCAGGAAGGTGACGCCGGCCTCCTGCCCGACCAGCGTGCCGTGCTGCAGGTACACGCCGGCCCCGGCGCCGATCAGCAGCGGCAGCAGCAAGGTGCGGCCGGGCACCGACAGCTGTTTCGCGGCGATGACGCCGCGCCACAGGAGCATCACGAGCAGCAGCAGCGTCGCCCACCATGGCAGGTGCTCGAAGTGGGGCACCACGACGAACGTGACCGCGAGCAGCAGCACCAGGATGTCGCGGCGTTCGCGCGCGCCGCTCGACGTCTGCGGACCGAAGAGGCGGTTCAGCGGCTCCGTCACGCGCGAAGCGCGCGAACGGCGTGCCGTCGTCGCAGACGCCGCCATGTCAGCCCTTGCAGACGGCCAGCGCCGTCAGGCAGCGATCGCGGTGCTGCGCGCCGCTGCCCATGTCGATCGTCGCGTCGGGCAGGCGCAGGCCGTAGCGCATGCGGGATGCATCGGCGTCGAGGACCCAGCGCGCCAGCCGGGAAAGGCGATGTTCGAGCCCGGCCGAGGACGGCAGCGCATCGAAGTCCAGCATCAGGTCGCCGCCGCCCGCCGCCTCGAACTGCTTCACGGACAGATCGTCGGAGCGGGCTGCCAACCGCCACGCGATGAGCTTCTGGGCGTCGCCGGCCTGGTACGGCCGCACACCCGCGAAGTCGTCGCCGCTCGGCGCCATGCCGGCCGCCTCGTCGTGGCCGCCCTCCGCCGCGGGCAGCGGCGGGGCGTCTTCTTCCGGCTTCGGATACACGATGGCCTCGAGCGCGGGCGTCAGGTAGGCCCACGCGCGCCACAGGCCGAACGGGAAACGCGTCTCCACGGTGATCCGCGGCGCCGGCAGGCGGCCACGGTCCGGGGCGGGCAGGGGCACCTGCACCGTTCGCATGCCGCGGGCGGGAACCTCGACCGACACCGTCGGTGCGGAAGAAGGGTTACGGCCATCGCGCTTGCGCCGCGAGAGCATTGACTGGGGGTTGAACGCGAACCGCAGCGCGAAGCGGTCGAGCGTGCCTGGGTTGGAGACAGCCACCTCGAACGCCGCGACGTCCCCGGCGAAGACTGGTTCGACGCGTACTCCGCGCAGCACGAGCTGCACCAGGTTCGAGTGCGTCGCGTGCATCCCCACGACCGCCATGCTGGCCACGAGGAAGGTCAGGAGGAAGCCGAGTTGCAGGCTGTAGTTGATCGAGCCGACGAGCAGGACGAGCACGGCGACGCCGAACGCGAGGCCGGGCACCGTCGGCAGGATGTACACGCGCCGGCGGTCGAGCAGTACCTCGCCCGCCTCGGGTCCGTCGCGACCCGCGATCCAGCGCGTGATCCGCAGCGTCAGCGGATTCGCCGTGATGCTCATGTGGATCAGGGCACCGGCACGGCGGCGATCAGCTGCGCGACGAGTTCCCTTCCGTGCAGCGCGCGTCCGCTCTCGCGACTCGTCGCGTGCAGCCGATGTCCCGCCACCGACGCCAGGATGTTCTGCACGTCCTCCGGAATAACGTGCTCGCGGCCATCCAGCCAGGCCCATGCCCGCGCCGCGGCGAGCAGCGCCAGCCCGCCGCGCGGACTCAGCCCCTCGGCGTACTTGCCCGAGGCCCGCGTGTGCGCGATGAGCGCCTGCACGTAGTCGAGCAAGGCTGCGGACACGTACACCTTCTTCGCCTCCGCCTGCGCGGCGAGCAGGTCCGAAGGCCGGGCGACCGGTTGCAGCGCCTTCAGCAGGTCGCGGCGCGCGTCACCCGCCAGCAGCGCGCGTTCGGCGTCGCGGTCCGGGTAGCCGAGGCTGATGCACATCAGGAAGCGGTCGAGCTGCGACTCGGGCAGCGGAAAGGTGCCGACCTGGTGAAACGGATTCTGCGTGGCGATCACGAAGAAGGGCTGCGGCAGCGGGCGCGACAGGCCGTCGACCGACACCTGGTTCTCCTCCATCGCTTCCAGCAGGGCGCTCTGCGTCTTCGGGCTCGCGCGGTTGATCTCGTCGGCGAGCAGCACTTCCGTGAAGATCGGCCCGGGATGGAACACGAACTGCCCGCTGGTCCGTTCATACACCGACACGCCGATGACATCGGACGGCAGCAGGTCGCTCGTGAACTGGATCCTGCGGAAGGGAAGGCCCATCGAAAGCGCGATCGCGTGCGCGAGCGTCGTCTTGCCGACTCCGGGGGCGTCCTCGATCAGCAGGTGGCCGCCTGCCAGCAGGCAGGTGAGGCTCTGCCGGATCTGCAGGGTCTTGCCGACGATGATCGTTCCGATCTGGCTGGCAGTCGCGCGGAATTTCTCTAACATTGGGCTATAAGGTGCCAGACGAAGGCCGCCGAAAACAACAGGCTGGACGGAGACAGATGCTGCATACCGGGTTTTTCACCCACCGCACCTGCGCGGAACACGAGATGGGATCGTGGCACCCGGAATCGCCGGAGCGGCTGGCCGCGATTCACGACCACCTGATTGCCATCGGGATCTCGCCGCACCTGGAACATCACGATGCGCCGGCAGCGTCGCTCGAATCGCTCGTCCGGGCGCACGACGCGGCGTACGTCGAACGGTTGAAATCCAGCGTACCACAGCAGGGATACTGGCCCGTCGACCCGGACACTTCCATGAACCCGCGCACCTGGGAGGCGGCCCTGCGCTCGGCCGGCGCGGTGGTCGACGCGACCGACCGCGTGATGCGCAAGGAACTCGCGAACGCGTTCTGCGCCGTTCGTCCGCCCGGGCACCATGCGCGCAAGGCATCCGCGATGGGTTTCTGCTTCTTCAACAACGTCGCGATCGGGGCGCTCCATGCGCTCGAGGTCCACGGCCTCGAAAGGGTCGCGGTCATCGACTTCGACGTGCATCACGGCAACGGGACCGAGGACATCCTTGCGAACGACGAACGGGTGCTGATGGCGAGCTTCTTCCAGCACCCGTTCTACCCGTACACCGGCGCGGACAACCCGGCAAGAAACATGGTGAACGTCCCCTTGCCGGCGGGAACCAAGGGCGACGTCGTCCGGCAGGTGGTCGACGAGGTGTGGCTGCCGCGGCTCCGTTCGTTCAGGCCGCAGGCGCTGTTCATCTCGGCCGGGTTCGACGCGCACCGCGAGGACGACCTCGGCCAGATGGGCCTCGTGGAATCCGACTACGCGTACATCACGCAGCGGCTGATGGACGTCGCCGACGAGTTCGGCGAGGGCCGCGTGATCAGTTCGCTCGAGGGCGGATACAACCTGAGCGCGCTGGCCCGCAGCGTCGGCGCGCACGTGAAGACACTCGCACAACTGTAGAGGCGCGGAGGCCCCATGAACGCACCGGAGTCGAAGGTCGCGGTCGAACCCTACCTGCTGGAATCGCGCGACGCGACAGGCGTGGTGATTCTGACGATGAACCGGCCGCAGCAGTTCAACGCGCTGTCGGTCGAGATGATGACGTCCATGCAGGCCGCGCTCGACGCGATCGCCGCCGATCCGTCGGCGCGCCTAGTGGTGCTGGCGGGCGCCGGCAAGGCGTTCTGCGCCGGGCACGACCTGAAGCAGATGAAGGAAGACACTTCGCTCGACACCTATCGCGCGCTGTTCGCGCAGTGCGCGAAGCTGATGCTGACGATCCAGCGCATGCCGCAGCCCGTCATCGCGCGGGTTCACGGCGTCGCGACCGCCGCGGGCTGCCAGCTGGTGGCGACCTGCGATCTCGCGGTCGCGGTCGAGGGCGCGCGCTTCGGAGTCTCCGGCATCAACGTCGGTCTCTTCTGCACGACGCCGGGCGTGGCGCTGGCGCGCAACGTCGGCCGCAAGGAGGCGTTCGAGATGCTGGTGACCGGCGACCTCATCGACGCGCTGACCGCGCGCGAACGCGGCCTCGTGAACCGCGTCGTCCCGGCCGACCAGCTCGATGCCGAGATCGCGAAGCTCGCCGCCTCGATCGTCGCCAAGCCCGCGATCGCGATCGCGATGGGCAAGGAGATGTTCTACCGGCAGGTCGAGGCCGGCACCGAGGCTGCATATCAGATGGCCGGCCAGACGATGGCCTGCAACCTGGTCGACCCGGCGGCGCAGGAAGGCCTCGAGGCCTTCATGGCGAAGCGCAAGCCGAACTGGGCAGCGCCGGCCTGACCTTCGCGCCGACGGCCGGCGTCACGGTTTCACGGGTTCAGCCGTGGCGGCCGTCTCTGTCGGCGGCGCATTGATGGCGCGACGAAACAGCGCCGCCAGGCCGGTCTCTTCGGGCGCGGCCGTTTCGGCGGCGACCGGCGCCGGTGCGACGTCGTCGCCCTTGCGCGCGGGTCCTTTCGCGCGTGGTGCCGCCGCGGCGGAAGTCGGCGCGTTGGAGGTCGGCGCAGCTGCGGCGCGCGTTGCTCCCCGCGCCTCGGCGGCGGTCCTGGTGTCGGTCGGCAGGGGAATGGCCAGCGTGTACAGACGTGAGCGCCACCCAGCCGGCGAGGACAGCGATCGGCATCAAGGTGGTTGCCCAGTCGCCGATGCTTCGCGCGATGACGCCGTCGCGCGAGAACACGACGGGACGCGCCGCGATGCGCTCGAGCGCGTGCTCGACCAGCCGCCGGCTCTGGCGCAGCGGCGCGATGCGATCGCGACTGCCCCGCTGGGACAAATGCCCCAGGACCAGCGACACGAGGGCGAAGCCCGCGATGGCGGCGAGCAGCCAGCGCTTGCCTGGGAGCGGTAGTGACCAGCCGCCGATGAGGACGATCAGGTAGGACGTCAGCAGCAAGGCCTGCGCCAGCAGCGTCCACTGAAGGTGCTGGGCCGACGCGGTCGAGTGCGCCCCGACCGCTACGTTCAGGCGATCCAGTTCGCGTTCGAGCGCCAGGCGGCTGTCGATGACCTCCGATGCCGCCGCGTCGCGGACGGCTTGTGCGCTGCCGTCCTTCGTGGAAAGTACGTCCATGTTGCCTCCCTGAGCCTCTCATGGACAGTTTCGACAGGCGAGGCGAGGCTGCGGATCGTCCGTCCGTTGGACGGCGCGTCACCCGCTTCAGCGATTGTGCGGGGTGCCGGGGCTCAGGCCGCGCGGCGCAGTTCCTCGAATTCCTGCTCGTGGTTGCTGTCGTTGTCGCGGTCCGCGGCGCGGGTTTCGTTGTCGAGGCGAAGCGTCAGGCAATAGGCGGCACCGCCCGACCGATTGAACGAATCGAGGGGAACGACGTGCACCCGGTAACCGCGCGCGGCGAGGGACGCGCGGGTGGCATCGGACGCGTGGCACATCACGACATCACGCCCCAGGCACACCGAGTTGACTCCGAGGTGCAGCGCATCCTCGTCGGTTGCCTCGATCAGGTTTCCCGCGCCCGCCACGCGGCGCACGGCGTCGGCCGACTCCGCCGAGAAGGCCGACGGGTACCACAGCACTTCGCCGCCGGACAGCACGCAGAAGCAGGTGTCGAGGTGATAGAAGCGGGGGTCGACCAGTTGCAGCGGCACGGCCGGCACGCCGTAGAGCGACTCGATGGCGACGTGCACTCCGCGGCTCGAGCGCTGTCCGTAGCCCGTCCAGATGAGGCGGCGGCCCGCGTCCCAGATGGCGTCGCCGGCTCCCTCGAAGAAGAGCCCGGGCGGCGGGTCCACCACCTCGTCGACGTAACCGCGATCGCGCAGCGCTTCGAAGAACTCGCGGTTGTGCGGCTCTTCGCCCCGTCGTTCCGCGCAGAGGAAGCGCGCGAGCAGCACCTTGCGGTCGAGAACGACGGCCGCGTTGGCGGTGAACACGAGGTCGGGAAGGCCCCGCACGGGGTCCTGTGTCGTCACCCGCGCGCCGAGCCGCTCGTAGGTCGACTTCAGCTGCGCCCATCCGCGGCGCGCGTCGTCGGCGAGCCGGTCCGCGGAAACGGACCACTGCGACGGATCCATCCATGGGTTGATCGCGTAGCTGACCTCGAAGTACCGCGGCGAACTCATCATCAGGTGCGCCGATGGGCGGGCACGGCGTGCGATCCGGGCAGCGGCTTTCGCGTCGTCGGTGCTGCTCGCGGCGAGGGCCCTGATGCGGGGACTGCCGGAGTCGTGGGAGGTCGCCCTGCGCGGGTCGAACTCGGCGAGCACGGCGGCGAAGACATCGAGGCCCCAGTCGAGCGCTTCGCGGCGAATGGTCAGCGGTGGCGCGAAGCGAATCACGGTTCCGTGCGTGTCCTTGGTCAGCACGCCGCGCTCGGCGAGGCGCTCGACGACGGCGCGCGCCGAGACGTCGGGCGTGAGTTCGACGCCGGCCCACAGGCCGCGCCCGCGCACGGCCCGGACCAGCGGCGAGCGCAGGTGGCGGAGCCGGTCGAGCAGGTGCGCACCGAGCGCCCGGCTGCGCTCGACGAGCTTCTCGTCCTCGATGACGCGCAGCGCCTCGAGGGCCACGCGCGCCGCGAGCGGATTGCCGCCGAAGGTCGAACCGTGGCTGCCTGGGCCCAACAGGTCGAGCACCGGCGCGCGCGCGACGAATGCGGAGACCGGGAGCAGGCCGCCGCCCAGGGCCTTGCCGACGATGACGGCGTCGGGACGGATGCCTTCGTGCATGTAGGCGAACCACGCGCCGGTGCGGCCGAGGCCCGACTGGATCTCGTCGACGATCAGCAGGACGTTGCGCGCGGTGCACAGTTCGCGCGCGGCGCGCAGGAAGCCGGGCGGCGCCGTGACGATGCCGGCTTCGCCCTGGATCGGCTCGATCAGGACCGCGCAGGTGTTCGCGTTGATCGCTTCGCCGAGTCCCGCGATGTCGCCGAAGTCGAAGTGCCTGAACCCGGGCGCGAACGGCCCGAAGTCGGCGCGGTAGTCGTCTTCCGAGGAGAAACCGACCACGGTCGTGGACCGCCCGTGGAAGTTGCCCCGGGCGACGACGATCTCGGCCCGGTCCGGATCAATTCCCTTGGTCCGATAGCCCCAGCGACGCGCGGCCTTGATGGCCGTTTCGACCGATTCGCAGCCGCCGCTGGCCGGGAGTGCGCGTGCCTCGCCATCGAGGTCGGCCACCTCGACCAGCTTCGCGAGGAACGGTGCGAGTTCGGTCGAGTGGTAGGCGCGCGAGGTGACCGCCACGCGCTGCGCCTGTTCGACCAGGGCGCGGACGAGGCGCGGATGCGCGTGGCCGTGGCTGACCGCCGAATACGCCGACATGAAGTCGAGGTAACGCCTGCCGTCCGCGTCCCACAGCCAGCTGCCTTCGCCGCGCTCGAGCACCACGGGCAGCGGCGCATAGTTCGGCGCGGCAACGGCCGTCTCGAGTTCGATCAGTTCCTGCGTTTTACCGACACGCGCGTCCATCGCTCACCTCGCACAATCGACAGCTCGACTGGATGGGAAGTGTAGGAATCGCGCGCGTCACGCACGGCGTAAGTGCGGCGGCCGGAGAGCAGGAACTGCGTGTAACGGGCGCCGTCGCCGCCGAATCGGCGGCGACGCAGTCCTGGAAGCCTCAGGGGAGGGGGTAGCCGCGGAACGGCTTGATCGTCTGCAACTCGGGCTTCGACGTGATCTTCTCGACGCCGAGGGCCGGGTCGTCCGTCCACGCATTGGTCAGTTCGCGGTAGTGGTCGAGGTCGCGGCAGGCGAGCCGCAGGACGTAGTCGCACTGGCCGGACACGAGGAAGCACTCGACCACTTCCTCCGCGTTGCGGATGCGCTGTTCGAAGCGCGCGTGGGTCGCCTGTGTCTGGTCCTTCAGCGTCACCTCGACGACGATCGTCAGCAGCGTGCCGCCGAGCTTGCGCGGGTCGACCAGCGCCATGTAGCCGCGAATCAGCCCGCTGCGCTCCAGGCGACGCGTGCGATCCAGGCACGCGCGCGGGCTCAGTGCGATGCGTTCGGACAGTTCCTGGTTCGTGATCCGGCCATCCTGCTGCAGGATCTCGAGGATCCTGCGGTCGAGCCGGTCGAGTTCACGCGTCGCCATGATGGCGGCAATGTAATACGAATCCGCCGATTCGGCGGATTCGGGATGCGGTGCCGATCAGCTGCCGAGCGCAGCGATCGCGGCCTTCGCGATCTGGGCGTCTTCGCTCGACTTCACGCCCGACACGCCGACCGCGCCGATGACCTGGCCGTCGACGATCACCGGCACGCCGCCCTCGAGCATGCCCTGCAAGGGTGCCGACAGGAACGCGTTGCGGCCCTGGTTGATCATGTCTTCGTAGACCTTCGTCTCGCGCTTGCCCATCGCGGCGGCGCGCGCCTTCTCCGGCGCGATGTAACTGGAGATGGGTGCCACGCCGTCGAGCCGGTGCAGCAGGATCAGGTGCCCGCCGTCGTCGCACACCGCGATCACCACGTTCCACTGGTTCCTGTTCGCTTCGGCCTCGCCCGCGGCGGCCATCCTGCGCGCGTCGTCCAGCGTCAGCGTCGGTTTCGTCTTCATTGTTCCTCCTTGTGTTCGATCGTGATCGCCGGCGCCTGGATGCCTAGCTGCCCAGGAGCCGGTACCAGCCGCGCGAGATCCACTCGCGCAGCGCGAGGTGGGACACCACCAGGGCGCTGGCCCCTGGCGCGAGTTGCCCGGGCGTGAACGGCCGCTGCGCGACGTAGTCGGTCGGCGCCGGGATGACCGTGAATCCCGCCGCCTCGAACGCCTGCTTCGAGCGCGGCATGTGGATGGCGGTGGTCACGAGCGCCACGCGCTGGATGCCGAGCGGCTTCAGGTCCTTCGCGGCCATCAGAGCGTTGCCGCGCGTGGTCGGTGCCGACTGGTCGATCCACTTCGGCTGGATGCCGTAGTCCCGCTGCAGCACGCTCGCCATCAGTTGCGCTTCGGAGTGCCGGGCGTCGCCGGGCACGCCGCCGGTGACGTAGATCGGAAGGCCGCTCGAGCGGGCGAGGTAGGCGCCGTAGCGCACGCGCTGCAGCGTGAAGTCGTTGACGGACTCGCCGCCCCACTCGATGGCGCTGCGGTTGAGTCCGCCGGCAAGTATCACGATCGCCTGCGCGCGCTTGAGGCCATCGGCCGCGAGGGGTGGCGGCTCGAGCGTTCGCGCGATCGCACCCGCGACCACCGGCATGGCGAGCGCGAGCAACGCGAGCTGGGAGAACGCCATCAGCGCGACGGCGAAGCGCGGGCGGCTCTTCAGCAGCAGCAGGCCGAGCAGCGTCAGCAGCACGAGCGATGTCGGCGGCAGGACGAAGCCGGAAAGGAGGTACGAGAGGGACACCGGTTCGAGGGGGCGAGCACCAATGAAAACGGCCGCGAGCTTACGCGAGCCCGCGGCCGCGACGTCGAAGCGGCGGCTAGCTGCGCACCGCCGCCTGGATCTGATCGAGGGCGCTCGGGTCCTCGATCGTGGTCAGGTCGCCCGGGTCGCGTCCTTCGCACAGCGCCTGGATCGAACGGCGCAGCAGCTTGCCGGAACGCGTCTTCGGCAGGCTGCTGACGAAGTGAACGCGCGCGGGCCGGGCGACTGCGCCGAGCTGGCCGTCGACGACCTTCATCAGTTCGCCTTCGTGCGCCAGTTTCTTCTCCAGCGTGTCGGCCTTGCTCGCATCCTTCAGGATCACGAATCCGATGGCGACCTGGCCCTTGAGCTGGTCGGCGACGCCGACCACGGCCACCTCGGCGACGTTCGGGTGCGACGACAGCGACTCCTCGATCTCGCGCGTGCCCAGGCGGTGGCCCGCGACGTTGATGACGTCGTCCGTGCGGCCGAGGATGAAGAAGTAGCCGTCCTCATCGCGGATGCCCCAGTCGAAGGTCGAATAGACCTGCCGGTTCGGAATGCTGGTCCAGTAGGTCTTCACGAACCGTTCGTCGTCGCCCCAGACCGTCGTCATGCATCCCGGCGGCAGCGGCCCGTCGATCGCGACCACGCCCTTCTCATGATGGCCGGTGATTTCCTCGCCGGTCGCTTCGTTGAGGATCTTGACGTTGTACCCATAGCAGGGCAGCCCGGGCGATCCGAACTTCGACGGCAGCGCCTCGACGCCGCGCGGGATCGCGAGGATCGGCCAGCCTGTCTCGGTCTGCCAGAAGTTGTCGATCACCGGCTTGCCGATGCCGTCGGCGATCCAGCGGCCGGTCGGCTCGTCGAGCGGTTCGCCGGCGAGGAACAGCAGCCGAAGCGACGACAGGTCGTACTTCTTCAGCAGCGCCGGGTCCTGCTTCTTCAGCACGCGGATCGCGGTCGGCGACGAGAACATCGACGTCACCTTGTACTTCTCGACGATGCTCCACCAGATTCCGCCGTCGGGCCGGATCGGCGTGCCTTCGTACATGATCGTCCCCATCCCGGCGATCAGCGGGCCGTAGACGATGTAGCTGTGGCCTACGACCCAGCCGATGTCGCTCGTCGAGAAGTAGTTCTCGCCGGCGTTGCCGCAGAAGATGAGCTTCATCGACGCGGCGAGCGCGACGGCGTATCCGCCGGTGTCGCGCTGGACGCCTTTCGGCTTGCCCGTGGTCCCGGACGTGTAGAGGATGTACGAGGGCTCGCTCGACTCCAGCCACTCGCATGGCACCTCGTCGTTCATGTGCTCGGCGCGCGCCTTCGCGTAGTCGACGTCGCGTCCCGCAACCATCGTGGCCGGCGCCAGTCCGCGGTTCACCATCAGGACGCTGCTCGGCGGAAACTTGGCGAGCGCGATCGCCTCGTCGAGCAGGTGCTTGTACGGCACCGCCTTGCCGGCGCGCGAGCCGGCGTCGGCGCTCACGATCACCTTCGGCTGCGCGTCGTCGATCCTGGTGGCGAGGCTGACCGACGCGAAGCCGCCGAACACGACCGAGTGAATCGCGCCGATGCGCGCGCAGGCCAGCATCGCGAACGCGGCTTCCGGAACCATCGGCATGTAGATCAGGACGCGGTCGCCGCGCCCGACCCCGAGCCCCTTCAGGATCCCGGCCATGCGGTTCACTTCGCGGTACAGCTGCGCAAACGTGTAGGTCTTTTCCTCGCCGGTTTCGGTCGAGACGTAGATCAGCGCGGGCTGGTCGCCGCGGGCCGCGAGGTGGCGGTCGACCGCGTTGTGGCACAGGTTGGTGGTTCCGCCGACGAACCACTTGGCGAACGGCGGCCGCGAATAGTCGAGGACCTGCTTGAACGGCTGCTTCCAGTCGACCAGGGCGGCCTGCTCGGCCCAGAATCCCTGCGGGTCGCTGATGGATCTAGCGTGGAATTGCTTGTACGTCGTCATGCGGGCCTCCCTCCGCGGCTGTCGCCTGTGCTTTTAGTTCTCTCTGTAGTCGCACCAGCTTCAGCAGGGGCGCGACCTGTTCCAGCAATCTTGGCAGGTGCGGCACCACTTCGGTGGCCCGGCCGGCGCGGATCAGCGCCAGCGCGAGGTTGATGTCCATCGAGCCCTCGGCCGGCTGGGGTTCGACGCTTCCCGCCTCGCCGTCGCCAGCGCCGAGGATGATGCGGCGCGACCGATTCTGCTGGGCTTTCTCGGCGCGCTTTTGCGCCAACGCACGAAGTTCTTCCGCGCTGCGGCGCAGTTCCTCGGACAGGGTGGCAACGCCGATGCAGGTCCAGACCTCGACGCCCGGCCCGGCCGTCTCCGCGTTTTCCAGGACCTTTCGCAGGCGGGCCGCGAACCGCAGCACGCCGGACAGGCCCGACGATGGCGTGGCGATGCAGAACTCGTACTTGTCGGAGCGGGTGCCCAGGTCCTCGAGGCGGATCGAGGCGGCAATGGCGCGGCCGACGAGCTTCAGCCTTTGATCGGCTTCGCCGTCCCAGGTGTCGCTGCTCGCGAGCGACAGTTCGATGCGCACGCAGATGACCGCGACGTCGGAAAGATTGCGGCGGGCATAACTGACCAGCTTCTCGACCTGCCTGTCGAAGAAGGGCAGGTTCAGCAGTTCGGTGTCCGTATCGACGGTGCGCGACGATTCGAGGGACGCCTGGCTGTCGGCCAGCGCTTCGCGCGTGCTGGACAACCGGACCAGCACCTCCATGCGCGCGAGGAGTTCGGCACCGCCGACGCCCTTGCGGATGAAATCGGTGGCGCCCATTCCGGCGGCCCGTTCGCGTTCGGCCGTCTCCTCCTCGCCGGAAATGATCACGATCGGAAGTTCGCGGATGCGCTGGACCTTCGAACTGCGCACGCGGTTGAGGAGTTCGAAACCGTCGACCTTGGGCATTGTCAGGTCGCTGATGACGACCCGGATCGACGAGTCGAGCAGGATCGCCTGCCATGCGGCTTCGCCGTCCGTGACCTCGCGGATGTCGAACCGGTCCTTCAGGTGCTGGACGAGCGAGGCGCGGACGATGCGGGAGCCGTCGGCGATCAGGACGCGCGGCTTCCCGAAGCTGCTTCCCCCTGCACTGATTTGCGATTCGTTTGCCACGACGCCTGGTTCCCGGTCCGGTGCAGAGCCACGGAGAGTGATGACTTTAGCCGAATTGTTCGGCCTAACCTGCGGAGTTCTTTAGGTTTTCTCGCACGAATGCGCTATTTTGCAGTCCGTTGATGGCGACTGGTGCGACGGGCGGATGAGCGGTCATCGGAGGTCGTGGGCAGGCGGGTTCGCGGTCGGCTTCGCGCTGGCGCTGCTCGGCATCGGCGCGCAGGCGGAGGAGCGCGCTCACAGCGCACGCTCGGACGTCGTCGTCCAGGCCCTGTCGCTGCTCGGAACGCCGTATCGCTTCGGCGGCAGTAGTCCCGACGCCGGATTCGACTGCAGCGGGCTCGTACGCCATGTCTTCGCCTCGGTGCTCGAGCGGGACCTGCCGCGGCGCGCTGAAGAGATCAGTGGAGTCGGCCATCCCGTTTCGCGCGCCGAACTGCAGCCTGGCGACCTGGTGTTCTTCGACACGCTTCGGCGCGCCTTCTCGCACGTCGCGATCTACATCGGGGAGGGCCTGTTTGTCCATGCGCCGGCCAGAAACGGTCGCGTGCGGATCGAAGGACTGGACGACCGGTACTGGGCAACCCGGTTCAACGGGGCGCGTCGCGTGATGGAGCCCTTGCCCGCCGGTCCCGTCATCGAAAGGCCGGACACGTCGCCCTCCATGGGTTCCGCTCTACTGCTCCAATCCCCCGGAACGCAGCCCGAGCGATTGCCCGAGCCGTAGCAGGTGCCCCTGCCTTAACGAGGGTCAATGCATCGCAAATGAGAAGTATTTGCATTTGAGAATCATTTGCGATAACGTCTCGTCCGTCGGTTCAGTCCGCGGGCTCCCCCTGGCCCTCGGGCCGGCCGGCACCCTCGGAAAAACCACAACGGACGATGCAATGAACCGCTTCTCGACCCTGAAGGAACAACTCGAAGTCGCCTTGCGGCGCGCGATGCAGGCCGCCGTGGTCGGTGGCCTGATCCTGGCCGCCGCGGCGCCCATCGACAGCCGCGCGCAGGACAAGATCCTCAACCTCTACTCGGCGCGCCATTACCAGACCGACGAAGCCCTGTACGCGGACTTCACGAAGCAGACCGGCATCAGGATCAATCGCATCGAGCTCGGTGACGAGCAACTGCTGCAGCGCCTTCGCACCGAAGGGGCCGCGAGCCCGGCCGACGTCGTGCTGCTGGTCGACGCAGCGCGCTTGTGGCGCGCGCAGGTCGACGGGCTGTTCCAGCCAGTCCAGTCAAAGGTGCTGAACGAGCGCATCCCCGCCAACTTGAGGTCGAACGACGGCACCTGGTTCGGCTTTTCGAGCCGCGCGCGCGTGATCGTCTACGACAAGGCCAGGGTGAAGACCGAGGATGTCGATACGTACGAAGAACTGGCCGACCCGAAGAACAAGGGGAAGGTGTGCACGCGCTCCGGGTCGCACCCGTACATGCTGTCGCTGATCGGGTCGCTGATCGAGCGCCTGGGTGAAGCGAAGACCGAGGAGTGGGCCAGGGGCATGGTCGCCAACATGGCGCGGCCGCCGCGCGGTGGCGACACCGACCAGATCAAGGGCGTCGCGTCCGGCGAGTGCGGAGTCGCGCTGACCAACACGTACTACTGGGTGCGGCTCGTCCGCTCGGAAGACCCGAAGGACAAGGAAGTCGTGTCCCGCGTCGGTTTCATGTGGCCGAACCAGGCGACCACGGGAGCGCACATGAACATCTCGGGCGGCGGAGTGGCGAAGAACGCCCCGCACAAGGAGAACGCCGTCGCGTTCCTCGAGTACCTGACCAGCCCGAAAGCGCAGGCCTACTTCGCCGAGGGCAACAACGAGTGGCCCGTCGTCAAAGGCGCGGTGACCCACAACGCCGCGCTCGCCGCACTCGGCACGCCGAAGATGGAAAACGTGCCGATCTCGACGATCGGCAAGAACCAGATCGCGGCCCAGCGCATTCTCGACCGCGTCGGTTACCGCTGATCAAGGGGCCAGCACTCCGCCGCCGATAAGATGCGCGCCTCGAAGGGTTCGGGGCGCGCATGTCGTCTTCGTCGCTCGATGTCGTCGTCATCGGGGCCGGCCACAACGGCCTGACCTGCGCTTGCTATCTCGCTGCGGCCGGGCTCAAGGTCCGGGTGGTGGAGCGCCGCACGGTGGTCGGCGGCGCCGCGGTCACGGAGGAATTCTTCCACGGGTTCCGCAACTCGACCGCCAGCTACACCGTCAGCCTGCTGAACCCGAACGTCATCCGCGACCTGCGGCTCGCCGAGCACGGGCTGCGGATCGTCGAGCGCCCGTTCTCGAATTTCGTTCCGCTGCCCGATGGCCGCTCGCTCAGGTTCGGCGGCGATCTCGCTGAAACACAGGCGGAAGTCTCGAAGTTCTCCCCACGCGATGCCGAGCGCTTGCCCGCGTACTACGCGCGGCTCGACCGGCTCGCGGATCAGCTGAAGCGATGGGTGCTGCGCGCGCCGCCGAACCTCGGCGGACCTTTTGTCGTCGAGGGCTGGCGCGATCTCGTCGCCGGGGCGCAGTTGCTGCTGCAGATGGGCCGGCTGCCTCTCGAAGGGCAGCGCGACCTGATCGACGTCTTCACGAAGAGCGCAGGCGACTGGCTCGACCACTGGTTCGAGTCGGAACCGCTGAAAGCGGTGCTAGGCTGGGATTCGGTGGTCGGCAACTTTGCCAGCCCGTACGCGGCCGGGTCGGCTTATGTGCTGCTGCATCACTGCTTCGGCGAAGTGAACGGCAAGCCCGGCAAGTGGGGCCATGCGATCGGCGGCATGGGCGCCATCACGCAGGCGATGGCGGCGGAAGCGCGCGCGCGCGGCGTCGAAGTCACAACGGAGGCAGCGGTGCGGCGCGTGGTCGTCGAGCGCGGCGCGGCGGTCGGCGTTGAACTCGCTTCCGGCGAGGTCGTCCGTGCGCGGGCCGTGGCGGCGAACGTCAATCCGAAGCTGCTGTACCAGCGACTGCTGGATGCCAGTGTGTTGCCATCCGAGTTCAACGAAGCGATGCAGCGGTACAAGTGCGGCTCGGGAACGTTCCGGATGAATGTCGCGCTGCGCGAACTGCCCGATTTTTCGGCCCTGCCGGGCAGACAGGCGCAGCCTCACCACGCGAGCGGCATCGTGTTCGCGCCGTCGCTCGCGTACATGGACGCCGCCTGGCACAGCGCGGTCGAGCAGGGGTACGCGGCGCGGCCGATCGTCGAGATGCTGATCCCGAGCGTCGTCGACGACACGCTCGCTCCGCGCGGCGCGCACGTGGCCAGCCTCTTCTGCCAGCAGTTCGATCCCGATGCCGACTGGGCGGCGCTCAAGGAACCGGCGGTCCAGGCGATCTTCGACGTCGTGCAGTCGTACTCCCCAAATTTCCGCGACGCGCTTCTCGGCTGGCGCGCGCTGTCGCCCGCCGACCTCGAAAGCGAGTTCGGGCTGGTCGGCGGCGACATCTTCCACGGCCAGTTGTCGCTCGACCAGTTGTTCTCGATGCGGCCGCTGATGGGCTATGCGAAGTATCGCGGGCCGCTGAAGGGTCTGTACCACTGCGGCTCGGGCGCGCACCCGGGTGGCGGCGTGACCGGCGCGCCGGGGCACAACGCGGCGCGGGAGATCGTTCGCGACCTTCGGTAGGGCGCGGTTTGGGGCGCGGAAGGGTGTCTGTGCATCGCCTCCCGAGAGGCGAGTTGGGTGGCCGCGGCCCCGGCCTTCGGGGGCGCCGAGCAGCGCAGGCGAGGCCGGGAAGTCGGCCAGCGAGTGCCGTGTGTTGGCCCTCGCTGGCCGCCGGCCTCGTCGAGCAGCGCAGGGAGTCGGCGCGCAGCGCCGACCGCCTCCGCAGGCCGGGGCCGCGGCCACCCAACTCGCCTTGAGGCTGTCTCCCTTATCCAATGCTCGATGCCCAATCGCGCGGCAGGCGGAATCGGGCCGGCGCGGCTTTGTGCGGCGGCGAGCAGCGCAGCCGAGGGCCGAGCGCGCACAGCGCGCTTCGTCTTCTGACCTGCGGCGTCCTGTCCGAGCGGCGCGCGCGCAGCGCGCAGAGCGAGTTACGCCGCACGGCCCTCGGGGAGCAGCGCAGCGGAGTCAGCGCGCAGCGCTGACCGCCGCACCAGCCGCGCCGGCCCGATTCCGCCTGCCGTGCAGCTACCCCCACGATTCAAGGGAAGTCAGCGCGCACGCTTGCCCGTTCCTGCCTGCCGCGCAACCACTGCCACGCTGCGCCGAAGCTCGGCACCGCCGCTCAGGCCAGCAACTCGACGTTGCCGCCCGCAGCAGCCGTGTTGATCGTCAACGTGCGCTCCACGCAGAAGCGCTGCAGGTAGTTCGGCCCGCCCGCCTTCGGTCCGGTGCCCGACAGGCCCTCGCCACCGAACGGCTGGCTGCCGACGACCGCGCCGATGATGTTGCGGTTCACGTAGAGATTGCCGACCCGCGCGCGCCGCGCCACGTGCTCGACGCGTCCGTCGAGCCGCGTGTGCAGGCCCATCGTGAGGCCGTAGCCGGTCGCGTTGATCGCATCGATCACCGCGTCGAGCTGGTGCTTGTCGTAACGGACCACGTGCAGGATCGGACCGAAGTTCTCGTGCGCGAGGTCGCCGATCGAATTGATCTCGGCTGCCACCGGCGCGAAGTAGTGGCCGTCGAGGCCGTGCGGCAAGGTGCACTCGTGAAGGATGCGCGCGTGCTTCCCGAGCCAGGCGCGGTGCCGCACGAGCAGCGCCAGTTGCTCGGCGTCGATCACGGGCCCGATGTCCGTGCGCGGATCGGCCGGGTTGCCGATCACGAGTTCGCGCATTGCGCCGACGATCATCTCGATCATCGAGTCGGCGATCTCGGCCTGCAGGAACAGGACGCGCAATGCGGAGCAGCGCTGCCCGCAGGAGCGGAACGCGCTGGAGACGACGGCGTCGGTGACCTGTTCGGGCAGGGCGGTCGAGTCGACGATCATCGCGTTCTGGCCGCCTGTTTCGGCGATCAGCACGCCGATCGGTGCGTCGCGTGCCGCCAGCGCCCGGTTGATCGCGCGAGCGGTGGCGACCGATCCGGTGAACGCCACTCCCGCCACGCGCGGGTCGGTCGTTAGCGCCTTGCCAACGCTTTCGCCGTCGCCCAGGACCAGGTGCAGGACGTCCGGCGGCACGCCGGCCTCGTGCATCAGCTGCGCCGCGCGGAAAGCGACGAGCGGCGTCTGCTCCGCCGGCTTCGCGACCACCGCGTTGCCCGCGACCAGCGCGGCGGCGATCTGCCCGCCAAAGATCGCGAGCGGGAAATTCCAGGGGCTGATGCACGCGAAGACGCCGCGGCCGCCCAGCCGCAATTCGTTCGATTCGCCGGCCGGGCCGGGCAGCGGCTGCGCCTGCATGCGTTCGCGACCGACCGCGGCGTAGTACCGGCAGAAGTCGATCGCCTCGCGCACCTCGAGGTGCGCATCGAGCATCGTGCGGCCGCCCTCGCGCACGACCAGCGCGGCGAGTTCATCGTGGGCGGCTTCCCATGCGTCGGCAACGCGGTCGACGATCTCCGCGCGGGCGTCGACTCCTCGCGCTTCCCAGCCTGGAAAGGCCGCGAGCGCCGCGCCGACAGCGCGTTCGGCGTCGGCCGCGCTGGCATTGGCCACCGTTCCGATGGCGTGCGTGAGCGACGCCGGGTTGCGGACGCCCGCGCCCGGGCCGCTCCGCGCGCCGTCGATGATCGAGGTCGCCTGCACGTCGCTCGCGCGTTCGACGGCCGATGTCAGGTCGATCAGGGTCGGCGCCTGCTGAAGGTCGATGCCGCGCGAGTTCCTGCGCGTGCCGAAGAGTCCGTGACCGGTCGGCAGCGCGGACGCCGGTTCGTCCGACGCGACGAAGGCGCGCGCGAGTTCGTGGACATCCTCCACCAGTGAGCCGGACGGCACCGAGCGGTCGGTGATCTGGTGGACAAACGACGTGTTCGAGCCGTTCTCGAGAAGTCGGCGCACGAGGTAGGCGAGCAGGTCGCGGAACGCGCCCACCGGCGCGTAGACGCGGACGCGCACGTCGGGGCTGTTGGCGAGCAGCGCTTCGTACAGCGGATCGCCCATGCCGTGCAACCGCTGGAATTCGTAGCGCCGTCCCGGAGCGAGTTCGGCCGCGTACTCGACGATCGAGGCGAGTGTCAGGGCGTTGTGCGTCGCGAACTGCGGATACACCGGGGCCGGGTGGGCGAGCAGGCGACGCGCGGTGGCGAGGTACGACAAGTCCGTCGCCCACTTGCGCGTGTAGACGGGAAAGCCCGGCATGCCGAGTTCCTGCGCGCGCTTGATCTCCGCGTCCCAGTACGCGCCCTTGGTGTAGCGGATCGTGACAGGACGACGCAGCTCGTGGCTC
>CAWJEE010000026.1:0-7835 GCA_963841815.1 uncultured beta proteobacterium | reverse complement strand
TAGTCACATTGTCGTCCACGGATGGCAGCGATCGTACGAGGGCTTGCGCGCCGCAGCAAGTCAAATAACTTTTATAAGACTATATTTTTTCTCATTAACTTTCAGTATGTTAGCTTTTTAATTTCACGATCCAAAGCGGCTTTTGCCAACGCGAAAGCATTCCTGCTGCTCCGCAAGACGCGACATTTCTCAATGCGAAACGGCATTGGGGGTTCTGAAAAGCACGCGCCGGGCGCGCGAAGCCCGGTCGCCAGCAACGGCGGGAACCCTAGGACCTGCGATGCAGGAAGCCGGGAATCACCAGCCCACCGAGCAGGCCGCCTTTCGACGGGGCGGGCTTCTCTTTCGGCGCGAAGCGCCCCGGTTCGCTGCGCTCGACGGCGATCACGGGCGCGAGCGGCTTCACGGGGGACGGTGAAGGTTCGGGCCGCGGCTGATCGACGACAGGCGCGTCGGCGCTCTTTCCCGCGACCGCGCTGACCGGCATCGCTTCGCTCGCGTTCGCCGCGGGGCGCACCAGAGGACGCAGCCACTGCAGCAGCGGCTTCCAGTGTGCGAGGTCCGCTTCGATTTCCTCGAGGGGAAGGTCGAACAGGGTCAGCCCCTTGTCGATGCAACTGACATAGGCGGAGGACTGTGGCAGCACGGCGAGGATCTGCAGCTTCTGCTCGTGGGACCAGCCGAGCAACGCCTCGGCCGAGTCGCTGTGCGCCTCGACGCGCATGCCGATCGCACCGATGCGGCACCGTCCTGAGGCCACGCGGGGCAGCGTGCGCAACTCGGCCAGGCACGCCGCCGCCGACTCCCGATCGAAGATCGACGCGCCGATCGGCACCACGAGCGCGTCCGCATACATGACCACGCGCGCCAGATCGAGGCCGGTGAGCCCGCCCGGGGTGTCGATGACGACGTGATCGATGCCCACCGGTGGACGAACGAACGAGCGCGGATCGACGTTCCAGGCCGTGATGCGCATCGACTCGCCGGCCAACTGCGCCTTGCGCTGGCGCAGCCACGCTCGCGTCGACTGCTGGCGGTCGATGTCGGCGATGGCGACGGCCGCACCCCTGAGCGCGCAGTACGCGGCGATGTGGGTGGCGAGCGTGCTCTTGCCGCTCCCGCCCTTCCGATTGACTACCGCGATGACCGACATGCCAACGGCTCCGGATTCCGCGCGATGCAGGATGTGATGCGCGGGATGCTACACGCTGCAGCCGAACGGTCGCAGCCCCCGCGTAAAGGCGATTGCTGCAGCGTCTCGTCTAGGCAGCGCCCGTCCGGGCGAGGCGGTGAAGTCGCTAGACCGTCAGCGCCGTCGAGCTGACCAGCACGCCGTCGGCGTCGGCGTAGATCCACTCGCCCGGCCGCACCGTCACGCCGAGGAACGTCACCGCGACATCGCGCTGGCCTTCGCCCCGCTTCACGGAGCGGCGCGGGTGCAGCGCGAGGGCGCGCACGCCGATGTCCGTCGCATCGATCTCGCCCGAATCGCGCGCACAGCCGTTGATGATCACCCCGTCCCAGCCGTTGCTCGCCGCGGTGGCGGCGAGATTGCCGCCGAACACCGCGCAGCGCCGGCTGCCGCCGGCGTCGACGACGAGCACGCGACCTTCGCCCGGCGTCTTCACGGTGTCGGCGATCAGCGAGTTGTCCTCGAACACCTTGAGCGTCGCCGCGGGACCCGCGAAGGCCAGCCGCCCCCCCATGGCGATGAGGCAGGGGTCGAAGACGCGCAGCGAGCCGTCGGCGAGCGCGCCTTCGTTCGCATCGCAAAGATCCGTCGTCGGCATCGGCTCGTTCATGCACTTGCCTCTCGTGGTGAGGTCTTCGCGCGCGCCGTGACACCGACGCGCATCGCCGTGAGCAGCGACGCGGCCTGCAGGACCGCCACGGCCGTCAGGGCGGCATTGAACCGACCGGCGTCGAGCAGCGGTCCGAAGAGGAGCGGCGACAGTGCAAGGCCCGTGTCCAGCCCCGAGTAGACGAAGCCGTAGACGCGGCCGAACGACGCCTTGCCGAACTGGCTCGTCGCCGCGCGCCGCACCAGCAGGTCGCGGTTGGGTCCTGCGGTTCCCACGCCGAACCCCATGATCGCCATCATCGGCAGCAGCAGGGACGACGACGCCCACCCGCTCGCCAGCAGCAACGCCATCACCGCCGCGAGTCCCAGTGCCATCGCGATGACGCGCTCGTTGTGCTCGCTGCGTGTCGCGAGAAAGCCGCCGGCGATCGTCCCGACCGCGCTGCCAGCGAGGTAGGCGGTCAGGCCCGCCGTGGCGAGCACCAGCGACACGCCGTAGACATTGCCGAGGATGGCGGGCGCATAGTTCTGCAGGATCCCGAACGCGGACGTCGTCAGGAAGAAGAACGCGAAGCACAGCCACACGGCGGGCGACGCGAGAAACGCGAGCTGGTGCGCAGGAACCGGCTTGCTCGCGTCGTGCGCCGGAACCAAGACTTCCGCCGCCGCGTCGTCGAGCACATCGCGGCGCCACCACAGGATGGCGAGCACGACCGCGCCGACACCGGCGGCGGCGAACCCCGCGGCGTGCCAGCCCGCCGTCGCCGCGATGCCCGCCATGAACACCGGCGCGGCCGCCCACCCAAGGTTGCCGGACAGTCCGTGCACCGAAAAGGCGTGGCCGAGCCGAGGCTGGGCGACGCGGCGGTTCAGAAGCGTGAAGTCCGCCGGATGGAAGATGCTGTTCCCGCACCCGGCCACCGCCGCCGCGAGCATCAGCATCGGATACGTCGTCGCCACCCCAAGCACGATGCCGGAGAGCGCGAGCATGCCGATGCCGACAAACAGCACCGGCCGCGCGCCGATGCGGTCGACGACGAATCCGGCCACGGCCTGCCCTACTCCGCTCACGACGAAGAAGGCGGTCATCAGCATGCCGGCCTCCGTGTAGCTGAGCGAAAAGTCCTTCATCAGCCACGGGAACAGCGGTGGCAGCATCAGGTGAAAGAAGTGCGACGTGCCGTGCGCGAGCCCGACGAGGCCGATCACTTCGACGTCGTTGCGCACCGGAATCGGAGCAGCCGCTGTGGTCATGCGAGGCGATGCAGGGAGGGCCGGGAAATGTAGCAGAGCGGGTGGCGGCTCCAGCCATAATGCGCGCCCGAACCGGGAGAGTGAATGAACCGCTGGAGCAGGGCCGCCGCCGTTGCCTCGATCGCCACACTGGCGCTCGTGGTCGCGCCCGCGAGCCGATCTCAGGGCAGCCTGGTTCCCGTGCGAATCATCGCCTTCAACGACTTCCACGGTCACCTCGAACCGGGCGAGAACGCCGTCGAAGTGCCGGATCCGTCCGATCCCGCCCGGAGCAGGCGCATTCGCGCTGGCGGCGCGGCGCACCTGGCGACGCTCGTCGCGCGGTTGCGCGCGGAACACCCGCAGCACGTCGTCGTGTCGAGCGGCGATCTCGTCGGCGCCTCGCCGCTGATCTCCGGACTCTTCCACGACGAACCGACGATCGAGGTGATGAATGCGATCGGGATCGACTTCAACGCGGTCGGCAACCACGAGTTCGACCATGGCGTCGACGAACTGAAGCGCCTCGCGCAGGGCGGCTGCAGTTCGGCGAGCAGCACGCACAGGCAGAGTTGCCCGCGGCTCGCGTACACCGGGGCGCGTTTCCCGTTCCTCGCCGCCAACGTGCTGGACCGATCGACCGGCCAGACGATCTTCGCGCCCACCTTCGTCAAGTCGATCGGCGGCGTCCGCGTCGGCTTCATCGGCGTCGTCACGCGCTCCACGCCGGGCATCGTGGTGTCCAGCGGCGTCGCTGGCGTCCGCTTCGTCGCCGAGGCCCGCGTCCTCAACGAGCAGGCGAAGGCGCTGCAGGCCGAGGGCGTGCAGGCGATCGTGGCCGTCGTCCATGAAGGCGGCGACGCGGATGGCGGCATCAACGACTGCGCCAACCCGCGCGGCGCCATCTTCGAGATCGAGCGCGAGCTCGACGCCGCGATCGATGCCGTGCTTTCCGCGCACACGCACCAGGGCTACAACTGCATCGTCGACGGCCGGCCCGTCATCCAGGGCGCCTCGTTTGGTCGGCTGGTCTCGGTGCTCGACCTCGCCGTCGACCGGGCGACGGGCGATGTGGTGCGCTCGCAGACCCGAGCGCGCAACGTTCCAGTGGTGAACGGGGCCGAAGGCGATCCGAGGATCGCCGCGGACTTCCCGCCCCTGCCCGCGGACCCGACGGTCGCCGCGATCGTCGATGCCTACCGCAGCGCCGCGGCACCGCTGGCCAATCGGCCGGTCGGCCGGATCGCCGCGCCGTTCGAGCGTCGACCGAGCGCCGGCGGCGACCACGCGCTCGGACGGCTGATCGCCGACGCGCAACTGGCGGCCACGCGCGGCAGCGGCGCCGAGGTCGCGTTCACGAATCCGGGTGGCGTCCGCGCGTCGCTGCACGCAAGCGGACACGGCGGAACGGTGACGTACGCCGATGCCTACACCACGCAACCCTTCGGCAACAGCCTGGTGACGATCACGCTCACCGGCGCGCAGTTGAAGACGCTGCTCGAGCAGCAGTGGAGCGCGGCCCGGCCGGAGCGCGTGCGGATCCTCCAGCCGTCGGCGGGCTTCACCTACCAATGGGACAGCCGCCGCCCTCACGGCAGCCGCGTCGAGGGTATGCGCCTCAATGGCCGGGCGGTCGACCCCACGGACGACGTGCGCGTGACCATCAACAGTTTCCTCGCGACCGGCGGCGACAGCTTCCGCGTGCTGCGCGAAGGCCGGGACCGTGTCGGCGGGCCGCTCGACATCGATGCGTTCACCGAATTCCTGAAGGCCGAGTCGGCGCTTCGACCTCTCTCGCCGAAGTCGCCCGCGCGGATTCGCCGCACTGGCTGACGCCGGCTTTCGACTCTGCGAAGTGCGATAATCCTGCCCCCTTCCCCGCAGGAACTTCGCATGCGCCGCACTCGTGCCGGTACACGCGCCCGCCAGTCAGCCGACGCTTCCACGCTCGTCAAGATGGCCCGCCGGCTCTCCGAGTCCGGCAGCCGCATCGAGGACCAGCTCTGGCAGCGTCGCCTGATCGAGCTGATCAACGAACGACTCGCCCGCCGCAACGACGACGCGATCGAATCGGCGCTGGAGGAACTGGCGAGTTCCAGCCAGCGCGCGTACGACGACCTCGCCGACATGGCGGAGAGCTGCGCCGAATCGACGCTCGTCGAAATCGACGCCCGCCCGCACGACGTCCTGCTGCTCACGCTGCCGCTGCTCGCGTGGTCGCGCTATCGCCTGCCTGCGACCACGCTGTCCACGGGCGTGGTCGAGAACCTCACCGCGCAGCTGTCCGGGCACCTCCTCGCGCGGGACACCCGGGTCGCCATCGCCGACCACCTGTATTCGATCGACCAGCTGCCGGAGGCGTTCTCCGACGTGCGCCGGCTCACGGAACAGCTCGGTGACGCCGCCGTCGAGCGCGTTGCGCTGCACGTCGATCCGAAGAAGCTGCGCGAGCCGATCGCGATGCTGGCCGATACGCGCTACGTCCTGGCGGCCGTGGCGACGCCGGCCGGAGGTCCCCTCTTCCACTGGCAGCAACTCGGCGTCGATCCGGACGCGAAGATCGAGGCGCTCGCGGCGTTCCGCGAACAGGTGACCAGTGTCCTGCAGCCCGTGATGACCGGCTGCCGCTTCCGCGTGCTGTCGCCCAATGCGTTTCACGCGGCGCTGCGCTTCGCGGACCGCGAGCTGCGCGAGTTCTCGCTCGAGGCGGCCGTCGCCTACCTCAAGCTGTCCTACGACTTCTCGCCCGGCAACCTGTCCGCGGCCTACGGCATCTTCGCCGACCCGAACGGCCAGTCCGGGGCGGAAGTGCGTGTCGGCCTTGCAAAGTCGACCGACGAGGATGAAGTCGTCGAAGGCGTGGTCTGGCCCCTGCTCGGCGACGAGGAGGAACCGACCATGGAAGAGGTCGAGAAAGCGCTGCGGACGGTCGGCGTGGTCAAGTCGGTCGCGCACTCGCACCGCTTCCCGCTGGAGTTCTGCGACGACTGCGGCGCCCCGCTCTTCCCGACAGCGGCGGGCCACGTCGTGCACGCGGAACCGCCGGAAGAGGCCGAGGACCGGCCGGCGACGCCGCTGCACTGAGGCCGGATCAGCGGCGCACCGGCGCCGCACGGCCGCGCGTCAGAGCAGCCACTCGATCGGCAGGAGCGACAGCGCGCCGACGCCAAGCCGCTGCAGCGCGGTCGTGCCGGGTTCGGTGGCGTGCCGCGTCTCGCCCGCCGGGCCCTGCTCGATCCACTCCAGGCTGTCGCCATCCGACGCCAGCCGCACTTCGTAGGCGACCTGCGGAATCGGGGAATCGAACGCCGACGCGAGCGATCGGGCCAGCGACGGACTGTCGATCAGCAGGCCCATCTCGGTGTTCAGGCGCGCGGATCGCGGGTCGAAGTTGAACGAACCGACGAACACACGCGCGCCGTCGACGGCGAACGTCTTGGCGTGCAGCCCGGACGACGAACCGGACCCGTAGCCCATCTTGTCGTCGCGCGACTCCTGCACCGCATTCGGTTTCAGTTCGAAGATCCGGGCGCCAGCCTTCAGCAGATCGCGGCGTCGCTTCGCATACCCGGCGTGGACCGCCGCCACGTCGGAGGCCGCCAGCGAGTTGGTGAGGATGCGCACCTTGACGCCGCGGCCCGCCAGGGCGACCAGGGCCGCGGTTCCGCCATCGCCCGGCACGAAGTACGGCGAGATGAGATCGAGCGACTTCTCCGGCGTGCCGAGCATCCGCACGAGCTCCGGAAAGAGCAGGAGATCGATTCGACCTTCGGCATCGAGCGTCTTGGCCGGATCGTCGTGCACGAGCCGGGCCGTCGCCCATTCGAAGTCCAGCCGCCGCGCGAGGACGTCGCGCACGATCGGCGTTGCACGAACGGCCTCGATGTACTCGACCGACTCCTTGTCCGCACGCGTCGCGCGGAACTGGGCGGCCAGTCGCGCTGCGGCGTCGGTGCCGGCCGGCGCGACGAAGGCCGCCGCCGGGTAAGCGGACGCGCTGTTCCAGTACAGGTCGAACTGCTTCGACACTGCGGGCACGGCCGGCCCCACGGCGGCGACGTCGAGATCGGCGAAGACCACTCCACTTCCCGCCCCGAAGTATTCGTCGCCGATGTTCCGGCCGCCGACCACCGTGATCTGGTTGTCGACGGTGAAGGACTTGTTGTGCATGCGGCGGTTGAGGCGCGCGAAGTCGGTGAGGTACCCCGCCAGCCGCGAGGCGCGCTGCACGAACGGGTTGTACAGCCGCACCTCGATGTTTCGATGGGCGTCCAGCGCCGCAATCGTCGGATCGAGACCGACGGTGTTGTTGTCGTCCAGCAGCAGGCGCACGCGCACCCCGCGCTCGGCGGCCTGCCACAGCGCCTCGAACATCAGGACGCCGACCGCATCGCCGTGCCAGATGTAGTACTGCGCGTCGATCGACTTCTCGGCCGATGCCGCGAGGAGCACACGGGCGGCGAACGCGTCGCGCGGGTTCAGCAGCGGGTGGATGCCGGTCTGGCCGGGGTGGGCCGCCACGTCGGCCTGCACGGCCCGCCCCAGCGGGGTGTCCGCCGTGTCCTCCAGCGCCTGCGTCGTCGCGCGACCATCGAGCGACGGCAGGGCCGTCGCGCAGCCTCCCAGCAAGGCCGCGGACACGCCGAGCCATGCCAGGAAAACGGCTTGTCGCACGAGGAACACGCCGGCCTCCGATCATCCAGGTGAGGCAGGAGCCGGACAATCGTTCGGCCCCCGACCATCGCGATGCTACTTCCTTGTTGCCGTGCCGATGTCCTGCCGCCAGCCCACGGAGCGCGTC
>CAWJEE010000025.1:0-26332 GCA_963841815.1 uncultured beta proteobacterium | reverse complement strand
AAGGTCGTGCGCGCGCTGGAAGGCTGCGACGCGCGCGCGCTGGCCACGTTCCCGCGGCCGCCGCGCGGCGCCCGCGCACCGCTGGTGCTGCGCAACCCGTGGTGGGCCCAGCCGTTCGAAGTGTTCACGCGGCTGGTCGGCATGCCGAGCGCGAGCGGCGCCGATCCGAGCGTGCTGCTGGCGCTGGCCGTGCCGCTGATGTTCGGCTACATGTTCGGCGACGTCGGTCAGGGCCTGGTGCTGGCCGTCTTCGGCTGGTTGATGCGGCACCGCCTTCCGCTGCTGCGCCTGCTGGTGCCCGGTGGCCTGGCGGCCGCGGGGTTCGGCTTCGTATTCGGCAGCGTGTTCTGCCTCGAAGGCGTGATCCAGCCGCTGTGGCTGCACCCGATCGAGCACCCGCTGCCCGTGCTGCTGGTTCCGATTGCCGGCGGCGCGGTGCTGCTGTCGCTGGGACTGCTGCTCGGCGCCCTCGAAGCGTGGTGGGACTCGCGGCTGGACCACTGGTTGCGCGAGGAAGCTCCCGTGCTCGCGACGTACGCCGGCGCGCTGCTGGGCTTCGTCTGGACGCCGGGATGGTGGATCGCCGCGGGCGGCGTCGTCTGGTCGATGGTCGCCGCGATGATCGAGCGACCCACCGTCAGGTCGGCCTTCGGCGGGCTGGGCGAACTGGCCGAGCACACCGTGCAGATCCTGATCAACACGCTGTCGTTCGCCCGCGTCGGCGCCTTCGCGCTCGCGCACGCCGGGCTGGCGTCGGCGGTGGTCGCGTTGGCGCAGGCGGGCGGCAACGCGTTCGCCACCGTGATCGTGCTGGTGCTCGGCAACGTGCTGATCCTGGTCGTCGAGGGCCTGGTCGTGTCGATCCAGACCACCCGCCTGGTGCTGTTCGAGTTCTTCACCCGTTTCTTCCGACCGGAAGGTCGCGAGTTCCGTCCGCTCGCGGCACCGCCGGTCACGCTTGATCACTGAGGAGTCGTCATGAGCCGCTTTGCCATCCCGATGGTCCTGATCGCCGGCGTCGCAGTGCTGGCAGCGCTGGGCACCGCGCTGGTGTTCTTTCCCGACACCGCATCCGCGCAGACCGCTGCGCGCGCCGGACTTCCTCCCGAGGCATGGACCTGGGGGCTGGTGTCCGCGGCGCTCGCGACGGCGGCCTCGTCGATCGCCGGCGGCTACGCGGTGGCGAAGCTCGGCGCCGCCGCGGTCGGCGCGCTCGCCGAGAAGCCCGATCTCTTCGGGCGCCTGCTGATCTTCGTCGGGCTCGCCGAGGGCATCGCCATCTACGGCGTGATCATCTCGATCCTGATCCTGAACCGGCTCGCGTGAGTCACCGATGACGGCGTTCGCCTACGTCGGCGCGGCCGAGGACGCGGCCGGATTCCGGCTGGCCGGCATGCGCTGCTGGACGCCGCGCGGCGACGAGGCGGATGCGTTGCGGGCGGCGCTCGCGAGCGGTGTCGAGGCGGTGTTCATCACGGCCGAGGTGGCGGAACGCGTCGCGCGCGGCGAACTCGAGTCGGCGCTGGCGGCGGGCCGGCCGCTGGTCGTCGTGCTGCCCGAGCCCGGCCAGCCGCCGTGTCGGCTCGATCCCGCGGAGCGGGTCCGCGCCCAGCTCGGACTCGATGCCTGAGCCAGTGCGATGAATCTCGAACAACGCACCGCCGCCCTGCTCGAACTCGTCGAGCAGTACCGTGCGCGGCGCTTCGCCGAACTGCTGGAGCCCGCGCAGGCCGAGGCGCGCCAGGTGGTGCGTGCGGCGCTGGCCGAAGCACGCCGCCGCGTGCACACCGCAATCGTCGAGGAACGCAAGCGCTATGCGATCGAGGTGAGCGCGGTGGAAGCGGCGCTGGCCACGGACCGTCGCCTGTTCCAGCAGCGCCACGCGGTGCAACTCCTGGACACGGCCTGGCACGAACTGCGCGCGCGCCTCGTGGCCCGCTGGGACGCCGCGCCCACCCGGGCGCAGTGGGTGCGTGCCTATCTGCAGCGGGCCTTGCGGTCGGTGCCGTGCGCGAGCGGCGGCTGGCGGATCCAGACGCACCCGGCGTGGACCGACGGCGAGCGCGCGCACTGGCTCGAACAACTGCGCATCGATGGGGTCGCCCAGGTGGCATTCGAGATCGCCTCCACCATCAGCGCTGGCTTCCGCGTCGTCAGCGGCAACAACATCCTCGACGCGACCATCGAGGGCCTGCTCGCCGACCGCACGCAACTCGAAGGCAATCTGCTGCACTACCTGCAACAGGAACAACGATGACCTCTCGCGACGCCGACTCCGGTTCGCGCGCACGGATCCGCTGGATCAGCGGCCCGGTGCTGCGCGCGCGCGCCGAAGGACCCTTCCTGCTGCGCGAGGCGATCCGTATCGGCCCGGCCGGCCTGCTGGGAGAGGTGATTCGACTGAACGAGGACGAGATCGTCGCGCAGGTCTACGAAGACACGACCGGCCTGCGGCCCGGCGTGGACGTGCGCGGCACCGGCAACCTGCTCGGCATCCGGGTGGGTCCGGGCCTGCTCGGCAGCATTTATGACGGCCTGCTGCGGCCGCTGCAGCCGGCGGACGCGCTGCTCTTCCGTTTCGAGCCCACGGCGCCGGTGGGCGCACAGCTGGACCCCGGCGCGCCGTTCGGCGAGGTGCTGTCGCCGCGCGGACGTCCGCAACGCGCGTTGCTGCCGCCGAACCTCGCCGGGCGCGTTGCGTGGATCGCCCCCGCCGGCGAAGTGACCGACGATGCCACGGTGCTGCGCCTCGAGAGCGAAGGCGGCGAGACGCACGAGGTCGCGCTCAGCCACTTCTGGCCGGTGCGCACGCCGCGCCCGGTGCGCGCCCGCCTGACATCGGACGAGCCGCTCGTGACCGGCCAGCGGATCCTCGACTCGCTGTTTCCGGTGGCGCTGGGGGGCAAGGCGGCCATCCCGGGCGGGTTCGGCACCGGCAAGACGATTCTGCTCGAAAGCCTCGCCAAGGGCTGCAGCGCCGACGTGATCGTGTACCTCGGCTGCGGCGAGCGCGGCAACGAGATGGCCGGCGTGCTCGAGGAATTTCCGCAACTGGACGATCCGCGCACCGGTCGCTCGCTGATGGAGCGCACTGTGATCATCGCCAACACCTCCAACATGCCGGTCGCCGCGCGCGAGGCGAGCATCTATTCGGCGGTAACGGTGGCGGAGTACTTCCGCGACCAGGGCCTGCACGTCGCGCTGATGGCGGATTCAACGTCGCGCTGGGCCGAGGCGCTGCGCGAGGTGTCGGGGCGTTTCGGCGAACTGCCCGGGGAAGGCGGCTACCCGACGTACCTCGCGAGCCGCCTCGCCGACTTCTACGAGCGCGCGGCCAAGGTGGTGACGCTCTCCGGCGCGACCGGTTCGGTGACGCTGCTCGGGTCGATCAGTCCGCCGTCGGGCGATTTCTCGGAGCCGGTTACCAGCCACAGCAAGCGTTACGTGCGCAGCTTCTGGGCGCTCGATGCGAAGCGCGCGCAGGCCCGCTTCTACCCGGCCGTCAACCCGCTGCAGTCGTATTCGGAGGACTCGCTCGACGTGGCCGTCTGGTGGCTGAAGCGCTACGCCGCGGTGCCGACCGCGCGATCGCGCGCCGCCTCGGGCGAGAACGAGTGGCTCGAACTGCGGCGCCGCTTCCTGACGCTGCTCGACGACCAGGCGCGGCTCGAACGCATGGCTCGCATCATCGGCAAGGATGCGCTGCCGGCCCGCCAGCGCCTGACGCTGCTCGCCGCCGAACTCGTCAACGAGGCCTTCCTGCGCCAGTCGGCGTTCTCGCCGATCGATCGCTACTGCGGCCCCGATCGCCAGGCCTGCATGATGCGTCTGCTGGTCCACTTCATCGAACTGGCCGAGCGCGCCACGGCGGCAGGCGTCACCCCGGAACAGATCGCCGCGCTCGACGTGATGCGCCCGCTGTCGCGCATGGGCGAGGACATCGGCGAAGGCGAACTCGAGCGGCTGGCCGCTTTGGAGCAACAGGTCGAGGACGCGTTCGCGACGCTGGTCGTCGCCAGCGCGCCTACGCCGTCGAAGGACGACGCGCATGCAACCTAGGGTGACTGTGCACGACGCCGCCATGCGGCTCGAGGGTCCGCTGCTGTTCATGCGGCGCACGCTCGAAGTGGGACTGAACGAAGCGGTCGTCGTCAGCGGCCGTGACGGCGCACCCCGCCTCGGCCGGGTTGCCGCGATCGACGAGGGCATGGTGACGATCGAGATGCTCGACCCGACCGCCGGCCTCGGGCTGGCCGGCACCGTGGTCCGCTTCCTCGGCGAACCGATCGACTTCGGCGTCGGCCCGGGCGTGCTGGGCCGCGTCTTCAACGGCATCGGGCAACCGATCGACAACGGCCCGCCGCTCGCGGTCGAAAAGCGCCTGCGCATCGACGGCGTGCCGCTGAATCCCGTGTCGCGCGCCACGCCGCGGTCGTTCATCGAGTCCGGCGTGACCGCGGTGGACCTGCTGAATTCACTGGTGCGCGGACAGAAGCTGCCGATCTTCTCCGGCGGCGGGCTGCCGCACGACCGCATCGCGGTCGAGATCGCGGCGAACGCCCGCCTGCGCGGCGCCGAGGCGTCGGACTTCGCGATCGTGTTCGCCGGCATCGGCGTGCCCTACACGACCGCCGAGTACTTCCGCCGCTCGCTCGAGCAATCCGGCGCGCTGGAACGCTCTGCGCTGTTCCTCAATCTCGCCAGCGACTCGTCGACCCAGCGCCTGCTGACACCGCGCTTCGCCCTGACGGCGGCCGAATATCTCGCGTTCGAGCAGGACAAGCATGTCCTGGTGATCATCACCGACCTCACCAACTACTGCGAGGCGCTGCGCGAGGTGGCGGGCGCCAAGGGCGAGGTGCCGGGCCGCAAGGGTTATCCCGGCTACATGTACTCGGACCTCGCCACGCTCTACGAGCGTGCCGGCTGCGTGCACGGCGCCAAGGGCACCCTGACGCAGTTGCCGATCCTGACCATGCCGTCGGACGACATCGGGCACCCGATACCCGACCTGTCCGGCTACATCACCGAAGGCCAGATCGTGCTGTCGCGCGAACTCGACCGCGCCGGCGTGTACCCGCCGATCAACGTGCTGCCGAGCCTGTCGCGCCTGATGAAGGACGGCACCGGCAAGGGCTACACGCATCCCGACCATCCCGCGCTCGCAAGCCAGCTCTACGCAGCCTATGCGCGCGCCACGCAGGCACGCCTGCTGGCCAGCGTCGTCGGCGAGGACGGGCTGTCCGATACGGACCGCCGCTACCTGGCGTTCGGGACCGCCTTCGAGCGCACGCTGATTTCCCAGCCGCGGGCGCGCACCCTCGAGGAGAGCATGGCGGTGGGCTGGGAACTGCTCGTCCACCTGCCGCGGGCGGAACTGACGCGGTTGTCGGATGAACAGATCGCCCGGCATCTCGGCGAGGCTCCTGTCGCGGAGGCGAGCGCATGAGCGACCTGACGCCGACCCGCAGCCTGCTGATCGCGCTGGGCGATGAGCGTCGCACGATGCGCGAGGGCTACGCGTTCCTCGACGAAAAGTGCCTGCTGCTGGCGGGCGAGATGCTGCGGCAATTCCGGCTGCACCAGGCGATCGCACAGGAACTGGCCGGGTTGCTGAACTCGGCTCGCCTCGCGCTCGCCGCGGCGCTGGCGCGTCACGGACTGCACGGGCTGCAGGTGGTTCCGCCGGCGTCGACGCACCAGCGGCTGCGCGTCGATCGACACCCGCTGCTCGGGGTCCTCACCTTGCAGGCCCATGCGATGGGCGAACTCGGGCCGGCGCCGCCGCCCGTGCACGCCTCGCCCGAGGCCGAAGCGTGCCGTGCCGCCTACGCACGCGTCGCCGCGCGTCTCGGCGAGCTGGCCGGCGTATCGACCACGCTGGCGCGCCTGCTCGCCGAGTACCGGCGCACCGTGCGCCGGGTGCGGGCCCTGCAGGACGTGCTGCTGCCCGAGCTCGACGCCGACATCGCGGACATCGAGACCCGGCTCGAGGACCTGGAACGCGAGGACGCCTTGACCGCGCGCGGGTTCGGTAGGCTAGCGGCCTTTGCCGCAGCCGACCGTCCCGATGCGCGAGATGCACCGTAGCGCGCTGGTTCCGTACAGCGCCGAGCAGATGTTCGACCTGATCGAGCAGGTCGAGCACTACCCGCAGTTCCTGCCCTGGTGCACGCGGACGCAGCTGATCGAACGCACGGATGCGGTGGTGTCGGCGACCGTGGAGGTCGGGATCCGGGAACTGCATGTGCGCGTGACGACGCGCAACGAGAAGCGCCGGCCCGAGTGGATGGCCATCCACATGCAGGACGGCTCGTTCCGCCACTTCTTCGGCGAGTGGAAGCTCCTGCCCCTGGGCACGCTGGGCTGCCGGATCGACTTCAGCCTGCGTTACGAACTCGCGCTGCACACCGAGAAGCTGGCCGGCCCGCTGATCGACCGGGCCGCCAATCAGATGGTCGACGCCTTCGTGCGTCGCGCCGAAGCCGTCTACGAAACTGCCGGCGGGAACGCCGGCGCAGTCCCCGGGACGGGCGATGAATCGGGTCAACCTGCCGGAAGCTGATCCGTTAGACTCCACGACGGCCGGAAAAACCGGCCCGGAACCGATGCCGCACCGCGGCTAAATCACTGGGGGGAGACTCGATGAAATCACTGATGTTTGCAGTGCTCGCGGCCGTTGGACTGAGCGCCGCCGGCGTGGCCCAGGCCAACGCGGACCTCGCACAGAAGTCGGGCTGCATGACCTGCCACTCGGTCGACACGAAGAAAATGGGCCCGGCGTTCAAGGACGTCGCCAAGAAGTACAAGGGCCAGGCGTCGGCTGAAGCCGACCTGGTCGGCAAGCTGAAGGCCGGCAAGGGCCACCCTGCCGTGAAGGCGTCGGAAGACGACACCAAGGCCCTCGTGAAGTGGGTCCTGGCGCTGTAAGGACAGACGGAACGATGGGAACAAGGAGGCCGGCCCGCGTGTCGGCTTTCTTGCTGCAAGAACCTCTTGATCCCGCGCAGTCTCCCGGCGGGTCCCGTCCATAGAATCACCCTGCGCCGGACGGCTCGCGCGGCCGGCGCCCGGCAAGTCCGGTAGAACCGCGGGTTCAACTCGAATGGAAAGGAGCAAGATGAAGAAGTTCGCAATCGTTCTGGCTGCCGCGGGGCTGCTGATGGCTGGCGCGGCGCAAGCAAACGCCGATCTCGCCGACAAGTCCGGCTGCAACAAGTGCCACGCGATGGACACGAAGAAGATGGGGCCGTCCTACAAGGACATGGGCAAGAAGCTGAAGTCCGCGAAGGCCGAAGAGATCGTGACGAAGCTGAAGGAAGGCAAGGGCCATCCGAAACAGGCGGCGTCCGATGCTGACCTGCTCGCCGTCACCAAGTGGATCCAGTCGCTGTAACAGCGCGCTGAACCACAAAGGAAAAAGCCGGCTCGCGCCGGCTTTTTTGTCGTCTGGGGATCAGCGGCCGACTTCACCCCGCACGACGAAGTCAGGGTACACCAGCACGTCGAGCGCGGTCGAGTTCTCGGCTGTCTGCGTGTGGCGCGATTGGCACACCCATGTGAAAAGGCCGGCATCCGCCGGCCTCGTCGTCGCGCAGCGAAGCTCGTCAAAGATCGTTCGCCGGTGCGTCGACCGTGATTCGCGCTGCCTTTCCCTTGTCGCCGTGGCACGTGGCGCACCCGGCTTCCCAGTCGTCCTTGTTCGCGTACCCCTCCCACACGCCGGTGTAGCTGTTCCACTGCTTGTCCAGGAACTGGTGGTGGCCCGTCGCAGGATTCTTGACCAGGAATCGCTGCTTCCAGCGGGTCCCGACGACCATCTCGACGTCGTCGAGTCCGTAGGCCTTGCCATCGACGTTGCCGTGACTCGGTCCGGCGTTGCCCCTGCTGTCGGTCGACCAGTACTGGGCGGCTTCCTTCAGAAGGCTCTCGTGCGGGGCCCGCGCCACTTTCGCGTGATAGGTCTCCCGCCAGGACTTGCTGTCGCCCGGATGGCAGGCATCACACGCCGCCGAGCCCGAGGAAGCGGTCGCCTGGGACGGCTGCACGTTCATGTCGGTCGTGCAGGCGGACGCCAGCGCGACGACTGCCGCGACAAGCGCGCTTCCGAACCAAATCCCTGTCCTGGTGTGCATTCCGGTTTCCAGCCTTGCGCCAGTGGGCCTGACACTCATCTCTGCGGTTGCCAGAGTGCCAAGAGTCGACGCCTGTGCAGTTGACGTGAGGCAAGCGGGCGCCTGCCACCGGCCATCCGCTTGACATCGATTAACCTTCGGCACACCTTTGATTCCCCTCTCGCGAGCGGGGACTCCATGTCCCCGGCCGCCACCACCACACTCAGCCCATGACCGCGCACGCCTGGCCTCCGACTCTCGTCACCCCGCTCTCTCGACACGCCGTCAAGGTGCTGCTGCTCGGCAGCGGCGAACTCGGCAAGGAAGTGGTGATCGCACTGCAACGGCTCGGCGTCGAAGTGATCGCCGCCGACCGCTATCCGGACGCGCCGGCGCACCAGGTCGCGCACCACGCGCACGTGCTGAACATGGCCGATCCGAAGGAACTGCGCGCACTGATCGAGAGCGTTCGGCCAGCGATCGTCGTTCCGGAGATCGAGGCGATCGCGACCGACGCGCTGGTGGAGATCGAGCGGGAAGGCCTGGCCCGCGTGGTGCCGACCGCGCGCGCGGCGCAGCTGACGATGAACCGCGAAGGCATCCGGCGCCTCGCGGCGGAGCAGCTGCGGCTCGCCACGTCGCCCTATCGCTTCGCCAGTTCGCTCGAGGAACTGCGCGAGGCCGTGCAGGCGATCGGCCTGCCGTGCGTCGTCAAGCCGGTGATGTCGTCGTCCGGCAAGGGCCAGAGCAAGATCGATCGTGCCGACGAGATCGAGCAGGCCTGGACCTACGCGAACGCGGGCGGCCGCGTGGCGCTCGGTCGGGTGATCGTCGAAGGCTTCATCGACTTCGAGTACGAGATCACGCAGCTCACCGTGCGCGCGCTCGGTCCCGACGGAACCGTCGCGACGCACTTCTGCGAGCCGATCGGACACGTGCAGGTCGCCGGCGACTACGTCGAGAGCTGGCAGCCGCATCCGATGAGCGCGGCCGCGCTGCAGAGAAGCCGCGACATCGCGCAGCGGGTGACGAGCGAACTCGGCGGCACCGGCATCTTCGGCGTCGAACTCTTCGTCAAGGGCGACGAAGTGTGGTTCTCGGAAGTCAGTCCCCGGCCGCACGACACCGGCATGGTGACGATGGCGACGCAGTGGCAGAACGAGTTCGAACTGCACGCGCGCGCGCTGCTGGGCCTGCCGGTCGATGCGTCGCTGCGCAACGCCGGGGCGAGCGCGGTCATCTACGGCGGGCACGACGCCGGCGCGCTGCGTTTCGACGGCGTGGCCGAAGCGCTGGCGGTTCCCGGCGCGGACATCCGGCTGTTCGGCAAGCCCGAGTCGTTCCGCAAGCGGCGGATGGGCGTCGCCCTCGCGCGCGCCGACACCGTCGAGGAGGCGCGGGTGCGCGCCGGGCGCGCCGCCGCGCTGGTGCGGCCCTCGCCCGCCTGACGCCGAGGACGCGAGTCGCGTGCCTGCGACCGAACGGCCGGCTGTCGAAGCGCGCCCCGCGAGGTCTACAATCGCCCGGTCACTTCCGCGCTCTACACCCCTGCGCCCCGACCCAATGAAGATCCTGGTCGTCGACGATCATTCCCTGATCACCGATGCTCTCAGCGTCCTGTTCCTCGACCTCGACCCCGCGGCCGAGGTCCTGACGACGCGGACGGCCGAGGGCGCGCATGGAACTGCTCGAGAAGAATCCGGACCTCGACCTCGTCGTGCTCGACCTCGGCATGCCCGGCGTGTCCGGCACCTCGCTGCTCGAATCGATGGTCGCGCACGCGCCGGAGATGAAGATCCTCGTGCTGTCCGGCCAGCAGGACCCGCGCAACGTGATGCGCGTGCTGCAGCTCGGCGCCGCCGGGTTCGTGCCGAAGTCGATGGCATCCGACACCCTGCTGGCGGCCGTCAAGTTCGTGCTGTCGGGCGGCGTCTACATCCCGGCCGACCTGCTCGAGGAAGTGAACCGCGTGGCGATGATCGGCACGCCCGAGCGGCCCCGTGAAGTCGGCGCGACCCGCGTCGAGCTGACCGAGCGGCAGGAACAGGTGCTGCAGCTGCTCGCGCGCGGCGCGCCGATCAAGATCATCTGCCGCGAACTCGGCCTGTCCGAAGGCACGGTCAAGACGCACGTCACCGCGATCTACCGCGCGTTCAACGCCTCCAACCGCACCGAAGCCCTGCTCGCCGCCCGGCGGCACGGCTACGACGTCGGCTAGGGCCTGTTACGCCTGGCTCGCGCGTGCGCCGGGCCTCGGCGGCCCTAGACGTCCGTGCTTCGACGGCGTGGCGTGCTGCCCGGAGCCGCCATCGTGTCGCGATCGATTTCCTGCGGCCGCACCACCGGGAGCGTCGCCAGTCCCGAGCACTTCCGCCAGCGTCGCGTTCAGCACGGCCGGCGTCGTCGGCTTCTGCAGCACCGGCGGCTCCTCGGTGCGGCTGCGCGCGATCGCGGCGGCCAGCGTCGGATTGAGCGCGATCCGCGCCTGCATCGCGCGCTGGAAGTCGGCCACCACCTCGGCCGCCTGCACCGCCGTCAGCATCACCACGGGCACCGGCGAGCCGACGAGTTCGCGGATGCGGACCACGGACTCGACCCCGCTGATCGAGTGGGGCCCGAGGTTGTGGTCGGCCAGCACGCCGTCGATGCGGTCGTGCAGGCTGATTTCCTTGATCAGCTGCGCGTTGAAGCCGGTCGACGGAATCACCTCCGCGCCCCACGAACGGACCAGGCGCGTCAGGCTGTTCAGGATCTCGGCGTTGTCCTCGAGCAGGACGAAGGTGTAGCCCGTCCAGCGCGCGCAGCACGATGTCCATCGTCTCGGGCGCCGATCGCTTCGGGCGCAGCGGAGCGACCGACAGCGGCACCTCGACGCGGAACACGGTCCCGGTGCCCGGCCGCGTGGTCACGATCAGCGGATGTCCCAGCAGCCCGCAGATCCGCTTGACGATCGACAGCCCGAGGCCGAAGCCGGTGCCGCTGTTCTCCGCCTTCGAGCTCTCGCCGCGGTAGAACTCCTCGAAGATCCGGTCGACCTCGGTCTGCTTGATGCCCGGCCCGGTGTCCCACACCTCGACGCTGATCAGGCCGCCGCGGGCGCGCGCCGCCAGCAGCACGCCGCCGCGCTGGGTGTAGCGGATGGCGTTCGCGAGCAGGTTGCGGATCACGCGCTGCAGCAGCATCGGGTCGCTGTCGGCCGCGTGCCCGGAGCGCCGCACCCGCAGCGACAGGCCCTTCGAGGCCGCGAGCGGCGTGAACTCCTGCTCGAGCAGCGAGAACATCTCGTCGAGCGAGACCTGGTCGACCTTCGGCTGGATCGACCCGGAGTCGAGCCGCGAGATCTCCAGCAGTTCCTCGACCAGCTTCGACAGCGACTCGACGGCCGTCGACATGTTGTTCACCAGCGGCTCGAGCGGACCGGTCGCGCGCTTCTTCAGCAGCGACACGTAGATGCCGATGGCCTGCAGCGGCTGGCGCAGGTCGTGGCTGGCGGCCGCGAAGAACTGGGTCTTCGACCGCGTCGCGTTCTCGGCCTCGCGCCGCGCGTCCTCGGCGAGGCGCTTCTCGACCATCAACTGGTCGACGAGGACCTCGTTCTCGTAGTTGTTCTTCACCGACTCGAACACCGCGTCGCCGAAGTTGCGGCCGTAGAACACGGTGAAGAAGAACACCGCCGCCATCACCACCGCGGCCGTGTAGTAGGTCGGATCCTGTTCCCACACCATGCGCGCGATCAGCGGCATGACGGTGAGCAGCATGAACGAGTAGAAGGCGGGCGGATGGCTGGCGTAGAGCGTCAGCGACCCGAACGCGACCGACAGCACCACGGCCACCAGCACCACCTGGTGCAGCGGCTGGTCGTTCGAGAAGAACATGAAGCCGGCGGCGCCCCACAGCAGGCCGGCGAGCGCCGCCAGCGCGACCCAGCGCATGGCCCAGTGCCGGACCTCGTCGACGACCTCGACCGCGCGACGGAACTTGTACGCCAGGCGGACGCGCGCCAGCGACTCCACCAGGATCAGCATGAACCACGCCATCAGCGCGTGCCGGCTCATCGAGTACCAGAGCACCATCACCAGCGCGAAGGCGCCGACGACGCTGACGAGCACCGACTGCGGCACCTGGCGGTACACGGCCGCCATCACTCCGGCGAGAATCTTTTCCTTGCGCTGCTCGGCCGTCTCGGCGGCCAGGCCGAACCGGGTCAGCGGACCGGACATGCGAGGGTCGCTCCAGAGGGTTGCATCGGCATCCGCCGATGATAGGCGAGGACCCTCGGCGCCCGCATCGTCCGGACGGCCCCGTTCCTGCGCCACTTCGCGCATTCGACTGGCCCTTCCCTATACTTGCGCCTTCGCGGCGGCCGTTCGGCCGCCGATTTTTTGCCCCGGGGAGACTGCGATGCCGATGTTCCGACTGACCCTGGCTGCGTGTGCGGTTGCACTCGCTGCGCCTGCCTTGACCGCGAAGCCGGTCGACCAGGTTCGCGTCGGGTTCTCGACATCGATCTCGGGGCCGTTCGCGGCGCTGGGCGCCGAGGCCCGCGACGGCTTCAACCTGGGCATCAAGCAGCTGGGCGGCAAGCTCGGAGGCATTCCGGTCGAAGTGTTCGCGACCGACGAGGCCGGCAACCCGGACACCGGTCGGCAGCACGTCGACCGCTACATCAAGCGCGACCGCGTCCACTTCTACACGGGCCCGATCGGATCCAACGTGGCGCTGGCCGTCGGCCCGGCGCTGTTCGCCGCGCAGGTGTTCTACCTCAGCAACAACGCCGGCCCGTCGCAGCTCGCGGGCAGCCAGTGCAACCGCTTCTTCTTCGGCACCGCGTGACCAGAACGACGCGTACCACGAGGCCGCGGGCAAGTTCGCCGCCGAGCGCGGATTCAAGCGGGTCGCAGTGCTTGCGCCCAACTACCCGGCCGGACAGGACGCGATCAACGGCTTCAAGCGCGGCTTCGGCAAGCCGGTGATCTCCGAGACGTTCACCAAGCTCGGCCAGCTCGACTACGCGGCCGAACTCGCGAAGGTCCGTGCCGACGCGCCCGACGCGCTCTTCATCTTCCTGCCCGGTGGCATGGGCATCAACTTCATCAAGCAGTTCGTCGGCGCTGGGCTGTCGAAGTCGACGCAGATCGTCGGGCCGGGCTTCTCGGCGGACGAGGACGTGATCCGCGCCGTCGGCGAACCGATGCTCGGCCTCTTCAACACGGCGCACTGGAACCACGACTTCACGAACCCCGCGAGCCAGGCGTTCGTGCAGGCGTTCACGAAGGAATACGGGCGGCTGCCGTCGATCTATGCGGCGCAGGCCTACGACGTCGTGATGATGATGGACGCGGCCGTGCGCGACACCAAGGGCGAACTGGACGACAAGGACGCCGTCCGCGCGGCGCTGAAGAAGGCCAGCTTCAAGTCGGTCCGCGGCGACTTCCGCTTCGGGCCGAACCAGTTCCCGATCCAGGACTACTACCTGCGCACGATCGGCAAGGACGCCCAGGGGCGCATCACGAACCGCACGCTGAACAAGGTGTTCACCGCGCACCAGGACACGTACGCGGGCCAGTGCCCGATGAAATGACCGGCGCGCGGCGCGCCGCCGCGCGGGCGCGATGCGGCGCGGACAAGATGGCGTGGCGCCGCGGGCGAACGGCGCCGGCGGTTCCACGATGACCAGCACCCTCGTCTTCGAGCAGCTGCTCAACGGCCTGCAGTTCGGGCTGATGCTGTTCCTGATCGCCGCCGGCCTGACGCTCGTGTTCGGCATCATGGACGTGCTGAACCTCGCGCACGGTTCGCTCTACATGATCGGCGCGTACCTCGCGGCCACGCTGGTGACGGCGACCGGCTCGTTCTGGCTGGGTGTCGTGCTGGCGGTGCTCGCGACCGGCGTCGTCGGCGTCGTGCTCGAAGTGCTGCTGGTGCGGCGCCTGTACAAGCGCGATCACCTGTCGCAGGTGCTCGCGACCTTCGCCGTCATCCTGATCGCCGACGACCTCGTCAGGATGATCTGGGGCCCGGCGCCGATCATGCTGGCCGCGCCGGCCGCGCTCGCCGGGCCGGTCGAACTGCTCCCCGGCTTCTTCTACCCCGCGTACCGGCTGCTGATCATCGCCGTCGGCCTCGCGCTCGCCATCGGCCTCTACCTGCTGGTGGCGCGCACGCGCACCGGCATGCTGGTGCGCGCCGGCAGCAGCGACCGCGAGATGGCGGCCGTCATGGGCGTGCGGGTCGACCGGCTGTTCGCGGTGATCTTCGTGCTCGGGGCGATGCTCGCGGCGGTGGCGGGCGCCCTGCTCGGCCCACTGCTCGCCGTCGAGGTCGGCATGGGCGAGAACATCCTGATCCTCGCGCTGGTCGTCATCGTGATCGGCGGCATCGGCTCGATCCGCGGCGCGTTCGTCGGCGCCCTGCTCGTCGGCGTCGTCGACACCGCCGGGCGCGCCTTCCTGCCGGGCCTGCTCGGGACGTTCCTGAACACGCGCGGCCGCGGCGCAGCTGGGACCGGCGCTCGCGGCGATCGCGATCTACGTCGTGATGGCCGCCGTGCTGTTCTTCCGGCCGCAGGGCCTGTTCCCGGCGCGCGCATGACATTGCGAGCAGCGCCTGCGCCGTGCGCTTCCGTGGCTGCTGCTGGCGGCGGCGCTGGCGTTTCCGTGGATCGCGGGCGCGCTCGACCAGTCGTTCTACATCAGCGTGGTCCGGCGCATCCTCATCTTCGCCATCGCCGCGGCCAGCCTGAACTTCATCCTCGGCTACGGCGGGATGGTGAGCCTGGGTCACGCCGCGTTCTTCGGGGTCGGCGCGTACACGGTCGGCGCGCTGGCGATGGAAGGCATCGGCAGCGCGTGGATCGCGTGGCCGCTCGCCGTCGCCGTGGCCGCGCTCGCGGCCGTCGCGATCGGCGCGATCTCGCTGCGCACGCGCGGCGTGTACTTCATCATGATCACGCTCGCGTTCGCGCAGATGGTCTACTACGTGGCGGTCGGGCTGAAGCGCTATGGCGGCGAGGATGGCCTCAACCTGCCAGCGCGGTCTGGCGTCGGCATCGGCATCGACCTCGGCAACGACGTCGCGTTCTACTACGTCGTGCTGGCGCTGCTCGTCGCGGTGCTGGTCGCGTTCGACCGCATGCTCGATGCCGCGCTTCGGCCGCGCGTTGATCGGCATCCGGGAGAACGAGGCGCGGATGGAGTCGCTCGGCTTCCCGACCTTCCGCTTCCGCCTGGCGGCGTTCGCGATCGCCGGAGCGGTCGCCGGCCTGGCGGGCGCGCTGTTCGCGAACCACAACCTGTTCGTCAGCCCCGCGGTCCTGCACTGGACGCAGTCGGCCACCTTCGTCGTGATGGTGATCCTCGGCGGCATCGGCTACCGCTACGGCGGCGTGCTGGGCGCGCTCGCGCTGCTGCTGCTCGAGGAGATCCTCGCCGCCTACACCGAGCACTGGCACCTTCCGCTGGGCGTGCTGCTGCTGGCGGTCGTGTTCCTCGCGCCGCGTGGCCTGTCGGGCTGGCTCGACGAGCGAGGGGCGCGATGAACCTGCTCGCGGTGCGCGGCCTCACGAAGCGGTTCGGCGGCCTGGTGGCGACCGACGACCTCGACCTCGACGTCGAGCGCGAGACGAGCTGCACGCGGTGATCGGCCCGAACGGGGCCGGCAAGACCACGCTGATCGCGCAGCTCGCCGGCACGCTGGCCTCCGATGCCGGCACCATCTCCGTGGACGGCGTCGACGTGACCCGCCGCTCCACGCACGCGCGCGTAGCGCACGGCATCGCGCGCTCCTACCAGGTGACCAACGTGTTCCGTCGCTTCACGGCGCTCGACAACGCGGCGCTCGCCGTGCAGGCCTGCGCGGGATCGAGCTTCCGCTTCTTCCGGCCGGCCCGTCGGGAACAGGCACTGTTCGACGAGGCCCAGGCCCTGCTCGCGCGCGTCGGCCTGCGCGACCGTGCGCACGTGCCGGCCGGCGCGCTGGCGCACGGCGAACAGCGCCAGCTCGAGGTCGCACTGGCGCTCGCGTCGCGGCCGCGCCTGCTGCTGCTCGACGAGCCGATGGCCGGCATGGGTCCGGACGAGTCCGAACGCATGGTGACGCTGATCGCCGGGCTCAAGGGCAGCCTGACCATCGTGCTGGTCGAGCACGACATGGACGCCGTGTTCCGTCTCGCCGACCGCATCTCCGTGCTCGTCTACGGTCGCGTGCTCGCCACCGGCACTGCCCGCCGAGATCCGCGCCAACCCGGACGTGCGGCAGGCCTACCTGGGCTCGGAGGACGTCGCCGTGAGCGCGCACGGCCGCTCCGAAGCGCTCATCCCCGAGCGCGCAGCGCCGAGGGTCGTCCGGTGAGCCTGCTCGAGCTGCGCAGTGTCGAAGCCGGCTACGGCGCGAGCCAGGTGCTGTTCGGCATCGACCTCGCGATCCGCGAAGGCGAGGTCGCCACGCTGCTCGGCCGCAACGGCATGGGCAAGACGACGACGCTGCGCGCGCTGTTCGGACTGATCCCGGCGAGGAGCGGCGAGATCCGGTTCGCCGGCGAGCGATTGAACGGGCGCTCCACCGACGCCATCGCCCGCCTCGGCATCGCGCTGGTTCCCGAGGGCCGGCACATCTTCCCGAACCTGACGGTGCGCGAGAACCTCGAGGCGTTCGCCGAGAACCGAAGCGGCGCGCGCGCGCCGTGGACCGCGGCGCGCGTCGTCGAGCTGTTTCCGCGCCTTGCCGAGCGCTGGGACGCGATGGGCAATCAGCTGTCGGGCGGCGAGCAGCAGATGCTCGCGATCGGACGCGCGCTGATGACCAATCCGCGCCTGCTGATCCTCGACGAAGCGACCGAGGGCCTGGCGCCGCGCGTGCGCGAGGACATCTGGCACCGCCTCGCCGCGCTGAAGGACGCGGGCCACACGATCCTGGTGATCGACAAGTACGTCGACCGGCTCGTGAAACTCGCCGACCAGCACACGATCCTGGAACGCGGACGTGTCGTCTGGAATGGAGATTCCCCGGCACTGGCCGCCGATGCCTCGCTTTGGCACCGCTACCTCGGGGTGTGACTTTCCGGCGACTGCGCTGCTCCAGGCACGCGGCGCAGGCAACTACGCGAGGAACGGATAGCGGGAGAGTTCGAGCGTCGCGCGGCCGCCGCGACGAACGACGAGCCGCGCGCGGCCGCCGACCGGGAGCGTCAGCTTGCGCCGCACGTGCCCGAACGGCAGGCCGGAGTACACCGGCACGCCACCCGCCTTCCGCAGGCGCTCGAGCACGTCCGGCAGTCCGTACCCGTTGTCGTTCGGCATCGGGACCACGGGATCGAAATCGCCGAGCACGACGGCGGCCTGCCGCTGCAGAACGCCGGCGTGCGCCAGCTGCAGGAACATCCGCTCGAGCTTGTAGGCCGGTTCGTTGACATCCTCGACGAAGAGGATTCCGTCCCGAACGCGCGGCATGTACGGTGTGCCGAGCAGCGACACCAGCATCGCCAGGTTGCCGCCCCACAATCGCCCTTCGACGATGCGTGCCGGACCGTCGAGCGGCAGGTCGACGGCATAGTTGCGCGACTGCAGGACGCCAAAGAAGTGCTCGACGGTGAACGGATCGGGCTGATCGGCACCGAAGTCGCCCGCCGATGGCGCCGCGAAGCTGACGCCGCCGTGCGCGAGGTACGCGAGGTTGAACGCGGTGAAGTCGCTGTAGCCGGCGAGCCGGGCCTGGCGCGCGCGGATCGCGGCGTAGTCGATGCGATCGAGCAGGCGCGACAGGCCATAGCCGCCGCGCGCCGACAGCACGAGATCGATCGACGGGTCGGTCGCGAAGCGCTGCAATTCGGCGAGTCGCAGCGCATCGGGGCCGGCGAAACGCTGCTCCCGCGCGAACACGCTCTCACCAGCGATCACGCGCCAGCCCTGGCCGCTGAAGAACTTCGCCGCCCGGTCGATGACCGCGGGGTTGGGCAGGTAGCCGGACGGTGCGACCAGTCCCAGCGTCCTAGAGCGTGCCATCGTCGTCCTCGTCCGCGGGCAGGCTGCCCGTTCGTCTCAATTCCCGGCGCTCGGCGAAGAACTGCGACAGAAGCCGGCCACTCTCCGCGCCCAGCACGCCGCCGCGCACCTGCGTGTGGTGGTTCAGTCTCGCCTCGGCGAACAGGTCCACGACGCTGCCGCACGCGCCCGTCTTCGGATCGCTGGCGCCGAACACCAGCCGCTTGATGCGGGCGTGCTGCATGGCTCCCGCACACATCGCGCAGGGTTCCAGGGTCACGTAGAGCGCGCAGTGGCTCAGCCGGTAATTGCCGAGCAAGTCGGCCGCGGCACGCATCGCCTGAATCTCGGCGTGGGCGGTCGGATCGCTGTTGCCGATGGGCTGGTTGAAGCCGGTGGCGAGCACCTGTCCGTCCTTGACGACGACCGCACCGACCGGGACTTCGGCCAGGGCCCACGCGTTTTGGGCCTGATCGAGCGCGAGCCGCATGAACGTCTCATCGGTGTCCGCCGCCTCGGCCGATCCCTCGGTCACCTCGATCTGGCGCGCCAGCCAGGCCTGCCGCTTCGCCTCGCGCTGCGCATCGTGCGCCGCACGCGCCTGCAGCGCGGCGTCGGCCAGCTGCCGCGGATCGAGCGCGGCCGCTGCCGCCTCCAGCCACGACGGGAGCATGCCGCGGCGATAGTCGCTGCCGAAATCGGTGCGTCGCAGGAAGCCGGTGTCCACCAGCCGGCGGCGCAGCTCGACGTGGTCGGTGTCCAGCATGGCGCCGGCGGTCGACAGGAACTCCTTCAGCACGGCATTGGCGCCACGCTCGTCGAGCAGCTGGTCGACCGGGAAGTACAGGGTAGCCGTCGCGAACACCAGTTCGAGGTCGCGCCCATCCCTCTGCTGGAGACTGGAAATGTGGACGCCCTGGCGCACCGCCAGCTGGGCGAGTCGCTCGAGCCAGCCGGAGGCTGAGATGGCGGGGTGTTCTGTCGTCATGACTGCAGTCTACCGACCGCTACTGCGTCATCCGCGGGCAGGGCGAGGCCGCTGCGCGGCGCCGGAGACTCGCGATTGTTTGACGCCACTGCCCTGTCTGTCCGTCGAGGGACGCGCTAGCATCACGACGCTTGCTGCGCCATCCCGGAGAAAACCATGAGCCGCCGCGTCATCGTGTCGTTCGGTCAGGACACCGAGTTCGAGTTCTTCGTTTCCGCCGCCGACTTGGCGGGCCACCCAGCCGACGCCGCGCGCCAGTGGTTCGACCGCGAGTTCGTCGCGCTGGAGTGCGACGTGCCCTCCCCGATCGGCAAGGTGCTGATCGCCGACCGCGTGCTGAGCGTCGCGAAGTACGCCGGCGCCGAGCGTTTTCGCGAGCAGCACGACTGGGCCCGGGAGTTCGCGCGCAACACCGCGGTGATGCTAGACCGTGACCTCGTGCGCGTCGACGTGCCGAACTACGCCGTCGGCTACTGAACCCGCGCCACGCCACCCTAGGGGAGCAGGACGGCCCTGGCCGGGCCGTCGGCTGCGCGCTCACGTAGAGTGCGCCGATGAGCCGCACGCCGTGGGACGCCATCGTGATCGGAGCCGGCGCCGCCGGCATGATGTGCGCCGCGGTCGCGGGCCAGCGCGGCGCGCGCGTGCTGCTGATCGACCATGCCGAAAGACTGGCCGAGAAGATCCGCATCTCCGGCGGCGGCCGCTGCAACTTCACCAACGTCAACGCCGGGCCCGCCAACTTCATCTCCGGGAACCCGGCCTTCTGCCGCTCCGCCCTCACCCGCTATTCGGCGGCCGACTTCGTCGCGCTCGTGAAGCGGCACCGGATCCGCTTCCACGAGAAGCACAAGGGACAGCTTTTCTGTGATGAGTCGTCGGGGCAGATCATCGAGATGCTCGTCGCGGAATGCGACGCGGGCCACGTGCGCTGGATGCGACCGGCCGGCGTGGCGCGCGTGGGTCGCTCTGCAGATGCGTTCGAAGTCACAACGGCGGACGGGGTCGTGGCGGCGCGCCGGGTCGTGATCGCCACCGGCGGCTTGTCGATTCCGAAGATCGGCGCGACCGACTTCGGCTACCGCATCGCGCGCCAGTTCGGCCTGCGAATTGTCGAGCCAGGGCCTGCCCTCGTGCCTTTGACGTTCGACGCGCGCGAGTGGACGCCTTTCGTGCCGCTGGCCGGAGTGTCGCTGGAGGTGAACGCCCGGTGCGACGGCGGCCGCTTCGACGAGGACCTGCTGTTCACGCATCGCGGGCTGTCGGGCCCCGCGATCCTGCAGGTCTCGACATACTGGCGCCCCGGGGAGCCGATCGAGATCAACCTCGCGCCTCGGTTCGCGGGCGACGAGCTCGCCGATGAACTGGTCGGAAGGAAGCGCAGCAGCCGGCAGACACTTGCCAACGCCCTCGCCGCGCTGATGCCACGTCGACTGGCCGACGGCTGGCTGCAGAGCCAGCTGGTCGACGGCGAACAACGGATGGCGGACACCGCGGACCGGACGCTGCGCGCGCTCGCGCAGTCGATGCAGCGCTGGCGGCTGACGCCATCCGGCAGCGAGGGTTACCGCAAGGCCGAGGTCACGCGCGGCGGCGTCGACACCGACGATTTGTCACAGGCAACTCTCGAAGCGAAGCGAATCCCGGGCCTGCACTTCATCGGCGAAGTCGTCGACGTCACCGGCTGGCTCGGCGGCTACAACTTCCAGTGGGCATGGTCGTCGGGCTACGCGGCGGGCCTGGCGATCAGCGCACGCTGATCGCGGTCGCTGCATCAGCTGCCCGGCCCCCGCTCACGGCGCGCCGAGCAGCAGGTACAACGACCAGCGACCCGGACCGACGCCGACGCCGAGGTAGCCCGGCCCGAGGAACGTGACCGCGGCGAGGAACGTCGACGCCGACCACACCGTTCCGACAGGCGGCAACCGTTCGGACCGGTCAGTGAGGCGGCCGATCTCCGCCGAGCCGCCGACGAACACGCCGGAGCCGAGCAGTTCAGGCAACCTGATCGTGCGGTTGTAGTAAAGGAGCCGGCTGAAGGCGTACTGGCGACCGGCGAACTGGTCCAGGCGATACGCCGACAGCCGCAGCGGCCCGCCAAGCGTGAATGACTCGTAGCTCGGCATGTCCGAGCCGAGCGCGGTTCCACCGCTGACGGCCACATTGAGGGTGTGCGGACCCCAGCTCTTCGCGACGCGACCAGCGAGTTCCACGCGGCTGTAGGTGACGTCCGAGCCAAGCCCGGTCGTGGCGCGATACGCGGTGCCGATCGCCGCGTAGCCTTCGCGTGGAAACCACGCCTGGTCGGTCTGGTCGATGAACAGCGCCGCGCGCAGGCCGGCGGTCGTCTCGCGCACCGACGGCAGCAGCGTCGAGCCGGTGTCGACCCGCGCGTGCACGTTGGACCTCACGAAGCCCACGCGCAGTTCGCCCCAGGTGCCGAGCCGCGCGCCACCGTCGATGCCGCCCTGGATCACCGTGGTCCGGTAGTCCGCCACCTTGTCCTGGTCGATGAAAACGCCGCGCGTCCGCACGCCCGCGTCGAACGACGGCGCGACGAACCACTGGCCGGCCACGTTCAACGGCTGGTACCACTCGGTGCTGAAGAACGCGTGCTGACCGACCTGCACTTCGCTGACCCACTCCGCGCCGAGGCTGTTGAGCCAGGTGCGGCGGTACTGCGCCCTGACGTTGAACTGGTTGTCGCCCGCGAAGTCGCTCGCCAGCGCCAGCCCGAACCTCAGGTAGTCCGGTCCCCAGGACTTCTCCACCGGTTCGATCAGCATCGCGCGCGGCCCTTCGGCCCCGCCGGCGACGCGGTAGCTGATCGCTTCGTAGTCCCCCGTGCCGAAGATGCGACGCAGGTCGGTCGCCACCTTCGCCTCGGTGAGTGGCTGGCCGGGCGCGCTCTCGACGAGCGTCTCCACGACCGCGGGATTGGTGCGGTCCAGGCCCTCGACGCGGATCTCGTCGACCTCGAAGTACGGCGGGGCCGCCGCCAGCTGCCGCGTGCGCTGCGCCGCGTACTGGTCGGCCGGCAGGCTGTAGCGCTGCAGCTGCGGCGCCATCGCGCGCGTCGCCTCTTCGCCGATGCGGATGGCGTCGCGCGAGCGATCGAAACTGGACGACGAGATGTCGCCGAGGTCCGGCGCAATCAGCACGTCCTTCGACGTCAGGCTCTTCAGCTGATCCTTGACCGTCTGCAGGCCGATGAAGTTGATCATCTGCGCAGTCACGCTGCCTGCCGACGTGATCTGGTCGCGTCGCAGCGGCGGCGTGGAGATGTTGACGGCGATGACGACGTCGCCGCACAGGCGTCGTGCCTGGTCGATCGGCAGGTTGTCGGCGAGGCCGCCGTCGACCAGCAGGCGGCCGTCGATCTCGACGGGCGCCATCCCGCCCGGCACCGACATGCTGGCGCGCATCGCCTGCGCGACGCTGCCGCTGCCAAGCACGACGGCCGCGCCCGTCTCGAGGTCGGTGGCGATCGCGCGGTACGGCACCGGGAGTTTGTCGAAATCGCTGATCTCGGCTGCCGGCTGCACCATCTCGCGGAAGAAGGACTCGATCGACACGCCGGCGATCACGCCCTTCGGTAGTGCGACGGAACCGTCCCGCAGGCCGACTTCGAAGCCGAACAGCGGCTTGTAGTCGTCGATCTTGCGGCGGACCGCGGTCTCGCGGCGCGGCGGCCTGTCGCGGAAGATTTCCACCCAGTCCGCCGCGAGAACGTTGGTCTCCATTTCCTGCGTCGAGCGGCCGGCCGCGAAGGTGCCGCCGACGATGGCACCCATGCTGGTGCCGACCACGCAGTGCACCGGCACTCGCAGTTCCTCGAGGACCTTCAGCACGCCGACGTGCGCGATGCCGCGGGCGCCGCCGCCCGACAGCGCGAGCGCGATGCGCGGCGAGTCGGCGCGCCGGGCGTCGACGGCTGCCGGCTGGGCGGCAACCGACGCCACCAGCGCGACGCCCGCCAGCACACCGGCAAGCCTTCGCATCGTTCTCAGGAAGGCAGTTCCGGGGGAATCAGGCACGTTGGGGCAGCGAGGCGATGACGGCGCAATATAGCCCGTGCGCGGCGCGTCCCTTGCACCGCGCCTTCGCGCGGGCTCGGGGCCGTTACGGCTTTGCGTCCGTATCGAAGTGCTGGCGCGGCAGCAGGAAGAGCCATGAAACGAGGACGAACGGCGCGGTCAGCGTGGGAATGCCGAACGGCGCCAGGGCAACGTTCATCGCGCCCTGGGCGATGACGGTGAACACGGTGCCCACCAGCGCGTAGAGCGCGACGCGCGGGCTTGGCTGGTAGAAGACCGCGCCGATCGCGATCGCGGTGAGCACCGGGCTGAAGCCCATCAGGCCGCCGGTGATGAGGTCGCTTTCCGCCCCGAGCATGTGCCCCGTGACCACTGCCACGATGGCGCCGCCCAGCGCGAACGCGGCGGCGGCGAGGGAGTCGACGGCCAGCCCGGCGAGCAGCAGCAGCGCGGCCAGGATGCTCGCCTTCAGGAACACCTGCGAGATGCTCTTCAGGACCCCCTGGGCGAAGTCGCCGAGCGCGAGCGGGTTCGCCATGGCCGGATCGATCGGCACGATCTCGGCGCTCATCGGCAGCCCGCTGCCGTCGATCGCGGTGAACGCATACGTGGCCAGCAGCAGCAGCCACGTCGTAAGGACGAACGGTGCGGTGAGCGCGGCGACACCCCAGGTCTTGAACACGTTGGCCATCCCGAGCGTGGCGACCACCGAAACGGCGCCACCGAGCGCAACGTAGATCCAGAAGAGCGGCGACACGGCGAGGAACGTTCCCAGCGCCAGCCCCACGAGGTAGGCGTTGTACCCATACAGCCCGGCCGCGAGCCCGGGCGCGTCGACGCGCAGCCACTGCGCCGTCAGCGTTCCGGCAAGCAGCGCCACGAGCCCGCCGATCGCCACCTGCGGCATGCCGGCCGCGAACGACCCCCAGCCGATGGCGATGAAGAACAGGAGCCCGGACAGCGGGTTGTCCTGGAACATCACCTGCCCGACGCCGCGCAGGTTGATGTCGACGAAGCGGAGAACCGCCGACCCCTTGCACAGGCTGTCCCACCACTCCAGCTGCAGCTTCATCGTGGTCTCCGTTCTCAGCGCCAGAAAAAGGACGGCGGAAGTTCCGTCCCAGTGATCTCCTGGCGCGCGATGCCCCAGAACTCGCGCACCTTGGCCTTGACCTGCGCGGTCTCGCGGCCGGCACCTTGAAGACCAGTCCGGCATCGTTCGGCAGCCGGCAGGCGCCGAAGGCCAGGCCGTTCGCGTGATCGACGTCGGCCTCGACGCGCGCGTGGACACGGTCGGCGCCATCCTTCGGCGTGAGCAAAACGACATTGCCGAAGACGTCGAACGTGTCCATCACGCCGGTCTGGCGCATCGCGCGCCGGGCCGGGTCGATCACGAGCTTCTCGGTGAACAGCGCCTGCCCATCGGGCCGCTCCGCGCCGACGGCGAAAGACAGCAGCGTGGCGCCGAAGCACTCGTCCGGGTGATGGTGCTTGCGGCCGGGCTGGAGGATCTCCGCGTAGAGCAGCGTCGCCGTCGGGGCGATCGAGATCCGCGTGTCGGCGAGGAAGCGGGCACCGCGGTGCGGAATCAGCGGCTCGGGCATGAATTCGAGGTAGGCGCCGTCGGCGAGCGCGATCGACTGCGTCTGCACCGCGTAGTTGGCGTCCATCGTGTGCACCTTGGTCGCCGACTGGGTGGTGACATGCGCGCGCGCGCCGGGCGCCAGCGTCAGGTCGAGCGCCAGGCGGTCGCCCTGCAGCACACAGCCCGCCGTCGAGATCATGAAGAGCCATGCGAGGTCCGGCATCGCCGGATCCGGATACAGGGCGCGCTGCGCCATGCACGGGGCGCGGGACTCGAGGTCGGCCAGGACAGTCCAGTCGTCGCGCCGCTCGAAACCGAGCTTGAGGAAACCGGTCTTGCCGACTGCGCCGGCCGCCATCTGCGGCGGCTCGTCCTGGAACGCCGCGAGTTCGACGGCGGCATGGCCGAGCGCCTCGGCCAGGGCCCACGGAGCGGTGCCCGGCAATCGCTGGTGGCACCCATCACGCCGGGTGCCGCTCCGGCAGCTTCAGGTCGAACAGCAGGTCGCTGCGGATCAGATCGACCAGTTGCGGGATGCCCTCCCCCGTCTTGCAGTTCGTGAAGATGAACGGCTTGTCGCCACGCATGGATCCCGCGAGTCGTGATCCACTCACCTCAAGGTCGCCCCCACGTACGGCGCGAGGTCGGTCTTGTTGATGACGAGGATGTCCGACTGCGAGATGCCGCCGGGCCGTTCTTGCGGGGAGTGTTGTCGCCGGCGGCGACGTCGATGACATAGATGAAGAAGTCGACCAAGGCCGGCGAAAACGTCACGTCAGATTGTCGCCGCCGCTTTCGATCAGCACCACGTCGCCATCCGAAAGCGCGCCTCCATGTCCTCGACCGCCGCTCCAGGTTCATGCTCGGATCCTCGCGCACCGCCGTGTGCGGACAGGCGCCGGTCTCGACCCCGAGGATGCGCTCTTCAAGCAGGGTGCCCTTGAGGGTCCGCTGCGACGTGCTTCGCGTCCTCGGTCGTCACCACGTCGTTGGTGATGATCAGGACCTTGATCCCCATCTCGAGCAGCCATGGCGTGATCGCCTCGACGCAGTGGCCGCCTGCCCACCCCACCGACCACCTACGACGATACGTGTGATCTTCTTTGCACACGTATAGACCCTTCAGCTCATGAACAGCCGCACGTGCGCCTGACGTGCACCGCGGCGAGGATCTCGGCAAGCAGGCCGAAAGCTCCAGGCCATGTCCTCGACCCGCGCCGCGGCCACGACTTCTACGCGGCCGTCGCGCGGCGTCGAGCCGGTAAGAGGATGCGCTGCGTGTCGCAACGTGGCTGATTCTTCCATCAAGCCGCACGTTCGCGGCGCCTAGGATCATGCACGCGACGCCGTACTGGTGCACGACGAACGCATCGCGCGCAGGCAGGCCCTGCGCGGCGATATCAACGGCCAGCGATACCGGATAACACCGGCGTCCGTCGCGGCGTCGATCCCTCTCCCGCCATGCATTCAGGAGCGGCGCCCCGATCACTCGGCGCCCATCTCGGCGAACTTCTTGCCCATGCGCACGGTCATCGTCCGCATCTCCACTTGATAGCTTGCGCGCATGGACCTGCCGGTCGATGCGGGCGAGTTCCTCGACATTGCCCGCGGTTGCCGCGCGATGCGCCGCG
>CAWJEE010000024.1:0-12331 GCA_963841815.1 uncultured beta proteobacterium | reverse complement strand
AGCAGGCGCTGACCGAACTGCAGCGGCGTTTCGCCACCGTCCCGGGGGCCGAGCAGGCGACGGTGGTGGCCGCCGGCCACATGCTGCATCACGACCAGCCAGAGGCAGTTGCGCGCCTGATCGGGGACTTCTTGCGTCGCCGCGGCTGATCGGCCCCGGCGCCCGGTAAAATCACGCCATGCCTGCCCAAACCGGCGCCGACCCTCGGGACGTGCGCGCCGACCTCCATTCCACTCGAACGTGTCCGACGGCGTGTTGCCGCCGGCCGACGTGGTCGCGCGCGCGCACGAGCAGGGCGTCGAGTTGTACGCGCTGACGGACCACGACGAAGTGGGAGGCCTGGCGCAGGCGGCGACGGCGGCTGAGCGGCTGGGGTTGGCGTTCGTGCCGGGCGTCGAGGTGTCCGTGACCTGGGGCAGCACGACGCTGCACATCGTCGGCCTGGGAGTGGAATACCGCGACGGCCGCCTGGAAGCGCGCCTGGGCGCCGTGCGGTCGGGGCGCATCAGCCGCGCGCAGGAGATGGCAGAGCAACTTGCGCGCGTCGGCATCGAAGGGGCGTACGAGGGCGCGCTGGTCTATGCGGGCAACCCGCAGATGATCTCGCGCACGCACTTCGCGCGCTACATGGTCGAGACGGGGCACTGCCGCGACGTCAAGGACGTCTTCTCGCGCTACCTGGTCGAGGGCAAGCCCGGCTTCGTGCCGCACGCGTGGGCGGCCCTGGACGAAGCCATCGACATGATTCGCGACGCCGGTGGCGTGGCGATCGTCGCGCACCCGGGCCGCTACCGGCTCAACGACCTCGCGCTGCACTCGCTGCTGGAGCAGTTTCGCGATCTGGGTGGGACGGCCGTCGAGGTGTCGACCAGCAGCCACACCGAACGGGAGATGCGCCGGTTTGCCGACCTGGCGCGCGAGTTCGGTTTCGAGGCCTCGGGCGGCAGCGACTTCCACGGGCCGGGCGAATCGGAAAACGTCGAACTGGGGCGCGTCGCGCGCCTGCCGTCCGACCTGACGCCCGTGTGGCATCGCTTCGTCTGATGGCGCAGCTCTTCGACGTCCATCCCGTCGACCCCCAGGTGCGATCGCTGCGCCAGGCGGCGCAGATCCTCGATCACGGCGGTGTCGGCGCGATCCCGACCGACTCCTGCTACGCGCTGGCCTGCCACCTCGACGACAAGGCGGCGGTCGATCGCATCCGGCAGATCCGCCGCATCGACGACCGCCACCTGCTGACGCTGATGTGCCGCGACCTGTCGGACATCGGTCTCTACGCGAAGGTCGACAACCGCCAGTACCGGTTGTTGAAGAACGCGACCCCGGGCCCGTACACCTTCATCCTGGAGGCGACGAGGGAGGTACCGCGGCGCCTGTCGCATCCGTCGCGCAAGACGATCGGCCTGCGGGTGCCCGATCACCGGGTCGCCGCGGGACTGCTCGACGTGCTCGGCCAGCCGCTGCTGACCACCACGCTCCAGTTGCCGGGCGACGAGATGCCGTTGAACGACGCCGATCACATCCGCGAGCGCCTCGATCATCTGATCGACTTCGTGCTGGATGCGGGCGCGTGCGGCATCGAACCGACCACGATCGTCGACCTGACCGGGCCGGAGGCCGTGCTCGTGAGGCAGGGCAAGGGCCCGGTGGAAGCCCTCGGCCTGTAGCCGGGCCGTCACATCGCCGGCGCGCCGGGGCGACCGAGGCGCGCTGATAGACTGGACTCGATGGAAAACGTCATTCAGGAGATCGCCGTCTATGCGATCCCCGTGCTGTTCGCGATCACCGTGCATGAGGCCGCCCACGGCTACGTGGCGCGCATGTTCGGAGACAACACGGCCTACGTGCTCGGCCGCGTGACGCTCAACCCCGTCAAGCACATCGACCCGCTCGGCACGATCGTCATTCCCCTCGGCATGGTGCTGCTGACCGGGTTCATGTTCGGCTGGGCCAAGCCCGTGCCGGTCGACTGGGGCAGCCTGCGCAAGCCGAAGCGCGACATGATCTGGGTCGCGGCGGCCGGTCCCGGCGTGAACCTCGCCATGGCGGTGGTCTGGGCGCTGCTCTATCGCGCGCTGTCGGCGGCCGGCGTTCAGGAAAGCTACTTCTACCTGGTCGCCCAGGCGGGGATCAGCGTGAACCTCGTGTTCATGGCGCTCAACCTGCTGCCGATCCCGCCGCTCGACGGCGGCCGCATCGTCAGCGGCCTGCTGCCGACCCGGATGTCGATTGCGTACTCGCGCATCGAGCCGTACGGCCTGTTCATCCTGCTCGCGCTGATGTTCACCGGCTCCCTGTCGTTCTTCCTGCGTCCGCTGCACGACATCGGCGCCGCCATCGTCCGCCTCTTCCTCTGACCATGTTTCCCGATCGCGTTCTTTCCGGAATGCGCCCGACCGGCGCGCTGCACCTCGGCCACTACCACGGTGTGCTGAAGAACTGGGTTCGCCTGCAGAGCGAGCACCCGTGCCTGTTCTTCGTGGCCGACTGGCACGCGCTGACGACGCACTACTCGGAGTCCGCGTCGATCGAGGGCAACACCTGGGACATGGTGATCGACTGGCTGGCCGCCGGCGTCGATCCGTCGCAGGCGACGCTCTTCATCCAGTCGCGCGTGCCGGAGCACGCCGAGCTGTTCCTGCTGCTGTCGATGGCCACGCCGCTCGGCTGGCTCGAACGCGTGCCGACCTACAAGGACCAGCAGGAGAAGCTCAACGACCGCGACCTCGCGACCTACGGCTTCCTCGGGTATCCGCTGCTGCAGGCCGCCGACATCCTGATCTACCGCGCCACCATGGTCCCGGTGGGCGAGGACCAGGTCCCGCACGTCGAGATGACGCGCGAGATCGCGCGCCGCTTCAACCACCTGTTCGGCTCCGAGCCCGGCTTCGAGGAGAAGGCGCGTGACGCCGTCAAGAAACTCGGCGCGCGTCGCGCCAAGCGGTACACCGAACTGCGCACGCTCTACCAGGAAAAGGGCGAGGTCGACGCGCTCGAGCAGGCGCGCGCGCTGATCGACGAGGCGGGCAGCCTGTCCATGTCCGATCGCGAGCGGCTGTTCGGGTACGCCGAGGGCGCGCGACGAATCATCCTAGTCGAGCCCGAGGCGCTGCTCACCGAGGCGTCGAAGATGCCCGGCCTCGACGGTCAGAAGATGTCGAAGAGCTACAACAACGCGATCGCGCTGCGCGAGGATCCGGAGTCGATCACGAAGAAGATCCGCACGATGCCAACCGACCCGGCGCGGGTGCGCCGCACCGACAAGGGCGAACCCGAGCGCTGTCCGGTGTGGCAGCTGCACAAGGTCTACTCCGACGACGCGACCAGGGAGTGGGTGCAGACGGGCTGCCGCAGCGCCGGCATCGGCTGCCTCGACTGCAAGCAGCCCGTTATCGACGCCGTCATCCGCGAACTCGCGCCGATGCGCGAGCGCGCGCAGCGCTACCTCGAGGATCCGGCGGCCGTGCGCAACATCATCGCGGACGGCTGCGAGCGGGCGCGCGATCTGGCCGGCGAGACGATGCGCGAAGTGCGCGAGGCGATGGGGCTCGCGCGCGGCTGACCGGCCGATGGCGCCGCACGACGAGCAACGGCCGTCGGACTGGATCCGGCGCTTCGCGCCTCTCGTGGCCCCGGGCGGCCGCGTGCTCGACGTCGCGTGCGGCGGCGGGCGCCACACGCGCCTGTTCGCGGAGCGCGGTTGCGCGGTGGTCGCCATCGACCGCGAGCCCCGCCTCGAGCCGGACCTGAAGGCGGATGCGCGCGTCGACCTTCGCGTGGCGGACCTCGAGCAGGGTCCCTGGCCGCTGACCGGCGAGCGCTTCGATGCGGTCGTCGTCACGAACTATCTCCATCGACCGCTGTTTCCTCACCTGCTCGCCGCGCTCGCTCCGGGGGGCGTGCTCCTGTACGAGACCTTCGCCGTCGGCAACGCGGCCTTCGGCAAACCGGGCAACCCGGCATTCCTGCTTGCGCCGCGCGAATTGCTCGACGCCTTCGCGGCGCTGCGCGTGATCGCGTTCGAGGACGGCTTCGAGGAATCCCCGCGACCGGCGATGGTCCAGCGGATCGCCGCGACGCGGCAGGCAGCAGGCGGCGCCGACCGACCCGAACGCGTCGCGCTCCGCCCGGATTAGACCCACCGCGGCTGTAGAATCCTCCGCTTCGCTGGGGAGACGAACACCATCATGATCAAAGGCAGCCTCGTCGCTGTCGTCACGCCGATGCACGAGGACGGCACGCTCGACCTCGACGCATACCGCAGGCTGATCGACTGGCACATCGCCGAAGGCACGAACGCGATCGTCTCGGTCGGCACGACCGGCGAGTCGCCGACGGTGACACCCGAGGAACACGGCGAACTGATCCGCGTCGCCGTGGAGACGGCCAAGGGCCGCGTTCCCGTCATCGCCGGCACGGGCGGCAACTCCACGTCCGAGGCGATCGAGTTGACCGAGCACGCGCGCAAAGTCGGCGCGGATGCGACGCTGCAGGTCGTGCCGTACTACAACAAGCCCACGCAGGAAGGGTTGTACCGGCACTTCCGCACGATCGCCGAGCGGGTCGACCTGCCGATGATCCTTTACAACGTGCCCGGACGCACGGTGGCGGACCTCGGCACCGAGACCACGCTGCGGCTCGCTCAGGTGCCCGGCATCGTCGGCCTGAAGGACGCGACCAGCGACATGGGCCGCGCGGCCGAGGTCCTGAAGAAGGCCCCGCCCACCTTCGCCCTGTACAGCGGCAACGACGACACGGCCCTCGCGCTGATGCTGCTCGGCGGCCACGGCGTCATTTCGGTCACGGCGAACATTGCACCGCGGCTGATGAGCGACATGTGCCGCGCGGTGCTTTCGGGTGACTTCGCGGCCGCGCGTGCGATCAACAACCGCCTGCTGCCCGTCCACTTCAAGCTGTTCGTCGAGCCCAACCCGATTCCGGTCAAGTGGGCGCTCGCGAAGATGGGACACATCCAGAACGGCATCCGCCTGCCGCTCGTGCCGCTGAGCGTCGCCAACGAGCCGGTCGTACTCGGCGCAATGAAGGAAGCCGGGCTCCTTTAGCCCGGGCAGGAGTTTCGATGATGGATCGTTTCACCCGTTTGCGGCGGCTGGCTGTTGCCGGTGTCGTGCTGCTGTCCGGCTGCTCCTGGACCGGCAGCTTCTTCCAGACCGACAAGGTCTCGTACGAAACCGCCCAGCAGTCGCGGACGCCGCTAGAGGTGCCGCCGGACTTGTCGCAGCTGCCGCGCGACGACCGCTTCGTGGTTCCCGAACGGCCGCAGACGATCACGGCGTCGGGCCAGCAGCAGGCGGGACGCCCAGCTGCCGGCGCCGCGCCGACCGCGGCCACCTCCGCCGTGGTTCCCGGCGGGGTCGTGGCGAAGATCGAACGCATGGGCAACCAGCGCTGGCTCGCGGTAAACCTCCCGCCCGAGCGCGTGTGGCCGGTGCTGGTCGACTTCTGGCCGACGGTCGGCCTGCAGGTCGAGAAGTCCGATGCCGCCACCGGCATCCTCGAAACCGCGTGGGCGGAAAACCGCGCGAAGCTGCCCCAGGACATCATTCGTCGCACGCTGGGGCGCGTCTTCGACTCCGTGTACTCGACCGGCGAGATGGACAAGTACCGCGCGCGCGTCGAACGCACGCCGCAGAACACGTCCGAGATCTTCATCAGCCATCGCGGCATGATCGAGGTCTACACGACGTCCGCCCAGGACCAGACCAAGTGGCAGCCGCGGCCCTCGGATCCGGAACTCGAGGCCGAAATCCTGCAGCGCCTGCTCGTGAAGTTCGACGCGTCGGCGGCCCAGCAGGCCGCCGCGACCGCGGCGGCGCCGGCAGGCGCGACGGGCGCGCCCAGGCCGCCCGCGGGAGCGACCGCGACCGCAGCGCCGGCGCCCCAGGCCGCCCGCGTCGTCAAGGCGCCGGATGGACGGAGCGAACGGCTCGAAATCGACGACGGCTTCGAACGCGCGTGGCGCCGGGTCGGCCTTGCGCTCGACCGCGGCTCGTTCACGGTCGAGGACCGTGATCGCGCCAAGGGCATCTACTTCGTCCGCTACCTCGATCCGGATTACGAGGCAAAGAAGAAGGAGGAGCAGGGCTTCTTCTCCAAGATATTCACCAGCGACAAACCGGTTCCGGCGCTGCAGTACCGCGTCGTCGTGGTCGGCGAGAGCACGAACAGGACCGTCGTGACGGTGATGAGCGCCAACGGCGCTCCGGAGCGTTCGCCTGCCGGCGACCGCATCCTGTCGCTGCTGAGCGACCAACTGCGTTAGCGCGGGCGGCGGCGTGCTGCGCGCCTGCAGCCTCGGCTCCGGCAGCAGCGGCAATGCGCTGGTGGTGGAGGCGCGCGACGGCTCGACCGTCACGCGTGTCCTGGTCGACAACGGCTTCAACCTGAAGCAGCTGGCTCGTCGCATCGAGCGTGCGGGCCTGTCGCTGAATGACATCGATGCCGTGCTCGTCACGCACGAGCACAGCGATCATGTCGGCGGCGTCGCGCGGTACGCCTGCAAGGCCGGCCTTCCCGTCTATTGCTCCGAGGGCACCGCCCGCGCCGCCAATCTGATGGATCGTGGCGTGCTGTGGCGGGAACTGGTGTCCGGAGTGCGGCAGGACATCGGCGCCCTGGTGGTCGATCCGTACGAGGTGCCGCACGACGCGGCCGAGCCGCTCCAGTTCGTCTTCGGCGACGGCCAGCGCTGGCTGGGACTGCTCACCGACGCGGGCGAGCCGACGGCGCGAATCGTCGCGGCGCTTCGCCGCGTCGACGCGCTGGTGCTGGAGTGCAACCACGACGAGGCGATGCTGCGCTCGGGCCCCTACGCGGCGTTCCTGAAAATGCGCATCGCCGGGGCACGCGGTCACCTGTCCAATGCCCAGGCGGCAGCGCTGCTGCGCCAGGTGGACTGCACGCGGCTTCAGTGGGTGGCCGCCGCGCACTTGTCGGCGCAGAACAACACGAAGGAGCTTGCGAGCGAGGCGATCGCTGCCGTTCTCGGGTGCGTACCCGGCGACGTGGCCGTTGCCGACCAGGACGAAGGGCTCGACTGGCGGCTCGTATAGTCGATTCGAACGGGCGAAAAAAAGGGCCGGCAATGCCGGCCCTTTTTCTTCCGTTGCCGGATTACTTCTTGGCGGCTTCGCCAGCGGCCTTGGCAGCCTCGCCAGCGGCCTTGGCGGCTTCGCCAGCGGCCTTGGCGGCCTCGCCAGCGGCAGCCGCCGGAGCAGCAGCGTCAGCCGGCTTGGCGGCATCGGCGGCGGGCGCGGGGGCCGGAGCCGGGGCGGGCGCCGGGGCCGGAGCAGCAGCAGGCGCAGGGGCCGGAGCCGGAGCCGGAGCTTCTTTCTTACCGCAGGCGGCGAGCGCCACGACCATCATGGAGGCGATCAACAGTGACTTTTTCATTTGCGTAAACACCCTTCCTGAGTGACTCGATATGTTTTGTCCGACCCCGCGGGTCGCGGGACGCAATGGATGTTTCCCACTCTTCCCAGCCCGCAATTATAGCGTTTTGAAACCGTGCTCGCGCTGCTACGCGAGCCCCAGCGGCGAGGCCGGGAGGTTGTGTCCCGCGGCGTTCCAGCGGCGGTCGAAGGCGGCGATCAGCGACTGTGCGTATGGCTTGTGATGCAGCCAGAGGGCGCCGCTCGTGGCCCGCGTGGCCCGCAGCTCGAGGGTCACGTGATCGTCCACGAGCACACAGGCGTCATCGCCCACCCGGTCCTCGTCGGAAGCCACGCGCAGTTCGAGCGCGTGCGGGAAACGCCGCTGCAACAGGCGCAGGCGGGCCGCCCGGGTTTCCAGCCAGGCGGCGTCGTCCACCAGCAGCCGGATGCGCGCGCTTCGATCCCCGAGCAGCAGCTGCCTCAGTGATTCCGTCGAATCGATCGACGACAGGTCGAACGCCGACAGGTCGCGGTGCAGCGCCCGCACCGTGCGGTGACCCGAGCGCAGGGCGATGTGCAACGCTTCGTGAAGCTCTTCGCGCGAGTCGATGAGGACGCGCTGCGGCGTCGGGTCGCCGATCACGATTTCCGATGGCTTCATTGGGACTTGCCTCCTGCGAACTGCAGCCAACCGGCCGCGTACCAGGCATGCAGCAGCGCCTGCGCCGGGAGCGGAAGCTGCGCCACCGCAGGCGATGCCAATGCGCGCCGGTCCGCTAGGGCACGCAGCGCCTCGCTGCTCCCCGTTGGGCATGCCGACGCATTCACCGTTGATCCCGATCTCGCCGCCCGCGTACATCATGCGAGTCGGACGCGCGAGTTCGAGTCCGCGTCGGGCGGCGATCGCTGCAAAGCGCTGTGCGCGAACGGGCCGGGCGGGTCGCTCGAAGACGACCTGTGCCTTCGGCTCGGTCAGGTAGCGGAGCAGGAATCGCTGCGTGTCGCGTTGGGTCGGGCGAGTCTTGCGCAGCGAATCGTGGATCCGTCCGACCATGCCGGCCGGCAGCGCCGCGGGCCGCCGGGCCGGCCCCAGCCCGGGATCGGCATATCGACCGGAGACGGCGGCGTGATCCGCGAAGTCGGTCAGCCAGGCCTCGAGCAGTTCCTGGTAGGTCGGCGCGCGGAAGCCGATGGAGTAGGTGAGGCACTCGCCCACCGCCGTGCCGTCGTGCGCGACGCCCGGCGGCAGATACAGCATGTCGCCCGCTTCGAGGACCCACTCTTCCTCGGCGCGGAAGTCCGCGAGGAGCTTCAGCGGGGCGCCCGGAACGAGGGCGAGATCGCGCTGGCGGCTGATGCGCCAGCGACGGCGCCCCCAGGCCTGCAGCAGGAACACGTCGTACGAGTCGACATGCGGCCGGCACGCCGCCGCCGTCGGTCGCGTAGCTCACCATCAGGTCGTCGAGCCGGGCATCGGGCACGAAGCGGAACCGGCGGAGCAGCGCGTGCGCGCCTGCGTCCAGCAGGTCGACGCCCTGCACGAGCAGCGTCCAGTCGGGACGACGGGTCGACGGAAGCCGATGGAGAGGGCCGTGCTTCATCGACCAGCGTTCGTCGATGCGGGCGATGAGCCGCGACTCGACGTCGTCGCGCCGCGCGAGCTCGAACAGCGCGTCGCGCGAGACCGGCGGCACGAATCCGGGAAACGCGTTGCGGATCAGCAGCGGCCGGCGTTGCCAGGCGTCGCGCATGAAGCGCGCGACCGGCATCGAGCCGAGCCGTTGCAGGACGGGAGACGTGAGCACACGGCGATTATAGGAACGGCCGCGGGGCATAATTCACGCAGGGAGATGCGATGAAGATCGATCAAGGCGCGCTCGTCAGCCTCGACGTCCGGATGCACGACGCGCAAGGGAACCTGCTGGAACACTCCGAGGAACCGCTCGTCTACCTGCACGGGCACGACGACGTGTTCCCGTTGGTCGAAGAGGCGCTGGCGGGGAAGGAGGCCGGCGCGCGCGTCGCGCTGCAGCTCGAGCCGGAGGAGGCATTCGGCGACTACGACCCCGAGCTGGTGCTGCTGATGCCGCTCGAAGACCTCGGGGAGGGCGTCGAGGTGGGCATGCGCGTCGAGGGGGACGGCGGCGAGGGCACCGCTGGCCGCATCTTCACGATCACCGACATCGCCGAAGGCATGGCGGTGCTCGACGGCAACCATCCGCTCGCGGGCTTCGCATTGCGCTTCGACATCACCGTGCTCGACGTGCGTGCCGCGAGCCCCGAGGAACTGGCGGATGCCGACTCCCTGCGGCTACCGGAGTTCCTGCGCCTCGCCGAACCGCGGCCGACGACGCTGCATTAGCGCCTGAGGCCCTAGCTCTCGGGCCGCGCCAGCCGCTGCAGCTCGTCGAGCAGCAGGTGCGCTTCGCGCGGCGAGATGCCGTCGAGGTCGATCGCGAGCAGGCGGTTCCGCAGCGGATCTTCCGGCGACACGGTCGGCGCCGGCGTTTCCGGCGTCGCGACGAACAGATCGAGCTGCGGCCGCGTGCCCAGCGCGCGCTCCTCGAGTTGCGTCAGCAGCGAGCGAGCGCGGCGGATCACCGCGGGCGACACGCCGGCAAGCTGCGCGACGGCGAGCCCGTAGCTCTGGTTCGCCGGGCCGTCGCGCACTTCGTGCAGGAACACGACCTTGCCGCCGGACTCGGCGGCAGCGACGTGCACGTTGGCGACGTCGGGATGCTGCTCGGCGAGCTGCGTCAGCTCGAAGTAGTGGGTGGCGAACAACGTCAGGCTGCGGTTCTTCTCGACCAGTTCGCGGGCGATGGCGGCGGCGAGCGCCATGCCGTCGAACGTCGACGTGCCGCGGCCGATCTCGTCCATCAGCACCAGGCTCTGCTCGGTGGCGGCGTGGAGGATCGCGGCCGCCTCGGTCATCTCGACCATGAAAGTCGAGCGGCCGCGCGCCAGGTCGTCGGCGGCGCCGATGCGGGTGAGGATCCGGTCGACCGGGCCGAGGCGCGCCGCGGTCGCCGGCACGAAGCTGCCGGCGTAGGCGAGCAGGGCGATCAGTGCGATCGATCGCATGTAGGTCGACTTGCCGCCCATGTTCGGCCCGGTGATCACCAGCAGCCGCCGGCCCGCCTTCAGCACGCAGTCGTTCGGCACGTACGTCTCGAGTTCGCGTTCGACCACGGCGTGCCGCGCGCCGCGGACCTCGATCTGCGGGGTCTCGGCGAACTGGGGCCGCGTCCAGCGCGCCCGTTCGGCATGGGCCGCGAACACTGCCAGCGCGTCGATCGACGCCAGCGCCGAGGCGGCGCGCAGCAGGGCGGAGACGTGCGGAGCGAGATCGGCGACCAGGCGGTCGAACAGTTCCTTCTCGCGCCCGAGCGCCCGCTCGCGCGCCGACAGCGCCTTGTCCTCGAAGGCCTTGAGTTCCGGCGTGATGTAGCGCTCGGCGTTCTTCAGGGTCTGGCGCCGCCGGTAGTCGTCCGGCACCTTTGTCGCCTGCCCGTGCGTCACTTCGATGAAGAACCCGTGCACCCGGTTGTACTCGACGCGCAGGTTCGCGATTCCGGTCCGCGCGCGCTCGCGCGCTTCGAGGTCGACGAGGAACTGGCCGGTGTTGTCGCGCAGGGCACGCAGCTCGTCGAGCTCCGGGTCGAAGCCCGCCGCGATCACGTCGCCGTCGCGCACCGCGTGCGCCGGCTCCGTCGTCAGCGCCGCCGCGAGCAGCGCGTGAATCTCCGGCGCGAGCTCCAGGTCGGCACGCAACTCGGCGAGCAGGGGCGCGTCGAGTCCGTCGACGAGCCGCGCGGCCTGGAGCGCGTGCGGAAGCGCATCGCGCAGCGCGGCCAGCTCGCGCGGGCGCGCCGCGTTGAGCGCGATGCGGCCGCCGATGCGCTCGAGGTCGGGCACGGCGTCGAGCTCGGCGGCGAGTTGCCGGCGCAGCTCGGTCGACTCCAGCACGGCTTCGACCGCCCCGTGGCGCCGCGCGGCCTCCGCCTGGCTGCGCAGCGGATGATGGAGCCAGTGGCGCAGGCGACGGCTGCCCATCGGCGTGGCGCAGCGGTCGAGCAGCCGGAACAGCGTCGCGCCGTCTTCGCCGCGCAGCGTCTCCGTGATTTCCAGGTTGCGCCGGGAGACCGCGTCGAGCATCACGTAGTCGGAGATCTCCTCGCGCCGCAGTGCGCGCACGTGTGCCAGCGCGCCGCCCTGCGTGCCACGCGCGTACTCGAGCAGCGCCGCGCAGGCCGCGACGATCTGGGGCGCGTCGGCCACGCCGAACGCGTCGAGGGTCCCGACTTCGAACTGGTCCTGCAGTGCCCGGGCGCCGCGCTCGTCGTCGAAGTGCCAGTCGGGGCGCGACTGCACCGTGCAGCCGCCGGCGGGAAGGGAACTGCGCAGCGCGTCGTGCCAGCTTTCAGGCACCAGGATCTCGCTGGGAACGAGCCGGGCAAGCTCGGAACCCAGCTGGGCGAACGGCGCACTGGTGGCGCGCAGTTCGCCGGACGAGAGGACGAGCCAGGCGAGGCCGAACTCGCCGTTGCGCTTCGCCGGCGGCGCGATCGCGAGGAGCACCGCGTCGGCCTTGGCGTCGAGCAGGGCCGGGTCCGTCAGCGTTCCGGGCGTGACGACCCGCATCACCTTGCGCTCGACCGGTCCCTTGCTGGTGGCCGGGTCGCCGATCTGCTCGCAGATCGCGACGCTCTCGCCGAGCTTGACCAGCTTCGCGAGGTACTGCTCCACCGACACGACCGGCACGCCCGCCATCTTTACCGGCGCGCCGCCCGAGGCGCCGCGCTGGGTGAGCGTGATGTTCAGGAGCCGCGCCGCGCGCTCGGCGTCGTCGTAGAAGAGCTCGTAGAAGTCGCCCATCCGGTAGAAGAGCAGGATGTGCGGGTGCTGCGCCTTGAGGCGCAGGTACTGCTGCATCA
>CAWJEE010000023.1:0-7315 GCA_963841815.1 uncultured beta proteobacterium | reverse complement strand
GTCTACGTGCTGAAGGGCTGGATCGAATTCGAGTACGAAGGACAGGGCGTGGTGCGCCTCACGCCGGGCTCGTGCGTGCACCAGCCGCCCGGCATCCGGCACCGCGAGGTCGGGCACAGCGAAGACGTCGAGATGCTCGAGATCGTCATGCCGGCCGACTACGCGACCGTCGAGCTGCCTTCGGTCTGAAACGCGACTGCGGCGCTACTTCTTCAGCGACGCCAGGTAGGCGACGACGTCCTCGATCTCTTGCGGCGCGAGGCGACCGCCCGGCGCTGCCGCTTCGCTCTTGTGGAAGCTCGGCATGCTGGCCTTCGGGTTCACGCTGCCGATGTCCACGACGCTCAGCCGCAGTTGCGCCGGCGTCAGCACGGCACCGATGCCGTCGAGCGCCGGCCCCTTGGTGCCGCCGCCGGCGAGTTCCTTGTCCTTGACGCTGTGGCACTCGAGGCAGTTGGCGGCACCCCGCTTCGCCAGCAGCGCCTTGCCGCGCGCGGCCACGCCCGGCTTGCCGGTGAGCGACTTCGGAATCCCGTCGCCTTCGACCTTGTAGTCCGCCACCTGCGCCGCAGCCATCGCGGGCAGGACCGCCAGCAGTGCACACCAGAACACGCGTTTCATCGAACTCCTCGCAGGCAATGCCCCGACGAATGAGTCGAGACTAGCGCGGGCCGCCCGCCGCGTCTTGAGGCGCGGCAATCCCGGCCGCATGGGCGCGCTCGTCCCCGGGCGGCAGCGCTTCACCGCACTCGTGGCAGAACCGCGCCCGCGGCAGGTGGTGGACGGCGCCGCACGAAGGACAGGAGCGGGCTGGCGACGGCACGCTGCGACGCGTCATCTCCGCCGTCACGATGCCCGTCGGCACGGCGAGGATGCTCCAGCCGAGCAGCATCAGCACGCTGGCAATCGCGCGGCCGAGGTCGGTCTTCGGCACGATGTCGCCGAAGCCCACGGTCGTCATCGCGGTGATGCCCCAGTAGATCGACGTCGGGATGCTGGTGAAGCCGTTTTCCGGGCCCTCGATCACGTACATCAGCGTGCTGACCGTGATGGCGATCATCAGGATGCCCGAGAGGAAAACGAAGATCTTGCGCCGGCTGTCGCGCAGCGCGGCGGCGAGGTACTTGTACTCGCTGACGTACGCGACGAGCTTCAGGACCCGGAAGGTCCGCAGCAGGCGCAGCACGCGGACGTCGATCAGCGCGTGCAGTTCCGGGAAGAAGAACGCGAGATAGGTCGGCAGCACGGACAGCAGGTCGATGATCCCGAAGAAACTGCGCGCGTAGCGCAGCGGCCGCTCGACCGTCGCCAGCCGCGCGACGTACTCGGCGGTGAACGCCAGCGTGAAGCCCCACTCGAGGACATCGAACAGCGTGCCGTAGCGCGCGGAGATCGCCTGCACGCTGTCGAGCATCACGACGAGCACGCTCACCATGATCGCGACCAGCAGCCAGACGTCGAACTGGCGTCCGGCCCGCGTGTCGTTCTCGAAGATGACGATGAACCCGCGGCGGCGCCAGCCGGCGGCGGGCATCCCGAAGTGCCGCGCCTCCCAGGTGTGGCCTGCGCGCTCGCCGGGGTGCGTCGTGTCTTGCTCGGTCGACGGGGAAGCGGAAGTCACGCGGGGGTTGGAGGGACTGGACCGCGGGTGAGCTTACTCTCGCAGTGCCTCGTTCCGAGCCAGCGGCGGCGAACGTGCCGGGCCGCGCGCATCGCGAACCCGCGCCGCACGCGCCGTACACTCGATCGGCCATGCCGTCGCCTGCTCCGATCCCGCGCGTGATCGCGCATCTCGACATGGACGCCTTCTACGCGTCGGTCGAGCTGCTCCGTTATCCGGAACTGCGCGGCCAGCCGGTCGTGATCGGCGGCAGCGCGCGGCACCAGCCCGTGTGGGAGGCCGATCCCGCAACGGGCGAGCAGCGCCGGCGGTTCGCGCGGCTCGGCGACTACGCGGGCCGCGGCGTCATCACCACCGCGACCTACGAAGCGCGCGCGTTCGGCATCAACTCCGCCATGGGAATGATGAAGGCCGCGACCAAGGCGCCCGACGCCGTCCTGCTGCCGGTCGACTTCGACGAGTACCGCAAGTACTCGCGGCTCTTCAAGGCGGCCGTGCGCGCACTCGCGCCGCAGGTGGAAGACCGCGGCATCGACGAGATCTTCATCGACCTGACCGACGTGATCGCGGCGCGACTCGGGCCGGACGTGGACCCGGTCGAAGCGAACGCCGAGGCGTGGTGGTGCGCGCGCGACGTCGGTCGCGAACTGAAGCAGGCGGTGCTCGACGCGACCGGGCTGCGCTGCTCCGTCGGCCTCGCGCCCAACAAGCTCATCGCGAAGATCGCCTCCGAGCTCGACAAGCCGGACGGCCTGACCGTGGTCACGGAGCACGACGCTGCAATCCGCCTGTCGCCGCTGTCTGTGCGCCGGCTGAACGGCGTCGGCCCGAAGTCCGCCGCGAAGCTCGCCCGCCTCGGCATCGCCACCATCGGCGAACTCGCCGCGAGCGACCCGGCGTGGCTGCGGCAGCACTTCGGCGCGAGCTACGGCGCGTGGCTGTTCGCCGCGGCACGCGGGCAGGACGATCGTCCGGTCGTCACCGAGAGCGAGCCGAAGTCGATCAGCCGCGAAACCACCTTCGAGCGCGACCTGCATGCCGTGCGCGACCGGCGGCAGCTTTCGGAGATCTTCACCGAGCTGTGCGTCGACGTGTCGAACGACCTCCGGCGCAAGCGCTACGTCGGCCGGACGATCGGCATCAAGCTGCGTTTCGAGGATTTCCGCACGGTGACGCGCGACCAGACGATCGCGGCGCCGACCGACGATGCCGCCGCGATCCGCCGCGCCGCCGGCGAGTGCCTGAAGCGCGTCGACCTGGCGCGCCGCATCCGCCTGCTCGGCGTGCGCGTCGGCAGCCTGTCGCCGAGGGTCGACGATGAAGAGGCGCTGAAGCCCGCCTAACGCGTTCGCGTTCGCGCGCGCGTCGGCCGCATGCCCCAGGCCACCGCGATCGCGAGCAGCGTCAACGCGCCGAGCAGCACGAACGCCTCGTGGAAGGCCGCCGCGGCATCGCGGCCCTGCACGTTCAGCCGCCACTCGAGGAACACTCCGATCAGTCCGACCCCGCTCGCACCGCCCAGCTGGCGCAGCAGGTTGACCAGGCTGGTGCCCTGCGCGATCAGCCCGGGGGCGACGCCCTCCATCGCGGCGAGGTTGAGCGACGGCAGGACGCAGCCCAGCCCCACGCGCCCGAGGATCGCGAGCGCGACGATCGCCGTCAGGCCGGCGCCGATGCCGACGAAGATCATGGCGACGAACGACACCGACAGCAGCGCGAGGCCGACGACGACATAGATCCAGCGGTTGGCCGGCGTGGCCGCCCGCCCGACGAGCGGGATCACGACCGCGAGCACGATGCCCGCCGGCAGCAGCACCGCGCCCGCCTGCGACGGCGGCAACGCGAGCGCCATCTGCATGAACACCGGCAGCAGGTACGTCGAGCCGAACAGCGCCGATCCATAGACGAACGCGACGATCGCGCCGCGCGCGAACGCCGGGTGCGTGAAGAGCTCGAGCCGGATCAGCGGCTGCGCCGTCCGCTTCTGGTGCGCGACGAACACCGCGAGGACGACGACGCTGCACCCCATCAGCGCCACGCCGGTCATCCGCTGCGCGCCCTCCAGCATCGACAGGCCGTTGAGGCCGAGCAGGATCGCGACGGCGACGAGGACGAGCCCAACGACGTCGAGCCGCGTCCCCTCGGCGTTGACCTCCCCGCCGCCCGGAGCGCTGTGCGGCAGCAGCCGCGCCGCCAGCGGCAGCGCGAGCAGGCAGAACGGCGACGCGACGAAGAAGATCGAGCGCCAGCCGAACCACTCGACCAGCACGCCGCCGATGCTCGGGCCGAGCGCGGGGGCGAGCACGACGCCCGCGCCGAACAGGCCCATCGCCTTGCCCTGCTCGTCGGGGTGGAAGCCCCGCAGGATGATGATCGCGGGGATCGGCTGCAGGATGCCGGCGGCAAGGCCTTCCGTCACTCGCATCGCCAGCACCAGCGTGTACTCGTTCGCCATCCCGCCGGCGATGCTGCCTGCCAGCAGCAGCAGGATCGCGACGATGTAAGTGCGGCGATAACCGAAGCGGTTGAGCAGCCACGGCGTCACCGGCATCGAGACCGTCATCGCGGCCATGAAGCCCGCCGACAGCCACTGCGCTTGCGACTGGCCGAGCGCGAACTGGAGGCTCATGTCGGGCACGGCGACGTTGACGATCGTCGACGCCATGATCGACGCCATCGTCCCCATCATCACCGTGAGCAACACGTACCAGCGGTAGCGCGGGCCGTAGCGCGCGCGCAGCGCGGCGAGCGATGCCGTGGCAGGAGGATCGGTCACCCGCCGAGCGTGCTGGAAATTCCTGCCGCGGACAAGCGGCCTCGATACCCGGCGAGTTGGAGTCCCGCAGCGCCGGGCTACGGAGGCGGTCGGCGCTGCGCGCCGACTTCCCTGCGCTGCTCGACGAGGCCGGCGGCCAGCGAGAGCCAACACAAGGCACTCGCTGGCCGAATGCCCCGGCCTCGCCTGCGCTGCTCGGCGCCTCCGAAGCCCGGCGCCGCGGGACTCCAACTCACCACGAAGCTCTTTCCCGAGTTCGGCCAGACTCGCGCTTCATGCGCGGCAGGCGGGGTGGGGCGGGCGCGGCTTTGTGCGGCGGCGAGCAGCGCAGCCGAGGGCCGGGCGCGCGCAGCGCGCCTCGTCCTCTAACTTGCGGTGCCCTGTTCGAGCGGCGCGCGCGGAGCGCGCAGAGCGAGTTGCGCCGCACGGCCCTCGGTGAGCAGCACAGCGAAGTCGGCGCGTAGCGCTGACCGCCGCACCCGCCGCGTCCGCCCCATCCCGCCTGCCGCGCGACGCTAGCGAGTCGCCAGCACCGGCGGCACGCCGCGATGGAACCACAGCAGCGACAGCAGCGCCCCCAGGAGCAGCAGGGCCGCCGCGCCGCCGACGAAGAGCGCGCCGATCTCGGTCTCGCGGGTCTCCATCGCGATGCGCGCGTTCAGCGTCTCGTAGACCTTGCGCAGGTCGGCCGCGGTGCCGGCGTGGAAGTACTCGCCGCCGGTCATCTTGGCGATGCTCTTCAACGTCTCCTCGTCGAGGCGCACGTAGAACGAGTAGCCCTCGAACTCGATCGAGGCGCCCTCGCGCGTGCCGAAGCCCACGGTGTAGACGCGCACGCCGCGGTCGGCGGTCATCTTCGCGATGTCGAGCGGATCCGGTCCGGTCGTGCGGCGGCCGTCGGACAGCAGGATGATCACGCCGCCGGTGTAGCTGCCGGGCTTCACCGGCTCCTTCTTCGAGGCACCCGCCTTCGCGGGATCCAGCGCCTTCCGGCGGTCGAGCGGCGCCGGCCGCGGGCCCGAGCTGAAGCGCGGGTCGAACAACGCCGCCTCCAGGTCGAAGGCCTCGTCGGGGAACAGCATCGCCAGCGCGAGCAGCAGGCCGCTGCCCGTGGCGGTGGCGCGCTGCAACTGGAAGCGGTCGATCGCGGCGAGCATGTCGTCGCGGCTCTCGGTGGGCGTCTGCACGACGGCCGCCGTGCCGGCGAACGACACGATGCCGAGCCGGACGTTCTTCGGCAGTTCCTGGATGAACGACCGGGCCGCGGCCTGCGCGGCCTCGAGGCGATTCGGCTCGACGTCGGTGGCCTGCATGCTGCGCGACACGTCCATCGCCAGCGCGACCGTCATGTACTGCGACGGCAACGTGACCGTCGCGGCGGGGCGCGCGGCGGCGACGATGGCCGCGACCAGGCCCAGCAGCACCAGCGCGGGCGGCACGTGGCGGCGAATGCGCTGCCCGGCGCCGATCGAGTCGCGCACCAGCGTCAGGCTCGCATAGCGGACAGCCGCGTTCCTGCGCCGCCGCAGCATCAGGACGTAGGCGGCGACCAGCGCGGGAGCCAGCAACAGGAGCCAGAGCACGTCGGGCCACAGGAACCGCATCGGGACTCCCAACTCCTCGTGTCGAACCTTTCGGCGAAGCGCGGGACCAAGCTGAGCGGACCGGCGCGCGGCGAGCCACTCTAGCACCGCATGCGCCCGCGGCTGCCGCATCGAAGACCAACGGCGCGAGGCACAGAACCGGTGCAACACCGTGTGACGTTCATCGGCAGGGATCGTTCGGCCGGAAAGACCGCGCCCCGCGCATGGGGTACGCGCTCCGCCGGCGCGCACCGACCAGCGGACGGCGACGCCATGACCGCGCGCGGCGCCCGTGCTACTTTTGCCCGGACTCGAGGGGGCGCGTCAATGGAGTTCCGATGAAGAAGCCCGCGCTCTACAGCAGCGCAAGTCGGGCCCGCAAGACGGGACCCGCGGCTTCGCCCAATCCCCCGCTGGCCTCCGAAGGTCCGAGTGCCCCGGCGTCGTCCGGGCCGCCGGCCGCACCCGGGGCGTCCCCGTCCGGGCCCGCCCCGCGCGCCGGCTTCCTGAGACGCCACGATCGCGCCGTCGTCTTCGTCGTCGGTGTGGCGTTCGCGCTCGGCCTGCTCGCCGCGCGCGACGCGATGCGCCCGGCCCCGTCCGCGCTGACGCAGGAGGACATCGACGACGCCGTCCTGTACACGATGGAGAACAAGACGCTGCCGTCGCGGGCCACGAAGGCCGCCGAAGCGGTGATGAACTCCGTGGTGCGCGTGCGCGGCTACGACGAGTTCGACGAACCCGGCGGCAGCGAACTGATGCAGGGCGTGGGCAGCGGCGTCGTCATCGTCGACAACGGCACGATCCTGACCAACCTGCACGTGGTGTCCGGCGCGAAGCGCGTCACCGTGACGTTCTTCGACGGCAGCGAATCGGACGTCGAACTGCTGAAGACCTACCCCGAGAACGACCTCGCCGTGATCCGCGCGAAGAAGATCCCGGACGACCTCGAAGCGGCCACGCTCGGCTCGACGTCGAACCTCCGGCCGGGAGACGAAGTGGTCGCGATCGGCTTCCCGTTCGGCATCGGCCCCTCGACCTCGGCCGGCGTGGTTTCCGGCCTCGACCGCAGCTTCCGTTCGCCGCAGGGCAAGCAGGTGATGACCGGCCTGATCCAGTTCGACGCCGCGGTGAATCCCGGCAACTCGGGCGGTCCGCTGATCTCGATGGACGGCGAAGTGGTCGGCATCGTGACGGCGCTGCTGAACCCGACTCCGGCGCGCACCTTCATCGGCATCGGCTTCGCGGCCACCATCGAAAGCGCCGGCTCCGCGGTCGGCATCCCACCGTTCTGAGTAAAGGCAACGCATGGAAGAGCAGAACATCGCACGCAAC
>CAWJEE010000022.1:0-35196 GCA_963841815.1 uncultured beta proteobacterium | reverse complement strand
GCAGCGCGCCGAGGGCGGCGAAGAGCGCCGTGATCTCGGTCGGCTGCTGCTTCTCGAACGCGAGCTTGGCGCTCAGGCGGCGGTAGACCTGCTTCAGCTCCTTCGCGTCGGGCGCGCGGAAATACTCGCCTTCGGTCACGCGGGCGACCTGCTTCAGCTTTTCCTCGTCGAGCCGCACGCGCATCTGCCAGCCGTCGGCGCTGACCGTCGTGCCCTCGGGCGTGCCCATGCCGACCGTGTAGATGCGCACGCCGTAGTTGGCGGCGAGCTCCGCGGCCTTCAGCGGATCGGGTCCGACGTTGCTCTGGCCGTCGGACAGCAGCACGATCGCGGCCGCCGTGTTGCTGCCGGCGGTCATCTCGCGCTCTTCCATGTTTCTTGCGCGGCTCGTCCTTCCTGCCCTTGGGCGGATTGATGAACTCCTCGACGTTGATGCGCGCCTGCGGCAGCGCGGCGTCGAGCGCGATCGCCAGGCCGCTGCCGAGCGCGGTGCCGCGCTGCGGTTCGAGGCGCTCGATCGACTTGACGATGTCTTCGCGGTTGTCGGTGGGCGACTGCACGAGGGCGGCCGACGCCGCGATGCCGACCACGCCGATCTTCACGTGGCGCGGCTGGTTGTCGACGAACGCCTTCGCGGCGCTCTGCGCGGCCGCGAGCCGCGTCGGCTCGAGGTCGGTCGCGCGCATGCTGCCCGACATGTCGAGCGCGAGGATCACCGTCTCGATCCGCGCCGGCAGCACCAGCGCGGCCTGCGGCCGCGCGACCGCGAGGATCAGCGCGGTGAGCGCCGAGCAGCCACAGCAGCGGCGGCAGGCCGCGCTGCAGCCGGCTGGTCGCCGCGCCGCCGACCGTCTCCAGCCGTGCGTGGCGCGCGGCGAGCGCGCCGCGTCGCTTCAGCACCCGCGAGTAGACGAGCATCAACAGCGGCACCGCGAGCAGCAGCCACAGCATGGTAGGCCACAGGAAGGTGAAGCTGGTCGGATCGACCATCGCCCTGGCCTTCAGGTCCGCGAGGTGCCGCGGCACCGCGCCGGCCGCGAGCTGGCTGCGGCGCTTGCGCAGCTGCGTGAAGCGCAGCAGCGCCTCGTCGAGCGGCTCGTCGGTCGCGAGTTCGAGGCAGTCGACCGCGGCGTCGGCCAGCGCGGCGCGCAGTTCCTCGTCCCGCTTCTCCGCGGCCCGCGCGAAGCGTCGGCGGAATGCCTTGTCGTGCGTGTCGACGAGCAGTTGCTCGCCCGTCTCGGCGTCCTGCATCACGACCAGGCCGATGTCCGGCAGCTCGCGCTCCATCGGGTCGGTCAGTCGCACCGCGACGATGTCGTGGCGGCGCGCGAGGTCGCGCCAGCCGGCGCGACCAGCCCGGCGTGCTGATGAAGTCGGACACGACGAACAGCACCGAGCGGCGCTTGATGACGGGACGCGCGGTCGCGAGGAGTTCGGCGAGGTCGGTGATCGCGGCCGATGCCGGTTGGCGAGGGCAGCCGCGCTGCGCTCGCCCAGCTTCGCCATGCGGTCGAGGATGTGCAGCACGTGCCGGCGCCCGCTGCGCGCCGGGACCACTTCGCTGGCGTGCTCCGAGTGCAGCACCGCGCCGACCCGGTTGCCGTAGCGCGTGAACAGGCGCGCCAGCACCGCGACGAGCTCGCTCGCCAGCGCGCGCTTGCGCACCTGCTGCGAACCGAAGTCGACCGAGCCGCGACAGGTCGAGCACGAACCAGGCGGCGACCTCGCGGTCTTCCTGGAACTCGCGCACGTGCGGGACCTGCAGCCGCGCGGTGACGTTCCAGTCCATGTAGCGCACGTCGTCGTTCAGCTGGTACTCGCGCAGGTCGGCGAGGTCGAGGCCGAAGCCGCGGAACAGCGTGCGGTAGTCGCCCTGCAGCACGCCGTCGAGACGGCGCAGCACGGTCCACTCGAGCCGGCGCAGCAGCCGGTCGGGATCGACCGAGCTGGCCGGCTCGTTGGCGGCCTGGACGTCGTCCGCGATCGTCGCGGCCGACGCCGCCTTAGGCCGTAGCCACCCGAACATGGGTTTCCAGCGGCTTCTCGGGAGCCTGCACCGCCTTCAGCACCCGCATGACGATCGCGTCGGCGGTCTGGCCGTCCGACAGCGCTTCGTAGCTGAGCACGAGGCGGTGGCGCAGCACGTCGGGCACGAGGTCGATCACGTCTTCGGGCAGCACGAAGTCGCGGCCGCGCAGGAAGGCCAGCGCGCGGCGCGCCCTCGATCATGTTGATCGTCGCGCGCGGGCTGGCGCCGAACGTGATGTACGGCGCGAGCTCCTTGAGGCCGTACTGCTCGGGACGCCGCGTCGCCGCCACCAGCTTCACCGCGTACTGCATCAGCGCCGGATCGACGTAGATCTTGCGGCACTCCTGCTGCAGCTGCAGCAGCTGCTCGGTGCGTGCACACGCCGTTGACGGTCGTCGCCGCGCCGGTGACGCGCTCGACGATCACGAACTCCTCTTCCTCGTTCGGGTAGTCGACCACCACCTTCATCATGAAGCGGTCGACCTGCGCTTCGGGCAGCGGGTACGTGCCCTCGGTCTCGATCGGGTTCTGCGTCGCCATCACGAGGAACGGCGCGGGCACCTTGTGCGTCTCGCCCGCGATCGTGACCTGGCGCTCCTGCATCACCTCGAGCAGCGCGCTCTGCACCTTGGCCGGCGCGCGGTTGATCTCGTCGGCGAGCAGCAGGTTGGCGAACACCGGCCCGAGCACCGTCGAGAACTCGCCCGACTTCTGGTTGTACATGCGGGTGCCGACCAGGTCCGCCGGCAGCAGGTCGGGCGTGAACTGGATGCGCTTGAACGTGCCGCGGATCGTCTTCGCCAGCGTGTTGACGGTCAGCGTCTTCGCGAGGCCCGGCACGCCTTCGACGAGCAGGTGGCCCTGCGCGAGGATCGCGACCAGCACGCGCTCGAGAAAGTGGTCCTGCCCGACGACGACGCGCTTGACCTCGTAGAGCACGCGCTGCATCAGTTCGCCGGTGGCCTTGCGGTGTCGGCTCGTCCATCGTGCTCTTTCCGTAGTTGCCTGAGGAATCGACTGGCCTCGCCAGCGATTCCTCCGTCCAATCGGGCAAAAGTAGGGTTCTACGTTCGCCCGCCTCAGAACGGTGGTATTCCCACGGCCGAGCCGGCGCTTTCGATGGTGGCCGCGAAGCCGATGCCGATGAAGGTGCGCGCCGGCGTCGGGTTCAGCAGCGCGGTCACGATGCCGACCACTTCGCCGTCCATCGAGATCAGCGGACCGCCCGAGTTGCCGGGATTCACCGCGGCGTCGAACTGGATCAGGCCGGTCATCACCTGCTTGCCCTGCGGCGAACGGAAGCTGCGGTCGAGGCCGGAGACCACGCCGGCCGAAGTCGAGGGACCGATGCCGAACGGAAAGCCGATCGCGACCACTTCGTCTCCCGGCCGGAGGTTCGACGTCGATCCGAGCGTGGCCGCTTCGAGGTCGTCCGGGATCTTCTTCGCGCGGATCACGGCGAGGTCGTTCTCGGGGTAGGTTTTCAGCAGTTCGACGTCCGACTCGCTGCCGTCGAAGAACGTCACGGTGACGCGCTTCGCGCCGGACACGACGTGCAGGTTGGTCAGGATCGTCCCGTTGTCGACGATGACCACGCCGCTGCCCACGCCCTGCATCTGCTCGTCGCCGCCGGGCTCGTCGAACTCGTCGTAGCCGCGCACACGCACCACCGAGTTCATCACCGCGTCGGCGGCCTTGGTGGCCCGCGACGGCAGCGTCTTGTTCTCCATCGTGTACAGGACGGCGTCGTCGATGTCCTCCTGCGTCAGTGCGGACGGGGCCGGACGCATCATGTCGCGCGCGGCGAGCAGGCCGAGCGCGAACGCGACACCGACGACGAAGACGACGGCGCGATCGTGGCGTTTCAGGAAGCCGGCGCGCGGCGACGGGCCCGGGCGCGGACGCTGGCGCGGTCGGCGGCCCGGACGACGCCGGCACGCTCGGACCCTCGGTGGCCGGCGGGAGATTGGCGCGAAGCCGCGGGTCCCGTCTTGCGGGCCCGACTTGCGCTGCTGTAGAGCGCGGGCTTCTTCATCGGAACTCCATTGACGCGCCCCCTCGAGTCCGGGCAAAAGTAGCACGGGTGCCGCGCGCGGTCATGGCGTCGCCGTCCGCTGGTCGGTGCGCGCCGGCGGAGCGCGTACCCCACGCGCGGGGCGCGGTCTTTCCGGCCGAACGATCCCTGCCGATGAACGTCACACGGTGTTGCACCGGTTCTGTGCCTCGCGCCGTTGGTCTTCGATGCGGCAGCCGCGGGCGCATGCGGTGCTAGAGTGGCTCGCCGCGCGCCGGTCCGTCTCAGCTTGGTCCCGCGCTTCGCCGAAAGGTTCGACACGAGGAGTTGGGAGTCCCGATGCGGTTCCTGTGGCCCGACGTGCTCTGGCTCCTGTTGCTGGCTCCCGCGCTGGTCGCCGCCTACGTCCTGATGCTGCGGCGGCGCAAGAACGCGGCCGTCCGCTATGCGAGCCTGACGCTGGTGCGCGACTCGATCGGCGCCGGGCAGCGCATTCGCCGCCACGTGCCGCCCGCGCTGGTGCTGCTGGGCCTGGTCGCGGCCATCGTCGCCGCCGCGCGCCCCGCCGCGACCGTCACGTTGCCGTCGCAGTACATGACGATCGCGCTGGCGATGGACGTGTCGCGCAGCATGCAGGCCACCGACGTCGAGCCGAATCGCCTCGAGGCCGCGCAGGCCGCGGCCCGGTCGTTCATCCAGGAACTGCCGAAGAACGTCCGGCTCGGCATCGTGTCGTTCGCCGGCACGGCGGCCGTCGTGCAGACGCCCACCGAGAGCCGCGACGACATGCTCGCCGCGATCGACCGCTTCCAGTTGCAGCGCGCCACCGCCACCGGCAGCGGCCTGCTGCTCGCGCTGGCGATGCTGTTCCCCGACGAGGCCTTCGACCTGGAGGCGGCGTTGTTCGACCCGCGCTTCAGCTCGGGCCCGCGGCCGGCGCCGCTCGACCGCCGGAAGGCGCTGGATCCCGCGAAGGCGGGTGCCTCGAAGAAGGAGCCGGTGAAGCCCGGCAGCTACACCGGCGGCGTGATCATCCTGCTGTCCGACGGCCGCCGCACGACCGGACCGGATCCGCTCGACATCGCGAAGATGACCGCCGACCGCGGCGTGCGCGTCTACACCGTGGGCTTCGGCACGCGCGAGGGCGCCTCGATCGAGTTCGAGGGCTACTCGTTCTACGTGCGCCTCGACGAGGAGACGTTGAAGAGCATCGCCAAGATGACCGGCGGCGAGTACTTCCACGCCGGCACCGCGGCCGACCTGCGCAAGGTCTACGAGACGCTGAACGCGCGCATCGCGATGGAGACCCGCGAGACCGAGATCGGCGCGCTCTTCGTCGGCGGCGCGGCGGCCCTGCTGCTCCTGGGGGCGCTGCTGTCGCTGCTGTGGTTCCATCGCGGCGTGCCGCCGGTGCTGGCGACTCGCTAGCGTCGCGCGGCAGGCGGGATGGGGCGGACGCGGCGGGTGCGGCGGTCAGCGCTACGCGCCGACTTCGCTGTGCTGCTCACCGAGGGCCGTGCGGCGCAACTCGCTCTGCGCGCTCCGCGCGCGCCGCTCGAACAGGGCGCCGCAAGTTAGAGGACGAGGCGCGCTGCGCGCGCCCGGCCCTCGGCTGCGCTGCTCGCCGCCGCACAAAGCCGCGCCCGCCCCACCCCGCCTGCCGCGCATGAAGCGGCGAGTCTGGCCGAACTCGGGAAAGAGCTTCGTCGTGAGTTGGAGTCCCGCGGCGCCGGGCTTCGGAGGCGCCGAGCAGCGCAGGCGAGGCCCGGCGTCGCGGCGGGACATTCGGCCAGCGAGTGCCGTGTTGGCTCTCGCTGGCCGCCGGCCTCGTCGAGCAGCGCAGGAAGTCGGCGCGCAGCGCCGACCGCCTCCGTAGCCCGGCGCTGCGGGACTCCAACTCGCCGGGTATCGAGGCCGCTTGTCCGCGGCAGGAATTTCCAGCACGCTCGGCGGGTGACCGATCCTCCTGCCACGGCATCGCTCGCCGCGCTGCGTGCGCGCTACGGCCCGCGCTACCGCTGGTACGTGTTGCTCACGGTGATGATGGGGACGATGGCGTCGATCATGGCGTCGACGATCGTCAACGTCGCCGTGCCCGACATGAGCCTCCAGTTCGCGCTCGGCCAGTCGCAAGCGCAGTGGCTGTCGGCGGGCTTCATGGCCGCGATGACGGTCTCGATGCCGGTGACGCCGTGGCTGCTCAACCGCTTCGGTTATCGCCGCACTTACATCGTCGCGATCCTGCTGCTGCTGGCAGGCAGCATCGCCGGCGGGATGGCGAACGAGTACACGCTGGTGCTGGCGATGCGAGTGACGGAAGGCCTTGCCGCCGGCATCCTGCAGCCGATCCCCGCGATCATCATCCTGCGGGGCTTCCACCCCGACGAGCAGGGCAAGGCGATGGGCCTGTTCGGCGCGGGCGTCGTGCTCGCCCCCGCGCTCGGCCCGAGCATCGGCGGCGTGCTGGTCGAGTGGTTCGGCTGGCGCTCGATCTTCTTCGTCGCGTCGCCGTTCTGCCTGCTCGCGCTGCCGCTGGCGGCGCGGCTGCTGCCGCACAGCGCTCCGGGCGGCGGGGAGGTCAACGCCGAGGGGACGCGGCTCGACGTCGTTGGGCTCGTCCTCGTCGCCGTCGCGATCCTGCTCGGCCTCAACGGCCTGTCGATGCTGGAGGGCGCGCAGCGGATGACCGGCGTGGCGCTGATGGGGTGCAGCGTCGTCGTCCTCGCGGTGTTCGTCGCGCACCAGAAGCGGACGGCGCAGCCGCTGATCCGGCTCGAGCTCTTCACGCACCCGGCGTTCGCGCGCGGCGCGATCGTCGCGTTCGTCTATGGATCGGCGCTGTTCGGCTCGACGTACCTGCTGCCGGTGTTCATGCAGATGGCGCTCGCGTTGCCGCCGTCGCAGGCGGGCGCGGTGCTGCTGCCGGCGGGCATCGTGCTCGCGGTCGTGATCCCGCTCGTCGGGCGGGCGGCCACGCCGGCCAACCGCTGGATCTACGTCGTCGTCGGCCTCGCGCTGCTGTCGGTGTCGTTCGTCGCCATGATCTTCGTCGGCATCGGCGCCGGCCTGACGGCGATCGTCGCGCTCGCGATCCTCGGGCGCGTGGGGCTGGGCTGCGTCCTGCCGTCGCTCAACCTCGCCGCGATGGAGGGCGTCGCCCCCGGGCTGATCGCGCAGGGCACCAGCCTGGTCAACCTGCTGCGCCAGCTGGGCGGTGCGAGCGGGGTCGGACTGATCGGAGTGTTCCTCGAGTGGCGGCTGAACGTGCAGGGCCGCGATGTCGCGGCGGCCTTCCACGAGGCGTTCGTGCTGCTCGGCGCGTTGACGCTGCTCGCGATCGCGGTGGCCTGGGGCATGCGGCCGGCGCGCGCGAACGCGAACGCGTTAGGCGGGCTTCAGCGCCTCTTCATCGTCGACCCTCGGCGACAGGCTGCCGACGCGCACGCCGAGCAGGCGGATGCGGCGCGCCAGGTCGACGCGCTTCAGGCACTCGCCGGCGGCGCGGCGGATCGCGGCGGCATCGTCGGTTGGCGCCGCGATCGTCTGGTCGCGCGTCACCGTGCGGAAATCGTCGAAACGCAGCTTGATGCCGATCGTCCGGCCGACGTAGCGCTTGCGCCGGAGGTCGTTCGACACGTCGACGCACAGTTCGGTGAAGATCGCCGAAAGCTGCCGCCGGTCGCGCACGGCATGCAGGTCGCGCTCGAAGGTGGTCTCGCGGCTGATCGACTTCGGCTCGCTCTCGGTCACGACCGGACGATCGTCCTGCCCGCGTGCCGCGGCGAACAGCCACGCGCCGTAGCTCGCGCCGAAGTGCTGCCGCAGCCACGCCGGGTCGCTGTCGGCGAGTTCGCCGATGGTGGCGATGCCGAGGCGGGCGAGCTTCGCGGCCGACTTCGGGCCGACGCCGTTCAGCCGGCGCACCGACAACGGCGACAGGCGGGTCGCCACGTCGTGCTCCGTGACCACGGTCAGGCCGTCCGGCTTGTCGAGCTCGGAGGCGATCTTCGCGACGAGCTTGTTGGGCGCGAGGCCGACCGAGCAGCTGAGCCCGGTCGCGTCGAGCACCGCCTGCTTCAGCTCGCGACCGACGTCGCGCGCGCACCACCAGGCCTCGGCGTTCGCTTCGACCGGATCGACGTCCGGGCCGAGGCGCGCCGCGATCACGTCGGTCAGGTCGATGAAGATCTCGTCGATGCCGCGATCTTCCACCTGCGGCGCGAGCGCGCGCACGGCGGCCTTGAAGAGCCGCGAGTACTTGCGGTACTCGTCGAAGTCGACCGGCAGAAGCACGGCGTCGGGCGCCTTCGCCGCGGCCTTCATCAATCCCATCGCCGAGTTGACGCCGAGCGCGCGTGCTTCGTAGGTCGCGGTGGTGATGACGCCGCGGCCCGCGTAGTCGCCGAGCCGCGCGAACCGGCGGTGCTGCTCGCCCGTCGCCGGATCGGCTTCCCACACGGGCTGGTGCCGCGCGCCGCCGCCGATCACGACCGGCTGGCCGCGCAGTTCCGGATAACGCAGCAACTCGACCGACGCGTAGAAGGCGTCCATGTCGAGATGCGCGATCACGCGCGGGATCGGAGCAGGCGACGGCATGGCCGATCGAGTGTACGGCGCGTGCGGCGCCGGTCCGCAGCGCGCACGGCCCGCCACGTCCGCCTCGCCGCCGCTGGCGCGGAAGCAGGCTCGGCCGGAGTAAGCTAACCCGCGGTCCAGCCCTCCCCTCTCGCGTGACCTCCGCCTCCCCGTCGACCGAGCAAGACACGACGCACCCCGGCGAGCGCGCAGGCCACACCTGGGAAGCGCGGCACTTCGGGATGCCCGCCGACGGCTGGCGGCGCCGCTGGTTCATCGTCATCTTCGAGAGCGACACGCGGGCGGGGCGCCGGTTCGACGTCTGGCTGCTGATCGCGATCCTGGTCAGCGTGCTCGTCGTGATGCTCGACAGCGTGCAGCCGATCTCCGCGCGCCACGGCACGCTGTTCGATGTCCTCGAATGGGGCTTCACGCTGGCGTTCACCGTCGAGTACGTGGCGCGGCTGGCGACGGTCGAGCGTCCGCTGCGCTACGCGCGCAGTTTCTTCGGAATCATCGACCTGATATCCATCCTGCCGACGTACCTCGCGTTCTTCTTCCCGGAACTGCACGCGCTGATCGACGTCCGCGTGCTGCGGCTGCTGCGGACCTTCCGGGTCCTGAAGCTCGTGGCGTACGTCAGCGAATACAAGTACCTGGCCGCCGCGCTGCGCGACAGCCGTCGCAAGATCTTCGTGTTCCTCTCGGGCATCATGATGATCGCCATCTCGGTCAGCACGCTGATGTACGTGATCGAGGGCCCGGAGAACGGCTTCACCAGCATACCGACGTCGATCTACTGGGGCATCACCACCCTGACGACCGTCGGCTTCGGCGACATCGTGCCGAAGACCGACCTCGGCCGCGCGATGGCCAGCGTGCTGATGCTGCTCGGCTGGAGCATCCTCGCGGTGCCGACCGGCATCGTGACGGCGGAGATGACGCGTCGCAACGTGCCGTTGCCGACCAGCGCCTGTCCTGCGTGCGGCGCGGGCCACCACCTGCCGCGCGCGCGCTTCTGCCACGAGTGCGGCGACAGCGTTGCCGTCCGGGGACGAACAGGCCTGATGCGGCCGGGCTTGCCGCGCCTCAAGACGCGGCGGGCGGCCGGCGCTAGCCTGTGACCATTCGTCGGTCCATTGCCTGCGAGGAGTTCGATGAAACGCGTGTTCTGGTGTGCGCTGCTGTCGGTCCTGCCCGCGATGGCCGCGGCGCAGGTGGCGGACTACAAGGTCGAAGGCGACGGGATTCCGAAGTCGCTCACCGGCAAGCCGGGCGTGGCCGCGCGCGGCAAGGCGCTGCTGGCGAAGCGGGAGTGCCGCCAACTGCCTCGAGTGCCACAGCGTCAAGGACAAGGAACTCGCCGGCGGCGGCACCAAGGGACCGGCGCTCGACGGCATCGGTGCCGTGCTGACGCCGGCGCAGCTGCGGCTGAGCGTCGTGGACATCGGCAGCGTGAACCCGAAGGCCAGCATGCCGAGCTTCCACAAGAGCGAAGCTGCGGCACCGAGCGGTCGCCTCGCGCCGCAAGACATCGAGGACGTCGTCGCCTACCTGGCGTCGCTGAAGAGGTAGCGCCGAAGTAGAACGAACGCAACCCCGCCTCGAACTGCGCGTCGCCGGCGTGGCTGACGATGAAACCATTGGTCGTCATGACGGTCACCTGTTCCAGTGTCGCGCGGATGGGGTGCGTAGTACTGACTACCGATCGGCTCCGCGCTCGCTGAACGATCGTAAGGTACACGTCATCGATGCGAGGAGAAGAGGATGAGCATGCAAACGACGGAACGAAGCGACGGCATGTGGCGGTTCGCGATCCTCGCGGGCGCGGCGGCGCTGATCGCCGCGAGCTACTTCTTCTGGCCTCGGCCGGAACCGCCGGCGCTGCCGCCCACCGCTGCGACGGCCCCGCCCGAGGCCGCACCGCGACTGCGCCGCCGGCCGAGCCGGTGATCGAGCATCCGATCGAGGCGGTGAAGCCGCCGGAGGCTCCGCCGCCGGTCGCGCTCGACGATAGCGACGGAGCGATCGCCGCGGCGCTCGGCCACCTGCTCGGCGACGAGCGCCTGCGCAGGTGGTTCCACGGCGATGCGATGGTGCGGCGGTTCGTCGCGACCGTCGACAACCTGTCGCGCCCGACCGTGGCGATGAAGGTGCGTTCGCTGCAGCCCGTGCCGGGCGCCTTCGAGGTGGTGCGCGACGGCGAGGCGATCACGGTGTCGGCCGGCAACGCGGCGCGCTACGCGCCGTACGTGCAGGCGCTGGAGCGCGTCGACGCGAAGCAGCTCGCCGGCGTGTACCTGCGCTTCTATCCGTTGTTCCAGAAGGCGTACGAGGATCTCGGCTATCCGAAGGCGTACTTCAACGACCGGCTGGTGGCGTCGATCGATCACCTGCTCGCCGCGCCCGAGCCGCCGGCGCCGCTGCGGCTGACGCAGCCGAAGGTGCTGTACGAGTTCGAGGACCCCCAGCTCGAAGCATTGTCCGCAGGCCAGAAGGCGATGCTGCGCCTGGGCCCGGACAACGCGCAGCGCGTGAAGGCGAAGCTGCGCGCGTTGCGCGCCGAGATCACAGCCAGCGCGCCGAAGCCGTGACGGCGCGGTCAGCCGAAAGGCGCCACGCCGATCAGGGGACGGTGCAACGCAAAGGCGAACACCGCCCATGCGACGAGGCCGACGACGACGGCGATCGCGGTGCGTGAGGCCGGGCCTGCGGGATAGCTCGTTCCGGCCGCACGGTCGCGCCGCCGTGCGGCGATGAAACCCAGCACGGCCCACGCCAGGAAGGTGCCGAACAGCAGAACGTCGGCGAGCGTGCCGTTGGCGAGCAGGTGCGCCAGCGCCCACACCTTCACCCCCGCCATCATCGGGTGGCCGACCGCGCGCTTGATCGCGTTGCCGGGCACGTAGGCCGCCGCCAGCAGCACGAACGCGGGAATGGTCAGCAGCGCGGCGAGGTGGCGCGTCCACACCGGCGGTGCAAACAGCACGACCGGCGATTGCCGCGCCGCGCCGTAGCCGATCACGAGCAGCACGAAGCCGGCGATCGACAGCAGCGAGTAGATCCCCTTCCACGGCTTCTCGCCGACGCGCGCGATGGTGGCGGTGCGCCAGCCGTCGGCCACGATGCGCGTCGAGTGCACGCCAAGGAAGAGCACCAGTCCGAGCAGCAGCAGTGTCATCGGGTTGCCTGTAACGGTGGAGAGAGCCGCAATCTACCCGAGTGCCGCCGCCGTCGGCCCAACGCCGGTGCGACACCGGCCGCGATTGCGAAGCGTCCGCGCGGCTACGGCAGCGCGGCCTGCCGCGCCTTCTCCTCGAGCGCGCTCCAGCGTTCGAACTTCGCCGCGAGCTCGTGCTCGATCTGTTCGGCGCGCACGCGATCGGCCTTGATCGCGTCGGGTCCCTGGCGGTGATAGTCGGCCGAACTCATGCGCTCGGTCAGCGCGTGCTGCTCGCGCTCCAGCGCCTCGATCTCGCCCGGCAGGCCCTCGAGGTCGCGCTGTTCCCTGAACGACAGCTTCACGCGCTGCGCGCGGGCGGGAGCGCGCGCGGGCCTGGCGGCGACGGGCGCGGGCGCGCTCGCCGCCGGCGCCTTCGGTCGCAGCGCCACCCAGTCGCTGTAGCCGCCCGGATACTCGGTCCACCGCCCGTCGCCGTCGGCGACCAGCGTCTGCGTCACCACGTTGTCGAGGAACGTGCGGTCGTGGCTGACCAGCAGCAGCGTGCCGCCGTAGTCCTGCAGCGTCGTCTCGAGCATCTCGAGCGACTCGATGTCGAGGTCGTTGGTCGGCTCGTCGAGCACGAGCAGGTTGGTCGGGCGCGCGAACAGGCGCGCGAGCAGCAGCCGGTTGCGCTCGCCGCCGGAGAGCGTCTTGATCGGCGCGTTCGCGCGCTGCGGCGGAAACAGGAACTCCGCGAGGTAGGTCATCACGTGCTTGCGCGTGCCGCCGACCTCGATCCAGTCCGAACCCGGGCTGATCGTCTCGGCGACGGTCTTCTCGGGATCGAGCGCCTCGCGCATCTGGTCGAAGTACGCGACCTGCAGGTTGGTGCCGAGCCGCACCGATCCGGAATCGGGCGCGAGGGTGCCGAGGATCAGCTTGATCAGCGTGCTCTTGCCGGCGCCGTTCGGCCCGATCAGGCCGAGGCGATCGCCGCGCATCAGGCGCGTGCTGAGGCTCTCGACGATGCGCTTGTCGCCGAAGCGCTTGGTCACGTCCTTGAGTTCCGCGACGAGCTTGCCGGAGCGCTCGCCGGCGTCGAGCGTCAGCTTGACGTGGCCGAGCCGCTCGCGCCGCGCGGTGCGCTCGCGGCGCAGCTGTTCGAGGCGCGAGACGCGACCCGCGTTGCGCGTGCGCCGCGCTTCGATGCCCTTGCGGATCCACGCTTCTTCCTGCGCCCAGAACTTGTCGAACTTGCGGCTCGCCGTTTCCTCGGCCGCGAGCTCGGTCGCGCGGCGCGCCTCCCACGCGCTGTAGTTGCCCGGGTACGAGCGCAGCAGGCCGCGGTCGAGTTCGACGATGCGCGTGGCGACGCGGTCGAGGAACGCGCGGTCGTGCGTGATGACGATCAGCGCCGGGCCCTTCAGCAGCAGGTCCTCGAGCAGCGCGATGGCGTCGATGTCGAGATGGTTGGTCGGCTCGTCGAGCAGCAGCAGGTCGGGCGCCAGCGCGAACGCGAGCGCGAGCGCGGCGCGCTTGGTCTCGCCCCCGGACAGCTGCGTCGGATCCTTCGCCTCGTCGAGCCCGAGGCGATGCAGGTACTCGACCAGCCGCGCTTCGATGCGCCAGCGGTCGCGCTCGTCGGCGAGGCGTTCCAGGCGGCCGCGCAGCGCGAGGCTCTCGCGCAGTGTCGACGCCGGCGGGATGTCGGGTTCCTGCTCGACCAGCGCCACCGCGAGGCCGTCGCGCTTCTTCAGTTCGCCGTCGTCGAGCGCGATTCGCCCGGCGATCACGTTCAGCAGCGAACTCTTGCCGGTGCCGTTGCGCCCGATCAGCCCGATGCGGTCGCCCTCGAGCAGGGTCAGGCTGGCGCGGTCGAGCAGCGGATGCAGGCCGAAGGCGAGTTCGGCGTCGAGCAGGGTGGCGAGCGTCATCGGCGAATTGTCGCAAGCCGCGGACGCGGCGCGCGGCCGGCGCGAATTCCGCTACTCCCGGCGCAGCCGGTCGATCACGCGGGCGACCGCCTCGCGGTGCTCGTCCGGCACCGGCTGGCCGGCCGGGCCGTGCTGGCCCAGCGCGCGCAGCGTCCGGTCGACGACGTCGATGTGCGGCAGCACCGGCCCGAAGAACATCGGACGGTCGTCGTGCAGCACGAGCAGCGTGGGCAGCGTCTCGACGTCCATGTCGCCGAGCCAGTCGCTGTCGTCCTCGATGTCGAGCCAGATGTGCACGGCGTCGTCGCGCTGCTGCGCGCGCTGCTCGAACGAGCGCCGGTAGTCGCGGCAGGTGTCGCACCAGTCGGCGCAGAGGCACACGACGGTCCAGGCCGAGGCGGGGTCGGGCGAAAGTCGTTCCGGCATGGGCGAATTCTGCGCTTCCCCGGGCGCGGTTCTTGGTCGGGCGGCGCGCTGCGCTTAAGCTCTGCGGCTCCCTCCACAGGACTCGAAGGCCGTGCCGATGAAGTCGCGCCTCGCCCCGCATGCGCGCAGCGATGCGCTGGCGGCGCCATGACGAGCATCCCGCCCCTTTGGCGTCCCTCGCCGGAGCGGGCCGGGCGCGCCCGCATCACGGCGTTCCTGGCGTGGCTCGAACGCGAGCGCGGCCTGGCGTTCGCGGACTACGAGTCGCTGTGGCGCTGGTCGGTCACCGACCTCGAAGGGTTCTGGAGCGCGGTCTGGCACTTCTTCGACATCCGCGCCTCGGTGCCGTACGAACGCGTGCTCGGCCGGCGTTCGATGCCGGGCGCGGAGTGGTTTCCCGGCGCGCGGCTGAACGTCGCCGACCAGGCGTTTCGCCACGCGACCGACGCGCGGTGCGCGATCGTCGCGGGCGACGAATCCGGCGCGCTGCGCGAGGTCTCGTGGCGCGAGCTCGAGCGCCAGGTGGCGTCGCTCGCGGCGTCGCTGCGCGCGCTGGGCGTGGCGCCCGGTGACCGCGTCGTCGCGATCCTGCCGAACATCCCGCAGACGATCGTCGCGTTCCTCGCGTGCGCGAGCGTGGGCGCCGTGTGGTCCGTGTGCTCGCCGGACATGGGACCGGTCGCGGTGCTCGACCGCTTCCGCCAGATCGCGCCGAAGGTGCTGATCGCGACCGACGGCTATCGCTACGGCGGCAAGGAGTACGACCGCAGCGCGGTGCTCGCCGAGATTCGCGCCGCGCTGCCGTCGCTCGCGCACACGGTGCTCGTCCCGAATCTCCACGCAGCCGTCGATGGAGCGCGGTTTCCGGGCGCGATTCCGTGGGAGCAGGTCGTCGCCGGCGACGCGCTGCTGCGCACCGAGCAGGTCGCGTCCGACCACCCGCTGTGGGTCGTCTACTCGTCCGGCACGACCGGCATGCCGAAGGCGATCGTGCACGGCCACGCCGGCGCGCTGGTCGAGATGCTGAAGGGCGTCGGCCTGCACCGCGACATCGGCCCGGGCGACCGCTTCCACTGGTACACGACGACCGGCTGGATCATGTGGAACGTGCAGGTGAGCGGGCTGCTCGCCGGCGCGACGGCCGTGCTGTACGACGGCAACCCCGGCTACCCGGACCTCGGCGTGCTGTGGCGCTTCACCGAGCGCGTGGGCTCGACCTTCTTCGGCGCGGGCGCGGCGTTCTACGCCAACTGCATGAAGGCCGGCATCGAGCCGGCGAAGATCGCCGATCTGTCGGCGCTGCGCACGCTCGGCGCGACCGGTTCGCCGCTGCCGCCCGAGGCGTACCGCTGGGGCTACGCGCACGTGAAGCGCGACCTCTGGCTGGTGTCGATCGCCGGCGGCACCGACCTCGCGGGCGCCTTCCTGACCGGCCTGCCGACGCTGCCGGTGTACGAGGGCGAGATGCAGTGCCGCGCGCTCGGTTTGAAGGTGGAGGCGTGGGACGACGACGGACGCCCGGTGACCGGCGAGGTCGGCGAACTCGTGTGCACCGAACCGTTCCCGTCGATGCCGCTCCACTTCTGGAACGATCCGGGCGACGCGCGCTACCGCGAGAGCTACTTCGAGATGTACCCGGGCGTCTGGCGGCACGGCGACTGGGTGCGGCTGGTCGAGCGGCCCGAGGCGGTCGGCGGAATCATCTACGGGCGGTCGGATGCGACGATCAACCGCTTCGGCATCCGCATGGGAACGGCCGAGCTGTATCGCGCCGTCGAGGCGATTCCCGGAGGTCGTCGACTCGCTGGTCGTCGACCTCGAGTACCTCGGCCGCGAGTCGTACATGCCGCTGTTCGTCGTGCTGAAGCCTGGCCTCGCGCTCGACGACGCGCTGGAGGAGCGGCTGAACGACGCGATCCGCACCGCGCTGTCGGCGCGCCACGTGCCGAGCGAGATCCTCGCGATCCCGGAGGTGCCGCGCACGCTGTCCGGCAAGAAGATGGAACTGCCGATCAAGAAGCTGCTGCTCGGCCATGCGCTGGAGAAGGTCGCGCACGCCGACGCGATGGCGAACCCGTCGAGCCTGGCGTGGTTCGTCGACTTTGCGGCGCGGCGCGCGGCCTCCTGAACATAGCGCCCGCGCTGCCGGCGCGAGGCATTTCACGCGGCGGCGGGACGGTTGATGGTTGGCAGGAAACTTCGATGCGCGCTCAGATCGCGAGCAGTCCCGCGGATGTTCTCGTCCTGCATCGTGGCCCCGCCGCCGCGGTGGGTGATCTGGCCGCGCAGCATGACCGCATAGGCGTCGGCGAGCGACTCGGCGAAGTCGTAGTACTGCTCGACCAGCAGCACCGCCATCTTCTTCTCGGTCACCAGCTTGCGGATCACGCCGCCGATCTCCTTGATGATCGACGGCTGGATGCCCTCGGTCGGCTCGTCCAGGATGAGCAGGCGCGGATCGGCGGCGAGCGCCCGGCCGATCGCGAGCTGCTGCTGCTGGCCGCCGGACAGGTCCCCGCCGCGCCGCTTCAGCATCTGCTTCAGCACCGGGAAGAGTTCGAGGATGTGCTCGGGCACCTTGCGGCCGGCCGCGCCGCTCTTCGGCGCGAGGCCCATCATCAGGTTCTCTTCGACCGTGAGGCGATTGAAGATGTCGCGGCCCTGCGGCACGTAGCCGATGCCGAGCCGCACGCGCTGGTACGGCGCGAGCTTCGTGATGTCCTGGCCGTCGAACAGGATGCGTCCGCCGCGCGGGCCGACGAGGCCCATGATGCCTTTCAGCAGGGTCGTCTTGCCGACGCCGTTGCGCCCGAGCAGGACCGTGCACGCAGCGCCGGCGACATCGAGCGACACGTCGCGCAGGATGTGGCTGCCGCCGTAGTACTGGTCGAGGTGTTCGATCTTCAGCATGGCATCGATGGCCCGGTCAGCGGCCGAGGTAGACCTCGATCACGCGTTCGTCGGCCTGCACGGCCGCCATCGAGCCTTCGGCGAGCACGCTGCCCTCGTGCAGGACGGTCACGGTGCGCGCGATCTTGCCGACGAAGTCCATGTCGTGTTCGACGACGACCACCGAGTGCTGGCCGGCCAGCTCGAGGATCAGCTCCGCCGTGCGTGCCGTCTCGGCATCGGTCATGCCGGCGACGGGCTCGTCGAGCAGGATCAGCTCGGGCTCCTGCATCAGCAGCATGCCGATCTCGAGCCACTGCTTCTGGCCGTGCGACAGCGAGCCCGCGAGGCGGTCCTCGCTGCCGGCGAGGCGGATGGTCTTCAGCGTGCGTGCGATCAGGTCGCGCTGCGCGGCCGTCAGCTTCGCCAGCAGCGACGCGCGCACCCGCTTGTCCATCTTCATCGCCAGCTCGAGGTTCTCGAACACCGTGTGGTTCTCGAACACCGTCGGCTTCTGGAACTTGCGGCCGATGCCGAGGCGGGCGATCTCGGTCTCGGGCAGGCGCGTCAGGTCGAACGTCTGGCCGAAGAACGCCGTGCCGGCGTCGGGGCGCGTCTTGCCGGTGATGACGTCCATCATCGTCGTCTTGCCGGCGCCGTTGGGCCCGATGATGCAGCGGAGCTCGCCCCGCTCGATCGTCAGCGAAAGCGCGTTGAGCGCCTTGAAGCCGTCGAAGCTGACCGTGATGTCGTCGAGGTACAGGATCGGGCCGTGCCGGGTGTCGACCTTGTCCGGATCGAGCGGGTGGCTGTAGCCGACGGCGTCGCCGGCGCCCGACAGCGCGTGGATCGAACCGTCGCTCACGAGCCGGCCTCCTGCGTCACCGGCGCGGTCGCCGGCTTCGCTGCAAACCGGTCCGGCAGCCGCTGGCGGACCGTCGTCGGCGAGTCCGCGCCAGTCCGCGCGGCAGGAACAGCGTGACCAGCACGAACAGCAGCCCGAGGAAGTACAGCCACAGCTCCGGATACGCCACCGTGAACCAGGTCTTGGCGCCGTTGACCGCGAACGCGCCGAGGATCGGGCCGACCAGCGTGCCGCGGCCGCCGACCGCGGCCCAGATGGCGATCTCGATCGAGTTGGCCGCGCTCATCTCGCCCGGGTTGATGATCCCGACCTGCGGGACGTAGAGCGCGCCGGCGATCCCGCTCATCACCGCCGCGATCGTCCAGATCACGAGCTTGTACGAGCGCGTGCGGTAGCCGAGGAACATCAGCCGCGACTCCTGGTCGCGGATCGCCGTCAGCACCCGGCCCATCTTGCTGGTGACGATCCAGCGCGCGACGACCAGCGCGCCGAGCAGGTACAGGCCGGACAGCACGTAGAGCGCGGTCCGCATCTCGGGCGACGTGATCGGCATCCCGAGGATGCGCTTGAAGTCGGTGAAGCCGTTGTTGCCGCCGAACCCCATGTCGTTGCGGAAGAACGCCAGCATCGCGGCGTAGGTGAGCGCCTGCGTGATGATCGAGAAGTACACGCCCTTGATGCGCGAGCGGAACGCGAAGAAACCGAACGCGAGCGCGAGCAGGCCGGGCACCGCGACGACCAGCACGCAGGCCCACAGGAACGAGTCGGTGCCGACCCAGTACCAGGGCAGCTCCTTCCAGTCGAGGAACACCATGAAGTCCGGCAGGTCGCTCTTGTAGACGCCGTCGCGGCCGATCTGCCGCATCAGGTACATGCCGAACGCGTAGCCGCCGAGGGCGAAGAACAGGCCCTGCCCGAGCGACAGGATGCCGGTGTAGCCCCAGATCAGGTCCATCGCCAGCGCGACCACCGCGTAGCACATGAACTTGCCGAGCAGCGTGATCCAGAAGCTCGACACGTGCATCGGGTGCGAGTCGGGCAGCGCGAGGTGCAGCGTCGGAAGAACGACGACGAGCACCGCCGCGACCGCGAAGATCGCGGTCCAGGCCCTCGGAGTGAAGAGGCGCGTCATGCCTCGGCGCTCCGCCCCTTCAGCGCGAACAGGCCTTGTGGACGCTTCTGGATGAACAGGATGATGAAGACGAGCACCATGATCTTCGCGAGCACGGCGCCCGACAGCGGCTCGAGGAACTTCGCGATGGAGCCGAGGCCGAACGCGGCGATCACGGTGCCGGCGAGCTGGCCGACGCCACCGAGCACGACCACCATGAAGCTGTCGACGATGTAGGCCTGCCCGAGGTCCGGGCCGACGTTGCCGATCTGCGAGAGCGCCACGCCGCCGAGGCCGGCGACGCCCCGAGCCGAGGCCGAACGTGAGCATGTCGACCCGGTGCGTCGGCACGCCCGTGCAGCTGGCCATCGCGCGGTTCTGCGTCACGCCGCGCACGAACAGGCCCGTGCGCGTGCGGTTGATCAGCAGCCAGACCGCGGCCAGCACGATCAGCGCGAAGACGACGATCGCGATGCGGTTGAACGGGATCACGTAGCCGCCGCTGATCGCGATGCCGCCCGACAGCCACGCGGGGTTCTCGCACTTCGACGTTCTGCGCGCCGAACAGCGAGCGGCACGCCTGGATCAGCAGCAGGCTGACGCCCCAGGTGGTGAGCAGGGTCTCGAGGGGCCGGCCGTACAGCCAGCGCAGCACGCCGCGCTCGAGCGCCATGCCGATCAGCGCGGTGACGATGAACGCGGCGGGCAGCGCCGCCACGACGTACCAGTCGAACGCGCCGGGGAAGTAGTGGCGGAACACGCCCTGCGTCAGGTACGTGGTGTACGCACCGATCATCAGGAACTCGCCGTGGGCCATGTTGATGATGCCCATCAGGCCGTAGGTGATCGCCAGGCCGAGCGCGGCGAGCAGCAGGATCGAGCCGAGGCTCAGTCCGGTGAACGCCGCCAGGCCGATCTCCGTGCTGAACAGGCGGCGGTTGATCTCGGCGAGCGACAGCTGCGCGGCGGTGCGCACGCGCTCATCCGGTTCCGCGTAGGTGCCGTCGCTGCCCTTGCCGACGAGCGCGGAGAGCACCTGCCGCACTTGCGGGTCGTTGCTCTTCGCGAGGTCGGCGGCGGCCTTGGCCCGCAGCGCCGGATCCGAATTCTTCAGTGCGAGGGACGCGGCCGACAGCTCCAGCACGCCTTTGACCTCGGGGTCGGACTCCTTGTCGATCGCCTTCTGCACGATGGGCAGCAGGCCCTCGTTGTCCGAGCCCTGCAGCGCCCGGGCGGCGGCGAGGCGCGCCGCGGCGTCCGGGCTCGCGAGTTTCAGCGCCGCGAGAGCGGCGTCGATCTCGCCGCGCAGCCGGTTGTTGACCATGAGCGGCTCGAAGTTCGCGGGCGCCGCGCCGAGCGCGGCACCGGTCGCGGCGTCGGCCATCTGGCCGTCGGCGACGATGACCGCGCGACGGCCGTTGTCGATCAGGCCGAGCGCTTCATTCGACAGCGCGCCGAGGATGTCGGCGACGCGCGGCTCCTGGGTCGCGGTGAGCTTGCGAATGGCCTCGATGCGCACGTCCGGATCCTCGTCGGCGAGCGGCAGCACGCTGGCGGGGTCGAGCGCAGCCCAGGCCGGCGCGATGAAAAGCGCCAGGGCGAACGCGAGGAGGCGAAGAGGTTGGAACATGGACTTCCGGGAGAGGCGGAGCGGGCGGCCTCCGTTCCAGGGAAAGGCGCCCGCTCCGGTACAGCAGGATCAGACCGGCGTGTCCGGCTTCTTCTCGTTGCCGGCGATGAACGGGCTCCACGGCTGGGCCCGGATGGGACCCTTGGTCCGCCACACCACGTTGAACTGCCCGTCGGCGCGCACCTCGCCGATGAGCACCGGCTTGTGCAGGTGGTGGTTCTTTTCGTCCATCTTCAGCTTGTAGCCGCAGGGCGCGTCGAACGTCTGGCCTGCCATTGCGGCGATCACCGGGTCGACGTCGGCGGTCTTCGCCTTCTCGACGGCCTGCTTCCACATGTGGATGCCGACGAACGTGGCTTCCATCGGGTCGTTGGTGACGACCTTGTCGGCGTTCGGCAGCTTCTGTTTCGCGGCCCAGTCCCGGTACATCTTGATGAAGGCGTCGTTGGCCGGGTTCTTCAGCGACATGAAGTAGTTCCACGCGGCGAGGTGCCCCACCAGCGGCTTCGTGTCGACGCCGCGCAGTTCCTCCTCGCCGACCGAGAACGCCACGACCGGCACGTCCTTGGCTTTCAGGCCGGCGTTGCCGAGTTCCTTGTAGAAGGGCACGTTCGAGTCGCCGTTGATGGTCGAGATCACGCAGGTCTTGCCGCCGCTCGCGAACTTCTTGATGTTCGCGACGATCGTCTGGTAGTCGCTGTGGCCGAAGGGCGTGTAGACCTCCTCGATGTCCTTCTCGGCGACGCCCTTGCTCTTCAGGAACGCGCGCAGGATCTTGTTGGTCGTGCGCGGGTAGACGTAATCGGTGCCGAGCAGGAAGAAGCGCTTGGCGCCGCCGCCTTCCTTGCTCATCAGGTACTCGGTCGCCGGGATCGCCTGCTGGTTGGGCGCGGCCCCGGTGTAGAACACGTTCTTCTCGAGTTCCTCGCCTTCGTACTGCACCGGGTAGAAGAGCAGGCTGTTCAGTTCCTTGAAGACCGGCAGCACGCTCTTGCGCGACACCGAGGTCCAGCAGCCGAACACGACGGAAACCTTGTCCTGCGTGATCAGCTGGCGCGCCTTCTCGGCGAACAGCGGCCAGTTGGACGCCGGGTCGACGACCACCGGCTCGAGCGGGCGTCCCATCACGCCGCCCTTGGCGTTGATGTCGGCGATCGTCATCAGCGCCGTCTCCTTCAGCGCCGTTTCGGAGATCGCCATCGTTCCGGACAGCGAGTGAAGGATGCCGACCTTGATCGGCGTCTTCGCCTGGCCGAATGCGGTCGAGATCGACGAGGCGCCAAGCGCCACCGCGCCGCCCGCCTGGATGAATTGTCTGCGGTCCATGCATTTCCCCCTTAGAGAGCACCCGATCGGCGCTGTGCACTGCAATACAAGTTCCATGCCACGGGTTTTCGGGGCGTTTTGCACTGCGAGGCGGCCCGGCTGCACCAACACCGTGAGCCCGGCGCAGGCGGCAGGCGAAAATGGCACGGGCGTGGTGCGCCCGTTTCGATTCGATGCGCGCCAGCTAGACTGCTGAAGCGTGCCCCCGCCGTTGCCCGTGAGCCGTTGCACCTGGCGCGCGGCCCGGGTCCGCCGAGATCCTGTCGGAGCGCGGGCAATGGGCGTTGCGGTCTCCGCGCTGCTGCCCTCAGCGGCTCGCTTACGACGGGTCGAACCACGCGCCAATCAACGATGACCCGCAAACCGCCTCCCGCCGCCGTTCCCCAGAGTCGCCTCGGACGCCTGGCCCGCATCGGATTCGCTGCAGGCGAACTCGCGGTCGGCGGTGCGATCGAGGGACTGCGGCGCCTGGGCCACCCGAACGACCCGAAGGCGGGCAGCCCGCTCTTCACGGCGGCGACCGCGCGGCGCCTCGCCGAACGGCTGTCGAACCTGCGCGGCGCGGCGATGAAGCTCGGCCAGCTGATCTCGCTGCAGGGCGACGACCTACTGCCGCCCGAGTTCGCGCAGGCGCTCTCGGTGCTGCGCTCGTCCGCGGCGCCGATGCCGCTGGAGCAACTGCGTCGCGTGCTGGGACGCGAGTACGGCAAAGGCTGGGAGCGTCGCTTTGCCGAGTTCAACGACGAGCCGATCGCCGCGGCGTCGATCGGACAGGTGCACCGAGCGCGCACCCGCGACGGCCGCAACCTGGCGCTGAAGATCCAGTACCCGGGTGTGGCGAAGTCGATCGCGAGCGACGTCGACAACGTGGCCGCGCTGCTGAGGATGGCGAACGTGCTGCCGCTGGGCATCGACGTCCACGGCATCGCGAAGGAAGCGAAGCGTCAGCTGCAGCAGGAGTCCGACTACATTGCCGAGGGCCGTTTCCTCGAGAAGTACGCCACGCTCGTCGCCGGCGATCCCGACCTGCTCGTGCCGCGCGTGCACTGGGACTTCACGACGCCGCGCGTGATGGCGATGGACTTCGTTGAGGGCGTGCCGCTGGAGGAGATGGCGCACGACGACGTGCCGCAGAAGCAGCGCGACAAGCTCGGCGCGGCGCTCGAGTACCTGACTTTCCGCGAGCTCTTCGAGTTCCACGTGATGCAGACGGACCCGAACTTCGCGAACTACCTGTTCCAGCCGGACTCCGGGCGCCTGGTGCTGCTGGACTTCGGTGCGACGCAGGAGTTCACGGTGGACTTCGTCGACCGGTTCCGACGCATCACGCGCGCGATTGTGGCGCGCGACCGCGCGACGATCGCCGAGCAGGCCGTGGCGATCGGCTACCTCGCGGCGGACGCGCCGCTGCAGCAGCGGGAAGCGGTGGTCGACGTGATCCAGCTGGTGTGCGAACCGCTGCAGCACCGCGGCCGCTACGACTTCGCGGCGTCGAGTCTTCCCGCGCGCGTGCGCGAGCTGGGCTTCGACCTGGCGTTCAAGCAGGGCCTGCTGAAGGCGCCGCCGCCGGACACGATGTTCCTGCACCGCAAGCTGGCGGGCATGTACCTGCTCGTCGCTCGATTGGGGGCGCACGTCGACGTGCGCAAGCTGATCCAGCCGCTGCTCGCCGAGGCGCCGGCGCGCGCGGACGCGGAGTCCTGAACCCGGTCGCTCAGGCCGCCGTCGCGCGCGGCGACGTGGCGATCAGCACCGCCCCGGCGGCAGCGCAGCCAAGGGCGACGGCGTGCAGCGCCGTGAACGTTTCGCCCAGCAGCAGGACGCCGACCGCGGTGGCCGCGATCGGCAACGCGACCGTGAACACCCCCGCCTGGTTGGCCGGAACGTGCCTGAGCCCGGAGACCCACATCCACACCGAGAACAGGCCCGCCGCCAGCGAGTAGAAGACGAGCAGCGTCCACAGGCCGCCGGTCATGGCGCCGAGGTCGGCGCGCATCAATTGCCACAGGCCGAGCGGCGCGGTCAGCGCCAGGCCCCACAGGTTGATCAGCGCCGACACGCGCAGCGGCGCGCGCGTGGCCGCGAGCCGCTTGCCGAGGATCACGTAGCTCGCCTCGCACACGACCGCGCCGAACATCAGCAGGTTGCCGAGCAGCGCCTGGCGCGCTCCGACCGGCGTCGGTTGCCTTGGCGAACTGCAGCAGGACGATGCCGCCCACAGCGAGCGCGATGGCGAGCAGCGTGCGCGGGCCCAGGTGCTCGCGCAGGAACAGCCGCGACAGCAGCGCCACGACCGCGGGCAGGGTCGCGAGGATCACCCCGGCCGCCGTGGCGGTCGTCATGGCGATGCCGGTCAGCATGCAGACCGAGAACAGGAAGTTGCCGAAGAACGACATCAGGAAGAGCCAGCGGCGCTCGCTCGCGGAAAGCGGCGCCTCCCCGCGCGTGCGAGGCGTCCACGGGATCATCGCGACGGCCCCGATGGCGAAGCGCAGGAAGGCGAGCGCGAAGACGGGCAGCGCGGCGACCAGCGGCTTGGACAGCGCGACGTAGCTGCCCACCAGCGCCATCGAGGCGGTCAGCAGCAGGTACGCCGCGTAGCGGGGCGGGGCAGCGGGCATCGGCGGCGACGATACCGGAGCCGAACTGCCGGTCGCCGGCCCGGCCCGATGTGGCGGCTGGGCATGCCCATATGTGATCCGCGTCCTAGAAGCCGGCGCGCGCGGCCCTAAGATGTCCGGCTCGCCGGTCCCTGACGGATCGCGCTTTCGGAGCAACGCCGTGAAAAACTTTCTCTCCCTGCTGGTCGCCGCCGTATTCGCCGTGCTTGCCGCCAGCGCCGGCGCGCAGACCATCGCGCCGTCCAAGGTGCCGGAAGAGATGCGCACCAAGCAGCAGAACTACCTGCTGCCCAAGCAGGCGCAGCAGTTCATCAAGGCACAGAAAGGCAAGGTCCTGTTCGTCGACGTCCGCACGCGCGCCGAGGCCCAGTTCCTCGGCATGGCCGAGGGCGTCGATGCGCTCGTGCCATACGTGGAGTTCCAGGAATTCATGACCGACTGGGATGAGAACCGTGCCTTCTACAAGCTCGAGCCGTTCAACGACTTCGTTCCCGAGATGGAGCGGCGCCTGAAGGAGAAGGGCCTGACCAAGGACGATCCGGTCGTGCTGATGTGCCGCGCCGGGGAACGCAGCTCGCGCGCGGCCGACCTGCTGAACGACTCAGGCTACAAGCGCGTCTACATCGTCGTGTACGGCTTCGAGGGCGAAATGTCCGACAAGGGCCGTCGCACCGTGAACGGCTGGAAGAACTCCGGCCTGCCGTGGAGCTACGAGCTCGACAAGAAGAAGATGTACTTCCCGCGCTAGCAGGGGGTTCTCACCCTGGCTCGCGTGCTTCGGACGCGGCCTCCGGCGTGCCGTACTCCTTCGCCAGGAACCGTTCGCCCTCTTCGAGGATGAAGTAGCGGAACGCCTCCGCCGCGGGCGACAGCGTCTTCGACAGGTTGTTGACGACGTACCAGCGCTTCAGCACCGGCAGCCCTTCGATGTCCGGCACGGCGAGCAGGCCGGCGCGGCGTTCCAGCCCGATCGTGTGCAGCGACAGGAAGCTCACGCCCATGCCGGCCATCACCGCCTGCTTGATCGTCTCGTTGCTGGCCATCTCCATCGCGATGCGTGGCTGCAGCCGGTGGTCCGCGAAGAACTTCTCCATCGCGGCCCGTGTCCCGGAGCCCGTCTCGCGGATGATGAATTCGTAGTTATTCAGGAGGCTGGCCGGCGCATGGCCGATCCGCAGCAGCGGGTGATCGGGCGTCGCGACTATGGAGTGCGGGTGCACAGCGAACGGCTCGGCGCGCGTGGCGAGCTCGCGCGGCGGGCGGCCCATGATCGCCAGGTCGACCTCGTTGGCGCGCAGCAGCGCCACCAGCTGCTCGCGGTTGCCGCCGACCGCGAGCTTCACCTCGATCGCAGGGTGCTCCTGGCGAAACTGCGCCAGCAGCCGCGGCACGAAGTACTTGGCCGTGCTCACCATGCCGATCGAGACCCGGCCGGTTTCCAGTCCACGGAACCGGGCGATCGCGTCCTCGGCGTCCTTCAGGGTCGCCAGCACCTTGCGCACGTAGACGAGTAAGTACTCACCTGTAACGGTGAGCGCGACCTGCCGTCCGGAGCGGTCGAACAGCGGCAGCCCGACGTGCTCCTCCAGCTCCCGGATCTGCATCGAGACCGCGGGCGGCGTCAGGTGGAGCTCTTCGGCGGCCTTGCCGAAGCTCTGGTGCCGCGCGGCGGCGGCGAAGACCCGCAGCTGTCGCAGCGTCGCGTTTTTCATAAGGAAAACTTAACTGAGAGGTCAGAAAACGTGACTGTACCTTATATGTTTGGGTCCCTAGAGTGCCGTCCAACGCGCGCGGTGCGCTGCAACAGGACGCTGCAAGGGGAGATCTGGCGATGAACAAACCGGTCGAGGGAATGATCCGAGACACCAAGGAGCGCTACAAGGGTGGCGTCCTGAAGTACAAGCAGATGGGCTACTGGCGGCCCGACTACGAGCCGAAGGACACGGACGTGATCTGCGTGTTCCGGATCACGCCGCAGGAAGGCGTCGATCCGGACGAAGCGGCGTCTGCGGTGGCCGGCGAGTCGTCGACCGCCACCTGGACGGTGGTCTGGACCGACCTGCTGACGGCGCACGAGTCGTACCAGGCCAAGGCCTACCGCGTCGACGCCGTGCCGGGCACCGGCGCCGGCACCGGCAACGAGGCGCAGTACTTCGCCTACATCGCCTACGACATCATCCTGTTCGAAGAGGGCTCGATCGCCAACATGACGGCGAGCCTGATCGGCAATGTCTTCAGCTTCAAGCCGCTGAAGGCGGCGCGGCTCGAGGACATTCGCATCCCGGCCGCGTACGTGAAGACCTTCAAGGGCCCGCCGACCGGGATCATCGTCGAGCGCGAGCGCCTCGACAAGTACGGCCGCCCGCTGCTCGGCGCGACCATGAAGCCGAAGCTCGGCCTGTCGGGCAAGAACTACGGCCGCGTCGTCTACGAGGCGCTGACCGGCGGCCTCGATTTCACGAAGGACGACGAGAACATCAACTCGCAGCCCTTCATGCACTGGCGCGACCGCTTCCTGTTCTGCATGGAAGCCGTCAACAAGGCGCAGGCGGGGAGCGGCGAGATCAAGGGCCACTACCTGAACGTCACCGCCGCGACGATGGAAGACATGTACGAGCGCGCCGAGTTCGCGAAGGAAATGGGCTCGAACATCCTGATGATCGACCTCGTGATCGGCTGGAGCGCGATCCAGTCGATGTCGAACTGGTGCCGGAAGAACGACATGATCCTGCACATGCACCGCGCGGGGCACGGCACGTACACGCGGCAGAAGAACCACGGCGTCAGCTTCCGCGTGATCGCCAAGTGGCTGCGGCTGGCGGGTGTCGATCACCTGCACGCGGGCACGGCGGTGGGCAAGCTGGAAGGCGACCCGATGACCGTGCAGGGCTACTACAACGTGTGCCGCGACACGTACACGAAGACCGACCTCTCGCGCGGCCTGTTCTTCGACCAGGACTGGGTCGACCTGCGCAAGGTGATGCCGGTCGCCTCGGGCGGCATCCACGCCGGCCAGATGCACCAGCTGCTGACGCTGTTCGGCGACGACGTGGTGCTGCAGTTCGGCGGCGGCACGATCGGCCACCCGGCCGGCATCCAGGCGGGCGCGATCGCCAACCGCGTCGCGCTCGAAGCGATGGTCAAGGCGCGCAACGAAGGCCGCGACATCGCCAACGAAGGGCCGGACGTCCTCGCCGCCGCCGCCAGGTGGTGCAAGCCGCTGGCGCAGGCGCTCGATACCTGGAAGGACGTCAGCTTCAACTACACCTCGACCGACACGCCGGACTTCGCGGTCACCGCGACGGCCAGCTGAGCAGGAGAACTTCCATGAGAATCACGCAAGGCACCTTTTCGTTCCTGCCCGACCTGACCGACGACGAGATCCGCGCGCAGGTCGACTACGCCCTCGGCCGCGGCTGGGCGCTGTCGGTCGAGTACACCGACGACCCGCACCCCCGCAACGTCTACTGGGAGATGTGGGGCCTGCCGATGTTCACCGTGAAGGACGGCGCGGCGGTGCTATTCGAGGTGAACGCCTGCCGCAAGGCCTTCCCGAACCACTACATCAAGGTCAACGCCTTCGACAACACGCGCGGCGTCGAGTCGATGTGCATGTCGTTCATCGTCAATCGCCCGCCGGAAGAGCCGGGCTTCGGCCTGCAGCGGCAGGAAGCCGCGGGCCGCATGGTGCGTTACACGACGCAGGGCTATGCCGCGATGCGACCGGCCGGCTCGCGCTACGAGTAGCGGATGAGGCGCCGGGCCGCCCCAAGCTCCATTCCCTCAAGCGACGCGAGAAGGTAGCCCAGAACGCCGCGGCCGCACCCACCGTCGACCTGCAGGCCATCCTGCGCGACACGCACGTGCTCGAGGTGCTGGAGGAGCTCGACCGCGACCTGGTCGGGCTCGCGCCGGTGAAGAAGCGCATCCAGGACATCGCGGCGTTCCTCGTCGTGTCGAAGGCGCGCGGCCAGCTGGGCCTCGAGGCCGCCGCGCCGTCGCTGCACATGTGCTTCACGGGCAACCCGGGCACGGGCAAGACGACGGTGGCGCTGAAGATGGCGCAGATCCTTCACCGGCTGGGCTACGTGCGCAAGGGTCACGTGGTCAGCGTCACGCGCGACGACCTCGTCGGGCAGTACATCGGCCACACGGCGCCCAAGACCAAGGACGTGCTGAAGCGGGCGATGGGAGGCGTGCTCTTCATCGACGAGGCGTACTACCTGTACCGCCCGGAGAACGAGCGCGACTATGGCCAGGAGGCGATCGAGATCCTGCTGCAGGTGATGGAGAACCACCGCGACGACCTCGTCGTGATCCTCGCCGGCTACAAGGACCGGATGGACACGTTCTTCAAGTCCAACCCGGGCATGAGCTCGCGCATCGCGCACCACATCGACTTCCCGGATTACGGCGAGGGCGAGCTGATGCAGATTGCCGACCGCATGCTCGGCGGACAGCACTATCACTTCGGGCCGGGCGCGCGCGAGGCCTTCGAGCAGTACATCGCACGCCGCATGCAGCAGCCGCACTTCGCCAACGCGCGCAGCGTGCGCAACGCGCTCGACCGCGCGCGGCTGCGCGCCGCGTCGCGCCTGTTCGCCGTGCGCGACCGCGCGCTGACCGAATCCGACCTCACCACCCTCGTGCCCGAGGACATCCTCGCCAGCCGGGTGTTCCAGTCTGCCGCCTGACCTTCCGGGAACTCCGATGCCGTTGTCCAACCGCCGTACCCTGACCCAGTACCTGATCGAGCAGCGCCAGCGCTTCCCGCAGGCCAGTGGCGCCCTGAACGCGCTGATCCTCGACGTCGCCCTCGCGGCCAAGGCGATCGCGCGCGCGGTCGCCTTCGGCCAGCTCGGCGATCCGATGAGCCGCGAGCTCGTGGCGGCCGCGCACTCTCACGCGCAGGCTCACTTGCCCGTGAACGTGCAGGGCGAAGTGCAGAAGCCGCTCGACGTGGTCAGCAACGAGATCTTCATCCGCACCACCGAGTGGTCGGGCACCTGGCCGGCATGGGGTCGGAGGAGATGGACGATCCGTACCAGATCCCGGCCACGTGCAAGCGCGGCAAGTACCTGCTGGTGTTCGATCCGCTCGACGGTTCGAGCAACATCGACGTCAACGTCTCGGTCGGCAGCATCTTCTCGATCCTGCGCGCGCCGCAGTCCGCCGTCGATTCGGGGCGCGACGTGACCGAAGCCGACTTCCTGCAGCCCGGCGTCACGCAGGTGGCCGCGGGCTACGCGATCTACGGGCCGGCGACGATGCTGGTCCTGACCGTCGGCAGCGGCGTCGTCGGCTTCACGCTCGACCCGAACCTGGGCGAGTTCAAGCTGACACATCCGGACATCCAGGTGCCGGTCCGACACGCAGGAGTTCGCGATCAACAGCAGCAACAGCCGCTTCTGGGAATCGCCGATCAAGCGCTATGTCGACGAGTGCCTGGCCGGCAAGACCGGGCCGCGCGGCAAGGACTTCAACACCCGCTGGATCGCCAGCATGGTGGCCGAGGCGCACCGGATCCTGATGCGCGGCGGCGTCTTCATGTACCCGCGTGACACCAAGGACGTGACGCAAGCCGGGCCGGCTGCGCCTGCTGTACGAAGCGAATCCCATCGGCTTCGTGATGGAGCAGGCGGGCGGGCGCGCGAGCACGGGCCGGTCGTCGGTGCTGGAAGTGCAGCCGGAGAAGCTGCACCAGCGCATCGGCCTCGTGTTCGGGTCGAAGAACGAGGTCGACCGCATCGAGCGCTACCACCGCGAGTACGACGACGGCACCGACCAGCCGTACGTCTCGCCGCTCTTCAACGAGCGGTCGCTGTACCGGCCTGAAGCTCTTACATGACGTGCTGACCTGACCCGACCGCGCCGCAGAACAACGAACATCGAGGGAGAACTCCTTTGTCCAGGAAGCACCCGATCATCGCCGTGACCGGATCGTCCGGCGCCGGCACCAGCACCGTGATGCAGAGTTTCCAGCACATCTTCCGGCGCGAAGGCATCAAGGCGCAGGTCGTCGAGGGCGACTCGTTCCATCGCTACAACCGCCACGAAATGCGCGCCCGCATGAAGGACGCGGAGGCGAGCGGCAACAAGCACTACTCGCACTTCGGGCCGTACTCCAACCTGCTCGAGGAACTCGAGGCGCTGTTCAAGGGCTACGGCGAGAGCGGCGCCGGGCGCGTGCGCAAGTACATCCACGATGCGGGCGAGGCGGCCGAGCACGGCGCCGAGCCCGGGCACTTCACGGAATGGAAGGACATCGAGCCGGGCTCGGACCTGATGTTCTACGAAGGTCTGCACGGCGCCTACGTGGACGAGAAGATCAACGTCGCGCGCCACGTCGACCTGCTGGTCGGCGTGGTGCCGGTCATCAACCTGGAGTGGATGCAGAAGCTGCACCGCGACAAGAAGATGCGCGGCTACTCGCAGGAGGCGGTGGTCGACACGATCCTGCGGCGGATGCCGGACTACGTGAACCACATCGTGCCGCAGTTCGGCGCCACCCACGTGAACTTCCAGCGCGTGCCGACGGTGGACACGTCGAACCCGTTCATCGCGCGCGACATCCCGAGCGCGGACGAGAGCATGGTGATCATCCGCTTCGCCAATCCGAAGGGCATCGACCTGCCCTACCTGCTGTCGGTGCTGCACGACTCGTGGCTGACGCGGCCGAACACGATCATCTGCCCCGGCGGCAAGATGGGCCTGGCGATGCAGCTGATCTTCACGCCGATGATCCTGAGGCTGATGGACCTGAAGAAGCGGAGCCATTGATGGCCACCGAAGCGATCGAAGCGGAACTCGGGAGCTACGCGCCGGATTTCGCGTTGTCAGGGGCGTGCGGCCAGACCTGGTCGCGCGACGACGCGCTCGGCGCCAACGGGCTGCTGGTGATGTTCATCTGCAACCACTGCCCGTACGTGCAGGCGGTGCTCGACCGCATCGTCCGCGACGCGCGGGAGCTTCAGGCGCTCGGCGTCGGCGTGGTGGCGATCAGCAGCAACGACGCCGTCGCGTATCCCGAAGACTCCTTCGAGGCGATGCAGCGCCTGTGGCACGCGAAGCAGCTGCCGTTTCCGTACCTGCACGACGCGGACCAGTCGGTGGCGCGCGCGTACGGCGCGGTGTGCACGCCGGACTTCTACGGCTACGACCGCGACCTGCGGCTGCAGTACCACGGCCGGCTCGATGCGTCGGGCCGGCAGCCCGCGCCGCCGGGCGCGCAGCGCGAGCTCTTCGAGGCGATGAAGCAGGTGGCGCTGGGCCGGCCCGTGCCGGATCGGCAGACGCCGAGCATCGGCTGCTCGATCAAGTGGAAGGCGGCGGCAGCACCGGCCTGAGCCACGCGACCAACGTCGGCTAGCGGGACGACGCGATGCGCTGCGGGGCGGCCAGCCCGCCGAGGCGGCGCTCGATGACATCCGCTTCGCAGGTCCGCGTGACGAGTTCGGTCCGCGCGCCGGCGCGGGCGACGCACGCCTGCTGCTCCTGCTGCCGCCCCTCGTTCAGCCACGCGCGCTCCTGCACTGCGAAGCGGGACTTCTGGGCCGCGTCGAGCGTCGACCAGATGGCGGTGTACCTCTCGCTGAGCGCCTGCTGCGCCGCCGTGGCGCGCTGTGCAGCCTGCCACGCGGCGGCGGCTTCGTCGCCGGCAAGGGCCGAGGTGGTCGCGACGCCGAGCAGTGCGGCGATCAGGATTCGTGCGGTGTGGCGCATGGCGGTCTCGCATTCGTTTTCGTTCGAGGCCGCAGGTTAGGAGCCGTCCGCGGCTGCGCAGAGACCGTTTCGTAATGTCGATATAACGCCACGCCGGCGGCGCAATTGCGCCGTGAAATGGGTACGGCGCGCGCCTTCGCGGCGCGGGCCCGCCATAATCCGCACCGCAATGGCCAACCCGCTGTTCCGCCAGGAAGCGATCGACGCGCAGCGCGAGAAGCTGCTCGGCGAGGTTTCGCTCGCGCGTCCGGTGCCGCTGTGGATCTTCACGGCGGTGGCGCTGGCGTTCGCGCTGGGACTCGTGGCATTTTCGGTGTGGGGCGAGTACGCCCGACGCGAACGGGTCGACGGGTTCCTCGCGCTCGACGCCGGCGCCGCGCGCCTGCTGGCGCCCGAGGCCGGGGTAGTCGCCGAACTGCTCGCGAAGGAAGGCGACGAGGTCCAGGCCGGCCAGCCGCTGATCCGGCTTTCGTTCGAGCGCGGCACGGCCTCCGGCGTCTCCTCCAGCGAACTCGTGCAGCGGGAGATCTCCGAGCGCATGTCCGTGCTGGAGCGCGAGCAGCAGCAGGCGCGCCTGCTCGGCGCCCAGCAGGCCGAGATCCTCCGCCGCAAGATCGACGACCTGCAGCGGGAACTGGCGCAGTTCGACGTCGAGATCAAGGCGCAGCAGAGCCGGCTGGCTTCGTCGCGCAACGAGTTCCAGCGCGCCGAGGAGCTCTACAAGGACAAGTTCTACTCCGAGAGCAAGCTGATCGAGTTCCGCAACAACGTGCTCGACCAGCAGGTGAAGCTCGAGGCCGCCCGCCGGCAGCGCGCCGGAGTCGAGCGCGAACTTTCGTCCGCGAAGGCGGAACTGCCGACGATCGAGATGAAGGTCCAGACGCAGCTCGACCAGATCCGCCGGCAGGTGAGCGAACTGCAGCAGGGCAGCGTTCAGGAAGAGGGCAAGCGCGAGAACGTGATCCGCGCCCCGGTTGCGGGGGTGTTCACGAACGTCGCCGCGACCCGCGGCGAGGCCGTGGCCAACGAAGCGCCGCTCGCGATGGTCGTGCCGAAGGGCAGCGGCCTGCACGCGCAGCTCCTGGTGCCGACCCGCGCGATCGGCTTCGTGCAGCCGGGGCAGGAGGTGGTGCTGCGCTACGACGCCTTCCCGTTCCAGCGCTTTGGCCAGTACCGCGGCACGGTCGAGCGGGTCAGCCGGACCGTGTGGTCGGCCGGCGAGAAGGTCGGGCAGGTCACCGTGAAGGAGCCCGTGTATCGCGTCGACGTCAGGCTCGACGCCCAGTACATCGTGTCGGGCGACCAGAAGCTCGCGCTGCGTCCTGGCATGTCGGTCAACGCCGACATCCTGCAGGAGAAGCGCAAGGTGTGGGAGTGGGTGTTCGAACCCATACTCGCGCTGAAAGGGAGACTCAGTTGAACGAACGGCGCGCCCTGGGCGCGTTCGACCCAGCATCGCCCGCGGGCTTCGCTCGCTCGGGTCGCGGCTCCGGGGACGCGTCATGTTCGGTAGACGCGTCCCGATGATCCTGCAGAGCGAGGCGCCTGAGTGCGGCATCGCCTGCGTCGCCATGGTCGCGAGCTGCCACGGCTTCCGCACCGACCTCGCGGCGATGCGGATGCGGCTGGCGCCGTCGATGAAGGGCGTGACGCTGAAGCACATCGCGACGATCGCCGAGACGATGGGCCTCGCGGCCCGCGGCGTAAAGGTCGCGCTCGAATCGCTGTCGCAGCTGAAGCTGCCGGCGATCCTGCACTGGGACATGAACCACTTCGTCGTGCTGACGAAGGTCGCCGGCGACCGGATCACGGTGCACGACCCGGCGCGCGGCCGGCGCGTGCTGACCCTCAAGGAGGCGTCGGACCACTACACGGGCGTCGCGATGGAGCTGACGCCGGCCGCCGGGTTCGCCGAGCGCGACGAGCGCGAGAAGATCAGCGCGTGGCAGCTGGTCCGCATGGCGACCGGGCTGAAAGGCGCGGTCACGCAGGTGCTGCTGCTGTCGCTGGTGCTGGAAGTGCTCTCGATCGCGTCGCCGTTCTTCCTGCAGCTCGTGGTCGACCGCGTGGTCGTCGGCCGCGACCGCGACCTGCTCGCGGTGCTCGGCATCGGGTTCGGGCTGCTGGCGGTGATGATCGCCATCATCACGGCGCTGCGGTCGTGGCTCGGCGTCTACATCAGCACGCGGCTCAACCTGCAGCATGCTGGACACGCTGTTCGCGCGGCTGCTGCGGCTGCCGCTCGCCTGGTTCGAGAAGCGCCACATCGGCGACATCGTGTCGCGCTTCCGCAGCGTCGACGCGATCCAGCGCACCCTGACGCTGACCTTCCTCGAAACGGTGATGGACGGCGTGATGGTGCTGCGTCACGCTCGCGGTGATGTTCTGGTACAGCGCGACGCTGACCGTCATCGTCGTCGTCGCCGCGCTCGCCTACGGCGCGCTGCGGGTGATGCTGTACGGGCCGCAGCGGCGCGCGATGGACGAGCGCATCGTGCACGAGGCGAAGGCGGCCACGCACTTCATCGAGACGCTGCGCGGGATGATGGCCATCAAGCTGAACCTGCGCGAAAGCGAGCGGCGGTCGGCGTACCTGAACCACGTGGTCGACCAGACCAACGCCGACGTGCGCGTGCAGAACCTCGCGCTGCTGCAGCGCGCCGGCAACGTGCTGGTGTTCGGGCTCGAGAACGTCGTCGTGATCTGGCTGGGCGCCTACGCGGTGCTCGCGAACGAGCTGTCGGTCGGCATGCTGTTCGCGTTCATGCTGTTCAAGATGCTGTTCATCACGCGCGTGAACAACCTGGTCGACAAGACGATCGAGTTCCGCATGCTCGACCTGCACGCCGACCGCGTGGCCGACATCGCGCTGGCGCAACCCGAGAGCCAGG
>CAWJEE010000021.1:0-9665 GCA_963841815.1 uncultured beta proteobacterium | reverse complement strand
CGCTATGGCGCCGATCTCATCGGGCTGATTGGATCTGCCGGGTGATCCGGCGGCCCAAGGTGTGCCCGCTGTCGGCGGTCGCTGCTTGGTAGAAGAACCAGTTCCGCGCTCGGCCATGACCCGACGATCGCGTTCCCACACCGACCTGGCCGAAAATGGAGTGCGGACCCCGGCGTTCAGCTGATCCGGCTCAAGCAGGCCCGGACGCACCGGACCCAGGCACGGGCAGCCGCTGACTCCGGCGCGAGCCGTATTGGTGGGAATAGACCCATGTGAACTCGGCGCCGAACAGGAAGATCTGCGCCGAGTAGTACACCCACAGCAGCACCACGATCAACGATGCCGCTGCGCCGAAGAGCGTGGTGATGCCGCTGCCGCCGATGTACAGCCCGATCAGCGCCTTGCCGGTGATGAACAGCACCGAGGTCACCGCCGCGCCCACCCAGACATCGCGCCAGGCGATGCCGCGCGCGGCATGGCCTTGTAGATCATCGCGAACACCGCCGTCAGCAGCACGACGTTCAGCGACAGCTCGGTCAGGCCGGTGAAGGTGATCCAGCTGGTCGATCCCGGGGTCCCACCACCGACTCAACGCCCTCAGCGCCGCGCTGAAGGCCAGCGAGACGATGAGCAGGAAGGCGATGCCCAGGATCATGCCGAAGGACAGCAGCCGCGCGCGTAACAGGCTCCACAGGCCTGGGCTCCTGTGCCGCTGCGGCGCGCGCCAGATGCGATCGAGCGCGTCCTGGAGCTCGGCGAAGACGGAAGTGGCACCGATGAACAGCACCACCAGGCCGAAGGCCGCCGCTGGCACGCTCGCGCTGCGCTGGCCGACGCTCTCCAGCAGGCCCTGCACGGCGATGGCTCCTTGCGAGCCAAGCATGCCCTGCAGCTGGCCGTAGATCTCGCCGCGCGCGGCCTCCTCGCCGAAAATGGAGCCGGCGATGGCGATCACGATGAGCAGCAGCGGCGCGATCGAGAAGATGGTGTAGAAGGCCAGCGCCGCGCCCATGCTCTGCGCGTAGTCCTTCACCCAGTTCACGGCGGCGGCCTTGAACAGGCCGGCAATGGCCTCGAGCGGGTTGGCCATGCGCTGCGTCCGGGCCTAGAGCCTGCTCATGGACAACTGCATCGCGATCGGCCGCGCGCCCAAAGCCTGGAAAACACGATCGTCATGATGGCGGTGATCTGCACCGCTAGCAAGGCGCCTTGAATGTCCTGGAAGCTCGGACCGCACCGTCGGGCCAGTGACGATGGCGAACGGGCTGGGTTTGAGCAAGTTGGCCGATGCGTAGTGTAGGGCGACCCATTTCCTTGCCGGATGGCGGACACGATAGGATTGCCGGCGTCAACGCTCGATGCTCGTTCCATGAAAGTCCGCTCTTACCGCGCCTCGGACGAACCAGCCGTTGTTTCCCTCTGGCAGGAATGTGGCGTCACACGTCCGTGGAACGATCCCCACAAGGACATCGCGCGCAAGCTTGGAGTGCAACCGGAGTGGTTCCTTGTCGGGACCGACGACGAAGAACTGATCGCGACCGTCATGGCGGGGTACGACGGCCACCGCGGATGGGTCAACTACCTCGCGGTAGCGCCGGCCCATCGTTGTCATGGCCATGGCAGGCAGCTGATGCAGCACGTTGAGCAGTTGTTCGTGAGCGCTGGCGTCCCCAAGGTCAATCTGCTTGTTCGTTCCACCAACGCAGCTGTGGTCGAGTTCTACCGCCGCCTCGGCTACGTCCAGGACGAAGCGGTCTGCCTTGGCAAGCGCCTCATCGCTGATTCCGCGGGGTAGTGGAGCTTTCGGCGAGAAGCGGACATCCGACGGTTGTGCCCGATGACGCCTGGCCTACGACCCCGACAGTCTGCGACAGCGATCTCTCCGAACCTTCATCGCGCACGCCGCCCCGCGCGCCCCAGCAGCCGCCTGCACTCGGCTTCGTGCTGCCCGATCTCCGCCAGCGTCACCTGGATGTCCTCGCGCTGCTGCTCGAGCGCGCGCCGGTGCTGCTCCAGCACGGCGAGAAAGCGCCTGGCCTGCGCCGACGCGTCCTTCGGCGTCTCGTACATGTCGATCAGCTCGCGCACCTGCGTGAGCGTCAGGCCGAGGCGCTTGCCGCGCAGAGTGAGCTTGAGCCGCGTGCGGTCGCGGTGGGAGTACACGCGCGTGAGGCCGGAGCGGCCGGTGCGCTGCGGCTGCAGGATGCCCTGGTCCTCGTAGAAGCGGATCGCGCGCGGCGTGACGTCGAACTCGTTCGCCAGCTCCGTGATGGAGTAGGTCGTGCCTTCCTTCGGTTCGCGCGGTGTCGCCATGGCGGCCGTAGAATCGCGTCAGTTTCCGTAAACGTCAAGTTGGCGACTTGAATCCCCACGAGCACGAACTGCACTACCCGTGGCCGGACGTGCCCGCCCTCGGCACGTGGACCACGCTGCGCCCGGGCGTGCACTGGGTGCGTATGCCGCTGCCGTTCGCGCTCGACCACATCAACCTGTGGGTACTGGACGACGAGGTCGACGGCCGCGCGGGATACACCGTCGTCGACAGCGGCATCAGCAGCGACGTCACCAGGCAGGCATGGGAGCGGCTGTTCGACAGCGCGTTCGGCGGGCTCCCCATGGTGCGGCTGCTGTGCACGCACTTCCATCCGGACCACTTCGGCCTCGCGTACTGGCTCGTCGCCGGCGGCGACAGGGCGCGGTGGAGCGCGCCGCTGTGGATGTCGGCCGCCGAATACGCGTTCGGCCGCTTCCTGTCGCTCGGCGCCGACCAGACCACCGGAGACTCGGCCGCGGGCCACTTCGCGCGCAACGGACTCGCCGATCCGGACGCGCTCGCCAGGGTGCGCGCGCGCGGCTCGGGCCACTATCCGAAGCTGGTGCCCTCGTGCCCCGCGAGCTTCCGGCGCGTGCAGGACGGCGACGAGATCGCGGTGGGTCCCGCGCACGCGAAGCGCGTGTTCCGCGCGATCGTCGGCTTCGGCCACGCGCCCGAGCACGTGTCGCTGTTCTGCGAGGACGACAAGCTGCTGATCTCGGGCGACATGGTGCTGCCGCGCATCTCGACCAACGTCAGCGTGTTCGACCTCGAGCCCGACGGCAATCCGCTGCCGCGCTACCTGCACTCGCTCGACCGCCTGCTGCTGCTGCCGGCCGACACGCTCGTGCTGCCGTCGCACGGCAGGCCGTTCACCGGGCTGCACGCGCGCATCGCGCAGCAGCACGCCCACCACGCCGACCGCCTCGCGGAGGTGCTGGCCGCGTGCGCGACGCCGCAGACCGCCGCGTCGATCGTGCCGCTGCTGTTCAAGCGCGCCCTCGACCTGCACCAGACCACGTTCGCGCTCGGCGAGGCGCTCGCGCACCTGCACGCGCTTTGGTACGAGGGCAGCATCACGCGCCGACTCCACGACGACGGCGTCTACCGCTTCACGACCGCATGAACAGAGACGACTCCAGCAACCCGCGCCGGCCCGCCACCAGGCTCGTCACCGGCGGTCGCGACCGCGCGACCAGCTTCGACTACGTCAATCCGCCGCTGGTGCGCGGGTCCACAGTGCTGCACGACAGCGTTGCCGACATGAAGGCGCGGTCGCAGGCGCGGCTCGCCGGCGACGACGAAGTCGCCACCTACGGCATCTACGGCACGCCGACCCACCAGGCGTTCTACGCCGCGCTCAACGCGCTGGAGGGCGGCTACCGCAGCTGGGCGCTGCCGACCGGCCTCGCCGCCTGCACGATGGCGCTGCTTGCGTTCGTACGCGCCGGAGACCACGTACTCATCCCCGACTCGGTGTATGGGCCGACGCGCCGCTTCAGCCGGCAGACGCTGTCGCGATTCGGCATCGACACGACGTTCTACGACCCGTGCATCGGCGACGAACTGGAACAACTCTTCCGTCCGACCACGCGCGTGCTCTTCCTCGAGTCGCCGGGCTCGCTGACATTTGAAATGCAGGACGTGCCGCGACTGGCGGCGATCGCGCGCCGGCGCGACGCGTTCAGCGTGATCGACAACACGTGGGCGACGCCGCTCTACTTCCAGCCGCTGGCGCACGGCGTCGACGTCTCGCTGCACGCGGCGACCAAGTACATCGGCGGCCACTCCGACCTGCTGATGGGCACGCTGACCGTCAACGAACGGGCGTGGCCCGCGATCCGCGAGGCGATGCACTTCTACGGCCTCACCACCGCCGCGGACGACGTCTACCTGGCGCACCGCGGCCTGCACTCGATGGGCGCACGGCTGGCGCTGCATCGCGCGAACGCCGAGTGGCTCATCGCCTGGCTGCGCGAGCAGCCGGAGGTGGAGCGTGTGCTGTATCCGGCGCTGCCCGACGATCCCGGCCACGCGCTGTGGAAGCGCGACATGAGCGGCGCGTCCGGGCTGTTCGGCGTCGTGCTGAGGCCCGGACTGCCGGCCGGCGCGCTGGAGGCGCTGGTCGACAGCGCGCGGCTGTTCGGGCGCGGCTATTCCTGGGGCGGCTACGAGAGCCTGATGATTCCGGCGTTCCCGGAGCGCACGGTCGCGCCGTGTCCCTTCGAGGGACGCTTGTTCCGGATCTCGGCGGGACTCGAGGACGCGGACGACCTCGTCACCGACCTCGAGCGCAGTTTCGCGGCGCTACGCGCCGTGCGCTGAGGCCGCGCGCCGCAGCTCGCGCAGAGAGGCGAGCCCCGGTATGGCGCGGCTGCCATACCAGCTCGTCATCTCCGCATCGATCAGCCGCACCGGCGGCGCAACCTGCGTGCGCAGTTCCCGGGCGTGCGCCTCCGTGAACGGGAAGGGCTCGGTCGACAGCAGCACGCGGTCGACGGCGTTCGCGGCCGCGACGACGTCGTCGACCTGCGGATACCGCGCCGCGCCGGACCAGCCGCCCGGCGGCGTGGTCACTTCCCAATTCACGCGCGCAAGCGTCTGGGCGATGTACGTGTCCGCCGCGATCGTCATCCACGGATCCTTCCAGATCAGGTAGAGCACCCGCTCGCGCGGCCAGCTGGATTGCCGGCACAGGTCGAGTTCGTTCCGCAGCGCCGCGGCGAGTTCCCCGGCCCGCTGCTCCGCACCGAACAGCGCGCCCAGCAGCGCGTACAGCGCCAGGTTGTCCTCGGGCGCGTTCGGATGCGTCACCACGATGTGCGGCACGAAGCGCCGCATCGCTTCGACGGCGCTGGCCTCGTTCTCGTCGACGTTGACGATGACGTGCGAGGGTCGGAGCGCGCGCAGCGCCGCGAGCTTCACGTCCTTGGTGCCGCCGACCTTCGGGATGTCGCGGACTGCGGGCTCGGGATGGACGCAGAACCCGGTGCGGCCGACGACGCGCGCGCCGAGGCCGAGATCGAACAGCAGCTCCGTGATCGACGGCACCAGCGACACGATGCGCGCGGCGGGCGCCGGCGTGTGCAGCGCGCCGGCGCTGTCGCGCAGCGTTTCAGCCGGCATTGGTCGCGGCGAGCGCCTTGGCGAAGAAGTCGACGCCGCCGAAGTTCCCCGACTTGAGGGCCAGCGCGAGCGGAGCGGTCCCTTGGGTCACCGTCCATGGCACGCCGGGGTCGATCTCCGCGCCGATGGCGAGCGCTTCGATGCCGAGCGCCTGCACGACCGCGCCCGAAGTCTCGCCGCCGGCGACGACGAGCCGGCGCACGCCGGCCGCGACGGCCTGCCGCGCGAGGTGGGCGAAGGCCGATTCGATGGCCGCGGCGGCGCGCTCGCGCCCCCCTGTGCCAAGCGAGTCCTGCAACGTCTGCACGTCGGCGGGCGCCGCGCTCGAGTGGATCAGGCACGGGCCCTGCGCCACGTGCTCGTGCAGCCAACACGTGGCCGCTTCGAGCTCGCCACGGCCCGCGACGAGGGCGGCCGCATCGAGCCGGCGGGCAGGATGCTGGCGAGAGAACCAGTCGACCTGTCCGCGCGTCGCCTGCGAGCAGCTCCCCGCGAGGACGAGTGCCGGCCCTCCGCGCGGCACGTCGGCCTCGGCGAGGTCGCGCGCCGGTGCGGCCCCGCGTGCCCGCGCATTCTCGGGCAGCCCGAGCGCGATGCCCGAGCCTCCCACCAGCAGCGGCAGGTCGCGCGCCGCCTGCGCGAGGACGTGCAGGTCCTCGTCGTCGGTGGCGTCGGCGATCGCGTAGCGGATGCCGTCCGACCGCAGCCGCTCGATGGCGGTGTGCACGGCCTCGGCGCCGAAGCGCACGAACGCGTGCGGCAGCAGGCCCACCTTGTGGCGTGTCTGCCGGCCGAGCACGCGCACGAGGCTGGCATCGCGCATGGGGGTGAGCGGGTGATCGCGCATCGGCGAGTCCGACAGGAGCTGCGCGCCCACGAACAGGTGCCCCTGGTACACCGTGCGGCCGTTGGCGGGGAAGGCCGGGCACACGAGCGCGAGATCGCCGCCCAGCGCGTCGAGCAAGGCGTCGGCGGCGGGACCGATGTTGCCGGCGTCGGTCGAGTCGAACGTCGAGCAGATCTTGAACAGGAACCGGTCGGCGCCGCGCGACTGCAGCCATGCGAGCGCGCGCAACGACTGGTCGACGGCCTCGCGGACCGGCGCCGTCCGCGACTTCAGCGCGATCACGACCGCGTCGGCCTCCGGGAGGGTCAGGTCGGTGCGCGGAACGCCGTTGACCTGCACCGTGCGCAGGCCGCCCTTCGTCAGCGTGTTGGCGAGGTCGGTGGCGCCGGTGAAGTCGTCGGCGATGCAGCCGAGAGCCAAGGGCATGGTGGGTCTAGGGCGGGTTGGTCACAGCGCGTGGCTTCTGCCGCCGGTTGGCCACCAGCCGGTCGAACAGCCAGCGCGGCACGAGGCGCATCAGCGCGGTGACGACGCCCATCTGCCACGGGATGGTCCGGTAACGAACGCCGGCGACGATGGCGTCGGCCGCACGTGGCGCGAAGTCCGCCACGTCCATCAGGAACGGCATGCCGTACGGGTTCCTGGCCGTCAGCGGCGTGCGGATGAAGCCGGGCGAGATCGTCACGACGGTGACGTGATGTTTCGCCATCTCGACGCGCAGGCTTTCGAGATACGTGATCGCGGCGGACTTCGAGGCGCAGTACGCATCGGAGCCCGGCGATCCGCGGATCCCCGCGACGCTCGCGATGCCGACCAGCGTCCCGCGGCGCACCGACTTCATCCGCGCGATGAACGGATGGAAGGTGTACGCCATGGCGAGCACGTTGGTCGTCAGCACCTTCTCGAACTGCGCGAGATCCTCGTAGTGCTCGGTCTTGACGCCGACGGAAATGCCCGCGTTGGCGATCACGATGTCGACTCCGCCCGCCGCCTGCTCGAACGCGCGGCCGGCCGCGATCAGCGCGTCCTTGTCGGTCACGTCGACCGCGTACACGTGGTGGCTTCCGGGCAGCGTCGCGGCCAGCGCTTCGAGCGCTTCGCGGCGGCGCGCGACGAGACCGAGCATGGCGCCGCGCGAGGCAAACTCCTTCGCGAGCGCCTCGCCGATGCCGCTCGACGCACCGGTGATGAAGACGTTCATCGGCATGCGGGAAGTGTACGTCGCCAGGTTGGACGGAGGCTGGCCGCGCACGATCGCGCGCGGCGCCGCGGCGCGTCGGCCTCGATGGCGCGGCCGGCGCCACCGGGCCGGCCGGGCTGGCTCGCGGCAGGCGCTATCGCCGCTTCTTCGCCGCACCCTTGCGCGTCGCCTTCGCCGGCTGCTGCGCTTCCGCGATCTCCTGCCCGCTCCGGCCTTCCAGCTTGGGCGTGATGTTGTCGTCGATCCACTTCTGGTCCCACCACTCCACCGGCAGCACCGCGACGCCGTCGAGGTAGACCCCGAAGTGCAGGTGGTCGCCGGCGGCGAGTCCGGTCTCGCCCGTCCTGCCGAGGACCTGGCGCTTGGCGACGGTGTCGCCCAGCTTCACGTCGATCGAGTTCAGGTGGCTGTAGAGCGTGTAGAGGCCGAGCCCGTGGTCGAGGATCACCGTGTTGCCGTAGATGCCCAGGTCGCCGGTGAAGGCCACCGTGCCGCTGTTCGCCGCTTCGGCCGGGTAGTTCTTCGTCACCGAGAGGTCGTAGCCGAGGTGGTACGCGACATCGATGGCCTCGCCCTTGTACGTGTACGTCCGCTCGTCCGCGAAGTTCGCCTCGACCTTCGAGTTGCTGAGCTGGGCGAACGCGTCCTTCCACAGGATCGTGGGAGTGGTCTTCTTCGTGACCGCGGTGATGTCGGCCTCGTTCTGCTTGCGCAACTGCTTGTTCACGGCGACGAAGACGTCCTTCGGCGCGCCTTGCCGGGCGGACGCGTCGGCGAGCAGCGGCGTGATCTTGTTCTGCAGGAAGCTGTCCGACAGGGCGATGGTGCTCTTCTTGTACTTGACGTTCTTCAACTCGTAGGCGAGCCGCATCTCGCGCGTGTTTCCGGCCTTGTCGGTGGCGACCAGCGTGGGCCTCGCCTCGGGCGAGACGTTGTACGGATGCGCGAAGAGGGCCAGGAAGTGGTCCGGATGGTCCTTCACCTGGCCGGGGAAGCCGCGGAAGAAGTAGTCGCCGATCTTCACGCCGCTGGTCGCCGTGTCCGGCGACGCCTTGTAGACGATCGCACCGACGCCACCGAAATTCACGTAGCGGTCGTCGGCGATGAGTTCCAGCGTGGGCGGCGTGATGTCGATCGTGACGTTCCTTTCCAGCGCGGCGTCGTTGCCGGCGAAGAAGCGCCACAGCGAGGCATCGCGCGCGGTGACGCGGAGCACCGCGGGTCCTTCCTTCACGCCGGGCACCTTCGCCAGGGCCACCGCGATCCTCTTCTCGCTCACGGCCTTGTCGAACTGCTCGGCGGCGAGTTTGTGTTCGGTCCCGCCTTGCGACAGCGTCGCCGTGACGGACTTCAGGCCGGCGCCCTTGTCGGAAACCTGGATCTCGAGCGGTGCCACGCCCAGCGCGTCGGCATTCGGCGAAGACGGCGATCTGCGGCGGTTCGGACTCGAAGCGTGGCGCGAGCATGTAAGAACCGCCGGCGATGGCGGCGACGACGATCACGAGGAGAACGATGAGGATCGGGAGCTTGCTGCGACGTCGATCGGACGGGAAGGCGTTCATGCGGGCTTCTCAATGGGTTGGTGGGCGAGCGCGGCGACGAGGACGAGCATGGTCAGGGTGAGGCGCCCGCGTACGACGGGTCGAAGCATAGCGGCCGCGGCATCGGAAACGAGTGCGCACACTAGTGCGGAGCGCCGAATGAAAACGGCCCGCCAGCGGCGGGCCGTCGCTCGGACTCGGGTCCGTTCTACTTCTTGCCGCCGCGCTCGGCGCGCGCACGCTGGATCAGGTAGTCCATCACGGGCAGGCTGCCTTCGCGCGAGCCGACCATGTGCGGCGCCGTCATGAACCTGCCGTCGATCGCCATCGCTGGCGTGCCGTCGACCTTGTAGGCCTTCCACACCTGGCCGGCACGCGACGCGCGGGTCCCGACGGCAAACGAGTTGAAGGTGTCGAGCCACTGCTTGCGGTCGATCCCGTTGGCTGCCATGAAGTCCGCGATTTCCTCCGTCTTCAGCAGCGGCCGGCGATCAGGACCCTGGACCGCCCCTGAACACCTTGGCGTGCAGCTCCTCGGTCTTCTTCAGCGCCTCGAGCGTGAAGTAGATCTTCACGTGCGGCAGCGTCTGGTCGTTCCAGGCGATCGGGTTGCGGCGGTAGTCGACGTCGGCCGGA
>CAWJEE010000020.1:0-29929 GCA_963841815.1 uncultured beta proteobacterium | reverse complement strand
TCCCGGTCCGATCCCGCGCGGATAGCGCACCGCGCTCGGCCCGTCGTGCGGAACGCAGTGAACAGCATCTGCCGGCACTCGTTCTCGTCGGCCGGCGCCATCACCGTCATGTTCGGGATGCAGCGCAGGTACGACAGGTCGAACGCGCCGTGAGTGCGTGGCGCCGTCGGCGCCGACGAGGCCCGCCGCGGTCGAGCGCGAACACGACCGGCAGGTTCTGCAGCGCGACGTCGTGGATCAGCTGGTCGTAGGCGCGCTGCAGGAACGTCGAGTAGATCGCGACGACCGGCTTCATGCCGTCGCACGCGAGGCCGGCGGCGAAGGTCACGGCGTGCTGCTCGGCGATCCCGACGTCGAAGTAGCGGTTCGGGTACTCCTGCTCGAACCGCACGAGCCCCGAGCCTTCGCGCATGGCCGGCGTGATCGCCGACCAGCCGCGGGTCCGCGGCCGCCATGTCGCACAGCCAGTCGCCGAAGACCTGCGTGTACGTCGGCTTGCCGGCGGCCGCCTTCTGATGCCGACGCTCGGGTCGAACTGCCGGCCGCCGTGGTACAGGACCGGGTCGGCCTCGGCGAGCTTGTAGCCCTGCCCCTTCCTGGTCACGACGTGCAGGAACTGCGGGCCCGTCAGGTCCTTGATGTTCTGCAGCGTCGGGATCAGCGACTCGAGGTCGTGGCCGTCGATCGGGCCGATGTAGTTGAACCCGAACTCCTCGAACAGCGTGCCGGGCACCACCATGCCCTTGGCGTGCTCCTCGAACCTGCGCGCCAGCGCGAACACGGGCGGGAAGTTCTTCAGCACCTGCTTGCCTGCGTGTCTGGCCGCCGCGTAGAACTTGCCGCTCAGCAGGCGCGCGAGGTAACGGTTGAGGCCGCCGACCGCCGGCGAGATCGACATGTCGTTGTCGTTCAGGATCACCAGCAGGCGGATGTTCTCGGTGACGCCGGCGTTGTTCAGCGCCTCGAAGGCCATGCCCGCGCTCATCGCGCCGTCGCCGATCACCGCGATCGAATGGCGTTTCGATCCCTGGTTGCGCGCGGCCACGGCCATTCCGAGCGCCGCCGAGATCGACGTCGACGAGTGCGCGGTGCCGAAGGTGTCGTACTCGCTCTCCGAACGGCGCGGGAAACCGGAGATGCCGCCGTATTGCCGCAGGTGCGCCATTCCCTCGCGCCGGCCCGTCAGGATCTTGTGCGCGTAGGTCTGGTGGCCGACGTCCCACACCAGGCGATCGTCGGGCGTGTCGAACACGTAGTGCAGCGCGACGGTCAGCTCGACGGTGCCGAGATTCGAACTGAGGTGCCCGCCCGTCCTGCGAAACCGACTCGAGCAGGTACCCGCGCAGCTCGACGGCCAGTTGCTGCAGCTGGGTACGATCGAGGCGCCGCAGGTCGGCCGGCGATGACACGCTTCGGAGCAGTTGGTACATCCGTCGTTCCGTCGGTTCAGTGCGTCCGGCACACCATGAAATCGGCCAGTTCCCGCAGTCGGGCCGCTCGCGCGCCCATTCCGCTCAGCGCCTCGAGCGCCTGCGCGCGCAATCTCAGCGACCACGCCTTCGCCGCCTCGATGCCGAGCACCGAGACGTAGGTCGGCTTGCCATGCGCGGCATCCTTGCCGGCGGTCTTGCCCAGGTCCGCGCTGCTCGCCTCGACGTCGAGGATGTCGTCCACGACCTGGAAGGCGAGTCCGATCGCCTCTCCGTACCGCGCCAGCGCTTCGCGTGTGGACTCGGTGAGCATTGTCGCCTGGCCGGACAACGCGCCCATCAGCACCGAGGCCTTCAGCAGCGCGCCCGTCTTCATGCGGTGCATCCGCTCCAGGTCCTCGAAGGTCATGTTCATGTTGCCGACCGCCGCCAGGTCGATCGCCTGCCCGCCGCACATGCCCGTCGTGCCGGACGCCTGCGCGAGTTCGCGCATCAGCGAAGCGGTCTGCGCGGCCGGCAGCGCGCCCTCCGCCAGCACCTTGAACGCCTCGGCCTGCAGGGCATCGCCGGCGAGCATGGCGGTGGCCTCGTCGAACGCCACGTGAACCGTCGGCTTGCCCCGCCGCAGCACGTCGTTGTCCATGCACGGCATGTCGTCGTGCGCAAGCGAGTACGCGTGCACGTACTCGACGGCCAGTGCGGCGCGGTCGAGCGCCTCGTCCTCCGCGTCGGTCACCTCGCCGCCCGCGAAGACGAGCAGCGGACGAACCCGCTTTCCACCGTCGAGCACGGCGTAGCGCATCGCCTCGTGCAGGCGTTGCGGCACCGCGTCCACGGGAGGCAGCATCCGCTGCGCCGCGGCCTCGACCCGTTCCGCTCGCTCAGCGGCCCAGGTGTCGAAGGGGACGGTGCCTGCACTCGTCGGCAACACCACCGCCGCGCAACTCATTCCGTTCCGCCTTTCAGCTCGCCCGGATTCAGCGGCTTCAGCAGGTCGCCTTCGAGCTGCCTGATTTCCTGCTCCGCGTTGGCGAGCCGGGACTGGCAGTAGCGCGCCAGTTCCGCGCCACGGCGATAGGCTGCGATCGAATCGTCGAGCGACAGTTCGCCCGACTCCATCTTGCGCACAAGCTGGTCGAGTTCGTCGATCGCCTGCTCGAAAGAGAGGCTGTCGACTGGTGGGGAGGCTTTCTTGCTCATGCCGGCAGTGTGGGATCGCAGACCCGGATTCTAGTGCAGTAAGCCCGGGCGCCCGGAGGAGACCGGCCGGGCGCGCCCACTAGAATCGGCTCGATGAACGCACTGTGGATGTTGGTGGCGTCCGTGCTGTTCTCGGTGATGGGCGCATGCGTGAAGCTCGCCGGCCGCCACTACGGCGTCACCGAGATCCTGTTCTATCGATCCCTGATCGGCGCGGCCTGCCTGTTCACGTTCGTGCACTTCCGCGGCATGTCGCTCTCCACTCCGCTCGCCGGCCTCCATCTGCGACGCGGAGTGGTCGGCACTGCTGCCGTTTTCCTCTGGTTCTACGCCACGACGGTGCTGCCGCTCGGCACCGCGCTGACGCTCAACTACACCTCGCCGCTGTTCCTCGCGCTGCTCGTCATGGGAGTGGCCATGCGCTCGGGCAGGCGCATCGACTGGCCGCTGATGGCGACCGTGGGCATCGGGTTCGTCGGCGTGATCCTCGTGCTGCAGCCGAACTTCGCACCCGGCCAGGCGATCGGCGCAGCGGGCGGACTGTTCTCCGGCGTGCTGTCGGCAATCGCATACTGGCAGGTCAAGGAACTCGGCGAACGAGGCGAGCCGGAGTGGCGTGTCGTCTTCTACTTCTCGCTGACCGGCACCATCCTCGGCGGTCTCGGAAGCCTCGCGATCGGCTTCACGGACGCACACGCCGGCCGGCGCAGCGCTGCTGCTGGCGATCGGCATCGCGACGTTGCTGGCGCAACTCGCAATGACGCGCGCCTACGGTCAGGGCCGCACCGAGACCGCGGCGAGCCTGCAGTTCTCCGCGATCGTGTTCGCGTCCGTCCTCGGAGTCATGCTGTTCGACGACGAGATCCCGCCGATCGGCTGGGCCGGCATCGCGGTCATCATCGCGAGCGGCATCGGCTCGACTGCGCTGACCGCGCGCCGGCGAGCGCTGCGCACCACTTCCATCGAGTCTCCCGACAGGAGTTGAACATGCCTTACACGACGCTGGTCACGGTCGAGCAGTTGCAGGAACACCTCGAGGATCCCGCATGGCGCGTCATCGACGTGCGCCACGACCTGATGGACGTCGAAGTCGGCCCGCGCGCCTACAAGGCGGGGCACATCCCGGCGCCGTGTTCGCCCACACCGATGACGACCTGTCGGGGACGCAAGACCGGTCGCAACGGTCGCCACCCCTCCCGGACCGCGCCGATATCGTGCGGGCGTTCCGGCGCTGGGGCGTGAACGACGACACGCAGGTCGTCGCGTACGACGCCAACGGCGGCAACTTCGCGGTGCGGCTGTGGTGGCTGGCGCGCTGGCTCGGTCACGCGCGCGTCGCGGTCCTCGACGGCGGGTGGCCGCGATGGGCGCGAAGACCGGGCTGTCGAGCACCGCGACCCCGCGTCGGCGCCGGGCCGGTTCACCGATCGTCCGTCCTCGATGGCGCTCGTCGGGGCCGATGACGTCGTGCGCAACCTCGGCACGCACGAACGTCTCGTGCTCGACGCGCGCACGCCGGAGCGCTATCGGGGCGAGCAGGAACCGATCGATCCGGTCGCGGGTCACATCCCGGCAGCACGCAACCGACCCTGGCAGCGCAACCTCGAAGCGGACCAGACGTTCAAGTCGCCGCAGGCGCTGCGGCAGGAGTTCGAAACCGCGCTCGGCTCGACGCCTCCTTCCCGCGTGGTCCACCAGTGCGGGTCCGGCGTGACGGCGTGCCACAACCTCCTTGCCATGGAGATCGCCGGCCTGGCCGGCTCGGCGCTCTACGCAGGCTCGTGGAGCGAGTGGATCGCGGACCCGGCCCGGCCGATCGCGACCGGCGACGAAGCGGCCGCCTGACCGCTAGTGCGCGTGCACGCTGCCGGTGGCGACCGCGGCGATCACCACGCCGAGCAGCACGAGTCCCACCTCCGGCAGCGACTTGGCGAGCGACGAGCGTCGCATCATTTCCGGCAGCAGGTCCGACAGCGCGATGTAGATGAAGCTCGCCGCGGCGATCGCCAGCGCGTACGGCAGCAGCGACTGCGAGGCCTCGAGCACGAAGTAGCCGACGACGCCGCCGACCACCGCCGACATGCCCGACAGCAGGTTGAAGGCGAACGCGCGCCGCCGCGTGAAGCCGGCGTTCAGCAGGATCATGAAGTCGCCGACCTCGTGCGGAATCTCATGCGCCATCACGGCCAGGGTCGCGATCACCCCGAGATGGACGTCCACCAGGAACGCCCCGGCGATGACCACGCCGTCGGCGAAGTTGTGGAACGCGTCGCCGATCAGGATCGGCACGCCGCCGCGCCCCGCCTCGTGGCGATCGTGCCCGTGCGCGTGGTGATGCAGGTCGCCCTCGTGGTGATGCGTGTGATGGATCAGCGAGAGCTTCTCCAGCAGGAAGAGGCCCAGGATTCCAGCGAGGATGACCCATCCGAGCAGGTGCGGATCCGCGCCGCTGTGGAACGCCTCGGGCAGCAGGTGCGTGATCGCCGTCGCGAGCAGCAGCCCGGCCGACACCGGCACCAGCTTGTCGATGACCCGCGCGAGATAGTTGAAGCCGAGCCATGCCGCGAGCGAGATCGAGAGCAGCGTCGACAGCAGGTTGGCGAGGATGATGTAACCGAGGATGCTCATGAGTGCGGGCAGGAGGAGCGGCGCTCGCTGGCTTGCCTCGTGCAGTGTAGCGGGGCCAAGCCAGCGGCGCACGCCCCGCTCCACCCAGCCGATCATAGCGAGTCAGCGCGCCTCGACGCGCGCGAGGTTGTCGTCCGAGTTGCGGTCGATGCGCTTGTTGTACGGATCGACGCCGACGAACTTCGGCGCCCGGTCCACGACCAGCGTGACCCGCTGCGTGCCCGACTTCATCGGCCGACGCTCGAACGCGAGCACCGACTCGGACGTGAACTCCTTGCGGCCCGGCTCGTCCGCAAAGACGCCGACGTCGAAGGATTCGTCGAGCGACGCCTCGGTCTCGCGACCCTTGCCGTCGGCGTAGAGCTTGCGCCCTTCCACGGTGAACGTGACGTCGTAACGGCCGTCCGGGCGCTTCGTCACCGCCGCGTCGCGCGCCTTCATGTCGTAGAGCGTGATCCGTTCGAACAGGTCCTCGATGAGCCGGGCGTGCTGCGGTCCGGCCTCCTCCCGCAACAGCTTCAGCAGGTCGCGAGTGTTGGGGTACGGCGCCGGCTTGAACGCGTACTGCTGGATCAGGCGCTGCAGCGCGCGGTTCACCGTCGCTTCGCCGACCACCTCGCGCAGCCAGTACATCGCGAGCGTGCCCTTCTGGTAGTGGATGTACGGCTGGTTCTCGACGCGCGCGAGCGGCAGTTCCTCGACCACCTCGCCGCCTCGCGCGCGCAGGTAGCGGTCCAGCTCGTACTTCAGGAAACGCCGGATCTGGTCACGGCCGTACATCTGCTCCATCACCAGCAGCGCCGAGTACTGCGCGAGCGACTCGACCAGCATCGTCGCGCCCTGCTGGTCGCTCGGCACGACCTGGTGCGCCCACCACTGGTGCGCGATCTCGTGCGCGGTCACGTACGTGACCATGTCGATCTTCTCGGGGCTCGCCGCGTGGTTGAAGACGAAGCCGATCGTCTCCGAGTACGGGATCGTGTTGGCGAACGACTGTGCAAAGTTCGCGTAGCCCGGGAACTCCAGGATCCGCGCCTGCCTGAACTGGAAGGGGCTGAAGCGCTCGCTGAAGATCCCGAGCGACGCCTTCATCGCCGACAGCATCCGCTCGACGTTGTACTCGTGCGCGGGGTGGTAGTAGACGGCGAGGTCGACGTCGTTCCAGCGGTCGCGCTTCACCGCGTACCGCGCCGACTGCACCGAGAAGAATGGGATGATCGGCGCGTCCGTGCGGAAGCGGACGGTGCGCCGTCCATCGGCGGTCGTGTCGCCGACCGTCGTACCGGGAGCGATCGGCGTCTGGTCCGCGTCGGTCGTCACCGTGATGTCCGCGGTCACCCACTCCGCGTCGCTGCGCAGCACGTTGCGCGCGCGGGCGCTGTCGTCCTCCAGCTTCGCCGGCCGCAGCTCGGGTTCGAGCCCGTGCTTGCGGCGCTTCGCGCGTTCCTGCAGCAGGCCGTCGCGCGACATGCCCAGCGACGGCGTGATCTCGGTGTTGTCGACGAAGGTCCCGTTCTCGACGATGCGAGTCAGCGGCCGGCTGTTGCTGAAGCCGCGCTGCTCCAGCGTGGTGACGAACGTCATCGTCCGCCGCTCGCCCGGCGCCATCGCCGGCTCCAGACGGTAGATGCGGTAGGCGTGCTGCGCGTACTCCTTCTCCAGGGCACCGCCGGGAACGGACAGCGCGTCCATCTTCAGCCGCTGCGGCCAGCGCACGTGCACGGCGTCGAGCGGCTTGCCGGTCCGGTTCTCCAGCAGGTACTCGCCGCGCGTCACCGCGCGCGCTTCACGCGGGAAGAGCTGGACGTCGAGCCTGACGTCGGCGATCGTCGGCTGCGGCACCGACTCGTAGCCGATCAGCGCTTTCTCGAGCTCCGCCAGGCGCCGCTCTCGCTGCGGCGTCGTCACGTACTCGTTCAGGACGTTGGTGTTGTAGTAGATCCAGCCGCCCAGGCCGATCGCGCCGGCGGCGGCGACACCGAGCACCACCGCGGGCATGCCGCGCAGGTGCTGCGGCAGTCGCCGCAGCCGCGTCCACAGCGGCGCGCTCGCGCCGCGCACCCAGAGCCCATAGGCGAGGACGAGCAGCATCAGCGCGACGAGGCCCCAGTAGGCAAGGAACGCGTAGCGCCCGACCGCGAACCGCCCCATCCCGTTCATGTCCGACAGCGGCACGTCGGACGCGCCGGCGTAGAGATAGAGGTTGTGCTCGAACCCGATGTTCTCGAGCGCCACCGTGGCGACGAGATACAGCAGCATCACGGCCCAGCCGAGGAACTTGTGCGGCACCAGCACCTGCACGAACACCGAGAGCACGGCGAACAGCACGGCCAGCGCCGCTCCCGGCAGCACGAACCACTGCAGGTAGTGCAGCAGTTCGAAGTTCGGATAACCCTTCAGGGCCTGCACCGCCACGCCGGCCAGCATCGCGACGAGCAGCGTGGCCGTGAGGACGAGCGTGATCGCGAGGACCTTCGGAACGATGAACGCCCAGTCCGGCGCCGGCGTCGCGTCGACGATTTCGTGAACGCGGCGGTCGCGGTCGCGCCAGACCAGTTCGCCGGCGTAGAAGATCGCGATGATGATCGGGATGATCGTGAAGGCGCCGTTCAGGCTGGCGACCATCAGCCGCGTCACCGGGAAGACCTCGCCGCCGTAGAACTGGCCCGCGTACCAGAGCGAGCCGAGCGAATTCAGCATGCCGATGCCGAGCAGCACGAAGAACGCCGGGCTGCGGAACACGAACGCCATGTCGAATCGCGCCAGCCGCCACAGTTGCTGCCAGCGGGTGGCGGCATCGGGTGCCGGCACCGTCACGCCCGACCGCGTCGCCGGCGGCTTGCCCGCCTCCTCGCCCTTCCCTTGCTTCCTGCTCGCGCGGGATCCGGCGGCTCCTGCCTGCGTCATTGAAAACCGGGCGTAGGCGACCGCGAACAGCGCAACGCCGATCCCGAGCCACAGCGCCCGGTTGGCCAGCATCACGCCGGCGATCTCGGGCATCTGGCCGTTGCGCTCGGCCGCCGTCCAGTACTTCGTGACCACCGACAGCGTGCCGAGCCCGAACGGGTCGGCGAGCGCGACCAACTGGTCGTACTGCGGCTCGCGCAGCAGGCCGCGCAGGACGAAGTAGCCGACCAGCAGCGCCAGCGCGCCGACGTAGGTCCACATCAGCGAGCGGGTCGCGGTGGCGAGCGAGAAGTAGATCGCCGACACGATCAGCAGCGTCGGAGCCGCGAAGAAGAAGAGCGCGTAGCCGTAGTCCGACGGCCGGAACGGCCCCACCTTTTCCGGGTCCAGCCACGGCATGACCGAGCCGGCCAGGATACCGAGCGGCATCACCGCCAGCACCAGCAGGGCCGCCGCGGTCGCGCCGACATAGCGGCCGACGAGATAGTCCCGCTTGCTCACGCGGGTCGAACGGATGATCGGCGCAAAGCCGGTCTCGTCGTCGCGCAGCACGACGTTGGCAACCAGCGCGACGATGACGAACGTCGCGAACAGCATCATGATCGCCATGACCTGCAGGATCGCGAACGGCGCGTTCACGTGCACGTTGCCGCGCGACCCGATCTGCACCTGGTCGACGGTGATCGACCCGAAGGTCAGAAGGAAGAAGATCAGGCAGCCGACCCAGAAGACCGGGCTCCTGAGCTGGTAGCGCAGTTCGAACGCGGCGATGGCCCGCAGCATGGCGTCAGGCCGCGGCGGCGAGCGGCGCAGGGCGGCGGCGCTGCTCGGCCAGGGTCGCGAAGTAGACGTCCTCCAGCGTGCCGTCGAAACGCTCGAAGCCGGCGCCCGGCGAGGCGTCGGCAATCACGTGGACCATCGTTCGCCCTTCGCTCAGCCGCGTCGAGATCACCTCGTGCCCGGCGCGGAAGGCGTCGAGTTCGGAGCGCTCGATCGTGCGGCGCCAGATGCGTCCGGCGAGGCCCGCGATCAGGTCGTGCGGGACGCCCTCGCGCACGATGCGCCCGCCGGCGATGATCGCCATCCGCGAGCAGAGGTCGGTGACGTCGTCGACGATGTGCGTCGACAGGATCACGACCACGTTCTGGCCGATCTCGGCCAGCAGGTTGTTGAAGCGGTTGCGCTCCTCGGGGTCGAGTCCGGCCGTCGGTTCGTCCACGATGATCAGCTTCGGACTGCCGATCAGCGCCTGCGCGATCCCGAAGCGCTGGCGCATGCCTCCGGAGAAGCCGGCCAGCGCCTTCTTGCGCACGTCCCACAGGTTCACCTGCGCCAGCAGGCCTTCGACCACTTCCTTGCGCACGCGGCGCTCGCCGATTCCCTTCAGGACGGCGAGGTGGTCGAGCATCTCCAGCGCCGACACGCGCGGATAGACGCCGAAGTCCTGCGGCAGGTAGCCGAGCAGCGCGCGCAGCGCCTGCGGTTCGCGCAGCACGTCGACGCGCCGGTCCTCGGCCTCGAGCGTGATGCTGCCGCCGGTCGGGATCTGCAGCGTGGCGATCGCCCGCATCAGCGTCGACTTGCCGGCGCCGTTCGGCCCGAGCAGGCCGAACATTCCGCGCGGCACTGTGAGCGTGACGTCGTCGAGCGCGCGCGTGCCGTTCGGGTAGACGTGCGACAGATGCGCGATGGACAGCATGGACTCCTCCGACGGTGACTGCGCGCGATGGCCGCGATCGCGGGTCGCACTGTAAACGTCGCGCTGGCAAGGCGGCCGGCCGATGCGACGAACCGCGGAAAACGGGCGCCCGGCTGCAGGCGCGCCCATCGGCCGCCCGGGACGCGGCACAATGGCACCCGTCGAGGGGAACGAGGCAGCATTCATGGCAGGGGGCACGAACCCCGCTGACCGGGGAGACCGGCTGCGGGCGCTGTTCACGACGATGGCGCGCATCCGTGCCTTCGAGGACGCGGCGGAGACCGCGAGCCAGGGTGGCGTATCCGCCTGGGGCCTCGAGGCCTCCGGCACGCCGGCGCGCGTGCGCGGGCCGCTTCATCTCTCGACCGGGCAGGAAGCCGTGGCCACCGGCGTCTGCGCGAACCTGCGCCGCGACGACCTGCTGACGTCCACCCATCGCGGCCACGGCCACACCCTCGCCAAGGGCGCCGACATGACGGCCATGATGTGCGAGTTGTTCGGCCGCGCGACGGGCACCAACGGCGGCAAGGGCGGCAGCATGCACATCGCCGACTTCTCGGTCGGCATGCTGGGCGCCAACGGCGTCGTCGCCGCCGGGATTCCCATCGCGACCGGCGCGGCGCACGCGCTGAAGCTCGCGCGCTCGGACCGCATCGTCTGCTGCTTCTTCGGCGACGGCGCGATCAACCGCGGACCGTTCCTCGAAGGCTTGAACTGGGCGCAGGTCTACCGGTTGCCGGTGCTGTTCGTCTGCGAGGACAACCGGATCGCGGCCACCACGCCCACGCGCACGATGACCGGCGGCGAAGGCGCCGCCGCGCGCGCCGCTGCGCTCGGCCTCGCCACGCTGACGGTCGACGGCAACGACGTCGAGGCGGTCGACGCGGCCGCCGCCCGGATGGGCGCCCAGGTGAGGGCCGGCGGCCCCGCCCTGCTGCACGCCATCACGTATCGCTTCAAGGGCCACGTTTCGGTGGACCCGGGCCGCTACCGCGATCCCGCTGAAGTCGAACGCGCGCTGCAGGACGATCCGCTCGCGCTCGCGCGGCGGCGCTTGAACGAACTCGGCCTCGGCGACGAGGCGCAGCGGATCGTCGAGGCCGCCCGCGCCGAAGTCGATGCCGCACTCGCCGCCGCCGACGCGGCGCCGTTTCCCGACCCATCGCGCGCCTACACGGACGTGCTCGACACGGGAGCCGGCCGATGGACGTGAAGGCGAGGTCCGCCGTGGAGACGCTCAGCTACGCGCAGGCGGCTGCCGCCGCGCTCGCCACCGCGATGGACGCCGACCGGCGCATCGTCGCGCTCGGCGAGGATCTCGGGCGAGGCGGCGTGTTCGGGCAGTACACGCTCGACGGCCAGCCGCTGGCGACGCGCTTCGGCCCCGAACGGATCATCGACACGCCGATCTCCGAGGCCAACATCATGGGTGCCGCCGTCGGCATGGCGCTGGCGGGATTGAAGCCGGTCGTCGAGATGCGCGTGATCGACTTCGCGCTGTGCGGCATGGACGAACTCGTGAACCAGGCCGCGAAGAACCGCTACATGTTCGGTGGCCAGGGGCGGGTGCCGCTGGTCGCCCGGATGCCGATCGGCATCTGGACCGCGTCGGCCGCCCAGCACTCGCAGAGCCTGGAGGCGTGGTTCGCGCACCTGCCCGGCGTCGTCGTCGTCTGCCCGGGCACGCCGCAGGACAACCACGGCCTGCTCGCCAGCGCGCTGGCATGCGGCGATCCGGTCGTGTACCTCGAGCACAAGGAGCTCTGGGGGCTGCGCGGCGAAGTCGATCGCGGCCTCGACGTGCCGCTCGGTCGCGCCCGCATCGTCCGCGCCGGGCGCGACCTGACGCTCGTCACCTGGTCGCGCACGCTGCAGGAGTCGCTGAAGGCCGCGGACGAACTCGCGCGCGATGGCATCGACGTCGAAGTCATCGACCTGCGCACGCTGTGGCCGTGGGACCGCGAGACGGTGCTCGCGTCGGTCGCGCGCACGAAGCGCCTGCTGGTCGTGCACGAGGCGGTGCAGGTCGCCGGCTTCGGGGCCGAAGTGGCGGCGACGGCGGCGGAGGAGCTCGGTTGCCCGGTGAAGCGCCTGGGCTCCCCGCGCATCCCCGTCGGCTACGCGCCCACGCTCGAAGCCGAGGCGCGCGTCGATGCGGCGAAGATCGCGCGGACAGCGCGCACCTGGCTGGGTGGGTAGGCAGGCAACATGGACGAGCACCCCCAGGACAAGGCCGCCGGCAACCCGCTCGACCAGCCGCGCATCAGCGTCAGGCTCGAGGAGGCCGCGGCGGCCATCGCGATGGCGTTCATCTGCCTGATCACGTTCGCGAACGTGGTCGTGCGTTATCTCACCGACGCCTCGTTCGCCTTCACCGAGGAGTTCTCGGTCTTCCTCCTCGTGGTGCTGACGCTCTTCGGCGCCGCGGGCGCCTTCGTGCGGAACCGCAACATCCGGGTCGAGTTCTTCGCGGCCCTGACGCCGGCGCGGACCCAGCGCTGGCTCGAGATCGCCGGGCTGCTGCTCACCGTGGCGCTGTTCCTGATGGTCGCGTGGTACGGCGCGCGGTTCGTCGCCGACGACTGGAAGTACGGCACGACCAGCCCGGGCATCGGCATCCCGCAGTGGATCTACTCGGTCTGGCTGCCGGCGCTATCGCTGCTGATCGCCGGACGCGCGCTCGGGCGCGTCGTCCGGCTGGTGCGCGCGGGGACCGTGCGATGACCGCCGCGCTCTTCGCGGGCTTCCTCGTGCTGCTCGTGCTCGGCGCGCCGCTGGCGACCGCGCTGGGGATCGTCGGTGCCCTCGTGATCGTAGTGAAGGACCTCGGCGCGATGTCCATCGCGACGAACGTCTATTCGAGCCTGGCCAAGTACCCGCTGCTCGCGCTGCCGGTGTTCATCCTGGCCGGCATGATCTTCGAGCGCGTCGGCGTCGCGGCGAAGCTCGTCGCCTTCGTCGCCGCGCTCGTCGGCGAGCGGCGCGGGGCGCAGGGCGTCGTCGCCATCCTCGTCTGCATGTTCCTCGGCGGCATCTCGGGTTCGGGCCCGGCCGACGCCGCGGCGGTCGCGATGGTCATGCTCCCGTCGATGACGCGGCAGGGCTATCCCAAGGGCTTCTCGACCAGCCTGATCGCGGCCGCGGGCTCGACGGCGATCCTGATCCCGCCGTCGATCGCGTTCGTGATCTTCAGCGTGCTGGTGCCGCAGGTGTCGGTGCCTGCCCTGTTCGCCGCCGGCATGATCCCGGGCTTCCTCGCCGGCCTGTCGTTGCTGGTGCCGACCTTTCTCTTCGCGTGGAAGTACAACTGGGGAGCGAAGGGAAGCGATCCGACGGTCGTGCGCAAGAGCCTGCTCGTCACGCTGAAAGAGGCGAGCTGGGGCATCGCCGCGCCCGTCATCATCCTCGGCGGACTGCGAACCGGCGCGTTCACGCCGACCGAGGCCGCGGTGGTCGCGGTGTTCTACGGCCTGTTCGTCGGCATCGTGGTGTACCGGACGCTCGACCTGCGCAAGCTGTACCGCGTGCTGGTCGATTCGGCGGAGATATCGGCCGTGGTGATGCTGATCATCGCGTGCGCCGGCATCTTCGCCCATGCGGGCAGCACGCTCGGAGCCTTCGACGCGCTCGCAAACGTGATGCTGTCCGTCACTCGCGAAGAGCACCTGATGCTGGCGATGATCATGCTTCTGCTGCTGGTTGCCGGCATGCTGCTGGACGCCGCGTCGATCTTCCTGATCTTCCTTCCGATCCTGGTCCCGGTCGTCAACGCCTTCGGCTGGGACATGACGTGGTTCGCCGTGCTGATGACGATGAACATGGCCGTCGGCCAGTTCACGCCGCCGATGGCCGTCAACCTGCTGGTGACGACCCGCGTTGCCGGGATCGGCATGGAAGAAACGGTGCAATGGGTGGTCTGGCTCGTGCTGTCGATGCTCGGCGCCCTCGCGCTTGTGGCAGCATTCCCTCAGCTCGCGCTCTGGTTGCCAGGCGTGCTCGGTTATTGACCGCAACAGCTCATACAAGGACGAAGGAGACCGGATGAAACGCAGAACGATGCTTGCCGTTGCCGCTTCCGCACTGGCGCTGACGATGGGCGCGCCGCAGGCGCAGACGAAGTACAAGGACGAATACAAGGTCTCGACGGTCGTCGGCACCGCCTTCCCGTGGGGCAAGGGCGCCGAGATCTGGATCGACCTGGTGAAGCAGCGCACCGGCGGCCGCATCAACATGAAGCTGTACCCGGGCGTGTCGCTGGTGCAGGGCGACCAGACGCGCGAGTTCACCGCGATCCGCCAGGGCATCATCGACATGGCGGTCGGCTCGACCATCAACTGGTCGCCGCAGGTCAAGGAACTGAACCTGTTCTCGCTGCCCTTCCTGATGCCCGACTACAGGGCGATCGACGCGCTGACGCAGGGCGACGTCGGCAAGCAACTGTTCGGCATCCTCGAGCGCCAGGGCGTGGTGCCGCTCGCGTGGGGCGAGAACGGCTATCGCGAGCTGACCAACTCGAAGCGCGAAGTCCGCAAGCCCGACGACCTGAAGGGCCTGAAGATCCGCGTGGTCGGCTCCCCGCTCTTCCTCGACACGTTCCGGGCGCTCGGCGCCAACCCGACGCAGATGAGCTGGGCCGACGCCCAGCCGGCGTTCGCCTCGGGCGCGGTCGACGGCCAGGAGAACCCGATGTCGATCTTCACGGCCGCCAAGCTGCACACCGTCGGCCAGAAGTACGTGACGATGTGGGGCTACGTCGCCGACCCGCTCGTGTTCGTCGTGAACAAGGAAGTCTGGGAGAGCTGGACGCCGGCCGACCGCGAGATCGTGCGGCAGGCCGCCATCGACGCCGGCAAGCAGCAGATCGGCATCGCGCGCGCCGGCCTGGTCGCGCCCGACCTGTCCACCGTGAAGAACGTGCAGGCGCTCGGTGTCAACGTCGCCACCCTTACGCCGCAGGAGCGCGACGCCTTCGTCACGGCCACGCGCCGCGTCTACGCGCAGTGGAAGGCGACGATCGGCGCCGACCTCGTCAACAAGGCGGAAGCCGCCATCGCCGCCCGCAAGTAAGCAGCCGCTTCACCCGGAAACGCCGCCCCGGTTCGCCGGGGCGGCGTTTCTCTTTTGCTCGGCGCGAATCGGAGTTTCGGTTAGCCTCTCGCCCTCCTTCCTGCCGCCCTCTTGCAACGATGCCCTTCGATCCCGACTCCCTCGCCCAGCGCTTCCGCCGCCTCGCGCCGGCCGCGGACTACTGTTCCCTGCGAGCGGTGGAGGAGCGCTCCGATTCGGTCAGCGTGCGCCAGGACACCGCGGAGCCGGTGCGTTCCTCGATCGACCACGGCGCGATGGTGACCGTGATCGACGGCGACGGCGTGGGCTATGCGGCGACCAGCGATCTCTCGGACGAAGGGCTGCGCTGGGCGATCGCGAGGGCGGCCGAATGGGCGCGCCTCGCGCGCGGCCGCAGCGTCTTCGCCGGCGAACCGCCGCGGCTGCCACGCCCGCACGGGCGCTATGCCTCGCCGGTCATCCGTCCGATGGAGTGGTCCAAGGCCGATCGCATCGACGTGCTGATGCGCGAGTCGCAGGCGTGCCGGCGGTCCGACCGCATCGTCGACTGGCAGGCGGCGCTGTGGACGATCAGCACGCAGCAGATGCTGATCACCGCCGACGGGCAGGCGGACGACGCCGCGCTCCAGGAGTTCCAGTACACGATTCCCAGCCTGCACGTCGTGGCGCACGCCGGCGGCCTCACGCAGACCCGCTCCTGGGGCGGGCGCTACAACGGCTACTGCCAGCAGGGCGGGCTCGAGGTGGTCGAGCGCTCCGGCTTCATCGGCAGCGGGCGCGTGACGGCCGACGAAGCGCTGCAGTTGCTCGCCGCGCCCAACTGCCCGGAGCGGCCGCATGGACGTCGTGCTGATGCCCGACCAGATGATGCTGCAGATCCACGAGTCGATCGGCCATCCGCTCGAGCTCGACCGCATCCTCGGCGACGAACGCAACTACGCGGGCACGAGCTTCGTCACGATGGACATGTTCGGCACCTTCCAGTACGGCTCGCCGCTGCTCAACGTCACCTACGACCCGACGCGCGGCAACGAGTTCGCGAGCTTCGCGTTCGACGACGAAGGCACGAGCGCGCAACGCACCTTCCTGATCCGGGACGGCCTGCTGCTGCGGCCGCTCGGCGGCACGTCCTCGCTGCAGCGCGCGCGGCGCGCGGCGCCGACGCTCGCGGGCGTGGCGACCACGCGGGCCTGCGCGTGGAACCGGCCGCCGATCGACCGCATGAGCAACCTCAACGTCGAAGCCGGGCGCGAGCTCGCTCGACGAGATGATCGCCGCGACCGAACTCGGCGTGCTGATGAAGACCAACCGCTCGTGGTCGATCGACGACTCGCGCAACAAGTTCCAGTTCGGCTGCGAGTGGGGGCGGATGATCCGCGGCGGCCAGCTCGCCGAAGTGGTGCGCGACCCGAACTACCGCGGCGTCAGCCGCGACTTCTGGCGCTCGCTGGCGATGGTCGGCCGGCCGGAGACCGTGGAGGTGATGGGCACGCCGTACTGCGGCAAGGGCGAGCCCAACCAGGCGGTGCGCGTCGGCCACGCGAGCCCGGCGTGCCGCTTCAGCGGGGTCGACGTGTTCGGCGCGGAGCAGTGACGATGAAGGAACTGTTCTTCACGCTCGCCGACCACGCCTTCGCCGGGCTCGAGGGCAGCGAAGTGCTGCTGCTGAACTTCGGCGGCGAGGTCACCGATTTCGTTCGTTTCAACCATGCGCAGGTGCGGCAGCCGATGACCGTGCGGCAGGCGCAGTTGGGCCTGACGCTGATCGACGGCATGCGCAGGAACGAACTGACGCTCACGCTCGCCGGCACGCCGCTGCAGGACCGCGGGACCGTGACCGCCGCCGTGCAGTCGCTGCGCGCCGAGCTTGCGCAGCTGCCGGAAGACCCGTACCTGCTGTACTCGACCGAAGCGACGCGTTCCGAGCGCATCGACGCCGGCGCGCTCCCGAGCGCGGCGTCGGCGATCGACGACGTGGTCGAAGCCGCGCGCGGCACCGACCTCGTCGGCCTGCTGGCGAGCGGTCCGATCATGCGCGGCTTCGCCAGTTCGGTCGGCGCGCGTCACTGGCACGCGGTCGATGCGTTCCTGCTCGACTGGTCGCTCTATCAGCTCCGGCGACAAGGCGGTGAAGTGCGCCTGGTCGGGCAGCACCTGGGACCGCGCCGAACTGGACCGCCGCATCGGCGATGCGCGCCAGCAGCTCGCGCACCTCGCGACGTCGCCGCGCACACTCGAACCGGGCGAGTACCGCGCCTACCTGGCGCCGGCCGCCCTCGACGAACTGCTGTGGATGCTGAACTGGGGCGGCGTTTCGGAGAAGGCGCAGCGCACCAAGCAGAGCTGCATCCAGAAGCTGGTCGACGGACAGGCCGTGTTCTCGCCGCTGGTCGGGATCGCGGAGGACATCGCCGGCGGGCTGGCGCCGGTCGTTCGACGAGGCGGGTTTCACGAAGCCGGCTCGCGTCGACCTCGTGCTCGACGGCCGGCACCACGGCAGCATGGTCAGTCCGCGCACCGGCGCGGAGTACGGCATCGCGAGCAACGGCGCCGGCGAAGACGAAGGCATGGCGGCGATGGCGGTCGGCGCCGGCACGCTGCGCGAGGAAGACGTCCTCGCGTCGCTGGGCACCGGCCTGTACGTCGGCAACCTGCACTACCTCAACTTCTCGGATCGCGCGGGTGGCCGCGTGACCGGCATGACACGCTTCGCCACGTTCTGGGTCGAGAACGGCCGGATCGCTGCGCCCGTGAACGTGATGCGCTGGGACGACACGCTGTACCGGATGCTGGGCGCCAGCCTCGAGGCGCTGACCGACCGGCCGCAGTGGATCCTCGACAGCGGCACGTACGGCCAGCGCTCGGTGCAGACGAACCGCGTGCCGGGCGCGCTGCTGCGGAAGATGGCGTTCACGCTTTAGTAGCCGCGCTGCGGCCTGCTTGTCCACTGCAGACCTTGAGGCGCGGCGGACTCCCGCTAGCGTCCGCCTTCCCGCGGCTCTTCAGGCGGCACACCCGGGTCCCAAGCGGGCTCATCACGGAGCACACGATGATCGAACACTCGCTCGACATGAAGGACGGCGTACTTCACCTGTACCCCAAGGACGCCCTGGACACGGACGACTTTGCGGAACTGAGCCGGGTGGTGGACCCGTACATCCTCGAGCACGGCGGGCTGAACGGCATCATCATCGAGGCGGACGCGTTCCCGGGATGGGACACGTTCGGCGCCATGGTCGCGCACTTCCGCTTCGTGAAGGATCACCACCGGGCGATCCGGAAGATCGCGGTCGTCACCGACTCGCCGGTGGGGAGCGTGGCCGAGCACCTCGCTTCGCACTTCGTGTCGGCCAAGATCCAGCACTTCGCGATGAACAACCGCGACGCCGCGAAGGCCTGGGTGACGTCCGCCTCCTGAGCGTTTCGTCACGGGCCAGCGAGACGCGATCGCTCGCGGGGAGGACCGGGCCGACTCGGCCCGGGTCGGCCCGATCCCGCGAGCGCGGCCGCCCGGCCGTGCGGCCGCGCTCAGTGCGCCTCGTCCCAGTTGGTCCCGACGCCGACCTCCGCCAGCAGCGGCACCTTCAGTTCGGCCACCGACGACATCAGTGCGGGCACGCGGGTGCGCACCTCCTCGACCTCGTCGTCCGGGACCTCGAGCACGAGTTCGTCGTGCACCTGCATGATCAGCCGCGTGCCGAGCTGCCCGGCCTTGATCCACTTCGACACCGCGATCATCGCGAGCTTGATCAGGTCGGCCGCCGTGCCCTGCATCGGCGCGTTGATCGCCGCGCGCTCGGCGGCGCCGCGCCGCGGTCCGTTCGGTGAATTGATCTCCGGCAGCCACAGCCGGCGACCGAACACGGTCTCCACGTAGCCCTGCCGTTTGGCGAGCGCGCGCGTGGCCTCCATGTACTTCGCCACGCCCGGATAGCGCATGAAGTAGCGCTCCATGTAGGTCTTCGCCGCGTCGCGCTCGATCCCGAGGTTCGAGGCCAGGCCGAACGCGCTCATGCCGTAGATCAGGCCGAAGTTGATGACCTTCGCGTAGCGGCGCTGCTCGCTGCGTGACTTCGCCGAGCGGCACGCCGAACACTTCCGAGGCCGTCGCGCGGTGGATGTCCTCGCCCTTGCCGAACGCGTCGAGCAGGCCGCTGTCGCCCGAGATGTGGGCCATGATCCGCAACTCGATCTGCGAGTAGTCCGCCGACACGATCCGGTGCCCGGGCGGCGCGATGAAGGCCTCGCGGATGCGGCGGCCCTCGGCCGTGCGGATCGGGATGTTCTGCAGGTTGGGATCGCTCGACGACAGGCGCCCGGTGACGGCGATCGCCTGCCCGTAGTGTGTGTGCACCCGGCCGTGCGCATCGGCCATCGCGGGCAGCTTGTCGCAGTAGGTGGACTTCAGCTTCGACAGGCCGCGGTGCTCGAGCAGCATCTTCGGCAGCGGGAAGTCCTCGGCCAGCTTCTCGAGCACCTCCTCGTCGGTCGACGGCGCGCCGCTCGCCGTCTTCTTCACCACCGGCAGGCCGAGCTTGCCGAACAGGATCTCGCCGATCTGCTTCGGGCTGCCGAGGTTGAACGGCTGCCCCGCCGCTTCCTGCGCCCGGATCTCCAGTTCGGCGATGCGCGCGCCGAGTTCGCGGCTCTGCGCGCCGAGACGCTCGCGGTCGATCAGCACCCCGCCGCGCTCCATCTCGTAGAGCACCTGCGCGGTCGGCAGCTCGATGTCCTCGTAGATGTGCCGCAACGGCGGCTCCGCCTCGATGCGCGGCCACAGCGCGCGGTGCAGCTCGAACGTCACCTCGGCGTCCTCCGCCGCGTACTCCGTCGCGCGGTCGAGCGCGACCTCGTCGAAGCGCAGCTGGTTGGCGCCCTTGCCGCACACCTCGGCGTAGGTCAGCGTCCTGCGCTGCAGGTGGCGCTCCGCGAGCGAGTCCATGTCGTGGCTGCGATGCGCCTCCAGCACGTACGACTGCAGCAGGGTGTCGTGCGCGATGCCCGCCAGGCGAACTCCGTGGTTCGCGAACACGTGCATGTCGTACTTCAGGTGCTGGCCCACCTTGCGGTGGTGCGGGCTCTCGAGCCACGGTTTCAGTGCGTCCAGCGCCTCCTCGAACGGCAGCTGCTCCGGCGCCCCCGCGTAGCGGTGCGCCAGCGGGATGTAGCAGGCCTTGAACGGTTCGACCGACAGCGACAGGCCGACCAGTCGCGCCGCGAGCGGATCGAGCGATGTCGTCTCGGTGTCGATGCTCGTGAGTTCGGCCGCGCCGATCCGGCCCAGCCAGTGCTCCAGCTGCTCGCGCGTCAGCACCGTTTCGTACTGCACGTCGGGCCGCGCGAGAGGCCGCGGGCACCGCCTCGGCAGCGACCGGTGCGTCGCCGCCCGCCGGCGGCGGCTGGCCGATGTCCTTCAGCCAGCTCCTGAACTCGTACCGCGTGAAGAGCTCGCGCAGCCGCTCGCTGTCTTCGCCGCGGTCGGCGAGCGCTTCCACCGACTCGACGTGCCCGCCGAGGTCGCAGTCGGACTTCACGGTGACGAGCGCCCGGGCGGTCGGCAGCCACGGCAGCGCCTTGCGCAGGTTCTCGCCCACCGCGCCGCCGATCTCGCCCGCGCGCTCGACGATCGCGTCGAGCGAACCGTACTGGCCGATCCACTTGCAGGCGGTCTTCGGCCCGACCTTCTCGACGCCCGGCACGTTGTCGACGGCGTCGCCGACCAGCGTCAGGTAGTCGACGATCCGCTCCGGCGGCACGCCGAACTTCTGTTTCACTCCGACGACGTCGAGCTTCTCGTTGCTCATCGTGTTGACGAGCGTGACGTGCTCGTCGACGAGCTGCGCGAGGTCCTTGTCGCCGGTCGACACGATGGTCTTCAGTCCGTGCGCCGTCGCCCGCCTGGCGAGCGTCGCGATCACGTCGTCCGCCTCGATGCCCTCGATCTCGATCACCGGCCAGCCGAGCGCGCGCACGGCCTGGTGGATCGGCTCGATCTGCAGCGCGAGGTCGTCCGGCATCGCCTTCCGGTTGGCCTTGTACTCGGCGTACATGTCGTCGCGGAAGGTCTTCCCCTTGGCGTCGAACACGCACGCGAGGTAGTCCGCGTGGACCTGCTGCCGCAGCGTGCGCAGCATGCCGATGAATCCGCGGATCGCTCCGGTCGGCTCGCCGCTCGAGGTCCGCAGGTCCGGAAGCGCGTGGAAAGCGCGGTATAAGTAACTCGATCCGTCGACGAGCAGCAGAGTTTTCATTGGAGGAGATGCAACGTGCTCGACCACCAGAAGAACATTCCCAGCCTCCGCGCGGTCGCCATGCCGGAACGCGCCACCAGCCAGAAGGCCCGCGAGTCGTGGCACGTGCTGGGCATTATTTCAGAGTTCATCGAGGCCGCTGAACGCTTGTCGGAGATACGCCCGGCAGTGTCGATCTTCGGCAGCGCGCGCACCTTGCCCGGCGCTCCGATGTACGACCTGACGGTCGAAATCGCCCGCAAGCTGTCGGACGCCGGCTTCGCCGTCATCAGCGGCGGCGGCCCCGGCATCATGGAAGCCGCGAACCGCGGCGCGTTCGACGGGTCGTCGCCCTCGGTGGGCCTCAACATCGAACTGCCGTTCGAGCAGCACGGCAACCCGTACCAGGACATCTCGCTGCGCTTCCGTCACTTCTTCGCGCGCAAGGTGGCGTTCGTGAAGTACGCCGCGGCGTACGTGGTGATGCCGGGCGGCTTCGGCACCCTCGACGAACTCTCGGAAGCACTCACCCTGATGCAGACCGGGAAGGGCAAGCCCATGCCGATCGTGCTGGTCGGCACGCGCTTCTGGTCGGGCCTGCTCGAATGGATGCGCTCGACGCTGCTGGCGGAAGGCATGATCGGCGCGGCCGACCTCGACATGATGCGGATCGTGGACGACAGCGACAGCGTCGTGAATGCGCTCTTCGACTTCTACGAGGCGCGCGGGTTCGAGCAGAGCGCGACGGACCGCGAGAAGCTGCTGTACCTGTAGTCGCTCGCTCGCGGCGACCGCCCTGCGCCGCGAGCGACGCTCCGGCAGATCGCGCCCACGATGAGCCTAATTCCGGAATGGTTGTCCCTGGATCAAGGTCTTGTCTGTCGGCCGACTAGATTGAAGTGACGCTGCGGTCATGCCCGGAATGAGCTGAAGGGCGGCGGACCGAAGGCTCAGCAGTTCAACGCCGTGCCTCCCTGGCCATGCGGCAGGCCGCCGTGCGCCTGCGCGATAGCGCGAACGGTCGAAGTCAAGGGGAGGTTCTATGCGGAGATCTCGCTCAATTTTCACAGCCGTGGCCGTGGTGGCCCTCGTGGCTGCCTGTGGGGGCGACGGGGACGACGGCGCAGTCAACCCGCCGCCGCCGCCGACGACGACGTACGTCAAGATATCTGCGGCCAACCAAGACACGGTCGCGCGCACTTCCTTCGCGTCGATCATGCCCCTCGTGAACGTGCCTTTAGTGCCCGCGTCGCCCAGCCCGAGCCTGGCTAAGGCGGCCAAGGCAGGAGGTGCTTCAGTGCTCGGCGGACACGGCGGACTCACCCAGCTGGCCCTGCGAGCGGTCAATTTCGGTTCCAAGCCGGCGGCACCGGCGGGCATGGCGCGGCCGCTCGCGCAACAGCAGTTCCCCCCCGAGCCCTGCCTGGTGTCCGGGACGATGACGGTGACCTGGGATGACAAGGACAACAGCAAGACCATCACACCAGGGGACACCGTGTCGGCGCTGTTCAACCAGTGCGACGACGGCGCCGGTCTGACCGTCAACGGCGTCATGGCAATGGCGATCGCGACCTACTCCGAGACGGACACCGTACTGGACATCACCGGATCGGCGACGTTCCAGTCGCTGGCGATGGTCGGTGGGTGGGAAGCGTACAAGTTGGACGGAGGCGCGGCCTTCCGCTTCAACGTGACGTCGACCGCCGACGGCATCGACATGCTCGGCAGCTTCACGGTTGCGAGCGGCGGCCTGACCATCGTCAAGCAGGGCGGTACGGCCGGATTCTCGGACACGTTCTCCTATCGCGACGGATACAAGGTCAGCAGCCACGACTTCAGCTCGACAGTCCAGGGCGGTTCTTCATGGCAAGAGATCACCGCGAGCGGTGACTTCGGATCCCAGACGCTCGGAGCCGATCTGAGGCTGTCGACAGTCACGGCATTCAGGTCCGTGTTCACGGATCCCACGGGCGACATCTTCCCGAGCCAAGGGCAGCTGCTCGTGACCGGGGGGGAGGGCACGAAGCTGCGCCTGACCGCGACCCCGACGGTGCAAGTTCAAATGGACGTGTCGTACGACAGCGACGACGAGTGGGAGTACAGCGGATTCCGGACTTGGGATTGGTTCTTTCAATAAGTTGACCCGCTGAGTAGCAGGCACGACGGGCGCCGCCCTCGCCGGGGCTGGCGCCCGTCGGCATTTCCGGGGGCAGTGATGGCAGGGTCAGGCGCGCCTACCCGGGTCAGGGCAAGAAGACCGCGCACCCACCGCGCAGGCGTCCTGGCGCACGGCAGACGGAAGGCGCCCGGCCAAGGCGGCGACCTGCGGCTAGAATCGGTGCGTTGGAAAATCGAGTACAGCCGATGAAGCGAGGGTGGAAGGCCGTGGCGCGGAAGCGCGCTCTTGCCGTTGTGGCGGGCGTGCTGTCTCTCGCTGCCGGCCCGGCCCTTGCGCAGTCGTCCAGCGCCCCGCCTCCCTTGCCCGCAACGTCGCCCGCAACGCCTGCGGCACAGAAGCCGCCCGCGCCCCGCTCGTCGATCCAGCTGAGTCCCGCGGAACGGCAGGCCATCGACGCCGCGCAGGCCAGCGCCGAAAAGCCTGCGAGCGTCGAAGCCGCGCTCGCGCCGACGGCCGAGGACATGAAGCCGCGCGCCGCCGACGACCGCAGCACCACGCGCATCGAGCAGACGCGCGTGTCGAACCGCGTCAGCGAAGTGATCGTGACGCCCGCCGGCCAGTCGCGCAGCTACATCATGAACAACCGCGAAGGCCAGCAGCCGTTCGGCACGACGCAGATGGGTCCGGGTGGATTGTCGGTGCCGATGTTCCTCCGCTTCGAGTTCGGCCGCACTACGCCGCCGCCCGCCACGAACCCCCCTTCCCCGCCCGCCCCGCCGCCGTCGCGCTGAGCCGCCGGCGGCCGAATCCCATGGCCGTCTTCACCCCGCTGTCGCGTCCGGAAGCCTCGGCGTTCCTGACCCAGTTTGCCATCGGCGAGCTGGTCGAACTCGAAGGCATCGCGTCGGGCATCGAGAACACGAACTTCTTCCTGACGACCGACCGCGGGCGGTACGTGCTGACGCTGTTCGAACGACTGACGTTCAAGCAGTTGCCCTTCTACCTCGAGCTGATGCGCCACCTCGCGCGGCGCACACGTGCCGGTGCCCGAGCCGCAGGAGAATCGCTCCGGGTCGCTGCTGTCCGAGCTCAAGGGCAAGCCGGCCGCGATCGTCGCCCGGCTCGCCGGCAAGGCGGTGCTCGAGCCGACGGCGCACCAGTGCGCGCTGACCGGCGAGGTGCTGGCCAGGATGCACGTGGCCGGGCAGGACTTCCCCGTGTTCCAGCCGCACCTGCGCGGCATCGGCTGGTGGAAGGAAACGGTGCCGCGGCTCGAACGATTCCTGCCCGACGACACCTTCCACGTGCTCGCTGAGGAGGTCATCTTCCAGGACTCGTTCTTTCGCAGCGCGCGCTTCGAGAACCTCCCGTCCGGGCCGATCCACGCCGATCTCTTCAGGGACAACGTGCTGATCGACCGCGCGCCAGGCGGCGAGCGGATCGGCGGCCTGATCGACTTCTACTTCGCCGGCTGCTCGATCTGGCTGTTCGACCTCGCCGTGACGATGAACGACTGGTGCGTCGACCGTGCCACCGGCGCCTTCGACCCGGCGCGCGCGCAGGCGATGATCGACGCCTATCACGCGGTGCGCCCGCTGACCGACGACGAGCACACCTGCTGGCGCACCGTCCTGCGCGCCGCCGCGCTCCGCTTCTGGATCTCGCGGCTCGACGACTTGCACCGGCCACGTCCTGCGGAGTTGCTGACGCCGCACGATCCGACGCACTTCGAGCGCATCCTCGCGCGGCGCACCGTCGACGCGGTGCTGCCATGGGTGTCCGCATGAGCGCGCGCGGCCGCTCCGAAGCGCTCATCCCGAGCGCAGCGCGATGGGCAGCCCAATGAGCGCCGCCGCCCGGCCGCCCGAAGGCGGCGCTCTCCTCCCTCGGAGGGTCGCGCGAGCGACCGGAGGGCCGTCCAGGATCGTCAAGCCGCAGGGGCCGGTCACGCAAGTGCGCGCGCTGCCGGCGTCGGCCGGCTGGACCTGGCTGCGCGAGGCGCTTGCGCTCTACTGGCGCCAGCCGTTCGCGTTCACCGCGCTGGTGATCCTCTACACGATGGTGCTGATGCTGCTGGCGAACGTGCCGGTGCTCGGCCTGCCCATCGCAGCGTTGCTCGTGCCGTTCGGCACCGTGGGACTGACGCTCGCGGGGAAGGTGAGCGAAAAGGGCGGCATGCCGCTGCCGGCCCTGCTGCTCGACGGTTTCCGCGCCGGGCCCCAGCGGACTGCGCTGCTTCGCCTGGGCTTCGTTCACGCGGCGATGGTGCTGGCCCTCGTGCTCGTCGCCTCCGCATTCGCGATCGACGAACTGCGGAACTGGAAAGTCAGCGACGGCCGCCTCGATCCCGCGTCGGTCTCTCAGAACATCCCGTGGGACGCGCTGACGGTCACCGTGCTGCTGTACACGCCGGTGCTGATGCTCACGTGGTTCGCGCCGCAACTGGTCGCGTGGCACCGCCAGACGGTTGCCAAGGCGATGTTCTTCTCGTTCTTCGCGTGCTGGCGAAACAAGTGGCCCTTCCTGGTGCTGGGCCTGGTCCTGATGAGCCTGTCGCTCGGCGTGGGCTATCTCTCGACGGAACTGCTGCGCGCCATTGGGCTGTCGCCGCAGCTGACCTCGATGCTGTTCGCGCCGATCGCGATGGTGATGACCAGCATCAGCTACGCGACCCAGTATCCGATCTACCGGGCGATCATCGAGCCGCACCCCGACGAGGTCGCGCCGTCCCCGCCGTCACCGCCAACCGCGCCCTCCCCGCCCGAAAGCTAGGCCGCGACGAGCTTCGCCACGGCGACCAGGAGCCACTTGACGCCGTGCACGCCGAAGTTGACCTGCGCGCGCGCGTCGTCGCCGCTGCCTTCGAGGTTGACGACGACGCCGTCGCCGAACTTCGCGTGGCGCACCGACTGCCCGACCCGGAACCCGTGCGACGGCTGTGAGCGGACCGAGGCGGCCGGCGCGGTTGCCTTGATGCCAGGGTCGTGCCACTGGCCGAAGCGCCCGCCGCCGCCGTGCGCGGCGACGCGCGGCGTGAGCCACTTCACGGCGTTCTCAGGCAACTCCTCCAGGAAGCGCGACTTGATCCCGTAACGAGTCTGGCCGTGCAGCAGGCGGCTCTGCGCGAAGCTGACGTACAGGCGTCGCCGCGCGCGGGTGATCGCGACGTACATCAGTCGCCGCTCCTCCTCGAGGCCGTCCATCTCGGTCAGGCTGTTCTCGTGCGGGAACAGGCCTTCCTCGAACCCGGTGATGAAGACGGCGAAGAACTCCAGGCCCTTTGCCGCGTGCACCGTCATCAGCTGCAGCGCGTCCTGCCCCGCCTCGGCCTGGTTGTCGCCGGCCTCGAGCGAGGCGTGCGACAGGAAGCCGGCGAGCGGCGACGGGATCGCCGCCGCGGCCTCGCCCTGCGTGCCGGGCGCGTCGGCGCCGTAGCCCTCTTCCTGAACGAAGGCCGCGGCCGCATTCACCAGTTCGCCCAGGTTCTCGACCCGTTCCTGCCCTTCCTTCTCGGCCTGGTAGTGCTGGATCAGCCCGCTCCTCTGGATCACGGCGTCGACGATCTCCGACAGCGGCAGGTTCGACGTCTCGAAGCGCAGGCTCTCGATCAGCTTCACGAACGCGCCGAGCCTGGTGCCCGGCGTGCCGGTCATGCCGCCGACGGCCGCGTACAGGCTCGCATTGCTGCCGCGCGCGGCGTCCGCCAGCTGCTCGAGCGTCCGCGCGCCGATGCCGCGCGGGGGAAAGTTCACGACGCGCAGGAAGGCCGTGTCGTCGGACGGGTTCTCGATCAGCCGCAGGTAGGCGAGCGCGTGCTTGATCTCCGCGCGCTCGAAGAACCGCAGTCCGCCGTACACCCGGTACGGAATGCCGGCGTTGAAGAGCGCGTGCTCGATCACGCGCGACTGCGCGTTGGAGCGGTACAGCACCGCGATCTCGGCGCGCATGTGGCCCTCCGCGATCAGTTGCTTGACCTCGTCGACCAGCCACGCGGCCTCGTAGCCGTCGGTCTGCGCCTCGTAGATCCGGACCGGCTCGCCCTCGCCCGCGTCGGTCCAGAGTTCCTTGCCGAGCCGGCGCGCGTTGTTCGCGATCAGCGCGTTGGCGGCGTTCAGGATGTGGCCGACCGAGCGGTAGTTCTGCTCGAGCTTGATCAGGTTCTGCACCCTGAACTCGCGCTCGAAGTCCGACATGTTGCCGACGTTGGCGCCGCGGAACGCGTAGATCGACTGGTCGTCGTCGCCGACCGCGAAGATCGCGTTCCTGCCCACGCCGGCCAGCAACTTCAGCCACGCGTACTGCAGCTTGTTGGTGTCCTGGAACTCGTCGACCAGGATGTGGCTGAAGCGATCCTGGTAGTGCTGCCGCAGGATCTCGTTGCGGTCGAGCAGCTCGTAGCAGCGCAGCAGCAGCTCGGCGAAGTCGCACACGCCCTCGCGGTTGCACTGCGCGTCGTAGACCCCGAAGAGCTCGACGAACTTGCGGTTGTAGTCGTCGCTGACCTCGACGTCCTTCGCGCGCAGGCCGGCTTCCTTCGAGCTGTTGATGAACTGCTGCAGGTTGCGCGGCGGATAGCGCTCGTCGTCGATGTTGTTCGCCTTCAGCAGCCGCTTGATCGCGCCCAGCTGGTCGGCGGAGTCGAGGATCTGGAAGGTCGACGGCAGGCCGGCGTCGCGATGGTGCGCGCGCAGCATCCGGTTGCACAGCCCGTGGAAGGTGCCGATCCACATCCCGCGCGTGTTGATCGGCAGCATCGCCGACAGGCGCGTCAGCATCTCCTTTGCCGCCTTGTTCGTGAAGGTGACAGCGAGCACGCCCTGCGGCGACATCTGGCCGGTCTGGATCAGCCACGCGATGCGGTGTCGTCAGCACGCGGGTCTTCCCGCTGCCGGCGCCGGCGAGGATCAGGGCGGACTGGTTGGGAAGCGTGACGGCAGCGAGTTGCTGCTCGTTGAGATTCTGCAGCAGATTCATGAGCGGTCGAAAGAGTGTAGCCGCCCCTATAATCGCTCTCTTGAATCAAACACTTAGAACAACGATGGAACCGAAGTACGACCCGCAGGCGGTGGAGAGCGCGGCGCAATCCCACTGGGAACGCACCCAGGCCTACCGCGCGGTGGAGCACGCCCGGGACGCGCGCGGCGAACCCAAACCCAAGTTCTACGTCTGTTCGATGCTGCCCTATCCGAGCGGCAAGCTGCACATGGGGCACGTGCGCAACTACACGCTCAACGACGTGCATGTACCGCATCCTGCGGATGCGCGGGTACAACGTGCATGACGCCGATGGGCTGGGACGCGTTCGGCCTGCCGGCCGAGAACGCCGCGATCGACAAGAAGGTCGCGCCGGCGAGAGTGGACCTACGGCAACATCGCCGACATGAAGTCGCAGATGCAGCCGCTGGGCCTCGCCTTCGACTGGTCGCGCGAGGTCGCCACCTGCACGCCCGGGTACTACAAGTGGAACCAGTGGATGTTCCTGAAGATGCTCGAGAAGGGCATCGCGTACCGCAGGACCCAGGTCGTCAACTGGGACCCGGTCGACCAGACCGTGCTCGCCAACGAGCAGGTGGTCGACGGCCGCGGCTGGCGCTCGGGCGCCGTCGTCGAGAAGCGCGAGATCCCCGGCTACTACCTCGCGATCACGCAGTACGCGGAAGAACTGCTGGCCGACCTCGAGGTCGCTCGAGTGGCCGCCGCAGGTGAAGGCGATGCAGGAGAACTGGATCGGCAAGAGCGTCGGCGTCAATTTCGGCTTCCCGTACGCGCTCGACGGCGAGAAGAAGCTCCTGCGCGTGTTCACGACGCGCGCCGACACGATCATGGGCGTGACGTTCATGGCGATCGCCGCCGAGCATCCGCTCGCCACGCGCTTCGCCGAGGGCCGCCCGGACATCGCCGCCTTCATCGACGAGTGCAAGCGCGTCAGCTTCGCCGAAGCCGACCTGGCCACGATGGAGAAGAAGGGCGTGGCGACCGGCTTCTCGGTCGCGCATCCGCTGACCGGCGCCAACGTCCCGGTGTGGATCGGCAACTACGTGCTGATGGGCTACGGCGAAGGCGCCGTGATGGGCGTGCCCGGCGCACGACGAGCGCGACTTCGCGTTCGCGAAGAAGTTCCAGATGCCGATCGAGCAGGTGATCGACGTGCCGGGCCAAGACGATCGGCTCGACGGATGGCAGGAGTGGTACGCGGACAAGGAGCACGGCGCCTGCGTCAACTCCGGCAAGTACGACGGACTGGGCTACGAGGCCGCGACGGACGCGATCGCGGCGGACCTGAAGGCGCTCGGCCTCGGCGACAGCCACGTGCAGTACCGGCTCCGGGACTGGTTGATATCCCGCCAGCGTTACTGGGGTACGCCGATCCCGATCATCTATTGCCAGAAATGCGGCACGGTTCCCGTTCCGTATGAAGACCTGCCGGTTACGCTTCCTGCGGACGCGCCGTTTACCGGCGAAGGCGGCAGCCCTCTGGGAAAAGTCCCGGCATTCGTCAATTGCACCTGTCCGAAATGCAAGGGTGCGGCGCGGCGCGAGACCGACACCATGGCTACCTTCTTTGACTCATCGTGGTATTTCCTGCGATACTGCTCTCCACGGAAACAACAGCGCCGTTCGATGGCAAAGAAGCGGAATACTGGATGCA
>CAWJEE010000019.1:0-424214 GCA_963841815.1 uncultured beta proteobacterium | reverse complement strand
GGTCAGCCAGACGCTGAAGGACATGGGGATCAAGCAGGTGGCGCCGGCGGCGGAGCGCAGGGCCGCCTAGCCGCTAAGCGGCCTTCAGCGCCATCACGCCCAGCACGACCGCGAGGACGCCGGCCCACCGGCGCGGCGTCAGCTTCTCGTGCAGCAGCCGCGCGCCGATCAGAGTGGCGAACAGCACCGACGTCTCGCGCAGCGAGGCGACCAGCGCCACCGGCGCCTTGGTCATCGCCCACACCGAGATCGCATAGGCGCCCGCGGAGAGCGCGCCGCCCACGAGGCCGCGGGTCCGCCGGCGGTTCAGCGCGTCGAGGAACGCCGCGCGGTGCCGGACCAGCATGTAGGCGGTGAACGGAAGCGCGTCGAGCACGAACAGCCACACGATGTAGGCCCACGCATCGCCGGCCAGCCGGGCCCCGGTGCCGTCGACGATGGTGTAGACCGCGATCACCAGCGCGTTCATCAGCGCGAAGCCGACCGCCCGTCCCGACGGCGAGTGATGGACCGAACGCAGGGCCAGCGCGACGACGCCGGCCGAGATCAGCAGCATCCCCAGCCAGTTGAGCGCGCCCGGCATCTCCCGCAGCGCGACGATACCGAGCACGCCGGTGATCAGCGGCGCCACGCCGCGCATCAACGGGTACACCAGCGACAGGTCGCCGGACCGGTACGCGTTGATCATCAGGTAGTAGTAGGCGATGTGGATCGCCACGGACGCGCCGATGTACGGCCAGCTCTCGGCGGCGGGAACCGGCACGAAGAAGATGAACGGCAGCGCGACCAGGCCGGCGCCGGCGACGATGGCCGCGGTGTCGAGCAGCACGTCGCCGCCGCCCTTGATCATCGCGTTCCAGCTCGCGTGCAGCAGCGCGGCGAACAGGACGGCGAAGGAGATCGTGAGGCTCAAGGCGGCGTCGAGGCGATGGAGGTGGTGAAGGCGCCGTGCCCGGTCGCGTGGCGCCGGGCGCATCGTACCGGCAACCTTCCGACGGGCGGCAAGCCTTGCGGCGCCGGCGGCTGCACCCGGTCAAGCCGGCCTGCGCCAACGCTGCCAAGCTGCGCGTAGCGTGATTGCCTTCCGGGAGCAACGATGCGACCGATCCGCATTGCCCTCTGCTGCGCTTTCCTCGCGACGGCCGCCATCGGGAGCGCCGAGGCGCAGAGCGTCGGCGGCATCCGCGGCGACCGCGGCGACCGCGTGCTGCGGCCCGGCACGAGTCCCGGCGGAGGAGAGGTACGCGCCGATGGCGATCGGCGTGCACGAAGTGCTGTCGGTGCGCCCGGCGGACCGCGTGATGCGGCTTCGCGACAAGGACGGCAAGGAGGCGGACGTGCACGTCCAGGAGCACATCTACGACCTGTCGAAACTGAAGCCGGGCGACAAGGTGAAAGTCGACTTCTTCCAGCCCACCCAGGGCGACCCGCGCGTGCGCGCCGCAGGCGTCTGGCCCGTGGAGTAGCGCCGGACGCGACGCCTCAGGGCGGCAACACCGCGTCGGTCGGCGTGTAGTCGAGGTTCAGGGCCTTCGCCACCGCCTTGTAGGTCACTTTCCCCGCCGCGATGTTCAGGCCGGCCTTCAGGTGCGGGTTCTCGGACAGCGCGCGGCGCCAGCCCTTGTCGGCGAGCTGCAGCGCGAACGGCAGCGTGGCGTTGTTCAGCGCGTGGGTCGACGTGCGCGGCACGGCGCCCGGCATGTTCGCGACCATGTAGTGGACGACGCCGTCGACCACGTAGGTCGGGTCGGCGTGCGTCGTCGCGCGCGACGTCTCGCAGCTGCCGCCCTGGTCGATCGCCACGTCGACGATCACCGAGCCGCGCTTCATCTTCGGCAGCATCGCGCTGCGTCACGAGCTTCGGCGCAGCGTCGCCCGGGATCAGAACGCCCGAGATCACCAGGTCGGCCTGCAGCACTTCGCGCTCGACGTTGTCGCGGTTCGAGAAGAGCGTCATCGCGCGTCCGTTGAACATCGCGTCGATGCGGCGCAGCGCCTCGATCGACTTGTCGATCACGACGACCTGCGCGCCGGTGCCGACCGCCATCTGCGCCGCGTTGGTGCCGACCACGCCGGCGCCGAGGATCACGATGCGGCCCGGCTCGACGCCGGGCACGCCGCCGAGCAGCATGCCCATTCCGCCGGCCGACTTCTCGAGGCAACGCGCGCCCGCCTGGACGGCCAGGCGGCCGGCGACTTCGGACATCGGCGCCAGCAGCGGCAGCCCGCCGGACGGCGACGTGACGGTCTCGTAGGCCACGCAGATCGCGCCGCTGCGGACGAGGCCGGCCGCCTGCTCCGGATCCGGCGCGAGGTGCAGGTACGTGAAGAGGATCTGGCCGTCGCGCAGCATCGCGCGCTCGATCGCCTGCGGCTCCTTGACCTTGACGATCATGTCGGCGCGCTCGGAACACGTCCTCCGCGCTCGCGGCGATCTCCGCCCCGGCGCGCCGGTAGTCGTCGTCGGCCGCGCCGATGCCGATGCCGGCGTCGGTCTGCACCAGCACCGCGTGGCCGTGCGCCGTCATCTCGCGCACCGACGAGGGCGTGAGCCCGACGCGGTACTCGTGGACCTTGATCTCCTTCGGCACGCCGACCAGCATCTTCTTCTCCTCGTCCTCAGCCCTTCACCCGAAGTGAAGCGGGATCGTACGGGGCTTTCAGCGAGACGGACGCCGCGTACCTCTCGCCGGCGAGGTCGATCTCCCAGCGGCCGGCGTCGAGCCACTCCTTCGTCAGTGGCGCGTCGCCCGCGTTGACGATGCCCAGCGCGACCGGGCGGCCGATCGTGTGGCCGAACGCCGCCGACGTGACGAAGCCGGCCGGAGCGCCGTCGCGCAGGATCAGTTCGCCGCCCCACAGGTTCGTGTGCGGCGCATCGACGACGAGCGAGACCACGCGCCGCGACGGCGCCTGTCCCTTCAGCGCCGCCAGCGTCGCGCGGCCGATGAATCCGCCCGGCTTGTCGAGCTTCAACCGCGAAGCCGAGGCCGGCCTCGTACGGAGTGATCGTCCGGCGTCAGTTCGCGGCCCCAGGCGCGGTAGCCCTTTTCCAGCCGCAGCGAGTCGATGGCGTAGTAGCCGGCGTCGGTCAGGCCGAGGTCGCGCGCCGGCGTCGTGCAGCGTCTCGTAGACGCCGACGGCGAACTCGACCGGCGCGTACAGCTCCCAGCCGAGCTCGCCCACGTAGGTGCGGCGGCGGCGCGCGCACCGTCGCATAGCCGATGTCGATCTCGCGCGAGGTGCCGAACGGGAAGGCCTCGTTGGAGAAGTCGTCGGTCGACACGCGCTGCAGCAGCTCGCGCGAGCGCGGGCCCATCACCGCGATCACGCGTCATGCGCCGGTGACGTCGGTCACCGTGCAGCGCGGCTCGGTCTCGCGAGTTGCCGCTCGATGCCAGTCGAGATCGCGCATCGCCTGCGCGCGTGCCGGTCACGACCATGAACTCGTCGGCGGCCAGGCAGGTGATCGTGAAGTCGCTCTCGAAGCCGCCGCGCTCGTTCAGCATGCCGGTGTAGACCGTGCGGCCGGCCCGGCACCGCGATGTCGTTGGCCAGCCGGTCGCTGCAGCGCGCCGGCGTCCGGGCCCTGCACCAGCAGCTTGGCGAACGAGATCATGTCGAACAGCGCGACGCGCTCGCGGCAGGCGCGATGCTCCTCGGCCACGGCCACGGGTGCCAGTTCTGGTGGTCCCAGCCGTACTCGATCTCGCGGCTTCGGCCGGCGAGGGCGCGAACAAGTTCGGCCGCTCCCAGCCCATCTTCGAGCCGAAGCAGGCGCCCGCGTCGTCGCAGGTCGGTCGTACAGCGGCGAGCGGCGGAACGGCCGCGCGCTGTCGAGTTCGCGGTTCGGCCACGGCATCTTGTAGTGCAGGCCCAGCACCTCGGTGACGCGGTCCGGCAGCCAGCTTTCGTTGCCGTTGAAGCGCGCGAAGCGGCGGATGTCGACCGGCCAGAGGTCGAGCGTCGGCTCGCCCTGCACGATCCACTCGGCGAGCGCCTTGCCGGCGCCGCCCGCCGACGCGATGCCCATCGAGTTGAAGCCGGCGCCGACGCAGACGTTCTCCAGTCCGCGGCGCTGGCGCCGAGGATGTAGTTGTTGTCGGCGGTGAAGCTACTCGGGCCCGTTGAGAACGTCTTGACCTGCGCGGTCTCCAGCGCCGGCACGCGCTGGATCGCGTTGTCCATCAGGATCTCGAACTGGTCCCAGTCGTCGGGCAGCAGCTGGAACTCGAAGTTCTCGGGATGCCGCCGCGGTGCCGCCGCTCTGCAGCCACGGCTTGGCGTCGGGCTCGAAGCCGCCCATCAGCAGGCCGCCGACCTCCTCCTTGAAGTAGATGTAGCCGTCGGGGTCGCGCATCACCGGCAGGTCGCGGAGCACGCCGGGGATGTCGTCGGTGACGATGTACAAGTGCTCGCAGGAGAAGCAGCGGCACGGTGACGCCGATGCGGCGCCCGACCTGCCGCGACCACTGGCCGCCGCAGAGCACGACGACGTCGGCCGCGATCGTGCCGCTGCGGCCTTGCTTGTCCTGCCACCCGAGCGCGCGCACGCTCCGGCGGCCGTCGCTCGACGAGCGTCGGCTCGGTGACGCGGCGTCTTCTCGAAGATCTTCACGCCGCGGTTGCGCGCGCCCTTCGCCAGCGCCGAGCGTCATGTCGGCGGGATTCGCCTTGCCGTCGCCCGGCAGCCACACCGCGCCCATGCAGATCGTCGGTGCGCATGAGCGGGATACAGTCGCCGGCCTCCTCGGCGCCGATCACGTCGCACGCGACGCCATAGGCGCGTGGCCACGGCGGCGGTGCGCTTCAGCTGCGTCATGCGGTCGGCCGTGCGCGCGACCGCGAGCGAGCCGCACTTGCTTCCAGCCCGTCGACAGCCCGGTCTCGGCCTCGAGCTTCGGCGTAGAGGTCCGTCGAATAGCGGATCAGGCGCGTCATGCTCTCGTGCGCGCGCAACTGGCCGACCAGGCCGGCCGCGTGCCAGGTCGTGCCGGACGTGAGGCGGCCCTGCTCGAGCAGCACGACGTCCTTCTCGCCGAGCTGGCTCAGGTGATACGCGACCGAGCAGCCCATGATGCCGCCGCCGATGATGACGATGCGAGCGGCCTGCGGTGGCGTTGCATTCGAGATGAAGGTGTCGCTGCTCATGTCCGGGTCGTCCCCTCAGCGTTGCTCTTGTCCTGCGCGCGCCCGCCCGGCCGCCCGAAGGGCGCGCGCCTGACTGGTCCTGAGCGGCCGCGCAGTGGCCGTGCCGTGAGCGATGCACGTGCGACGCGCAGCGTCGCGTACATCGCTCACGCTTGTTTAAGGTGCCACGCCTTCGGCCGCGTAAATGTCTCGATGCCGTACGTCGACAGCGTCAGGCCGACGCCGGAGTGGCCGACGCCGCTCCACGGCAGCCGCGGGCTGACCCGGTCGCAGCAGTTCCAGTACACCGAGCCGGCGTGCACGCGCGCGAGGATGCCGCGCGCGCGCGCCTCGTCCTTCGTGTAGACGCCGGCCGTCAGCCCGTACTCGGTGTCGTTCATCAGCCGCACGGCTTCGTCGTCGCTCCCGACCTTCTGGATGCCGATGATCGGGCCGAAGCTCTCCTCGCGCATCAGGTCCATCGAGTGGTCGACGTGGCTGAACACGGTGGGCTCGAACCAGTGGCCGGGCGCAGGCAGGCGCGCGCCGCCGATGAGCAGCTTCGCACCCTTGTCATTCGCATCCGCCACCTGACGCTCGAGCACGTCGAGCTGCGGGGCGCGCGTCAGCGGTCCGATGTAGGTGTCCTCGCTGGTCGGATCGCCCAGCCTGAACCCCCGGACTTCCCCGACGAAGGCGTCGACGAAGGCATCGTGAACTTTCGCGTGCACGTAGATGCGCTCGACCGAGCAGCAGCTCTGGCCGGCGTTGTACATCGCGCCGTCGGCGAGCGAAGCGGCGGCCGCGGCGACGTCGACGTCGTCGCAGACGTACGTCGGGTCCTTGCCGCCGAGCTCGAGCTGCAGCTTGATCATCCGCGGCCCGACTTCCTGCGCGATCCGCGCGCCCGTCGCATGCGAGCCGGTGAAGAAGACGCCGTCGACGGGCTGCGCCAGCACCGCACGGCCCACCTCGCCCGCGCCGATCACGACCGCGAAGACGTCCTGCGGAACGCCGGACAGGTGAAGCAGCCTGCCGATCTCCAGCCCGGTGAGCGTCGCGAACTCCGACGGCTTGTACAGCACGCCGTTGCCGGCGAGCAGCGCCGGAACGAAGACGTTCGCCCCGACGAAGTACGGGTAGTTCCAAGCCGAGATGTTGGCGATCACGCCGAGCGGCTCGTGCGAGATCACCTCGCGCATGCCGCCCTCGTCGAACACTTGCCGAGGGGCGAGGGTCGTTTCGACCGCGCCGAGGAAGAAGTCGATGCGCCCGAGCAGGCCGGCGAGCTCGTTGCGCGACTGCCTGATCGGCTTGCCGACCTCGGACGTGAGGATGCCCGCCAGCCGCTCGGTCTCGCGGACGACTTCCTCGCGAAAGCGCCGGATCGCGGCCAGACGTGTCGCCAGCGGCGTTGCGGCCCACTTCGGCTGCGCGGCGCGCGCGGCGCGGTACTTCGCCGCGACCGACTCGGCGGTGTCCTTCGGCAGTTCGGCGATCACGCGGCCGTTCGCGGGGTTGACGATGTTCAGCATGGTCGGAAGTCGGATTCGGGGTCAGGCCCCGATCCTTGCGCTTTCAGTGCGGGAGGTTCGGGCGGCCTGCAGGAAGTCGGCGAGCAGGGGATCGCCGGACAGGAGGTCGCCGCGCGTCCAGTCGTGGAACTCCGGGTGCCACTGCACGGCCGCGACGTACGACGGGTCCGGTCCAGCGGAAGGCCTCGACGATGCCGTCGTCGGACGACACCGCTTCGACGACGAAGTCCCGGGCGAGGTCCTTCACGCCCTGGTGGTGGACGCTGTTGACCGTCGCGCGGGTCGACGCCCGGATACAAGGCCGCGAGCCGCGTGCCGACGACGAGGTCGACCGTGTGGAAGTTCTGGTCGTAGAGCCCGGCGTCGCGGTGGCGGAGCGCGTCCGGCCGCTGCGTGCCGATGTCCTGGTACAGCGTCCCGCCGAATGCGACGTTGAGCACCTGCAGGCCGCGGCACACGCCGAGCACCGGCTTGCGCGGCGTCGACGAACGCGCGCAGCAGCGCGATCTCGTATTCGTCGCGCACGCGGTCGCCGTTCCACTCGGGGCGCAGCGGCGTCTCGCCGTAGCTGCCCGGCCACATGTCGGAGCCGCCTTCGAGCACGAGCCCGTCGAGCAGCGCGGCATAGTCCGCGAGCGTCACGTCGCCGCGCCTGCGTCGGGCCGTCCGGCGAGGGAATCACCACCGCCAGCGCGCCGGCCGACTGCACCCAGTGCACGATCGACTGCTCGACGTACTGCAGCGTCTTGCCGGTGAAGATCGGGCGCTGCGGGTCGGCGTGGAAGAAGCACGCCGAGATGCCGATGCGGGGACGGTCGCTCATCCGGGACGGGAATCAGAGCGCCTGCTCGAAGAAGCGCGTGAAGTCCGCGCGCGTGCACGGCCGCGGATTGGTGTGGTGGCAGATGTCCTTCTCGGCGATGTCCGCCATCGCGGCGATCTGCTCCTTCTTCACGCCGACCGCCGACAGCGACGGCGCGATGCCGATCTCGCGCTTCAGGCTCGCCGAGCCAGCGGATGAAGCCGGCGCCGTCCGGTCGCGCCGACCACGTGCGCGAGTTCGGCGAACTTGCCTTCCGCGGCTTCGAGGTTGAACCGCATCACCGGCTCGAGCATCAGCGCGTTGGCGAGGCCGTGGTGCAGGTCGCACACGGCGCCGAGCGCGTGCGCGCACGAGTGCACGGCGCCCAGGTCCTTCTGGAAGGCGATCGCGCCCATCATCGACGCCATCATCATGTCGGCGCGCGCCGGCAGGTTGCGGCCGTCCTTCACGGCCGCGGCCAGCGCCCGCGCGCCGATCCGCACGCCTTCCAGCGCGATGCCGTCGCACAGCGGGTGGTAGGCGGGCGACAGGTAGCGACTCGATGTTGTGGGTCAGTGCGTCCATGCCGGTGGCCGCGGTGACGGCGGGCGGCAGGTCGAACGTCAGCTCGGGATCGGCGAACACCACCTTGCGCGAGCAGCTTCGGCGAGAACACGACGCGCTTCACGTGCGTCGCGTCGTCGCTGACCACGCTCGACCGGCCCACTTCCGAACCGGTGCCGCTCGTCGTCGGCAATGCGATGAAGTACGGCAGCTCGTTGACGATCGGCTTCACCTGCGGGTGATCCCACACGTACTCCATCACGTGGCCGTCGTGCACCGCCATCAGTGCGACGACCTTGGCGACGTCGAGCGCCGCGCCGCCGCCGAAGCCGATCACGCAGTCGGCACGGTGCGCCTTGTAGGCCGCCTGCCCCGCCATCACCTGCGCCGCGGTCGGATTGCCGTGCACGCCGTTGAAGATGCCGACGTCGAGCCCGGTGTCGAGGTGCGCCACGAAGTGCTTCATCACCGGCAACGCTGCCAGCGCCCTGTCGGTGACGATCAACGGCCGGCGCAGCCCGCGCTCGCGCAGGTGCACGCCGGCCATCTTGCTGGCGCCGGCGCCGAAGTGGACCGTGGTCGGGAAGGAGAAGTGCGAAATCGTCATGGTGTGAAATCCATCAGATGATCTCGAAGTAGCGCTTGAGCTCCCAGTCGGTCACGGCGTCCTGCCACTGCCGCCACTCCCACTCGCGGGTCAGCGCGAAGTGTTCGACGAACGTGTCGCCGAGCCAGTCGCGCGCGACCTTGCTCTCCTTGAAGATCGCCGTGGTCTCGCGCAGCGAACGGGGCGCGCGCGGAACGTTCTCCGACCCCTGGTTGGTGCCGGTGATCGGCGCGGCCGTCAGCTTCAGCCCCTTCTCGACGCCGTGCATCCCCGCGGCGACGAAGCGCGGCGACGGCGAGGTAGGGATTGATGTCGGCGCCCGGGCACCGCGTCTCGAGCCGCGTGCTCTTCGGCCGAACCCGGGATCACCCGGAAGCTCGCGGTGCGGTTGTCGATCGCCCACGTGGGCTTGACCGGCGCCCAGAAGCCGTCGACCAGCCGCTTGTAGCTGTTGACGGTCGGCCAGAACATCGGCGCGAACTCCATCAGGACGGCGACCTGCCCGGCGAGGTAGCTCTCGAAGAGCTTGCTCATGCCGGCGCGTCCCTTGGCGTCGTAGAAGAGGTTCTTCCTGCCGTCGGACAGCGATTGGTGGACGTGCCCGCTGCAGCCCGGCAGGTCCTTGTTCCACTTCGCCATGAAGCTCGGGATGATCCCGTACGACGCGCCGATCTCCTTCGCGCCGCTCTTGAACAGCACGCCGCGGTCGGCGCACTCGAGCGCATCGGAGAACTGCAGCGCGGCTTCGTACACGCCCGGGCCCGTCTCGGTGTGCAGCCCCTCGATCGGCACGCGGAACATGCAGCAACTTGTCCATCAGCGCGTTGAAGTACTCGCGGTTGGCGTTCGCGCGCAGCAGCGAGTAGCCGAACATGCCCGGCGTGACGGGCGTGGGGTCGACGCCCTTCTTCGCCGCCCAGCTCTGCGGCGTCTCGGCGAAGTTGAACCACTCGAACTCCAGCCCGCACATCGGCTGGAAGCCGAGCTTGCCGGCGCGCGCGATGACGCGCTTCAGCGTCTGGCGCGGGCAGATCGGATACGGCTTGCCGTCGCGGGTGACGAAGTCGCCGAGGAAGAACGGCACGTCGTCGTCCCAGGGGACGTTGCGCCCGGTCGACAGGTCCAGCTGGACCATGGCGTCCGGAAACCCGTGCTGCCAGCCCGTGACCTGGGTGTTGTCGTAGACCGAGTCCGTCATGTCCCAGCCGAACACGACGTCGCAGAAGCCGAATCCGCCCTCGACCGCGGACGTGAACTTGTCCTTGTGCAGGTACTTGCCGCGCAGGACGCCGTCGATGTCGGTGACCGCCACCTTCACCTTGCCGGACGCCGAACCCTGGACGGTCTTCAGGGCATCGCGCGGATCGCGGCCGGCCGAGGTCGGCCGCTTCGCTCTTGTTGCCATCGGTCTTGTCTCCTCTGCGAGCGGGCGAGTCTGACGCACGGGCGTCGAATTGTGCAAACAACGGCGTACCGGGCGGGCGGCGGGCCAGGGGAGGACCCGCGCTCTTGATAGGGACGAGGGATGGCCTCATCTTTCCCGCGAGGATTTTTGTGCTCTCCCTTTACAATTCAAGCAATTAGCAATTGCGAGGCATCCATGCCCATCTACGCTTACAAGTGCGCCGACTGCGGCCACGAGAAGGAAGTCCTGCAGAAGATCAGCGACGCGCCCCTGACCGATTGCCCCAGTTGCGGCCACCCGGCGATGGCAAAGATGGTGACGGCGGCCGGCTTCCAGCTGAAGGGCAGCGGCTGGTACGCCACCGATTTCCGCAACAAGGACTCGGGCGGCAAGGGCGGCAAGCCGGAAACCAAGACCGAGAGCGCCAACGACGCCAAGGGCGACAGCGGCGCGGTGTCGGCCGCGGCCCCTGCCGCCAGCGCGCCCGCGTGCGGCAGCGGCGGCTGTGCTTCCTGCAGTTGAAGCCGACTTCCCATTCCGGCGCGCCATGTTGAGGAAATACCTGATCGCCGGCCTGCTGATCTGGCTGCCGCTGGCGATCACGCTGTGGGTGCTCGACTTCATCGTCACGACGATGGACCGGACGCTCATGGTGCTGCCGGCGAGCCTGCATCCCGACCAGGTGCTCGGCGTCCATGTCCCGGGCCTCGGGCTCGTGATGTCGGTGATCATCCTGCTCGTCACCGGGGCGCTCGCCGCCAACATCATCGGCGCGCGGATGTTCTCGTGGTGGGAGTCGGTGCTGGTGAAGATTCCGATCGTTCGGCCCATCTACTCCAGCGTCAAGCAGGTCTCCGACACCCTGTTCGCGTCCAAGGGGCAGTCGTTCCGCAAGGTCGTGCTGATCGAGTTTCCGAACCGGGGGCAATGGACCTTCGGCTTCATCGTCGGCGCGCCGGGCCCGGCCATCGAGCACGCGACCGCGGGTGACCTCATCACCGTCTACGTGCCCACCGCGCCCAATCCGACGTCGGGCTACGTGCTGCTGGTGCGTCCTGCCGAAGTCAAGGAACTCGACGTCTCGGTCGACGACGCGCTCAAGTTCCACCTGTCGATGGGCGTGGTGGCGCCGGCCGCGCGCGCTCCGCGGTCCGCCCTCACCACCGAAGGGCCCGGCATTCCGGGTTGATCCATCCGGGTTGAGGGCAGATGCCTTCCCCTTTAAGCTAGCGACCATGCAATCGCCCCTCTGCGCCCGCTTCGCCATCGCTGTCCAGCGAGGCCGGGTCGCGTCCTTCGCCCGAGCGCTCGCGAACGCACGAAACCGGTAGGGCCGGGCGGTTGGCGACCGTTCGGCCCGCCATGTCGGGTGCCGCCCGACGCAAACGCTGACTTCCACGATCACGACACATTCGGCGGGCCGAGGCCAGCCAACGACAAGCGGAGCTTTTATGCGTACGGAATATGCGGGCCTGGTGGATGCGAAGTTCGTCGGCCAGGCCGTCACCCTCTTCGGATGGGTGCACCGGCGCCGTGACCACGGCGGCGTCATCTTCATCGACCTGCGGGACCGCGAAGGCCTGGTGCAGGTGGTCTGCGATCCCGACCGGCCCGAAGTCTTCGGGCAGGCGGAGAAGGTGCGCAACGAGTACTGCCTGAAGATCACGGGCACGGTGCGCAGGCGCCCGGAAGGCACGGTCAACGCCAACCTCGTATCCGGCGAGATCGAGGTGCTGGCCCAGGAACTGACCATCCTGAACCCGTCCGTCGCGATTCCCTTCCAGCTCGACGACGACAACCTCTCGGAGACCACGCGCCTCACGCATCGCGTGCTGGACCTGCGCCGCCTGCCGATGCAGAAGAACCTGATGCTGCGCTACAAGGTCGCGATGGCGGTTCGCAAGTTCCTCGACGGGCACGGCTTCGTCGACATCGAGACGCCGATGCTCACGAAGAGCACGCCGGAAGGCGCGCGCGACTACCTCGTGCCGTCGCGCGTGCACGCCGGCGAGTTCTTCGCGCTGCCGCAGTCGCCGCAGCTCTTCAAGCAGCTGCTGATGATCGCCGGCTTCGACCGCTACTACCAGATCGTCAAGTGCTTCCGCGACGAGGACCTGCGCGCCGACCGCCAGCCCGAGTTCACGCAGATCGACGTCGAGACGTCCTTCCTCGACGAGACCGAGATCCGCGCGCTGATGGAAGAGATGATCCGCACCGTGTTCGACGAGGTGCTGGGCGTCAGGCTGCCGAACCCGTTCCCGGTGATGACCTACGGCGAGGCGATGCGCCGGTACGGCTCCGACAAGCCGGACCTGCGCGTGACCCTCGAGCTCGCCGACGTCACCGACGTTGTGAAGGACGTCGACTTCAAGGTGTTCAAGGCCGCCGCCGAGATGAAGGACGGGCGCGTCGTGGCGTTGCGCATTCCCGCGGGCGGCGAGATGCCGCGCTCGGAGATCGACGGCTACACCGAATTCGTGAAGATCTACGGGGCGAAGGGCCTCGCTTACATCAAGGTCAACGAGGCGGCGAAGGGGCGCGACGGCCTGCAGAGCCCGATCGTCAAGAACCTGAACGACGCCGCGCTCGCCGCGGTCCTGCAGCGCACCGGCGCGGCGGACGGCGACGTGATCTTCTTCGGCGCCGATCGCGCGAAGGTGGTCTACGACTCGCTCGGCGCGCTGCGCACGAAGATCGGGCACAGCGAGTTCGGTCGCACGCACGGGCTGTCGGCCGAGGGCTGGAGGCCGCTGTGGGTGATCGACTTCCCGATGTTCGAGTACGACGAGGAAGAGAACCGCTACGTCGCCGCGCACCACCCGTTCACGAGCCCGAAGGAAGGTCACGAGGACTACCTCGCGACCGACCCGGCGAAGGCGCTCGCCAAGGCCTACGACATGGCGCTGAACGGCTGGGAGATCGGCGGCGGGTCGGTGCGTATCCACCGTGAGGACGTGCAGAGCAAGGTGTTCCGCGCGCTGAAGATCGACGCCGACGAGGCGAAGCTGAAGTTCGGCTTCCTGCTCGACGCGCTGCAGTACGGCGCACCGCCGCACGGCGGGATCGCGTTCGGCCTCGATCGCATCGTGACGATGATGGCGGGCGCCGAGTCGATTCGCGACGTGATCGCGTTCCCGAAGACGCAGCGCGCGCAGTGCCTGCTGACGCAGGCGCCGAGCGCCGTCGACGAGAAGCAGCTGCGCGAGCTGCACATTCGCCTGCGCAACGCGGAGGCGAAGACGGCGGAGCCCAGGGTCGCCTGACCACGCCTGCGATGAGTGCCGGCGCGGGGACCGAAGGGACGGCGCGCAGGGCGCCGTCCCCGAAGATCCCGGAATCGGTGCTCGTCGTGATCTACACGCGCGCGCTCGACGTGCTGCTGCTCGAGCGCGCCGATCACGCGGGGTTCTGGCAGTCGGTCACCGGGAGCCGGGCCACGGCCGACGAGCCGCTGCGCGCGACCTGCGCGCGCGAGGTGGCCGAGGAAACAGGACTCGCATTCCAGGCCGATGCGTTCGACGACTGGAACCTCACTCACCGGTACGAGATCTACGCACAGTGGCGCAAGCGTTACGCGCCCGGCGTTACGCATAATACGGAGCATGTCTTTGGACTCTGCGTCCCGCAGCGCTTCGAACCCGTCCTGGCCCCGGCCGAGCACACGCGCTATCTCTGGCTGCCGTGGCGCGATGCCGCGGACGCCTGCTTCTCCTGGACCAACGCCGGGGCGATCCGGCGGCTCGAGCGGCTGGGCGCGGCGCGCTAGCGCCCTGGTGCTGTCGGCAGCTTCCGTGCTGGCCGGCTGCGCCACGGTCGATCCGGCCGACCCGTATGCGAGCGAGCCTATCGCGCGCCATCTCGAGCGCGAGGACGACGTCGGGTACTGCGCGCGCCTGTTCGCCGACATCGATCGCCGCGTCGATGCCCTCGCTGTGCGCGACGCGGAAGCGCCACGCATCGCCGGCTTTCCCTACCTCCGGGTCGACCGCCTGACCGCCGCGCTCGCTCCCAAGGCCGCGGCGGACGGTCCGCCGCGCAAGGCATGGCTCGCCAGGCTGGCCGCGCTCGACGACGCCGGCCGTACCGCGGAGCTCGCCAACGCCGCGTTGCCGCCGGACGACCTCGCGCGCTGCCGCGTGCTGCTGGGTGCGGCGGACGCGCCGTCGTTCGACACGCTGAAGTCGCGCGCCCGGGTGCCGGACGCGTACAGCGCCAGCTCGCGCGCCCTTGGCCTGTATCCGTTGACCCAGCTCCCGGTCGCCGCCGGCGTCGCCCGCTGGCAGGACGACACACGTGCCGTGTTCGCGGTGCCGCTGGAGCAGTTGCCGGTGCGCGGCCGCTTGATGCGCTTCGGCGTGCGGACTGCGTGGCCGGTTCCCGACGTCACGCTCCCGGGTGCCACCGATGCGCTCGGGCTGCCGGCGCTGTCGCGCTTCGACCGGACCGTGCTGCTGGTGCGGCACGCGCCGCTGCTCGAGATCGGCGTGCAGGCCACGCACGACCAGCCGGGCGAGGTGGGGCTGGACCGAGCCGATCTTCCGACGGTCGACCCGGCGCAGCCCATCGGCTACACGCGCGTCACATACGCGCTGTTCGAGGACGGCGCGCGCATCCAGCTCGTCTACACGTTCTGGTTCGGCGAGCGTCCGGCGCGTCATGCGCTCGACCCGCTTTCGGGTCGCATCGACGGCCTGGTCTGGCGCGTGACGCTGGACCGCGACGGCGTGCCGCTCGTGTACGACACGATCCATCCGTGCGGCTGCTATCACCTGTTCTTCCCGACGGAGCGCGTCGTCGCGCGCCCGCCGGTCGATTCGCTGGACGAAGGCATGTTCTCGCCGCAGACGGTGCGCGCGCCGAAGCGCGACGAGGTCGTGGTCCTGCGAATCGAGTCCGGCACGCACTACCTGCAACGCGTTTCCGTCGAGCCGCGTGCCGAACCGGCGATGCGTTACCAGCTCGACGACGACCGCCGCCTGACGACCCTGCCGAGCACGAGCGGAGGCACGCGGAGCGCGTACGGCAGCGACGGCCTGATGCCGGGCACCGAGCGCGGCGAGCGCTACATCCTCTGGCCGATGGGTGTCGAATCCGCGGGGCAGATGCGGCAATGGGGCCATCATGCGACGGCGTTCGTCGGGCGCCGCCACTTCGACGACCCGCGCCTGCTCGCTTCCTACTTCTCGCTGCGTCCCGCAGGGTCCACCGCCACCGCTCCATGAAACTTCGCGTCGCCACTTACAACATCCACAAGGGCGTGATGGGGCTGCGGCCGAAGGTCCGCATCCACGGCGTCCGGCTCGCGCTCGCCGCGATCGACGCCGACATCGTGTTCCTGCAGGAAGTGCAGGACCGCAACGAGCGCATGGCCAAGCGCAAGGGCTACCCGGAAGGCACGCAGCTGGACTACCTGTGCACCGGGAGCTACCTGCACCGCGCCTACGGCATGAACGCCGTGTATCCGCACGGTCACCACGGCAACGCGATCGTGTCGCGCCACGAGATCGGGGTATTCCTGAACCACGACATCTCCGACCACGTGCTGGAAAAGCGCGGTCTGCTGCACGCGGTGTCGCATTACAAGGGTCGAAACGGTTCGGTCGAAATCCACCTGATCAACACGCACTTCGGCCTGATCAAGAGGAGCCGCGTGCGGCAGGCGGAGTTTCTCGTCGACTTCGTGCGCTCCGAGGTTCCGCCCGACGCGCCGCTGATCATCGCAGGCGACTTCAACGACTGGCAGCGCTCCGCCGACAAGGTGCTGCACGATGAACTCGACGTGCTCGAGGTCGCGTCGGAGTTCAATCGCCGGCACGCGCGGCCCCGGCTGATGGACCGCCTGCTGCCGTGGCGCGAGCCGAAGCGCGCGCCGGTCGCGCGGACGTTCCCGAGCGTGATGCCGTGGCTGATGCTCGACCGCATCTACGTGCGCGGCTTCAACGTGCACGAAGTGCGGGTACCCAAGGGGCTGGAGTGGTCGCAGCGTTCCGACCACATGCCGCTGATCGCCGACCTCGAGGTCAAGTGAGCGCTGCCACGCCGTGGGCGCGACGGCGGCTCGAGCGGTCGCTTTCCACGCGGCCATTGATCTACGGCGGCAACCGGATCGAACTGCTGCGCAGCGGAGCCGAGTTCTTTCCGCGCCTGCTGGCCGCGATCGACGGCGCGCGCGAATCGGTGCACATGGAAACGTACATTTTCGAGCTCGACGCCGTCGGCGTGCGCGTCGCCGATGCGCTGCAGGCCGCGGCCGGTCGTGGCGTCGCGGTTCACCTGCTCGTCGATGCCTTCGGCTCCCAGAAGGCGGTTCCGGAGCTGCAGAGACGCATGGCCGCGGGCGGAGTGCGTTTCCGGGTGTTCCGTCCCGGCATCTGGTGGCGCCTCCAGCGGCGGTTGCTCCGGCGGCTGCATCGCAAGATAGCCGTGGTGGACGATCGCCTCGCCTTCGTCGGCGGCATCAACATCATCGACGACCGCCATCATCCCGGTGCCGACGGTGCCGACATCGGCCCGCGCTACGACTTCGCGGTGGCGTGCGAGGGTCCGCTGGTGAGCCTCATCGCGTTCGTCGTGAAGCGCTTGTGGTGGACGGTGTCGGCGGGGGACCGGGGGTCCGGCGATGCGCCGCCGCGGTACATCGAGCCCTCGACGCTGCTCCCGCAGAACATGCGCGCCGCGCTGCTGCTGCGGGACAACCTGCGCAACCGCCGGACCATCGAGCATGCCTACCTGGACTGCATCGAAGACGCGCACCGAGAGATCCTGATCGCGTCGGCGTACTTTCTTCCCGGGCGGAAGCTCATCCAGGCGCTCTGCGCGGCCGCGCGACGCGGTGTGCGGGTGCGGCTCCTGCTGCAGGGCCGTGTCGAGTACCGGCTGCAGCACTACGCGCAGCAGGCGCTGTACGGGCAGCTGGTGCAGGCCGGCGTGCAGCTCCACGAGTACACGCCGAGTTTCCTGCACGCCAAGGTCGCGGTCTTCGACCAGGTCTGGTCGACCGTCGGGTCGAGCAATATCGACCCATACAGCCTGCTGCTCGCTCGCGAGGCGAACGTCGCGGTGATCGACCATGGCTTCGCGATGCAGCTGCGCGACGAACTGGAGCGCGCGATCGAACACGAGTCGGTGGCTGTCCACGCGCCCGCGCTGGCGCAGCGGTCGTGGTGGAAGCGCATCGGTTATCGGCTGGCCTACGCCACGGTGCGGCTGATCACGTTCGTTGCCGTGCGCCGCGTCGCGGAATGAAGGCGCAGCTCCGCGCTGCCATGGCTTGTCCACGGCGGCGACGTGGGTCTGGATGCAGCATTCCGCGGGGCTGACGCGCACGGTGCGTGCCGCTATATTCGCCGCTCGCGTCCTTCCCGGGCGCGGTTTCCAACCCTCCCAGGAGACAACCATGAAGTCGAGAATCGTCCTGGCCGCCGGTGCCCTGCTGTTTTCCGGCGCCGCGCTGGCTTTCCACTGCCCGGCCGACATGAAGAAGATCGACGAGGCGCTGGCCAAGAACCCGAAGCTCACCGAGGCCCAGATGGCCGAGGTGAAGAAGCAGCGCGCCGAAGGCGAGGCGCTGCACAAGGCCGGCAAGCACCAGGAGTCGGTCGACACGCTGGCGAAGGCGATGAAGACGCTCGGCGTCCAGTAATCTCGCCACTGAAGCACGGAACGCCGCCTCCGGGCGGCGTTTTCTTTTTTCAGCCTCACCGGGACACCGCGTGCCTGAGCAGCGCCGGGGCCTTCCGCCGGGCCCGAACGTCGGAACGCAACTGCGCGCGCGGCGCGCGAAGAAGGCGCGCCTCGAGCGCGAAGAGCGTGCTGCCGCGGCGGCTCCCGCGCCGTCGGTCGAGCGCGGCGCGCTACGGCAACTTGCGCTGCCGAGCGGCGAAGGCTGGTTTGCGGCGCACGGCTGGCAGCCCTTCGAGTTCCAGCGCGCCGTGTGGGGCCACGTCGCCGCCGGACGCTCGGGCCTGCTGCATGCCACGACCGGAACTGGAAAGACCTACGCCGTCTGGTTCGCACTGCTGAACCGGGCACTTGCGGGCGAGGTGTCCGGAGGCGGGCTGCGCCTTCTCTGGTTGACGCCGATGCGCGCGCTCGCCGCGGACACTGCGCGCGCACTGGCCGAGCCGATCGCCGACCTCGGGCTCGACTGGACGGTCGCTGTCCGCACCGGCGACACCGAGTCGGGCGAGCGCGCGCGCCAGGCGAAGCGGCTGCCCGAAGTCCTGATCACCACGCCAGAAAGCCTGAGCCTGATGCTGTCGCGCGCCGACAGCCGAGCCCGGCTGTCCGATATCGCGCTCGTCGTCGTCGACGAGTGGCACGAGCTGATCGGCACCAAGCGCGGTGTCCAGGTGCAACTGGCGCTCGCGAGGCTTCGAGCCTTTGCGCGCCAGCGCGCGGCGCGCAGCGCCGCTGTCCCCCTCCTCGAGGAGGGGGACGGGGGTGGTGGGCCTGGACATGGGATAGGGGACGCTGGAGGCCGGCCGCAGGCGGGCGTCCAGCGTCCCCGGCCCCACCCGCAAGCTCCGCTTGCGGTGTGGGGCCTGTCCGCCACGCTGGGCAACACCGCCCACGCGATGCAAGTGCTGCTGAACAGCGACGAAGGCGTGCTGGTCGAGGGCCGGATCGACAAGGAGATCGTCGTCGATACGTTGCTGCCCGATGACCCGGGCCGCTTCCCGTGGGCCGGCCATCTCGGCATCAGGATGCTCGAGCCGGTCATCCGGGAGATCGAAAACGCGTCGACCACGCTGGTGTTCACCAACACGCGCTCGCAATCCGAACTCTGGTACCAGTCGCTCCTCGGAGCCCGGCCCGAGTGGGCGGGCCTGATCGCGCTCCATCACGGCTCCCTCGCCAGGGAGGTGCGTGAGTGGGTCGAACGGGGCCTGAAGGACGGGCGGCTGAAGGCGGTGGTCGCGACGTCGAGCCTCGACCTCGGCGTCGACTTCCTGCCGGTCGAGCGCGTGTTGCAGATCGGCAGCCCGAAGGGCGTCGCGCGGCTGCTGCAGCGCGCGGGGCGCAGCGGCCACGCGCCGGGGCGCGCGTCGCGCGTGACGCTGGTGCCGACGAACACGCTCGAACTCGTCGAGGCGGCGGCTGCGCAGCGTGCGGTGGCGGAGCGCCGCATCGAGTCGCGGCAGGCGCCGGACCGGCCGCTCGACGTGCTGGTCCAGCACCTGGTCACCATCGCGCTCGGCACCGGGTTCGCAGAGGCGGAACTTCGTGCCGAGGTCCGCGACACCTGGAGCTACCGCGGACTCGCCGACGAGGAGTGGGACTGGGCGCTCGATTTCGTGGGGCGCGGCGGCGAGGCGCTGCGGGTGTATCCCGAGTATCACCGGGTGCTGCGGGACGACGCGGGGATTCATCGCGTCCAGAACGTCCGCATCGGCCAGCGCCACCGGATGTCGATCGGGACCATCGTTTCCGAGGCGACCATGCTGGTGAAGCTGATGAGCGGGCGCAGCCTCGGCTCGATCGAGGAATCGTTCATCAGCCGGCTGCGCAAGGGCGACGCGTTCCTGTTCGGCGGCCGCGCGCTCGAACTGGTCCGCGTGCACGAGATGACGGCCTATGTGCAGCCGGCGAAGCGCGGGAGCGGCGCAGTGCCGCGGTGGATGGGCACGAAGATGCCGCTGTCGACCGAGCTCGCGGACGCCGTGCTCCGGCGGTTCGAGGAGGCGGTGGCCGGCCGCTACGAAGGACCCGAGATGCGGCGGGCCCGGCCGTTGATCGAGCTCCAGGCCAGGTGGTCGGTGGTGCCGACGCGCGACGCGCTGGTCGTCGAGTCGATGCGTTCCCCGGAAGGGCGGCACCTCTTCGTCTACCCGTTTGCGGGCCGCCACGTGCACATGGGGCTGGCGTCGCTGCTCGCCTGCCGGATCGGGCAGGGAACGCCGTCGACCTTCTCGATCGCGATCAACGACTACGGCTTCGAGCTGCTCTCGCCGGTCGACATCGACTGGATGGGCGCGTGGCATCGCCGCCGGGACGCGCTGCTCTCCGAGGGAGGCCTGCTCGACGACGTGCTGGCGAGCCTGAACGCGGGTGAACTCGCGCAGCGCCGGTTCCGCGAGGTGGCCCGGGTGTCGGGACTGATCTTCCAGGGCTATCCGGGGGCTCCGAAGTCGGTGAAGCAACTCCAGGCGAGCTCGGGCCTGTTCTACGAGGTGTTCCGCAAGCACGATGCGGGCAACAGGCTGCTCGCGCAGGCCGAGCGCGAGGTCCTGGAGGAGGAACTGGAACTCGGGCGGCTGAGGCAGTCGCTCGGCCGAATGCGACGCCAGAAGGTGCACTACCGGTTGCTGTCGCGGCCGACGCCGTTCGCGTTTCCGCTGATGGTGGAGCGCTTCCGCGAGCAGGTGACGACCGAACAGCCGAGCGCGCGGATCGAGCGGATGCTGGCCGATCTGGAGCGGGCGGCGGCGGGATGAACTGGCTCTGCCGGCAGGTACAAGATGTAGTGCTTTCCGAGGAGAAATGCCAAAATCTTGTGCACCTTTCGTAGGCGCTCTCGCCGATGCGCGCTGACTCTCAGAGGGAAAACGCGTTGCGAACACGCAATTTCCCTCTGAAAAAGTGCTTTTTCCCTCTTGTATTTGGTCCGCGTTGGCTTAGGATCGCGACCACGCAACGAGAGCGCTCTCCGCGGTTTTCATTCGAGAACGCTGTCGCTGTGGCACCTGAACTTCTCTAGGAGAAATGTCGATGGCAACGAAGAAGGCGAAGAAAGCGGCGAAGAAGGCTCCGGCCAAGAAGGCACCGGCCAAGAAGGTAGCGAAGAAGGCTGCCAAGAAAGCGGCGCCGAAGAAGGTTGCAGCCAAGAAGGTTGCGAAGAAGGCCGCCAAGCCCAAGGTCAAGCGCAAGCCGAACGCCGCGTTCATGAAGCCGCTGACGCCGAGCGCCACGCTCGCCGCCATCATCGGCTCCGCGCCGATGCCGCGCACCGAGGTCACCAGCAAGATCTGGGCGTACATCAAGAAGAACAAGCTGCAGGACGCCGTGAACCGTCGCATGATCAATGCCGACGACAAGCTGAAGGCGCTGTTCGGCAAGGCCCAGGCCTCGATGTTCGAACTGACCAAGTTCGTCAGCAAGCACCTGAAGTAACCGGCGCGAGGCGAACCGCCTCGACGCTCGCATCAGGAATCGCCCGGCGCCTCGCGGCCCCGGGCGATTTTCATTCATGCCCCCGGGCTGCTCGGCTCCGGGGCGTATCTCACCGCAAGGCGTTCCCGAGCAGCGCGGCGACACCGATTCGGTTGCTGGGGTGCGGCACCGTGTCCGTGCTGACCAGCAGTTGGATGCCGGCGGCGGCGAGCCGAGCCTCGGCGCCGGTGTCCAGCAAGGCGTGCGTAACGGCGGCGTCGATGCGCGCAGCGCCCGCTGCGAGTGCCCGCCGGGCGCATTCGATCAGCGTGCCGCCGGTGCTGGCGACGTCGTCGACCAGGACCACGTGGCGTCCGCGCAGGGCCACTGCGGGCAGCTCGATGCGGACGTCGTGGTCGCCGCTGCGTTTCTTCGTGCACACCGCGTGGTCGAGCTGATCGCCGGCCGCCGCCTTCACCCACTGTTCCGATTCCGAGTCCGGCCCCAGCAGCAGCGGCCGCGGCGTCCGGGCGGCGAAGTGCGCGCCGATCAGCGGCGCGGCGCTGAGTGCGACCGATCGCCGCGCGGGCACCGCCTTCTCCAGCGCGGCGATCCGGTGCAGGTGCGGATCGACCGTGAGGACCGCGTCGAAGCGCTCCGCGAGCAGCCGGCCGACGATCAACTGGCTCACCGCTTCGCCCGGATGGAAGGCCATGTCCTGCCGCATGTAGGCGAGATAGGGCGCCACGAGCGCCAGGTGCCGGACGCCGAGCGCGCGGGCCGCGTCGGCCAGCAGGACGAGTTCGACGAGTTTCTCGTTGGGATGGTGCAGCGACCTCAGCACGACCACGCTCGGAGGCAGCGGCACCGGCAGCGTCAGTTTCAGTTCGCCGTCGGGAAATCGGTGGCGGTGCACCTGGCGCGGTTCGAGGCCGGCGGCCTGCGCGAGGGAACCGGCGAACGGCGCTTCGTCATCGAAGTGCAGCAGCATCTCAGAACTCCGAGAACTCGCGCGGCGGGTCGCCGGGTTCTCCGATGGCGTAGCCGCTGTCGTGGGCCGACCACTCCCGCGCGAACGCGAGGTCGGAGCCGTATTCCGCGTGGACGCGATACAGCGGATCGCCGCGGCTGACCGCATCGCCCATCTTCCTGAACAGGTCGACGCCGGCGCCGCGCACCTTCGGCGCGCCCGACAGTCGCGCAAGCCGGCTCAGCCGCAGGTTGTCGATGGCGGTCACGACGCCGTCGCGCTCGGCCATGACTTCGAACGTCTTCGACGCCAGCCCGGGCCGGTCGGGGTCGAACGGCCGCCGGCCCTGCGCATCGATGATCGCCTCCATCTTCGCCAACGCGCGGCCGGAGTCGAGGATGTCGCGCGCGAGGCCGAATCCTTCGCCCCCGCGCACGTCGAGGTCGAACTCGAGGACGCGGCCCGCGAGCCGCAGGGCCTTCTGCCGCAGGTCCATGGGAGCCCGCGGATCGCCGCGCAGCACGCGCATCACGTCGCGCGCTTCCAGCGCCGGTCCGATTCCGTAGCCGACCGGCTGGCGGCCGTCCGTGATGACGGCGTCGAGCGTCAGGTGCAGCCGCTCGGCCACGAATTCGAAGAGCTTCTTCAGCCGCTGCGCCGCCGGCATCGAGCGCACCTTCGCCGTCGGGCCGAGCGGAATGTCGAGGACGAGGTGCGTGGACCCCGCGGCGATCTTCTTCGACAGGATCGAGGCCACCATCTGGCCCGGCGAGTCGAGCGACAGCGGGCGCTCGACGGTGATCAGCACGTCGTCGGCGGGCGACAGGTCGGCCGAGGCGCCCCACGCGAGGCAGCCGCGCAGCTCGCGCACGATCTCCTCCAGCCGCGCGAACGGCAACTCGACGTCGGCCAGGCACTCCATCGTGTCGGCCGTCCCGGCCGGCGACGTGATCGCGCGGGACGAGGTCTTGGGGATCAGCATCCCGTGCGCGGCGACGATCGGCACGATCAGCATCGACGTGCGATTCCCCGGGATGCCGCCGATGCTGTGCTTGTCGACGACCGGCCTCTCGTGCCAGTCGAGCCGGCGGCCGGCCGCGGTCATCGCTTCGGTGAGGAACAGCACTTCCTCGCGGTCGAGGTCGAAGTGGCCGGTCGACACGACGAATGCCGCGAGTTCGATCTTGCTGTAGCGGTGCTGCGCGATGTCGCTGATCACCGCGTGATAGTCGGCACGGCTGAGACGCTCGCCTTCGACCTTGCGTCGCCACGCCGAGGTCGACGCGGGCGCGGGCGCGTGGTCGACGCGCACCGGCGTGCCAGCCTCGGCGCCAAGTTGCGCGAAGGCCTCTTCCGACAGCCCGAGCTCCTGCTCGGCCACGATGCCCGGATCGTCGACGATGTTCAGCGAGGCGAGGATCGAGCGGCCGTTGGCCGCGACCTCGATCTTGGCCAGCGCCTGGAATCCCTCGCTGAGGTAGAGCGGGCAGCGACGGTGCAGGTAGGCGACGTTCTCGCGGTAGGTGTCGATGCCGACCCGTCGGACCGCCAGTGCCGTCACGGCGCCCGTGTCTTCAGATTTCATACGACTGGGGCGCGGCGATCGTGGTCGGCCAGCGCAGTTCCTTCGCGATCCGCGCCGAGAGCGCGCGCGACGCCTCGGGCTCGCCGTGCACGACGTACGTCATCTTCGGCTTGCGGTGTGCGCCCGCGAGCCAGCCAATGAGACCGTCCTGCCCGGCGTGCGCCGACAAGCCGCCGATGGTGTGCACGCTGGCGTTGACCGGCACGGAGTCGTTGAAGAGCCGCACCGCGCGGGCTCCGTCCACGAGGCGGCGGCCCAGCGTGCCGGCCGCCTGGAAACCGATGATGACCACCCCGCACTCGCGGCGCGGCAGGTTGTGGCGCAGGTGATGCCGAACGCGGCCGGCCTCGCACATGCCGCTCGCCGCGACGATCACGGCGCCTTGCCGGATCGAGTTCAGGAACATCGAGTCGTCGACGCTCTCCGTGAAGCGCAGCGTGAACGGCAGCTTGCGCGCGCGCTCGGCCTGGTGGAACGCGTGCGCGAGTTCGTCCAGCGCCTCGAGGTGCCGGAACGTGACGGCGCTCGCCTGCGCTGCCAGCGGCGAGTCGACGAACACCAGCGGAACGCGCAGCCGCCCGGACTGCGTCAGCCGGTACAGCAGCACGAGAAACTCCTGGGTTCGGCCGAGCGCGAACGCCGGGACGATCACGTTGCCGTGGCGCACGTGCAGGATGTCCTGCATCACCTCGACCAGTTCGTCCTCGGTCTGCGCCAGCGAGCGGTGATTGCGGTCGCCGTAGGTCGACTCCATCACGAGGACATCCGCGTCGACGAGCGGCGCGCGATCGCGCACCACCAGCGGCGAGGCTTCGCCGAGGTCGCCCGACACGACCAGCTTGCGCTCGCGCGTGCCGTCGCGCAGGCGGATCTCGGCGAAGGCGGCGCCCACGATGTGGCCGGCGCTGCGGAAGGTCACCGACACGGACGGCTTCGGCCTGAACTCGACGTCGTAAGGCACGCCGTTCAGGCGCAGCGCCAGCGCATCGACGTCATCGGCGGTGTACAGCGGCGCGTCGGTGATCGACCGCCGTCCCCGATACGGCGCGCTGCGGGCACCCATTGCCTGCACGTGCGCGCTGTCCTTGAGCATCACCGGGACGAGGTCGGCCGTCGGCTTGGTGCAGTACACCTGCGGACCGCCGGGCGCGGAGAAGCGCGGCAGCAGGCCGCAGTGGTCGACGTGTGCGTGGGTCAGCAGGACGAAGTCGAGCCGGCCGAGATCGCGACCGAACGCGGCCCGGTTGCGCGCGGCCGCTTCGCGGCCGCCCTGGAACATGCCGCAATCGACCAGGAAGCGGACGCTGTCCGCTTCCACCAGCAGGCAGGATCCGGTCACCTCTCCGGCCGCACCGAAGAACGTCAGGCGCATATCTCACCCCGGGGTCTGCAGCGACATTTCCAGTCTAGCCGCGCGATCCCGCCCGCATTGACCTGGCCGGGCGCGCGGTCGCCCGATCGGTATCCTTCCTTGCGCTATGGCAAGCATCGTCCTGTCGACGCTCAACTCGCGCTACTCGCACGCGGCGCTCGGATTGCGCTACCTGCGCGCGAACCTCGGCGCGCTGCGCGACGACAGCGTGATCCGGGAGTTCGTGGTGCGGACGCCGGCGCCGGTGATCGTCGACGCGCTGCTGGCCGAACGACCCCAAATCGTCGGCTTCGGCGTCTACATCTGGAACGTATTGCAGACTGCGGAGGTGATCCGGCAGCTGAAGGCGCGCGAGCCGGGCATCGTCGTGGTGGTCGGCGGGCCGGAAGTGAGCCACGAAGTCGAGGCGCAGGAGATCTGCCGGCTCGCCGACCACGTCGTCACCGGCTGGGGCGACGTGACGTTCGCGCGGCTGGCGACGGCCCTGCTGAACGGACCGCGGCCGTTGAGCCGCGTGCACGCCGGCGAACAGCCGCCGCTGGAGCATCTGGCGCTTCCGTACGGTGAGTACACCGATGCGGATCTGGCGAACCGGACGGTCTACGTCGAGGCATCGCGCGGCTGTCCGTTCAAGTGCGAGTTCTGCCTGTCGGCGCTGGACAAGACCGCGTGGCCCTTTCCGCTCGAGCCGCTGCTGGCCGAACTGTCGCACCTCCACGATCGCGGCGCGCGCCACTTCAAGTTCGTCGACCGCACGTTCAACCTCAAGGCGGCGACCTCGGTGCGCATCCTCGACTTCTTCCTCGGGCTGATCGCGGCGCGTCCCGACGACCCTCCGTTCCTGCACTTCGAGCTGATTCCGGATCACCTGCCCGAGGCGTTGAAGGCGCCGATCGCGCGCTTTCCGCCGGGCACGCTGCAGTTCGAGATCGGCATCCAGACCTTCGACGTCGCGACGCAGCGACGGATCTCCCGGCGCCAGGACAACGCCGCTGCCGAAGCCAACGTCCTCTGGCTCCGCGAGAACACGAAGGCGCACCTGCACCTCGACCTGATCGCCGGCCTGCCGGGCGAGGACCTGGCGTCGTTCGCCGCCGGCTTCGATCGGCTGGTCGCGCTGAAGCCGCACGAGATCCAGGTGGGGCTGCTGAAGCGGCTGCGAGGCGCGCCGGTCGCACGGCACACCGCGGAGTTCGGCATGGTCTACGACCCGGCGCCGCCGTACCAGGTGATGGAGACCGGCGCACTCGACGCGGGGACGGTGCGGCGTCTCGTCCGCTTCGCGCGATACTGGGATCTCGTCGCCAACTCGGGGCGCTTCGCGAACACGCTGCCGCTGGTGCTGGCCGACGCGCCGTTCAGCCGCTTCATGGAGTTCGCCGGCTGGCTGCACGACGCGTGCGGGCAGACGCACGCCATCCCGGCCGAGCGGCTCTACGAACTGATGCACCGCTGGCTGGTGGAGAAGGGAACCGATCCGCGCGTCGCGACGACAACGCTGGCCGGCGATTACCGTCGCTCGGGTGCTCGCGGCCGGCTGGCGTTCGGCGAGGTGCGCGTCCTCGCGCCTGCGCTTCGCGGCCGGCGCCGGCTGGCGTCGCGCCAGTCACGCCATCTCGCGCCCTGAATTGCGCGACTGGTCGCATCCGCCGTCGCACCCCTGGAGTCCGCCGCCGGCCCGCTTGCGGCCGGGCCGGCATCCGGCGACGAGCGAGGCGGGCCAGACGGCCCGGGCATGGAACAGCCGTCCTGTGGAACGTCAGGCGTGCGCCCAGCGCGAGTGGCGCGGCAGTGTGGTCTGCAGGAACGCCATCTGGTCGGCGAGGATCCGGCGATTGCTGAGGATGAAGCCCTCGCTGCGGCACACCGCGTAGGGCACGTACAGCAGCGGCATGTTCGCTTCTTCCGGTCGACGGCTGCCCTTGCGCGTGTTGCAGGATCGGCAGGCGGTGACGACGTTGGTCCACTCGTGGCGGCCGCCGCGCGACACGGGATGGATGTGTTCGACGGTGAGCTCGCCCTCGGGATAGTGGTCGCCGCAATACGCGCACACGTGGCGGTCGCGAACGAACAGGCGGTGCTTGGTGAGCCCGACGTGCGCGTGCCCGAACGGGATGCGATGCCGGCCGCGGATCATCACGATCGAACTGGTGATCAGCTCGGAGCGGGCGCCGGTGGCTTCCTGGATGCCGCCGGCCATGCCGAAGAGGTTTTCGCCGAGTTCAGTCAGCACCTTGCCGGCTGCGTAGTAACGAGCAGCACGTTGCATCAACGCCCAGCGGACCGGCTGGCCATGGGAGTCGATGATCAGGATCTTCGGTGTGTACTCCGAGGCGTGCACCATGGCGGCAAGATTGTGCCACGGTGGAACTGCTTGGTATCAGTCGCGCCTCGCCGGCGTCAACGCCCCCGCGTTGGACTCCACCCGGAATCGAACGGCACCTGGCGACCGTCGTCGAGCTGCACCACCGAGCAGGGGACCGGCTCCGCCCGCAGCACCATCACGCGCCCGAATGCGCCGCTCGCACGATGGCAGACCGGGTCCCCATCGTGCAGGCCCTGGCGCGCAAGGTCGCGCAGCTGCGCCAGCACGTCGCGATCGTGCGAGATGCGATCGAGCTTGTCCTGCAGGGAGAGCGGCGAGTTACCGCCGCACGCGTCGTTCATTGCCGGGCCGTCCATCGGGTCAAGCGATTGTCCGGCGACCCTTGGGCGGGCGAAATTCGGTCTAACCCGCTACGGGGTTCCTCTCGGGCCGGCCATCGATCCCGGCCGCTCCCCTTATCTGTCCCGGCCTCCGCCGTTCCGGATGGACCAGGGATCCAGGCCGGTTTCCGTCCGTTTGACCACGCCGGCCGGATCGAAGTAGATGAACATCGCGGCCTTGAACCCGCCGTGCGTGTAGTAGCGGTACATGAACGCCGACTCGTTCGACAGCCGGTAATGGAAGGTTTCCGCCGGACGCCCGAAGTCGCGCAGCACGTCCGCCTGCGTGTCCTTGCCCGCCCGCACCCGCGCGAAGCTCTCGTCCGTCATCATCTCCTCGACGACCCGCAGGCGGCCCTGTGCGTCGAAGTCCGCGTTCACCACGGACTGGTTGTTGGGCTGGCCCGAAAACTGCAGCCGCGTGCCGCCGTCGGGCAGCCTCACTTCGGCCGTGGGCCGTCCGAGCGTCGAGCGCGCCTCTTCGATGGAGGTTCCAGGCTTCAGCGACAGTGGACTGGCGCAGGCGGCAAGCAGCAGCGCCAGCGCGACAGTGAGCAGCGATCGGCATGACATTTCCTGAACTCCTCGAAGACAAGTAGCCTTGCGGCAAGCGTTTTGAGGACTCTACGATGAAATGGTTCGGGCGTATCGCGCTGGCCTTGGTCGCGGTGATCGGGCTGCTGCTGGCCATCGGCATGCTGCTGCCGTCGGGCTTCAAGGTTCAGCGCAGCGTCGAGATGGCGGCGACGCCCGACCGCATCTACCCTCTGATCGCCGATCCCCGCGAGTGGAAGCGCTGGTCGGTCTGGAACCGCCGCGACCCGGCGATGACGATGCAGTACTCGGGCGCCCCAAGCGGATCCGGGGCACGCTGGGTGTGGAAGAGCGCGAGCGAAGGCAACGGCGAGATGGAGTTCACCACCGCCGTGGCGAACGAGCGGGTCGACTACGCGCTCACCTTCCCGGACATGGGCATGCGCTCGAGCGGGCAGTTGCGTCTGGAAGCCGCCGGCGCCGGAACCCGCGTGACCTGGACCAACGAAGGCGACATGGGCACGAATCCGGTCAACCGCTACTTCGGGCTGTTCATGGACCGCCTGGTCGGCCCCGACTTCGAGGGTGGGCTGAAGAACCTCAAGGTGCTGGTCGAAGGCTGAGCAGGTTGTCGCCACGCCCCGTGGACCGGGCATGGAGGCTCTCCCTCGTTCGCGCGGATCACCGCCAGCGTGAGCGCGCGGCCCGGCCGACCTAGCGAAAGATGATGGTGGCCGTCACCGTATCGCCGTACCCGCCGGCCGACGGAACGGCGCCGGCGGGCACGGCGGCCGCGATGGTGTTCGTGTCCGTCCTCGTCGGCTGGCTGGTCGACAGGTTCATGCTCCCCTGCCAGACCCGCGTCCCGCTCGTGCCGTCGCCCCACACGTTGGTGTTGAGCACGGCGGGCACCGAGCCGCGGTAAAGGTTGTAGGGCAGCGTGTCGACTGGCGAGCCGGCGCGCCGCATGCGGCGCTGGGCGTAACTGTTGCTCAGACCCGGGCTCAGCCGCACTTCGTAGTTGACCCTTTCCGGCGGCCGGAGGGTGGCCGAACAGGTGATGCGAATGTTCTGCGCAACGTTCACCTGCGCACCGACGTAAGCGCCGAAGTTCATCGTGACGGCGTCGACGCTGCACTGCGCCGCGGACGCACCCTCGACGCAGACGCACGCGCACGCGGCGAGCGTGAACAGGCCGCTCTTCACGGGCTGGCTCCGCCCGCCCGCCCGGCCTCGCAGACCAGGGGTCCGACGTTCGAGTGCGCCGATCCGGCATCCAGGGCAAGGACGACCCGGCACAGCGAACCGTTGAAGCGCACGGTGATGTCCTGGCGTTCGGTCACCCGCGTGAGGAAGGCCTCGCCGTCGAACCCGACCGGGAACGTTTCCGCGCGGCCGTCAATCGTCACGGTGGCACCGGTCGGAACCGGCTGTCCCGAGGACAGGACCAGCGTCACCAACGCGGTCCGATCCCGCGTCGCCCTGAAGTCGACCAGCACGCCGGTACGCGGCAACAGCACGACCTCGCGCGCGGCCTCTTCGAGCGAAACTTCCATCGGTACCGTGACGGCGTCCACGGCGATCTTGATCGGGTTCAAGGCAGGAATCTGGGTCAGTGCAAGCTTGCCGCCGCGCGTGCGGCCGGCCTCCTGATTCTCCTGCAGGATGCGCACGTCGCCGAGGTCCGCGACGCGGACGATGGCAAATCCCTGCTCGATCGACTGGCTGGCGATGAAGTCACTGCCGACCCAGGCGATCGCACCGGTCGCGCTGGCCCTCAGCGCGGTCGTGCCAGCGGCGTCCGACCCCTCCAGAGAGTAACGGCCGAAAGGCCCTGCATACGAGGCGCCGCCCGCCAGGAGCCGGTCGGTGTTCGCGCGCATGTAATACCCGAAGCCCTGGCCGATGGGGAGCGATCGCTGCAGCAGAGCTTCGCCCCGGTGTTCGACGTCGTCGCCTCGCTTCGTCGACACGACGGACGCCGTCGCGCTGGTCAACCGACCGAGCGGAACGGTGACCAGTGCGAGCGCTTGCGTCTGCTTGGTCGAACTCGTGTACCGGCTCAACGACAGGGTCAGGTAAGCGTTGCCGACGATGCCGCGCGAGAAGCTCGCGGTGTAGACGTTCACCGGCTGCGCCGTGAAGTAGCGCTGGCCGGTGTATCCGACGCTCAGCGCGCCCAGGTCGCCCAGCGGCGTGCGGAAGAAGGCGGTCGACGAGCTCGAGACGCGCGGAAGCGGCTGTCCGATCTCGGCGTAGCCCGAGGTCGCGCGCGTCGCGCGCGCGCCGAACGAGAGCAGGCGGCCCTGGCGATCGAACCCCAGCAGGTACCTGGCTCCCGACACTCCATTCACCTGGGAAAGCGCGGCGCCCGCGCTGACCACGCCGAGCCGGCCGACCAGCATGTCGGCTCCCACGCCCGCCGCGCCGCCGTCGCTGTCGAACTCGGCTCGCGCTTCGGCGGTGAGGTTCTCGGTGAGTCCCGTGCGCAGGTAGCCGGTGGCGTATCCCTGGCCGTAGTCGAAGTTCCGGATCCCGTAGTTGCGGCGCTCGGCGCCTGCGCTGATCGAGAACTCCGTGAGGCCGGGTTGCAGCAGCTGCTGCGCGACGTAGAACGGCTGCGAGATGACGCGCTCCTGGCCGAAGGCGTCGCGCACGACCAGGTTCAGGTCACCGGCTCCGGTGATCGTCGGAATATTGGTGATGCTGAACGGGCCGGCAGGGACGTTCTGATTGCCGATGCGCACGTCGTTCACGAGGACTTCGGTGGTGCTCGGGACCGTCGCCAGGCCGCCCACGGCCAGCAGCGGGTAGGTGACGAAGCCGGGCTGGAGCGAGTAGTTGGAACTGAACTGCACCCCGCCGAAGCGGACGGCCTGGCCCCACCACCCCGGGGCGGCGATCGCATCGCCGACCTGCAGCGTCCTGAGCTTGCCCAGGTCGTCCCAGCGCCAGTTCGTGTCCAGGAACACGGTCTGCGCTCCGGTGGCGTCGGCCGTCGTCTTCGCGTTGATCAGCGCGGTCGTCGTGCCGATCCCGTGGGGCCCGAAGACCGACGCCCCGATGCTCCCGCCAAGGGTGTTGCCTGCTCCCTCGATCCGGGTCCCCTCGAGCGCCGGCGTGCTGTAGACGCCGTAGTTGACGTAGCCGCCCCAGTCGGGGGTCAGCGGTCGCGGGGCGCTCGCGTATCCGAACGGGATGTTCGACAGCGGCCGGCTGCTCGGGTCGAACGACAGGGCGAGCCGCTGTTCCTTTTCGATCACGCTCCAGCGAAGACCCGGAACCGCGCCAAGAGGGGCGAGGACCCGGCCGTCGACCGTGCGCGTCGTCGACGGGTCGTACGCGATGCCGAGCCGTGCCAGCGTGTCGACGTCCAGCAGCAGTTCGCTTCCTTCGCGCAGGGCGTACGCGATCCCGGGGGACGCCTTGCCTTCGAACGTGACGGTCAGGACGGCGATCTCGGCCGGCGCCGCGGCGAGCTGCAGCGGATCGGGCGACTGGACGCCGCCCGCCGCGCCATGAGCGGCGAGGGCGGCTGAAACCGCGAAGGCGGCCGCGGCGCCGCGCCTAGCGCGGCAGGACGTCGCCGCGGATCGGGCCCGCATTGCTGTCCGCCTCCACCCGCGCGCTCGCGACCGTCGCACGCTCGCCTTGCGGAAGCTCCAGGCTGATGGAACTGCTGGGCAGGACCGTGAAGACGGGGACCGAGTGGAGCTGGCGGCCAGCCTGCTGCAACGTGAAGTCGGTGAACCGGATATGCGAACGGCCCTCGTTGCGAACCACCAATCGCCCGCTCGCGCGTTCGAACTCGAAGCTCGGGGCCGGCGTGCCCGGCTCGATCGCGGCAACGAAGAGCGGCAGATCCATGCGCAGGGCGATCCGGAACGAAAAGACCTCCGGCGCGGTCGCGACATGGGGCGCCGGTAGTTCGCTCACGAGGATGCGATAGGCGCGCTCCACCTGCGCATCGGGTGCGCCGCGAAGCGCGATCCGGACCACCTGCGTCTCGCCCGGCTTGAACGTGAAGATCGCCGGGCTGATGATCAGGTCGCGCGTCTCGTCCTGCTCGTCGCGGCCGTCGCGCTGGACCCACGCGCGCTGCTGCACCTGCATCGTCGCCGCGGCATCGCCGCGGTTCGTGACCTGCAGGGCGGTCGCCGGAGCCTTTGCAGACAGTTCCAGCCGCAGCGGCGAGACCGTGTAGTTGTTCTGTGCGGCTGCTGGTCCGATCGAGAACAGCAGCGCCATCGCGCCGATACAAGCTTTCATGGCCCCCGCCAAGCCCTGCTATCGGTAAAAGAAGATGCGCCCGTGGACGCGACGGCAGCCAAGAGCGCCGCCGACGCATCCGGTCGCAGGACGCACTACGTCACGGTGAGCGTCGCCGTGACCGTGTCGGTGTAGGTCCCGGCCTGCGGATACTGCGCCGCCGGCACGGAGATGCAGATGGGGATCGGCTTCGGGCCCCCGCTGGTCGCGAACAGGCTCGTCGCGCTGACGGTGTTCGTCGCGTTCCACTCGGTTCCGGGCAGCGACGGGCAGGTGTTCGATCCGCCGTCGACCAGGGCGTTGGGCTGCGAGAGGTTGTAGTTGATGTAGTTCGTGGTCGACGCGGCACGCAGGCGCTTCTGCGTCCCGCTCGCGTTCGCCCCGTTGTTCAGGGCGACGGTCACGGTCGCGCCCTTGTTGCAGGTCAGGTTCACCGTGTTCGACGCATCGGTCACGGCCGAGCCGGCGGCGATCCCCGCGCCGTTGAGGGTGACGTTGGCCGAGCCGAACGTGCAGGCCGCGGCGACCGTCGCGGAGATGTTGATCTGGGCCGAAGCCGCCAGGGGAAGCGCAAGGGCGAGCAGTGCTGCCGCCCCCAGGATGCCGAGTTTCTTCAAGTGGTCCTCGTCGCTGGTAGATGTTTACGTTCGGGAAGTGATCCCGAGGCGGCGGATCTTACGCAAATGCGGTACGTAGTGAAACGTAGGCAAAGCTACGAATAGGGCGGGTGGCGTGGCGCAATTTGGCCAGGTGGAATCGAATCCGACCAAAGGAGTCAAGTACCCGGGAATTCGCGGGTTTCGCCAACCGACCGCGACCCAAGAGCGGGGCAGCCGGGGTGCGGAAACGGCCGAGCGACGGCTACTTCGGTGCGCGCAGCACCCTGGGCGGGAAATACGGCTTCTTGAGTGCCCGGCCCTGGCCGAGAACAAACCCGGCCTGGCGGCCGAGCCGGAGTTGTTCCTCCCGCTCGATGCCGGCGATCACGAAGGTCTCTCGCGTCAGCCCGAGCGCGCTGACCTCGCGGGACATCTCCTGCCAGAGTTCCTCGCGCGCGCTGATCGGCGCAAGCATCTTGGCGAAGTCGGGCGCCACGAAGTCGATCGCCGACGTCTCCATGCTGGGGCGGGGCTCGCCGAACCGGTAACCGACGGCGATCTGGTAGCTGCGCAGCAGGTCGATGAACTCGCGGACCCGGTACGGCCAGCGCAGGCGCTCCATCGAGCCGCGCAGCAGCACCGAGAGGCGATGGGCTGTCAGCCGGTGCGTTTCCAGCGTCTTGGCGAGGCTCTCCAGCGAGCGCTCGATCGAACCGAACGAGATCGTCACGGCGATCCGCTCGACCCGCTCGTGTTCCAGCATCGAGAACGCGTGCTCCATGGCCGCCAGCTGGATCTGCGATCGAAGCGAGCGGTCGGGCTCGAAGTCTGCCGTCCACACGTACAACTCGTCGAACCAGCGCTGCGACCCGACCAGCGAGCGCGTCGGCCATACCAGCGCGCGGACCCGCGAGCCGAAGCGGCTCAGGGAGTCCACGGTGGGATCGAGTTCTACCTGGTGGGTGCCCAGTTCCGGGCGGTATTCGCTGTTCGCCATCGTCGCTGCCGCGGCGCCATCGCCGCAGCCCGATTGTCCGGGAAATGGACGCGGTCCGGAAGCGGTTATCCGCGCCGAAGCGATGGCGGCGGATACGGAGGACGGATCGCGAGCCCCTGCCCGAGTTCGAACCCGGCCAGCGCCGCCATTCGCGCCTGTTCGGCTTCCTGCACGCCGCCGATGATGGTGGTCTGCGTGTCGAGCCCCACGGCGCGCACTTCGGCAGCGAGGTCGGTCCACGCCTCTTCGCGATTGGCCGTGGTGGCGAGCACCTTGGCGAACTCGGGCCGCACGAGTTCCACGCCCCGGAGTTCCATGCCGACCCGCGGCGCCGAAATGCGGTATCCCACGTGATAGCCGAGGCCACGCAGCATCTCGGCGAACCCGCGAAGGCGGTATCGCGACCGCAGGCGATCCGGAGCGCCGCGCAGCATCACATAGGTTCGGTGCGCGAGCAGGACGTTCTGCTCGAACAGCGCGTTCAGCGGGTCGAGGGCGCGTTCCACCGTCCCGAAGGAAATGGTGACGCCGATCTGCTCGACGAGGTCGTACTCGAGCCACTTGAAGGCGTCGCGCAGCGCGTTGATCTGGATCCGGGCCCGCTGCGTGACGGTCGGCGCCGCGCCCTCGGTCCAGACGTAGAGTTCGTCGAACCAGCGCACCCCGCCCGCGAAGGCGCGCGTCGGCCACAACGTGGCGCGAATCGAGCCGCCGAAGCGGCCCGGGCTTTCGCTTGTCCTCGATTTCAAGGCGCCCTGCGGTGTCACGTGGCTGCCTGCTTTCGTCCGTGCGTCAATCGGGAACCGCCGCCACGGTAGCCGCACTGCCTCCGCGTGCCGTGCTCCGGCCGGATGTTTCGCGGCTCACGTGGGTCGCGCCTGTCCGTAGGTACTGAAGCGCTCGAGCACGCGCTCCATTTCGGCGCGATCGAGCAGGCGTGGTTCGCCGAGCGTGCGCACGACCACGTACGTCCGCGCCAGGTTCTCCACCTCCACGGCGAGCGCCAGCGCCGCGTCGAGCGAGGCGCCGCACGCGATGACGCCGTGGTGCGCGAGCAGGCACGCCTTGCGATCCCGCAGGGCGGCGAGCGCGTTGTCGGCGAGCTCCTGCGTCCCGAAGGTCGCGTAGTCGGAACAGCGGATGTCGTGCCCGCCGGCGACCGCGACCATGTAGTGAAATGCCGGGATGCCCAGGCCCTGGCAGGCGAGCGCGGTCGCGTGCGCCGAGTGCGTGTGCACGACCGCATGCAGCTCCGGCCGCGCTGCATAGATCGCGGCATGGAAGCGCCACTCGGACGACGGTTCGCAGCGTCCGGTCGCGCGGCCGTCATCGCCGACGAACGCGATGTCGTCGGCCTCGAGGCGGTCGTAGGGAACGCCGGTCGGCGTCAGCAGGAAGCCGGCGCGCGTCCCGCGCGCGCAGCGCACCGACACATTGCCGGACTTGTTGACGTTGATGCCGCTCTCGTTCATCGCGCGCGCGGTGGCGATGACCGACTCCCGCAGCTCGCGGCTGTCGTCCCGAAACCCGGTCATGCCGCCTGCCGCCGCTCGGGGAAGAGCGCGCCGAGTTCGCCCGGCGCGACCACGCCGCGCTCGGTGATGATCCCGGTGACCAGCCGGGCGGGCGTGACGTCGAACGCCGGATTCGCAACCGGCGTGTCGTCGCCCGCGATGCACACGGTCGAGCGCCGATGCCGCGGGTCGAGGCCCGCGACTTCCCGCACCTCGCTCGCGGCGCGCTCCTCGATCGGGATGCCCGTCAGGCCGTCGTCGATGGTCCAGTCGATCGTCGGCGACGGCACGGCCGCGTAGAACGGCACGCCGTTGTCGTTCGCGGCGAGTGCCTTGAGGTAGGTGCCGATCTTGTTCGCGACGTCGCCGCGGGCGCTCACGCGATCCGCGCCGACCAGCACGAGGTCGACTTCTCCGCGCTGCATCAGGTGGCCACCCGCGTTGTCGACGATCAACGTGTGCGGCACGCCGTGCGCGGCGAGTTCCCAGGCCGTCAGCAGTCCCTGGCTGCGCGGCCGCGTCTCGTCGACCCAGACGTGCAGCGGGATCGACGCGTCGTGCGCCTGGTAGATCGCCGACAGCGCGGTGCCGAAGTCGACTGTCGCGAGCCAGCCGGCGTTGCAGTGGGTCAGCACCTGCACCGACCTGCCTTTGCGTGCATGAACGGCCGCGATCAGGCGGGCGCCGTGCGCGCCGATCGCCCGGTTCAACTCGACGTCCTCGTCTGCGATCCGTGCCGCTTCGAGCCAGGCCGCGTCCGCACGCTCTGCCGGCGGCAGGGGCGCGACAACGGCGCGCAGGCGGTCGAGTGCCCAGCGCAGGTTCACGGCGGTCGGGCGCGACGCGTTGAGCCGGCGGTGGGCATCGGCGAGATGCACGTCGTCCGCGTCGCGCCGCATGGCGAGGGCGAGACCGTACGCGCCGGCCACGCCGATCAGCGGCGCGCCGCGCACGGACATCTTGCATATGGCGTCGATCACGTCGTCGACGGATCGCAGCGCGCGCGTGGCGAAGGCGTACGGCAGGCTGCGCTGGTCGATGATCTCGACCGCGCCGTCGGCGGTCGGCCAGAGCGAGCGGTAGGGGACGCCGTTGACCTTCATGCGCCGGAGTTTACGGACCGGTTCAGCGCCAGGACGTTGCCTGCGACCGCAAGCGCGATGCCGATCACCGTGGCCCGGGTCCAGTCGTAGCCCTCGAGCGTGGCGGACACGAGCAGCGCGATGATGGTCGCCATCACGCCGACGTACGCGGCGCGCGCGGGCCCGACCTGGCGCAGCAGCGCGAAGTAGGCGCCGAAGGCGAGGGCCGAGCCCAGCGCGGCCAGGTAGAACAGCGCGCCGACGAAGCGTCCGCTCCACACGATGCGCACCGGGTCGCCGGAGAGGACGACGTACGCCCAGGTGCCAAGCGCCCCGTAGGCCATCGCGTAGGCGAGGGCTGTCCAGCCGTCGATGCCGGCCGACTGGTTGCGCGCGACGACCATGTTCGCCAGGCCGCTGGTCAGCACCGCGAGCGTGGTGAGAACCGCGCCTGCCAGCAGCGGCGCGTCGGCCGCGATGCGGGCGAACTCCGGCCAGAAGATGAGGGCGATGCCGCTGACGCCGAGCAGTCCGCCGAGGCCGACCCGGCGGGACATCGGTGTGCCGAAGAAGAGCCGCGACAGCGCCATGTTCAGCAAGGGCATGGCCGAGTAGCCGACCGCCACGAGCCCCGAGACGATGCGCTGCTCGGCGTAGTAGACGAAGAGGTAGCTGACGAAGAAGTTGAGCAGGCCCATCAGGGCCAGCCAGGCATGCGTGGCGCGCGGCAGCCGGAGCCGAAGGCCGCGCGCGATGCACCACAGGAAGATCAGCGCGGCGGCCAGCGAAAAGCGCAGCGCCACGCCGACGGCCGGCGATGTCGCGGCCAGTTGCAGCGTGATCGCGTACCACGTGGTGCCCCAGATCAGGACGCACGTGGCGAACAGCGAGGCGGCGCTCATGGGCGAATTGTCGCCGATGGTGCCGGCGTCCCCGCCACTCGCCGATCACGCCCCGGCGGAGCCGCTGAAAGACAAACGGCCCCGAAGGGCCGTTTGTCGTTGGAGCGCTGTGCGGTCAGAACCGCTGTGCGGTCAGAACTTGTACTGGACGCCGAGCGACCACAAGGTGATGTTGTCGGACTCGTTCTGGAAGCTGTACTTGAAGTTTTCGTACTCGCCGCGAATGCCCACGTTCTTGTTGATCATGTAGGTAAAGCCGAGGCCCCAGGCGAACTCGGTCGACGAATCGGATTCGCTGGCGGCTCCATACGGGTTCGCCGTCACGGTGAGTTTGTTATCGAGCCAGCCGAAGCCGATCTTGCCGAATAGAGCCCAGTTCTCAACGGGGTACTGCGCAGTCAGGAAGGCGCCGAAGCCCGAGCTCTTACCTTCCGCGTTCACCGAACCGCCGGGGATTGCGACGTTGACCTTTGCCTTGCCGAAGTCTTGATAGCTTAGCTCTGTCCCGATATATGGCGTGAACATGTAGCCGCCAAAGACCTTGAAGCCGATGTCGGTCTTGTCGCAATCGCCGATACAGTTCTCGATGCCGAAGTTGGAGCTGCCAATGGAGCCGCCCACATACGGGCCGACGCCCGGGCTCTGTGCAAATGCAGCGCCGGAGGCCAGCGAAGCGGCGAGGATGGAGGCAGTGAGTAGTCGTTTCATGTGTATCCCTTTCTTCGTCTTGTAGGCGAGGATGCGCGGACCTTACAGCACGCGCATCAACGCCCCTTCACTTTGTAGGACATCGGCGAGTCCCTTTCACTGGAAGGTCGGGTCGAGTCGCAGCGTACATTGACGGTCGGCAACCGAGGCTGGCGCAAGTTGCTCTCCCGCAACAAGAAGAGCCCCGCAATTGCGGGGCCTTTCACAGGAGCGGCCCGCAATTCGCGGCAGCCGCTAGAAGCGGTACCCGACTCCCGCGGTGAACATGTCGACGTCGTACTTGGGATTGCGGCCGTCCTCGGCGCTGGTCCGGTCCCAGTCCACGCGCGCGACCCACGACTTGCCCAGGTCGAACGTGAGCCCGACGCCATAAACGAGTTGGCCGGTCGTTTCGCGGTTTTGCGCGCTGAAGTACTGGATTGCGCCGGTGGTCAGGTCCTGGACCGCCGCGTTGCCCGTGAATTTGCCTGTGATGGCACCCCAGCCGACGCGTCCCACGACGCTCACCGGGCCGAGAGGCACGCGCCCGACCAAGGACGCGACGAACCCGGACGTGCGCACGTCGGAGTCCGTCGGGATCGACACGGTGTTCGCCGGCGGGTTCAAGAGCACGCCGGGCAGCGTCCCCGCGCCGAAGTCGAGGAAGGACGCTTCCACGCCAAGCCACGGAAAGAAGTGGTACCCGGCGCGGAAGTTCCAGGCGAAGCCGGAGTCGTCGCAACTCGACGGGGCGGTGTCGCAGAAGTCGATGCTGAATTTCGAAACGCCCACGCCGGCGGCGAGGTAGCCCTTGCCGTCCTGCGCGCCGGCAGACGCGGTTGCCATCGCCAATGCCAATCCGATCATTGCCTTGCGCATTGCTCCTCCAATCGTTTCCCGCTGCAAAGGGGGCTGCTGGGAGGGATTGTTCACTGCGATCGCCACCGGCGAACCGCGAAAAAACAGCCTTGATCGGACCGGAAACGCGAAGTGCGGGGAGTTGCGGTCAGCCGCGCGTGACGCGTGCGACGCGAGCCGTGCGCTCTGCGTACTGCTGGCACTCCGCACAGCGGGTGGCCGCCGGGTTCGCAAACAACCGCTCGCGGGCGATATCGTCGCCACACTCGGTGCAGACGCCGTATTCGCCCTCGGCGAGCCGCTTCAGCGCGCTTTCCAGCTTCGACAGTTCTTCGGCCTCGCGCGCGACTGCCGCGATGTCCATGTGGGCTGCGGTGTCGGCGGCCGCGTCGTCGTCCGTTTCCTCGCGGCGATTCGGCAGGGCGGCATCCTCGTGGGTGGTCAGGCCGTGACGGTGCAGGCGATCCTGCACTTCCGTGCCGACCTCGGCCCGGCGCTGCTTCAGCGCGGCGCCGAGCGATTGAAGATCCGTCTCCGACAGCGGCGACACCATGGGTCTCTCGATTCCAGCTGCAACCCTTCCCTAGCCGGGAGGCTACGAAGGCGGCGAAGGGAGGCGGTTGACGCCGGTCAACGGCTGGGACGTGCCAAGGGTCATTTCGTTGCAGATGAATCTGATATGTTGCGATTTGTTGCTTTGCGACATTCGCGTCATGATCCCTGCCATGACGTCTCCCGCGTGCCCGCTTCGCCATCGAGTCGAGGCTGAACCATGAGTCTCGACGCCATCCATTACCTGCGCCCGGCGCTTGCGCCTCGGTCCATCGCGGTCGTCGGAGCGAGCCACCGGCCGGAATCCTTCGGCCGGTTCGTCATGAACAACGTGATGTCGGCCGGCTTCTCGGGTGAGGTGTTCGCGGTCAACCCGAAGCACCGGACGGTCGACGGCCGCCCCTGCCTGCCCTCGCTCCAGGCCTTGCCCCACAAGGTCGACCTGGCCATCGTCGTGACGGCCGCGCGCCACGTGCCCGGCATCGTGGACGACGCGGCGGCGCGCGGCATTCCAGCGATCCTCGTGCTGTCGCCCGGCCTGTGCGACCAGGGACCTGACGTGCAGCGGATCGAGCAGGAGGTGGTGCAGCGCGCGCGTCGCGGCAAGGTGAGGCTGCTCGGCCCGAATTGCCTGGGGCTGATGCGGCCGGACATCGGCCTGAACGCCAGCTGGGCGCGCACTGTCGCGCGTCCGGGCAACATCGCGCTCGTGTCGCAGTCCGGCGCGGTGACGACAGCGTTGCTCGACCACGCCTGGACGGCCGGCTTCGGCTTTTCGACGGTCCTGGCCACCGGCACCGAGTCGGACGTGGGCATCGCCGAGATCCTCGACTTCCTCGCGGGCGACACCCTGACACGCTCGATCCTGCTGTACGTCGAGGGCATCCACGACGCGCGCGGATTCATGTCGAGCGTGCGCGCAGCTTCGAGCGTGAAGCCCGTCATCGTGCTGAAGTCGGGCAAGTACGCCGCCGGCGGGCGGACCGCGCTGAGCCACACCGGCGCGCTGGTGGGCAACGATGCGGTGTTCGACGCCGCCCTACGCCGGGCCGGCGCCGTCCGCGTGCCGAAGATCGGGCACCTGTTCGCCGCGGCCGACACGCTGGCCAACGGACGCCTGCCGCGCGGCAACCGGCTGGCGATCGTGTCAAACGGCGGCGGGCCGGGCGCGCTGGCGGCCGACGAGGTCGAGGGCAACAACGTCGTGCTCGCCCGCCTGTCGGATGTCACCCTCGCCGCCCTCACAGATGCCTTGCCGCCCGGCTGGTCGCGCACCAACCCGGTCGACGTCCTGGCAGACGCTGACGGCGCCCGGATGGCTACCGCGTTGAAGCTGCTGATCGAGGACCGCGCCAACGATGCGGTCCTGCTGCTGTTCTCGCCCACGCCACGCACGAGCGCCGAGCGCGCCGCGGAGGCTCTCCTGCCGATCGCCGCCGCATCGGAGAAACCGGTGGTCTCCGCCTGGCTCGGAGAGAAGGACGCCGGCCGGGGACGCGCGGTCTTCAAGGCCGCGGCGCTGCCGGCGATGTCGACCCCGGAGCGCGGCGTCGAGGTCTTCGGCCACCTCGCGCAGTTCGTCCGGAACCGCGAGTTGCGCCTGCAGGTGCCGCCGCCGCGAATCGACGAACTGAAGTTCGACATCAACGCGGCGCGCCGGATCATCGACGGCGCGCGCGCCGGCGGCCGGCACACGCTCGACGAGCAGGACAGCAAGGCGCTGCTGGCTTCGTTCGGGATCGAAACGGCCATCGGGCTCTTCGCGCGCAGCGCGATGGAGGCACGCCAGGCGGCGTTGCAACTCGGTTTTCCCGTCGTGCTCAAGGTTCGCGCGGACGGGATCACGCACAAGAGCGACGTGGGCGGGGTCCTGCTCGGGCTCGCCAGTGTCGACGAAGTCGAGCACGGGTTCGAAGCGATCGCGTCCCGCCTGGTCGAGCGCGCTCCCCAGGCGCGGTTCCTCGGCGTGCTCGTTCAGAAGATGGTTGTGCGTCCGCAGGGACGCGAGCTGATCGTCGGCCTCGCGCGCGATCCGACGTTCGGCCCGGTGATCACCTTCGGGATGGGCGGCATCGCAGTCGAAGTGTTCCGCGACTCGGCCGTCGCCGTTCCGCCGCTCAATGCCTTCCTGGCGCGCGACCTGATCTCGCGCACGCGTGTGTCGCGCATGCTCGAGCCGTTCCGCGGGGCGCCCGCGGTCGACGTCGACAAGGTGATCGAGGTCCTGCTGCGCGTGTCCGAACTCGCGTGCGAGATCCCGGCGGTCGCGGAGCTCGACATCAATCCGCTGCTCGCGGACGAGCACGGCGTCATCGCGCTCGACGCGCGCGTGGTGGTGACCAACGGTCCTCTGGTGGCCGATGCCACGTTCTCGCATCTCGCCATCCACCCGTATCCGCGCGCGCTCACGCGGCAGGTCGAGCTGAATGGCGGCGAGAAGGTGATCCTGCGCGCGATCCGCCCGGAAGACGCCGAGGCGGAGAAGCGCCTGATCAGCCGGCTGTCCGCGCGGACGTCGTACCTGCGCTTCCACGCGCCGGTGCGCGAGCTGACGGTGGAACGCCTGGTGCGCTACACGCAGATCGACTACGACCGCGAGATGGCGTTCGTGGCGATCGACGCCAGCGGAGAGCACGAGGAGATCCGCGGAATCTCGCGCTACACGCGCAACCCCGACGGCACGTCGGCCGAGTTCGGCGTCATCGTCGAGGATGCGTGGCAGGGGCGCGGCCTGGGGCACGTGCTGATGCAGGCGCTGGAGGACACGGCGCGTGCGCGCGGCCTCACGCAACTCATCGGGCTCGTGCTGCGCGACAACGACGAGATGGGCCTGCTGATGCAGCGTCGCGGCTATGGCCCGCACCGGGACGAGGAAGACCCGGGCGTGATGCGCTACATCAAGCCGCTGACCGACGTGCCCCCGCCGTCGCTTGCCGAGCCGACGGCGGCCTGAAGCGACCGCCGGCCCCGTGCCCGTGGACGGCGCTGCGGCGTTCACGCCGCTGCCCTCCTTACAATCGCCTGCTTCAAGCCGCTGTTCCGCCTGCCCGTGACCCGGTCGTTCATCCTTCGTGAAACGCTCGCGCGCGCGACTGCCGCGCTGCTCGTCGCGCTGGTCGCACTGCTCGCGATGGACGCCGCGCAGGCGCAGGCCGAGCGTCGGGGCTTCCTGTTCGAGATCCGCAAGGGCAGCCAGGCTTCCCTGCTGTTCGGCACGATCCATGTCGGCCGTCCCGACTTCTATCCTCTGCCCCCGTCGCGCATGTCTCACCTGTCGCGGATCGACGCGCTCGTGCTCGAGGCGGACATCACGGACCTGGCGCGCGCCGCGACCGCGACACAGAAGTACGCGATGTACGGTCCGGGCGAGGACGGCCTCGACAAGCGGCTGCCGGCCGACACGCTGAAGCGGGCGGAGGCGGTCCTCGCCGGCCACGGCATCGATCCGCGGCCGATGATGCGACTGAAGCCGTGGATGCTCGGCTCGGTGCTCGCGCTGTTCGAGGCGGCGCAGGCCGGTTACGTGCAAGGACAGGCCGCCGAGTCCTGGCTGAGCGGACTGGCGAAGGCCGGGAACCGGCCGATCCTCGAGTTCGAGGGGATCGAGCGGCAGTTCTCGCTGTTCGAGACCGCGCCGTGGCTGACCCAGGTGGCGTTCCTCGACGAGGCGCTGAGGGCCGTGGAGACGAAGACGGCGCGGCGCGAGATCGACCGGATCGTGCAGGCGTGGGCGACGGCGGACCGTGCCGAACTGGAGCGCCTGCTCTCGGAAATGCAGGCGCAGACGACGATCGGCGCGCGCTTCACGGTCGACACGATCCTGTTCGGGCGTCACCCCGCGATGGTGCGCAGGATCGAAGCGCTGATGGCCGACGGCCGGAACTATCTGTTCGCGGTGGGCTCGTTGCACCTGGTGGGGCCGCGCGGACTGGTCGAGATGCTGCGTGCACGCGGTTACACGGTGACCGAACTGTGAAGTCGCAGTTGCAGGTCGAGTTCGGCCGCGAGTCGCTCGAACTGCTCGCGGCCGGTGCAATCCTCTGGCGAGCGCGCCGCTGCCTCATCGTCGCCGATGCGCACTTCGGCAAGGCGGCGACATTTCGTGCGCGCGGGATTCCGGTGCCCCAGGGCACGACGCGCGAGACACTGGCGCGCCTCGAGGCGGTGCTTGACCGGGCGCAGCCTACTTCGCTCGTCTTTCTCGGCGATCTGTTTCACGCATCGGAGGCGCACGCGCCCGCCACGCTGACCGCACTGCGCGCCTGGCGCGAGGCCCGCGCTTCCCTCGACGTCGTGCTCGTCGAGGGCAATCACGACCTGAAGGCCGGCGCCCCTCCTTCGGATCTCGGGATCGAAGTCCGTTCGGAACCATGGTGCGTCGACGGCCTGGCGCTCTGCCATCACCCGCAGTTCGTTCCCGGGGCGCACGCGCTCGCCGGCCACCTGCATCCCGCCGTGCGCATCAGCGGACGCGCTGGCGACAGCGTCCGGCTGCCGTGCTTCTGGCTGCGCGAGGGGCTGGTCGTGCTGCCGGCCTTCGGCAGCTTCACCGGCGGAGCGCGTTTCGAACGCGAAACGGGAGACCGCGTGGTCGCGATCGCGGAAGACCGGCTCTACGAGGTTCCCGCGCTGCGCGACGCCGCCTGAATCACGGCTGCGGCCAGAACAGGTACGCGTCCATCGCCAGCACGCCGCTGTCGACGCCGGCATCGATGCGCTCGACGCGCGGATTCCGGCCGGCGGCACCGACCGCGATCATCAGCGGCAGAAAGTGCTCAGGCGTCGGATGCGCGCGCCGCGCATGCGGTGCCGCTTCGGCCCAGCGCGCGAGCGCGGCGCGGTCGTCGCGCCGCAGCGCATCGTCGACCCACGCCGTGAATTCGCGCACGTAGGTCTCCGGCTCGCGGTCGTCGACGGACATGGAGCCGCGCCTACGCGCATCGGCGATCCACTCGCGCAGGTTGTGCGTCATGTGTCCGGAGGCGAGCACCAGCACGCCCTCGGCGACCAGCGGTGCGAGGGCCTCGCCGACCCGCAGGTGATGGCCCGCGTCGAGCGAGGGCTGGATCGAGATCTGCGCCACCGGCACGTCGGCCTCGGGAAGCAACTTCAGCAGCGGCACCCAGGCTCCGTGGTCGAGCCCGCGGCAGCCGTTCGCCGTGGCGGGCAGGCCCGCGTTCTTCAGCAGTTCGATCGCCCGTGCGGCCACCAGCGGCGCGCCGGGCGCCGAGTAGCGGATGCGGTACAGCTCTTCCGGAAAGCCGCCGAAGTCGTGAATGGTCTCGGGCCGCTGCGCCGTGCCGACCATCGGCAGTTCCGTTTCCCAGTGCGCCGAGGCGACGAGCACAGCCTTCGGCTTCGGCAGCCGGAGGCCGAGCGCGCGCCACGATTCGCCGGCGCGCCCTGCCTCGACCGCGTGCATCGGAGAGCCGTGCGAAATGAAGAGGGTGGGCAGGACGACGTTCATGGGAACCTCGGGTTGGGAGCGGGCGGACGCAGCGTGCGTCCGCCCGGCGGTCACTTCAGCAGGCCTTCCGCCTTCAGGGCTTCCTGCACCTGCGGCCGCGCGGCGACGCGAGCGACGAACTCCTGCAGGACAGGCCAGCGGGTGAGGTCGGGCCCGGTGAACTTCGTCCAGCCGAGCACGACGAACAGGTACGCGTCGGCCACCGTGAACGACCCCATCAGGTAGTCGCGGCCCTTCAGCTGACCGGCGATCCAGTCGAAGCGCGTGGCGAGCCGGTTGCGGAACTTCTCCTTCGCTTCGTCCGGCATCGTCGCATCGAACAGCGGCGAGAACTGCTTGTGGACCTCGGACGTGATGAAGTTGAGCCACTCCTGCAGCTGGTATCGCTCGACGGTGCCGTTGGCCGGCGCCAGCTTTGACGCCGGCGCGAGGTCGGCAAGGTATTGCACGATCGCCGGGCCTTCGGAGAGCCGCACGCCGTTGTCGAGTTCGAGCAGCGGCACGTAGCCCTTCGGATTGATGGCGCGGTAGTCCTCGCCGGACTCGGTCGTCTTGTTCTTGTTGTCGACGCGGACCAGCGTCAGCGGCAGGCCGGCCTCGCGGGCCACGATGTGGGGCGACAGCGAGCACGTGCCGGGGGCGTAGTAGAGCTTCATGGCCGGGATCCTGGTCTCGAGCTTGTCAGCGTGCGGTCAGGCGGCCTGGAGCCGGGTCTGGCGGGCCGCGCCGCCCAAGCGCAGCGCATGCGCGCCGTCGCCGAGCAGGGCTTGCACGAACAGCGTGATCGTCCAGAACACGGGGTATTCCCATCCGCCCTTCGGCGCCGAGAAGAGCCAGCCGTTGCCGATGTGCGCCCACGTCGCGCCCAGCATGATCGGAACCAGCGCCAGGGCGACCCAGCGCGTGCGGACGCCGAGGATGAGCAGCGCGCCACCGATCAGTTCGGCGGCAATCGTGACGTATGCCAGCACGCCCGGCAGTCCGAGCGACTGGAAGAACTGGACGGTGCCCGGCACGGTGAAGACGAACACCTTCAGCAGGGCGTGGGCGACGAACATCGTTCCCAGGGACAGGCGCAGCAGCAGGGCGGCGTAATCGGCGCGTGTATCGGTCATTTCGGTTCTCCGTTTAGTGGCGAGGCTGCGATGTGCAGCCGACGACCGAACAGTACGGGCGGCGATTCAAGGGATAAATAGCCCATCATGCAAATGATTGTCCTGAAAAGAAGGATAATTGATCGATGGACCGATTTTCATCGATGGAAGCTTTCGTCCGCGTGGTCGAGGCGGGGAGTTTCGTCGCCGCCGCGGACCGGCTCGGACTCTCCACCTCCTCCCTGTCGCGCCTGGTGGCCGATCTCGAGCAGCACCTCGGCACCCGGCTCCTGAACCGGACGACACGCCGACTCTCGCTGACCGAGAGCGGGCAGGCGTACTACGAACGCTGCGTCACCCTGCTGGCCGACCTCGCCGAAGCGGAGGCCATGGCGGGACAATCCGCGGCGCAGGCGCGCGGCACCGTCCGCCTGACCTGCTCCTACAGCATGGCGGAGCAGAAGGTCGCGCCGGCGATCGCGTCGTTCGTCGAGCGGCATTCTGCGGTCAGGTTCGAGCTGGTGGTGTCCGACCGCGTCGTCGAGCTCGTCGAGGAGGGCTTCGACCTGGCGATCCGCGTCGGCCCCCCCGGCAGCGATCGGCTGGTCGCCCGCCGCCTCGGATCGATGCAACTGGTGCTGTGCGCCGCGCCCGCGTACCTGGAGCGCCATCCGCAGCCGCGGGGTCCGGCAGAACTCGCGGGACACAACGCCCTCACTTATGCGTACTCGGCGTCGCCCCGCCTGTGGCGCTTCACCGATCGCGCCGGCGAAGTCCACGAAGTGCGGGTGGCGGGCAACCTGCATGCGAACAGCGGCGACGCGCTGCGCGCGGCCGCGCTCGAGGGCATGGGAATCATCAACGAACCCGATTTCCTGCTCGACCCGGCGCTGCAGGCCGGCCGGCTGGTGCGCCTGCTGCCGGAATACACCGGCGGCGGCGGGGACATCTGGGCCGTCTACCCGAGCCGCCGCCATCTCTCGCTGAAGGTCCGCCTGTTCGTGGACCACATCGCCGCGGTCTTCGGCGGCGCACCTGCCCGTACCGCGGCGCAGCAATAGTTCCGGCCCTCTAAAACCCCGATTGACGCTCGCGGCCTGGTAGGAAATAGTACGAACGTTCGTTTCTAGACGATCGTCCGCGCGCCGTTCACCGGCGCGTTTTTTCACCCCGATGCCGCCGATCACTTCTGCCCTTTCGAACCTCGCCACCGCGCTCAGGCCGCGCAAGGGCGAAATGACGCGCGCTGCGATCGTCGAGGCGGCGATGGGAATCGCCGCGCGCGACGGGCTCGAAGGGCTGACGATCGGCACGCTCGCCGACCAGATGCAGATGAGCAAGAGCGGGGTGTTCGCGCACTTCGGCTCGCGCGAGGACCTGCAGCTGGCGGTGCTGAAGGAGTACGTGCAGCGCTTCGTCGACGACGTGCTGCGGCCCGCCGTGAAGAAGCCGCGCGGCTTGCCCCGGCTCGAGGCGGTCCTCGACCGCTGGGTCGCGTTCCTCGCGCACGAGATCACGCTCGGCTGCATCATGGTCGCCGGCGCCGTCGAGTACGACGACCGCCCCGGGCCCCAGCGCGACGAGATGGTTTCGATCATCACCGGCTGGAAGGCCGAGCTGCTGAAGGCGATCCGCCAGTCGGTGCAGGAAGGCCATCTCGCGCGCGGCACCGACGCGCAGCAGATGGTGTTCGAGATCTACGGCCTGATGCTGGCGATGCACCAGGACGCGCGCCTGCTGCGCTCCGCCGACAGTGCGAAGCGCGCCCGCGCCGGGCTGCGCCGCCTGCTCGACGACGCCCGCACCGGCACCGCCCCCGCCTCCGTTTCGATGCGCCGTCCCGCGAAGCGCGGGCCGGCACCCCGCAGCAGGAAGTAAGCAACAGAGCAAGGAATCGAGGAGAACCCGCAATGCCGTCCTACAAGGCCCCGTTACGTGACCAACAATTCGTGCTGCACGAGCTGCTCGGTGCGGTCGACGTCCTGAAGCAGATGCCGCGTTACGCCGACCTGGATGTCGACACCGTCAACCAGGTGGTGGAAGAGGCGGCCCGGTTCTGCGAGGACATCCTGCAGCCGACCAATCGCGTCGGCGACGAGGAAGGCTGCACCTACGACCCGGCGACGAAGTCCGTGAAGACGCCGACCGGCTTCAAGGAGGCGTATGACGCGTTCCGCGAGGCGGGCTGGCAGGGGCTGGCGGCCGACACCGAATACGGCGGCCAGGGGCTGCCGCACCTGCTCCAGATCGCGTTCTACGAGATGCAGTACTCCACCAACCAGGCGTGGGCGATGTATCCGGGCCTGACGATCGGCGCCCACGAGTGCCTGGTGCAGCATGGTTCGCAGGCGCAGAAGGACCTGTACCTGCCGAAGATGACGACCGGCCAGTGGACCGGGACGATGTGCCTGACCGAGCCGCATTGCGGCACCGACCTCGGCATGCTGCGCACGAAGGCCGAGCCGCAGGCCGACGGCAGCTACAGGCTGACCGGCGAGAAGATCTTCATCTCCTCCGGCGACCACGACATGGCCGAGAACATCGTGCACCTGGTGCTGGCGCGCCTGCCGGACGCGCCGCAGGGCACGAAGGGCATCTCGCTGTTCATCGTGCCAAAGTTCGTGCCGGTCGGTTCGGGGCCCGACGCCACCGTTGGTGCCCGCAACGGCATCTACTGCGGCGGCCTCGAGCACAAGATGGGAATCAACGGCAATTCGACGTGCCAGATGATCCTCGACGGCGCGAGCGGCTGGCTGGTCGGCGAGCCGAACAAGGGCCTGAACGCGATGTTCGTGATGATGAACGGCGCGCGGCTCGGCGTCGGCGTGCAGGGGCTCGGCATCACGGAGGTCGCGTACCAGAACGCGGTGGCCTACGCGCGCGACCGGATCCAGGGCCGCGCGCTGACGGGCCCGCAAGCGCCGGACCGGCAGGCCGATCCCATCATCGTGCACGCGGACGTGCGTCGCGCGCTGCTGACCGCGCGGGCGTATGCCGAGGCGGGTCGCGCATTCGGGTACTGGGTCGCCCTGATGGCCGACACGCAGCTCTCCGCCGCCGACCACGAGCAGCGCAAGTTCGGCGCGGACATGATGGCGCTGATGACGCCGATCGTGAAGGCGTTCATGACCGACAACGGCTTCCAGTGCGCGTCGGACTGCATGCAGGTGTTCGGCGGTCACGGCTACATCCGCGCCAACGGCATGGAGCAGTTCGTGCGCGACGCCCGCATCAACATGATCTACGAGGGCACGAACGCGATCCAGTCGCTCGACCTCATGGGCCGCAAGGTCCTGATGGACAACGGCGCCAGGCTGCGCATGTTCGGCAAGATGGTGACCGAGTTCATCGAGGAGAACGGGACGAACGCGGACATGAGCGAGTTCGTCACGCCGCTCGCCGACATAGGCGACAAGGTGCAGAAGCTGACAATGGAACTCGGCATGAAGGCAATGGCGAACCGAGACGAGGTCGGCGCGGCTGCGGTGCCGTACCTGCGGGTGGTCGGCCACCTCGTCTACTCGTATTTCTGGGCGCGCATGGCGAAGATCGCGCTGGATCGAGTGAAGGCCGACGGCGACAAGGTCGATCCCTTCTACCGCCACAAGCTGATGGTCGCGCGCTTCTACTTCCAGAAACTGCTGCCGGAGACCGCGACGCTGATCCGGCTCGCGCGCTCGGGGTCGGCCACGCTGATGGAGATGCCCGCCGAGGCCTTCTGAGCGCACGCCCGGACTGGAGGCGAGCCGCCGGGTAACGAATGATCGGGAAGAAGTGACGGGAATGAAACGGAGAACACAATGAGCAACTTCGTCGTACGCAAGGTCGCCGTCCTCGGCGCCGGCGTGATGGGCGCGCAGATCGCGGCGCACTGCGTGAATGCGCGGGTACCGGTCGTGCTGTTCGACCTGCCCGCGAAGGAAGGGCCGAAGAACGGCATCGTCCTGAAGGCCATCGAGAATCTCAAGAAGCTGAACCCTGCGCCGCTGGGCGTGAAGGACGACGCGCAGTTCATCGAGGCCGCCAACTACGACGACGGCCTGGAGTTGCTGAAGGGCTGCGACGTCGTCATCGAGGCGATCGCCGAGCGGCTCGACTGGAAACACGACCTGTACCGGAAGATCGGTCCGTTCATCGCGCCGAACGCGATCCTGGCGTCGAACACGTCCGGCCTGCCGATCGCCAAGCTGGCCGAGGCGATGGATGCCGGGCTGAAGGCGCGCTTCTGCGGCGTGCACTTCTTCAACCCGCCGCGCTACATGCACCTTGTGGAGCTGATCGCGACGCCGGCCACGCGCCCGCAGATCATGGACGACCTGGAAACGTTCCTGACGAGCACGCTGGGCAAGGGGGTGGTGCGCGCGAAGGACACGCCGAACTTCATCGCCAACCGCGTCGGCATCTTCGGGATGCTGGCGACCATCAAGGAAGCCGCGAAGTACGGCATCGCGTACGACGTCGTCGACGACCTGACGGGCACCAAGCTCGGCCGTGCGAAGAGCGCGACCTTCCGCACGGCGGACGTCGTCGGCCTCGACACGATGGCGCACGTGATCAAGACGATGCAGGACACGCTGCCGCCGTCGATCGATCCGTTCGCCGAACACTTCGCGACGCCGCCGGTGCTGAAGGCGCTGGTGGAGAAGGGCGCGCTGGGCCAGAAGGCCGGCGCGGGCTTCTATCGCAAGGACGGCAAGGCGATCAAGGTCCTGAGCCCTGCGAAGGCCGAGTACGTGGACTCGACCGGCAAGGCGGACGACCTGGTCGCCCGCATCCTGAAGAAGAAGGATCCGGCCGAGCGCCTGAAGCTGCTGCGCGAAACCGATCACCCGCAGGCGAAGTTCCTGTGGGCGATCTTCCGCGACGCCTTCCACTACATCGCCGTCCACGCCGAGTCGATCGCCGACACCGCGCGCGACGTCGACTTCGCGCTGCGCTGGGGCTTCGGCTGGTCGACCGGCCCGTTCGAGACGTGGCAGGCGGCCGGCTGGAAGCAGATCGCCGAGTGGGTGAAGGCGGACATCGACGCGGGCGAGGCGCTCGCCCGCGTGCCGCTGCCGAAGTGGGTGTTCGAAGGCCCGGTCGCGAAGGCCGGCGGCGTGCACACGCCGGACGGTTCGTGGTCGCCGTCGCAGAAGAAGTTCGTCGCACGCTCAGCGCTGCCGGTGTACGGCAAGCAGCTCTACCGTGCGCCGCTCGCCGGCGAGACGTCGGTCAGCGGTCACAACGGCGGCAAGACGGTGTTCGAGGACGAGGCGGTGCGCCTGTGGACGCTCGAGGGCGGCCCGATGGCGGAAGTCCTGATCCTGTCGATCAGGACCAAGGTCCACGCGATCGGCCCGGGCGTGGTCGCCGGCCTGCTGAAGGCGATCGACCTCGCCGAGTCGCAGTACCGCGGGCTGGTGATCTGGTCGCCGGACGATCCATTCTCGGTCGGCGCCGACCTGCAGGCGATGATGCCGGTGTTCATGAGCGGCGGCGCGAAGGCGATCGGCGCCGAAGAGAAGAAGATGCAGGACGCGTTCATGCGCCTGAAGTACGCGCAGGTGCCGACGGTCGCCGCGGTGAGCGGCATGGCGCTCGGCGGCGGCTGCGAGCTCATCCTGCACTGCTCGAAGGCAGTTGCTTCGCTCGAGAGCTACATCGGCCTCGTCGAGGTCGGCGTCGGCCTGATCCCCGGCGCGGGCGGCCTGAAGGAAGGCGCGCTGCGTGCGGCGCAGGCCGCGCAGGCGGCGGGCATGACCGACGTCTTCCCGTTCATGAAGAACTGGTTCCTGAACGCGGCGATGGCCAACGTCTCGAAGTCGGCGATCGAAGCCAAGGCGATGGGTTACCTCCGCCCGACCGACCAGATCGTGTTCAACAACCACGAACTGCTGTGGACGGCCGTCGGCGAGGCGTTCGCGATGCACGCCACGGGCTATCGACCGCCGATGAAGCCCAAGGCCTTCCCGGTCGCGGGCCGCACGGGCGTGGCGACGATCAAGGCGCAGCTGGTGAACATGCGCGACGGCGGATTCATCAGCCAGCACGACTTCTTCATCGCGAGCGGAATCGCCGACGTGATGTGCGGCGGCGACGTCGAGGCGACGGCGCAGGTGGACGAGCAGTGGCTGTTCGACCTCGAGCGCAAGTTCTTCATGACGCTCGTGAACCATCCCAAGTCCCAGGAACGCATGATGGGAATGATGCAAACAGGGAAGCCCGTCAGGAACTGACGGGCTTCCCTGTTGCACAAGGTCCAGAGGACGCAAGAGGGGCCTGCCAGCCCCTCTTGGATCTCCCCGGCAAAAGAATGAGACGTTGGAGCCAAGAGAAATGACTCGACAAGTACAGGATGCATACATCGTCGCCGCGACGCGCACGCCGATCGGCAAGGCGCCGAAGGGCGTGTTCCGCAACATGCGGCCGGACGACCTGCTGGTGGCCGCAATCCGCAACGCGATGTCGCAGGTGCCGAGCCTCGATCCGAAGGCGGTGGAAGACGCGATCATCGGCTGCGCGATGCCCGAGGCCGAGCAAGGCCTCAACATGGCGCGCATCGCGGTGCTGCTCGCGGGGCTGCCCAACACCACGGGCGGCATGACGATCAACCGCTTCTGCTCGTCCGGGCTGAACGCGGTCGCGATCGCAGCCGACCGCATCCGCGTGGGCGAAGCCGACGTGATGATCGCCGGTGGCGCCGAGTCGATGAGCATGGTGCCGATGACCGGCAACAAGCCGGCGTTCAACCCGGCGATCTTCGCGAAGGACGAGAACGTCGGCATCGCCTACGGCATGGGCCTGACCGCGGAAAAGGTCGCGGCGCAGTGGAAGATCACGCGCGAGATGCAGGACGAGTTCGCGCTGCGGTCTCACAAGAACGCGATCGCCGGCATCGAATCGGGCGAGTTCAACGACGAGATCACGCCGATCGAGGTGGTCGAGAAGTTCCCGAACCTGGCGACCGGCGAACTCGACATCCGCACGCGCACCGTGAAGCAGGACGAAGGTCCGCGCGCCGACACGACGCTCGAGGCGCTGGCGAAGCTGAGGCCGGTGTTCGCCGCGAAGGGCAGCGTCACGGCCGGCAACAGTTCCCAGACGTCCGACGGCGCGGGCGCGCTGATCGTCGTGTCGGAGCGCGCACTGAAGCAGTTCAACCTGACCCCGCTCGCGCGCTTCGTCAGTTTCGCGATCAAGGGCGTGCCGCCTGAGATCATGGGCATCGGGCCGAAGGAAGCGATTCCGGCTGCGCTGCGCCTCGCAGGCCTCAAGCTGGACGACCTCGGCTGGATCGAACTGAACGAAGCGTTCGCCGCGCAAGCCCTCGCGGTAGGCAAGGACCTCGGGCTGAACCCCGACGTCGTCAACCCGATCGGCGGCGCGATCGCGCGCGGCCATCCGCTCGGCGCAACCGGCGCGATCCGCTCGGCCACGCTGATCCACGCGATGCGGCGCAGGAACATCCGGTATGGCATGGTGTCGATGTGCGTCGGCACCGGCATGGGCGCGGCCGGGATCTTCGAGCGCGTGTAGCGCGGCGAATTGCGTGTATGCGGCGGCGTGGTCCTTCCTCCCGAGGGCGCGCCGGCCCCGGAGCGCGGATGAAGTACACGACCGTTGCCGCGGCCGACGGGTACCCGCTGCCGACTCCGCTCGCCGGCTACTTTCCAGGCCGGAGGCTCAGGGTGATCGGCGAGGTGCCGGCCGGCGTGATGCGGTGGTGGCGGCTGTGGTGCCTTGACCCGGACTACCCGTTCGGCGTCATGCCAACAACCGTGCGCGAGCACTGTGCAGGCTTGAAGCTGCCGCTTCTTTCGCTATCGTTCACCGACGACGAATACCGGTCGGAGCGGAGCATCCAGCACCACTGAAGGAGCGGGACGATGGGCGTGGCGGAACGGTTCTACGAGGCCTTCATGGTGCGGGATCACTACACCATGGGCCTGCTGTACGCGGAAAGCGCGACGTTCAGCGATCCGGTCTTTCCGCTTCTCAACGCCCGGGGCGCCCGCATGATGTGGGCGATGCTGCTGACGCGCGCCGAGGATCTCGGCATCGAGGTGAACATCCTCGAAGACAGTCCGGCGCGGGCGCGCGTCGAGTGGGTGGCGCACTACACGTTCGGCGCGACCGGGCGCCGCGTGGTCAACCGCATCCAGACCGAGATGGCGATCTCGAACGGCCGCATCGTCCGCCAGGTCGACCGGTTCAGCCTCTGGCGCTGGGCCCGCCAGGCGCTCGGCGCTCAAGGGCTGCTGCTCGGCTGGACGCCGATGGTCCAGAACAGGATCCGGACGCAGGCGGCCCGGGCGCTGGGGGAGTTTGCCCGCAGGTCGGCGTCCGGCGAATCAACCCAGGAGACACGATGACCATCCGCATCGAAACCATCAACGGCGTCGCCCGCATCGAGATCGCGCGGCCCGAGAAGAAGAACGCGCTGACCGTCGCGATGTACCAGGCGATGGCCGACGCCATCGCCGCGGCGAACGACGACGGCCAGGTCCGCTCGCTGCTGATCCACGGGCAGAAGGACATCTTCACCGCCGGCAACGACCTCGAGGACTTCATGAAGAACCCGCCGGCGGGGCTGGATGCGCCGGTGTTCCAGTTCATGCAGGCGCTCGGCTACTGCGAGAAGCCGGTCGTCGTCGCGGTCAACGGCGCGGCCGTCGGCATCGGCACGACGATGCTGATGCACAGCGACCTCGTCTACTGCGCCGACAACGCGATGTTCTCGATGCCGTTCGTGTCGCTCGGCCTGTGCGCCGAGTTCGCGTCGAGCGTGCTGGTCTCGATGAACGCCGGGTACCACAAGGCGGTGGAGAAGCTGCTGCTGGCCGATCCGATCAGCGCCGAGGAGGCGCTGGAGATGAAGATCGTCAACCGCATCCTGCCGCCCGGCGAGGTGCTCGACTACGCGGTCAGGCAGGCCGAGCGTTTCAACAGGCTGCCGCCGGCGTCGGTGCGCGAAACCAAGCGGCTGATGAAGGCCAGCTGGAGGCCGATGGTCGAGAAGATCATCGTCGAGGAGGCCAAGTCGTTCAGCGCGATGCTGCGGCAGCCGGAGGCGAAGGAGGCGTTCACCGCGTTCTACGAGCGCCGCGTGCCGGACTTCTCGAAGTTCAGCTGACTGCCGGAGGCCCGCCATGCCGTTGCGCCCGGGCATGACTCCCGAGAAACTGAACCACCGGAGCGGCGACAACCTGCCGGGCTGGTTCAGCATGAAGGTCGTGGAGGTTGCCGAAGGGCTGGTCGCGATGGAGTACGTGATCCGGCCGCAGTTCCTCGCGCCGAATGGATTCCTGCATGCCGCCTCGGTGATCGCGCTCGCCGACACCGCGGCCGGCTACGCGACGATCGCGCACCTGCCCGACGGCGCGACGAACTTCACGACCATCGAACTGAAGTCGAACTTCATCGGCACGGCGACCGAAGGCTCGTTGCGGGCGGAAGCGCGCGCCGCTCACCAGGGCAGGACCACGCAGCTGTGGGACTCCGTGGTGACGCACGTGGAGAGCGGCAAGACGATCGCGCTCTTCCGGTGCACGCAGATGATCCTCTGGCCGAAGCACAAGTGATCCACGTCGCCGCCAAGGTCGTGCTCGGGCCGCTGCTGTATGTGCAGGCGGGCCGCTTGCGCCGCACGGCGCCGGAGCTGCCCGAGGCCGCCGGGGCCCGGACCGGCGCGGCGGGGACAGGTGCGGTGCGCCTGCGGCTGCTGATCGCCGGCGACTCCGCGGCAGCCGGCGTGGGCGCGGCCACGCAGGGGGAGGCCCTCTCCGGTCATCTCGTCCGCGTGCTCGCCAGGCGGACTGGCGCCGCGGTTCGCTGGCAGCTGGTTGCCCGGACAGGCGCGCGATCCGAAGACGTCCTCCAGATGCTGATGGACGGCAACTTGCGGAGGGCCGACATCGGGCTGGTCCTCGCCGGAGTCAACGACATCACGAAGCAGGTGCCGCTGCGGCTGGCGCTGCGCAAGCGCGACGAGATCGCCATCCAGATGAGACAGCGCGCGGGTGTGAAGCACGTGGTCTTTTCCGCGCTGCCCGAGATGGAGAAGTTTCCGGCCTTGCCGCAACCGCTGGCGTGGTACGCCGGACGGCACGCGCGCCGCTACAACGAGGCGCAGGCGCGGTGGTTCGCTGGGCGCGAAGCCGTGTCGCATGCCGCGATGGAGGGGGTGATGGACCCGTCCCTGATGGCTGGCGACGGCTTCCATCCCGGTCCCAGGCTGTACGCGAAGGTGGCCCAGCGTCTGGCCGACCACATCATCGAGGAGGTGCTGCCGGGCCTCCGGAAAGTCGGAGGATCCGAATGAACCTGCAGGGCAAGACGATCTTCATCTCCGGTGCCTCGCGCGGCATCGGGCTGGCAATCGTGAAGAAGGCGGCGGCCGACGGCGCCAACGTGGCCATCGCCGCCAAGACGACCGATCCCAATCCGAAGCTGCCCGGAACGATCTTCACGGCAGCGGCCGAGATCGAGCAGGCGGGAGGCAAGGCGCTGCCGCTCCAGTGCGACATCCGGGACGAGGAGCAGGTGGTCGCGGCCGCGAGGAAGACGGCCGAGACGTTCGGCGGCATCGACATCCTGATCAACAACGCCAGCGCCATCAACCTGACGCCGACGCACGCCACGCCGATGAAGCGCTTCGACCTGATGTTCGGCGTGAACGTCCGCGGCACCTACCTGTGCACGCAGGCCTGCCTGCCGTACCTGAAGCAGTCCGCGGAACGCCGGCGCAACCCGCACGTCCTGACGCTGTCGCCCCCGCTGAACATGGACCCGCGATGGTTCGCGCCGCATGTCGCGTACACGATGGCCAAGTACGGCATGAGCATGTGCGTGCTCGGGCACGCGGAGGAGTTCCGGCCGTACGGCATCGCTGTCAACGCGCTGTGGCCGCGCACGGTGATCCTGACCGCGGCGCTGCAGATGATCCCCGGCGTGCAGCCCGAGCACTGCCGGACGCCGGACATCATGGCGGACGCCGCCTACGCCATCCTGACCTCGGACGCCGCGGCGACGACCGGCAACTTCTTCATCGATGAAGAGATCCTGGCGAAGGCGGGAGTCACGGACTTCTCGGGCTACGCGGTGGTCCCGGGCAGCCGGCAGCTGATGCCGGACCTGTTCCTCTAGCAATGCGGTCCGGTTTAGCTGCTGCGCTCTCCTCGCCTGCGCGCTGTTCGTGTTCAGAGAGCTGCAGCGGCGGCGACGACCTGCACGTCCGCGCTGATCGTCCCCTGCGCGCCGACCGCGCTGCGGGGCACCGCGACTCCGCGCGACTCGGCGGCGGGCGTCGACGCGGAAGGGTGTTCCCTGCGGGCGCGCAGCTCTCGGAGTGAAGTCTTCGCGCAATCCGGTGGCGTGCCTTCCGGCGGAGGGTGTGCTCGGCCCGCCGCCCGGCTGACTGGCCACGCCCGCCGCCAGAGCCGCGCTCCGCGCGGTACCCCGCACCACGGTCGGCGCGCCGCGCGGTGTCGATGCGTAATGCATCCACCCAAGCCACACGCTCACTTTCGTTCTATTCGCATACGCGAGGCGCCTCGGCGGACGGCGGTGTGCCTCGCGCAGCGGGCGTCAGGCGGCGGGCGTGCCAGGCGCGCCAGGATGGCGGGCCGGGAAGCGAACGGCCGGAAGGCAGGACGCAGCCGTTCCTGTCACCGCCAGCCCGAAAGCTGCGCGCCCGCAGGGAGCGGTCTCAGCCGAGTGACGCCCGCCGCGATGCCCGCGAAGTCGAGGTACGCCGACGGCCGACCTGGCGCAGGAGATGAGGCGAGAGGCGCCCGCCATCGAGGTACGCCGGCGGCCGACCGGGCGCAAGCAAGGACCCGGGTCACACTCACAGTGCTGGCGCCCCCCGGTTTGTTGACTTCAGCCGGGCAGGGGCGGAAAGGGTTCCGCTAGATTCGACCCCGGAGCGGGCCGCCGGCCCGCGATCGGAACCCCGATGAAAACGCCGCTCAACCGACTGTCCGCCACCCGCCTGTCCCGCATGATCGCCGGGCACGAGGCCTCGTGCGAAGCCGTGACCCATTCGTTCATCGACGCAATCAAGGAGCGCGAGCCCGACGTGCGCGCGTTCGCGTGGTTCGACCCGGCGCGCGCGCTGGCGACGGCGCGCGAGCACGACATCGTCGACTGGCGCGGGCCGTTGCACGGCTTGCCGGTCGCGGTGAAGGACAACATCGACACCGCCGACATACCGAGCGAGTACGGTTCGGCGATCTACGCCGGGCACGTACCGCACGCCGACGCGGCGTCGGTGGCCGCCCTGCGCTGCGCCGGCGGCTACGTGCTCGGCAAGACGGTCAGCGCCGAACTCGCGAACTTCACCCCGGGGCCGACGCGCAACCCGCACGGCCTCGAACATACGCCGGGCGGCTCGTCGAGCGGGTCGGCCGCCGCCGTGGCGTCGCACATGGTCCCGTTCGCGACCGGAACGCAGACGGCGGGCTCGGTGATCCGCCCGGCCTCCTTCTGCGGCGTCGTCGGCTTCGTGCCGACGCGCGGACTGGTGCCGCGCGCCGGGGTCAAGGCGGTCTCCGACACGCTCGACGTGATCGGCGTGTTCGCGCGCAGCGTCGAGGACGCCGCCCTGATCGCAGCCGCGGTCGCGCTCAAGCCCGAGCTCCAGCACGCGCCGGCCAAGGCCGGCCCGGTCTCGATCGGCTGGACGGCCACGCCGTGGGTGTCGCAACTCGCGCCGTCGATGATGGCCGCGCTCGAGCGCGTCGCGCGCCTGCTGGCCAGCCGGAACCCGCGCGTGCGCGAGATCAAGTGGCCGTACGACTCGAACGCCAACGGCGACTCGTTCGCGGGCCTGGCCGACGCGCAGAAGACGGTGCAGCTCTTCGAGACGGCCCGCGCGCTCGGCGCCGAGCTGCAGTACCGCAGCGACCTGCTGTCGGCCAAGCTCGCGGACCTGATCGACGAAGGACGGGCGGTCAGCGCGGACGCATACGTGGCGGCGATCAAGGCGGGACGCGATTGCACGGCCTCCATCGAAACGCTGTTCGGCGACGCCGACGTGCTGCTGGCGCCGAGCGCGCCCGGCGAGGCGCCGCATGGCCTCGGCAGCACCGGCGACCCGCTGTTCAATCGCCCGTGGCACCTGCTCGGAGTGCCGCAGGTCAACGTGCCCGTGCCGCGTTCGCTCGCGCACGGCGAGTCGGGACTGCCGCTCGGCCTGCAGGTGGTCGCGCGGCCCGGGGACGACGTCCGCGCGCTGGCCGCAGCGCGGTGGGTGGAGCAGCAGCTGGAAGCGCTGTAGGCGCGGAGATGGCGGCCGCGTCTGGCCGCCAGGCGTCACACCGACGGCAGCGGACGCGGCTTGCGCTGGTCGTCGGTGGCGACGTAGACGAGGGTGGCCTCGGTCACCTTCACCACTTCCTTCTGCAGGCGGTTGCGTTCCACGTAGACCTCGACCTCGACGGTGATCGAGGTCGTGCCGGTCTTCACGATGTCGGCGTAGAAGCTCACCAGGTCGCCGACGAACACCGGCTGCCTGAACACGAACGACGTGACCGCGATCGTCGCCACGCGGCCGCCGGCACGGCGCGCGGCCGGCACGGCGCCGGCGATGTCGACGTGCGCCATGATCCAGCCGCCGAAGACGTCACCGTGGATGTTGGCGTCCGCGGGCATCGGCATCATGCGGAGCACCGCGACGCGGTCGGCGGGGAGCTGGAAGTCGGGAGACATCGGGTCCTCAGTGCGGTTGACGTTGCTCAATGCGCGCGAGCGCGGCGCGCGCCATCGCGTCGACCCTCGACGGCGCGAACAGCTTCAGCCACAGGCCTACGCGCGCCCTGGCCGTCATCACCACCTCGCGCCGGCGCCGGCGCATGCCGTCGACAATCTGGCGCGCGCACTCCTCCACCGGCATCGCGTCTTCCTCCGCGAGCCCTGAGACGCCGGCGGTTTCGCCCCGGCCATTCCAGCCGTGGCGCCGGATCTCCGTCTTCACGACGCCTGGGAACGCGGCCATCACGGCCACTCCATGGTCTTCGGCTTCGATGCGGAAGGCTTCCAGGAAGCCGCTCTGCGCGAACTTGCTGGTGCAGTAGGTGGTGCGTCCGGGCACGCCGGTCCTCCCCGCGAGCGAAGAAACGCCGACGACGAGTCCGCGCGTGCGCTTCAGGCTCGGGTAGGCGTGGCGCACGCACCAGATCGTGCCCATCGCGTTGATGCGGAACAGCCGCTCGAAGGTCGAGAAGTCCTCGATTTCGTCGAAGCGGGCGTGCATCGACACGCCTGCGTTGGCGACGAGGACGTCGATGTCGCCGAAGGCCGCGACGGCGCGCTCCATCAACCGGCGGCAGTCTTCCTCGGTGCTGACGTCGGCCGCGACGTCGAGCGCTTCGGCGCCCGCGCTCGCGCACTCGCGCCGTACGCGCTCGAGACCCGCGGCGCCGCGCGCGGCAAGGACCAGCCGGGGCCGCTCGCGGGCGAGCTGGCGGGCGAGTTCGGCGCCGATGCCGTCGCTCGCGCCGGTGATCACGATGACCTTGCTCTCGAACGCCATTGGGGGGGCGGGTCTGCTGGGATAATGCGCCGATGCAGAGCGTACATGGTGCATGCGGCGCGGGCGTTGCGGGGGCGAAGGGCTGATGCGCTGGTCGCCACCAAGCGAAGCCTTGCCGTCGAGCGGGCGCCGCAACGACTGGCAGGCGTTGCGCGCGCTCCTGCCCTACCTGTGGGCCCACAAGGGACGCGTGATCTTCGCGCTGGCCTGCCTGGTCGCGGCGAAGCTCGCCACGGTCTCGGTGCCGATCCTGCTGAAGGACCTCGTCGACCGGCTGTCCCCCACGCAGCAGGCCGCGACCGGCGTGCTGCTCGTCCCGGTCGCGCTCGTCGTCGCGTACGGCCTGCTGCGGCTGTCGACGTCGCTGTTCACGGAGCTGCGCGAGTTCTTCTTCGTCAACGTGACGCAGGCCGCGATGCGGACGCTGGCGCTGAAGACGTTCCGGCACCTGCACTCGCTGTCGCTGCGCTACCACCTCGAGCGCCGGACCGGCGCGGTGACGCGCGAGATCGACCAGGGCATCCGCGGCATCTCGTCGCTGATCAGCTTCACGCTGTATTCGATCCTGCCGACGCTGATCGAGATCACGCTGGTGGTCGGCTACCTGGTCTGGCACTACGAGATCTGGTTCGCCGCGATCGTCGGCGTCAGCCTCTTCGTCTACATCGGCTTCACGGTCGCGGTCACGAACTGGCGCACGACGGTGCGGCGGCGCTGGAACGAGCTGGAGAGCAAGGCGCAGTCGCGCGCGGTGGACTCGCTGCTGAACTTCGAGACGGTCAAGTACTTCGGCAACGAGGACTACGAGGCGCGGCGCTACGACGAGACGCTGGCCGACAGCCAGCGCACGGCGGTGTTGTCGCAGCAGTCGCTGAACGTCCTGAACGCGGGCCAGCAGACGATCATCGCCATCGCGCTGACGCTGATCCTATGGCGTGCCGCGCTCGGCGTGGTCGAGGGACGGATGACGATCGGCGACCTGGTGCTGGTCAACGCCTTCATGATCCAGCTGTACATCCCGCTCAACTTCCTCGGCGTGATCTACCGCGAGATCAAGCAGAGCCTGATCGACATGGACCGCATGTTCTCGCTGCTCGAGCAGCACCGCGAGATCGCCGATGCGCCCGGCGCCGTGCCGCTCGCCGTCGGCGGCGCCGAAATCCGGTTCGAGGGCGTCGACTTCGCATACGACGCGCGCCGCCAGGTCCTGCACGGCGTCAGCTTCGTGGTGCCCGCCGGCAGCACGACCGCGGTGGTCGGTGCGACGGGATCGGGCAAGTCGACCCTCGCGCGGCTGCTGTTCCGTTTCTACGACGCGGGTGCGGGCCGCGTGCTGATCGACGGCCAGGACGTGCGGTCGGTGACTCAGGCGAGCCTGCGCGCCGCGATCGGCATCGTTCCGCAGGACACGGTGCTCTTCAACGACACCATCGAATACAACATCGCCTACGGCCGCCCCGGCGCGGCGCACGACGACGTCGTGGCGGCGGCGCGCGCGGCCCACATCCACGACTTCATCGAGTCGCTGCCGGACGGATACCGCACGATGGTGGGAGAGCGCGGTCTCAAGCTCTCGGGAGGGGAGAAGCAGCGGGTCGCCATCGCCCGGACGCTGCTGAAGCAGCCGGCCATCCTGGTGTTCGACGAAGCGACGTCGGCGCTGGACTCGCGCACCGAGCGGGTGATCCAGCAGGAACTGGAGGGCATCTCGCGCAGCCGCACGACGCTGGTGATCGCTCACCGCCTGTCCACCGTCGTGCACGCGGACCAGATCCTGGTGATGGACCACGGGCGGATCATCGAGCGCGGGACGCACGCGGCGCTGCTCGCCCACCGCGGCGCCTACGCGGCGATGTGGGAGATCCAGAGCCGCGAGCAGGCCAAGGCGGAAGCCGTCCTCGCCGCCTGACGCAGGGCGCCAGCCCATCGGGCTGGAAGGCGCCCGACCGGAGGATGGTCCGGGCTCCCGCGGAGCCAGGCCGGCCGGTGCCACCAAACGGCGTTTTGTTAGTAGACTCAACGGCCTTTTCGAGGAGACTTCGATGAAACTTTCCCGCCTGTTGCTGGCAGTGGTTGGCGCGGGCCTGGTGGCAACGGGGGCGAACGCCCAGGAACTCACCGGCACGCTGAAGAAGATCAAGGACACCGGGACGATCGCGGTCGGCCACCGCGAATCGTCGATTCCGTTCTCGTACCTCGACGACAAGCAGCAGCCCGTCGGCTACGCGATGGACCTGTGCGCGAAGATCGTCGATGCGGTCAAGGCCGAGCTGAAGCTGCCGAACCTGAAGGTGGCGTACCAGCCGGTGACGTCCGCCAACCGCATCCCGCTGCTTCAGAACGGCACGATCGACATGGAGTGCGGCTCGACGACCAACTCCGTGGAGCGGCAGAAGCAGGTGGCCTTCGGCCCGACCTACTTCGTGATCAACGTCTCCGCTGCGGTGAAGAAGAGCTCGGGCATCAAGACGTTCGCCGACCTGAACGGCAAGGCGGTCGCCTCGACGTCGGGCACGACCTCCATCCCGCTGCTGCGCGGCTACGAGAAAGCCAAGGGCATCGACTTCAAGGAACTGCAGGCCAAGGACCACGCCGAGTCGATGCAGCTGCTGGCGACGGACCGCGCGCAGGCGTTCATCATGGACGACATCCTGCTGGCCGGCCAGATCGCGAACCAGCCGAACCCCGGCGACTTCATCATCCTGCCCGAGTCGCTGCGCACCGAGCCGTACTCGATGATGCTGCGCAGGGACGATCCGCAGTTCAAGGCGCTGGTCGACCGTTCCGTCGCGGCCGTGTTCAAGTCGGGTGAGATCAACAAGATCTATGCGAAGTGGTTCATGGGCCCGATCCCGCCGCGCAACGTCAACCTGAACTTCCCGATGACGCCGGCGATCAAGGAAGCATTCGCCAATCCGAACGACAAGGGCGTCCAGTAACACCGCGGGACTGTCCGCTTCCAGCGGGCAGCCTGGACTTCGAGGGCCGGAGGCGCCACGCGCTTCCGGCCCTTTGAATTTTGGGGCAAGCTTCGCCCGGGGGAGCCCGGGTCGGCCTCAGCGCCCGGGGGAACGGACACCGTGAAATACAACTGGAACTGGGGCGTCTTCTTCCAGCAGACGCCCGATGGCGACGCGTTCTACTGGCAGTGGATCGCCGCTGGCCTGGTGTGGACGCTGGCGGTATCGGCCATCGCCTGGGTCATCGCGATGTCGGTCGGTGCGCTGATCGGCACGATCCGCACCACCGACAGGCCCTGGATGGTCCGGCTCGGCAACGCCTGGGTCGAGCTCTTCCGGAACATCCCGCTGCTGGTGCAGATGTTCCTCTGGTACTTCGTGATCCCCGAGTTCATCCCGCCGCTCAAGCGCTGGATGATCGAGGCCGAACCCGCGCACGCGCAGTTCCTCTCCGCGGTCCTGTGCCTCGGCCTCTTCACTTCGGCGCGGATCGCAGAGCAGGTGCGCGCGGGCATCCAGTCGCTGTCGCGGGGACAGCGCAACGCCGGCCTCGCGGTCGGCCTCACGCAGGTGCAGGTCTACCGCTATGTCCTGCTGCCGATGGCCTTCCGGATCGTCATCCCGCCGCTGACCAGCGAGACGATGAACCTGATCAAGAACTCGTCCATCGCGCTCACGATCGGCCTGGCGGAGCTGACGTTCCGCTCGCGCGAGATGGGCGAGTACACGTTCAACTTCTTCGAGGCATTCACCGCCGCCACGCTCATCTACATCGCGATCGCGATGACGGCCAACCGGGTGATGGCCTACGTCGAACGCCGCGTGGCGGTGCCCGGCTACATCGGCGGCGGCAAATGAACCTCGACTTCTCCGTCGTCACCCATTCGCTGCCCTACCTCTGGAAGGGCATGCAGTACACGCTGCAGCTCACCGCCACTTCGGCGATCGGGGGGCTCTTCTTCGGCACGCTGCTCGCGCTCGCCCGGCTGTCGTCGATCAGGTGGCTCTCGAACTCCGCCGCGGGCTACGTGAACCTGATGCGGTCGATCCCGCTGGTGCTGGTGATCTTCTGGTTCTTCTTCCTGGTGCCGCTGATCCTGCAAGGCATCACCGGCGCCGAGCGGCCGCCGCAGGTGGGCGCGGAGCGCACCGCGATGATCACCTTCATCATGTTCGAGGCCGCCTACTTCTGCGAGATCATGCGCGCGGGCATCCAGTCGATCCCGCGCGGGCAGGTGTACTCGGCCTATGCGCTCGGGCTGACGTACGGCCAGTCGATGCGGCTGGTGATCCTGCCGCAGGCGTTCCGCAACATGCTGCCGGTGCTGCTGACCCAGACCATCATCCTGTTCCAGGACACCTCGCTCGTGTACGTGATCTCGGCGACGGACTTCGTCGGCGCCGCCTCGAAGATCGCGCAGCGCGACTCGCGCCTCGTCGAGATGTACCTCTTCGTCGCGATCGTCTACTTCGTGCTCTGCTACGCGCTGTCCTTCATGGTGAAGCGGCTGCAGAGGAAGATCGCAGTGATTCGCTAGGGAGCAGGCAACGCGATGGCAATGATCGAGATGAAGGGCGTCTCGAAGTGGTACGGAACCTTCAAGGTCCTGTCCAACTGCTCCACGAAGGTCGAGAAGGGCGAGGTCGTGGTCGTGTGCGGCCCATCCGGCTCCGGCAAGTCGACGCTGATCAAGTGCGTCAACGCGCTCGAGCCCTTCCAGGAAGGCGTCGTGCACGTCGACGGCATCTCGGTGGGCGATCCGAAGACCGACTTGCCGAAGCTGCGGTCGCGCGTCGGCATGGTGTTCCAGCACTTCGAGCTCTTCCCGCACCTGACGATCACCGAGAACCTGACGCTCGCGCAGATCAAGGTGCTGGGGCGCAGCCAGGACGAGGCGAGGGAGCGCGGCATGAGGCTGCTCGATCGCGTCGGGCTGAAGTCGCAGGCGGACAAGTTTCCCGGCCAGCTCTCGGGCGGCCAGCAGCAGCGGGTGGCGATCGCGCGCGCGCTGTCGATGGACCCGATCTGCATGCTGTTCGACGAGCCTACCTCGGCGCTCGACCCCGAGATGATCAACGAGGTGCTCGACGTCATGGTGCAGCTCGCGAAGGAAGGCATGACCATGATGGTCGTGACCCACGAGATGGGCTTCGCGCACAAGGTGGCGCACCGCGTCGTCTTCATGGACCAGGGCGAGATCGTCGAGGACGCGACCAAGGCCGAGTTCTTCGGCAAACCTCGCTCGGAGCGCGCGCAGCTCTTCCTGTCCAAGATCCTGCACCACTGAGGCATCAGCGCGGGGCGCCGGCCTTGCCGCCGCTGGTCCCGCCAGCGCCTGAATGACCGACCTCGAGACCACCGGCTTCTGGGCGACCCTGTTCGTCGTCAGCGACTGGGCGATCCGCCTGGCGATGCTGCCGATCGTGCCGACGCGGCGCTCGCCGGAGGCCGCGAAGGGCTGGCTGCTCTTCATCTTCTTCCTGCCGTGGCTCGGACTGGTCCTGTACCTGCTCATCGGCAGGCCGCGGGTTCCCCGCTGGCGCACCGAGCGGTTCCGACGGTTCATGCACCTCGTCGAGCCGATCCGGCAGAAGATGCGCGCGCTGCCGCTGCTCGCGCCGCCCGCGGTCACCCCGCAATACGAGCCCAGCGTGCAACTCGCCACCGACCTCGGCCTGCTTCCCAACTTCGGCGGCAATGCGGTCGAGCTGCTGACGGACTACTCGGGAACGCTGGCGCGCATCGCCGCCGACATCGACGCGGCGCAGGGCAGCGTCCACCTGTGCTTCTACATCTTCGCAAGCGACGAACGGACCGCCCCGGTGATCGAGGCGCTCGGCCGCGCCGCGGCGCGCGGAGTCAGGTGCCGCGTGCTTGTCGACGCGTTCGGCTCGCGCCCGCGCCTGCCCGTGCTCGTGCCGCAGCTGCGCGCGCTCGGCGTCGACGTCCGCGTCGCGCTGCCGGTCCGCGTGGGACGCAAGGCGGCGCGCTTCGACCTGCGCAACCACCGCAAGCTGGCGGTCGTCGACGGACGCGTCGGCTACACCGGTTCGCAGAACATGATCGCCGCGGACTTCAGGCCGGGCCTGACATACAGCGAGCTGATGGTGCGCATCGAAGGGCCGTCCGCGCTGCAGTTGCAGGCGGTGTTCGCGTCCGACTGGTACGTCGAAACGGCCGAATACGTCGGCGACGACTGTTTCCCGGCGCCGCGGGCGGCCGGCGACGTTCCGGCGCAGGTGCTGCCGAATGGCCCGTCGTCGTCGACCCGGCCGGCGCAGCGCATGGTCGTGAACCTGATCCACCTGGCGACGAAGCGCGTCGTCGTGACGACTCCGTACTTCATTCCGGGCCAGTCGTTCCAGAACGCGCTCGAGACCGCGGTGCTGCGCGGGGCCGAGGTGCACCTCATCGTCGACGACCACATGGACCAGTTCCTGGTGGGAAATGCGCAGCGTTCGTACTACGAGGAACTGCTCGCGGCCGGCGTCCAGATCCACGCGTACACGGAGGCTTTCCTGCACACCAAGTCCGTGTCGATCGACGGGCAGGTCGCGTGGATCGGTACCTGCAACATGGATATGCGTTCGTTCGAGCTGAACGAGGAAGTGGTGGCGCTGTTCTTCGACCGGCGGATCGCGACGCAACTGGCAGCGCTCGAGGAGCGGTACATGCACGGCACGCGCCGCATCACCCTCGACGCGTGGCGCCGCCGACCCTTTGCGCAGGAACTGGCGCAGAACCTCGCGCGGCTCGTCAGTCCGCTGCTGTAGCCGGCCGATCCCGGTGGATCGGGTGGATAATCGCGCGCTTTGGCCCGCAGGTCCCGTCGCATGTCCTCCACCGCCGTCGTCGGCACTTCCGAGCGGCCGTCCGTGCTGCCGTACGCGCTGACGATCTTCCTGTCGGCGTTCCTGCTGTTCCTGGTCCAGCCGATCATCGCGAAGCAGATCCTGCCGTGGTTCGGCGGATCGTCCGGCGTGTGGACCACCGCACTGGTGTTCTTCCAGTCGACGCTGCTCGCGGGCTACGCCTACGCGGACTGGACGACCCGGCTCGGCGTCCGGCGCCAGACGACGCTGCACGTCGTGCTGCTCGCCGTCTCGCTGCTGTCGCTGCCGATCCTCGCCTCGCCGGCCTGGAAGCCGCACGGCGACGAAGAGCCCACTCTGCGCATCCTGCTGCTGCTGACGGCGACGATCGGCCTGCCGTACTTCCTGCTGTCGACGACGACGCCGCTGCTGCAGTCCTGGTACTGGCGGCGCTTCCGCAGCGCCGTGCCGTACCGGCTGTTCGCGCTGTCGAACTTCGCATCGCTGCTCGCGCTGCTCGGCTTCCCGATCCTGCTCGAGCCGTGGTTCGACCTCGTTGCGCTCGGCTGGGGCTGGTCGGCGCTTTACATCGTATTCGTCGGCGTGTGCGCGGCCACCGGCTGGGCCTCGCTGCGCGCCGCGGCGGCCACCGAAGGCGAGCCGGTGCAGGCGGGCGCCAGCGCCTCGACCTCTGCCGCGCCACCGGCGGTGCGCACGCAGCTGACCTGGCTCGCGCTATCGGCGATGGGCTCCGTGATGCTTCTGGCCGTCACCAACCACGTGACGCAGAACATCGCCAGCGTGCCCTTCCTCTGGGTGCTGCCGCTGTCGATCTACCTGCTGACGTTCATCCTGACCTTCGACCATCCGCGCTGGTACCAGCGCTGGTTCTTCGTCATCGCTCTGGCGGGCCTGGTGCCGGCGATGGCCTACCTCATCCCGTCGCTCGACCTGAAGCTCGCGGTCACGGTGTTCTTCGTGGGCCTGTTCGCCGCCTGCATGTTCTGCCACGGCGAACTCGCGCGGATGAAGCCCGACCCGCGCTACCTGACCCGGTTCTACCTGATGCTGTCGGTCGGCGGCGCGCTCGGCGCGGTGCTGGTCGCGATCGTCGCGCCGCTCACGCTGCCCGGCTACTTCGAGGTCAACGTCGCGCTCGTGCTGCTCGCGCTGCTGGTGCTGGTCCAGCTCGGCGGATGGACGCGCCTGGTGGGCGTGGCCGTCGTCGCGGCGACCGGCTGGTTTGCGGTGCAAGGCGCGCAGGAGTACGCGCGCGACACGCGTGTCATGTGGCGCGACTTCTACGGCGTCGTGCGGACGCGCGACCGCAGCGAGCCGGTGCCGTACCGCTCGATGCTGCACGGCGGCATCGTGCACGGCGGGCAACTGCTGGGCGCAGAGTTCAGGAACACGCCGAGCGATTACTTCGGCCCGGGCTCGGGCTACGGGCGCCTGTTCGCCGCGCTGAACGAGCGCCGCCCGGGACCGCGCAACGTCGGGATCATCGGGCTGGGCGCCGGCGTGGTCGCGTCGTATGGCCGCGCGGGCGACACCTTCGTCTTCTACGAGATCAGCCCGCGCGTGGTCGACGTGGCGAGCGCCGAGTTCACCTTCGTGAAGGACACGTCGGCGAAGACCGCTGTCGTGCTGGGCGACGGCCGCCTCAGCCTCGAGCGCGAGGCGCCCCGCCGGTACGACGTGCTCGGCATCGACGCGTTCGCGGGCGACTCGATCCCGATGCACCTGGTGACGCGCGAGGCGATGGCGCTCTACGTGCGCCACCTCGCCGACGACGGCGTGATCGTGTTCCAGGCAACCAACCGGTACATCGACCTGCTGCCCGTGGTGAAGCGCCTCGCCAGCGAGTTCGGGCTCGAGGCGGTGGTCGTGTCCGACCAGCCCAATTTCACCAGCGGTGCCGAGTACTGGCTGTCCTCGACCGACCAGATCCTCGTGACGCGCGACCGGAAACTGCTCGACCATCCGGCGCTGCGTGACGTCGCCAGCCCGATCGCCGACCGGCCGGGCCTTCCGACCTTCACCGACGCGCACCACAACCTGTTCCGCATCCTCAAGTAGCGATGACCGCCGACCCGATTGCTCTGATGCGCGCGAGCTTCGATGCCGCGGTTGCCGCCGCGGATCCGCTGAAGATCCTCGGCGAGCACCTGCCGCCGCGTCCGCGCGGCAAGGTGGTGGTCGTGGGTGCGGGCAAGGCGGCGGCGAGCATGGTGGTCGCGGTCGAGCGCGCGTGGCCCGACGTGCCGATGGAAGGCGTCGTCATCACCCGCTATGCGCACGGACTGCCGACACGGCACATCCGCGTGGTCGAGGCGGGGCACCCGGTGCCGGACGAGGCCGGCGAGGCCGCGGCGCACGAGATCCTGCGGCGCGCGCAGCAGGCAGGACCGGACGACCTGCTGCTCGTCCTCGTCTCCGGAGGCGGCTCCAGCCTGCTGAGCCTGCCCGTGGCCGCCGTGCCGATGGCCGACCTGAAGGCGATGACCCGGCAGTTGCTCGCCAGCGGGGCGCCGATCGAGCAGATGAACGTCGTGCGCAAGCACTTGTCGCGGATCGCGGGCGGTTGGCTCGCCGAGGCGGCGACCGGCCGCGGCGCGCGCGTCGTGGCGCTGATCGTTTCCGACGTGACCGGCGATGCGCCGAGCGACATCGCGTCCGGGCCGTGCGCGCCCGATCCCACCACGTACGAGGATGCGCTGGCGGTGCTGCGTCGCTGGAACGTCGCGCCGCCGGCGACGATCGCCGACTGGCTGGCGCGCGGGGCGCACGGCGACATTCCCGAGACGCCGAAGGCGGACGCGCCGTTCTTCGAGCGCGTCGAGAACCGCGTGATCGCGACTGCCCACCGGAGCCTCGAAGCGGCCGCCGAGGTGTTCCGGCGCGCCGGCGTCCGGCCGGTGATCCTCGGCGACACGGTGACCGGCGAGGCGCGCGAAGTGGCGAAGGTGTATGCGGCGCTCGTGCATGAAGTCCGCGCGCACGGGGCGCCGTTTGCGCCGCCGGTCGCGCTGATCTCCGGGGGCGAGTGCACGGTCACGCTGCCGGCCGGGACCAAGGGTCGCGGCGGACGCTGCAGCGAGTTCCTGCTGTCGCTCGCCGTCGAACTCGGCGGCGCCTCCGGTGTCCATGCGCTTGCCGCGGACACCGACGGCATCGACGGCAGCGAAACCAATGCCGGCGCGTGGCTCGAACCGGATGCCGGCGCGCGCGCCGCGGCGAACGGCGTGACCGGGCGCGCGGCGCTGGACACGCACGATGCGTATGGATTCTTCGCCGCGGCGGGCGCCCTGCTCGAGACGGGGCCGACGCGCACCAACGTCAACGACTTCCGGGTAATCCTTATTCTGTGAGGCAACGGGTCCGGATTGCCGCAGTAGTAGAGTTCGCGCGCTGCGGCGACACTGCGCCGCCCGCACGCCGCCGTCCCACTTCAGGAGTGAACATGGTTGTGACCAGAACCGTCCTTGCTGCCGTGTTGGCCGGCATGGCCATCGGCGCCGCCGCGCAGGCGCAGCCGAATCCTTCCGTGCAGTTCCCGAAGACGGAAGTGGTCGCGCCGCCGCCGCTGTCGGTCAAGGACTTCGTGCGCTATCCGGACATCGCCAGCCCGGTGCTGTCGAACAACGGCAAGTTCTTCGCGGCCACCGCGCCGATCAACGGCCGGATGAACCTGGTCGTCATCGACCTCGAGACGCGCAAGGGCAACGCGCTCACGAACTTCTCGAACTTCGACGTGATCTCGGTGAACTGGGTCGGCAACGACCGCATCCTGTACACGCTTGGACAGTTCAACACGCCGACCGGGCCGGGCCAGGCCGACGGCGGCGGCCTGTTCGTGGTCTCGCGCGAAGGCAAGGATCCCCGCACGCTGTCGCCGACCTCGCGCGAGTGCCGCAACCGCGGCGAGCGGGTGTGCCGGCGCTACGAACTGATCCGCACGCTGCCGAACAACGACGAGGAGGTGATCGCGGCCGGCAACATGCGCTCGGCCGACTCCAGCGATGTGTATCGGCTGAACGTGCGCACGGGACGCGGGACGCTGCTCACCGAGTCGCGCCCGTCGAACGTGGAGTCGTGGGTGCTCGACCGGAACCACGTTCCGCGCGTCGCGCGGGCCTGGATCAAGGATACGCAGCTGTATGCGATCCACTACCGCAAGTCCGAGTCGGCGCCGTGGGAGGAGATCGCCCGCTACGACGCGACGGTCGGCCCGGCGTTCGTGCCGCTCGCGTTCGAGGCCGACAACCAGACACTGCTGGTGGCGACCAACGAGGGCCGGGACACGATGGCCGTGTTCAAGTACGACCCGAACACCCGGAAGCTGGGCGAGGTCGCGGCGCAGCACCCGCACTACGACATGGGCGCCAACGCGCTGGGAGAGCGCGTGCCCGGCCTCGTGCGCGACCCGGCGAACGACAACATCGTCGGCTACCAGGTCCAGGGCGACAAGCCCGAAGTCGTCTGGACCGACGCCAACTACACGCGCCTGCAGCGCATGCTCGACGGCGCGCTGCCCGGCACGGTCAACCGGTTCGCGCGGACGCCCGACGGCGATCGCCTGCTCGTCACGTCGTACTCCGACCGGCAGCCGGTCAAGTGGTACTTCCTCGACGAGAAGAAGAAGACGCTCGAAGAGGTGCTGTCCAGCCGGCCGTGGATCAAGCCGGACAACCTCGTCGAGATGCGTCCATTCCGCCTGAAGACGCGCGACGGGCTGGAGATTCCTTCGTACTACTTCCTGCCGCGCGACCACAAGCCCGGCCAGAAGCTTCCGACCGTGCTTCACATCCACGGCGGGCCGACGGTGCGCGCCGACCGCTGGGGCGAGTTCACCTACGGCGTCCGCGAGGCGCAGATCCTCGCCTCGCGCGGCTACGCGGTCGTCGTTCCCAACTTCCGCGGCACCCCGGGCCTGGGCTCGAAGGTCTACTACAGTGCGTTCGGGGCGGTCGGCCGGCAGATGCAGGAGGACCACGAAGACGCCGCAAAGTGGGCGATCGGGCAGGGCTTCGCGGATCCCGCGCGGATGTGCATCGTCGGTGCCAGCTACGGCGGCTACGCGACGTTGATGGCGCTGGCGAAGACGCCGGATCTGTTCAAGTGCGGCGTGGCCGGGCTCTCGGTCAGCGACTGGGAACTCATCACGAACTCGGCGTCCGGGGACACGGCCTACAGCCCGGCGGCGGCGGCGTTCGCGCGGCGACTGACCGGTGCCGACAAGAATCCCGCCGCATCGCGCGAGGTGTCGCCGGTGAACATGGCGTCGCGCATGAAAGGGGCGCTGTTCATGTGGGCCGGCGCGGACGACATCCGCACGCCGATCGAGCAGACCAGGAACATGGAGAGCGCGCTCGAGCGCGCCGGGAATCCGCCGAAAGGCGTGCTGGTCAAGGCCGGCGAAGGGCACGGCTATGGTTCGGTCGACAACAACGTCGAGCTGTACGACCGGATGCTGAAGTTCCTCGAGGCGCAGATCGGGCCGAAGCAGCCCTGATCGTCCGGCACGCGAATGGAACAAAGGCCCGCGCGAGCGGGCCTTTTCCTTTCAACGGCGCCAGGGCGGCACGGGATTCGCCGGTGCGCTGAGCGGGCGGCCGAGCGCGTGCAGCGCGGCGCCGACGATCGCGTGGCGATCGACCTCGAAGAACGCGCGCAGCGCCGCACGCGTGTCCGACCGGCCAAACCCGTCGGTGCCGAGGGCGACGTAGCGGTCCGCGACGTACGGCCGGATCAGGTCCGCCACCGCGCGCACGTAGTCGCTCGCCGCGACGATCGGCGCGCCGTTGGCGGGCAGCTGCCGCTCGATCCACGCGCTGCCGGCTGCCATGCCGAGACCGGCGCGCGCGCTCGACCTCCATCGCCTCGCGCCGCAGCTCGGTGAAGCTCGTGACCGAGTACACGTCGGCCGCGATGCCGTGCTCGCGTTCGAGCAGCTCGGCGGCCGCGATCGCCTCGCGCAGGATGGTGCCGGCGCCGAGAAGGCGCACCTGCGCGTCGTCGACGGTTCGCACGCGATGCATTCCGCGCAGCACGGCTTCGCGCGCGCCCTCGCGGCGCCGACGGCTGCGGATAGTTCTCGTTCATCACCGTGACGTAGTAGAACGCGTCTTCCTGCTCCTTCAGCAGGCGGCGCATGCCGTCCTCGACGATGAACGCGAGTTCGTAGGCGTAGCAGGGGTCGTAGGCGCGGCAGTTCGGGATCGTGCTCGCTGCGAGGTGGCTGGTGCCATCCTGGTGCTGCAGGCCTTCGCCGGCGAGCGTGGTGCGGCCGGCCGTCGCGCCGAGCAGGAAGCCGCGCGTGCGCGAATCGCCCGCGGCCCACAGCAGGTCGCCGACGCGCTGGAAGCCGAACATCGAATAGAAGATGTAGAACGGCAGCATCGGCAGGCCGTTCGTCGAGTAGCTCGTGCCCGCCGCCACCCACGACGCGATCGCGCCGGCCTCGTCGATGCCTTCCTCGAGGATCTGGCCGTCGGTCGATTCCCGGTAGAAGCTGATCTGCGTGCTGTCCTCCGGCTGGTAGAGCTGGCCGACCGGCGAGTAGATACCGATCTGCCGGAAGAGGTCCGCCATGCCGAACGTGCGCGCTTCGTCGGCGATGATCGGCACGACGCGCGGGCCGAGGTCGCGGTCCTTCAGCAGCGCGGACAGCATCCGCACGAAGGCCATCGTCGTCGACATTTCCTTGCCGGCGGCCTCCAGCGCGAAGCGGCCGAACGCATCGGCCGTCGGCGGCACGAGCGGCTCGGCGGTCGCGTTGCGACTCGGCAGGTAGCCGCCGAGCTTCGAGCGGCAGCCGTGCAGGTACTTCATCTCCGCGCTGTCGGGCGACGGGCGCAGGAACTCGACGTTCTCGACCTGGCTGTCGGTGAGCGGCAACGCGAAGCGATCGCGGAATTCGAGCAGCGCCGCGGTATCGAACTTCTTCTGCTGGTGGGTCGTCATCCGGCCCTGGGCGCTGCCCATGCCGTAGCCCTTCTTGGTCTTGGCCAGGATCACCGTCGGCTGGCCGCGGTGCCGCGAGGCCGCGTGGTAGGCGGCGTAGATCTTCGCCGGGTCGTGGCCGCCGCGCCGCAGGCGATCGATGTCGTCGTCGGACAGGTGCGCCGTCAGCTGCGCGAGTTCCGGGTACTTGTTGAAGAAGTGCTCCCGGTTGAAACGGCCATCGGTCGCCGACAGCGTCTGGAACTCGCCGTCGACCGTCTCGTGGAATGCGCGCAGGAGCAGCATGTTCGTGTCGCGCGCGAACAGCGGATCCCAGTCGCCGCCCCACAGCAGCTTGATGACGTTCCAGCCGGCGCCGGCGAACAGCCCCTCGAGTTCCTGGATGATCGATCCGTTGCCGCGGACGGGACCGTCCAGCCGCTGCAGGTTGCAGTTGACGACGAAGATCAGGTTGTCCAGTCCCTCGCGCGCGGCGAGGCTGAGGCCGGCGAGCGACTCGGGTTCGTCCATTTCACCGTCGCCGACGAACGCCCAGACCTTGCGACCGCTCGTCTGCGCGAGGCCGCGATGCTCGAGGTACCTGAGGAAGCGCGCGTTGTAGATCGCCATCAACGGACCGAGGCCCATCGAGCCCGTCGGGAACTGCCAGAAGTTCGGCATCAGCCACGGATGCGGATACGACGACAGCCCGGGCCCGTCGTGCGCCAGCGTCGCATTGCCATCGCGCGGCGCCGCGCCCCCAACGCGTGCCTCGCGGCGGTAGTTGTCGAGCTGCTCGATGCCCAGCCGGCCCTCGAGGAAGGCGCGTGCGTAGACGCCGGGCGCGGAGTGCGGCTGGAAGTAGACGAGATCGCCGCGCTGGCCGTCGCTGGCGCGGAAGAAGTGATTGAAGCCGACTTCGAACAGGTCGGCGGCCGACGCGTAGCTCGCGATGTGGCCGCCGAGCTCCGCGCTGGCGGCGTTCGCGCGCACGACCATCGCCAGCGCGTTCCACCGGACCAGCGCGCCGAGGCGGGCTTCGAGGTCGAGGTTGCCGGGGAAGGGCGCCTGGTCCGCCAGCGAGATCGTGTTCAGGTAGGGCGTGTTCAGCACCTGCGGCAGCGGCACCCGCCGGTTGCGCGCGTGCTGCAGCAGGTGCTTGAGCACGAACGTGGCGCGCTCCGGCCCGCCGGCCGCGATCACCGCGTCGAGCGCGTCGAGCCACTCCTGCGTTTCCTGCGGATCGCCGTCGTCCTCCGGCAGTCGCCACGAGGCGCTCGGAATCAGCTTGGCCAGGTCGTCGAGGTTCAAGGATCCTCCGCGGAGGCGAGGAGCGAGGCCGAGGATTATCCGCCCGCGAACGGCCGTCGCGTCCGCTGGGATAATGCGGGAATGGACACCCTGACGATCACGCGGCCCGACGACTGGCACCTGCACCTGCGCGACGGTGCGGCGCTCGCTGCCGTGCTGCCGCACACGGCGCGCCAGTTCGCGCGGGCCATCGTGATGCCGAACCTCCGGCCGCCGGTCACGACCACCGCGCAGGCGCTCGAGTACCGCAAGCGCATCCTCGCCGCCCTGCCCGGCGGCATGGCGTTCGAGCCGCTGATGACCCTGTACCTGACCGACATCGCGGCGCCGGACGAGATCGTGCGCGCCCGCGCGAGCGGCATCGTGCACGGCGTGAAACTCTACCCGGCCGGCGCGACGACGAATTCGGATTCCGGCGTGACCGACGTGCGGCGCTGCGCGGCGGCGCTGGAGGCGATGCAGCGGGAAGGCGTTCCGCTGCTCGTGCACGGCGAGGTCACGCACGGCGAGGTGGACGTGTTCGACCGTGAACGCGTCTTCCTCGACAAGGTGATGCAGCCGCTGCGGCGCGACTTCCCGGCGTTGAAGGTGGTGTTCGAGCACATCACGACGAAGGAAGCCGCCGAATACGTGCGCGACGCGAGCGGGCCGATCGCCGCGACGATCACCGCGCATCACCTGCGCTACAACCGCAATGCGCTGTTCATGACGGCCGAGGGCAGGACCGGCGCGCGGCCGCACTACTACTGTTTGCCGATCCTCAAGCGCGAAGTTCACCGGCAGGCGCTGGTCGCGGCGGCCACCAGTGGCAACCCGCGCTTCTTCCTCGGCACCGACTCCGCGCCGCATTCCAAGGGCGACAAGGAGAACGCCTGCGGCTGCGCGGGCTGCTACACGGCGGCGTACGCGCTCGAACTGTATGCGGAGGCGTTCGACGCCGCCGGCGCGCTCGACCGCTTCGAGGCCTTCGCTTCCTTCCACGGCCCGGCCTTCTACGGCCTGCCGCGCAACGCCGGCACGGTCACGCTGCGGCGCCGGCCCTGTCCGGTGCCCGAGGCGTTCCCGTTCGGCGACCAGACGATCGTGCCGCTCGGCGCCGGGGAAACGCTCGCGTGGTCGCTGACCGACTAGAGCCCGTTCGCGCGCGCGTCATCGACTGGGACGCGCCGTGGTTCCGCACGGTGGCCGAACGCGGCCGGGCCGTCGAAGGCGTGCGCGACGCGCGCAGCGCGCTCAGTGCTGCCGCATCGCGGCGGGAATCCGCAACGCGAGCGGACAGCCGATCCGCTTCGCCGCGCCGGAGGTGGCCGGCGCGTCAGCCTACGAAGAGCACATCCACCGCACGGGAGAAGTGCCGACGCGGGACAACCTGCACGACTTCTTCAACGCGCTGGTGTGGCTGACCTTCCCGCGCACCAAAGCCGGGCTGAATGCCCTGCAGGCGGCTGCCATCGCAAGGGATGGCGTCGGTCCCCGGCGCGGCGCGCTGCGCGACGCCGCGACGTTGATCGACGAGAACTCGGTGTTGCTGGTCACGCAGCGTGACGAGCTCGTCGACGCGCTGGCCGCGCACGACTGGCGCCGGCTGTTCGTGGTCGCAGCGCGCAGCGTGGCGCGTCGACGTGCGAGCGCTCGTCTTCGGCCACGCGCTGATGGAGAAGCTGACGGCGCCATACCCCGGGGTGACTGCCCACGCGCTGCACGTGAGGCTGGCCGCCGACGCATCGCTCGCGGCCGTCGATGCGGCTGTCGCCGCGGCGCTGGACGAGGGACTGGCCCCCGGACCGGCTGCGGCCGCTGCCGGTGCTCGGGATTCCCGGCTGGGCGGACAACGACGACGCGGCGTACTACGACGACGCGTCGGTCTTTCGGCCGGCGCGCGCGCGCGCGCGCCGCGGTGGCTGGGGTGCAAGGGAGGAGACCATGAAGGTAGTCGTCACCGGCGGCGCCGGTTTCCTGGGCCAGCGACTGATCGTCGAACTGCTGCAGCGGGGTGCGCTGACGAACGCGGCCGGCGAACGCCGTCCGATCGCGGAAGTCGTCTCGGTCGACCAGGTTGCCGCACCGGCGATGGAGCGCGTGCGAAGCGCCGTGGGCGATGTCGGCGACCCGGCGTTCCTGGCGCGCGCCGCGGCCGGAGCCGACAGCGTGTTTCATCTCGCGGCCGTCGTGTCGGGCGCGGCCGAGGCCGACTTCGATCTCGGCATGCACGTGAACCTCGACGGCACCCGCGCGCTCCTGGACGCGCTGCGCGCCGAGGGTCGTCGGCCGAAGCTCGTGTTCGCGAGTTCGGTCGCCGTCTTCGGCGGCGCGCTGCCCGAGGTGGTGACCGACGCAACGACGCCGAGCCCGCAGTCGAGTTACGGCGTGCAGAAGCTGATCGGCGAACTGCTGGTCGGCGACTGCACGCGCAAGGGCTTCATCGATGGCCGCGCCGTGCGCCTGCCGACCATCGTGGTGCGCCCGGGCAAACCGAACGCCGCGGCGTCGAGCTTCGCGAGCGGGATCATCCGCGAGCCGCTGGCCGGGGTCGAAGCGGTCTGTCCCGTCGACCCGCGCGCGTCGCTGTGGCTGATGTCCCCGCGGGCCGCGATCGCCAATCTCGTGCACGCGCACGAGTTGCCGGCCGGGCGCTGGGACGGGCCGCGTTCGCTGAGCCTGCCCGGCATCACCGTCTCGATCGCGTCGATGCTGGACGCCCTCGCCCGGGTGGGCGGTGAAGCCGCGCGCGGCCGCGTGAAGATGCAGCCCGACCCGCGCATCCAGGCGATCGTCCAGGGCTGGCCGGCGCGCTTCGACACTGCACGGGCGGATGACATGGGTTTCGTCCGCGACGGCGACTTCGAGTCGATCGTCCGTGACTACGCGAAGGAGTACGTGCGGTGACGATGAAGAAGACCGAGCTCGAAAAGCGCAAGGCCCTGAAGATCGCCAACGAGATGCGCCGGTCCGGCAATCCGTTCGGCCGCGTCGAGGCCGAGGCGGACCGCCGCGCGCAGCGCGAACGCGATCGTGCGCTGGGACTGGTGCCGTTCGCCGTGAAGCTGCCGCAGGATCTCGTGCGGCAGATGCAGGCGGAAGCGCAGTCGCGCGGCGCGCGGCTCGACGATCTCGTTGCCGAGTGGCTGCGCAGGGGACTGGCGGGCTGAAGACCGTCAGTGCGCGAGGCGCGCGGTCGCGCGGATCGCCGTCAGCGTGGCGTTGGGCGTGATCACTTCCGGATCCGTCCTGAGCTCCACCACCGCCGGCAGGTGCTTCTGCCGCATGAACGCGAGCGCCTGCCCCAGCGCGATTGCGAACCCGTCGGTGGTGTCCGCCGTGGCCCCGAAGGCACCGTAGGCCTCGGCGATCCGGGCGAAGTCCGGGTTGACCAGCCGCGTGCCGTGGTCCCGGCCGGGGAACTCGCGCTCCTGGTGCATGCGGATCGTGCCGTACATGCCGTTGTTGAAGACGAGAAACAGGACGCCGGCGCCGTACTGGATCGCGGTGCCGAGCTCCTGGCCGGTCATCTGGAAGTCGCCGTCGCCGGCGAAGCAGACGACGCAGCGCTCCGGCGCGGCGATCTTCGCGGCGATCGCCGCCGGCACGCCGTAACCCATCGAGCCGGCCGTGGGCGCGAGTTGCGTCCGCATGCCCGTGTAACGCCAGAACCGGTGGGCCCAGACAGAGAAGTTGCCGGCGCCGTTCGTGATGATCGCGTCCTCGGGCACCGCGCGCGCGAGGATCCGCACCACCTCCCACAGGTCGAGCCGGGGCTCCGCGTGCGCGTACACCGCCGGCCGCTGCTGCCAGGCGTCGTAGTCGCTCCGCGCCTGCCCGACCGACTCGCGCCAGGGCGGTTCCTCGATCGGCATCATCATCGCGAGCCGCGACGCGAACTGCTGCATGCCGGCGTTGATCATCAGCTGCGCCTGGTAGACGCGCCCGAGTTCCTCGGCGCTCGGATGCACGTGGACCAGCGACTGCGCCGGCAGTGGCGCATCGAGGAGCGTGTAACCCGAGGTCGTCATCTCGCCCAGCCGTGCACCGACGGCGATGACGAGGTCGGCGTCCTTGATGCGTTGCGCGAGCTTCGGATTGATGCCGATGCCGACGTCGCCGATGTAGTTCGGGTGGCGGTTGTCGAACAGGTCCTGGTAGCGGAACGCGCAGGCGACCGGAAGGTAGTTCGCCTCGGCGAAGCGCTTGAAGTTGTCGCACGCGGCGGCGGTCCAGCCCGTTCCTCCGAGGATCACCACAGGGCGCTGGGAGCGGCCCATCAGCCGGCGCAGCGCGGCGATCTGCATGTCGCTCGGCGCCGCGTGGACCGGCTGGTGGCACAGCGCGTCCTGCACTTCCGCGGTCTGCAGCTGCATGTCCTCGGGCAGGGCCAGGACGACGGGGCCGGGCCGTCCGCTCGTCGCGGTCTGGAACGCGCGGGCCACCAGTTCGGGCACGCGGTCCGCGCGATCGATCTGGGCGACCCACTTGGTCATCTGGCCGAACATCCGCCGGTAGTCGACTTCCTGGAACGCCTCGCGCTCCACGAAGTTGCTGCCGACCTGGCCGACGAACGCGACCAGTGGCGTCGAATCCTGGAAGGCTGTGTGTATGCCGATCGCCGCGTTGCACGCGCCGGGTCCGCGGGTGACGAACACCACCCCTGGCTGGCCGGTGAGCTTCGCGTAGGCGTCGGCCATGAAGGTCGCGCCGGATTCGTGGCGGTTGATGACCAGCTTGATCATCTCGCGCGCGTCGTACAGCGCGTCGAGGATCGCGAGGTAGCTCTCCCCAGGCACGCAGAACGCGTGGTTCACGCCCTGGATCAGCAGTTGATCGACGAGAAGGCGGGCGCCGGAGCGGGTCGAGGGCATGGCGATTCCTGAGCAGGCGCCGAGTGTACGGCGCGGCGATGCGGTCGGGCCTGCCCGGGCCTGCTCAAACAGACGGCCGGCGTGGCGGGAGATAGGTGTCCTGACGGTACGTGAGGACAGTCTGCGGCAGGAAGACCACGAGCGCCGAGAAGATCATGCCGGACACGAGGGCCTCGCCCCAGGCCAGCAGCAGCGAGTACGCGATATGGTCGTCCAGTTGCCGCAGCGCGGCATGCGCGCCGGTGGAGGCGGCGGCGAGCAGCAGGGCGCTCGCCAGCGCCGTTGCCGCCATCGTCACGAACAGGCCGTTGCCGATGATGAACACGAAGATGTTCCGCGGCAGCCAGCGCTCGATCAGCCGCTGCAGCAGGCTCGCCGTGCAGGCAGGGACGATCGCGAGCAGCGTACCGTTGATGCCGAAGTTGAGCCACGACCCACCGGTCATCACGGTGTGCAGGGCGAGTGCTGCGAGCAGGCCGAGGATGGCGCGCGCTCGACCGAACACCAGTGCGAAGAGCGCGCCGCCGAGCAGGCCGAAATCGAGCCCGGCCGGGGAGCGCACGTGCAACTCCCAGAGGAAGGCGGCGGCGACGATCGCCCCGAGCCAGGCGTGCTCCGCGAGCGGTGACGGCAGGAACTGCCTGCGCACGGCGACCGCGGAGCGCACGGCCCAAGGGATCACGACGATCCAGCCCAGGATGACGAGGGCCAGAGGCGCGTTGTCGTGGAGCAGATTCATCGTCATTGAATTTACCGCAAGGTCGGCGCCCGTTCCCGCGGTGGACTGCGGGGTAGACTGGCCGCGTCGCAGCAGGAGGATTGCCATGGCCACACCCAACGGCCGCCCGGTCGACCTCGACGAAGTCGCCCAGTTGGTGGAGCAGCTCGAACGTGACCTCGAGCGCGCGCGTACCGGCGGCGCGAGCGTGGAGACCTTGCAGGCCGAGGTCGAGCAGCTGCGTGCCGCGCTGGCCTCGGACACGCCGTCCCAGGCTGCGGTCAGCCAGGGACTCGTCGGCGTGCGCGGCCGGCTGCAGGGCCTGGGCGACGAGCTCGAGACCGACGCTTTCATCGGAGCGGACTACCTGACGCGAATCGGGCGCCTGCTCGGTCTTGGCTGACGGATTGCCGTAGCCGGTCACCTTGGCGCGCCCGTGGACAGAATCGCCGCGCCGTCAACACAGCGAGCCGAGACGGACATGAGGGGAAGGCTGCTCGACGGTGTCCGCTGGGCGTTGGCGCTGGTGCTCGGCGCAGCGCTCTACGGAGTCGCGCCCGCACAGGCGGCGGCAGAGAAGGCAGGCCGGGTCGATCAGCCCACCGTTCTGCGCGTGCTGAACCGGGACGTGATCACGATGCGCGCCTCGGTGCTCGGCGCCGGTCCGGAAGCGCGCGTTCGGCGGGCCGAGGAGCGCCTGAGCGAGGTGCGTCCGAGGGATGTCATCGACGCGCCGCTCCGCGCCGAGCCACTGCAATTCGGCAACGCCAGGGGCGCGCAGATCTTGCTGGGCGACCGGCTGCTGTTCGCCGTGCTCGAGGGCGACGTCGACCCGACGATCCACCAGACGCACGAAGCGCTGGTCAAGCAGACCCTGGCCAACCTCGAGGATGTTCGGCGTGTCTGGCTGGACACGCGCCGCCCGGCGGTTGTGCTCGACGCCCTGCTGCGGGCCGCGATCGCCACCGCGATCCTTGCGGCGCTGGTCTACGGGTTTCGCCGGGCATTCCGCGGCGGCATCGGCTGGCTCGAGCGCAAGCGGGACGCGGTCGCCGCGTCGCAGTCGCGCGCGTCGATCAGGGAGTTCCTGTTCCGCTTCCTGGTGCGGCTCGCGCAACTATTCAAGTGGCTGATCTTCCTTGTCCTCGGTTACGCCTGGGCCACGTACGTGCTCGAGCGGTTCCCGCTGACGCAGCCGATCGGCCATCGCCTCGGCCAGTTCATCATCGACACGCTGACTTGGCTCGGCGGGGGGCTGGTCGCCGGCCTGCCCGGCCTGATCACGGTCCTGATCGTGTTCGGCGTGACGCGCGCGATCATCGACGTGCTCGGCTACTTCTTCGACAGCGTGCACGCGGGACGGCTGCGGCTGCCGTACCTGCACCCGGAGACGGCCGGGGCGACGCGGCGCATCGTGACCGTGATCGCATGGCTGCTCGGCCTCGCGGTGGCGTATCCGTTCATCCCCGGTTCGGACAGCGACGCCTTCAAGGGCCTGTCGGTTCTCCTCGGCCTGGTGCTGTCGCTCGGCTCGACGGGCCTCATGACCCAGGCGATGAGCGGCCTGGTGGTGGTCTATTCGCGCGCACTGCGGCGCGGCGACTTCGTCCGCGTCAACGACGTCGAAGGCGTGGTCATGGAAGTGGCGGCGCTGGCGACCAAGATCGTCAACGTGCGCAACGAGGAGATCACGATCCCGAACTCGGTTCTGGTCTCCTGCCCGATCCACAACTACTCCAAGCTCGCGGGCACGCACGGCACGCTGCTGACGAGCAAGGTGACCATCGGCTACGACGCTCCCTGGCGCCAGGTCCACGCGCTGCTGGTCGCGGCGGCGGAGAAGACGCCGAAGGTGCGTCGCGATCCCGCGCCGTACGTCTACCAGCGCGCGCTGTCGGACTTCTACGTCGAGTACGAACTGTTCGTGCACCTCGACAACGCGTCCGAGCGGATCCCGATCCTGTCCGCGCTGCACGCGAGCATCCAGGACGAGTTCAACGAGCACGGCGTGCAGATCATGTCGCCGCACTTCTTCAGCCAGCCCGAATCGCCGGTGGTCGTGCCGAAGGCGCACTGGTTCGCGGCGCCCGCACAGGGCGAGCGCGACACCGCCTAGGAGCGGTCGCGGCACGATCGTCGCGACGCGGAGCAGAATGTCCGCTTCCCTGGAGGAGCGGCAATGGACTACGTGAACCTCGGCGCGAGCGGGTTGAAGGTCTCGCGCATCGCGCTCGGCATGATGACCTTCGGCACGCCCCAGTGGCGTCCCTGGGTGCTCGGCGAGGATGAGGCGCGGCCGATCGTGCAGCGTGCCGTCGAACTCGGCATCAACGTGTTCGACACTGCGAACATGTACTCGGCCGGCGTTTCGGAAGAGATCACGGGGCGACTGTCCGCGAGTTCGCCGCGCGTGACGAAGTCGTCGTCGCCACCAAGCTCTTCTTCCCGGTCGAGATGGGGTTCAAGGGCCAGAACTCGCCCGGCCCGAAACCGACCCCGCGACCGAACAGGCAGGGCCTGTCCCGCAAGCACATCTTCGCGGCCGTCGACGCCAGCCTGGAGCGCCTCGGGTTCGACTGGATCGACCTGTACCAGATCCACCGGTTCGACCCGGAGACGCCGATCGAGGAGACGATGGAAGCGCTGCACGACGTCGTGAAGGCGGGCAAGGTCCGCTACATCGGCGCGTCGAGCATGTGGGCGTGGCAGTTCGCGAAGATGCAGCAGGCTGCGCGTGAACACGGATGGACGCCGTTCGTGTCGATGCAGAACCACTACAACCTGCTGTACCGGGAAGAGGAGCGGGAGATGATTCCGGTCTGTCTCGACCAGGGCGTGGGGCTGCTGCCGTGGAGTCCGCTCGCGCGCGGGTTCCTCGCAGGCAACCGCGGGCGCGACGACAAGAGCGCCGGAGCGACGTCACGCGCGCAGACCGACGAGATCGCGCAGCGCTTCTACTACCAGGACAGCGACTTCGCGGTCGTCGACGCACTGAAGAAAGTCGCGGAGGCGCGTGGCGAGTCGATGGCGCGCGTCGCATATGCGTGGCTGCTGGGCCGGCCTGGCGTGACCGCGCCGATCGTCGGCGCAAGCAAGGTGTGGCAACTGGAGGAAGCGGTCAGCGCGGCCGGACTCGCGCTGTCGGCCGACGAGGTCGAGGCGCTCGAAAACGCCTATCGACCGCACCCCGTGCTCGGGCACGCGTAACGGGCGTGCCACAGCCGGCGGGCTTGTGTGACTCGGGTCACCGTGGCTCGGCGAGGGTGTTGCGAGCCCGCAAATCGCGCCGGCCCCGTCCGCCTAAAAGGGGGAAGTCTCGGCAGTATCCGCTCGCCGAACAACGAACAACGACGAGATCAAAGGGGAAGGGTATGCGCACCACAACGGCACTGAAGCCGATCGCCATCGCACTCGCGCTGGCTTTCACATCAACGGGTGCATTCGCCACCGACGGCTACTTCGCCGAGGGCTACGGCATGAAGGCGCGCGGCATGGGCGGGGCGTCGATCGCAACGGCAATCGACGGCTTTGGCGGCGCGAACAACCCGGCGAGCATGGCGTTCGTCGGCAACCGGCTCGACCTCGGCATCTACTGGTTCAGCCCGGACCGCGGCGCGGAACGAACCGGCTCCATGCCGTCGCTGAACGGCAGTTCCACCAGCGACTCGAAGAACTTCTACATCCCCGAGGTCGCGGTCAACTGGATGCTGCGACCCGACATGGCGCTGGGCCTGACCATCTACGGCAACGGCGGAATGAACACGGATTACGCGGGCGGAGAGATCAACTGTGGCCAGGGCCCGGCGAACCTGCTGTGCGGCCAGGGTCGGCTCGGGGTCAACCTGTCGCAGCTGATCGTCGCGCCGACCTTCGCGTGGCAGTTCGCGCCGCAGCAGTCGATCGGCGTGAGCCCGCTGTTCGCCTACCAGTCGTTCGAGGCCAAGGGCCTGCAGGCGTTCAGCATGTTCAGTTCGTCTCCCGGCGACCTGACCAACAGGGACTCCGACAGTTCGACCGGCTGGGGCTTCCGCATCGGATATCAAGGCAAGTTCGATGCGTTCCGCGTCGGCGCGATGTACACGTCGAAGATGTCGATGGGCGCGTTCGACTCGTACAAGGGCCTGTTCGCCGAGCAGGGCGGCTTCGACATTCCGTCGCACTACGGCCTGGGCGTGGCGTGGCAGCCGGACGACACGTGGCTGGTCGCCTTCGACTACGAGCGGATCAACTACAGCGACTCGAAGTCGGTGAGCAATCCGAGCACGAACATTCTTCAAGGGATACCGCTAGGCGCCGACAACGGCCCGGGCTTCGGCTGGCAGGACGTCAATGTCTATCGCATCGGTGTGCAGTACCGCATCGATCCGGCGTGGACCGTGCGTGCCGGCTACAACCGCTCGGACAACCCGATCCAGAGCCGCGACGTGACGTTCAATATTCTCGCACCGGGGGTCGTGAAGGACCACGTGACGATCGGGTTCTCCTACGCGGTCAACCCGACATCCGAAATCTCGATGGCGTACGGCCACGCGTTCGAAAACGACGTCACCGGATCGTCGCTCGCCTTCGGCGGCAACGAGAAGATCTGGATGTCGCAGAACTTCCTCGGCATCGCCTGGAGCATGAAGTACTAGGCTCGGTCGACGCAAGAAGAAACGGCCACCGCGAGGTGGCCGTTTTGCATTGGGCGCTTGAAGCGCAGCGGTGATCAGCAGCCGCCTTTCTTCTCTTTCTTCTTGGGCTCTTCCTTCTTCGCCGGGGCTGCGGCGGCCGGCTTGGCCTCTTCCTTCTTCGCCGGGGCGGCGGTGGTCGCAGCAGCGGCCGGCTTGCCTTCTTCCTTCTTCGGCTCGGCCTTCTTGTCCTGGGCGAGCGCGGCGGTGCTGGCAACGGCGAACAGGCCAGCGAACAGGATCGACAGCAGCTTCTTCATTCAAGTTCTCCCTGAGGGGTGGGTCTTGTGGGGTACTGCAAGGGGCGGGATTGTATGTGCCTTCCGGCCGCATGCAAGCGGCCGGACAGGCAAAACGCGCCGGGCTGGCCGGCGGTTGACGCCTACGAGAAGCGCGGCTTCCAGTCGGCGAAACGGGTTTCCAGCCAGGCCATTCCGCGGCCGGCGGCCAGCAGGAAAAGGATGAAGCCCGCGGCCCACCAGACCATGCTGACCCCGGTCACGGCCGGCAGGAGCATTTCGCCCTGGCTCACGGACTTGATCCAGGCCTCGAGTCCCGGGGTGAACTCGGCGAACGCCCAGACCCCGGCCAGCATGCCGAACGCGAACGCGAACCCGTCCTTGCGTCCCGTGGCAATGGCGGCCATCGAAGTGCCGGGGCAGTAGCCACCGACCATGAAGCCGGCGCCGAACAGCAGGCCGCCGAGAATCTGGGCCGAAAGGGCAGTTGGCTCGACGTAGAACTCCGAGATGTCGACAGCGCCGATCGCAGACAGCAGCGCGATTCCGGTCATGCACGTCACGATCGCAGTGAACATCACTTTCACGACTGCCATGTCGAAGAGGTAGAACACCGCGGTCAGCTTGCGCGCGCTGCCGAAACCGGCGCGCTCGAGGCAGAAGCCGAACCCGAGGCCGAGGACCAGCGCGATGGCGAGGTCCGTCGCGACGGACCACTCAACGTGGGAGACGAGAGGGAACATCAGATCCACTCCTTCCGGACGAACCAGGCGAGCGCGTAGGCCGCCCCGAAAACGGAAACCATGAAGACGAGGCTGCCGACGTTGAGGATCGCGCCGCCGGTCAGTGCCTGGCCGCTGGTGCAACCCTTGGCGATCTTGGCGCCGTACGCAGCGAGAAAGCCACCCGCGAAGGCGAGCATCAAGCGCTGGTTGTCGGTCACGCGCGGGCCGCGCTCCACCGACCACTGGAACCGGCGGCCCTGCACGCCCGAGATCCAGGCGCCGATCAGCGCGCCGCCGATCAGGAACACGGTCCACGAGGCGAGCGGCGCTCCGTCATTCCAGTAGCGCGAATGGACCGCGTTGGCGGTCACGTGGTCGGCCGACGCGAAGAGGCTCGTCAGCCACGCGGCCACCGACGAAAAGGCCGCGGTGGCGCCGAGACCCCGGCCGGTGAGCAGGTACGTTGCCAGCAGCACCAGCCCGAGCAGCACGCCGACGAGGTACGGGTTCCAGTACGCCAGCGGCTCCGCACGCCTGAGCGAGGCGGGAGCGCTGCCTGCGAGCGATTGCGACATCGTTCTACTCCAGAGCGGCAAGGATGCCGGGGAGCATAGCCACCAATGCGCCCGCGCGACCCGGCGCCGGCCAAGGCCGGCCTCCAGAGTCAGCGTTGTGTGAGCGGGATCACCGCCTCGCGCCCGGGGCAAAGGCGGCGAAGCCCGGGCGGCGCGGCACTGTCCACGCTGGCAGGCCCAGGATGGATCGGACCCGGTCCTCCAGGACCGCGCGGGTCAGTGGATGAGCCACATAGCCGTTGGCCCGGACCTGCGAGGCGCGCACCACCTCTTCCTTGCTCGGTTCGCGCGTGACCAGGAGCACGGGAATCATCTGCAGGGCCGGTCGCTGTCGCATCGCCGCGACGAGGTCGAAGCCGTTGAGCCTTGGCATGTCGACATCCGCGACGACGCAGTCGTAGCGGGCGTTGAGGAGCATGTCGAGCGCGGCTTGTCCGTCGACGGCCTCGTCCGCTTCGGTGAAGCCGATCTCGCGCAGGAGCTTGCCGATGATCCTTCGCGCGGTGCCGAAGTCGTCGACGATGAGGAAGCGGAGGTGGCTGTTGCGCATGCGAGTGGGGTGGAGGGAGGGGCAGGGCCGTTGCTCGGCGGGGAACTGGACAACGCTCCTGCGCCCGCTCCACGCCCCGGGTGTCGGCTTGTTTCGCGGCCAACTTGAGGGCCCGGCCGACCTTCGGCGGGTTCGGCCGACGGCGGGCAACTCCCGGGCGGGACAACTGCAAGCTTTCGAATTGGCGGCAGACGAGGGCGGTTCTCGGCGCTCCGTCATGCGGGCCGACATCGCAAACTCGGGGCGATCAAATGTGCGCACGCGCAGCGACACCGAGCGACGACGAGAACACGATGGACATCAGCGAATCGGCATGGGTCGAACTGCCCGACCTGGGAACCGCCGGCTTCTCCGTGACGGTGGCGCCACATGAGGCCTTCCAGGCGGCTTCGGCCGCCTCTTCAACGCGTCGCTCGCCCTTGCGCGAGGTCGCCACGTGGCGCGTCCTGAAAATGTGGGAGGACGGCACGTCCCTCGCCGACGCCGCGACGGTCAAGCTGATCGGCGTGCACGAGGGGAACGGGATCATCGTGACCGCACCCGATCCGGGCCGTGGACTGCGCCCGGCCCGCGGCGCGCTGTACCGTTTTCGCAGCTTCTCTGGCGACTCGATCTACGAATTCTCGGCGCTGCTGCTGAAGCAGAGCGACGAGCCGTATCCGCATCTGCACTTCGCGTGGCCGCTGGAGCGGCATGTGCGGAATCGCGACCTTCGTGCCGCCCCGCGGGTGAAGGCCGATCTGCCGTGCATGGTCTATCCGGGCACGCAGACCAGCGGTCGTTTCACCAAGGGCCTGATCGTCGACCTGTCGACTGCCGGCGCCGCGATCCGGCTGAACGAGCGCCTCGACTTCTTCCAGGACGAGGTGCGCGTCGTCTTCCGTCTCTCGATCGTGGACGACGAAGTTCTCGTCGAGGCCCGTGCGCGGGCAGTGCGGAAGCCGGACGAGAGCGATGCACCGTTCATGGGCGTGGCCTTCTCCTCCCTGGCGCTGTCCGAGCGGCTGGCGTTGCAGGCGTACGTCCAGAGAACGATCGTCCACGAACTCGAAGTCCCGCTTTACGCGGGCTGAGGCGCCTCGGGTGTACGCGACGGCTTCGCCGTCGCACGTGCACCCTCGGCGGCACGCGCACTGCGTGCGCGCTTGGGTCAGTCGATCAATCTTCGGGCGGCCGGGCGATTGATCGATCTTCAAATTCAACGACACCCACCCAGCCCTCCCGCCGAGCGGGAGGGGTTACCGCACCCCACCCTCTCCCTCCCCGCCTGGCGGGGAGGGAGGCGCCGACGTGCCCGATCGGCACAGCGCCGCCGGGGAGGGGTGTCGTGCCTTTGTGGAACAGGCGGGCGCGCGGCCGCTCCGGAGCCCGCCTGTCCAACCAGTCGGAGCGAGTGCACGTGCGATCCCCGACTTCGTCGGGGATCGCGTACACGAGCGACGCGCACAAAAAAAATGGCCCGGCAGCGCCGGGCCCAAATGCGGAGGAAAGGAATGCCGCTGACTCGGCACCGGTGAACGCGGCGATCACCGGTGGCGGCGGGCGAACCCGCCGCGGTGAGAACTATTGAATCGTGGCCGGGGCGCTGGTCTGGATCTGCGCCTTGCCCTTGCCGGCACGCGCCGGAGGCTCACAGAGGCCGCAGACGTAGTTCTTGGTCAGTTCGAAGGTGTGCGTGACGAACTTGCCGCCGCACTTGCAGCACGGCGTCAGGGTGACCATGCCGGCGTCGACGAACTTCACCAGGCGCCACGCGCGCGTCACCGACAGCAGCGGCTCGAGGCCCTGCGCGCGGATCTGCTCGAGATACAGCTCGTACGCCTTGATGATCGCGTCGATCTCCTCGAGCTCGCTCGTCTTGTCGAGGTACTCGTACATGTTCAGGAACAGCGACGAGTGGATGTTTGGCTGCCAGGTCATGAACCAGTCGGTTGAGAACGGCAGCATGCCGCGCGCCGGCGACTCGCCCTGGACTTCCTTGTACAGGCGCAGCAGGCGCTCGTACGACAGGTCGGTCTCGGACTCCAGGACTTGCAGGCGAGCGCCGAGCTTGATCAGCGCGATCGCGCGCTGGATCTGCTGGCTCTCGGTAACGATGCTCTTGATGCGCATGGTGGCCCCCGCTCCTCGGCGCTTCGTTCAGGCCGCGACGTCGACCAGTTGGCCGGACATCACGATGTTGGCGTGCAGGCCGGCCACCGCGGCGCCGGTCGCGCTGGACTTGGTGCGGGAGTGGCTGGTCAACAGGTTCCACACCATGTCGTCGTCGAAGCGGAAGCGCAGGATCAGCTGGTTGGAGCTGGCGGTCTTCATCAGTTGCGCCGGCGTCAGCTGGTCGATGATGCTGGCGACCTCCTCGGACACGCCGAGGCGGTACAGCGCCTGCGCCTTGTCGGCGCGGATCATGTGCTGCGCCAGCATCAGGTAAGCGAGGTTGACTTCGCGGATTTCCTGAAGCAGTTGTTCGTTGCTTGCGGCGATCGTGCTCATTTTTGAATCCTCCTGGAAGCTCTTGCCGGTTGATTCCGGCGTTTGTTTCGGTGTGTGCTGCGAAGTGACGCCATTGTGCGAACCGACGAACGGGGGCTAAAGCAGGGGACGCCGATAAACCATGTCGGCCGGCGGCTAGCGCGCGTGTAGGGCTTTTTCCTACAGACCGCTTGTCGGCCTCCGCTCAAGGCGGAACGGGCGCCGCCGTTACTGCTTCCAAGCGAGGCGCTCGCGCCGCTGCCGCGTCGAGGGACAAGGGGATGGCAAGCGTGCTTCGCTGGAGCTTCGATGCTCGATTTCCTCCGCATTTGCGCCGGCTTTCGCCGGCGCTTTTTTTTGTCCTGCCAAGGAAATTGCGTGTCGATTCGCCTTTCAATCGCCCGATGCCTGCTCGGCGCGCACCGCTAGATTTCGCTTCGAGACGAGTTGCGACGAGAACCCGAAACTTCAGCGAGAAGACGGATCGCCGCGCGAAAGAAGGGGAGCAGCCATTACTCGATCGCAGTTGCTGGACCACTATGAACAGATCGCCCAGGCCAGCCAGTCGATGCTGGACGCCGCACGGAACTCGGACTGGGATGAAGTCGAGCGTCAGGAAGAACGTTGCAGGGCGCTGGTCGCATCACTGAAGGCTGCCTCGGTTGCGGCGCCGCTGCTGCGCCCGCAGGACAACCGTCGGCGCATGGAACTCCTGCGCCGCATGCTGGCCGCCGATGCGGAAATCCGCGGTCGATCCGAGCCATGGCTGAGACAACTCGAGCAGTTGATCTCGCCGCCACGTCCGCGTCGCTGAGGACATGAGCCTGATCACGCCGTTTCCCGAGGCCGAATCCCCCGCGCTGGACCGCTTTGCGCTTCATGGCCGGGACGGGATCGCGGCGCTGCTCGATGAACTGCGTCGTCGCGGCTCGCTCGTCACGCTGTATTACGACGACGCTGCCGGCTTCACCGTGGGCAACGTGCTGGACGTGGATGCGGCGCGTGAAACGGTCGTTCTCGACTGCGCCGGCGCCGGCGACGTGCAGCGTTCGTTCGCGCTGGCCGGGGACATCGTCGTCGTCGCTTTCCTCGACAGCACCAAGATCCAGTTCACGCTGGCGGGCGCCGAATCGGTGTGCCACCAGGGCCGGGCGGCGTTTCAGCTTCGCCTGCCCCGGCGCGTGTTGCGCATACAGCGCCGAAGCGCGCCCCGCAGGAACCCGTCCGGCGGCCGCCCGGCCATCTGTCGCGTACCGATCCCGGGGAGCGCGGATCGGTACGAGCCGGCGCGGGTCCTCGACATAAGCCTCGGCGGCCTGGCGCTGCTCGCGACTCCGAGGCTGTTCGATCTTTCCCGCGACCAGGTCGTCGGTCCCTGCCATCTGGACCTTCCGGAACTCGGGCAGATCGGCGTTTCGCTGAGGCTGCGGTACATGGAGGCCTGGCCAGGCGAAGTCGGCGGCCGTCGTTGCGGTTTCGAGTTTGTCGAACTGGGCGACGGTGCCCGTCGCTCCCTGCAGCGCTACCTGGAACGGCTGGAAGCGACGAAGCGGACAGGCGGCGACGTGTACGCCGTCTAGAAGTACGCTTCGCGCGAAGTGAAAGGGGGCGCTGGTGAGCGCCCCCTTTTCACTTGGGTCGCGACTGCGGCGTCAGTTCGGGTGTCCCGGAGAAGAGGGGGCGTACATGTCGTCCCACGCGCGGGAGTACTGCGACCCGGTGCCGATCCACGCCACGGTGCCGACCGACAGCGCGGAGGTGTACAGCGCGGCGATCAGATCGGACGGGTCGTCCGTGCAACGAAGCCGGACCGCCGAGAGCAGATGGAAGTGATCTTCGGCATAGCGACGATCGACCACGCGCATCGACGTGCCGTACGGGAGCAGCGACTCAGGCAGGCCCGCCATTCCGCGTCCTCCATCGGCCGCCCGCGCGGACGTGTCCTCGAACCACACGAAGAGCTCGGCCTGCGCCGTCGAATGGTCGGCGGCTTCGGCCGCGAACGGTTGCGGCTGCGCGGCGGCCGCGCTTCCGATGGGCCGGGTTGCGATCTCCGCAAGTTGCTTGACGAGTTGACTGCGAGTCATGGTTCCTTCGGGCGCTCCACTCCACACAGCGGAGATACGGCGACTCGCAGGGCTTCTTGAGATCAGCCCAACAGATGAACTGGCCCGGACGTGCGCGACGGACCGCGACGACGTGCCGCCAGCGATGCTCCCGAGGTCCTTGATCGAGAGGGAAAAATCGGCATCGCGGGCAGGTGAAGACGTGCTCACTTCCTCGTCGCTAACCCGGCAGTTGGTTTCCTTTTTCAGGTTGTTTCCGCGGATGCCGGATGGTGGCCCGCCTCTACGCTGCGTTGGTCGAACGAACTCCAATCGCGCTGCAGCCACCCCATGAAGACCGAAGCCTTCCTGTACGACGAGCTCTACCACGCGCTCAACGAAGCGCCTGTGCGTGAATGCGAAGTCGTCGATGTCGAGGCCTTCGTCAAGCAGCACGCGCCGCTGGTCCGCCGGCTGGCTCACCAGATGATTGCGCGGCTGCCGGCGAACGTTGAACTCGACGACATGATCCAGGCCGGCATGATGGGATTGATGGATGCCGCGGGGCGTTTCGAGGTGTCGCAGGGGACGCAGTTCGAGGTGTATGCGGCGCAGCGCATCCGCGGCGCGATGCTCGACGAACTGCGCGCGAACGACTGGATGCCGCGTTCGGCGCGCAAGAGCCAGCGCGACATCGAGAGCGCGATCCACCGGCTCGAGGGGCGGCTGAAGCGTGCGCCGGCCGAGGCGGAGATCGCAGCCGAACTCGGGATGCCGGTCGCCGAGTACCAGGAAATGCTCAACGGCGCCCGTGGCTCCCAGCTCGTCTATCTCGACGATCTCGGTCACGGCGCCGATGACGAGGACTACCTGGAGCGCTATCTGGTGATCGATGGGCAGGAGCCTGCCGCCATCCTGCGCGACAAGCGGTTCCGCGAGGCCCTCGTCGGCGCCATCGAGGAGCTCCCGGACCGCGAAAAGCTGCTGCTGAGCCTGTATCACGAGCAGGACATGAACCTGCGCGAGATCGGCGCGGTCATGGGCGTCACCGAATCGCGTGTCTGCCAGCTGCACAGCCAGGCGGTGGCGCGCCTGAGGTCGAAGCTCAAGTACTGGTAGAGGCAGGCGACGCCCTGTTTCGCGCCGCAGCGGCAGGGGCACCGTCGTCAGGGCTCGACGATTCCGCCAGCGCCCGGCGCCTTGGGAGCCGAGCTCTCCCTCAGGACACCAGGAGCCGCGAAATCAGCCGCTCGGCGATGGCACGGGCATCGACCTGGAACTCTCCGCTCGCAATGGCGTGGCGAACGCGCAGAAGTCGCACGTCGCCGCCGTCGGCGGCCTGAAGGCGCGCCAGCAGCGACTGCCACTCGGCGCGGGCGCGCCGTTCGGCGGGTGGGGCCTGGCCGGTCGGGTGTGCTTTTGACATGCAGCCGAGAGTCGATTCGATGGCTGAAGTTCGGCATCCGTCGGTCCAACTTGAGCCATGCAAACTCATGATTCCACGTGATTCAAGTGTCCCTTGGGGTATTCTTCCGAGGCATCCAAACATCGCACGCGCCCGTCGCGCCTGAGCCAATTCGATCGATCGTTCAACAGGTCCGCGCGTGCCCGAGCTGCCCTCCAAGACCGATTCGTTCGCCCCGGGCGTCCGCTCGCGCCGCAGCGACGCGTTGAGCGTCGAGGTGGTCCCCGACGACGCGCTGCTCGCGCTTATGCGCGGCACGGGGCGTGCGGCGGACACGACATCCGTTGCGCCGCTGGCGGCCAGCGCGGTCCCGCCGGCTTCACCCGCAGGGGCTGACCTCTTCGTCGGAACGCTGCTGGCATCGGCGCCCGTCGGCATCTGCATGCTGGATGGCGCACTGCGATATCGCGTGTGGAACGACTACCTCGAGGCGCTGCTCGGCGTGGCCGCGGCGGATGTCATCGGCTTGCGCCTCGACGACGCCCCCGGCCTGGCGCCGATCGGAGCGCTGGTCGAGGAAATCCGGCGGATGCCGCCGGACAGCCAGGCCTCGACACGGGAGGCGGAGTATCGCTATCCGCTCGGAGACCGCCCGTGGCTGCGCGTGAAGTGCACGCCGGTGTTCGAGCCCGGGGGGACGTTCGGCGGGGTGTTCATCCTGCTGGAGCGCATCGACCGCGAGCGCTTCGCCGAGAGTTCGCTCGCAGCGCTGCGGCAGGCGCTCGAGTCCGTGGGCGAGATGGTGTTCGAGGTGGACCGGCACGGCCATGTGCTCGACGCGAATGAGACCGCCCTGAAGTCGCTGGGCTACGAGCGCGACGAGATCAAGGGCCTCAAGCTGTCGGCGATCGACGTCGGGCTGGCGCGCGACGGTTTCGAGGTGGTGTACGACGAACTGCGCACGCGCGGTGGGCACCACGGCGAGTCGCGCTTTCGGACCAGGCATGGCGCGGAGTTCCCGGTCGAAACGGTCGTCCAGCGCGTGGAGCAGGCGGGCCGCGAGTTCATCCTGCTGCTGTCGCGGGACATCAGCGCGCGCAAGCGGGCTGAAGAGGCCCTGGGCGAGAGCGCCGAGCGGTTCCGGGCGCTGTTCGACGAAAGCCCCGTGGCCGCCCTGCTGCTCGACAGCGGCTTCCGCACGATCGGCGTCAATCGCTCGGCGAGCGACACGCTGGGGTACCCGGCCGAGGATCTGATCGGAAAGGACCTCGACGACCTGGTGCATGCCGACGACCGGCCGGCGTACCGCCGCATGCGCGACGAGATGCAGCGGGGATTGCACGGAACCGACACGGCGGAGCGCCGGCTGGTCCACCGCGACGGGCAACTGGTCTGGACCAAGAGCAGCGTGCGGGCCCTTTCCGCGGGCAACGGGCATCGCCACTTCCTGATCGTTCTCGAGAACTTCACGGACCGGAAGATCTTCGAGGAGCAGTTGCAGGTGGCCCTGCGGGACCAGCAGACGCTGTTCGAAACGATGTCGGTCGGCGTCGCGCAGACGATGTCCGGGAAGATCCTCCTCGCCAATCGCGAGTTCGCCGAGATGTTCGGCTACAGCGACGGCGAAGTGATCGGCATGCCGCTATGGGACCTGTGCGAGGACCGCGGCAACCGGATGCCGGGCGAGGTCTCGGGAATGCCGGTGGTGCGTCCGTACCAGACGACCAGCGGCGAGGTCGTGCTGTTCCGGCGCGATGGCGAGCCGGTGTGGTGCCTGGTGCAGGCGCGGCCCATCCAGGCCGAGGGACCCGACGTCCCCGCGCTGCAGGAGGCGATCTACACGTTCCAGGACACGACCGAGATCAAGCGCCAGCGCGAAGCGCTCTCGCGTTCGCTCCTGGAGCTGAACGTGGTGCTCGATGCGACGTCCACGGCGGTCCTCCATCTGGCGGACGAGCGCGTGGTCCGGTACAACTCGCAGACTCAGCTCATGTTCGGGCAACCTGGACGCGACCTGACCGGCGCCGGGTTCGCGGAACTGTTTGCCAGCGAGCAGGAGTACCGGGCCGCGGTGGCGCCGCTCCAGGCACTGATCGCGAACGGGCGGCCGGCGTCGTTCGAAGCCCGCATGAAGGGCCCGTCGGGAACGATCTGGGGCCTGGTCTCGCTGCGGCCGATCGACCCGAAGGCGCCCGCGCGCGGCACGATCGCGTCGATCCTCGACATCACGGACCGGCGCGGGCAGGAAGAGCAGTTGCAGACGGCGCTGGCACAGCAGCAGCTGATCTTCGACACCGCGCTCGTCGGCCTGCTCTTCGTGCGCGACAGCCGGCCGGTGCGGGCCAACAGCGCGATGGAAGAACTGCTCGCGTGCGATCCGGGCGGCCTCGTGAACCAGATGCAACTGTTCACGCACCCGACCGATCACCTGCTGCTTGCGAGCCTCGCCGAGCACTACGACGAGATCCACGACGGCGGTGCCTGCGAGTTCGAGCTGCACATGTACCGGCGGAAGGGCGATCCGATCTGGGTCGCCGTGCAGGGCCGGGCGGTGAATCCGGAACGCCCCGAGCTCGGGTACATCTTCGCGTTCGTCGACATCGACAAGCGCAAACGGTCCGAGAGCGAACTGCGCAGCGCCCTGTCGGAACTGCAGCTCATCTTCGACAACTCGCTCGTCGGCATGCTCTACGTCGCCAACGACCTGATCGTGAAGGCCAACGCCGCGACCGAGCAGCTGTTCGGCTACGACGTGCGGGACTTCTCGGAGCTGCAGATCGGGTCGCTGTTCGCGGTCCCGGCGCAATGGGAAACGGTCCGCGCCACGGCGCCCGCGTCGGCCGAGGGCGAGGTCGACGACATCGTCGAGGGCGATGGCGCCTTCTCGTTCGAACGCCAGATGCGGCGCGCGGACGGAACGACGTTCTGGTGCGCCGGGTATGGCCGGCCCATCGAACCGTCGGCGCCCGAGCGCGGAATGATCCTGACGCTGATGGACGTCGACGCGCGCCGCCGGTCCGAGGAGGAGTTGCGCCGCGTCCGGAACTACCTCGACCTGGTCGTCGAGAACCTTCCCGTCCTCGTCTCCGTCCGGGAGGCCGAGTCGGGACGCTTCGTGAGCCTCAACCGCGCGGGCGAGACGATCACGGGCCTCACCCGCAAGCAGGTCGTGGGCCGCACCTGGGCGGAGATCTATGCGCGGCCGTTTGCGGACCTGTACACCGAACTCGACCGCAAGGCGCTGTCGACGGGGACCCAGGTGGAACGTCCGCGCGACGTGATGCTGCGGTCCGACGGCAAGCGGCTGACCGTGAACCAGCGGGTCGTTCCGCTGTTCGAGCCGCAGCCCGGGTCCGGCCGCGGCGGTGACGGCGGCGCCCGGTATGTCATGTCGATCGTCGACGACCTGACCGAGGAAGTGCGCGCCGAGGCGGCGCTGCGCGAGACCGAGGCACGGTTCCGGCAGTTCGCCGAGAACATCGACCAGCTCGTCTTCATCATGACGGGCGACTTCGCGAGCGTGCTGTACGTGAACCCGCGCTACACGTCGATGATCGGCGGCTCCGTCGACGAATTGCTGGAAGACCCGCGCAGCGTCCTGCGCCACTTGAACTACGAAGACCTCCCGGCCATCACGCGGATGCTGCCGCGGCTCGTCGCGCGCATGCGGAGGCTCGAGCGGTCGGAAATCACCGCGCGCATCGATCATCGCAGCAAGGGTGTGCGCATCGTCAACGTGCGCCTCAATCCGGTGCGCGTGGAAGACGGCGGCATCCGGGTGTTCGGGATCGCCGACGACGTGACGGAGCGCACGCGGGCGGAACAGCAGCGGGTAGAGGAAGTCGTCAAGCAGCGCGACATCCTCGTGCGCGAGGTGCACCACCGCATCAAGAACAACCTGCAGGGCGTGGCGGGACTGCTCCAGCACATGGCCGACAGCAAGCCCGAGGTCGCGGTCACGCTGTCGGAGATCGCGGGACAGATCCAGGCGATCGCGCAGGTGCACGGCCTGCAGATCCGGTCCACCGGCACGCTGCCCCTGCTCGGCGTGGCGCAGGGGATCTTCACGACGCTGTCGAGCATGTTCGGCGTCGAGATCCGCTTCGAGCCGCCGCCGCCGGAGCTCTGGCGCTTCGGCCTGCCAGAAGGCGAAGCCGTTCCGCTGGCGCTGGTGATGAACGAACTGGGGACCAACGCGATCAAGCACCGGTCATCGCGCAGCGACAGCATCATGGTGCGCGTCGCGGCTCGGCCGGACGGCATGGTTTTCGCGATCGAAAGTCCGGGCCGGCTTCCGTCCGGATTCGATCTCGGGCGGATCGCGACCAGTGTTTCGGGGCTGGGACTCGTGAAATCGATGCTGCCGCGCCGGGGCGCGAAGCTGACCCTCGAGCAGGCCGGTGCCGTGGTGGTCGCGCGGCTGCAGTTGTCCCCGCCGGCGATCAGCGAGGACGTCGACTGACGGCTTGATGAAGCGTCCTGTCGCACAATGCGGTCGGACGAAGGACACACGATGGAAGATTCGAACCCGACGCTGATGGTGGTCGACGACGACCGGCTGGTGCTCGCCACGCTCGTGGCGGGGCTGAGACAGGCCGGTTTCGACGTCATCGAAGCCGACAACGGCGACGATGCGATCCTGCTCGCGCGAAAGTACAAGCCGCGCCTGGCCATACTCGACATGCGAATGCAGGGGAAGTCGGGGATGGACGTGGCCAGGTACCTGGCCGCCAACACCGACACCGGGTTCATGTTCCTGTCGGCCTTCGGCGACAGCGACATCGTGGACGAAGCGACGCGGATCGGTGCGCTCGGCTATCTCGTCAAGCCCCTCGACGTGCGGCAGATCGTGCCGGCCGTGCGCGCTGCCCTGGCGCGAACCGCCGGGCAGGGAACAGGTGCGGAGACTGACCCGGCCGCCGCCTCCGCTGCTGCGCAGGCGGCGCCCGATCGCGACCAGTACGTCGCGATCGGCATCCTGATGGAGCGCCTGCGGATCGACTACGACCGGGCGGTCGCCGCGCTGCGGCTGCAGGCCCAGGTGGAGCGCAAGGACCTGAACGACCTGGCCACCAGCATGGTCGAGGCCGCGAACCGCCTCAATTCGTTCCGTCGCTAGGTGGCAGGGATGCGGGATGGAAGTGGCGGAGTACATCCACCGACACGGATTCCGGCGCTGGTATGAGCGGCAGCTCATCGAAAGCCACGCCTACCTCGCGCTCGCGTTCGTCGCGCTGATCCTGCTGCTGTCGGGCATCGAGGTGCTCGGCGGTGGCACCGGCGGGGTGCTGTACGTGTCGATGCTCCTGGCTGCCGCGGTCGGCGGTGTCCTGATGATCGTCGCCTGGCGGCGCTTCACGGTGCTGCTGGCGCGGGCGGAGTTGTTCGCCGAAGGCGCAACCTGCAGCGCGTGCGCGGCGTGGGGCAAGTTCCGGGTGCTCCGGCAGGAGTCGGCCACCGACGACGACCCGCCGGAAGCCGGTCGACCGCACTGGCTGCGCGTCCGCTGCACGCAGTGCGGCCACGAGTGGCGCCTCGGCTGAAGCGGGTCAGGCCGGCGGGTCTTCCCAGAGCGTGAAGTAGAAGGTCGCTCCGTGTCCCTCGTTCGGGGCCGGGATCGCCTCCGCCCAGACACGTCCGCCGTGCCGACGGATGATCTTCTGCACGGTGGCCAGGCCGACGCCTGTGCCGGGAAACTCGTTCGCGCTGTGCAGCCGCTGGAACAGCCCGAACATCTTCTCCGCGAAGCGCATGTCGAACCCGGCGCCGTTGTCCTTCACGTAGTAGGTGACGGTGCCGCCGTCGGTGCGGGCGCCGACGTCCACGCGCGCCCCACGGCTCCTGGCGGTGAACTTGTAAGCGTTGCCGAGCAGGTTCTGCAGCACGAGTCGGAGCAGCGTCGCATCGCCGTCGGCGCGCAGGTTCGGCGCGACGACGAACTCCACCGCGCGCGCCGCGTCCTGCGTTCGCAGGTCTTCTGCCAGTTCGCGCGCGATCTGGGACAGATCGACCCGCTCGCGCTTCAACTCCCGGCTCGTCATGCGCGACAAGCCGAGCAGGGTGTCGATCATCGTGTTCATGCGCTGGCCGGCGGCGACGATGCGGCGCAGGTGATCGCGCCCGACGTCGTCAAGCGGCTTGCCTCGGTCGCCGTAGTCTTCGAGGACGATGGTCGCGAAACCGTCGACGATCCGAAGGGGGGCGCGCAGGTCGTGCGACACCGAGTAAGCGAAGCTGTCGAGTTCCCGCACGGCGTTGTCGAGCTCGCGCGTGCGTTCGTTCAGCTCGCGCCGGGCGTGTTCGAGGTCCTCGTGCAGCGCACTCACGTCGGCCGCCGGCGCGACCGGCCCGGGCTGCGCAATGCCGGCGTAACCGAGCAGCGCGCCGGCCGGTGAAAGCACCGGGCCCCCTGACAGCGTCAACGACGGACCGAAGGCAGCCGATCCGGGGCACGGGACCGCAGTAAACGACCGGCCATCGCGGAAGGCCGCCTCCATCGCTTCCACCGGCGAACCATCGTCGAACGGGTCCCACAGCAGGCGTCCGCGCAGCGGCTCCGTCGACACTCCAGCGGCAAGTCGCCCCGGCTCGATCTCGACGATGCGGCCCGACGGATCGGTCCGCCACCAGAATGCACATGCCGCGGCAAGCGCGTGGTGCGGCGGCTCGGTGGCCCGGCGGTCCCGGCTGCGCAGGACGACGGCGACCGCAGCCAGCGCAAGTGCCGCGCCGACTACGACCGCCAGCAACAGGGAACCGGTGCCGCTGCCCGTCTCGGCCGCCTGCGCCGCCCACGGCGAAGCCGTGGCCGCTGCCATCGTCCCGCCGGCCTGCAAGCTCCCCCGCCTGGGCAAGTCGACCCCTCCGTCCCTGAACCCCGGCGATTGTGCAGCATCGTGGGGGCCAGTGCGAGCCGAGCGACCGAGTCCGCGACATGGCCGATTCCGCCTCCCGCACGCGTCGTCCAGTCGGATTAACGTGAAATGACCTTGGAACGGCGCCCTTTTCCGGGCGGCGGTACCCGGGCCTGGGCACTAGCCTGCTTGCTGGATCCGAACGGCACCCGAAAAGAACAATGCTGTTGCCGTGTCACGGCGAAGTAGAGGGTGCGCGCCCTGGTGCGCGCACGGGAGGCGCGCGGCCGTGAAGCCCACGCATGCCGGCCCGGACTCGGACCTCGACACGCAGCGGCTGCCAGCCATCGCGCGACGCGATTCATGAACTTCAACGAACCGGCCGGGAACAACGTGCCGCTCGACCGCGGCAGGACAGGCGGCGAGCGACGACACGACCTCGTGCTCCTCGTGGAACACGACCCGGCCGCTCGTGCGCGGACCGCGGCCGCGCTGGCCGCCCGGTGCTGGCGTGTCGTCGAGGCCGATGGAGGCGCCGAGGCGCTCGAGATCTTCGCCGCGCACCGGCCGGACGTCGTCGTGCTTGACGCGCTCATGCCGGGCATCGACGGGTTCGCCACCTGCGAGCGACTGCGACGGCTTCGCGGCGGCGAACACGTGCCGGTCCTGATGCTGACCGAACTCGACGACGAGGCGTCGATCGCGCGGGCATACGAGGCCGGTGCGACCGATTTCCAGGGGAGGAGCGGGACCGAATGGGCGCTGTTGTCGGAGCGGCTCCGCTACATGGTCCGCGCCGCGGGCCTGCGCGAAGAACTCGCCGAGCGCAGCGCCAAGCTCTCCAAGGCCCAGCGCATCGCGCGCCTCGGCAACTGGGACTGGAACGTCGCCACGCGCTCCGTGAAGCTCTCCGCGGAATGCTTCGCGATCGCGGGGCTGCCGCACCAGGACCAGGCGATCGCCGACTGGTTCGTCTGGTCACGCGTGGTCGCGGACGAGCGTGCCCGGCTCGAAGAACTGTTCCGCGACGCCCTGTCGGGCGCCGGGGAACTCAACTTCGACTGCCGGATCCTGCGGCCGTCCGGGGAGGTTCGCATCGTCCACGTCGAGGCCGAGATCGAACGGGACCGTGCGGGTACGGCGACCGCGATGCACGGCGTGGTCCAGGACATCACCGAGCGCAAGCACGCCGAAGATCGGATCCGGGAACTGGCGAACTTCGACAGCCTGACCGGGTTGCCCAACCGCCGCCACTTCCGGGACCAGTTCTCGGCCGCCCTCGAGCGCGCTCGCGCGGCCGGAACCGCCGTTGGCGTCCTGTTCATCGATCTCGACCGTTTCAAGCAGATCAACGACAGGCTCGGCCATCAGGTTGGAGACGACCTGCTGCGAGCCGTTGCGAAGCGCATCGTGCAGTGCGTTCGCGAAAACGACACGGTGGCGCTGACGGCCGTGCGGGACGCGCCGAGCGGGCCACGCCCAGCATCTTCAGAGGCACCTTCGCGGAGTGCGGGCAAGCGCGCCCGTTCGGTGTCCGTGCCGGGGCAGGGCAACAGCGTCGCGCGACTTGGGGGCGACGAGTTCACGATCCTGCTGACGGACCTGCCCTCACCGGCCGCCATCGAAGTGGTCGCGCAGCGCCTCATGGAGGCGATGCGCCGTCCGTTCCGCGTCGCCGGCAGCGAACTGCTCGTGACGTCGTCGATCGGACTGGCTACCTACCCGGCCGACGGCCGCGACGTCGACTCGCTGTTGCGCAAGGCCGACATCGCGATGTACGCGGTGAAGGACAGCGGGCGCAACAGCCTGCTGCGCTTCTCGAGCGGCATGAAAGCGGCGACATCGGCGCGACGCCGCCTCGAAACCTCATTGCAGCGCGCGCTGGATCGACAGGAACTCGTGCTGTATTACCAGCCGAAGGTCGACGTGCTCGACGGCACGATTGCGGGCGCCGAAGCGCTGATGCGCTGGAAGCGCGGCGGCGAGCTCGTGCCGCCGGGCGAGTTCATCGCCGCGGCCGAGGAGTCGGGCCTCATCGTCCCCATCACCGAGTGGGCCGTGCGGGAGGTGTGCCAGCAACTGGCACGCTGGTCCAACGCAGGCATGGCGCCAGTGCCGGTGTCGGTCAACATCTCCGGGCGGCATCTGCAGCACGCCAACCTGCTGGAACCGGTCGAGGCGGCGTTGCGTGGCGTCCGGCTCGACCCCGGCCTGCTGGAACTCGAGCTCACAGAGGCCGTGCTCATGCACGACTTCAATGTCACGCTTCCGCTGCTCGAAGCGCTGAAGCAGCTCGGCGTGTCGATCTCGGTCGACGACTTCGGGACGGGCTTCTCGTCGCTCGCCCACCTGACGCGACTGCCGATCGACACGCTCAAGATCGACCGGACTTTCGTGCATGAAGTCGAGACGCGGCCGGAAAGCGCGGCGATCGTGGCCGCCATCATGGCGATGAGCAAGAGCCTGAAGCTGCGCGTCGTGGCCGAAGGCGTCGAAACGCGGGGCCAGATGGCGCGGCTGTTCGACCAGGGCTGCCACCTGATGCAGGGCTTCCTGTTCTCGCCGGCGGTGCCCGGCGAAGACTTTCCGGCGCTGATGAAGGGCGAGCGTGGAGCGACGCACTGGCGCATGTCTGCGAGTGCGGCGAACGCGCCCGGGTCCGCGAGCGGCGCGCTGCAGTCCACGTCGAAACGCGGGCTGGTCTGGTCGGCCTTGCCCGCTGGCGCGGATCGCGCGCCCGCCAAGGTGCGCGCCCGCTCGGTCTGACGGACTCGAAGTCGAGTTCGCCGCGGCGAGCGGCGCTAATCGACCAGGCCGTGCCTGATCGCGTAGTGCGTCAGCTCCGCGTTGTTGCTCATTCCCATCTTCTCGAGGATGCGCGCGCGGTAGACGCTGACGGTCTTCGGGCTGAGGGCGAGCGCGTCTGCGATGTCGGCGAGCCGCTGGCCTGACGCGATCATCTTCAGCGTCTGGAACTCGCGGTCGGACAGCTTCTCGTGCGGCGACCCGGCGTCTTCGGGCGCACTCAGGTTCTCGATCAACGCCTGCGCGATTTCCGGGGTGACGTATTTCTTGCCGGCGATGACCTGCGACAACGCCTCCTGCAGCTTCTCGGGCGCGCTGGCCTTGTTCAGGTAGCCGAAGGCGCCGGCGCGGAACGCGCGCACGGCGTACTGGTCCTCCGGATACATGCTCACCATCAGCACCTTCAGGCGCGGATGGTCCTCCCGCAACGCCTTGAGGATGTCGATGCCGTTCTTGCCGGGCAGGCCGACGTCCATGACCAGCACATCGGGCTCGCCGTGCTTCTTCAATTCGGCGCGCAGGCTTGCGTAGTCGTGTGCCTCGGCGACGATCTGCACGTCCGGATGCTCGGAGAGGACCTGGACGATCCCGCGCCGAACGATTGCGTGATCGTCGACCACGATCAGCCTAACGGTCATCCCCGCCCTCCATTGCCGGTCCGTCCGCTGCACCACTGCCGGCTTTCAGCGCGGGCGGAATCGAGAACATCACGGTCGTTCCCCGCCCTGCGGACGACGACACCTCCGCCCAGCCGCCGAGCCCGCGCGCACGCTCGATCATTCCACGAACGCCGAAACCGGGGCCGGCGCCGAGGGTTCCGGTGTCGAAACCCGGGCCGTCGTCGGAAACCTCGAGGGTGACCTCGTCGGCCATCGCGAACAGCTGCATCTGCACGCGGCCTGCTTCCCGCGCGTGCTTGCGCACGTTGGTGAGGGCTTCGTGCGCGACGCGATAGAGGGCTGCCGCGCGGTCAGGTGTGATCTCGAACTCCTCGCGGTTGCTCTGGAACTCCACCGCAAGGCCGCTGCGTTCGCGAAAGCCGCGCGCGAGCCATTCGAGCGCCGCGACCAGTCCTGCGTCGAGGACGGCGGGCCGCAGGGCGTGCTGGATGCGATGGCTGGCGACGACCGCCGACTCGAGCAGTTCCTGGATCGCCGCCAGGCGCTGGCCATGCCTGCCGTCGCGGGCCTCCAGTTCACGGCTCAGCCGCACCACCTCGAACTTCAGTGCCGTCAGCGCGCCTCCGATGTCGTCGTGGATCTCCTGCGCGATCGCGCGCCGCTCGTCTTCCTTCGCGCGCTCCAGGTGCTGCGTCAGCGCGTGGAGCCTGGCCTCGCTCGCGGCGAGCGCTGCCGCGGTGGATCGCGACTCGCGCCGCGCCGCCGCTGCGCGCAGGCTGTTCTGCAGCGCCGCGGCGATCCGGAACATCCGGGTCTTCAGCACGAAGTCGTCGGCGCCCGCGTGCAGTGTTGCGACGGCGAGTTCCTCCGACATCTCGCCCGAGAGCACGATGACCGGGATGTCCGAGTCGACGCTCTTCGCGACCTCGATGGACGCGAACGAGTCGAAGCGCGGCAGGTTGTGATCGGTGATCACCGCGTCGATCGGGCCCGCGGCGAACGCCGCGCGCATGCCCGCTTCGTCCTCGACACGAACGGCGCGCGGCCGCAGGCCTTCGCGCATCAGCATTGCGAGCAGCAGTTCGTAGTCGAGTTCCGAGTCCTCGACGACGATCAGGTTCAGTGCGGGGCCGGGCGCGTTCACGTCGGCGTGCATTGTCGCGGAAATCGGTCGCAGGCTGGTGCGGGCGCGCCTGGAAACCGGGCGCGCAGCCTAGAATCCAAGGTGCAAAGTTCGCCGGGCAACCGCGTCTTCCTTCAAACGAAGCCGAGGAAAGTCCGGACTCCGCAGAGCGGCGTAGCAGGTAACGCCTGCCCACCGTGAGGTGAGGATCAGAGCAACAGAGACGAGTCGACCGGCTGGCGGCGCGCATCGCGCGACGCCAAAGTCTCGTTAAAGAAGGGGGGCCGAAAGGCTTTCCTTCGTGCGGGTGCGGCGCGAAAGCGCCGTGCCTGACGAGGCGGCGCCAAGAGGGTGCGGCGCGAAAGCGCCGTGCCTGACGAGGCAACGCCGAGTCGGGTGAAACGGGCAATCTCTACGCGGAGCAACACCAAATAGGCGGCCGATGATCCTGCTCGGGGAGGCCGCGGGTAGGTGGCTCGAGCCGACGGGCGATCGTCGGCCGAGAGGAATGGTTGCCAGGACGCCCGCGAGGGCGGCCAACAGAATCCGGCTTACAGGCGAACTTTGCACTTCTTCCTGGCTGACGCCCTTTGTCGATCATCTTTCGCCATCGATTTGGCGTGTTCGATAGATAAATTCAAGGGTGGCGTGCCGGCGACAGCTGCATCCAGCCATCACTTGGCCTGCTCGTGACACTTCACTTTCAGTGCACGCCCTATCTGTTTATTTTTGAACGGTTTTTTCGTCTTGGATTTTGGTTGCAAAACTGTGCCTAAGTCTTTGAAGCAATTGAAAAAGTGAGCCCTTTTCCCTTGACCCTCCTCGGCGCGGTGCCGTACAGTCGCGCTTCGTGTGAAAAAGTGGGAAATAGTGGGCCGGTTGGTGTTCGCTGCGTGTCTGGCGAGCCGGCTGGCCGACTGAAGGGGGAGAAGGGTGTTTCAAGGGGCATCACAGCTGACGTTGGACGGCAAAGGGCGACTTTCCATGCCCAGCCGTCACCGCGATGCCCTGGCGGCCGGCTGTGACGGCCGCCTGACCCTCACCCGCCATCCGGATGGCTGCCTGCTCGTCTATCCGCGGCCGACGTGGGAGGCGCAGCGCGAGCGGATCGCGCGGCTGCCTTACGCGGCGCGCGCCCTGCAGCGGCTCCTTCTCGGGAATGCGACGGACGTCGATCTCGACAACGCCGGCCGCGTCCTCGTCCCGACCGAGCTGCGCAGCGCGGCTCAACTCGAACGCGAGGTCATGCTTCTCGGCATGGGCGCGCACTTCGAGCTCTGGGACGCGGTGCGCCTCAACGAACACGAACGCGCTTCACTCGCCGGTGGACTCCCGGAGTCCGCGGCAGACTTCACCTTCTGACGGTGAATGTCCGCCCCGACATCACCGAACGCCTCCGGGCACCGTTCGGTACTCGCCAGTGCGGCCGTCGAGTACCTGGTCACGGTGCCGGACGGCACCTACGTCGACGCGACCTTCGGTCGCGGGGGCCACGCTCGCCTGATCCTCTCGCGGTTGTCCGGTTCGGCGCGCCTGATCGCGCTCGACCGCGACCCGGCCGCGGTCGCCGCGGCGCAGTCCATCGCCGATCCGCGCTTTCACATCGAGCACACGGCCTTTTCACACCTGCGAGCCACGCTGCGGTCGCTGGACATCGAGTCCGTGCGCGGAGTGCTGATGGACATCGGCGTGTCCTCGCCGCAGATCGACGACCCGCAGCGCGGGTTCTCGCTGCGGGCGAGCGGGCCGCTCGACATGCGGATGGATCCATCGCGCGGCGAGACCGCGGCCGAGTGGCTGGCACGGGCAACGACTGACGAACTGACGCGGGTGATCCGGGACTATGGGGAAGAACGGTTTGCTGCATCGATTGCAAAGGCGATTGTGGCTTGCCGCGCGCATGGGCGGCCGCCATCAACGACCGCCGAGCTTGCCGCTGTCGTGGCGGACGCGATCCCCTTCAAGAGCCGCAAGGATGCGCTCCAGCACCCGGCCACGCGGACTTTTCAGGCTGTACGGATTCACGTCAATCAAGAGCTTGAGGAATTGGCGCTAGCGCTCGAACAGGCGGCATCGATGCTGGCCCCGGGAGGCCGGCTGGTCGTCATCAGCTTTCACTCGCTCGAGGATCGGGTGGTGAAGCGATTCATCGAGCGTCGCGCGCATCCCGACCGGCCGGTCGCGGCGGCGCGTCACCTGCCGCTGCGGGCCGTCGACCTGCCGCGCCCGACGCTGAACCAGGTCGCGCGGGTGCTGCCCGACGACGAGGAGATCGCCGCGAACCCGCGCGCGCGCAGCGCGGTGATGCGCGTCGCGGAGCGCACCGACGAGCCCTGGCGCGTGGAGAGCGTGCAGTGATCCGCCGCGGCCTGATCCTGCTGCTTGCCCTGGCGCTCTTCCTGTCGGCGCTCGCGCTCGTGACGGCGCAGCATCGCTCGCGCTCGCTGTTCATCGACGTCGAGCGGGCGCAGCAGCAGGCGCGGCAGCTCGACATCGACTACGACCGCCTGAAGATCGAACTGGCGAGGCTGTCGCAGCCGGCCTATGTCGAGGCCGAGGCACGGCGGCTGGGGATGAAGCCGGTCGACGGCAGCCGCACGGTCTTCCTGAACCTACCGGCGGCGAGCGCCGCCGCGCCGCTGGCGCCAGGAGCGACGAAGTGAAGCAGCCGTCGTCGTCCCGTGTGGGGCCTGCCGGCGCGCGCAAGCGCAGCGGCCGGGGCGAGCGCGTCGGGTTCAACGCGAACCCGCTGCTCACCGTGGCGCTTCCTTCCTGGCGCTCGAAGCTGATGCTGTTCCTGCTGTTCTGCGCCTTCGTGGCGCTCGCGGGGCGCGCCTTCTATCTGATGGGCGGTGCGTCGACGGACTTCCTGCAGCGGCAGGGCGAGGCTCGCTACGCCCGCACGCTCGAGATCCCGGCTACCCGCGGCCGCATCACGGACCGCAACGGCGTCGTGCTCGCCTCGTCCGTGCCGGCGAAGGCGGTCTGGGCGATTCCCGAGGACGTCGAGGCTTCGAACGAGCAGGTCGTCCAGCTGGCGCGCCTACTGGGCATGAACGCCGTCGAAGTGAAGCGGCGGCTCGCCAACGACGACCGCTCCTTCGTCTACCTGCGGCGCCAGGTCGACGCCGACGTCGCTGCGCGCATCGCCGACCTGAAGATCCCCGGCGTTCACTCCAGCCGCGAATTCAAGCGCCACTACCCCGAGGGACCGACCAGCGCGCACGTCATCGGCTTCACGAACGTCGAGGACCGCGGGCAGGAAGGGATCGAGCTCGCCCACGAGAAACTTCTGGCCGGGCGCTCTGGCAGCCGTCGCGTGATCAAGGACCGGCTGGGCCGCATCGTCGAGGACGACTGGCTGCGCGAGCCGTTCGACGGGCGGGACCTGGCGCTGTCGATCGACAACCGGGTGCAGTACATCGCGCATTCCGCGCTGAAGGCGGCGATCGAGAAGTACAACGCCAAGGCGGGCGCCGCCGTCGTGATCGACACGCGCAGCGGCGAACTGCTGGCGCTGGCGAACCTGCCGACGTACGACCCGAACGCGCGCGGCAAGCTGAGCGGCGAGGCCATCCGCAACCGGGTGCTGACCGACACGTTCGAGCCCGGCTCGACGATGAAGCCGTTCTCCATCGTTGCGGCGCTCGAGGCCGGCAAGGTGCGGCCCGACACGAAGATCCAGACGGCCCCCGGGAAGCTGACGATCGGCGATCGCACGATCGGCGACGCGCACCCGCATGGCCTGCTGAGCGTCGAAGAGGTCGTGTCCAAGTCGAGCAACGTCGGCACCGCGAAGATCGCGCTCGAACTGCCGGCGCAGACGCTGTGGGACATGTACACGGCCGCGGGCTTCGGGCAGGCGCCTCAGCTCGGCTTCCCCGGCGCAGTCGCCGGGCGGCTGCGACCGGCGAAGAGCTGGCGGCCGATCGAGCAGGCCACGATCTCGTACGGCCACGGCGTCTCCGTCTCGCTGATGCAGCTCGCGCGCGCCTACACCGCGTTCGCGCGCGACGGCGACATGCCGACACTGACGCTGCTCAAGCAGGACGCGCCGCCGGCCGGCGTGCGAGTGATGTCGCACGAAACTGCGATGGCGATGCGGCGCATGCTGGAGATGGCGGTCGGGCCGGAGGGAACCGCGCCGGGCGCGCGCATTCCCGGCTATCGCGTGGGCGGCAAGACCGGCACGGCGTACAAGCTGAAGAACGGCCAGTACGTGCGCGCGTACGTCGCCTCGTTCGTCGGCTTCGCGCCGGTGTCCGATCCGCGGATCGTGGTCGCCGTGATGATCGACGAACCGACGGGGCAGCATTACGGCGGCATCGTCGCGGCTCCCGTGTTCGCGCAGATCACCGCGGCGACGCTGCGCACGCTGCAGGTCGCACCCGACGGTCCGATGGAGCAGACGAAGGCGCCGCTGCTCGCCATGCGGGAGGCCCGGTGAGCGGCCTGGATCCCGTGGTCATGAACAGCCTGGCGTGGCTTCGAGCGGTCGCGCCCGCCGTGTTCGCGCAGCGGCGCGACCTCCAGCTCGACAGTCGCAAGGTGAAGCCGGGCGACGTCTTCCTCGCGCTGCCGGGCGCCGCGGTCGATGGACGAGGCTTCATCGACGTCGCCGTCCGGCACGGCGCCGCCGCGGTGATCGTCGAGGCCAACGGCTGGAAGAAGAAGAACGCCGCCGTGCCGGTGCTTCCCGTGCCGCACCTGCGTTCGTTGCTGGGATCGCTTGCCGCGAGCTTCTACGGCCAGCCGAGCACGAGCCTGCTGTCCGTCGGCGTGACGGGCACGAACGGCAAGACCTCGTGCTCGCAGTGGATCGCCCAGCTGCTGACCCGCGCGGGACGGCGCTGCGCCGTGATCGGCACGATCGGCATCGGGTTCCCGGACGAACCGTTCACCGACAGCCCGTTGACCACGCCGGACCCGGTGTCCCTGCAGCGCGAGGTTCGCCGGCTGCTCGACGCAGGCGCCCAGGCGCTCGCGATGGAGGTGTCGTCGATCGGGCTCGATCAGGGCCGGGTCACCGGCATGAAGTTCGACGTCGCGCTGTACACGAACCTGACGCGCGATCACCTCGATTACCACGGGACCATGGAGCGGTACGAAGCGGCCAAGGCCCTGCTGTTCGACTGGCCCACGCTTTCGCACGCGGTCATCAACGTCGACGACGCAGCGGCGGTGCGCCTGATCCCGCGCCTGCTCGAACGCGGCGTTCGCACCATCGGATTCAGCGCCACCGGGGCCGCGGGCGATCGCCGGCTGGCGCACATGCTGACCGCCGAGAACATCCTCCCGACTGCCGACGGACTTGGCTTCCTGGCGAAGTTCGACGGCGCGGGGGTCGCGGTCGAAGTGCCCGTGGTGGGGCACTACAACATCTCGAACCTGCTGGGCGTCGTCGGGGTTGCGCTCGCCTGCGGCGTGAACTTCGCGGCGGCCGTCGCGGCGTTGCCGCACCTGGTCCCGCCGCTCGGACGCATGCAACGGGTCATCCGGCCCGATGCCCCGCTCGCCGTCGTCGACTACGCGCACACGCCGGATGCACTGGCGCAGGCTCTGCTTGCGCTGCGTCCGCTCGCGGAGTCGCGGCACGGGAAGATCTGGGTCGTGTTCGGGGCCGGCGGAGATCGCGACCCGGGCAAGCGTGCGCCGATGGGTGCGGCGGCGGCCAGCGGCGCCGACGTCGTCGTGGTCACGAGCGACAACCCGCGCACGGAGGATCCGTCGGCCATCGTCGCGCAGGTCGCGCTGGGTGCGCGCGATGCGCGGGAACTGGTCTGCCTGCCGGATCGCACCGAGGCGATCGCCCACGCCGTGCAGAAGGCCGCTCCCGAGGACATCGTTCTGGTGGCCGGCAAGGGCCACGAGGACTATCAGGTCGTCGGCACGAACCGACAGCCGTACTCGGACCTCGCGCAGGTCCGCGCGGCGCTCTCCGAGCGGGGCCGCCCGTGAGCGCGCACGGCCGCTCCGAAGCGCTCATCCCTGCGCGCGCAGCGCGGAGGGTAGTCCAGTGAGCGCGCACGGCCGCTCCGAAGCGCTCATCCCTGCGCGCGCAGCGCGGAGGGTAGTCCAGTGAGCGCACTGATGACCGTCAGCGAACTCGCCCGCGCGGTGGCGGCGCTGGACACGCGGGGCGACGGCCGCATCGGCTTCTCGAGCGTGTCGACCGACACGCGGACGCTCGCGCCCGGCGCGCTCTACGTCGCGTTGCGCGGGGAGCGCTTCGATGGCCACGACTACGTCGCCGCGGCGCGGGAAGGCGGCGCAGCGGCCGCGCTGGTGGAGCGCGTCGTCGAAGTCGACCTGCCGCAGGTCGTCGCGGCGGACAGCAAGCGCGCGCTCGGACTCGCGGCAGCCCAGTGGCGCGCGCGGTTCTCGTTGCCGGTCATCGCGGTGGCCGGAAGCAACGGCAAGACCACGGTCACGCAGATGATCGCCTCGATCCTGGCAGCGGCGCACGGCGACAAGGGTCGCCTTGCGACGCGGGGCAACCTCAACAACGACATCGGCGTGCCGCTGATGCTGTGGCAGCTTGCCAGGCAGCACCGCGCCGCCGTGTTCGAGCTCGGCATGAACCACGTTGGCGAGATCGCCTATCTCGCCGAACTCGTCCGTCCCACCGTGGCGCTGGTCAACAACGCGCAGCGCGAGCACCAGGAGTTCATGCGGTCGGTCGAGGCGACGGCGTACGAGAACGGCGAGGTCATCGCCGCGCTGCCGCTCTCCGAGGACGGCGTGGCCGTGTTCCCGGCCGACGACGCCTGCACGCCGATCTGGAGGCAGATCGCAGGGACCCGGCGCGTCGTCGACTTCGCGATCGAAGCCGACGCGGTCGTCACGGCGACCTACACGCTGCGCGCGGAGGGCGCGCGCGTCTCGATGGCGACGCCGCTCGGGCTGGTCGACGTCGACCTGGCCGTGACCGGCGTGCACAACGTGCGCAACGCGCTGGCCGCCGCAGCGTGTGCAATCGGCGCCGGCATCGACGCCGGATCGATCGCGGAAGGACTGCGCGTGTTCCGGCCGGTCGCCGGACGCGGGGTGCGCCTCGGCACGAGCGAGGGCGGTCTGCTGATCGACGACACCTACAACGCGAACCCCGATTCCGTGCGCGCCGCCATCGAACTGCTGGCGAGCTTCGAGGGCGAGCGTGTGCTGGTGCTGGGCGACATGGGCGAAGTCGGCGAGCGCGGTCCGGAGTTCCACCGCGAGGTCGGTGCCCATGCGCGCGAGCGCGGCATCGACGGACTGATCGCGCTCGGCCCGATGGCGAGAGATGCCGTCGACGCATTCGGCGAGGGCGCCGTGCACTGCGCCGACGTCGACTCCGTGCTGGCGGCGCTGCGGCCGCGGCTCGGTCCGTCGGTCACGGTGCTGGTCAAGGGATCGCGGTTCATGCGGATGGAGCGCGTCGTGCAGGCGCTGGCCGCCACGCAGCCGGAAGGGGTGCACTAAGTGTTGCTCGAGTTGTTCGAATGGCTGGCGCAGGACATCCGCGCGTTCAACGTCTTCTCGTACCTGACGTTGCGCGCGGTGCTCGCCGCTGCCACGGCGCTGCTGATCGGCCTGGCCGCGGGACCGTGGGTCATCCGGCGGCTGACGGCGCTGAAGATCGGCCAGGCAGTGCGCAGCGACGGACCGCAGTCGCACCTCGTGAAGAGCGGCACGCCGACGATGGGAGGCGCGCTGATCCTGATCTCGATCGGCGTGACCACGCTGCTGTGGGCCGACCTCTCCAACCGTTTCGTGTGGGTGACGCTGATCGTAACGGTCGGTTTCGGCTGGATCGGCTGGGTCGACGACTACCGCAAGGTCGTCCATCGCAACCCGAAAGGCATGAGCGCGCGGGAGAAGTATTTCTGGCAGTCGGTGATCGGCCTGTCCGCTTCCTTCTATCTCGCGTTCGCGATCGCCGCGCCCTCGACCGACAAGATCTGGGTGCTGATGGGGCAGTGGTTCACCAGCGGCTTCTACATCGACCTGCCGCCGCGCTCCGACCTGATCGTGCCCTTCTTCAAGAACGTCGCCTATCCGCTCGGCGTGTTCGGCTTCGTGCTGCTGTCTTACTTCGTGATCGTCGGAACGAGCAATGCCGTGAACCTCACCGACGGCCTCGACGGACTCGCGATCATGCCCACCGTGATGATCGGCGCGGCGCTCGGCGTGTTTGCCTACGTGATCGGCCGGGCGGACTTCGCGAAATACCTGCTGTTCCCTTACATCCCGGGCGCCGGCGAGCTCGTGATCATCTGCGGTGCGATCGCCGGCGCCGGCCTCGGATTCCTTTGGTTCAACGCCTATCCGGCGGAAGTGTTCATGGGCGACGTCGGCGCCCTGGCGCTCGGCGGCGCGCTCGGAACGATCGCGGTCATCACGCGGCAGGAGATCGTTCTGTTCATCATGGGCGGCGTCTTCGTGATGGAGACGGTGTCCGTGATGCTCCAGGTCAGCTACTTCAAGTGGACCAAGGGCAAGCGCATCTTCCGGATGGCGCCGCTGCACCACCACTTCGAGCTGTCCGGCTGGAAGGAGACGCAGGTCGTCGTCAGGTTCTGGATCATCAGCATGATGCTGGTGCTGGTCGGTCTCTCCACGCTGAAGCTCCGATGAGCGCCGCGACGGGCCGTCCCGAGCAAGCTCGCGCCGCAGCGCATGGCGCGGAGGCTGCCGCCCCCGCGCGCTCGTACTCGGACTCGGCGACAGCGGCCTCGCGATGGCGCGCTGGCTGGCCGTCGAGGGCTTCGACCTGCGCGTGGCCGACACGCGCGCGGAGCCGCCGCAGCGCGCGTCGCTCGCGGCGGACTGCCCGTCGGCCGAGTTCATCGGCGGTCCCTTCTCGCAGGAGCTGCTCGACGGCGTCGAACTGGTGGCGATCAGCCCCGGCCTGGCGCCGACGCTTCCCGACGTCGCCGCGCTGCTGAAGCAGGCGAAGGCGGGCAAGGTCGAGGTCGTCGGCGAGATCGAGCTCTTCGCGCGCGCGCTGGCCCGCCTGAAGGCCGAGCGCGGTTACGCGCCGAAGGTCGTCGGCATCACCGGCACCAACGGCAAGACCACGACCACCCGGCTCGCCGGGCTGCTGCTCGAACGCTCCGGGATGAAGGTGGCGGTCGCCGGCAACATCGCCCCGGCCGTGCTCGACGTGCTGCGCGACGCGCTGGCCGGCGACAACCTGCCCGAGGCCTGGGTGCTCGAGCTGTCGAGCTTCCAGCTTGCCACCACGCGTTCGCTCGAGTGCGACGCCGCAGCCGTGCTCAACGTCACGCAGGACCACCTCGACTGGCACGGCACCATGGACGCGTACGGCGCGGCCAAGGCACGCATCTTCTCGGCGAAGACGGTCCAGGTGCTGAACCGCGGCGACGAGCGCGTGATGGCGATGGCACGCAAGAGCGCGGAGATCGTGACGTTCGGCACCGACGCGCCGTCCGGCGGGAACTCGTACGGCCTGCTGCTCGACAACGGCATCACCTGGCTCGCGTGGGCCGAGGACCTGAGCCTGCCGCGCCGGCGTCGCAGAACGGATCCGGACGTGCCGGCGCCGCCTCCCGAGATTCATCTGCACCGGTTGATGCCGACCGACGCGCTGCAGATCCGCGGCCGGCACAACGCGGCCAACGCGCTGGCGGCGGTCGCACTCGCACGCGCCGTCGGCTGCCCGCTCGGGCCGCTGCTGCACGCGCTGCGTTCCTACCGCGGCGAACCGCATCGGGTGGAACCGATCGCGACCATTCGCGGCGTCGAGTACGTCGACGACAGCAAGGGCACCAACGTGGGCGCCACCGTGGCGGCCCTGGACGGACTCGGAGGCGAGGGACGCAAGCTCGTCGTGATCCTCGGGGGCGAAGGCAAGGGGCAGGACTTCGGTCCCCTCGTCGACCCGGTCGTTCGCCACGCGCGGGCGGTCGTCCTGATCGGGCGCGATGCGCCGGCGATCCGCGCGGTGCTCGAGCGAGGTGCCCGGGGCGTGACCCTGCACACCGCCGACACGCTGCCCGAGGCCGTCGAGACCGCAGCGGCCGAAGCGCGCGCAGGCGACGCGGTCCTCCTGTCGCCTGCCTGCGCCAGCCTCGACATGTTCCGCAACTACGTGCACCGCTCGGAAGTGTTTGCCGATGCGGTGCGGGAACTCGCCGCGGAGGTCGGCCAGCCGTGCTGAAGCCGTTCACCGACTGGTTCCGCCGCGGCGGGCGACGGCGCGAATTCGATCCGGCCGGGTCGATGATGGCGTTCGCCGGTCTCGGCACGGGCGGGAGCGCTGCGGCCTCGCGCACCTCGCTGCCCGGCGTGGACCGGGCGCTCGTCGGCGTCGTGCTGGCGCTGATCATGCTCGGCACGGTGATGGTGTACTCGGCGTCGATCGCGCTCGCCGACTCGCCCCGCTACAACGTCGCGCCGACGCACTTCGTCGCGCGCCACGTGCTCTCGCTCGGCATCGCATTCTGCGCGGCGGCGATCGCGTTCCAGGTGCCGATGGCCACCTGGCAGCGCCTGGCGCCATGGATCTTCGCGGGAACGATGGTGCTGCTGGTGCTGGTGCTGATCCCGGGCGTGGGCAAGGGCGTCAACGGAGCGCGTCGCTGGGTACCGCTCGGCTTCCTGAACCTGCAGCCATCCGAACTGATGAAGGTCGCCTGCGTCCTGTACGCGGCGAACTTCACGGTCCGCAAGCAGGACTACATGCAGCACTTCGGCAAGGGCTTCCTGCCGATGGCCGTCGTGATGGCGATGATCGGCGCGCTGCTGCTGCTCCAGCCCGACCTCGGTGCCTTCGGCGTGATCGTCGCCATCGCGATGGGCATCCTGTTCCTCGGCGGCGTCAACGGCAAGTTGTTCGCCGGCATCACGGTCGTGCTGGCCGGCGCGTTCACGTTGGTGATCTGGCTGTCGCCGTGGCGGCGCGAGCGGATCTTCGCGTACCTCGATCCATGGTCGGAGGGCAACGCGCTGGGCAAGGCTTACCAGCTGTCCCACTCGCTGATTGCCTTCGGCCGCGGCGAGTGGTTCGGCGTCGGCCTGGGCGGCAGCGTCGAGAAGCTGCACTACCTGCCCGAAGCGCACACCGATTTCATCCTGGCGGTGCTCGGCGAGGAACTCGGCCTCGTCGGCGTGCTGACCGTCGTCGTGCTTTTCTACTGGATGGTGAAGCGGGCGTTCGAGATCGGGCGACAGGCGATCGCGCTGGAACGCACGTTCGCTGGCCTCGTGGCGCAGGGCGTCGGCCTGTGGATCGGCGTGCAGGCGTTCATCAACATCGGCGTGGCCACCGGCCTGCTGCCCACGAAAGGCCTGACGCTGCCATTGATGAGCTACGGCGGCTCGGCGTTGCTGTCGACGCTGACCGCGATCGCGATCCTGCTCAGGGTAGACAAAGAGAATCGCATCCTGATGCGGGGAGGGCGCACGTGAGGCGCCTGATGGTCGTCGCGGCCGGCACCGGCGGGCACGTGATGCCGGGCCTCGCGGTCGCGGGCGAACTGCAGCGCCGCGGCTGGTCGGTAAGCTGGCTCGGCACCAGGACCGGCATGGAACGCGCGCTGGTCGAGCCGCACGGCATCGCGTTCCGCGCGATCGACTTCTCCGGCCTGCGCGGCAAGGGAGTGAGGACGCTGGTCTTCGGCGGGTTCCTGCTGCTGCGGGCGATGTGGCAGAGCCGGAGGATCATCCGGTCCGACAAGCCCGACGCGGTGTTCTCGACCGGCGGCTACGTCGCGGTGCCCGCCGGCATGGCAGCGAGCACGCTCGGCATTCCGTTTGTCCTGCTGAACGCGGACGCGGCGCCGCTGATGTCGACGACGTTGCTGAAGCCGATCGCGTCCGGCGTCTTGTGCGGATTCGACGGCGAGGCCGCGCAGAAGGCCGGTGCGAAGGGCCTCGTCACCGGCAATCCGGTGCGCCCCGAGATTGCCGCCGTGCCCGTGCCTGCCGACCGCTATCCCGGCCGGACGGGCGCGCTGCGCCTGCTCGTGATCGGCGGCAGCCTCGGCGCACAGGTGTTGAACGAAACGGTGCCGCAGGCGCTCGCGCGCATCCCGGTGGAACGGCGGCCCCAGGTGATCCACCAGTGCGGCGCGAAGCATCTCGACACCGTACGCGACGCCTATGCGAAGGCGGGCGTGCAGGCGGAGATCGTCACCTTCATCGACGACATGGCCGCGCGCTACGCCGAGGCCGATCTCGTGCTCGCGCGCGCGGGCGCCATCACCGTGACGGAGCTCGCGGCGGCCGGCGTGCCGAGCATTCTCGTGCCGCTCGTCGTGTCCACCACGCACCACCAGCGCACCAACGCCGAGTTCATGGCGGCGAAGAACGCTGCGATCCACCTGCCGCAGGGCGAGGCCAGCGCGGAACGACTGGCTGTGTTGCTCGCCGGTCTCGATCGCCCGCGCCTGCAGTCGATGGCCGAAGCGGCGCGCGCCTTGGGCAAGCCGAGGGCGACCGAGACCGTGGCGGCCGTGATCGAGAAGGTGGCGGCATGAGGCACGCGGTCAAGCACATTCACTTCGTCGGCACGCTGGGGGCGGGGCCCCGGCGTCGACATGCGGGGTGGCCGATGCCGGCGAAGCGAATCGCGGCCAGGGAGGTTGCGAAGTGAGGCACGCCGTCAAGCACATTCACTTCGTCGGCATCGGTGGCTCGGGTATGAGCGGCATCGCGGAAGTGCTGCTGACGCTCCGGTACAAGGTCAGCGGATCCGATGTCGCGAGCAATGCCGCCACCAGGCGGCTGACGCAACTCGGCGCCAGCATTTCGCTCGGCCACGCCGCGGAACATATCGCGGGAGCGGATGCGGTCGTCGTGTCGACCGCGGTGTCGCCCAGCAATCCGGAAGTCCTCGCCGCCCGCGCCCGCCGCGTCCCGGTCGTCCCGCGCGCCGTGATGCTGGCCGAACTGATGCGGCTGAAGCAGGGCATCGCCATCGCCGGCACGCACGGCAAGACGACGACCACGAGCCTGGTCGCCAGCGTGCTGGCCGCCGGCGGCCTCGACCCGACCTTCGTGATCGGCGGCCGGTTGAACTCGGCCGGCGCCAACGCGCGACTCGGGACCGGCGACTACATCGTCGTTGAAGCCGACGAATCGGACGCGTCGTTCCTGAACCTGATGCCGGTCGTCGCGGTCGTGACGAACATCGACAACGACCACATGGAGACCTACGGCCACGACTTCGCGCGGCTGAAGCAGGCCTTCGTCGATTTCCTGGGCCGCCTTCCCTTCTACGGCAGCGCCGTGCTGTGCATCGACGACCGCAGCGTGCGCGAGATCCTGCCGTTCGTGTCGAAGCCCGTGATCACGTACGGGTTCGCGGCGGAAGCGCAGGTCCGCGCGGCCGACGCGCGCGCCGACGGCCCGCAGATGCGCTTCACCGCGCAGCGCGAGGGCACGCGTCCGCTCGACGTGACGCTGAACCTTCCGGGCATGCACAACGTCGCCAACGCGCTCGCGGCCATCGCGGTCGGCACCGAGCTCGGCGTTCCGGACGAGGGGATCGTGCAGGCGCTGGCGGAGTTCACGGGCGTGGGCCGGCGCTTCTCGCGCCACGGCGACCTGCCGATTCCGTCGGGCGGCTCGTTCACCCTGATCGACGACTACGGCCACCACCCGGTGGAGATGGCGGCGACGCTGGAAGCGGCGCGCGGCGCCTTTCCCGGCCGCCGCATCGTGCTGGCGTTCCAGCCGCACCGCTACACGCGCACGCGTGACTGCTTCGAAGACTTCGTGAAGGTGCTGTCGACCTGCGATGCGCTGCTGCTGACCGAGGTGTATCCGGCAGGCGAAGCGCCGATCGTCGCCGCCGACGGGCGCTCGCTGGCGCGCGCGATCCGCGTGGCGGGAAGGATCGAACCGGTGTTCGTCGAGTCGATCGACGAGATGCCGGGCGCCCTGATGGGCGTGGTGCGCGACGGCGACGTCGTCATCGGCATGGGCGCGGGCTCGATCGGCCAGCTGCCGGCCCGGCTCGCGGGCGGGGGGGCGGAATGAGCGTGGACGCCAAGGCGCTCGGCAAGGTCGGCGTGCTCTTCGGAGGACGCTCGTCGGAGCGCGAGGTCTCGATCATGTCGGGCACCGGCGTGCTCAAGGCGCTGCAGTCCCGGGGCGTCGACGCGCACGCGTTCGACCCGGGCGCGCAGACCCTCGCGGAACTCGAGGCCGCGCGGTTCGATCGGGTGTTCATCGCGCTGCACGGACGGGGCGGCGAGGACGGGACGATCCAGGGCGTGATGGAAACCCTGGGAGTCCCGTACACCGGCAGCGGGGTGCAGGCGTCGGCGATCGCGATCGACAAGCTTGCGACCAAGCGGGTGTGGCTGCAGGAAGGCATTCCGACGCCGCGCTACCGTGTGCTCGCGAGCGGCGACCGGGCGGAGTTGAACGCGGCGGTCGACGACCTCGGCCTGCCCCTGATCACGAAGCCGCCGCACGAGGGCTCGACGATCGGCATCGCCAAGGTCGCCGGCTACTCGGAGATGGCCGACGCGTACGCGCTGGCCGCGAAGTACGACAGCGCCGTGCTCGCCGAGCAGTTCATCGCGGGACGCGAACTGACGTGCGCGGTGCTCGGCCAGGGCAGCGGAGCGACGGCGCTGCCGCTGATCGAGATCCGCGCGCCGGGCGCGAACTACGACTATCACAACAAGTACTTCAGCGACGACACCAAGTACCTCTGTCCCGCGCCGGTGGACGACGCGCTGGCCGCCGAGATCCAGCGGCTGTGCGTGCGCGCCTACGCGGTGCTCGGCGCGCGCGGCTGGGGACGGATCGACGTGATGCTGTCGGAGCGCGGCGAGCCCTTCCTGCTCGAGCTCAACACGTCCCCCGGCATGACGAGCCACTCGCTGGTGCCGATGGCCGCGCGCGCGGTCGGCATGAGCTACGAGGACCTCGTGCTGCGAGATCCTGCAGGACGCATCGCTCGACGACGGAGGTCGGCTGCGATGAGCGTGCGCCTGATGAACGGGTTCGCTGCGCTCTTCGCGACGTTCGCCGGCCTGATCGTCGTCGTCGGCGTGCTGTACTGGATCGCCCAGCGGCCGTACTTCTCGCTGCGTGCCATCGAGGTGCGCGGCGAACTCCAGCACGTGACCTCGGCGTCGGTGCGGGCTGCCATCGCCGGCCGGCTCAAGGGCAACTACTTCACCATGCGTCTCGACGAGACGCGGCGCGTGCTGGAGAACCGTGCCGTGGGTCGCGCAGGCCTCGGTGCGGAGGGTCTGGCCGGATCGCCTGCACGTCACGCTGGTCGAGCATCGCGCCCTCGGCGTCTGGAGCGACGGGCGCCTGCTGTCGGACGCCGGAGAGCTGTTCGTCGCCAACCCCGCGGAGGCGGAGATCCACGGACCGCTGCCCGCGTTCGAGGGGCCCGCAGCGGTCGCGCGGATGCGGCGCGGCGCTACTACGAGTTCGCGGCGATGCTCGCTCCGCTCGGCATGAGGATCGCGGCGATCGACGTGTCCGACCGCCGTTCGTGGGCCGTCGACGTGGCCGGCGTCGATGGCGCGGCGACGCGCCTCGAACTCGGACGCGATACCGATGGCATCGCCCTGAACGACCGCCTTGCCCAGGTCGTCGCCGCCTATCCGATGGTCGCGGCCCGCGTCGGCGGGGTGCCACAGAGCATCGACGCGCGCTACCCCAACGGACTGGCTGCCTTGCCTCCTGCGAAAACCCGATGACGAGAACATGAGAAACGAAACCAAAGACCTGATCGTCGGACTCGACATCGGCACCTCCAAGGTGGTGGTGGCGGTGGCCGAGGTGCTCCCGGAGGGACGGTTCCAGGTCATCGGATTGGGGCAGGCCGAGTCGCAGGGCCTGCGCAAGGGCGTCGTGGTCAACATCGAGTCGACGGTGCAGTCGATCCGCCGCGCGCTGGAGGAGGCGGAGCTGATGGCCGCCTGCCAGATCAAGGATGTCTTCACCGGCATCGCGGGCAGCCACATCAAGAGCTTCAACTCGAGCGGCATGGTGGCCATCAAGGACCGCGAAGTCTCGGGCGCCGACGTTGCGCGCGTGATCGAGACCGCCAAGGCGGTGAACATCCCCACCGACCAGCAGGTGCTGCACGTGCTGACGCAGGAGTTCATCGTCGACGGGCAGGAGGACATCCGCGAGCCGATCGGCATGAGCGGCGTGCGGCTCGAGGTGCGCGTGCACATCGTCACCGGCGCGGTCAGCGCCGCGCAGAACATCATCAAGTGCGTGCGCCGCTGCGGACTCGAGGTGCAGGACCTGATCCTGCAGCCGCTCGCGTCCTCGCTGTCCGTGCTGTCGGCGGACGAGAAGGAACTGGGCGTGGCGCTCGTGGACGTCGGCGGCGGCACCACCGACATCGCCGATTTTCACCGGTGGCGCCATTCGGCACACCGCGATCCTTCCCGATCGCCGGCGACCAGATCACGAACGACATCGCGATGGCGCTGCGCACGCCGATCCCGGATGCCGAGGAGATCAAGCTGCGCTGGGGCGTCGCCAAGGAAGTGCTGGCGGACCCGAACGAGAAGATCGAGATCCCGGGCCTCGGCGACCGCGGCCCGCGCCTGCTGTCGCGCCAGTCGCTGGCCGCCGTGATCGAGCCGCGCGTGGAGGAACTCTTCACGCTGACGCCAGCAGGTGATCCGCGAGTCCGGCTACGAGGAACTGCTGTCGTCGGGGATCGTGCTGACCGGCGGAACGAGCCTGCTGCCCGGCATGACCGAACTCGCGGAAGACGTGTTCCTGAAACCGGCCCGCATCGGCTGGCCGAGCTACGACGGCTCGCTGGCCGATGTCGTGCGCAACCCGCGCTTTGCGACGGCGATCGGCCTGCTGGTCGAAGCGCACTCGCAGCGCCTGCGGGGCCGAAAGATCGCGCAGCAGACGGGATCGTTCAAGCAGACGTTGAAGCGGATGAAGGAATGGGTCGTGGGCAATTTCTAGTGGCGAGGGCGGAGTACTCAGTGGCAAGCGCGTAAGGCTGCGCTTTTGTCAGTGAGCGTTCCAAATCGTGCAGCAACGCAATTCGCAAAATCAGGAGGAAAAGACATGAGCTTCGAGATTCTGGAAACGGAAACCAACGGGACCATCATCAAGGTCGTGGGCGTGGGCGGGGCCGGCGGCAACGCGGTCGAGCACATGATCCGGCGCGGCGTGCAGGGCGTGGAGTTCGTCTGCGCGAACACCGACCACCAGGCACTGGCGCGGTCGTCGTCGCAGAACATCCTGCAGCTCGGCAAGTCGGGCCTGGGCGCGGGCAGCCGGCCGGACGCCGGGCGTGCCGCGGCCGAGGAAGCGCGCGACCGCATCGCCGATGCGCTGCGCGGCGCGCACATGGTCTTCATCACCGCCGGCATGGGCGGCGGCACGGGCACCGGCGCGGCGCCGGTGTTCGCGGAAGTGGCGAAGGAACTCGGCGTCCTGACCGTGGCCGTGGTGTCGAAGCCGTTCGAGTTCGAGGGTCCGAAGCGGATGAAGCTGGCCGAAGAGGGCCTTTCCGAGCTCGAGGACAACGTCCACTCGCTGATCGTCATCCTCAACAACAAGCTCGAGGAGGTGATGGGCGAGGACGCCGAGATGGCCGAGTGCTTCCGCGCCGCCGACGACGTCCTGCACAACGCCTGCGCGGGCATCGCCGAGATCATCAACGTGCCGGGCCTGGTCAACGTCGACTTCGAGGACGTGAAGACGGTGATGAGCGAGCGCGGCAAGGCGATGATGGGCACCGCGACCGCCTCCGGCCTCGACCGCGCGCGCATCGCGGCCGAGCAGGCCGTCGCCAGCCCGCTGCTCGAAGGAGTCGACCTGTCGGGCGCGCGTGGCGTGCTGGTGAACATCACCGCGTCGTCGTCGCTGAAGATGAAGGAAACGCGCGAAGTCATGAACACGATCCGCGCGTTCTCCGCCGAGGACTCGACGGTGATCTTCGGAACGGTGTGCGACGAGGCGATGGGCGACTCCCTGCGCGTCACGGTGGTCGCCACCGGCCTTGGCCGTGCCTCGGCGAAGAAGATGTCGACGCCCGTTCACGGTGATCCGCACGGGGACCGACAACGGTCCGGTCGGCATCGTGCCGGCGACGCCCGCGCCGTCGCCCGTGACTGACTTCACCGACCTCGACAAGCCGGCGATCTGGCGCACGCGGGAACACGGGAACCTCGGGAATCGGTGCAGGCGCGCGTCAGCGCGATGGAGGATTCCGGCACCGAGCGCTACGACATCCCGGCGTTCCTCCGGAAGCAGGCGGACTAACGATGCGCCTCGGGTGTACGCGATCGGCTACGCCGATCGCACGTGCACCCTCGGCGGCACGCGAGCTGCGCTCGCGCCTGGAACAGTCGGTCGGGCTTCGGACGGCCGGGCGCCCGACCGGTTCGCAATGGCGACTGCACCTACCCGGCCTCCCGCCAGGCGGGAGAGGCGGCATCCCCCGGCCCCCACGCCGGGCAGGGGGTGAGGTGTCACTGCTCGCCGACCAGCGCCTGGTACGCGTGCCACGTCGCGTGGCCGATCAGCGGTACGGCGATCACCAGGCCGACGAAGAGAGTGGCGAAGCCGAGGCCGACGATCAGGACGATCAGGGCCGCCCACAGCACGAGCGGTCCCATGTTGCCGAACAGCGCGCGCACGCTGGTCAGCGCTGCGACGATCGTGTCGGTTCCGCGGTCGAGCATCATCGGAACCGACACCACGCTGACGGCGAACGCGATCGATGCGAACACGCCTCCCACGGCGAAGTAGGTGAGGACGAAGTCGACGTGATCGGCGCTGACCACCTGGCTGAAGAAGTTCTGCAGCGTGGGCATGCCGCTCGAGAAGAACAACGCGAACGTCACCAGCGAGGCGCGCGCCCAGATGAGCATGATCACCGAGAGGCACAGCGCGAACAGGGTGAAGGCGCCGAGGTTCGCCTTCCAGGCCGTCAGCGTGTCGCGCAGCGCGACCGACTCGCCGCGCTGCAGGCGCCGGCTGATGTCGTACAGCCCGGTGGCGAGGAAGGGGCCCGAGCAGCAGGAACCCCGCGGTCAGTGCGGACGTCAGCTCCACCATGTGCTGGAACACGAGGTGGACCAGCAGGCCCATCAGTGCGAACGCGGCGCCGTAGAACAGGCTGGCGGCCGGCGCCCGGCGCAGGTCTCGCCAGCCCAGGGCGAGCCAGTCGAACGGAGCGCCGAGCGCGACGGTGCGGATCGGCGGAAACGGCGAACGAGGAGGCGGGCCACTCCGTGCGCTGCTCTCACTGGCGGGGGGATTCGTCATTTGCGTTCCTCGAAGGCCCGCCGATTCTGGCCGAGCGCTCCCCCTTCCGCTCGCTGCGACGCACAATCGACAGGTAAAATCGGACCATGCTGAAACAGCGCACGCTCAAGCAAGTCGTCCGCACCATCGGGATCGGACTGCACAGCGGCACGAAGGTCGAACTGGTGCTGCGTCCGGCCGCCGCCGACACCGGCGTGGTGTTCCGGCGCGTCGACGTTGACCCGCCGGTCGACATTCCGCTGTCGCCCGAGCAGGTGGTCGACACGCGGATGGCAACGACAATCGGTCGCGACGGACAGATCGTCGCGACCATCGAACACCTGATGAGCGCGATCTCCGGGCTCGGCATCGACAACTGCTACGTCGACGTCGACGCGCCCGAGATCCCGATCATGGACGGCAGCGCCGCGAGCTTCGTCTTCCTGATCCAGTCCGCGGGCATCGTCGAACTGAACGCCCCGAAGAAGTTCGTGCGCGTGCTGAAGCCGGTCGAGATCGTCGATGGCGACAAGTGGGCCCGCCTGTCTCCGTACGCCGGCTTCAGGCTGAAGTTCTCGATCGAGTTCAAGCACCCGGCGATCGATGCGACCGAGCAGGTGGTCGAGGTCGACTTCGCGCGCGAGTCGTTCGTCGAAGGACGTCGCGCGCGCCCGCACGTTCGGTTTCGTGAACGAGGTCGAGGCGCTGCGTGCGGCCGGCCTGGCGATGGGAGGCAACTTCGAGAACGCCATCGTCATGGACGAGTACCGCGTGCTGAACACCGATGGTCTGCGTGCCGGCGACGAATTCGCCAAGCACAAGATCCTGGACGCCATCGGCGACCTGTCGGTTCTGGGGCGCCCGCTGATCGCCTCGTACGAGGCACACAAGTCGGGTCACGCGCTCAACAACAAGCTGCTGCGCGCCTCTGACCGCGGACGCCACCGCGTATGAGGTCGTGACGTTCGAGGACGAAGACCTCGCGCCTTCGGGCGTTCGCGTGCAACTGGTCGCCGCCTAGCCTTTCGCGCGCTTCCTGAGCGTCGCTGCCAGCCGTTCCACGGCGTGCTTCAGCGGCGATTCGCGCACAGTAAGCGCAAACTTTCCCACGGTTTCGCCAGCGCTCGGCGCAGGGTGCAGCCAGGCGGCGTCCGCGCTCGACGGCCTGGCGCTCCCCTGTTCCGGGTAGCCCGTCAACCCGGGTTGGACACGCACCCTGATTTCGTACACTTGAATCCCTTCGCCGCCCAGGGTCGACAGCAGTCGGGGTGCCACCTGGCGCAACTTGGCAGACTGGGCCGTCGAAGACGCAGTGAGCAGGAGCACGTTGTCGCGCAGTTCGCATCGACCGGGCAGAGAGGGGATCGAACCCCGATGTCAGTGAACGGCAGACCGGGGCGATGCTGCGGGCCACGCGCTGGGAGGTCTCCCAGCGAGCGAGCAGGCGGGCTGCTTCCGGCGCGTCGCGCAGCGCGTCGGCGAGCGGCCTGGACGGGCTAGACACGGGGAACCGCGACGTGTTGTCGCGGCGGCGGGCAAGGACTGGAGGGGCGGGTGCAGATCATCGTCGTCGACAAGCGGCTGGCGCGTGCGCGGACCATCACGCTCACGCGTCGTCATGCCGCCATGGTTCTCTCAGCAGTCGTGCTCGTGGTTCTCGTCATGTCGGGAATGTTCTCGTTCCTAACCGTTCGCGCGGCCAGCCTGTTCCCGATTCCGGTCGTCTCCGATGTTATCTCCTTCGTCACGCGCGACGAGATGGAGCGCCAGGACCAGCGGGTGCGGGACAACGTCGACGCCCTGGCGCGCAAGCTGGGAGAAGTGCAGGCCCAGCTGGTGCGCCTCGATGCGCTGGGTGAGCGCGTGTCGAAGGTGATCGGGATACGCCCCGAGGAATTCCGCTTCCAGGAACTGCCCGGCCGCGGCGGCGCCCTGCCGGGAACGGATTCGATGACCTTGCAGGACCTCGACGACGAACTGCAGCGATTCAGCAGGAGCGTCGATCAGCGCGCCGACTACCTCGCGATCATCGAGGCGGAACTGCAGTCGCACCAGGTGCGCGAGGCGCTGCTGCCGAACAGCAAGCCGCTGGCCGACGGCTTCGTCGGATCGGGCTTCGGCTGGCGGAGCGACCCGTTCACGGGAAGGATGGCGCGCCATGAAGGAATGGATTTCGCCGCTCCTCCGGGAACGCCGATACACGCGGCGGCCGGCGGCGTCGTGCTGCTTGCCGGGTTCCATCCCGAGTACGGCAACGTGGTCGAGATCGACCACGGCAACCAGTTGATGACGCGCTACGCGCACGCGCTGCGCCTCGGCGTGCGGACGGGCGATCTCGTCAAGCGCGGCCAGAAGATCGCCGAGGTGGGCAGCACGGGCCGTTCGACCGGCCCGCACCTGCACTTCGAGGTGCACTCCAAGGGAGTCGCGCAGAATCCAGCGCGGTTCCTGTCCAGGCCGGGCAACCTGCTCCAGCAGCGTGCGGCCAGCGCCGCCAAGGTGGACCTCAAGGGCCTTGCGGCGGCGGCGATTGCCCGCAACTAGAGGGTTCCTTGCCCTCGGAGGCGCCCGGCCAGGGCGACCCCCTGTGACATAATTTTCGCTTTGCGACGCACGCCGGAGCCCCGGCGACGTTCCGTCGCACCCACTTCTGCCGGTTCCACGCGGAGTCCGGCCAATTCCCGATGATTTCCGGCCTCCTCACAAAGATCTTCGGCAGTCGCAACGACCGCCTGCTCAAGCAGTACCAGCGCAATGTCGAGCGCATCAATGCGCTCGAGGCGCAGGTCTCGCCGCTTTCGGACGAAGCGCTGCGGGCGAAGACGACCGAGTTCCGCGAGCGCATCGCGAAGGCGGAGGCGATCGACCAGCTGCTGCCTGAGGCGTTCGCCGTCGTGCGCGAGGCATCCAAACGCACGCTCGGGGCAGCGCCACTTCGATGTGCAGTTGATCGGTGGCATGGTGCTTCACGACGGCAAGATCGCCGAGATGCGCACCGGCGAGGGCAAGACCCTGACCGCCACGCTCGCGGTGTACCTGAACGCGCTGGTCGGCAAGGGCGTACACGTGGTCACCGTCAATGACTACCTGGTAACGCGCGACGCCGACTGGATGGGACGCGTCTACCGTTTCCTCGGACTGACCGTCGGCACTGTCGTCAGCCAGCAGTCGACCGAGGACAAGCGCGCCGCCTACGCCGCCGACATCACCTACGGGACGAACAACGAGTTCGGGTTCGACTACCTGCGCGACAACATGGAGTACGCGGTGGCGGACCGCCGCCAGCGCGGGCTCGCCTACGCGATCGTCGACGAGGTCGACTCGATCCTGATCGACGAAGCGCGCACCCCGCTGATCATCTCCGGGCCTGCCGAGGACCACACCGACACCTACGTTCGAATGAACGACGTGCCGAAGCTCCTGTCGCGGCAGAAGGACGAAAAGGGCGACGGCGACTTCTGGGTCGACGAGAAGGCGCACCAGGTGCACATCTCCGAGTCCGGCCACGAGAAGCTCGAAGCCATCCTGACGCGGATGGGACTGCTCGCGGAAGGCGAGAGCCTTTATTCGCCCGCCAACATCATCCTGATGCACCACCTGAACGCGGCGCTGCGCGCTCACACCCTGTTCCATCGCGACCAGCAGTACGTCGTGCAGAACGGCGAGGTGGTCATCGTCGACGAGTTCACCGGCCGCCTGATGGCCGGTCGCCGCTGGTCCGAGGGCCTGCACCAGGCCGTCGAGGCGAAAGAGGGCGTCAAGATCCAGTCGGAGAACCAGACGTACGCGTCGATCACCTTCCAGAACTACTTCCGCATGTACGGCAAGCTCGCCGGCATGACGGGCACGGCGGACACCGAGGCGTACGAGTTCCAGGAGATCTATCGGCTCGAGACGGTGGTCATCCCGACGCACCGCCCGATGATCCGCATCGACTCGCAGGACAAGGTCTTCCGCACGCTTGGCAGGAGAAGTACAACGCGATCCTCGAGGACATCAAGGACTGCTACACCCGCGGCCAGCCGGTGCTGGTCGGCACGACGTCGATCGAGAACTCGGAACTGCTCTCCGGCCTGCTGAAGAAGGAGAACCTGCCGCACCAGGTGCTGAACGCCAAGCAGCACGCGAAGGAGGCGGAGATCGTCGCGCAGGCCGGCCGTCCGAAGATGATCACCATCGCAACGAACATGGCGGGCCGCGGCACCGACATCGTGCTCGGTGGCAACGTCGAGAAGCAGGTGCAGTTCGTCGAGGCAAACCCCGAGATCCCGGACGGCGAAAAGGCCGCGCGGGTGAAGACGCTCCGCGATGAGTGGCAGTCGCTGCACGATCACGTCGTCGGCGCGGGGGGACTGAAGATCATCGGCTCCGAGCGGCACGAGTCGCGCCGGATCGACAACCAGCTGCGCGGCCGCTCGGGCCGTCAGGGCGACCCGGGCGCGTCGCGCTTCTACCTGTCGATGGAAGACTCGCTGCTGCGCATCTTCGCCGGCGACCGCATGAAGGCGATCATGGACCGCCTGAAGCTGCCCGAAGGCGAGGCGATCGAGGCCGGCATGGTGACGCGCTCGATCGAGAGCGCGCAGCGCAAGGTCGAGGCCCGCAACTTCGACATCCGCAAGCAGCTGCTCGAGTACGACGACGTCTCGAACGACCAGCGGCGCGAGATCTACCGCCTGCGCAATGACATCCTCGAGACCGACGACACCGCGCAGATGGTGACGAACCTGCGCCACGGCTTCTTCACCGACATGTTCCGCAGCTTCGTGCCGGCCGACTCCGTCGAGGAACAGTGGGATCTCGCCGGGGCTCGAGAAGGCGCTCGCCGACGACTGGCAGCTGCACGTGCCGTTGAAGGCGACGCTGGACCAGGCGGACACGATGAGCGACGAGGAACTGCTCGCGCTGGTCCTGAGGCGGCCGACGACGCCTACGAGGCGAAGATCTCCATGTGGGTCGCGACCGTTCTCGAGCTTCGAGCGTTCGATCATGCTCCAGACGCTCGACCAGTCGTGGCGCGAGCACCTGACGGCGCTCGACGCCCTGCGGCAGGGCATCCACCTGCGCGGGTACGCGCAGAAGCAGCCGAAGCAGGAGTACAAGCGCGAGGCCTTCGAGCTGTTCGGCGCTTTGCTCGATCGCGTGCGCGACGACATCGTCAAGGTCCTGATGAACGTCCGGGTCCAGACGCAGGAGGAATCCAGCAGGCCGAGCAGCAGATCGAGGCGGAGAGCGAGCGCCGCGCGGAACTGGCGCGAGCACAGCACGCCGAGTTTTCAGCCCTGGCGCGCGACGAGTCGGCCGATCGTGGAGACGCTGATGCTGGCCGAGGACGAACAGCGAAGCGGCAGCCCTTCAAGCGTTACGGCGACAAGATCGGTCGCAATGATCCGTGTCCGTGCGGGTCGGGCAAGAAGTACAAGCAATGTCACGGCAAGCTCGCGTCGAGCCTTCGGCTCGCAGGGCGAGCCCGCTTGAGAACGCAGGAAGGGGCGGAGCCCCCTCCTGGACCTCCCCCCGCCCCCTCGCTAGTCAACGAAGTGAAGGTTGGCTCCTTGCGGTAACGTTCCGTCTTTCCTTCTTCCTCGAACTGCAATGCCCGTCAATCTGCCGCTGCCGCGCCGGGAAGAGCTCTATCCGGTCGCGGGGGTCGAACTCGGATGGGCGGAGGCCGGAATTCGCAAGGCCAATCGCAAGGACCTTCTGGTCGTGCGGATCGCCGAGGGTGCCAACGTGGCCGGTGCGTTCACTCGCAATCGCTTCGCGGCGGCGCCGGTCCAGGTGTGTCGAGCGCATCTCGCGGCGCGCCCTGGGATCCGTGCGCTGGTGGTCAACACCGGAAATGCCAATGCGGGTACCGGCGAGCCTGGCCTGCGGGCCGCGCCGATCACGTGCTCCGCCGTGGCGAAACTGCTTGGCTGCAGCGCTGGAGCGGTGCTGCCCTTTTCGACCGGCGTCATCATGGAGCAGTTGCCGATCGATCGGTTGATCGATGGTCTGCCGCTGGCGATCGCGCGTCTGTCGCCGTCGCACTGGCTCGAAGCGGCGGAAGCCATCATGACCACCGATACGCTGCCGAAAGCGGTGTCGAAGCGCGCGGCGATCAACGGACAAACAGTGACGGTGACCGGCATCGCGAAAGGCGCCGGCATGATCCGGCCCGACATGGCGACCATGCTCGGCTTCGTCGCGACCGACGCGCGCATCGCACAGGACGTGCTCGAATCCCTCGTGGTGCAGGTCGCCGATCGCTCGTTCAACCGCATCACGATCGACGGCGATACGTCGACCAACGATTCCTTCGTCCTGATCGCTTCCGGCCAAGGCGCGGTCCACGTCGATCGGCGCGATGATCCGGCGCTGGCCGCACTGGCGGAACTGATCACCGATGTTGCGCGCGAACTGGCACAAGCGATCGTGCGCGACGGCGAAGGCGCGACCAAGTTCATCGAGGTGTGGGTGGAGCAGGCCGGGGATGAAGCAGAAGCGGCCCGGATCGCGTACGCCGTCGCTCACTCGCCGCTCGTCAAGACCGCATTCTTCGCATCCGACCCCAATCTCGGCCGGATACTCGCCGCGGCCGGCAATGCGGGTATCGAGTTCGATCCGCAGCGTGTCCAGCTGTATCTGGACGATGTCTGGGTGGTCAAGGACGGTGGTCGCCATGCGAACTATCGCGAGGAAGACGGCCAGCGCGTCATGAAGCAGTCGGAGATCGTGGTCCGGTTGCAGCTGGGGCGTGGCAGTGGCGACACCCGCGTGTGGACCACCGATCTTTCGCATGACTACGTCTCGATCAACGCCGACTACCGATCATGAGGCCGTGAGGTCATCGAGGGCGGCCAACGACGACGGTGTGGGCGCCGTGGCCGCCCGCGCTCGTCCCGGGCGCGCAGCGCGAGAGGGTAGTTCAGTGAACGAAGGCAGCGCACCACCGACTAGCTGCAGCGCTCGAGCGGATCGAGTCGCTGTTGCCGCCGGACGTCGAGCCGGATTTCTCAACGTCGATCGCGTTTCGTTGGCGCAAGCGAAAGTACTTCGGGCTCGAGCGCGGTGCGCCGGAGCCGGTCGAGCATCCAGCACTGATCGCGTTCGACGATCTGCACCACGTCGACGCGCAGAAGCTGGCGATCTCGCGCAACACCGAGCAGTTCGTCCGCGGGCTGCCGGCCAACAATGTCCTGCTGACCGGAGCGCGCGGCACCGGCAAGTCGTCGCTGATCCGTGCCGGCCCTACACGCCTACGCGCCAGGGCCTGCGACTGATCGAGGTCGACAAGCGCGACCTCGTCGACCTCGCGGACATCGTCGACCGGGTGCGACGACCGCGAACGCTTCATCGTGTTCTGTGACGACCTGTCGTTCGACGCTGACGAGCCCGGCTACAAGGAACTCAAGGCGGCGCTCGACGGTTCGATCGCGGGCGCGGCGGACAACGTGCTCATCTATGCCTCGTCGAATCGGCGGCATCTGATGCCCGAGTACATGCGCGACAACCTGGGTGCGCACCACCACGACGACGGCGAAGTCCATCCGGCCGAGGCGGTCGAAGAACGCATGTCGCTGTCGGAGCGATTCGGCCTCTGGCTGTCGTTCTATCCGTTCCGCCAGGACGACTACCTCGACATCGTCGAGCACTGGCTCGGGCGCTTCGGTGTTGATCACAGACCACGGCGTGCGCACGGCGAAGCGCTCCAGTTCGCTTTCCAGCGCGGCTCGCGCTCCGGTCGCATGGCCCTGCAGTTCGCCCGTCATTGGGCGGAGACAGCGGTTGTCTTCGGTGCGTCCCGGCGGGATGACCGAGGCGTGGGCGCCGATCGACGTCGCGGTCGGCGTCCTGTTCCGTGCCGACGGCCGGTTCTTGCTCGCGATCGTCCCGAGGGCAAGCCCTATGCGGGGTACTGGGAATTCCCGGGGGAAAGCTCGAGCCTGGCGAAACCGTGGCGCACGCACTGAAGCGTGAACTGCACGAAGAACTCGGCGTCGACATCGGGCCGGTGCATCCCTGGGTCGTCCGGGTCTTCGACTATCCGCACGCGCTCGTTCGCCTGCACTTCTGCCGGGTGTTCGAGTGGAGTGGCGAACTGCATGCACGAGAGCGCCAGCGCTTCGGATTCTTCGCGCTCGATGCGCTTCCGGCGCCCCTGCTGCCGGCCACCGTTCCGGTGCTCCGCGGACTCGAGCTGCCGCCGGTCTATGGAATCAGCGCGGCGGGTGTCCTGGGCATCGATGCGTTCCTTCGACGACTGGGCGACTCGCTCGCCCGCGGACTCAGGCTCGTCCAGCTGCGCGAGCCTGACCTCCCCGCCGCGGAGGTCGACCGGCTCTTCGGGCAAATGCTCGCGCTGACCCGTCCTGCTGGAGCGCGGCTGCTCGTGAACAGCCGTCATCCGCGCGCACTGTGGGAGGCCGCCGATGGAGTCCATCTGACGTCGAAAGCGCTGGCGAACATCAGCGAGCGGCCGGCCCACCGGTGGGTGGGCGCGTCGGTGCACGATGGGAAGGAACTGGCGCGGGCCGGGGAACTGGGCCTGGACTTCGCCGTGCTCGGTCCGGTCCAGGTGACCGCGAGCCATCCTGGCCAGTCACCGCTTGGATGGACCGAATTCGAGCGGATCGCAGTCTGCACGGCACTGCCCGTGTACGCGATTGGCGGGCTCGACGGTGCAGCGCTTCCCGTGGCGATGGCGTGCGGCGCGCACGGCGTCGCGCTGCTGTCGGCGGCGTGGCGGGCCGGTCAGTGCTTCGGCCGGGCGGCTTCCGCCGGCGGTGTCTCTTCCGTTCTCTGCCGCGGCGCCGGGAACCACGTAGCGATCGGAGGCCCAGGCGCCGAGGTCGATCATCTTGCAGCGCTCGGAGCAGAACGGCCGGAACTTCGAGGCTTCGCTCCATTCGACCGGCTGCCCGCAGGTCGGGCACTTCACCACCGGAGGCATCGGGTCGAGCGGAAACCTAGAAGGCGCAGAGCGAGAGTTCGAACGGAACGTCGCGGTCGAAGGAGCGCGGCTTCAGGTCGCGGTCCTGCGTGGTGAACCGGATCCACAGCATGTACTTGTTGGCGCTGATCTCCGGAATCGCGTTCAGTTCGCCGTCGACCCGAACCTGCAGCAGCGCGTAGGTGCGGCCCTGGAGAATCTGCTGGAACGCGCCCTGCGCGGCGACCTGCTGGCTCCGGTGCGCCGTTTCCCTGAGCAGCTTCAGGACGATCGCGAGCGCGGAGTGGAATTGCATCATTGGCTGGACCCAGGCCTGGAGGTCGCGGGAGCGACTCTCGGCGTCACGGGTCAGCCACGCGTGATACGACGGAAGGTCGAACTCGCAGGTCCCGCCGGGAATGTTTGCCCGGCTGCGGATGCTCATCAGCCACTCGTTGTCGCGGACGTGCTGCCCCGCCTTGCCGGTGGTCGCGTTCAGGTGCTGCTGCGCGTGCTCGATCTCGCCGAGCACCGCGGCGAGCGCAGCCTCGGAGACCTGCGGGTTGTTGCGCAGGGCCTGCAGCGTCTGCCGGTGGCGTTCGAGTTCCTGCAGCAGATCGGACTTCAGGTCTGCGCGGGAAGTGACTTCGAGGATCTCGAACAGCGTCAGCAGCGCCGTGTGATGACAGTACGAGTGTTGCTGCCCGCAGAAGTAGAGCAGCTTGTCGAACAGGTCCTCGAGGCGCAGCAGGGTCCGGATTCGTTCGCTGAACGGATACTCGTACAGGACCTGACCGTCGTTGGCCATGTGTGGAGGGAGCTGAAGAGTGGCGCGACGATATCACACGCTCGCGCTCGACGACTCCCTGGCGAGTTCCAGGTAGCGCTGATGGAGCCTCTCGACCCTGGCCTCGATCTCGTCGAGCGGCGCCTCGTTGAACAGGACATCGTCCGCGGCCTCGAGTCGCTGGGTCCGCGTCGCCTGCGCGGCGAGAATGGCGCGAGCGACGTTCGTGTCGATGCCGGGGCGCATGCAGACGCGGGCAAGCTGGGTTGCTTCCGAGCAGTCGATCACGAGAATGCGATCGAACCGGCCCCGCGTATCGCCGGACTCCACGAGCAAGGGAATCACGAAGACGGCATACGGGCTGCCGGCTGCGGAGAGTTCCCCGGCTCGACGATTCGACGCTGCCCGGATCAGCGGATGGAGGATCGCCTCCAGTCGCGCCCGGGCGCCCGGGTCCGCGAATGCGCGTGCACGCATCCACGAGCGGTCCAGCGACCCGTCCGTGGCGATTGCGGCCTCGCCGAACGCGGTCCGGAGAGCTTCGATGGCGGCGCCGCCCGGCTGCGTGAGTTCATGCGCGATGGCGTCGGCGTCCACGATCCCGGCGCCATGGCGCGACAACATGCCGCCTACCGTGCTCTTCCCGCTTCCGACGCCGCCGGTCAGGCCGACGCTGAAACAGGCGCGCTTCAAAGCGGAACCAGCCAGCGGGTGAAGGTATCGCCCGTGAGCAGCACGATGAGTCCGGCCGCGGCCAGGTACGGGCCGAAAGGAATCGGGATCTCGCGGCCCCGCCGCGCCAGCACGATCAGCACGATGCCCACGAGCGCGCCGACGAGGGACGACAGCAGCACGATCGGCAGCAGCGCCTTCCAGCCCATCCACGCGCCGAGGGCAGCCAGCAACTTGAAGTCACCGTAGCCCATGCCTTCCTTGCCGGTGACGAGCTTGAACAGCCAGTAGATCGACCACAGCACGAGGTACCCGGCCATGGCCCCGAGGACGGCGTCCTGGAGCGGGACGAAGGTGCCGAACACGTTGCTGCCGAGGCCCAGCCACAGCAGCGGAAGCGTCAGGTCGTCGGGCAGCAGCGTCGTGTCGGCGTCGATGAAGGTGAGCGCCACCAGCGTCCAGGTGAAGGCCAGCGCCAGCAGCATCGCCGGCGTGAATCCGAACCGGTAGGCGACCAGGGCGGACAGCGTGGCCGTCAGCGCCTCGACGATCGGGTAGCGCGCCGAGATCCTCGTTCCGCAGTGGCCGCACTTGCCCCTCAGCGCGACCCACGAAACGAGCGGGATGTTGTCGATGATGCGCAGCGGCGTCCTGCAATGGGGACAGTGGGAGCCGGGAACGACCAGGTTGTATCGCGGGCCGGCCTGCAACCGGCTCGGACCCGGCGAGCTCGGCGCACTGCGTCCTCCACTCGTTCTCCATCATCCTCGGCAGACGATGGATCACGACGTTCAGGAAGGAGCCGATCGCCAGCCCGAAGACGGCGACCACGAGGATCAGTGCGGATTCCGACAAGATGAAAGTCGCCGGCGCCGCTGCGCGGCACCGGCGTCCCCGAGTGACGTTAAACGACCTGGCCGAGCTTGAAGATCGGCATGTAGATCGCGACGACGATGCCCCCGATCAACACGCCGAGGATCACCATGATCATCGGTTCCAGCATGCTCGACAGCGCATCCACGGTCTCGTCGACCTCGCGCTCGTAGTAGTCGGCCACCTTCGACAGCATCGAGTCCAGCGACCCCGACTCCTCGCCGATCTGCGTCATCTGGATCGCCATGTTGGGGAACACGCCGGTGTTCTGCATGGACTGCGCCAGGCTCGTGCCGACGTTCACTTCGGTCTGCACCTGCTTGGTCGCTTCCTTGTACACCGCATTGCCGGACGAGGGGCCGACCGAGTCGAGCGCTTCGACCAGTGGCACGCCGGCCGCGAAGGTGGTGGCGAGCGTGCGGCTCCAGCGGGCAATTGCGGCCTTCTGCAGCATTTCGCCGAGGACCGGCAGCTTCAGCGCGAGCCGGTCGATCGTCGCCTGGATCTTCGGTGACCGCTTCCAGGCCTGTATCAGGAAGTAGATGCCGCCGAACAGCAGGCCGAACACGATGTACCAGTAGGCCACGAAGAAGTCGGACATCGCGATCACGACCAGGGTGGGTGCCGGCAAGTCGGCGCCGAAACTGGTGAACACGCTCTTGAACGACGGGATCACGAAGATCATGATCACCGCGGTGACCAGGATGGCGACCATGATGATCATCACCGGGTAGAAGAGCGCCTTCTTGATCTTGCCCTTCAGGGCGATCGTCTTCTCCTGGTACATGGCCAGGCGGTCGAGAAGGGTCTCCAGGATGCCCGCCTGCTCGCCGGCAGCCACCAGGTTGCAGAACAGCGGGTCGAAGTACAGCGGGTACTTGCGGAACGCCTGGTTCAGGCTCGTGCCGGTCTCGACATCCGAGCGGATGTCGTTCATCAGCCGCGCCATGGACGGATTGGCGTGTCCGCGGCCGACGATGTCGAACGACTGCATCAACGGCACGCCCGCCTTCAGCATCGTCGACAACTGCCGCGTGAACAGCGCGAGGTCCTTCCCGGTGATCTTGCGGCCACGCGTGAAGCTCAGCTTCTTGATCTTCGTGGCCATGATGCCGCGGCGCCGCAGCGCCGCCGCCACCACGGAGTCGCCGCCCGCGCGCATCTCGCCCTTGACCACGCGCCCGTTCTTGTCGCGGCCTTCCCACTTGAAGACCGCTTCCTTGATCTCCATGCGTGGTTTGGCAATTGCTCCTGTCGCCATCGTCGCTCCGCCGTCCGTCCTATTCGTTGGTGCAGCCCAGGACCTCTTCGAGGGAGGTCATGCCCTGCTTCACTTTCAGCAGTCCGGATTGCCGCAGGTCGCGCACTCCGTTTCGCTGTGCCTCGCGCCCGATGTCGAGCGCGGTCGCATGCTTGAGAATCATGTCCTGCATCGTTTCGGTGATCGGCATGACCTGGTAGATGCCGAGTCGGCCTTTGTAGCCGCTGCCCTTGCAGCGCTCGCAACCAACAGCCTTGTACGGCATCCAGCTGCCGTCGAGGTCCGATTCTGCAAAACCGGCGGCCAGCAGCGCCTCTGCGGACAGGTCGGCGGGCTGCTTGCAGCTGCAGAGACGCCGCGCGAGGCGCTGCGCCGTGATCAGGATGACGCTCGACGCGATGTTGAACGGGGCCACCCCCATGTTGTCGAGTCGCACGAGCGTCGACGGCGCGTCGTTCGTGTGCAGCGTCGACAGAACCATGTGGCCCGTCTGTGCAGCCTTGATCGCGATGTCCGCGGTTTCGAGGTCGCGGATCTCGCCAACCATGATGATGTCCGGATCCTGGCGCAGGAAGGCCCGCAGCGAGTTGGCGAACGTCAGCCCGGCCTTCTCGTTGACGTTGACCTGGTTGATGCCCGCGATCTGGATCTCCGCCGGGTCCTCGGCGGTCGAAATGTTGACGCCCGGTTCGTTGAGGATGTTCAGGCAGCTGTAGAGCGACACGGTCTTTCCGGAACCGGTCGGGCCGGTCACCAGGACCATCCCGTAAGGGCGCCGGACGGCATCCAGCATTGCCTCCCGCTGGTCCGGCTCGTAGCCGAGCGCGTCGATGCCCATCTTTGCCTGCGACGGATCGAGAATGCGCATCACGATCTTCTCGCCGAACATGGTGGGCAGCGTGCTGACACGGAAGTCGATCGCGCGCTGGCCGGACAGGGCGAGCTTCATTCTCCCGTCCTGAGGCACGCGCTTCTCCGAGATGTCGAGCTTCGAGATGACCTTGATGCGCGTCGAAAGGCGCTCCCTGATCGCCAGCGGCGGCTGCGCGATCTCGCGCAGAACGCCGTCGATCCGGAACCGGATCCGGTAGAACTTCTCGTACGGCTCGAAGTGCAGGTCGGAGGCGCCTTCCCCGATCGCATCGAGCAGGAGCTTCTGCAGGAAACGGACGACCGGCGCGTCGTCGACCTCGGACGTGTCTTCGGTCGGGGTCTCGGTCGTCTCTCCGAGCAACTCGTCGAAGGTCACGTCGTCGCCGCCGACCATGCTCTCGAGCGCCTGCGCCGTGGTCTGGGCGTTGGCGTCGACCAGCCGCATCAGCTTGTCGTGCTCGACCACGACGATGTCGAGGGCCAGCTGCGTCTGGAACTTGATCTGGTCCAGCGCCTGGAGGTTCGTCGGGTCGGACATCGCGACCGCGAGCCGGTTGCCGCGCTTGCGCAGCGCGACGACGCGCAGCGAACCCACGAGCTTGCGGTCGATGATGTCCCGCGGCAGCTGTTCGTGATCGACCGCAGCGAGGTCGAGCAGCGGATGACCGAAGGTGTCTGCGGCGAACTTCGCGACGGCGGCCGGGTTCAGGCCGGTGACTTCCGTCGAGCCGATCAGCTCATCGATGAACTGCGTGTTCGACTGCAGCGCCTTGCGAGCGAAGTTCTCGGCGCGGTCCGGCTCGCAGCTTGCCCTGCTGCACCAGTGCGCGCGCAAGCCCGGTCAGCGTTCCTGCAGCGGCAGGACCTTGGATGACGGCAGACATCGGTTAGAGGAGCTTTCTTCGGGGTGTCGTATCGGTCTTGCGAACGGCCAATTTATAGCGGTCGCACCACCCTAGAGAAGGCGAAAGATAGTGCAGATAACCCCCGGATTTGTAAACCTTAACTACCGCATTGAAGGCAAGCTGATCGAGGGAAGTACAGCGCCTCTGAGCACGGACTGTCACCCGACGTTCGCAGTGGCGCGACGGATCAGCCGGGCGCTCCGGATGGCCTGTTCGTCGACCTGCACGACTTCGACGACGACTCCGGGAAAGCGGACGCAGCAGGGCGCATCGGGAATCTCCTGAAGGCTCTCCACCAGCAGTCCGTTGAGCGTCTTCGGTCCGTCCAGCGGGAGCGCGAGCCCGAGCTGGCGATTGAGGTCCCGCAGCATCGCCGTCCCGTCCACCTGCGCCTGGCCTTCGGCGGTCCAGCGCAGCCGGCGCGATCCCGTTCCGGGCGCGTTGGTCGCGAACTCGCCGACGATCTCCTCGATGATGTCCTCGAGCGTCACCAGCCCCTGCACCTCACCGTACTCGTCGACGACGAGCCCGAGACGCTGCTTGTTGTCCTGGAAGTGCTGCAGCTGCTGGAACAACGGCGTGCCGCTCGGAATGAAGTACGTCGGCACCAGCGCGCCGCGGACCGAGGCGATCGTGAAGTCCTCGCCGGCGAGCAGGTGCATCAGCTTGCGGACGTGCAGCACGCCGATGGTGCGGTTGATGTCGCCTTCGTGCACCGGGATCTTGTTGTGGTAGCAGGTGCGCAGTTGCTCGAGCACGGCGTCCGCCGGCTGCTCGATGTCGAGCGACTCGATGCGCGCGCGCGGCATCATCACGTCGTCGACGGAGAGTTCCTCGAGGTCGAAGAGATTCAGCAGGATGCTTCGATGCTTGCCGGGAATGAAGTTGCCGCCCTCGAGCACGAGCGTGCGCAGTTCCTCGGAAGTCAGGCGCGTGCCTTCCCCGCTCGGCGCGCTGGGAATCCGCATCGCCCACAGCATCGCCTTGACGAAGAGGTTGACGAACCACACCACCGGCTGGAAGAGGCGGAGGAACCCGGCGAGCGGGTACGACAGCGGCAGTGCGATCCGTTCGGGAACGTCGCCCCGATCACCTTTGGCGTGATCTCGGAGAAGACCAGGATCAGAAAGGTGATGGCGCCGGTCGCGGCGAGCAGCGCCCACTCGTTGTTCCCGACCAGGCGGATGGCCATGGCCGTGACCAGTGCCGTCGCGGCCGCGTTCACGAGGTTGTTGCCGAGCAGGATGGTGCCGAGCAGGCGGTCGGTTCTCGACAGAAGCGACTGCACGCGCTTGGCGGAGCGGTTGCCCTGTCGCACCAGATGGCGAAGCCGAAGACGGCTGAGCGCCATCATCGACGTCTCTGAAATCGAGAACAGCGCCGAAATCAGGAGAAGGACGCCAAGGGCCGTGAGTTCAACCCAGAGCGGAAACTCATCCACGCGCCGGCCTCGGGCTTAACGCGGTGCTGAAACGGACGTCGGAGGGATTGGTCGGGGTGAGAGGATTCGAACCTCCGACTCCTGCGTCCCGAACGCAGTACTCTACCAGGCTGAGCTACACCCCGATCGCATCGTTCGACCGACTCGCTGCTGCCTTGACTACCGGTCGCGGTCGACTGCGAAAGCGAGCAAGTGTATCAAAGAATCCCTGGAATCCGAGGGTGGCAGCGACTCGACGGCGAGCCTCCCTTCGTCGGCTTCGCGTTGCGCCAGCTTCAGGGAGTAGGCCAGGGAACCGTTGTCGGTCACGATGCGGGCAATCGCGCCGAAATCGCCGTTGCCGTCGCGGACCGCGCGCGCGACCAGTTCCCGCTGCTCGGGCGCGGCGCTGCGCAAGGCGTGGATCAGCGGCAGCGTGACCTTTCCTTCCCGGAGATCGTCGCCGAGGCGCTTGCCGATGTCTTCGGCGTGGCCCGAATAGTCGAGCACGTCGTCGGTGATCTGGAACGCCCGGCCGAGGCTGGCGCCGTAGCGGGCGCACTTCTCTTCCTGCTCCGGACTGGCGCCGGCCAGGACGGCAGCGATCCGGGCGCCTGCCTCGAACAGCGTCGCCGTCTTGCGCTCGACCACTCCGAAATAGCGCTCCTCGTCGACGGACGGGTCGTGGATGTTGAGCAACTGCAGCACTTCCCCTTCGGCGATGCGGTTCGTCGCGTCGGCCAGTATGCGCATCACGCGCATGCTCCCCACGTCCACCATCATCTGGAAGGATCGGGAGTAGAGGAAGTCCCCGACCAGCACGCTCGCGGCGTTGCCGAACATGGCGTTCGCGGTCGACCGCCCGCGGCGGAGGTCGGACTCGTCGACGACGTCGTCGTGCAGCAGGGTGGCGGTGTGTATGAATTCGATCACCGCGGCGAGCAGGACGTGCGCGCCCCCGGTGTACCCGAGCGCGCGCGCGACGAGCAGAAGCACGGCGGGCCGGAGCCGTTTTCCGCCGGCCCCTATGATGTAGTCGGCCACCGTGTTGATCAGGACGACGTCGGAGTCGAGCCGGGCGCGGATCACCCCGTCCACATCGCGCATGTCAGCGGCGATCGGCTGCAGGACCCGCTTGAGGTCAATCGCCTGCGCCTCGAAGCCTCCCGAAGTCGGCGGAGACGCGGCAACAGCCGCAGGGCGACGGTCTGACGGTGGTGGAGGCGTACATCGGCGCGATTATAGGTGGGCGGGTGCCCTCCTGCCCGGGCGACCGGAATTCTGGACAGGCCGCATGACGGTTTGACGCGCTGCGTCGACCGGTGCGATAATCCCCGGCTTTCCGCGCTCCGCCATGGTCGCGTGGAGTGAGAAAACTCGAGTCCGGTCGAGCAGCTTGGGCTGGCCTCCCGGATTAAAGCCCGACCTCCTGGTCGTTCGGGCATGGGCCGTAGACGACAACTGCCGTGCCGAATCGGACGCGGGGTCGACCGGCAGGAGAATAGAAATGCATGCAGTCATCAAAACCGGCGGTAAGCAGTACCGCGTCGCGCCTGGCGACACCGTCAAGGTCGAAACCCAGGCCGCCGAGGTCGGCCAGCAGGTGACGCTGTCGGAAGTGCTCACCGTCAGCAACGGCGACGACGTCAAGGTCGGGGCGCCGTTCGTGGAAGGTGCTGCGGTTGTCGCCACGGTCGTCGGCCACGGGCGCGACGACAAGGTCACGATCTTCAAGATGAGGCGCCGCAAGCACTATCAGAAGCACCAGGGGCATCGTCAGAACTTCACCGAACTGCGCATCGACTCGATCGCGTAGTCGGCCGGGCAGGAGCAGAACATGGCACACAAGAAAGCAGGCGGATCGTCACGCAACGGCCGCGATTCCCAGTCGAAGCGACTGGGCGTGAAGATCTTCGGCGGCCAGGGAATCGAGCCGGGCCAGATCATCGTTCGCCAGCGCGGCACCCAGTTTCACGCTGGTGACAACGTCGGCATGGGCCGCGACCACACGTTGTTCTCGCTGGTGACCGGCAAGGTCAAGTTCGATGTCAAGGGCGCGCAGAACCACCGTGTCGTCAGCGTCGAGCCGGTCGCCGAGCAGGGCGCCTGAGCGTTCGCGGCAGACACGCATGTGAAAAGCCCTGCCGCTCGCGGCGGGGCTTTTTCTTTTCAAGGTCCGGATCGTGAAGTTCATCGACGAAGCCACCATCGAAGTCGCTGCCGGTAACGGCGGCGATGGCAGCGCGTCGTTTCGCCGCGAGAAGTTCATCCCGAAGGGCGGACCGGACGGCGGCGACGGCGGACGCGGCGGCAGCATCTGGGCGATCGCCGACCGCAACATCAACACGCTGATCGACTACCGCTATGCGCGGCGGCACGAGGCACCTGATGGCGAGCGGGGTCGCGGCGCCGACTGCTATGGGGCGGGTGGCGAGGACATCGAACTGCGGATGCCGGTCGGAACAGTGATCGTCGATGCCGACACCGGCGAGCGACTGGCGGATCTGTCCGGGCATGGCCAGCGCGCGCTGCTCGCACGCGGCGGCAAGGGCGGCCTGGGAAACCTTCACTTCAAGTCGAGCGTCAATCGCGCGCCGCGCGAGTTCACGAAGGGCGAGCCGGGCGAGCAGCGCAAGCTGCAACTCGAACTGCGCGTGCTGGCCGACGTCGGCCTGCTCGGCATGCCCAACGCCGGCAAGTCCACCTTCATCCGTGCGGTTTCGAACGCGCGACCCAAGGTCGCCGACTATCCGTTCACGACCTTGCATCCCAACCTCGGGGTCGTTCGCGTCGGTCCGGAACAGAGCTTCGTGATCGCCGACATTCCGGGACTGATCGAGGGCGCCGCCGAGGGTGCCGGACTCGGTCACCAGTTCCTCAGGCACCTGAGTCGGACGGGCCTGCTGTTTCATCTGGTCGACTGCCGACCGATCGACGACAGCGACCCCGTGCGCGACGTCCGGGCGATCGTCGCCGAACTGCGCAAGTATGACGAGCGGCTCTACAGGAAGCCCCGCTGGCTGGTGCTGAACAAGATCGACCTGGTGCCGGTCGACGAGCGCGACGCGCTGGTCACGGAGTTCCGGCGACGGCTGCGGACGAGGACCCGCGTGTTCGCAATCTCCGCGGCTACGGGCGAGGGCTGCCGCGAACTCGCCGTGGAAATCGCGCGATTCCTGCAGGCCGAGCGGCGAGCCGAGCAGGCGGTGGCGTCCGGCAGAGGCGGGTCCGGCTTCCCCGGAGGAGCGCGGATGACGTCGGTGGTCGCGACTGCGCGACGTGTTGTCGTGAAGGTCGGCAGCAGCCTGGTCACCAACGACGGCCGCGGCCTCGACCTCGAGGCGATTTCGCGGTGGGCCGCCCAGGTGGCCCGGCTGCGGGAACTCGGCAAGCAGGTGCTTCTGGTCTCGAGCGGAGCGATCGCCGAAGGCATGCAGCGCCTCGGGCTGGTCCCAACGTCCGCAGCAGATCCATGAACTTCAGGCGGCCGCCGCCGTCGGTCAGATGGGCCTGGCGCGCGCGTACGAGACGCACTTCGGACGGCACGGAGTCCAGACGGCGCAGGTCCTTCTCACTCACGCGGACCTCGCCGACCGGCCGCGCTACCTCAACGCTCGTTCCACGCTGTTCACCCTACTCGCGCTCGGCGTGGTCCCGGTCATCAACGAGAACGACACGGTCGTGACCGACGAGATCAAGTTCGGCGACAACGACACGCTTGGCGCCCTCGTCACCAACCTGGTCGAGGCGGACGTGTTCGTGATCCTCACCGACCAGACGGGCCTTTTCTCGGCGGATCCGCGCCGGAATCCGGAGGCGACGCTGGTCGCCGTGGCGACGGCCGGAGATGCCGCGCTCGAGTCGATGGCGGGTGGAGCCGGCAGTGCGATATCGAAGGGCGGCATGCTGACGAAGGTGCTCGCGGCAAAGCGTGCGGCACGCAGCGGCGCGCACACCGTCATCGCCTCCGGGCGGGAGCCCGACGTCCTGCTGCGGCTTGCCGCGGGCGAGATGATCGGCACGCAACTGACTGCCGCGACCGCAGTGCTTACCGCGCGCAAGCAGTGGCTTGCCGATCACCTGCTGCTGAAGGGCCGGGTCGTCGTCGATGCCGGCGCTGCCAAGGCGGTCCGGTCAGGCGGCAGGAGCCTCCTGCCGATCGGGGTCATCGACGTCGATGGCGAGTTCCAGCGGGGCGACGTCATCGCGTGTCTCGATCCGGATGGGCGCGAGATTGCTCGCGGCCTCGTCAACTATTCGAGTGTCCAGACGAGGCAGATCGCACGCAGGCCAACCGGCGAAATCGAGGCCGTGCTCGGGTTCATCGAAGAGCCCGAGCTGATCCACCGCGACAACCTGGTGGTGACGTAGCCGTCAGGCTGCTTCGCCGGGCGGCGCGGTCGCAACCACGACGGCCCCGTTGGCCGCGCGATCGTCGCCCGCCTGCGGGGCGCGTGGACGCGGTGCCTTGTGGTGCGGGCGCCCCGGCTTGAAGACGAAGCGAGACAGTTCGAGCAGCGCCTGCTGATAGACGTCGCGCTTGAACTCGATCACCGTTTCGAGCGGCACCCAGTATTCGTGCCACCGCCAGGCGTCGAACTCGGGGTGCGTGGTCGCGCGCAGGCAGACGTCGCAGTCGCGCCCAGTCAGCTGCAGCAGAAACCAGATCTGTTTCTGACCGCGATAGTTCCCGCGCAACTCGCGCCGTATCCACTGTTCCGGGACGTCGTAACGCAGCCATTCGCGGGTGCGACCCACGATCTTCACGTGCTCAGCCTTCAGTCCGACTTCTTCCCAGAGCTCGCGAAACATCGCCTGCTCCGGTGATTCGCCGTACTTGATCCCGCCTTGCGGGAACTGCCACGAATGCTGTCTGACCCGTTTACCCCAGAAGACCTCGTTGCGACCGTTGAGCAGGATGATGCCGACGTTCGGGCGGTACCCGTCCTTGTCCAGCATGCCAACCCCTGAACCTTTAGAATCTGCGACCGATTATAGGGGCCGGTTTTTCGAGGGCACAACACAGGTTCTACACGGATCTCCGGCATGCGCGCACGCCAGTTCTTCATCTCGACACTGAAAGAAGCCCCCGCGGACGCGGAAGTGGTCAGCCACTCCCTGATGTTGCGCGCGGGCATGATCAAGAAGCTCGCGGCCGGCATCTACACCTACATGCCGATGGGCCTGCGCTCGATCCGCAAGATCGAGCAGATCATCCGCGAGGAGATGAATCGCGCGGGGGCGGTCGAGCTACTGATGCCGGTCGTGCAGCCCGCCGAACTGTGGATGGAATCCGGCCGCTGGCAGAAGATGGGGCCGGAACTGCTGCGCCTGAAGGACCGTCATGAGCGCGACTTCATCGTTCAGCCGACGAGCGAGGAAGTCATCGTCGACATCGCGCGCGAGGAGCTGAAGAGCTACAAGCAGTTGCCCGCGAACTTCTATCACATCCAGACCAAGTTCCGTGACGAGCGGCGCCCGCGCTTCGGCGTGATGCGCGGGCGCGAGTTCACGATGAAGGATGCCTACTCGTTCGACAAGGACGAGGCGGGCGCGATGGCGAGCTATCGCGGCATGTACGACGCCTACACGCGCATCTTCGAGCGCATGGGACTGACCTTCCGCGCCGTGGCGGCGGACACCGGCAACATCGGCGGCAAGGCGAGCCACGAGTTCCAGGTGATCGCCGACACCGGCGAGGACGCGATCGCCTACTGCCCGACGTCGGACTACGCGGCCAACATCGAGATGGCCGAGGCGCTGCCCCTGTTGTCCCGGCGTGATGCCCCCGCGGAAGCGCTGGCCAGGACGCCAACGCCCGGCAAGGAGAAGTGCGAAGACGTCGCCGCGTTGCTCGGCCTGCCTCTTGCGCGCACCGTCAAGTCCATCGTCCTGGCTGTCGACCGGCTTGACGAAGCGGGGACCCCCGGACCGGCGGAGATCTGGCTCGTGCTGATCCGTGGCGATCACGAACTCAACGAAGTGAAGGTCGGCAAGGTCGAGGGGCTGAAGGGCGGGTTTCGCTTCGCCTCCGAAGCCGAGATCCTCGACACCTTCGGGTGCAAGCCCGGCTACCTCGGGCCGATCGGCACGCGCAAACCAGTCAGGCTCGTGGCCGATCGTACCGTCGCGAACATGAGCGACTTCGTCTCCGGGGCCAACGAACAGGACTTCCACTACACCGGCGTCAACTGGGGACGCGACCTGCCGGAACCCCACGTTGCCGATGTCCGCAGCGTCGTTGCGGGCGATCCGTCACCCGACGGCAAGGGCGTGCTCGCCATCCAGCGCGGCATCGAGGTCGGCCACGTGTTCGCTGGGCTGCCCTATCCGGAAACGATGAACGTCAACTTCATCGACGAGAACGGCAGGCCGGCCCGCATGCTGATGGGCTGCTACGGAATCGGAGTGACGCGCCTGCTGGGCGCCGCCATCGAACAGAACCACGACGACAAGGGCATCATCTGGCCGGATCCGATCGCGCCGTTCTCGATCGTGCTGACCCCGGTGGGATACGGCAAGTCGGAGCAGGTGCGCCAGGTCGCCGATCACCTGTATGCGGAACTGCAGGGGGCCGGCATCGACGTGCTGCTCGACGATCGCGACGAGCGGCCGGGCGTCATGTTTGCCGAGATGGAACTGATCGGCATCCCGCACCGCTTGACGATCGGCGAGCGGGGCCTGAAGGAAGGCAAGGTCGAGTACGTCGACCGCCGTTCGTTGCAGACGACGACGGTGCCGGTCGGCGACGCCTACGCCTTCGTCCGGGAACGGCTCGCGCGCCGTTGACCGTGTCGATCATCGTCGACCGGCGACGCTTCCTGATTTCCGCGGCCGCACTGGCCGCGCTGCCCCGCGCCGCCCTGGCCGGCGCGCAGATATACGAACCGCTTGCAGACGCGATTCGCAACGCGCTCGCGGCGCAGATCGCCGAAGCCCGGCCGCCCGAGCGCCGCATCGATGATCCCAACCAGCGCGTCGCCCACCTTGGCTGGCTCGGCGAGATGTCCGAGCGGCTCAAGACGAAGATTCCCGATTTCAACCTGCGCGTCGAGTTCCTGAAGACGCTCGACTACGAGTGCGTCCGTGCCGGGCTCGATCGCCATATGGTGCTCGGGCTGATCCAGGTCGAGAGCAACTTCCGCAAGTACGCGATCTCGGTCGCGGGCGCACGCGGCCTGATGCAGGTCATGCCGTTCTGGACGAAGGTGATCGGTGACGGCGACCCGCGGCGGCTGTTCGACATGCGGACGAACCTGCGGTACGGCACGGTGATCCTGCGTCACTATCTCGACATCGAGCAGGGCGACTTGTTCATGGCGCTCGGCCGCTACAACGGCAGCCGCGGTCGCCGTGAGTATCCCGATGCGGTGCACGCCGCGTGGAAGAATCGCTGGCACTACGCGCCGTCGCCGCTGGACATTCCTGCCAATCCGGCGGCGGCCCAGCGTCGCGCAAGCTGATCCCCGGGCTCAGCGCTTCGGCAGTCCGGGCATTCCCGGCATGCGCCCGAGTCCGCGCATCATCTTCGCCAGTCCGCCCTTGCGCATCTGCTTCATCATCGACTGCATCTGCTCGAACTGGTTGAGCATGCGGTTGACGTCCTGGACCGGAACGCCCGCGCCGGTCGCGATGCGCCGCTTGCGCGATGCCTTGATCAGCTCCGGCTTTGCCCGCTCGGCGGGCGTCATCGAACTGATGATTCCCTCGATGCGGCGGATCTGCTTTTCGCTGTCGGCGGGATTCACCTGGCTCGCGGCCTGGGCGAACTGCGCCGGCAGCTTGTCGAGCATGCTCGAAAGCCCGCCCATCTTCCGCATCTGGCCGATCTGCTCGCGGAAGTCGTTCAGGTCGAACTTCTCGCCAGACTGCATCCGCTTGGCGAGCTTCTGCGCGCTTTCGACGTCGACCGACTTCTTGACGTCCTCGACGAGCGCAACGATGTCCCCCATTCCGAGGACACGGCTCGCCATGCCTTCGGGCTGGAAGCGCTCGAACCCGGAGAGCTTCTCGCCGATGCCGACGAACTTGATGGGCTTGCCGGTGACATGGCGGACGGACAGGGCGGCACCGCCGCGCGAGTCGCCGTCGAGCTTGGTGAGGATCACGCCAGTCAGGGGCAGGCGTTCGGAGAACGCCTTGGCCGTGTTCACCGCGTCCTGGCCCAGCATCGCGTCGACGACGAAGAGCGTCTCGATCGGTTGCAGCCGCGCTTCGAGGGCGGTCACCTCCTGCATCATCTCCTCGTCGATGGCGAGGCGACCCGCCGTGTCGACGATCAGCACGTCGAAGAAGTGGCGCTTCGCATGGTCCAGCGCGCGGGCGGCGATGTCCACGGGCAGGTCGCCCGTTTCCGAGGGAAAGAACTCCGCTCCGGCCTGGCCGGCGACGGTCTTCAACTGATCGATCGCCGCCGGGCGGTAGACGTCGGTCGAGACTGCCAGCACCTTCTTCTTGCGCTCTTCCTTCAGCCAGCGCGCGAGCTTGCCCGCGGTCGTCGTCTTGCCGGCGCCCTGCAGGCCCGCGAGCAGGATCACCGCGGGCGGCTGGGTCGCGAGATTGATGTCGCGCTCTCGCTCCGCGAGGTCGCCGCCCATCAACTGGGTCAGCTCGCGCTGAACCACTCCGACCAGCGCCTGCCCGGGCGACAGGCTTCCCACCACTTCCTCGCCGAGCGCCTTCTCCTTGATGCGGGCGAGGAACTCGCGCACCACCGCGAGCGCAACGTCCGCCTCGAGCAGGGCCACGCGCACTTCGCGCAGCATCTCCTGCATGTTTTCTTCGGTGAGGCGGGCCTGGCCACGCATCGTCTTGACGACGCGCGCGAGCTTGGTGGTGAGTTGTTCCAGCATGAGGGGGAGGTCAGCGAGAAGAGGACGCCTGCATGGTATAAAGATTCATGCCGCTACGCCCCGAATGGCTCGTATTGTACGGCGCTGTTGCCGTGCTCTATCTGTTCGTCGCCTGGCGCGAGTGGCTCAACCTCGAGAGTGAATCGGCCAGGCCGCCGATCTGGCACGGGCCGGTGCTGGCGCTCGCGATCGGGCTGCACGGCGTGCTATTGGTTCACGGCGTGTACGTGGAGGGGCAGCTTCGGTTCGGCTTCGCCCACGCGCTGTCCGCAACGCTCTGGATCACCGCGATCATCATCTGGGTCGAGTCGTTCTTCTCGGCCTCGCGCGGACTCTTCCTCCTGGTGCTGCCGCTCGCCGCCGCGACGACGCTGCTGCCGGCGGCCTATCCCGGTGCAATCCTCGGCCAGTCCACCGACGCCCCGCTGTTCCGGCTGCACCTGCTCCTCGCGATCCTCGCCTATAGCCTCCTCACGATTGCGGCGATGCAGGCGCTGTTGATGGCCTCGATGGATCGGCGGCTCCACGGCGAAAACTCCGGCGGCACCGGGAGGCTCGCGCACTTCCTCGACCGGCTGCCGCCGCTGCTTTCGATGGAGACGGTGCTGTTCCGCCTGATCGGCGCGGGCTTCGTTCTTCTCACGGCAACGCTGATCAGCGGGGTGTTCTTCTCGGAGGAAATCTTCGGCCGGGCGCTGCGGCTGGACCACAAGACGATCTTCACCTTCGCCGCGTGGTTCGTCTTCGGCGCGCTGCTCGTCGGCCGGGTCGTCTTCGGCTGGCGCGGTCGCACCGCGTTGCGCTGGACCCTGACCGGTTTCGCGATGCTCATGCTGGCCTACGTCGGCAGCCGTTTCGTCCTCGAAGTCCTGCTGCAACGAGCCTGATGGGACGCGTAGTCTTCTTCCTGCTGCTCGCGATCGTCGCCTACATGGTGTGGCGATCCATGCAGAGGCGTGGCGGCGATCGCGGCACCACGGGCCAGGGGCAGCAGCCGGCGCCCCAGGCGATGGTCAGCTGCGCAACGTGCGGACTGCACCTGCCTCGCCAGGAGGCCTTGCCACTGGGCGACCGGTACTTCTGCTGTGAAGAGCACCGTCGGCACCCGCCCACAGCCTGACGCCACCGCCCAGGCGATCTCCGGCGCGGGCCGCAAGGTCGATCCGCTGCTCGACCAGTCCCTGGACGAGCCCGGCGCGGCACCCTGGCGCACGCTGGAGTACTTCGCGAGCACGCGCGTCATCGTCGCTAGCGCGCTGGTGCTCGCTAGCGCCGCCTCCGGCGTGCGCCCACTTTTGGCCCCGGGCGAGCTGCAGTGGGTGCTGCTGACGTCGTTGCTCTACTTCGTGCTGGGCGCCGTGTTCGCCGGCCTCGCCCTCTACGTTCATCGCAGGTTCCTCGCGCAAGTCATCGGCCAGTTGCTGGTCGACGTGGCCGCGATCGGCGTGCTCGTGGTGGCCGGCGGCGGCGTCGCGTCGGGGTGGGTCATCCTGTTCCTGCTTCCGCTGGCCGGCGCGTCGCTGCTGCTGCCGTCGCTGCTCGTGTTCTTCATCTGCGCGCTGGCGGTGCTGACGATCCTCGGCGACGCGGGCGTGCGCTCGATCGCGCGCGGCTCGTCGGATCCGCTCCTGTTCCAGGCCGGCGTGTACGGAGCGGCTCTCTTCGCGGTGACCGCCTTGCTGCGCGCGCTGAGCTCGCGACTGGCGCAGCAGGAGCGGCTGGCGCGCACGCGTGGGCGCGACCTGCAGAACCAGCTCGCCATCAACCGGCTCGTCATCGCGCAGATGGAGCAGGGCGTGATCGTGGTCGATCGGACGACTCACGTGCGCGCGAACAACCGGGCGGCGCGACTGATGCTGGGCCTCGCGGCCGAAGCCCAGCTCACCGGTACCCGCCTTGCGGATCGCGCCGAGGCCCGCGAACTGGCCGCGGCTTTCGCTTCCTGGCTCGACAGCGGGCGCGGCGAGGGCGGCTGGTCCAGCGCGCAGACGGCGGGCGCGGATTCGGCGCGCGGCACGGATTCGCGGATCAGGGCGCGGTTCGCGCGACCGACTTCCACGGCTGGCGACGAGTTCCTGATCTTCATGGAGGACGTCCGGGACGTCGAGGATCGGGCCCAGCAGTTGAAGCTGGCGGCGATGGGACGCCTCACCGCCTCGATCGCGCACGAGATCCGCAATCCGCTGGCGGCGATCAGCCACGCGGGCCAGCTGCTGGGTGAGGACGCCGCCGATCCGGGGCTGAAGCGGCTGGCGGCCATCGTGAGCGAGAACACGAAGCGCCTGAACCGGCTCGTGGAAGACGTGCTCCGCGTTGCCAGGCGCGAGCCGCCGCTCGGCGACCAGCTGGAAATCGCCGCTTTCGTCCGTCAGTTCCTCGAGGAATTCGAGCGCGACAGGGGCCTCGCCGACGGCGTGATCGAGGTCGACGCTCCGCCGGGATTGCACGTCAAATTCGAGCAATCCCACCTCCGGCAGGTGCTGTACAACCTCGTGGACAATGCGCTGAGGTACGCGTCCGGCCAGGCCGGGTCGGTCACCATCCTGATCGAGATGTCGCCGGAGAGCGACCGTTCGCAGCTTTGGGTGTTCGACGACGGTCCCGGCGTGCCGCTCGACATGCGTCCGGCGCTGTTCGAACCGTTTTACACAACCCGGTCGCAGGGCACGGGACTGGGTCTGTATCTGGCGCGGGAGTTTTGCGTGACCAATCGGGCAGAGCTGGGCTACGGCACGCGCCGTGAACTCGACGGATCGATGCGCGACGGGTTTCTGCTGCGCTTCGGCCGAGGCTCGACGCAGGGCGTCGACCCGCAAGGCTTCCTCGATACGATCCCGCTCTCATGAACGAGCTGCCACCTGCCTCCGACAGGGCTGCGCCGCCGGGTCGCGTGCCCGCGGTCCTCGTTGTCGACGACGAGGCGGATCTGCGCGAACTGTTGTCGCTGACACTGCTGCGCCTGGGCCTCGACGTGGACACGGCCGAGTCGGTTTCCGTGGCGCGCGCACGGCTCGGATCGCGGCGCTACTCGCTGTGCCTGACCGACATGCGACTGCCCGATGGAACCGGTCTGGATCTCGTGCGCGACGTCGCGCAGTCGGCGGGTCCGCCGATCGCGGTCATCACGGCCTATGGCAGCGCGGAGAACGCGGTGGCGGCGCTGAAGGCCGGCGCATTCGACTACCTGACGAAGCCGGTCGACGTCGAGCAGTTGCGCATGCTCGTGCGCTCCGCCGTGAGAGTCGGCGCTGCCGGTGAAGGGAATGCATCGGACCTGCCTGCGCTGGCCCGCCTCACCGGTGACGCACCGGCCATGCGGCAGCTGCGCGGGATCATCGTGCGGCTTGCCAACAGCATGGCTCCCGTGATGATCCATGGCGAGTCGGGCAGCGGCAAGGAACTGGCGGCGAGGGCGATCCATGACGCCTCGAACCGTGGCCTCCAGCCATTCGTGCCGGTGAACTGCGGCGCGATTCCGGAGACCCTGATGGAGGCGGAGTTCTTCGGATACCGGAAGGGCGCGTTCACGGGAGCTGACCGCGACCGCGACGGCTTCTTCCAGGCGGCGGCCGGGGGCACGCTGTTTCTCGACGAGGTCGCCGAGTTGCCGCTGGCGATGCAGGTCAAGTTGCTGCGATCGATACAGGAGCGCCGGGTCCGCAAGGTGGGAGCCTCGTCGGAAGATCCGGTCGATGTGAGGATCGTCAGCGCGACGCATCAGGACCTGGCGGCGCTGGTGTCGAAAGGACGGTTCCGGCAGGACCTTTTCTACCGCCTGAACGTCATCGAGGTGCGCGTGCCGCCGCTGCGCGATCGGCTCGAAGACGTTCCACAGCTCGCCAGCGCGATCCTCGCGCGGATTGCCGAGCGTACTGGTCGGCCGCCGCCTCGGCTGTCCCCGGCGGCGGTCGCAGCGCTTCGAAGCTATCGTTTCCCGGGCAATGTGCGGGAACTCGAGAACATCCTCGAGCGCGCGGTGGCCCTGGCCCGGGACGACCTCCTGATGGAGGACGACCTGATGCTGCCGGGGTGGGAAGCGGACCTTCCCGCCGATGTGCAGGCCGTGTGCGCGGACGAGCCGGGTCCGCCCTTGCCGGACATCGGCGAACCGGCAGCGCCGGGCGACTTCGCATTGGTCGACGGCGTGCCGTCATCCCTGCCGTCGTACCTCGACTCGCTCGAACGCGATGCCATCCGGCGTGCGCTGGACCGCACCCGCTACAACCGGACGGCTGCGGCGCAGCTGCTGGGAATCACGTTCCGGCAGTTGCGGTATCGCATGCAGCGCCTGGCGATCAAGTGACGGCGTCGTCAGTCGCGCCGGAGCCGCCGCGATGAGGACTGTGGTCGACGGCTGGCTGCAGGGCGTTGACCGTCTGCCGACGCCGAACGTAGACGATCGACCGCCCGGCGAACTGGTCGAACTCGTCGTCATCCACAACATCAGCCTGCCGCCCGGCGAGTACGGCCTGCGGAACGTGCACGCACTGTTCACCAACCGCCTCGATCCGTGCGCACATCCGTTCTTCGCGGAGGTCGCCGGCGCGCGCGTGTCCGCCCACCTGCTGATCGAGCGCGACGGGGCGATCACCCAGTTCGCTTCGTTCGACCGCCGTGCGTGGCACGCCGGCGCTTCGAAGTTCGACGGACGTCCGCGCTGCAACGACTTCTCCGTCGGCATCGAACTCGAGGGCAGCGACTTCGAAGCCTTCACCGACGCGCAGTACGCGGCGCTCAACGACGCGCTCGCAGCGGTCCTGGGCTCGTATCCGGTGCGCGCGGTGTGCGGGCACAGCGATATCGCAGGCGGCCGCAAGACCGACCCCGGTCCCTTCTTCGACTGGGCACGGCTCACGCTTCCCGCTTCAGTCTCCCACCGTTCCGCGCGCGCGACCGCTCGATAGCGGTTCCCACGGCGTCCGTCGCCGGGAGATCGAGGCGTCCCTCGGCGCACCGCGCGTCACTCTCCTGTTGACCAAATGAATAATTTGCCTATGATCCGGGACACAACAAATAGTGCCGGGAACGCGAGAGACCACAATATCTTGTGTTCGGCTGGCAAGCGCGGCGGACTCGTCGACGGCGACGGCGCGCGGGAGACTCAACACGGCGCCGGGCATCGGGGCGGTCGCGGCGGTTGGAAAACGCAAAGCGGGGCTGACTAGGGATTGTGTGTCGTCGTGACGCGCAGGGCCGTCGGCTCCGGAACACCAGACAGGATTCGGAGGACGCATGGAGTATCAGGAGGCGGCAGGCGGCGCTGCCGCGGGAGTCGGTTTCCGCGGGATCGAGGGCAGCGGATTACCGGGAGGGGATGGTCGCGGGCGGAGTGCGCGCGACGTCCTACGCCGACTACAAGATCATCCGGCGCAACGGCGCGGTCGTTGCCTTCGAGCCTTCCAAGATCGCGGTGGCGATGACCAAGGCATTCATCGCGGTCCGCGGCGGCCAGGGCGCCGCGTCGGCGGCAATCCGCGAGCAGGTCGAGAAGCTCACCGGCCACGTGGTCCAGGCGCTGATGCGCCGGCAGCCGGCCGGCGGCACGTTCCACATCGAGGACGTGCAGGACCAGGTGGAACTGTCGCTGATGCGCGACGGAGCGCACGACGTCGCCCGATCGTATGTCCTCTACCGCGAGCGCCGCGCGCAGGAGCGCGCGCGCGAAGGGCTGGCCCGGAACGATGCCCCGGCGCCGAAGCTCACGATGATCGAGAACGGCAACCGCGTGCCGCTCGACATGCCCCGCATCGAGGCGGTCGTGCGCGCGGCGTGCGAGGGTCTGTCGGACTACGTGACGCCCGACTCGATCCTCGTCGGAGACCGTCAAGAACGTCTATGACGGCGTGCCGCTGGATGAGGTCTGGAAGTCGGCCATCCTCGCGTCGCGCGCGCTGATCGAGAAGGACCCGGCGTACTCGTACGTGACCGCCCGGCTCCTGCTGCACACGGTCCGGGCCGAAGTGCTGGGCGAGGAGATCGGGCAGGCGGAGATGCGGACGCGGTACGCGGAGTCGTTTCCCCGCTTCATCAAGTACGGGATCGAGGCCGGGCTGCTGGACGAGCGCCTCGGCCAGTACGACCTCGAGCGCCTGGGCGCGGCCCTGAACGCCGACCGCGACCTTCAGTTCAACTACCTCGGTCTGCAGACCCTCTACGACCGCTACTTCCTGCACCACGACGGGCGCCGCTTCGAGCTGCCGCAGCCCTTCTTCATGCGCGTCGCCATGGGCCTGGCCCTGAACGAGGTCAACCGCGAGGAGCGGGCGATCGAGTTCTACGAGGTGCTGTCGACGTTCGACTTCATGAGCTCGACGCCCACGCTGTTCAACAGCGGCACGCGCCACTCGCAGCTCTCGTCCTGCTACCTGTCGACAGTGTCGGACAACCTGGACGGCATCTACGAGGCGATCAAGGAGAACGCCCTGCTGGCCAAGTACGCGGGCGGCCTCGGCAACGACTGGACCCCGGTGCGGGCGCTCGGCTCGCACATCAAGGGCACGAACGGCAAGAGCCAGGGCGTGGTGCCGTTCCTGAAGGTCGTCAACGACACGGCGGTCGCCGTCAACCAGGGCGGCAAGCGCAAGGGCGCGGTGTGCTGCTACCTGGAGACGTGGCACCTCGACATCGAGGAGTTCCTGGAACTGCGCAAGAACACCGGCGACGACCGCCGGCGCACGCACGACATGAACACGGCCAACTGGATTCCCGACCTGTTCATGAAGCGCGTGATGGAAGGCGGCGACTGGACGCTGTTCTCGCCTTCGGACTGCCCCGACCTGCACGACAAGACCGGCAGGGCGTTCGAGGAGGCGTACACGCGGTACGAGGAGAAGGCCGCGCGCGGCGAGATCAAGCTGTTCCGGAAGCTGCCGGCGCTCTCCCTCTGGCGCAAGATGCTCTCGATGCTGTTCGAGACCGGGCATCCGTGGATCACGTTCAAGGATGCCTGCAACCTGCGCTCGCCGCAGCAGCACGTCGGCACGATCCACAGCTCGAACCTGTGCACCGAGATCACGCTGAACACGTCGGCGAGCGAGATCGCGGTCTGCAACCTGGGCTCGGTCAACATGCCGGCGCACATGAAGCCCGACGGCGAGGGCGGCTTCGAACTCGACCGGGCGAAGCTGAAGAAGACGATCCGCACGGCGATGCGGATGCTCGACAACGTCATCGACATCAACTACTACGCGGTGCCGAAGGCGCGCAATTCCAATGCCCGCCACCGCCCGGTCGGCCTGGGCATCATGGGATTCCAGGACTGCCTGCTCATGATGCGGACGCCGTACGCGTCCGAGGCGGCGGTCGAGTTCTCCGACCGCAGCATGGAGGCCGTCTGCTACTACGCGTACTGGGCGTCGACCGAACTGGCCGAGGAGCGCGGGCGCTACTCGTCCTTCAGCGGGTCGCTGTGGGACCGCGGGATCCTTCCGCAGGACAGCCTGAAGATCCTGGCCGACCAGCGCGGCGGCTACGTCGAGGTCGACATGAGCTCGACGATGGACTGGGAAGCCCTGCGCACCCGCATCAGGCAGCACGGCATGCGGAACTCCAACTGCGTGGCGATCGCGCCCACGGCCACGATCTCCAACATCATCGGCGTCGACGCCTGCATCGAGCCGACTTTCCAGAACCTGTTCGTCAAGTCCAACCTGTCCGGCGAGTTCACGGTCGTGAACGAACACCTGGTGCGCGACCTGAAGAGGCTCGGCCTGTGGGACGAGGTGATGGTCGCCGACCTCAAGTACTTCGACGGGTCGCTGGCCAGGATCGATCGCATTCCCGCCGAGCTCCGCCAGCTGTATGCGACGGCGTTCGAAGTCGAGCCCGGCTGGCTGATCGAGTGCGCGGCGCGCCGGCAGAAGTGGATCGACCAGGCCCAGTCCCTCAATATCTACATGGCGGGCGCCTCCGGGAAGAAGCTCGACGAGACGTACAGGCTCGCCTGGCAGCGCGGCCTCAAGACGACCTACTACCTGCGCACGATCGGGGCGACCCACGCGGAGAAGTCGACCACCACCCGCACCGGGCAGCTCAACTCGGTCCCGAGCGACGGCGGTGTGGCGGGAGCCGCGGCGATGCCCGAACCCGAAGGCAAGGTCTGCATGCTCAAGCCCGGCGATCCCGGTTTCGCGGATTGCGAAGCCTGCCAGTAACGAAACGAAGGAGAAGCAAGAACATGCTGGCGTGGGACGACACCCCGACCTCTCAACCCCCCGCGGTTCCGATGCCCGGCCTGCAGCCGGTCGTCGCCGGCCGCGCGGCCCATGGCGAATGTGGCACCCGCGGCTCGCCCGGCCGCGCCGGACATGCGCCGCGTCAACGCGGCGGACAAGCGGATCATCAACGGCCAGACCGACGTGAACCAGTTGGTCCCGTTCAAGTACAAATGGGCCTGGGAGAAGTACCTCGCGACCTGCGCGAACCACTGGATGCCGCAGGAGATCAACATGTCGCGGGACATCGCGCTGTGGAAGGATCCCGAACGGGTTGACCGATGACGAGCGCCGGGTCATCAGGCGCAACCTCGGCTTCTTCGTCACGGCCGACTCGCTGGCCGCCAACAACATCGTCCTGGGCACCTACCGGCACATCACGGCGCCGGAGTGCCGCCAGTTCCTGCTTCGCCAGGCCTTCGAAGAGGCGATCCACACCCACGCGTACCAGTACATCGTCGAGTCGCTGGGCCTGGACGAGGGCGAGATCTTCAACGCGTACCACGAGGTCGGCTCGATCCGCGCCAAGGACGAGTTCCTCATCCCGTTCATCGACACCCTGACCGATCCTCACTTCCAGACGGGCACGATCGAGAACGACCAGAAGCTGCTGAAGAGCCTGATCGTCTTCGCCTGCCTGATGGAAGGCCTGTTCTTCTACGTCGGCTTCACCCAGATCCTGGCGCTGGGCCGGCAGAACAAGATGACCGGGGCGGCCGAGCAGTACCAGTACATCCTGCGCGACGAGTCGATGCACTGCAACTTCGGCATCGACCTGATCAACCAGATCAAGCTCGAGAACCCGCAGCTGTGGACGCCGGAGTTCCGCGAGGAAGTCAGGGCGCTGTTCCGGAAGGCGGTCGACCTCGAGTACGCCTACGCCGAAGACACGATGCCGCGCGGCGTGCTCGGCCTGAACGCGCCGATGTTCAAGGGCTACCTGCGCTACATCGCGAACCGTCGCGCGCAGCAGATCGGCATCGAGGCGATGTTCCCGCAGGAGGAGAACCCGTTCCCGTGGATGAGCGAGATGATCGACCTGAAGAAGGAACGCAACTTCTTCGAGACGCGCGTCATCGAGTACCAGTCGGGCGGCGCGCTCTCGTGGGACTGATGAGTGAGTGATGCGATCGCGCGCGCGAGACGCGGCGATCACGCAAAACTGAACGCAAGAGAAGTGGGACAAATCGCACACAACTCGATGTCGCGCGCAGAAAATTCTTGCGATGAATTTTTTTTGCGAGTAAAAAGCGAGTCGTTGTTTAGTTGCTCGATCAGATTGTTCAACAGACATCGATCGACCGCTGAATTGACCACAGACCCACACAGTCGTCAGGTAAACGCAGAGGACCAGCCTCCAACGCTGAACGAGACCCTACCGTCTTGCGGTCTCGCTCCCTCTGAAAAAACCGGCCTGACGGCCAAGCAGTCGCAGCAGCTCTCACCCGATCAGACAGACGCCGGAATGCTTCCGGCGTTTTTTTTGCGCGCGCCCGTCCGTCTCCGTTTCCCGCGCGCGCCGTGCCGAATTCATCAGCGTCAGCGGTCAGTGCGCTGCACGTTCCGCGCTCAGCTCGGATTTGCGGATCAAACGCATTTCTGGGGGTGCCGCGGCGACAGAGCATCTGCGTGCGCCGATGAATAGCCCGGCTGGCGGCTTGCGCCGCGTGCCGGGTTTCCTTCTCAACCTAGGTAGATAGACCGAAGGAGTTTCAAATGGCAACGAAGAAAGCTGCGAAGAAGGCCCCGGCCAAGAAAGCCGCCAAGAAAACCGTCAAGAAAGCGGCCAAGAAAGTAGCGAAGAAGCCGGCGGCGAAGAAGACTGCCAAGAAAGCTGCCAAGAAGACCGCCAAGAAGGCGAAGAAGTAACTAGCAGCATTTCGCTAGCGCTCACCGGCTGCCTTCGGGCAGCCGGTGTGGCATTCCAGCCCGTGTTCGAGGGGCATCTTGCGCCCGGACCGGAATGCGTCGTCGCTGGCTCCTTCAGGCAATCTTCATCAGGAGAGTGACATGGCAACCAAGAAAGCCGCCAAGAAGCGTCCGGCCAAGAAGGCCGTGACCAAGGCCAAGAAGGCCGTCAAGAAGGCGAAGGTCAAGAAGGCCGCCAAGAAGGCGGTGAAGAAGACCGTAAAGAAGGCAAAGGTCAAGAAGGCCGCCAAGAAGGCAGTCAAGAAGACCGTCAAGAAGACCGTCAAGAAGGCGAAGGTCAAGAAAGCCGTCAAGAAGGCGGTCAAGAAGGCCGCCAAGAAGGCAGCGCCGAAGCGTGCCGCCAAGAAAGCTGCGCCGAAGCCCAAGAAGGCCGTGAAGAAGGCGGCGAAGCCGGCTGCCCCAAAGGCTGCTGCGCCGAAGCCCGCTGCAAAACCGGCCGTAGCGCCGGCCGCGCCTGCGGCAACGCCGGCTCCTGCCGCACCTGGCGCGAAGACGGCGCTCAACCCGGCAGCCGCCTGGCCGTTCCCGACCGGCAGCCGTCCGTAACTCTCGACGAGTTGCGAGTCAAGAAAGGGCGCTCGTTCGAGCGCCCTTTTTCTTGCCGACGCGGTCCGGACCGCGCCTGTGCTTCGGCTCCCCTTAGAATCGGCGGCTCCTAATCCCCGGTGGACAAATGCTCGCTGACATCGCGCGCTTCCTGCTCGAAATCCTGGGCTCGCTACTCGTGGCGCTGCTTCTGCTGCGCGCCTGGATGCGCTACATCGGCATGCCCCCGCGCAATCCGGTGGCTCAGTTCGCGTTCGCCATGACCAACTGGCTGGTGGGGCCGCTGTCGAAGCTGTTGCCGGCGCGCGGCCGCGCCGACTGGGCCTCGCTGGTCGCGGCATTGCTGGCGACGCTGCTGATGGTCGTCCTGATGCGCGCCGTCGTCGGCATGTCCGTTCCGTGGGACATCGCGCTGCTCGCAGCACTCCGCCAGTTGGTCATCTGGGGGCTCAACGTGATCGTGTGGGTCACGGTCATCTACGTCGTGATCGGCTGGGTGAATCCGCACGCGCCCTTCGCGCCCGCCTTCGAAGCGCTGCTGCGGCCGCTGCTTGCGCCGATTCGCCGCATTCTGCCGACGGTCGGCGGATTCGACCTATCGCCGATGGTGCTGCTGATCGGCGTCTACGTCGTCCAGATGGTAGTGGCCCGCATTTGAGGCGCGGGTCCGCGGTCGCTTCCTACCAGGGGCGGTAACCGAATGCCTCGGTGAACCGGTCTGCGATCGCGATCCGGTCGTACGCGTGGTTCTGCCCGCCGCTGTGCTCGATCTTGAGCGAGCCCATGACCGCCGCGAGCCGGCCGGTCACCTCCCAGTCGAAGCGGTTCGCGATGCCGTACATCAACCCCGCCCGGTAGGCGTCGCCGCACCCGGTGGGGTCGACCAGCTTGCGCGCGGACGCAACGGGGATAGCCATCACCTGGCCGTCGACATGGATCTCCGACCCTTCGGCGCCGCGCGTCGCGATCAGCGCTCGCACCTTGCGGCTGAGCTCCGCCAACGTCAGCCCTGTCTTCTCCGCGAGCAGCTTCGCTTCGTAGTCGTTCACCGCGACGTAGTCCGCGCGCTGGATGAACCAGAGCAGCTCGTCCCCGGAAAACATCGGCATGCCCTGGCCGGGGTCGAAGATGAACGGAATGCCGTGATCGGCGAGTTGCTGCGCGTGCTGCAGCATCCCGTCGCGACCGTCGGGCGCGACGATCGCCAGTCGAACGGTGCCGTCCCCGGGAACGGCGTTGAGGTGCGACTGGCTCATCGCACCGGGATGGAACGCCGTGATCTGGTTGTCGTCCAGGTCGGTGGTGATGAATGCCTGTGCCGTGTAGGCGCCCTCGAGCTGGCGAATGAAGCGCCTGCTGATGCCGAGCGCATCGAGCCGGTCCAGGTACGGCTGCGCGTCGCTGCCCACCGTCGCCATGGGAAGAGGTTCCCCACCGAGCATCTTCAGGTTGTAGGCGATGTTTCCCGCGCAGCCCCCGAATTCCCGGCGCATGTCAGGCACCAGAAAGGACACGTTCAGGATGTGCACCTGGTGCGGCAGGATGTGGTCGGCGAAGCGGCCTTCGAAGACCATGATGGAGTCGTACGCGATGGAGCCGCAGATCAGTGTGCTCATGATGGATTTGGGTTTGGAGCTGCCGGCGTTGCTTGTATCGGCGCGCCCGTGGTGATCACAGATAGAACGGATAGACGAGAAACCCCGCCGGACTGAGGCCTCGCGCCTCGAAATAGATCCGGATCGCCAGGTCACTGCCTGGAGCGAGCCCTTCCTGCAGGCGCGCGGTCGGCTCTCCCGCCGAAACGAGGTAGTCCGCGGGGGTGAACACCTTGCGAGCCAGGGGACGGTTGCGGGCATCGGTCAAGGTCACTTCGATGGCTGGCAACGATTGCCTGAACTCCGCACGGTTGCGTATCAATGCACTCAACTCCAGGGCGTCCGTGCCCTGGATCGCCTGGAGTTCCGTCCCCATGACCGCAAGCCGGTCGGCCTGCGTCGGCCAGTTGACCGTGCACCGAAGCATGCTGCACACGTCGGTCAGGAGCAGGCGGGACTGCGGCCAGTGGACCAGCAGCTGGCCGCGGAAGATCACGGCGAGCTGGATCGCGGCCAGCAGCATGAGGAGCGCGGTGCCGCTTCCATACACGACCGAGAATCCTCGCCGCTTCCGGCGCTTCGGCTGCATGAAGCTCGGCGGGCGCTCGGCTTCTTCCATTTCCGGCGTTGCGGCGTCGGACTCGGGTGGCACGCCTGCGACCGGCTCGACGCCTTCATCCGCGGGCGTCTCGACTGGCCCCGTCGCCGGCGCCTCGTTCGGCCGAACAAGTGTCGGCGCGCGACCCTGGGTCCCGGCGGTCGTCTCGGCATCGCGCAGTTCCCCGGCTTCCGGACTCGTGACCGTCGATCCCGTCGTCCGCCTTTGCGCCACGGCCGGTTCATCGCGCGGCGCCATGAAGGGCTCGCCACGCGGAGGAAGGTTGCCGGCCAGCGTTGCTGGAGGAACCGGGGAGATGCGGAGCGTCGTCGATCGCCCGAGCGCGTGTCGTGTCGCCGGCGCCTCGTCAGCGGTCGGCGCGGGAGAAGGGCTCGCTGCCGGCGCCTCCTCTTTCGCGGTCCGCATCGGCGCGACCGCGCTGTCTTCCACGTACGTGAGGCTGCCGATCGCGTCGAACACCGCATGACACTGCCCGCAGCGGACCAGGCCGCCGCGCAATTTCAGCTGGTCCGCGACCACTCGGAACAGAGCGCCGCACTGGGGACACTTGGTGGCGAGCGCCATGGACCTAGTGCGGACGGTGTCCTGCCAGGCAAACCCAGCCTTCGTCCGCGGCCCACACGGACAGCGGCACGCTCGCGTCGACGGCGCGGTAGGCCTCGATGACCTGATCGGCCTGGCGCGCGAGGACTCCCGAGAGCACGAGCGCGCCGCCCGGGGCGACGCGAGCCAGCAGCGCAGGAGCGAGGAGCATCAGCGGATTCGAAAGGATGTTGGCCAGCACGACGTCCCAGGTTCCGGCGCGAAGCGAGTCCGGTTCAGTGTAATCGGCTCGCACTGCGTTGGCCTCCGAGTTCGCGCGGGCCGCCTGCAGCGCCTGTGGATCGATGTCGCTGCCGACGACGCGCGAGGCACCGAGCTTTGCGGCCGCGATCGCCAGGATTCCGGAGCCGCACCCGTAGTCGAGGACGCTCGCCCCCGGGCGCAGGGTGGCGTCGAGCCAGCGCAGGCAAAGACGCGTCGTCGGATGGGTGCCGGTGCCGAATGCGACACCCGGGTCGAGGCGGACGACGACCGCCTCGGGATCGGGTGGCTCGTGCCATGTGGGAACGATCCACAGGCGGTCGCTGATCCGGGTCGGCGGGAACTGCGACTGCGTCGCTCGCACCCAGTCGGTGTCCGCGACCGCTGTCCTGCGTTCGATCGCCGGCGGCGCGACGCCGATCGCCTCGGCAGCCGCGAGCACGACGGCCTCGCCTTCGTCGTCCTCGACGAGCACCCGAAGGCGGCTCGCCATCCACGCGTGCCGATCGGGAGCGAGCCCGGGTTCGCCGAACAGCGGTTGCTCGTCCGGCGTCTCTGCATTGGCGTCTTCGAGGGAAACCGACAACGCGCCGGCTTCGAGCAGCGCGTCGGCGAGGGCTTCGGCGCTACGTTCGTCCGCCGAGAGCGTCAGTTCGACGAGCACCCCGGGTCAGCCGACCTGGCGCGCGGCCAGCCGTTTCTCTAGGTAGTGGATGCTGGTGCCGCCGAGCATGAACTTCTCGTCGTTCAACAATTCTCGATGCAGCGGGATGTTGGTGAGGATGCCCTCGACCACCATCTCCGACATGGCCACGCGCATGCGGGCGAGCGCCTGCTCACGCGTGTCCCCGTAGCAGATCACCTTGCCGATCATCGAGTCGTAGTTCGGCGGCACGAAATAGCCCGCGAAGGCGTGCGAGTCGACGCGTACCCCGGGGCCGCCGGGCGGATGCCACGAAGTGATGCGCCCCGGCGACGGCGTGAACTTCCACGGGTCCTCGGCGTTGATCCGGCACTCGATCGCGTGACCCTTCTGGACGACGTCACGCTGCCTGATCCGCAGCTTCTCGCCGGCCGCCACGCGGATCTGCTCCTGCACGAGGTCCAGCCCCGTCACCATCTCGGTCACGGGATGCTCGACCTGCAGGCGGGTATTCATCTCGATGAAATAAAACTCGCCGTTCTCGAACAGGAACTCGAACGTGCCGGCGCCCCGGTAGTTGATCTTCTTGCAGGCCTCGGCGCACCGGTCGCCGATCTTGTCGACGGCGCGGCGGTTCAAGCCCGGCGCCGGCGCTTCCTCGATGATCTTCTGGTGCCGGCGCTGCATCGAGCAGTCGCGGTCGCCGAGCCACACCGCGTTGCGGTGCTGGTCCGCCAGCACCTGGATCTCGATGTGCCGCGGGTTCTCCAGGAATTTCTCCATGTAGACGGCCGGATTCCCGAATGCCGCGAGGGCCTCCTGCCTGGTCATCGTCACCGCGTTGATCAATGCGGCTTCCGTATGAACGACCCGCATGCCGCGGCCCCCGCCGCCTCCCGCTGCCTTGATGATGACCGGGTAGCCGACCGACCGCGCGATCTTGACGATCTCCCGCGCGTCCTCGGGCAGGGCGCCACTCGACCCGGGCACCGTGGGCACGCCGGCCGAAGCCATCGCCTGCTTGGCCGACACCTTGTCGCCCATCAGCCGGATCGACTCCGGGCGTGGGCCGATGAAGCAGAAGCCGCTCTTTTCCACGCGCTCGGCGAAGTCCGCGTTCTCCGACAGGAATCCGTAGCCGGGGTGAATTGCCTCGGCGTCGGTGACCTCCGCGGCGCTGATGATGGCCGGGATATTCAGGTAGCTGTCGCGCGACGGTGCCGGTCCGATGCAGACGGACTCGTCGGCGAGCTTCACGTACTTGGCGCCGGTGTCGGCTTCGGAATGCACGACCACGGCGCGTATGCCCATCTCGCGGCATGCGCGCTGGATCCGCAGGGCAATTTCGCCGCGATTGGCGATGAGTATTTTCTTGAACATGACGTCCGTCTGGACTGGCGTTCGGCGTCCGCGCGGGTGCGTCAGTCGATGACGAAGAGGGGTTGCCCGTACTCGACCGGCTGCCCGTTCTCGACGAGGATTTCCTTCACCACGCCGCCGACCTCAGCCTCGATCTCGTTCAGCAGCTTCATGGCCTCGATGATGCAAAGCGTGTCGCCCGCCTTCACTGTCTGGCCGAGTTCGACGAACGAGGCGGCCCCGGGGCTGGGCGAGCGATAGAACGTGCCGACCATCGGGGACTTGACGACGTGTCCGGTGGGCTCCGGTTCCGGCGCTGGCGTGACGGGCGCCGCCGCGGCACCCGCCACGGGAGCGCCAGGCACCGGCGCGGTCATCAAGGTTGTCGACGAGGTGGGCGCGACGGGCGCCGGACTGAATTTCGCGATCCTGACCTTGTCCTCGCCTTCGGTCACCTCGAGTTCCGCGATGCCCGACTCGGCGACCAGGTCGATGAGGGTCTTCAGCTTGCGCAAATCCATCAGGGTTCCTTCATCCGGTCTTCGTCGTATGGTCCAGCGCGTACTGCAGCGCATACCGGTAACCGGCCGCGCCGAGTCCGACGATCATGCCGAGCGCGAGGTCCGACAGGTACGAGTGGTGGCGGAAGTCCTCGCGCCGATGGACGTTGGACAAGTGCACCTCAATGAACGGCAGGGCGACGGCCGCCAGCGCGTCCCGGATCGCCACACTCGTGTGGGTGAACGCGCCCGCATTGACGATCAGGAAATCGGTGCCGTCGACCCTAGCACCCTGGATGCGATCGACGATGGCGCCTTCGTGGTTGCTCTGGAAAAACACCACTTCTGCACCGCTTCTGCGCGCAACTTCTGCCAAATCTGCTTCGATCTCCGCGAGACTCTGCGTGCCGTAGATGCCGGGTTCACGCGTGCCGAGAAGATTCAAGTTGGGTCCGTTGAGGACCAGCACCCGAGCGGACATGACCGTCTCCGGCAAAAAGACGAGAAATAAAGAGATTTGCCTACAAAAGAAGGCAAATGCCTGCGAAGTGTCTATGGATTCCGCAAGACTGTCCAGCCGCTCAGCGGATCGATGCCCCAGTTTGAGCGTCCAGCCAGCGGCGAAGCTCGGCAGGCTGCACCTGCCCGAGGCGGGCCTGAACGATACGCCCTTTTCGATCGACAAGGACCGTGAACGGCAACGCGCCAGACGGGTTCCCGAGGGCTCGGGCAAGCTCGCTGCCGCTGGCGCCGGCCGCGAACAGCGGCAATGACAGGAGGTGCTCGTCGCGGAACCGCTTCAGCGCGGACGGGCTGTCGATTCCGAGTCCCACGACCGTCACTCCCCGACCCGCATATTCATCGTGGACGCGCTGAAGGTCGGGCATTTCCTCGACGCACGGCGGGCACCAGGTCGCCCAGAAGTTCACGACGACGACCCGGTCTTTCCACCGCGCCATCTCGGTCGGTTGCCCGTCGAGGTCGTTGAAGGTCCGGGCAAAGAACACCTCGGCGGACGTCCCCGCGCCACCGGTGGAGAAATGCCGCGCGGCGAGCGAGAAGCCTGCTGCCAGCGCGATCGACGCGATGGCGGCCGCCACCCACCACACCTGCTTCCGGCTCATTGAACGGTGTCCTGGATGAGGCGACGCACGGCGGGCAGGCCCGCGCGTCCGGACGCTTCGACCGGGTGCAGGTCCGGTTCGAGGCCTGGATCCGGCCTGTGCCTCGGGGCGACGCGGATCGCATCGCGCGGATAGACGTGCAGATGCACCGCCACGCTGTCCAGTTGTCGCGGCAGGCCGATGTCCCGCGGGGCGGGCATGAGAAAGCTGAGCCGCTCGAACATGCGGGGTCGCTCGTCGGGCGGACCCTCGTCGACCTCGAATTCCACGCCGGCATCCAGCAGGAAGACTTCGACATCCTTCGCACTGTCGACATACAGGAGTAGATGGATGTCGGAGTGTTCGGTCGCCGTCCCGTTCAGGACGGCGCCTGTCAGGTGCGGCTCGTAGACGGCGAGGCGTTCCATCAGCGACGACGCGGCCTGGCGCAGGCCCGCCAGCAGCTTCGGGTGCGAGTCCGCTTCGAACAGCCGCAGGTAACGCCGCACTTCGCGTTCCACTGCGGCGTTGTCGGGAACTGGCGCCGCGCGCGAATCGCCCAGCAGTTCCTGCACCGCGCGGCGCTTCGCCTGGCCGTACTCGCAGCCTTCCTCGGCGATCAGGCGAGCGGCCGTCGCGGCGATTTCCGCACGAAGATCGTCATCCGCTGGCATGGTTGCGTAGGCTTGGGAGGGGTGCGGCGAGGAACTGGGAGTGTAGCGACGGGCCTCATGTTGCGCCGCATTACAATTTCACGCCTTTTGACTTCGCTGATCGCACTCGGTTCGGCGACCGCGAAACCTCCGTGCACATCCACATCCTCGGCATCTGCGGCACCTTCATGGGCGGGCTGGCGCAGCTCGCCCGTGCCGCCGGGCATCGCGTCAGCGGCTGCGACGCCAACGTGTACCCGCCAATGAGCGACCAGCTGGTGGACGCCGGCATCGAGCTGATCGAGGGTTTCGAACCGGGCCAGCTCGAACTGCGCGCCGACATGTACGTGATCGGCAACGTGGTCACCCGCGGCAACGCGCTGATGGAGGCGATCCTAGACCGGCAACTGCCGTTCGTCTCGGGCCCGCAGTGGTTGGCGGAACACGTCCTGCGCGGGCGCCACGTGCTGGCGGTAGCGGGAACGCACGGCAAGACGACGACCACATCGATGCTCGCCTGGATCCTGTCGAGCGCGGGGCTGGATCCGGGGTTCCTCGTGGGCGGCGTGCCGCAGGACTTCGGGCGATCCGCGCTGCTCGGCGCCGCGGCGCCCTTCGTCATCGAGGCCGACGAGTACGACACGGCGTTCTTCGACAAGCGGTCGAAGTTCATCCACTACCTTCCTCGCACCGCCGTCCTGAACAACCTGGAGTTCGACCACGCCGACATTTTCCCCGACCTGGCAGCCATCGAAACGCAGTTCCACCACTTCGTCCGCACGCTGTCACGGTCGGCCCGTGTCGTCGTGAACGCCGCCGAACCGGCGCTGGCGCGCGTCCTCGCGCGCGGCTGCTGGTCGGAGCGGATCACGTTCGGGCCGGGTGGGGAGTGGGAGGTGGGGCGTGACGCGCCGTATCTCGTCACGCGGACCGGCCGCCCCGTCGGCGAGCTGCAGATCGAGCTTCCGGGCCATCACAACCGGCTGAACGCGCTCGCAGCACTGGTGGCGGCCGAGCACGTCGGCGTCCAGCCGCAAGCCTCGCTGCTGGCGCTGCAACGATTTCGCGGAGTGAAGCGCCGGCTGGAAGAACGCGGTACCGAAGGCGGCGTCACCGTGATCGACGACTTTGCGCACCATCCCACGGCCGTGCGCGAGACCCTCGGCGCGCTGCGCGCGCGAGGCGTACCGGGGCGCATTGTCGCGATCCTCGAACCGCGTTCGAACACGATGAAGCTCGGCTCGATGAAGGCGGCGCTGGCAGGCAGCCTGTCGGGCGCCGATCGTGTCTTCTGCTATTCCGGCGGCATCGGCTGGGATGTGGGGGAAGCGCTGGCGCCCCTCGGCGCCCGGGCCACGGTCCTGAACGACCTGGCAGCGCTCGTCGATGCGGTGGTATCGGAGTCGCACGCCGGCGATCGCCTGGTCGTGATGAGCAACGGCGGCTTTGGCGGGATTCACGCTCTCCTGCTGGAACGACTGCGCGAGCGCGCAGCGCGCGCCGCGTGATCCTGTACCTGCACGGCTTTCGCTCTTCCCCGGGTTCGCGGAAGGCGACGATGCTGCGCGAGCGGATGCGTGCGCTCGGCCGCGAAGAGGAATACGTCTGTCCGGCCCTGCCGGCATCGCCGCGCGCCGCGGCCGACCTCGCGCACGGTCTCGCGGGCGCCCTGCCGCCGTCGTCGGTGGCGCTGATCGGCTCTTCGCTTGGCGGCTATTACGCGACGTGGGTGGCGGAACGGCTGGGGTGCCGGGCCGTCCTCCTGAACCCGGCGATCGCGCCGGCGCGCGACCTCGAAGGCCACCTCGGAAGGCAGCCTGTCTACTTCAGCGCCGACGCGATCGACTTCCGCCCGGAACACCTGCGTGAACTGAAGGAGATCGACACTCCGGTCATCTCGCGACCCGAGCGCTACTTCCTGGTGGCGGCGACGGGCGACACGCTGATCGACTACCGGACGATGACGAGCAAGTACGTCGGGGCGCGCCAGCGGGTGATCATGGGAAGCAATCACGAACTGTCCGACTTCGACCTGTACCTGGACGAGGTCCTGGATTTCTGCGGCATCAGCAGCAAAGGGAGAGAGCAGTGAGCAAGCGTCTGGAGGGAAAGGTCGCCATCGTTACCGGCGGCGCGCAAGGCATCGGTTACGCGACAGTGAAGAAATTCGTGGACGAGGGCGCCGTGGTCGCCCTGTGCGACGTCCGGCAGGAGGGGGTCGACCAGGCCGTTGGAACGCTGTCCGCCGCCGGCGCGGTGTCCGGTTACGTGGTGGATGTGACGCGGCGAGACCAGGTGGACGCCATGGTGTCGAGCGTGAAGGGCAGGCACGGACGCATCGACGTGCTCGTCAACAACGCCGGCATCACGCTCGACGCGCGCCTGCAGAAGATGACCGACGAGCAGTTCGACAAGGTCATCGCGGTGAATCTCAAGGGGACGTACAACTGCGCGCGGGCGGTCGTCGACACGATGGTCGAGCAGGGCTCCGGGGTCATCCTGAATGCATCCAGCGTCGTGGGGATCTACGGCAACTTCGGGCAGACCAACTACGCGGCGACCAAGTTCGGCGTGATCGGCTTCGTGAAGACGTGGGCGCGGGAACTCGGGCCGAAGGGCGTGCGCTGCAACGCCGTGGCGCCCGGTTTCGTCGCGACGACCATCCTCAGCACGATCCCGCACAAGGTGCTCGAGCAGATGACCGAGCGCGTGCCCCTGCGGCGGCTGGGGACTCCGGAAGACATCGCCAACGTGTATGCCTTCCTGGCCTCGGACGAGGCTTCGTACATCAACGGCGCGGTGATCGAGGTCGCGGGCGGACTGACCGTCTGAGCGATGACGGCGAAACCATTGCCGGCGTCCGCGCAGCGCGTGCAGGACGCGCTGACCGCGGCGGGCACCGATGCCCGGGTGATCGAGCTTCCGGTCGCGGCACGGACGTCGCAGCAGGCGGCCGATGCGCTGGGGATCGAGTTCGGGCAGATCGCGAAGTCGCTGATCTTTCGCGCCGTGCCCAGCGGGCGGGCGGTGCTCGTGATCGCTGCCGGCGACCGTCGCGTCGACGAAGCGCGGATCAGCGCGCTGCTGGGCGAGTCGATTGAACGAGCCACGCCGGACTTCGTGCGCGAGCACTCGAGCTTCGCGATCGGCGGCGTCGCGCCACTGGCCCACGCGCGGTCGATGACGACCTTCATCGATGCCTCGCTGCACCGCTTCGGCGTCGTGTGGGCGGCGGGCGGCACTCCGCACTGCGTGTTCCCGATCGCGCCGGCCGAACTCGTGCGCGTCAGCGGCGGAACGGAAACGGTGACCGACCGGTGAACGAGAGTTTCGTTTCGTCGTTCCTGCTGCTCCTGCTGGTCTGCGACCCCGTCGGCAACATCCCGATCTTCGTCGCGGCGCTCGACGACGTCCCTCCCGAGCGGCGGGCACGCATCATCCTGCGCGAGTGCTTCATCGCCTTCGCCGTGCTGTCGACCGCCGTGTTCCTGGGCCGGCCCTTTCTCGGCGCGCTGGGACTGTCCGATGTTTCGCTGCAGATCGGCGGCGCGGTCGTCCTGATGCTCGTCGCGCTGCGGATGGTGTTCCCGACCGGGCAGGGCGTCTACGGCGAGCAGCCGCACGGCGAGCCCTTCATCGTTCCGCTCGCCGTGCCGGCGCTCGCGGGGCCGTCCGCGCTCGCCACCGTGCTGCTCTTCGTCTCTCGCGAGCCAGGGCGCTGGATGGAGTGGCTGGGCGCGATCGCCGGGGTCATGGCGATCAGCGCGGTCGTGCTGTCGTTCTCCGGGCGCCTGTTCGCGCTGCTGGGCGAGCGCGTCACCCTCGCCTTCGTGCGGCTGATGGGCCTCGTCCTCGCCGCGATCGCCGTCGAACTGATGCTGCGCGGCATCCGCACCTTCTCGGGAACGCTGTGAAGACCCATCTCCTGTTCGAGGAAGACGGCGCCTTCAAGGCCGGCACCGTGCTGGCGAGCACCGACGCTTCGCACCAGGTCGAACTGGCCAGCGGCAAGCGGACCAAGGTGAAGAGTTCGCACGTGCTGCTTCAGTTCCGCGAGCCGGCTCCTTCGGTGCTGCTGGAGCGGGCCCAGTCGGCGGCGGGAGGCATCGACCTGGACTTCCTGTGGGAAGTCGCGCCCCAGGAGGAGTTCGGTTTCCTGGACATCGCACGCGAGTACTACGGGAACGAGCCCGGGAGCGTCGATGCGGCGTCGTTGCTGTTCCGCCTCCATTCGGCGCCGGTGTACTTCCATCGCAAGGGCCGAGGCCGCTACCGTGCGGCGCCCGCGGAAACCCTGAAGGCGGCCCTCGCGGCGCTCGAACGCAAGCGGCTGCAGGACGAACTGAAGCAGCAGCACGTGCAGGCACTGAAGGCGGGGCAGGCGCCCGCCGCCATTTCCCAGCAGGCCATCGCGTTGCTGGTGAAGCCGGACAAGAACTCCGTCGAGTACAAGGCGGTCGAGCAGGCAGCCGGCGAACTGCAGACGACGCCCCTGAAGCTGCTCCTGTCAACGGGAGCGATCGCGTCGCCGTACCAGTGGCACGTCGACAGCTTCGTCGCGTCGCACTTCCCGAAGGGGACGGGGTTCGCGCAGGATCTACCGCCACCGGCGCTGCCGGAGGAACTGCCGCTCGCGCCCGTCGCAGCGTTCTCCGTCGACGACAGCGCGACCACCGAGATCGACGACGCGTTTTCGGTCGTGCGCGAGGGGTCGACGGCCATCGTCGGCGTGCACATCGCCGCGCCCGGGGTGGCGATCGGGCGCGATCACCCGCTCGACGTGGTGGCGCGCGCGCGGATGTCCACCGTGTACGCGCCAGGGCTCAAGTACACGATGCTTCCGGATGACTGGGTCGACGCCTTCTCGCTCAACGAGGGGCGCGTGGTCCCGGTGCTCTCGCTGTACGCGCGGGTGGACGCCGAAACCTGCGAAGTGCTGTCGACCGAGACCCGTGTCGAGCGCCTGCGGATTGCCGCCAATCTCCGGCACGACCAGCTGGACGACGTGATCACGGAGGAGGCGATCGCCAGCGGCGCGTTCGACGCGCCCTTCGCTGCCGAACTCTCGTTCCTGTGGCGGGTCGCGCGGACGCTGCTGGCGCAGCGCGAAGAGGCGCGCGGCCGCCCGGAGCCGCTGGGGCGCGTCGACTACTCCTTCGTGATCGACGGCGAGGGCGAGCGGGCGCACGTCGGCATCAAGCCGCGGCGCCGCGGGGCGCCGCTCGACCTCATCGTCGCCGAGCTGATGATCCTGGCAAACAGCACGTGGGGCCGCTGGCTCGCGGAGCGCAAGGTCGCCGCCATCTACCGCTCGCAGAGCCTCGGCCGCGTGCGAATGGGCACGACGCCGGCGCCCCATGACGGCATCGGCGTCGATCACTACACGTGGAGCACGTCTCCGCTGCGCCGCTACGTGGACCTCGTCAACCAGCGCCAGGTCATCGCGTGCGCGCTCGATGAAGTGCCGACCTACCGCGCGCGCGACGCCGACCTCTTCAGCATCGTGTCCGGCTTCGAGGCGCTGTACGGCGCGTACGCCGACTTCCAGCAGCGCATGGAGCGCTACTGGTCGCTGCGCTGGCTTCGGCAGGAAGGCGTCACGCGCATCACCGCGAGCGTCATCAAGGCCGACGTGCTGCGGATCGACGGCATGCCGTTCATCACGCGGCTGCCGGGCCTGCCGGAACTGCCGCGCGGACAGCGGCTCGAGCTCGACGTGCTCGGTACCCACGAGATCGACCTCGTCCTGGAGGCGCGCGTGCACCAGGTGCTCGCCGCGCAGACGGCGGTGGACCCGGAGGACGAGGAGATTGCCGAGGAGGAAGCCGCGCCCGGGCCGGAGAACGGCGCCGCACCGGAAGCACAAGCCGTCGACGCCGGCGGGAACGTCGAACAGCGCGGCCCCGACGCGGCGGCAACATCGGGCGACGCTCCTCGCTGAGCGCGCAGTGACGGTGCCATCGGAGACTAGCGCGATCGTGTCGCGTCTTCGCTGACACGGTCGCTACAATCGCCCGCACTTTTCCTGCTGTTCAATCGTTCAGGCCGATCGCCCACGAATGGATGTCGCCGAAGATCCGCATCAAGGTGTGAGGGCGCTGCTGGCCGACAAGGTGCTGGTCATGGCGCTCACCGTGTCCATCGGCCTGCACATCACGATCCTCGCGATCCGCTTCGTCGATCCGGAACTGTTGCGCGTGCGGTCGACCGATCCGCCGCTCGACATCATCCTCGTCAACGCGAAAAGCGAGACCCGTCCGGGAAAACCCGAGGCGCTCGCGCAGGCGAATCTCGACGGAGGCGGGACGACCGAACACGGGCGCCGCACCTCGCCGCTGCCGAACTCGTTCGAGATGCGCGACGGTGATGCCCTCCAGGAGGCGCGCAAGTCGGTGCAGCAGCTCGAGGAAGAACAGAAACGGCTGCTCTCCGCGCTGAAGGACTCGCTGCAAATGCGCCCGAGCCCGCGCAGGGAAGCGGGGTCGGACGCCCAGCAGTCGGGCTCGGTCGACGAAGAGACGAAGCAGCTGCTCGCGCGCTCGCAGGCGGAGATCGCCAAGCAGATCTCCGACTACCAGAAGCGGCCGCGCAAGCACCACTACATGCCGAGCACGTCGGAGTTCCGCTATGCGCGCTACTTCGAGGACTGGCGCGCCAGGGTGGAGAAGATCGGAAACGAGAACTATCCTCCGGAGGCGCGCGGCCGCTATTACGGATCGTTGCGGATGACGGTCGCGATCCGCAAGGACGGTTCCGTCGCCGACACGATTCTGGAAAAATCGTCCGGTTCGCCGGTGCTTGACCGGGCGGCGCGCAGGATCGTGATGCAGGCGGCCCCATATTCGCCGTTTCCGCCCGACATCGCGAAGGACACGGATATCCTCGAGATCACGCGGACCTGGATTTTCACCAACGACCAGCTTGCGACCCGAAGCGCGGACCCCGCCCGACCATGAGTGCCGTTGATCAGTACGCTGTTGTCGGCAATCCGATTGCCCACAGCAAGTCGCCCGAAATCCACCTGCGCTTCGCGGCACAGGTGAAGCAGAAGATCGGCTACGAGCGGATCGAGGCGCCCATCGACGGCTTCGAGGAGAACGCGCTCTCGCTGCGCGACGCCGGCTACCGCGGGCTGAACGTGACGGTCCCGTTCAAGCTCGACGCGGCCAAGCTCGCCAACGAGCTGACTCCGCGCGCGCGCCTTGCCGGGGCGGTCAACACGCTGAAGTTCGACGGCGACACCATCCTCGGCGACAACACCGACGGCATCGGCTTCGTCCGCGACGTCACCGAACGCCTCGAGTTCGGGTTCGGCGACTGCGCCGTGCTCGTGCTCGGCGCCGGCGGGGCCGTGCGTGGCCTGCTGGGCTCGCTGCTCGACGCGAGCCCGCGCTGGCTTGCGGTCGCCAATCGATCCCACCAGCGGGCCGAGGAACTCGCCGAGGAATTCGGCGTCGAGGCGATCCACTTCGACGAGATTCCCGCGGAGCACTTCGACCTGATCATCAACGGCACGACGACCGGCCTGCACAACGAGGCGCCGGCGATCGACCCCGAGACCTTCAACGACTGCCTTCTGGCGTATGACCTCGTCTACGCTGCCGATCCCACTCCCTTCATGCAACTGGCGAAGGCCGGCGGCGCGAAGCAGGTCACCGACGGCCTGGGAATGCTGATCGAACAGGCGGCGGAGTCGTTCCTGCTGTGGCGGGGAGTTCGACCGGAGACGCAGGCGGTGTATCGCGAGCTCCGTGCGCTGCTCTCGCGCGAAGCCCGCGAGACGGCCAGCACGCGCTGATGAAGCCGCGCTGATGCGCACCGCGATGCGCTGGGCAGGGCTCGCGCTGGTCGCCTGCCTCGTCGTCGTGGTTGCCCTGCAGTTCTGGTACCTCGGCTGGATCGCCTGGTGGAAGTGGAACAATCCGGGCGAGACGTCGTTCATGGCGCGCGAGGAAACGGCGCTGCGCCAGAAGAGCCCGAAGGCCGGACTCAGGCATCGCTGGGTTCCCTACGAGCGCATCTCGATCCACCTCAAGCGCGCCGTGATCACGTCCGAGGACGCGCGCTTCAGCGAGCATGAAGGCGTCGACTGGGACGCGATCGAGAAGGCGTACGAGACGAACCTCAAGCGCGGCCGTCCGGCGAAGGGCGGTTCGACGATCACCCAGCAGCTGGCGAAGAACCTCTTCCTCTCACCCGAGCGAAGCTACCTGCGCAAGGGCCAGGAACTCGTCATCACCTACATGATCGAGGCGCTGTGGGACAAGCGCCGCATCCTCGAGGTCTACCTGAACGTCGTCGAATGGGGCGAGGGGATCTTCGGCGCCGAAGCAGCCGCGCGCCACTACTACGGGGTGCCGGCGGCTCAGCTCGGCCCCGAGCAGTCGGCCCGCCTCGCCGCCTACCTGCCGAACCCGAAGCGCTATGGCCGCGTCCGTTCCGGCCCCTATCTCGACAAGCGCACCGCGGACATTGCACGCTACATGGCCGACGCGGCCGTCCCCTAGTCGAACGCAGCGGGTCACGGTCGCCGAGACCCGGAAAGAGGGATCTCTCGCGCTTACAATCCGACCGCCCTTTCGAGGTCGGTGGCGCAGCAGCGGGGTAGCCGGGCGATGAACGAGCAGGACATGCTGGACCGCGAGGCGCCGCCAGGCGCCCCGTCGCGCGATCCCGAGGCCGCGCAGCGGGCGCTCGTCCGCGTCCAGCACCTCCTCGACAAGCAGCGGCGGGTCGAGTCGCTCGTGCACCGCGACGCCACGCCCGCCGAAGACCGCAAGCCGCTCGTCGAGCAGCTGGTCCACCGGCAGCACATCACCGAACTCAAGGCCATCCTCGATCGGCTCCATCCGGCCGACATCGCCTACATCCTCGAAGCGCTGCCGCCGGATGACCGCCTCGTCGTGTGGGACTGCGTCAAGGCGGACCGCGACGGCGACATCCTGATGGAGGTGAACGACGCGGTCCGCGAGACGCTGATCGCGTCGATGGACCACGAGGAACTGGTCGACGCGGTCGAGGGCCTCGAGGCGGACGAGATCGCCCACATCGCGGACGACCTGCCCGCGGACGTCGTCGAGGAGATCCAGGAGGGACTGTCCGTCGAGGAGCGGGCGCAGCTGCGCGCCTCGATGTCCTATCCGGACGACTCGGTCGGCGCCCTGATGGACTTCGAGATGATCAGCATCCGCGAGGATGTGACGCTCGAGGTCGTGCTGCGCTACCTGCGGCGCTTCGACGAACTGCCCAACCACACCGACCAGGTGTTCGTCGTCGACCGGCACGAGGTCCTGAAGGGCGCGCTGCCGCTGGATCGGTTGCTGCTCAACGAGCCCGACACCGAGGTGCGCAAGGTGATGCGCACGGACCTGCTGACGCTGTCTCCTCTCGACGAGGCCGGCGAAGCGGCGCAGGCGTTCGAACGCTACAACCTGGTCTCCGCGCCGGTGGTCGACGAGCGCGGACGTCTCGTCGGCCGCCTCACGGTCGACGAGGTCGTGGACGTCATTCGCGAGGAAGGCGAGGAGGCGGCGCTGGGACGGGTCGGCCTGCGCGAGGACGAGGACCTGTTCGCGACGGTCTGGAAGTCCGCGCAGAACCGCTGGCTCTGGCTGGCGGTCAACCTCTGCACCGCGTTCATCGCTTCGCGGGTCATCGGGCAGTTCGAAGGCACGATCGAAAAGGTCGTCGCGCTCGCCACGCTGATGACGGTCGTGATGGGGATCGCCGGCAACTCGGGCAACCAGACCATGACGCTGATGATCCGGTCGATCGCGCTCGGTCAGGTCACCAGCGGCAACTCGCGCCGGCTGGTGCTGAAGGAGATGGCGATCGCCGGCCTGAACGGACTGGTGTGGGGCGGCATCGCCGGGGCGATCGCCTGGTTCATCTATCGGGACAGCCCGCAGGGGTGGCTGATCGGCCTGACGCTGCTGCTGGCGATGACGCTCAACATGATGATCGGCTCGCTGGTGGGCATGTTCATCCCGATGATGCTGGAGCGCTCCGGCCGCGACCCGGCCATCGGGTCGTCGGTGCTGCTGACCTTCACGACCGACAGCATGGGCGTGTTCATCTTCCTCGGGCTGGCCACGCTGTTCTTCCTGTAGCGCCGGCCGCGGGTCGCGCGCCGCGGTGCCGCTACTTGATCCGCTTGACGGTGAACTCCTCCTGGATCGTGTCCTTGTAGACACTCGCCGGCGAGGTGCTCGAGATGAACCGCCGCGCGATCTCCTCGCCGACGGCGGTGTGCTGGATGATCGAGCCGTTGTCGAACTCGATTTCGAGGATCCGGTTGTTGCGGTCGTAGCCGGCGGACTTGATGCCGCCCCGGCGGATGGGCTTGCGTTCGATCGCCACGTTGCCTCCTGGACTCGGCTTCTAGAGACCCAATTGTTGCCAGATCGCATCGACGCGCGCCTTGGTGGCGTCGTCCATGGCGATCGGCCGGCCCCATTCGCGCTGCGTCTCGCCAGGCATCTTGCCGGTCGCATCGATGCCCATCTTGCCGCCCAGCCCCGACACGGGCGAGGCGAAGTCGAGGTAGTCGATGGGGGTGTTGTCCACCAGCACGGTGTCGCGCACGGGGTCGACCCGCGTCGTGATGGCCCAGACCACTTCCTTCCAGTCGCGGACATCGATGTCGGCGTCCGTGACGACGATGAACTTCGTGTACATGAACTGGCGCAGGAAGCTCCAGATCCCGAACATCACGCGCTTCGCGTGGCCCGGGTACTGCTTGCGCATCGAGACGACCGCCATGCGGTAGCTGCAGCCTTCAGGCGGCAGGTAGAAGTCGACGATTTCCGGAAAGGTCCGGCGCAGGATCGGGACGAACACCTCGTTCAACGCGACGCCGAGGATCGCCGGCTCGTCGGGCGGCTTTCCGGTGTAGGTCGAGTGGTAGATTGGATTGCGCCGCATTGTGATGCGTTCGACGGTGAAGACCGGGAATCGCTCCACTTCGTTGTAATAGCCCGTGTGATCGCCGAACGGACCTTCCGGCGCCGTTTCGTAGCCGCGATTGGCGGCGCTCAGTTCACCGTTCGCGTTGGCTGGGTCGGAATGGATGTGGCCTTCGAGGACAATCTCCGAAGTAGCAGGAACTTGAAGTGAGTTACCGATACATGAGGTGATCTCCGTGCGGGCGCCACGCAGCAGCCCGGCGAACTGGTACTCCGACAGGGAGTCGGGAACCGGAGTGACCGCCCCGAGGGTGGTGGCCGGATCCGCGCCCAGGGCCACGGCGATCGGGAAGGGCGTTCCCGGGATGGGCGAGGGCGTGATCACGAAAGTCGAGCGCGCCGCCGCGGTGGGCCAGCCAGCGCATGATCAGCTTGTTGCGGCCGATCACCTGCTGCCGATAGATTCCGAGGTTCTGCCGCTTCTTGTGCGGGCCGCGGGTGACGACCAGCCCCCACGTGATCAGCGGTCCGGCGTCCCCGGGCCAGCAGGTCTGCACCGGCAGCCGCGCCAGGTCGACGTCGTCGCCTTCCCAGACCACTTCCTGTGCCGACGCTCCCCGGACCTCGCGCGGGGCCATGTCCCACAGCGCACTCTTCAGCATGGCCACCTTGCCCAGGGCGTCGCGGAGTCCCTTCGGTGCCTCCGGCTCCTTGAGGCTGGCCAGCAGTTCTCCAACCTCCCTCAAGGCGGATACCGAGTCGGCGCCCATGCCCCACGCGACCCGCTGCGGGCGTCCCGAACAGGTTGCCGAGCACGGGCATCGAATGACCGGTCGGCTTCTCGAAGAACACGGCGGGCCCCGCCGCTCGCAGGGTGCGGTCGCAGATCTCCGTCATTTCCAGCCGCGGAGAGACCTCGACGCTCACCCGGCGAAGGTCGCCCCGCCGTTCCAGCTGCTCCATGAAGTCCCGCAGATCGTGGTATTTCATGAAAACACTCCATCGGCGCGACGGACGGCAATAAATATAGTGAGTGCTAACACGAAAGTGGGGGAACGCCGTAAGAGATTGAAATGCAAGGCAAAGAGCCGGTTCTTCGGCCGATATTCCGCGCTTTGCGGCCCATTTCACCCTTGCTGTGTGTGGGGGTAAGCGCTCCCGCCGGGTTGACCAGGGCGAGTCGGCCCCTACAATCCAGTTCAGCCATAAGGGCTAGGAGCTCCCTCCCGTGTGCGGCGCAACATCGGCCGACTTGGTGGGGACCACGGGGGGCTCCAGTATGGTTCGGGCTTGATTGTTTCTTTCGGAACTTCGGGTTCCGCCCGAACAAGCCGCTTGCCGGCCGGGACTCCGGCCCTGCGGTGCAAGGATGCGGCCGGAGAAGCACGTGGAGCAATCCGGTCAACGTTCCAACCTGTGAATGGCGACCTGCGGTCCAGAGCCGCTGGCCGTTCCAGCATAAGGAGGCACGCAATGTCACAAGCCACGAATTATGCGCTGAGGATCACGCGGGCCGCCGGGTTCGGCTGGGTCGACTTTCTTCGGGATGTGCGCGACGGTGCGATGGCGGCTACCCGGCTGGTAGTCACGCTCGCCGGTTGTACCGCTCTTCTCGCCGCGGGTGCGGTGTTCAGCAACGAAGAGGCGCGGAGCCAACTCGTCGAACTGCTGCCGACCTCGATCCCCTTCGTTTCGGCCGCCGATGGCGGGCCCGCCGATGAAGCGGAAGGGTCAGGCAAGGTCGCCGAAAAGGCCGCCGTCGCCGACCCTCGGCAGAAATTTGTCGTCCAGTATCTCGCCCGGCGCTACCGCATCGCGGACGAAGCGGCGCGGATGCTCGTCGCCAACGCATTCGAGATCGGGCACGAGAAGAAGCTCGATCCGCTGCTCATCCTGTCGGTGGTCGCCATCGAGTCCGGCTTGAATCCGTTTGCCCAGAGCCCCGTGGGCGCCCAGGGCCTGATGCAGGTGATGACGCGCGTGCACGCTGAACGGTTCGCCGAACACGGCGGTCACCTCGCTGCCCTGGATCCGATCGCCAACATGAAGGTCGGGTCGGAGATCCTCCACGAACTGATCCGACGCGGCGGTTCCGTCGAGCGCGGCCTGCAACTCTACGTCGGCGCCGGCAACGCACCGGACGATGGCGGCTACGGGGCGAAGGTGCTCGGGGAGCGTTCGCGACTGGCGACCGCCGCAAACGGCAAGGTCGACGCGGCGATTGCAGCTGCGCGCGCGGCAGGCGCGCCGGCCGAGCCCAAGCCAGCGGAAGCGGCCCTGCAGACGGTCCGCGTGGCGCCGCAGGTCGACGCCTCGCCGTCGCCTCGCCGCGAACAGAATTCCTGAGCTCTCAGCCGAGATGCCCGCGCATCCGCTCGACCGCCTCTTCGAGGCGCTCGAGCGAAGTCGCGTACGAAACGCGCACGTAGCGTTCGGGTGACGCGATGCCGAAGTCCTTGCCGGGCACGAGGCACACGCCCGTCGCGCGCAGCAGGGAACGCACGAACTCGAAACTGTCCTTCGCGAAGCGGCTGACGTCGGCGTAGATGTAGAACGCGCCGTCCGGCACGACCGGCACGCCGAAACCGAGGCTTCGCAGCGCCGGCACCAGGAAGTCCCGACGGCGCCTGAACTCGGCACGCCTCTCTTCATAGACGGACAGCGCCGCGGCGTCGAAACAGGCGAGAGCGGCGTGCTGCGCGATGGTCGACGGGCAGATGTACAGGTTCTGCGCCAGCTTCTCCAGCACGGGAACGAGCGCGGCGGGGGCAACGATCCAGCCGAGGCGCCACCCGGTCATGGCGAAGTACTTCGAGAAACTGTTGATGACGAGCACTTCGTCGCTGAGCTGCAGCGCGCTCGCAGGCGGTCCGTCGTAGGTCAGGCCCTGGTAGATCTCGTCGCTGATCACGAATCCGTTCCTGCGGTCCACCGCGGCGATCAGCTGCGCGAGAACGTCCGGAGCGACCGATGTGCCGGTCGGATTGGACGGCGAGGCGACGAGGATGCCGCCGGTGGCATCGGTCCAGTTCGCCTCCACATCCGCCGCGGTGAGCTGGAACCGCTGGGCGGGCCCGCACGGCACGAGGCGCGCGCGACCCCCGAAGGCGGTTGCGAAGTGCCGGTTGCATGGATAGCTCGGATCCGGCATCAGCACTTCGGCGTCGCGCTCGAGCAGCGCGGCACACGCGAGCAGCAGGGCGCCGGAAGCCCCGGCGGTGACGACGATCCGCCGTGCGGTCGACCGGGCATCCGAATCGTTTCGCGTACCAGTCCGCGATCCGCTCGCGCAGTGGCTCCAGGCCTAGCGCCCCCGTGTACTGGGTCTCGCCACGCTCGATCGCGGCGCAGGCCGCGCGACGCACGGGCTCCGGCGCCGTGAAGTCTGGCTCGCCGATTGACAGGTGAATGACGGAGCGGCCGGTGGCGGCGAGTTCCGCCGCCTCCTTCACGACCTCCATGACGTAGAACGGCTCGATCAGGGCTGTTCGGGCGGCAGCAGCAGGCATGGGCGCTTCTCTTGTGAACGCCCGATTCTAGTGGCGCGCGATGCGGCGAGAGTTAGCGCGTACTGCTGGTTTTGGCGTAGACAAAAAAAGGGCCCATCTGCCTGAACGCACCCGAGTTGGCCTAGGAGGGAGGGAGGAGAGCGCCGACTGAAGGTTTGCTGCGTTCAGGCCGTTCGACGGGCCCGCACAAACAGGATTGTCGGAGCCCTTGGTGGAAAAGTCAATAGTTTGTCTAGGTCAAAAGTGGAAAAGGTGTTTCGACCCGGATCAGGAACGGCGTGTGTGAGCGCGGGATGGGGCGCGGGGATAATCGAGCGCTCACGTCCCCCAACAAAGCCCACCATGGCCTCCGACCACGACGAATTGCGCCGGGCGGCGCTCGAGTATCACGAGAAGCCCCGTCCGGGAAAGATCTCGATCGCGCCGACCAAGCAACTGGTCAACCAGCGCGACCTCGCCCTCGCGTACACGCCCGGCGTCGCCGCCGCGAGCGAAGCCATTCACGCGGATCCTTCGACCGCCTCCCGCTACACGGCGCGCGCCAACCTGGTGGGCGTCGTGACGAACGGCACCGCGGTCCTCGGCCTCGGCGCGATCGGTCCGCTCGCAGCCAAGCCCGTGATGGAAGGCAAGGCGGTCCTGTTCAAGAAGTTCGCGGGGATCGACGTCTTCGACATCGAGATCAACCAGAACGACCCCGACAAGCTGATCGAGGTCATCGCCGCGCTCGAGCCGACCTTCGGCGGGATCAACCTCGAGGACATCAAGGCGCCCGAGTGCTTCTACGTCGAGCGCAAGCTGCGCGAGCGCCTGAAGATCCCGGTCTTCCACGACGACCAGCACGGAACGGCGATCATCGTCAGCGCGGCGATCCTCAACGGACTGAAGGTCATCGGGAAAGACCTGAAGCGGGTCAAGCTCGTCACGAGCGGCGCGGGTGCGGCCGCCCTGGCGTGCCTGAAGTTGCTTGTCGACGTCGGCCTGCCGCGGGAAAACATCTGGGTCACCGACATCGAAGGCGTCGTCTACCAGGGGCGCACGGTCCTGATGGACGAGGACAAGGCGCGCTTCGCGCAACCGACCTCCGCCCGCGTGCTCGCCGAGGTGATGCGCGACGCCGACATCTTCCTGGGGCTGTCCGCGGGCGGCGTGCTGAAGCCGGAGATGGTGAAGACCATGGCGCCGCGCCCGCTGATCCTCGCGCTCGCCAACCCCACGCCCGAGATCATGCCGGAGCAGGTGAAGGCGGTGCGCGACGACGCGGTGATCGCCACGGGCCGCAGCGACTACCCGAACCAGGTCAACAACGTCTTGTGTTTCCCGTTCATCTTCCGCGGCGCGCTCGACGTCGGCGCCACCACGATCACGACTGAAATGGAGATCGCCGCGGTCCGCGCCATCGCCAGCCTCGCGCAGGAGGAGCAGAGCGACATCGTCGCCTCGGCGTACGGCATCACCAACCTCAGCTTCGGCCCCGAGTACCTGATCCCGAAGCCGTTCGACCCGCGGCTGATCACGCGCATCGCGCCGGCCGTGGCGCAGGGTGCGATGACGAGCGGCGTTGCCACGCGCCCGATCGCCGACATGAACGCGTACCGCGACCAGCTGCAGCAGTTCGTCTACCACTCCGGCACGTTCATGAAGCCGATCTTCGCGACCGCGAAGAACGCGGTGGCCGGGGGCGGAAAGTCGCGCATCGTGTTCGCCGAGGGCGAGGAAGAGCGGGTTCTGCGCGCGGTGCAGGTCGTCATCGACGAGAAGATCGCCACGCCGATCCTGATCGGCCGGCCCGCGGTGATCGCCAAGCGGCTCGAGCGCTTCGGCCTGCGCATGCGGCAGGACGTCGACTTCGCGCTGATCAATCCCGAGTCCGACCCGCACTACCGCGACTACGCGGAAACGTACCACCGGCTGGCCGCGCGCAAGGGCATCACTGCGCAGTACGCAAGGCTCGAGATGCGCCGCCGGCTGACGCTGATCGGCGCCATGATGATTCACAAGGGCGACGCCGACGGCATGATCTGCGGCACCTTCGGCACGCACGGACAGCACCTGGCGTACATCGATCAGGTGATCGGCCGGCGGCCGGGGGCCGGCGAGTACGCCGCGATGAACATCGTGATGCTGCAGGACCGGCAGCTCGCGCTGGTCGACACCCACGTGAACCTCGATCCGACCGCGGAGCAGCTTGCCGAGATCACGATCATGGCGGCCGAGCAGATGAGGCACCTCGGCATTTCCCCGAAGATCGCCCTGCTGTCGCATTCCAATTTCGGATCGAGCGACAGCGCGTCCGCGCCGAAGATGCGGCGCGCGCTGGCCCTGGTGCGCGAGCAGGCCCCCGAGCTCGAAATCGACGGCGAGATGCACGCCGACTGCGCGGTGGACGAGAGCATTCGGCGCTCGCTGATGCCGTTCTCGACGCTGAAGGGCGATGCGAACCTGCTCGTGTGCCCCAACATCGAGTCCGCCAACATCTCGTACAACCTGCTGAAGACGACGGCGGGCAACAACATCGCGATCGGTCCCATCCTGCTGGGCGCGGCGAAGCCGGTGAACATCCTGACGCCGTCCGCGACCGTGCGCCGCATCGTGAACATGACCGCGTTGACCGTGCTCGAAGCCAATTCCGTCCGGCAGACCGAACTGCTCTAGGCGATGCATTTGGTGATGCTCTGGGCGCGCGCACTGCTGTTCGCCGCCGTCGCGCTGTTCGCGCCGGCGGGCATCGCGCGCGACGCTCCGCCGGCGATCGCCGAGGTCCGGGTCGACGAACTGCCGGTCGAGGCGCGCCAGACGCTGGCGCAGATCAGGCGCGGCGGCCCGTACGCGTACAGGAAGGACGGCGCGGTGTTCGGCAATCGCGAGAAGCGGCTGCCCGCGCAGCCCCGCGGCTACTACACCGAATACACTGTGAAGACCCCTCACTCGAGGGACCGCGGAGCGCGGCGGATCGTCGCCGGACGCGGCGCCGAGCGCAACCCGGCGACCAGCGGCGAGTACTACTACACCGACGATCACTACAACAGTTTCAGGCGGATCCGCGAATGACCACGCGCCACATCGAACGGCTGGAAGACCTGCCGGGCCACTGCGTGCGGTCGCTGCGCGGCGTTGGCACGGAGCAGCTGCGCGCCTGGGCGAAGTCCGCCGATCACCGCTTCGTGCTGGCGGATCTGTCGGGCTGCAAGGACAAGCTGTCGGCGCTTCGCATGCTGGGTCACGCCTTCGGCCTGCCGAGCTGGTTCGGCGCGAATCTTGATGCGCTCTACGAATCGCTGACCGACGAAGACACGTGGACGATCGGGCGCGGGGCCGTCGTGGTGCTCGACCCGCTGCCCTACACCGAACGCTTCGGTGTCGACGAGCGCGACGCGCTGCTCGACGTGTTCCGCGACGTGGCCGAGCACTACGCGGAGGCCGGCGTGCCCTTCCGCGTCTTCTACCGATAGCCGGCGCGGCGACGGGGCGGCGCGTGGTCAGGCGAAGTCGCCGGCCGTGCCCTGGAGCGCGGCGAGGGCCGCGAGACCGGCGGTTTCCGTCCTGAGCACGCGCGGACCGAGCCGTGCCAGCTGGTAGCCGGCGCGTCGCACGAGGGCGAACTCGTCCGCATCGAACCCGCCTTCGGGACCGACCGCGATCGCGATGGGTCCGCGAGCAGCCCCTGCGATCTCGACCAGCGAACGAGGCGCGTCGGGCTGGAGCACGAGTCCGGTGGCTCCGGCACCGGCTTCCGCGAGCGCGGAGGCCAGGTCGCCGAACGCTGCGATGGCAGGCACGCGGTTGCGCCCGCACTGGCAGCAGGCGGCGATCGCGATGTCGCGCAGCCGATCGATCCGCCTGGCGAAGGCGGGTTGCGTCCAGCCGGACGACGCTGCGTCGCGTGGCGGTGAGCACGATGCGCGCGATGCCGAGTTCGACCGCTTTCTCGACAACCCACTCCAGCTTGTCGGTCGCGATCCACGCCTGCACCAGCGTGACAGAGAGCGGCGGCTCGCGTTCCACCGGATCGTGACCGGTCAGTTCGACCTGTTGCCCGCGCGACGCGAGCCGGCCGTGGAACTCGCCGCCCTGCCCGTTGAACAGCACCACGGCGTCGCCTTCGCGCAAGCGCAGCACGTGCGCGGCGTGGTGCGCCACGTTCGCGGGCAACTCGACGACGGTGCCGGCGGCGAGGTCGGTCTCGATGAAGAAGCGGGGTTCAGCCACGTCGCTCGGCCCGTCAAGAAAAAGGGCCGGCGCATGCCGGCCCGTTCATCGGTTTCTCTCCCGCCTCAGGCTGCGCGCAACTGCGGCACGCGGGGTGTGCTTCCGGACGCCGAACTCGGCGGCTGCGTCAGCTCCTGCACGAAGAGCGGCAACGTGAACAGCGCCTGGTGCAGGCCCGGGTAGTAGTAGCGGAGCCCGCCGATGCGACGGTCGTTCGTCCGCTGGGCGAGGGTGTCGGGCGACAGCGACCGCGGGTCGATCGAGTCGCTCGCGACCGCCAGGCACCACAGCGAGCCGTACAACGGGATGAACAGCGACATCGGCGCGACGTGGCGGAACACCTTGCGCAGGTTCGCGGCGTTCTTGCGCACCGTGTCGGCCTGGTACACCGGCGATCCGAGGTGCAGCGTCAGCATGCCGCCCGGCTTCAGGATGCGCTGGCACATCCGGAAGAACTCTTCCGAGTACAGGTGGAAGGCCGGCGTGTCCGGGTCGGTGAGATCGAGGACGATCATGTCGAAGCGCTCCGGCGTCGACTTCACGTACTCGAAGCCGTCGCCGATCCTCACCTCGAGGCGCGGATCGCTGAACGCGCCTTTGTGGATCGAGCCCAGCCACTTCTTCGAGATGTCGATCACGACCGGATCGAGCTCCGCCATCACGATGCGCCTGACGCTCGGGTGCTTGAACAGTTCCTCCGACGAGCCGCCGTCGCCGCCGCCGATCACCAGGATCGACTCGGGATTCGGATGCGCGAGCGCGGCCGGGTGCGTCATGCACTCGTGATAGAAGAACTCGTCTCCCTCGGACGTCATCAGACGCCCGTCGAGCCGGAAGAGCTTGCCGAACTGCTGCGTGTCGTACACCTCGACGCGCTGGTACGGCGACTGGATGTCCGCCAGCTTCTCGGTCGCGGTATAGCCGTAGCCGGAGTGCGCGTTGAGCCAGTCGAAGATCAGTTCGCTCCTGGTGACGTCGCCCGCCGCCTGCTTCTCGGCTGCCTGTGCCGCGACATCGGCCGCGAGGTCGCCGCGGATGATGCGGTTGACGACCTGGCTCTTCGGGCGGAACGCCATCGTCAGGGCTTCGAAGAGCTGCTCGGCCTTGCCGGTGTTGTCCGCGGTGAAGTTGCACACGTAGACGTCGAGCGTCACGCCGGCGCGCTCGGGCCACGTGTGGATCGCAAGGTGCGACTCGGCGAGCAGGATCGTCCCGGTGATGCCGCCCGGTTGCCCGTTCCAGTCAGGAAAGACGTGCCACTTGTCGTCGACGATCGTCAGCGTCGAGTCGTTCGTCGCATTGCGGCACAGCGTGGAAAGTGCTTCAAGATCCGTCAGCAAGGCTGCGCTGCAGCCGCATTCGAACAGATCGCCAGTCAGGTGAAGGCCTTGCATCTTCGTCCCCCAGCAGGTCCGCCCTAATCGACCTGAATCGCGACTTGCGTCGCAACCCGACGATCCGGGACTCGCACGCTGTGGCGCGGCACGCGAGTCCATGCAGCTTGCGCTGCCCTGCTGGCTCTGGCGGGAGATGCTGCCTAGCGGCTCGTTGCCTTTGCTCGCGTGCTGCTGCGTGATGCCCTTGCTGCCGCGAGGCCCGGCGCCCGTTGCGTCCTGGTTGTTGTTCCGGATCGAATTTCGGAAAGCGTGGGATGGTAGCCCAAATCGCCTGTCATTTGAACTCCGTCCCGGGCGCATTTCCGCTGCGGGCGTCGAGCGCGGACTCGAACTCCCTCTCGGCTTTGGCCTCGCGGCGGTGCCCGCCGCATCAGGAGCGTGAAGGCGGTCACGAAGGATTCCACGGCGCCGGCCGGGCGCGCGCCCTTTGCTAAAATTCGCGTTTTCCCTCGGCCGCCCCATGCGCCCCGCGGGTCCGTTCCGGCTTTTCCACTTCCTGACTGGTTTCCCATGAACGACTCCCGCGCGCTCGGCGCACTCTCAGACAAGGGCGTGGCGCAGATGGCCAACGCGATCCGCGCGCTGGCGATGGACGCGGTGCAGAAGGCGAACTCGGGCCATCCGGGCATGCCGATGGGCATGGCGGAGATCGCCGTGGCGTTGTGGGGCCGGCACCTGTCGCACAACCCGGCGAATCCCCTGCTGGGCCAACCGCGACCGCTTCGTTCTTTCGAATGGTCACGGCTCGATGCTGCAGTACGCACTGCTGCACCTGACGGGTTACGACCTGCCGATCGAGGAACTCGTGAAGTTCCGGCAGTTGCACAGCCGGACGCCGGGCCATCCGGAGCACGGCCTGACCCCGGGCGTCGAGACGACGACCGGGCCGCTCGGGCAGGGATTCGCGAACGCGGTCGGCATGGCGCTCGCGGAGAAACTGCTTGCCGCCGAGTTCAACCGCCCGGGCTTCGACATCGTCGATCACCGCACCTGGGTGTTCCTCGGCGACGGCTGCCTGATGGAAGGCATTTCGCACGAGGCCGCATCGCTGGCCGGCACGTGGCAACTCGGCAAGCTGGTCGCGATCTACGACGACAACGGCATTTCGATCGACGGCGAGGTCGAACACTGGTTCACCGACGACACGGCGCAGCGGTTCCGCGCCTACGGGTGGAACGTGATCGGTCCGGTGGACGGCCACGACGTCCGCGCGGTCGACAACGCGATCGCGAAGAGCAAGGGCAGCGACCAGCCGACGCTGATCATCGCGAAGACGATCATCGGCAAGGGCTCGCCCAACCGCGCGGGAACCGAGAAAGCGCACGGCGAGGCGCTCGGCGAGAGCGAGATCGTCGCCACGCGCGATGCGATGGGCTGGCCGCACGAGCCGTTCGTCGTCCCGAAGGACGTCTATGCGTCATGGGACGCCCGACGCGCCGGCGCCGAGCGGGAAGCGCGCGTGGAAGAAGCTGTTCCACGCCTACTCGGAGCGCCACCCGCAGGAAGCCGGCGAGTTCGAGCGGCGACTGGGCACGGACCTGCCCGGGAAGTATCGGTCGACGCTGGACGCGGCACTCGCGAGCGCGGCCGAGAAGCGCGAAGCGGTGGCCACGCGCAAGGCGTCGCAACTGGCGCTCGAGGTGCTTGCGCCTGCGCTGCCCGAGATGCTCGGCGGCTCCGCCGACCTCACGGGAAGCAACCTGACCAAGTGGAGCAAGGCCTCGGCGATGCGGCCGAACGCGCTCAACGGCCGTCACATCAACTACGGCGTGCGCGAGTTCGGGATGTGCGCGATCGCCAACGGCGTGGCGCTGCACGGCGGCTTCCTTCCGTTCGTCGGCACGTTCCTCGTGTTCTCCGACTACGCCCGCAACGCGCTGCGGATGGCCGCGCTGATGAAGCAGCGCGTCGTCTTCGTCTTCACGCACGACTCGATCGGTCTCGGCGAGGACGGTCCGACGCACCAGGCCGTCGAACACGTGGCCAGCCTGCGGCTGATCCCGAACATGGATGTCTGGCGGCCGGCCGACACGGCGGAGACGCTGGTCGCGTGGGCGGCCGCGATCGAGCGCGCCGACGGGCCGACGTCGCTCGCGCTGTCGCGGCAGGCGGTCCCGTTCACCCCGCGCGACGTCGACGCGGCGGCGATCCGCCGCGGCGCGCTACGTCATCAGCGAGGCCGCGGGCGGGGCGAGGAAGGCGCGCGCCGCGCTGATCGCCACCGGCTCCGAAGTCTCGCTGGCCATCGAGGCGCAGAAGGCGCTGGCGGCGCAGGGCGTCGCCGTTCGCGTCGTGTCCATGCCTTCCACGACCGTCTTCGACCGCCAGGACGCCGCGTACAAGTCGAGCGTGCTGCCGGAGGGCCTGCCGCGCGTCGCGATCGAGGCCGGCGTCACCGACTTCTGGTGGAAGTACGTGCGCGCGAGCGGCGCCGTGCTCGGCGTCGACAGCTTCGGCGAGTCCGCCCCCGCGCCCGCCGTCTACAAGCATTTCGGATTGACCGTGGACAACGTCGTCGCCACGGTGAGTGCAGTCATCGCCAAGGGAAAGAAATGACCATCAAGATCGCCATCAACGGCTATGGCCGCATCGGCCGCAACATCCTCCGCGCCCACTACGAGGGCGGCAAGAAGCACGACATCCAGATCGTCGCCATCAACGACCTCGGCGACCCGAAGACCAACGCGCACCTGACCAAGTACGACACCGCGCACGGCACGTTCCCCGGGACGGTCGCGGTGGACGGCGACTCGATGGTCGTCAACGGCGATCGCATCAAGGTGCTGGCCAACCGCAACCCGGCCGAACTGCCGTGGGCCGCGCTCGGCGTGGACGTCGTGCTCGAGTGCACCGGCTTCTTCACCACCAAGGAGAAGGCATCCGCGCACCTGAAGGGCGGCGCGAAGAAGGTGATCATCTCCGCGCCGGGCGGCAAGGACGTCGACGCGACCATCGTCTACGGCGTCAATCACGGCACGCTGAAGGCGGCGCACACGGTGATCTCCAACGCCTCGTGCACCACGAACTGCCTGGCGCCGATGGTCAAGCCGCTGAACGACAGGATCGGGCTGGTGAACGGGTTGATGACGACCGTGCACGCGTACACCAACGACCAGGTGCTGACCGACGTCTATCACGAGGACCTGCGCCGTGCCCGCGCCGCGGCCCACAACATGATCCCGACCAAGACCGGCGCCGCGGCCGCCGTCGGCCTCGTCCTGCCCGAGCTGAACGGCAAGCTCGACGGCTACGCGATCCGCGTTCCGACGATCAACGTTTCGATCGTCGACCTGTCGTTCATCGCCGCGCGCGACACAACGGTCGAGGAAGTCAACGGCATCATGAAGGCGGCTTCCGAAGGCGAACTCGCGGGCGTGCTCGGCTACAACGCCGACCCGCTCGTCTCCAGCGACTTCAACCACGACGCGCGCTCGTCGATCTTCGACTCGACGCTGACCAAGGTGTCCGGCCGGCTCGTCAAGGTGTCGTCCTGGTACGACAACGAGTGGGGCTTCAGCAACCGCATGCTCGACACCACCGTCGCGCTGATGCAGGCGAAGTGACCCCGGCGGCGAGCGCCCCCAGCGGGGCGCTTGCTCCTTGCACGGCGTCGAAGGGAACTGCCCGCCGACAGGGCGGTCAACGCGTGGGCGTCCTCGACCGCTAAGCGTTAGTCCGCTTCGCCGAGACGGGACCGATCCGGCGGGACGGTTACGCTACGCCGGAGCGAAAGCGCCGGACACAGGAAGAACCCGATGGCGATGCGACATTTCACGGTGGCGGTGATTGCAGCGGTTTCGATCGTTGCGTCGACGATCGCAAGTTCCGCGGGCAACGTCACTCCCAAGCAGGCGTTGGCGCAGGGCGCGTCCGCCACGGCCAGGGCGAAGCCCGAGCAGCCCGTGCGTCACCTCATCGTGAAGCTGCGCGACGGTGCGGCGGCAGGGATGGTCGCCGGTCGGGCGACCCTGCGGGAGTTCGAAGCCTCCACCGGCGTCGAGCTGACGCACGTGCGCGAACTGGCAGGCGGATCCGCGCTGGTGGCGCTGCGCGCTCCCGTTCCTCTCGCCGAGGCGAGGAACGTCGCTGCGGCGCTCGCGCGTCAGCCCGGGGTCGAGTACGCGGAACCCGACGTGATGTTCAGGCGGCTGGCGGTTCCCAACGATCCGCGCTACGCGGGTTGGCAGTGGAACCTGTTCGAGCCGACAACCACGTTTACGGGAACGCTCCTCGGCGGGACCGGCTCGAAGTCCGCCGTCGCGGCCGGGGGCGCCAACCTGCCGCCGGCGTGGGACGTTACGCAGGGCGGTTCCGGCGTCGTCGTCGTGGCGGTCATCGACACCGGCATCGTCAACCATCCCGACCTCAATGGAGTCGTTACGCCCGCCCCTTATGTGCCCTCGGGGCGCTTCGTGGGCGGATATGACTTCATCTCCGCCGATGTCGGCAGCCCGTCGCTGCCCTTGAACTTCGTGGCGAACGACGGCGATGGGCGCGATCCCGATCCCACGGACCCGGGCGATTGGCTGATGGCAGGTGACGTCTGTCCGGACGGCTTTGCCGGTCCGGAGGACAGCAGCTGGCACGGGACGCACATGGCCGGCGTGGTGGCGGCGACCGGCAACAACGCAACGGGCATCGCCGGCATCGGCTGGAACGTCCGCGTGCAGCCGCTCCGCGCGCTCGGCAAGTGCGGCGGTTCGCTGTCCGACATCGCGGACGCGATCCGCTGGGCGGCGGGACTCGACGTGCCGGGCATCCCGGCGAACCCGACGCCGGCGCGGGTGGTCAGCCTCAGCCTCGGCAGCAGCGAAGCGTGCTCCAACGCAACGCAGGCCGCCGTGGACGCCGCGATCGCTGCCGGCACCGTCGTCGTCGCGGCCACCGGCAACGAATCCGACACTGCGCTGATATCGCCTGCGAACTGCCGCGGCGTCATCGCGGTCACCGGGCACACCATCAACGGCGAGAACGCCGACTACGCCAACATCGGCGCAGCGACGACCCTCAGCGCGCCGGGAGGAGGCAGTCCCTTCCTCCTCGGCGCTGGCGGACCGACCGACGACGCAAACTGGACCGGCTACTACGTCTGGTCGACGCTGCTCTTCGGCGCCACGGACCCATCGAGCTCGGACGCGCAGGGCCGCAGCGGCGCCGGCTACGGCGGATTCACGGGGACGAGCGTGGCGGCGCCGCACGTGGCCGGCGCGGCGGCGCTGATCAAGTCGCTGCTGCCGTCGGCGAGCGTGGAGCAGGTGCGCGGCTTTCTCGTGAACAACGTGCGGCCGTTCCCCGCGGGCAGCGCGTGCGCGGCGGGCGGGCCATTCGCAGGACAGTGCGGAGCCGGACTGCTCGACGCCGGCGCTGCGGTCAGCCGCGCCGTCCTTTCGGCGCCACCCGTGATCGTGAGCGCGCCGCAAAACCTCAGCATCGTCGAAGGCCAGACCGCAACGCTCGCCGTCACGGCGGCGGGCGCGGCGACGCTCAGGTACCAGTGGAAGCGGAACGGCACCGACATTGCGGGCGCGACTTCATCGTCCTACACGACCCCGGCGCTGAGCGTCGGCGACAGCGGCACGCGCTACTCGGTTTCCATCACGAATGCGCTGGGATCGGTGACTTCGCCGGAGGCAACGATCACGGTGACGGCAGCCGGAACCGGCGGACCCGCATCGCCACCTGTCGGCGGCGGCGGCGGAGGCGGTGCGCTGCCGCTCGGACAGCTGCTACTGCTCGTCGCGCTGCTCGCCGGCGCGCGCCTTCGTCGCCGCGAATAACACGCCGAGGGCGGTTCCGCAGGCGGCACCGGCCAGGTGCGCCTGCGGGACGACCGCTGCGCCGAGCCAGTCCGCGTGCGGCAGGACACCCGCGCCTGGCTGCTCGAGCACGACCTTCATCCATCCGCCGAGGAAGAGCAGGGCGGGCAGCCACAGCCGCCCCAGGCTTCGCGGCTGCTCGGTCAGCAGCCACTTGACGGCGCCGGCGAAGAACAGGCCGTGCAGCGCTCCCGAAAGGCCCCGGTACCACTCGATGTCCGGATGCAGCCATGCGAGCGACGCACTGATCGCCAGCGCCGATGCAGCCAGCGCGATCGCCTGGCGGGTCGCGGACAGGTCCGGGGCATAGAGCCGCGCGACGATCCACAACGCAGCGGCGTTGATCAGCGCGTGCGGCCAGTTGATGTGGACCAGGTGCCCCGTGAGGAGGCGCCAGGGCTGCCGGGCGAGGGCGCTGCGCTGGTACTCGAGCGCATCCCCCGGCGCCAGCGCGTGGAGCGCGAGCAGAGCGATCGCCAGGCCGATCGCGGCGCGTTCAGGGGGAGACAGTCGGAGTGTGCGCACGGGCGTTCGGCGGGAAGCGACTCGTATAATGCCCAACTCGCCCTGCACCGCGCGCAACGCGCGGTCTTCCGGAACAACTCCCGCCTCCCATGCGCGTCAACACCCTTGCTCAACTGGCTTCCAGCGGCCAACTCGCCGGCCGTCGTGTCTTCATTCGTTCCGACCTCAACGTCCCGCAGGACGACGCGGGGAACATCACCGAGGACACGCGGATCCGCGCGTCGGTGCCGGCGATCCGCACGGCGCTCGACGCCGGCGCGGCGGTGATGGTCACGTCGCACCTCGGCCGTCCCACCGAAGGCGAGTTCAAGCCGGAGGATTCGCTGGCGCCCGTGGCGAAGCGTCTCGGCGAACTGCTCGGTCGCGAGGTGCCGCTGATCGCCAACTGGGTCGATGGCGTGCAGGTCCAGCCGGGCCAGGTGGTGCTGCTCGAGAACTGCCGCGTCAACAAGGGCGAGAAGAAGAACTCCGACGAGCTGGCGCAGAAGATGGCCCGGCTCGCCGACGTGTACGTGAACGACGCGTTCGGAACCGCGCATCGCGCCGAGGCCACGACGCACGGCATCGCGAAGTACGCCCCGATCGCCTGCGCCGGCCCGTTGATGGCCGGCGAGATCGACGCGCTGTCCCGCGCGCTCGGCAACCCGAAGCGTCCGCTGGTCGCGATCGTCGCGGGCTCGAAGGTCTCGACCAAGCTGACGATCCTGAACAACCTCGCGCAGAAGGTCGACCGGTTGATCGTCGGCGGCGGCATCGCCAACACCTTCCTCCTCGCGGAAGGTTTCCCCATCGGCAAGTCGCTGGCGGAGCCGGACCTCGTGCCGGAGTGCAAGAAGGTGCTGGCGACGCTGGGCGCCAAGGGCGCGACCCTGCCGCTGCCGATCGACGTCGTCGTCGCGAAGGAGTTCTCGGCGACCGCGCCGGGCCACGTGCGGCGCGCCGACGACGTGCAGCCCGACGAGATGATCCTGGACATCGGGCCGTCGAGCGCACTGGCGCTCGGCCACATCGTGCGCTCGGCGGGCACGATCATCTGGAACGGGCCGGTGGGCGTGTTCGAGTTCGATGCGTTCGCCGACGGCACGCACCAGCTCGCGCTGGCCGTCGCGGAGGCGACCGCGAACGGGGCGTTCTCGATCGCCGGCGGCGGAGACACGCTGGCGGCGATCGCCAAGTACCACATCGGCGATCGCGTCAGCTACATCTCGACCGGCGGCGGCGCCTTCCTCGAATTCCTCGAAGGCAAGGGCCTGCCGGCCATCGACATCCTCCAGCAGCGCGCAACATGAGCGCGCGCGGCCGCTCCGGAGCGCTCATCCCGAGCGCGCAGCGCGAGGGTAGTCCAGTGAGCGCGCGCGAGGCAACATGACCCGTTTCCGCGTCGAAGGGCTCGACCACGTGCACGTCTATGTGCGCGACCGGGCCGAGGCGGCGAAGTGGTACGGCAGCGTGCTCGGGTTCCGCAAGGACGCCCGGTTCGGGAGCTGGGCGCGGGAACTCGGCGGCCCGTTGACGCTGACCGCCGGTGACGGCGTGACCCACCTCGCTCTGTTCGAGGACGCCAAGCGCGCCGGCAAGGCGACGACGGTCGCCCTGCGCGTCGACGGCGCTGCATTCGTCCACTTCCACAAGCGGGCCCCGCAGCTGCCGCTGTTCGACAAGCGCCGGCGCCCGTCGCCGCCGCACCTGCAGGACCACGCGCTGTCGCTGTCGCTCTACTTCAACGACCGCGACGGCAACCCGATCGAACTGACCACGTACGAAGTGGACCTCGTCCGCGCTCGCACCCACCGGATCTGACCCATGGCACGCAGCACCAAGATCGTCGCGACCCTCGGCCCCGCCTCCAGCGATCCGCTCGTGCTCGAACGCATGCTGACCGCCGGCGTCGACGTCGTCCGCTTCAACTTCTCCCACGGCTCCGCCGAGGACCACCTCGAGCGCGCGCGACTCGTGCGCGAGACGTCCGCGACGGATCGGCATCGACGTCGCCATCATGGCGGACCTGCAGGGCCCGAAAGTCCGCGTCGGCAAGTTCGAGGGCGGCCGGGTCACCCTGAAGCCGGGCGCGCGGTTCGTCCTGGACGCCAGGGACGAACTCGGCAACTCCGAACGCTCGGGCCTCGATTACAAAGACCTGCCGAAGGACGTGAAGGCGGGCGACACGCTGCTGCTGAACGACGGCCTGATCGTGCTCGACGTCGAGCGCGTGACGCTGGACGAGATCCACACCATCGTCCGCATCGGCGGCGAACTGTCGAACAACAAGGGCATCAACAAGCAGGGCGGCGGCCTGTCCGCGCCCGCCCTGACGGGCAAGGACGTGCGCGACATCGACACCGCGATGCAGTGCGGGGCCGACTTCGTCGCCGTGTCGTTCGTGAAGAACCGCACCGACGTCGAGATGGCGCGCCAGCTGGCGACGATCGCCGGCGCGAAGCACGGCATCAAGCCGCAGATCATCGCGAAGATCGAGCGCGCCGAGGCGATTCCGCTGCTGCGCGAGATCCTCGACGCGGCCGACGGCATCATGGTCGCGCGCGGCGACCTCGCGGTCGAGGTCGGCAACGCCGCCGTGCCCGCCCTGCAGAAGCGCATGATCAAGATGGCGAAGGAGAGCAACAAGCTCGCCATCACCGCGACGCAGATGATGGAGTCGATGATCGTCAACGCGTCGCCGACGCGCGCCGAAGTCAGCGACGTCGCCAACGCCGTGCTCGACGGCACCGACGCGGTGATGCTGTCGGCGGAGACCGCGGCTGGCAAGTATCCGGTCGAAGTCGTCGAGACGATGGCGTCGATCGTCACCGAGGCCGACCGCTCCGAGCAGGTCGAGCTCGACCTGCAGTTCGTCAACCGGACGTTCGACCGGGTCGACCAGTCGATCGCCTACGGCGCGCTGTTCACCGCCTACCACCTGCGCTGCGCCGCGATCTGCGCCTTGACCGAGTCGGGTTCGACGACGCTCTGGATGAGCCGCCACGACGTCGACATCCCGATCTACGCCCTGACCGCGAGCGTGGCCACGGCGCGCCGCCTGGCGCTGTACCGGAACGTGCGCCCGCTGCACTTCCCGACGCTCGCGGACCGTGACGCCTCGCTCGCCGCGGCGGAGAAGCTCCTGCTCGAGCGGGGCGTGGTGCGGCGGGGCGACCTGATCGTGCTGACGGTCGGCGAACCCATGGGGCAGGCCGGCGGCACCAACACGCTGAAAATCGTGCGCGTCGGCGAACATGCGTGAGACGAACTCCCAGCCGCACGATTTCGGCGAGGCTGACGTCCGCGCAGCGGACGTCAAGGGCGCCGAACGGCGCCCGGCCGGAGCCAACATCGTGCGCGTCGGCGAACACGCCTGACCGCTCCACCTGGGGTGGCCCATCCGTCGGCCGCGTCCTGCGATAGTCCCGCGCTCCGCCGCCTCCGTTTCACCGCCTGAGCAGCAATGACTCTCCTGCGCCCGTTACTCGTCGCCGTCGCACTGGCGGCGCTGGCCGCGTGCGCGTCCCTGCCGGCGCGCCCGGCGGGGGGCATGGTGGCGGACCTCGCGGAGGATGTCCCGCTGGTGTCGCAGGAAGGCCTGAGCGGCGACTTCGCCACCGAGGCCCAGCGGATCGACGTGCAGCAGCGCGCGTGGAAGGTGATCGCTGAGCGCTACTACGACCCGCGCCTGAACGGCGTCGACTGGCCGGCCATCCGCGACAAGTACCGGCCGCGCGTGGCCGGCGCGAAGACCGATGCGCAGTTCTTCCTCGCGCTGAAGTCGATGGTGCGCGAACTGAACGATTCGCACACCCGCATCGTCACTCCGCGCGAGAGCGCGGATCACCGCCGCTACGCGGCCCTGGCGACCGGCGCCGCCCTCAACGTGCTCGACGACCAGCTCGTGATCGTCGACGTCGACAGTGACTCGCCGGCCGCGCGCGCCGGCCTGAAGCGCGGCGATGTCGTGCTGGCGATCGACTCGCATCGGTTCGACGCGAAGTTCCTAGCGGCCGCCCGCCACCTGCCGCTGACTGGCGAGGACATCACGTCGCCGGAGGCGCTGCCGGCGCTCGCCGACGAGGCGATGCGCTTCGCGCAGCTGCGCGCCGTGCGCCGTGCCCTGCAACGCGCGCCCGACGAGCCGGCGCGGGCGCAGCGGGTGACGATCAGTCGCGACCAGGGGTGGACCTTCGAGGTCGTGGTGCGACCCGAGCCGCTGGTGCGCCCGCCGACGGTGACGACCATCAAGCTGTCCTCGGGCGTTGCGGTCGTGAAGCTGAACCGCTTCTCCGTGCGCAACCGCGGCGACATCGAGCGCGCACTGCGCGCCGCCGGCACGTCGAGCGCGCTGGTGCTCGACCTGCGCGGCAACGGCGGCGGCGACTACAGCCAGTTCGTCTGGCTGGTGCGGCAGTTCCTGCCGGAGCAACGCCACGTGGTGACCCAGCTCACTCGCGTCGGTGACGAAGTGCGCGAGCGCACCGTTCGGCTCGCTCCGGCGGACCAGCCGTACCTGAAGCCGATCGCGGTCCTGACCGACCGCCGGTCGGGCAGCGCATCCGAGCTCACCGCGGTCGCCCTGCTCGAACAGCGCGACGCGATCATCGTCGGCGAGTCGACCTGCGGCTGCGTGGTGGGGGTGAGCTGGGAGTACGTGCTGCCCGGCGGCGGCGGGGTGCGCGTGTCCGAGACGGGCTTCCGGTCGGCCCGCGGGCGGCGCATGGAGGGCCAGCCGCTGGCGCCCACGATCTACGCCCCGCCCCGCCTTCCGGAACTGCGCGCGGGACGCGACCTGGCGCTGGAGGCCGCGGAGCGCGCGTTGCTGGAACGTTCCGTGCCCCAGCCCTCTCCGGTGCGGGGCCTCACCAGCCCCCGGCCGCCGCTCGCCTAAAATGCCGGGTTCAGGCGGACTTCGGCGAACGGTTTCAGCGGAATCAGAGGAGATACGACATGGCATTGGTCTCGATGCGGCAATTGCTCGATCACGCGGCGGAAAACGGCTACGGAGTTCCCGCCTTCAACGTCAACAACCTCGAGCAGGTGCAGGCCATCATGGAGGCGGCGAAAGAGGTCAACGCCCCGGTGATCATGCAGGCCTCGGCCGGCGCGCGCAAATACGCGGGTGAACTGTTCCTCAAGCACCTGATCCAGGCCGCAGTCGAGAGCTATCCGGAGCTGCCGATCGCCATGCACCAGGACCACGGCCAGTCGCCGGCGGTGTGCGAGGGCGCGATCAAGATCGGCTTCTCGTCGGTGATGATGGACGGCTCGCTGCGCGAGGACGGCAAGACGATCGCCGACTACGACTACAACGTGCAGGTGACCAGGAAGGTCGTCGAGATGGCGCACGCGCTCGGCGTCAGCGTCGAAGGCGAGTTGGGCTGCCTCGGCTCGCTCGAGACGATGCGGGGCGACAAGGAGGACGGCCACGGCACCGAGTCGACGATGACGCGCGACCAGCTGCTGACCGATCCCGACCAGGCCGCGGACTTCGTCAAGAAGACGCAACTCGACGCGCTGGCGATCGCCATCGGCACCAGCCACGGCGCCTACAAGTTCACGCGCAAGCCCACCGGCGACATCCTCGCCATCGAGCGCATCAAGCAGATCCATCGCCGGATCCCGAATACCCACCTCGTGATGCACGGCTCGTCGAGCGTGCCGCAGGACCTGCTCGCGGAAATCCGCAAGTACGGCGGCGACATGAAGGAGACTTACGGCGTTCCGGTCGAGGAGCTGCAGGAGGCGATCAAGCACGGGGTGCGCAAGATCAACATCGACACCGACATCCGGCTCGCGATGACTGCGGCGATCCGCAAGTTCCTGCACGAGAATCCCGGCCACTTCGATCCGCGCGACTACCTGAAGCCCGCGCGCGCCGCGGCGAAGGCGATCTGCAAGGAGCGTTACGTCCAGTTCGGCTGCGAAGGGCAGGGCGGCAAGATCAAGCCGGTGCCGCTAACGACCGTCGCGCATAAGTACGAGACGGGCGAGCTCTCTCAGCACGTTCACTGAACGTCGCTCGCGCGTCGTGCCGCGGCAGGCGGGGCGCGGCGGGCGCTCCTCCGGGGCGGTCGGCGCGTTCGCGCCGACTCCGCTGCGCTGCTCAGCCCGAGGTCGTGCCGCGGAACTCGCTGCGTTCGCTGCGCGAACTCCGCTCAAACATGCCGCGGCAAGTCAGACACGAAGCGCGCTGGCGCGCGCCGACCTCGGGCCTCCGCTGCTCGCCGCCCCGGAAGTCGCGCCCGCCGCGCCCCGCCTGCCGCGGCACGGCACCGACTACATCGTCCCCTTGAGCCCCAACCTCTCAACGGTCACCTTCTCCGCTTCGTAGGTCTGCCGCGCGAACTTCGTGTAGTCCTCGGCGCTCATGTAGACCATCGGCTGGTCGAAGCGGTCGAGCAGGGCCGTGATCTTCGGTTCCTCGAGCGCCTTCTTGAACGCGTCGTGCAGCGTGCGCACGACCGCGGGATCCATGCCCGCCGGGCCGGCGAGCCCGAAGGGCGACTCGGACACCGTGTCGTAACCGAGTTCGGTCAGCGTGGGCACGTCGGGCCAGCGCTTGGTGCGTTTCGGACCGAACGTCGCGAGCAGGCGCAGCTTGCCCGACTCGACGTGCGGCGCCCAGCCGGTCGAATCGCTCGCGGACTGGATGTGGCCGCCGAGAATCGACGCCATCAGGTCGGCGCTGCCCTTGTAAGGCACGTGCGTCAGCCTGATGCCGGCCTTCTGCGCGAATTCCTCCATCACGATGTGCGGCGTGGTCCCGGTGCCGGTCGAGCCGTAGTCGATCTTGCCGGGATTGCGCTTCGCGTCCTCGACGAAGTCCTTGATCGTCTTCCACGGCGCATTCGCCGGAACGGCAAGGCCGAACGTGTAGCCCGTCAGGTTGATGATGTAGGTGAAGTCCTTGATCGGATCGAACTGCGGATTCTTCTGCATGTGCGGGACGCGGAAGACGCCGAGCGGCATCTGCGAAACGACGTAGCCGTCGGGCTTCTGGTTCTTCATGGAGATCGGCGCCAGCGTGCCGCCGCCGCCCGGCTTGTTCTCGACGATGACGGACTGGCCCAGGATCTTCGAAGCCGACTCCGCGATCGCGCGGAAGAACTGGTCGGTCGGCCCTCCGGCGGGGAAGGCGACGTAGATCGATATGGGCCGTACGGGGAAGGCCTGCGCCCGGACCATCGCGTGGGGAAGAACCGCCGCAGCGCTCGCCGCGGCCAACAGAGTGCGCCGGTCCATCTTGTCTCCATGTCGTGTCGTTATGCGGAGCAGTATAGGCAGCGCGACTCGCGCCGTGCATGCGGCGGCGCCGCAAGCCGTTGGCGGGCAAGCGGACTGCTTAGGTGTAATTCATGATCGACACTCGGCAGCCCGCGCGGATCATTCCATCATCCTCGGGAGGGAGAATCGCGATGGCGAAGACGACATGTCCGATCTGCAAGGGCGAGGTCCAGCCGGGCACGCTTCCGGAAATCAGCGGTCAGGAGGGACCGCTCGCGCTCAAGGTCCATCACCTGCCGGTACTCGAGTGCCCGAACGGGCATCGGCTGTTTCGCCAATCCCGACTTTCCCTTGCTGCTCGTCGATCAACTGGTCGAAGGCGACGAGATGAAACTGCCCGCGAGCACCGCGAAAGGCATGCTGCTCAAGCAGTACTACTGCGCCTCTTGCGGCGACAAGCTGGCGGATTCCGTCGACGCGCAGCGGACCTTCCACATCGACGTCCAGATGCCCCAGCTCGAGCCCTTCGACGTCGAGCTCACGATGCCGGTGCATCGATGCGCGCGCTGTGGTCACGAACAACTGCACTCCTTGAAGGAGGTCCGCAGCCGCACGCCGGCAGCATTGGCGCACGCCTTCAAGGCGGCGGCGATCGCCGCTCCCGCCTAGTCCAGCGTCACGCGGGTTTCGACGCGCCCGGCGCGGTCGTGCCACGCCGCCAGCCCGATCTCGGTCCCCGCCGGCGCGCGCACGATCCAGTCGACGTGCGCGCGGTCGCCGGTCGGCGTGCGGTTCGGCCAGAACGACACGCCGGTGTGCATGTAGGCCCAGCCTTCGAGCTCGCCGAGCTCCTCGCGCGGCTTGCCGTTCACGAGTTCCGCGCCCGGGGACAGCGAGATTTCCGCGAGCACGCCGCGCAGCACCTTGTGCTTCAGCGCCATCTTGCTGACGTAGCTCGGCAGCCAGCCGCTGTTCTGCACGACGAGCCGCACGCGCCACGTGTCGGCGCCGGCCCGCGTGACCTCCGCCGCGCGCAGTTCGAGCCGCGGCGAGACCAGCGCGAGCGACAGCAGCCACTTCGGGAAACGCGCGACTTCCTTCTCGCGCAGCGCCGGGGGCGGGTTGCTGAACACGGCGAACCGGTTCCAGCCGCCGATTTCGACGCGGCCGAGCTGCGGATGGTCGAACGGCTTCCAGTCGACGTGGCCTTCGCCCGGCGCGACGCGCTGTGCCCAGTCGTACATCTTCCGGTCGTCCTCGATCGGGTGATCGCGGAACCAGTGGATCCACTCGTCGCTGTCGATTCCGGCTTCCTTCTTCGGGTTCCAGATCTCGATGGTCCACATGAACATGCCGAGATGCTCGTAGATCCAGTCGAACGCGCCCGTGATGAACTCGCCCGGGTAGTACTGGAACTCGTGCCAGATCGAGATCGCGGGATAACCGGTCAGCTGCTCGCCGGTCTTGCCGAGCTTCTGGTACGTCCACAGGTCCTCGGCGGGCATCTTTTCGTCGGGCAGGTGGCCGAACGGCCGCAGCAGCACGCCCGAGAACGTGTGCAGGCTCGTGCCGCCGCCGATGTTCGGATGCTTCGCGATGAAGTCCACCACCGCGCGCACCTCCGGCTCGGAGGTCGGATACGGGCCCGCGCCCAGCTGCTCGTGCTCCTGCCGCCAGTTCGACGGGAAGTTGCGGTTCAGGTCCAGGCCCTGCGCAGATCCGGTCACGCGGATCGACACGCCGTCGTAGTTCTCGATGCGGCCCTCGGGCAGCACGCGGTAGTAGTCGCCGCCCGGCGGGTCGAGCGGATCGCGCCGCACCAGCAGCTGCGGCTGCAACGGGTGCTTCTTCCACGGCCCGTTGGGATCCGCGATCCGCATCTGCAGGATGCGGCCGTCGCCGTCGACGTCTTCGGTCAGGAGCCCTTCGACCGGCTCCTCGTCGAACGGGTAGCGGCGCGTCGAGGAACGCACGTACTTCGGCTGGTCCGCCAGCGCCCACTCGGCGCCGTCCGGGTTGATGCGGGGGCAGACGTAGAAGGCCCGCGTGTCGAGCGCGCGGCGAATGTCGGCGTCGCTGTCCTTGCCCTTCAGCATCCAGTCGAGGAAGTACAGGCACGCGGTCGACGCGGTCAGCTCGACCGAGTGGATGTTGCCGTCGATCCAGTACGCGGGCTTGTCCTTCGCCGCGCCGGTCGCGCCGTTCGTCAGCGTCACGAGCGGAATGTCGCGGCCTTCGTGGCTGCGCCCGATCGGCTCGACCGCGACGTAGCCGGGATGCTCGGCGGCGAAGCCGCGCAGCAGCGCCATCAGCTCGTCGTAACGGTAGAAGCGCGAGTAGTCGATGGCGGGCATGGCGTCACGGGCCTCGAGGAGAGGGCGCGATCATAGCCGCGCCCTCGTATCATTCCGCGCATGCCAGCCGCTCACGAACCGGGACCGGGCGACAGCACCGCGCTGAAGGGCAAGCGCGGGCTGCGCCGGCTGATGAACGCCACGCGCTATTCGATCGACGGCTTCGCCGCGGCGTGGCGGCACGAGGCCGCCTTCCGGCAGGAACTGCTGCTCGCCGCCGTGATGGCGCCGGTGGCGATCCTGCTGCCGCTCGCCGCCGTCGAGAAAGTCCTGCTGATCGGCTCGCTGCTGCTGGTGCTGCTCGTCGAACTGCTGAACACGGCGATCGAGGTGGCGGTCGACCGCGACAGCGTCCGGATCGACCCGCTCGGCAAGCGCGCCAAGGACTACGGCAGCGCCGCGGTGACGATCGTGCTGCTGATCGCCATCATGACCTGGGTCACCATCCTCGGGTCGCACTATCTCTGAGCGGCCGCCGTGCTGCCGTAAAATTCCGGGCTTCACGGACGAGCCGGCAGCAAGAAGGGCGAGGAAACGATGGCAGCGGGCCTCTACAAGACGACGATCCGATCGCTGCCGTTCGTGTACCGCGGCAAGGTGCGCGACAGCTACGCGGTCGGCGACGACAAGCTGCTGATCGTCACGACCGACCGGCTGTCGGCGTTCGACGTGGTGATGAGCCAGCCGATCCCGGACAAGGGCCGCGTGCTCAACGCGATGTCGAACTTCTGGTTCGAGAAGCTCCAGGACGTGATCGGCAATCACCTGACCGGCATCGCTCCCGAGAGCGTGGTGGCGCCGGACGAGGTCGACCAGGTGCGCGGTCGCGCGGTGGTCGCGATGCGGCTGAAGCCGATTCCCGTCGAAGCCGTCGTGCGCGGCTACCTGATCGGCTCCGGCTGGAAGGACTACCAGCGCACCGGCGAGGTGTGCGGCATCGAACTGCCGCGCGGGCTGCAGATGGCGAGCAAGCTGCCGGAGCCGCTCTTCACTCCCGCGAACAAGGCCGAGCTCGGCACGCACGACGAGAACATCAGCTTCGACCGGATGAAGGCAGATCGTCGGCGCCGAACTGGCCTTCCGGATCAGCAGCGTGAGCCTCGCGCTCTACCGGGCCGCGGCCGAGTACGCCGCCACGCGCGGCATCATCATCGCCGACACCAAGTTCGAGTTCGGGCTCGACAAGGACGGCAACCTGCACCTGATGGACGAGGTCCTCACGGCCGACTCGTCGCGCTTCTGGCCGGCCGACGAATACTCGGTGGGCCAGTCGCCGCCGTCGTTCGACAAGCAGTTCGTCCGCGACTGGCTCGAGAAGCAGCCGTGGGACAAGGCGCCGCCGCCGCCGGCGCTGCCCGCCGACGTGATCGAGAAGACCGCCGCCAAGTACCGCGAGGCGCTGCGCCGGATCACCGGCAAGGAACTCGATTAGCGCCGCATGTACGGAGCCGCGCGCCGCGCCTCCGCTCGCTACAATCGCGCCTTTTCCGGCGGCCCGCGCATCGTGATGCGGCCGCCGAACGGCCACCCACAATGACATCTCGCAGCGGTTCGGCGTCGATCGGCGTCGTCATGGGCTCCAACTCCGACTGGGACGTGATGCAGCACGCCTGCACGATCCTGAAGGAGTTCGGCGTCTCCTTCGAGGCGAAGGTGCTGTCGGCGCACCGCATGCCGGACGAGATGTTCGCGTACGCCGAGAGCGCGCGCGAGCGCGGCCTCGAGGCCATCATCGCCGGCGCCGGCGGGGCGGCGCACCTGCCGGGCATGCTGGCGTCCAAGACCGTCATTCCGGTGCTCGGCGTGCCGATCCCGTCCAAGTACCTGCGCGGCGAGGATTCGCTGCTGTCGATCGTGCAGATGCCGCGCGGCGTCCCGGTGGCGACCTTCGCCATCGGCGAGGCCGGCGCGTCCAACGCGGCGCTGTTCGCGATCGCGATGCTCGCGACCGGCGACGCCGACCTCGCGATGAAGCTCGCCCAGTTCCGTGCGCACGCAGACGGAGAAGGCGCGCAACATGACCTTGCCGCTCTGAGCGCACAGGGGCGCGGCATGGGCGGCGCGGCGATTCCTCCCGGTTCCTGGCTCGGACTGCTCGGCGGCGGGCAGCTGGGCCGCATGTTCTGCATGGCCGCGCAGTCGCTCGGCTACAAGGTCTGCGTGCTCGATCCCGGATCGGACAGCCCGGCGGGCGCGGTGGCCGACGATCACATCGCGCGGGACTACCTCGACCGGACCGGACTGGCGGAACTCGCGGCGCGCTGCCGCGCCGCGACGACGGAATTCGAGAACGTCCCTGCCGCCGCCCTGTCGTTCCTGGCCGAGCACTGCAACGTCAGCCCGGAAGCCGCGAGCGTCGCGATCGCGCAGGACCGGATCGCCGAGAAGCGCTTCGTCGCATCGTGCGGCATCGACGTCGCGCCGCACGCGGTGATCGATCGCGGCGAGGACTTCGATGCGCTCGATCCGGCGCTGCTGCCCGGCATACTGAAATCCGCGCGCCTCGGCTACGACGGCAAGGGGCAGGAACGCGTGGCCACCGTCGACGCCGCGCGCGCCGCCTGGGAGCGCATGGGCCGCGTGACCTGCGTGCTCGAGCAGCGCCTGGCGCTGCAGCTGGAAGTGTCGGTCGTCGTGTGCCGCGGCCGCGACGGCGCCACGGCCACGTTCCCGGTCGCCGAGAACGAGCACCGGGGCGGCATCCTCGCGGTGTCCATCGTTCCCGCGCGAGTGGAGGACGCCCTCGCGCAACGTGCGCGCGCCGCCGCCGTGACGATCGCCGAGCGCATGAACTACGTCGGCGTGCTGTGCGTCGAGTTCTTCGTGCTCGCCGACCGGCAACTGCTGGTGAACGAGATCGCACCGCGCCCGCACAACTCCGGCCACTACACGATCGACGCCTGCGTCACCAGCCAGTTCGAGCAGCAGGCGCGCGTGATGGCAGGCCTGCCGCTGGGCGACACCACGCAGGCGATGCCGGCGGTGATGCTGAACATCCTCGGCGACGCCTGGTACGACGGCGAGACGCGGCGCGAGCCCGACTGGTCGTCGGTCGTTGCGGTGCCGGGCGCGAAGCTGCACCTGTACGGCAAGAGCGAGGCGCGGCGCGGCCGCAAGATGGGCCACGTGACGTGCGTGGCGCCGACGCTCGACGAAGCCATCGCGCGCGCCAGCCGCGTCGCGACGGTCCTCGGCATCGAAGGCGCGCGCTGACGTGGACGCGCCGGCCGTCGACTCCGCGCGCATCGCCATGGCCGTCGAGGTGCTGAAGCGGGGCGGCCTCGTCGCCGTGCCGACCGAGACCGTCTACGGGCTGGCCGCGGACGCGAGCAACGAAGCCGCGGTGCGCGCGATCTTCGCCGCGAAGGGCCGCCCGGCGGACCATCCGGTGATCGTGCACGTCGCCGACGCGAGCGCGATCGACGACTGGGCGCGCGAAGTGCCCGACGTCGGCACGCGCGCTCGCCGCCGCCTTCTGGCCCGGGCCGCTGACGCTGGTGCTGAAGCGCAGCCCGCGCGCGCTCGACGTCGTCACCGGCGGCCAGGACACCGTCGGCCTGCGCTGCCCGGCGCATCCGTGGGCGCGCGCGCTGCTGCAGGCCTTCGGCGGCGCGCTGGCGGCGCCGAGCGCGAACCGCTTCGGGCTCCTGAGCCCGACCACGGCGGAGCACGTGCGCGCGGACCTCGGCGAGAAGCCGGCAGGCGTGGTGGACCTGATCCTCGACGGCGGCGCCTGCCCGGTCGGCATCGAGTCGACCATCGTCGACCTGTCCGGCGCGCAGCCGACCCTGTTGCGGCCGGGCTCGATCACGCGCCTCGACCTCGAACAGGCGCTGGGCACGCCCGTGGCCGAGCCGGGTGCCGACGCGCCGCGTGCGTCGGGAACGCTCGAACGGCATTACGCGCCGCGCACCCCGCTCGAGGTCGTGCCGGTCGATCGGCTCGGCAGCCGTCTGGCGGCGCTGTTCCACCTGCGCGTCGCGGTACTGGCGCCGGCCGCCGTCCTGCAGACGCTGCGCGCACAGCCGGCCATCCAGATGTCCGCCTCGGAGGATGCCGTGGCGTATGCCCGGGAGCTCTACGCGAACCTGCACGAGCTCGACCACGCCGCCGCCGAGCGCATCGTGGTTTCAGCGCCGCCGACCGGTCCGGAGTGGACGGCGATTCACGACCGGTTGCGGCGCGCCCAGGCGGGAAGTCGTCCTCGCTAGGGGGCAAAGCGCGCGGCGGGCTTGCCGCGGCGCGGTCGCGTGCACGTTGGCCAGGGCAGTGATCGCCGGCGCGAAGTATCATCGTCGCGGCTTTAAGCCCCTCGTCCAGTCAACAATCCCAAACAATCAGGGAGACATCCATGTTCGACTCCATCCGGAGAACAGCGCGGTGGTATGCCGCCATCGCTGCGACCCTGCTGCTGATCTCTTGCGGCGGCAGTTCAACCGACACCCCCGAAGCACCGCCGCTGTTCTCGAAGGTATATGTCCTCGGGGCCAGCGTTACCGACAACGGCAACTCCTGCAACCTGCTTCCGCAGGTCTACTGCCCGCCGTCTCCTCCGTACTCCGGCGCCGCGTGCTTCGAACGGATTGCTGGTGAGCGAGCTGCTCGCCGCGCGTTACGGCGCGGCCATGACGCCGTCGCGCTTGGGTGGAACGAACTACGCGTATGGGGGCGCGCGCACCGGCCCGATCACGGGGACGACGCAGAGAGTTCCGAACATGGTCGCCCAGCTCGACCAGTACCTGGCGGCGGTCAACTATCAGTCCAATCCGCAGTACCTGTACGTCATCGACGGCGTCACGTTCGGCAGCGACGTCGTCGATGCGTTGACACTTTCTGCGACGAATCCGAACGCACCGGCACAGGTCGTGGTCGGCGGAGTGACGAATATCGCCGGCATCATCACCCGTCTGTACGCCTCGGGTGCGCGCCACATCCTGGTGGCCAACAGCACGGACGTGGGCAAGACGCCGCAGGCCCGGGCCGCGGGTGCCGTCGCAGCCGCTGGTGCGACCCAGATGTCGTTGCAGTTCAACGGCGCCCTCGCGCAGCAAGTCGCCGCCCTCCGGGCCGCGTCACCCGGATTGAACCTGTATCTGCTCGACGTCGGGGCATTCACGGCGGAAACTCAGGCCAGTCCGGCGGCGTTCGGCTACACGAATGTGACAGACCCGTGCTTCAACGACCTGTTGGCCACGCCGACCCTGTGCGCGTCGGCCGGGACTTACTTCTTCTGGGACTCCTTCCACCCGACCGCCACGACCAGCAACCTGCTTTACCAACGTGCGGTGAAGTTGCTTCCGATCTGATCGTCCCGGACGGGAATACGAACGGCGCCTTCGGGCGCCGTTCTTCTTCTGGGCATGCGTCGGTCAGGCGGCTCGCGTGCATCTCGTCGAACAGTTCCGCGATCGCCTGCATCACCACCTCCGGCTGGTCGCGCTGCGGCGCGTGTCCGCAGTCCGCGAGCTTCAGCAGCGCGCCGACCTGGCGCGACGCGCGCGATGCGGTCGAGCTGCTCCATCGTGGCGTACTGGTCGTCGTAGCCCTGGATCGCGAGCACCGGGCAGCGGATGTTCGGCAGCTCGGCTTCGATGTTCCACGTGCGGAACGCCGGGTTCAGCCAGCCGTCGTTCCAGCCGAAGAACGCGCCGTCCGGATCGTCGTGCACCCGGGCCAATGGCTCCTTCAGCTTGCCCCGCTCCCATGCGGCGCGCGCCTGCACGATGCCGGCGATGGTCACGTCCTCGACGAAGACGTGCGGCGCCATGACCGCGATGGCGAGCGGATCGAAGCGCGCAGCATATAGAAGCGCGATCGAGCCGCCGTCGCTGTGGCCGACCAGCAGCGGTCGCCGCACGCCGCAGCGATCGAGCAGCGCCGGCAGCACGTCCCACGCTTCGCGGTGCAGGTAGTCGGTGGCGCGCGACTCGGCGAGCGGCGTGGAGCGCCCGTAACCGCGGCGCGAGTAGACGAGGCCGGGCGCTCCGAGCCGGTCGCACAGCGTGCGCGGGAAGCCGCGCCACCCGGCCACCGAGCCGAGTCCCTCGTGCAGGAACACGAGCGTCGCGCCGGGGCGCTCGGTTGCGAGGTGCAGCACCTCGAGCCGTTCGGCGCCGACGTCGACGAACTCGATCGTCATGCCAGGTGCCGTGGCGCGGATGAGTGGCCCGCCACGTGCCTGCGCAGCCGCGCGCCTAGAAAAACGCCTGGATGCCGGTCTGCGCGCGGCCGAGGATCAGCGCGTGGATGTCGTGCGTGCCCTCGTACGTGTTGACCACCTCGAGGTTCAGCATGTGGCGCGCCACGCCGTACTCGTCGCTGATGCCGTTGCCGCCGAGCATGTCGCGCGCGAGCCGCGCCACGTCGAGCGCCTTGCCGCACGAGTTGCGCTTCATGATGCTGGTGATCTCGACCGACGCCGTGCCTTCGTCCTTCATGCGGCCGAGCCGCAGGCAGCCCTGCAGCGCCAGCGCGATCTCGGTCTGCATGTCGGCGAGCTTCTTCTGGATCAGCTGGTTCGCGGCGAGCGGGCGGCCGAACTGCTTGCGGTCGAGCACGTACTGCCGCGCGGTGTGCCAGCAGGTCTCGGCGGCGCCGAGCGCGCCCCACGCGATGCCGTAGCGCGCGCTGTTGAGGCAGCCGAACGGACCCTTCAGGCCCTCGACGTTCGGCAGCTCGTTGTCGGCGGGGACGAACACGTCGTCCATCACGATCTCGCCGGTGATCGACGCGCGCAGGCCGAGCTTGCCGTGGATCGTCGGCGCCGTCAGTCCCTTCATTCCCTTCTCGAGCACGTAGCCGCGGATCACGCCGCCGTCGTCCTTGGCCCAGACGACGAACACGTCGGCAATCGGCGAGTTGCTGATCCACGTCTTCGATCCCTGTGAGCAGGAAGCCGCCGTCGGCCTTGCGCGCCCGCGTGACCATGCTGCCCGGATCGGAGCCGTGGTCCGGCTCGGTCAGGCCGAAGCAGCCGATCCACTCGCCGGTCGCGAGCTTCGGCAGGTACTTGCGCCGCTGCGCCTCCGAGCCGTACGCGTAGATCGGGTACATCACGAGCGAGCTCTGCACGCTCAGCATCGAGCGGTAGCCGGAGTCGACGCGCTCGACCTCGCGCGCGATCAGCCCGTAGCACACGGCGTTGAGGCCCGCGCCGCCGTACTCGGCGGGAATCGTCGCGCCGAGCAGGCCGAGTTCGCCCATCTCGCGGAAGATCGACGGGTCGGTCTTCTCGTGGCGGAACGCCTCGAGCACGCGCGGCGCCAGCTTGTCCTGCGCGTAGGCGCGCGCGGCATCGCGCACCATGCGCTCGTCCTCGGTCAGCTGGTCTTCCAGCAGGAGAGGGTCATCCCATTTGAACGAGGCCTTGGCGGGACGGGCGTCGGGGGCATTCATGCCGGGCTCCTTTGCGTTGACGGGAAATTCTAGTCGCGCGGTGGGGTGCCGACCGCATTCCTGTCTTGCCAGCGCGGCACCCAGGGTGTTGACGCGCGGCAATCCGGCGGTCCGCGGGCTCACTACCTTGGAAAGTGGTAATTCTTCGGAGAGGACGTCATGACGAAGACCCTGATCGTCTATCACTCGCGCACGGGCTATACCCGGCGCCTCGCGCAGCATCTCGCGGACCGCCTCGGCGCCGACCTCGACGAGATCCGGATCGTTCAGCCGATGCACGGCGTTCTCGGGTACGCGGCCTGCGCCATCGAGGCGATGGCCGGCCTGGCCCCGGCGCTGCGGCCGATGCGGCACAAGCCCGCGGACTACGACCTGGTCATCGTCGGCACCCCGGTCTGGTTCTGGAGCCTGTCGAGCCCGGTTCGCAGCTGGCTCGAGAACTTCGGCAGCCGCGGCAAGCGGTTCGCCTTTTTCTGCACGATGGGTGGATCGGGCGCCTCGCGCGTGTTCGATGCGATGAAGGAGCTGACCGGCCGAGAGCCGCTCGCCACGCTGGCGCTGACCGCGAGCGAAGTCGACGCCGCTGCGCGCGCGAAGTTCGACGCGTTCGTCCAGGAAGTGCGCTGGGGCAGCGCTCGGCGCGGCCGGGCCCACGCAGGCGCAGCGCACGCTGCGGCCTAGCGGCGGCTGAAAACTGATCCGGCGCCTCCGCGGCGCCGGACGAGGCGCGAGGCGGTCGCCTCGGCCCGTGAAGACCTGTGCCTAGCTCAGGTGACCGCGCTCTGCGACTGGAACGCCGGGGCTTTCCAGTGCGCGCCGGCGAGCACCTCGGCGAGCACAGCCGCCGCGTCCCATGCATCCGCGTGGCGCACGTACAGCGGCGCAAATCCGAACCGCAGGATGTCGGGCGCGCGGAAGTCGCCGATCACGCCGCGCGCGATCAGCGCCTGCATGACCGGAAACGCGTGCGGATGACGAAAGCAGGCCTGGCTGCCGCGGCGCGCCGGGTCGCGCGGCGAGACGAGTTCGACGCCGAAGGCCGCGCACTGCCGCTCGACCTCGTCGATGAAGAGCGTGGTGAGCGCGATCGACTTGGCGCGCAGCGCATCCACGCCGGCGGCAAGCACGGTGTCGACGCCGACGTCGAGCGCGGCGAGCGCCAGGATCGAAGGCGTTCCGACCGTGAAGCGGTCGATCGACGCCGCCGGCGCGTACCCCGGATCGAAGGCGAAAGGCGCCCGGTGGCCGAGCCAGCCCGCGAGCGGCTGCGCGAACAGGTCGCCCGCCAGCGCCGCCAGGTGGCGCTCCGCCACGTACACGAACGCGGGCGCTCCCGGCCCGCCGTTCAGGTACTTGTAGCCGCACCCGACCGCGAAGTCCGCGGACGCGGCGTCGAGCGCGACGGGAACCGCGCCGGCCGAGTGCGCGAGGTCCCAGACGACCAGCGCCCCGGCGTCGTGCGCGCGCCGCGTGATCGCGGGCAGGTCGTGCATCGCGCCGTCGCGGAAGTTCACGTGCGTCAGCATCACGACTGCGGTCCGGTCGTCGATCGCGTCGGCCACTTCGTCGAACCCGACGAGCTTCAGCTCGTGGCCGGCGCCGAGCAGGTCGGCGAGGCCCTGCGCCACGTAGAGGTCGGTCGGGAAGTTGCCGCGCTCCGACAGGATCACGCGGCGCCCGGCACCGGCACCTGGCGCGCGGGCCGATTGCAGGCGCAGCGCCGTGGCCAGCACCTTGAACAGGTTCAGCGAGGTCGAGTCGGCGCAGATCACCTCGTCGCCGCGCGCGCCGATCAGCCGCGCGATCTTCGCGCCGACGCGGCGCGGCAGGTCGATCCAGCGCGCGTCGTTCCACGAGCGGATCAGCCCCTCGCCCCATTCGCGCTCGACGACCTCGCGCACGCGCGCGCTGGTCGCGCGGGGCAGGGCACCGAGCGAGTTGCCGTCGAGGTAGATCACGCCGTCGGGCAGCGCGAACGCGGCCCGGTGCGCCCGCAGCGGATCGGCCGCGTCGCGCGCGACGCAGTCGGCGCGGTTCACGCGAGTTCCCGCAGGACGGCGCGCACGGGGCTCGCATCGCCGCCGCGGATTTTCAGCGGCAGCGCGATCAGTTCGTAGTCGCCGGCGGGCACGTCGTCGAGCACGATGCCTTCGAGAATCGCCATGCCGTGTGCGCGCACCCGTTGGTGACTGTCGAGCGTCTTGCTGTCGGCCGGGTCGAGCGACGGCGTGTCGACGCCGACCAGGCGGACGCCGGCGGCGTGCAGTCGATCGATCGTTGCCGGGGCGATCGCCGTGAAGCCGGAATCCCACGCGTCGATCCGGGCGCGGCGCGCGGTGCGGATCAGCACGCGCTCGGGCACGTCCATGAGCGCGCACGGCCGCTCCGAAGCGCTGATCCCGAGCTCGCAGCGCGAGGGTCGTCCAGTGAGCGCGGCTTCGAGGTGGCGTGGTTCGACGAGCGGGCCCGCATCGATCGCGTGGATCACGCGGCACGGTCCGAGGTAGAGGTCGAGGGCGACGTCGGCGATGGCGGCGCCGTCAGGGTCGTAGTGCAGCGGCGCGTCGGTGTGGGCGCCGGTGTGCGGCGACATCAGCAGCTCGGACACATTGACGGGGCAACCGGGGCCGATCGACCAGGTCCAGCGCAGCGCGAACGGAGTGTCGCCGGGATAGACCGGGAAGCCGGGGCCGATCGCGGGCGAGATGTCCCAGAGGCGTCGCATGCGGTCGACTCGGCCGGCTACGCCGGGCGCAGGTGCAGCGCCATCATCAGCTTGTCGAACGTGCGGTCGCCGACGCGCATCGCACGCGGCTCCAGCCCGTAGGCCACGAAGCCGGTCCGTTCGTACAGCCGGATCGCGTCGGCGTTGGTGCTCGTCACGGTGAGGTATAGAACCTCCAGCGCGGGATCTGCGCGCGCAGCGTCGACGCACGCATCGAGCAACTGCGCGCCGATGCCCCGCCCCGCGTTCTCGGGCGCGACGTACATGCCGACGATCGTCGCCGTGTGGCGGACCTTGCGCCGGGTTTCGAACAGCAGTCCGGCGGTGCCGACCAATCGGCGCGCGGCGGTCCACGCGCCGAAGAAGGCCACGTTCGACTCGGTCCGCGGCGCGAGCCGCTCCTCCCACCATCGCATCGGTTTCGCGGCCTCCTCCTCGGCATCCGAGCGGAACGCCTCGGGATGCTCGGCGAGCGCGCGCAGCCGCACGCGCCGGTACTCGTCGGCGTCGGTCGGGGTCAGCAGGGCGATCGCGATCGCGGCGGCGTCGGTCATCAGGCGATTGTAGGCAAGGGCTCGCCGTCGCCCACCGCCACGGCGAGCGTTCAGGCGCGCGACGACGACGTCTTCCGCGGCCGCACGAGGCCGGTCGCCAGCGCAGTCCCGGCGAAGATCACCGCGCAGCCGGCCAGCATCGCGCCGGTGACTTCCTCGCCGAGGACCAGCGCGCCCCAGAGCATCGCGAACGCGGGGATCAGGAAGGTCACCGTCATCGCGCTCGCGGGACCGACGCGCGCGATCAGCCGGAAGTAGAGGATGTAGGCGACGCCGGTGCACAGCACGCCCAGCGCAATGCCGGAGGCCCAGTCGATGGCGCCGATCGGCCCGGCGGGCCAGAAGGCGATGGCGAAGGGAAACAGCAGGAACGCCGCGGCCGCCTGGCTGCCGGCCGCGACCGACAGTGGGCGCACCCCGGTGAAGTAGCGCTTTACGACGTTGGCCGAGAGTCCGTACGACAGCGACGCGAGGACACCCGCGCCGATCGCCAGCGCGCTGCCGCCGACCGCGAACTCGGCCTTGCTCGCCGACAGCCCCGCCACGCCCGCGATGCCGATCGCCATGCCCAGCCACTGCAGCGGCGTCAGCCGTTGGCGCAGCCACACCGAGGCGACGAGCGCAGTGAACAGCGGTGCGGTGGCGTTGAGGATCGACGCGAGTCCCGCGGTGATCGTCAGGGCCGCGTAGGCGAAGAGCGAGAACGGAATCGCCGTGTTCACCGCGCCGAGGAGCAGGAAGCGGCGCGCGTGCGTGCGCAGTTCCGAGAGGTCGGCGCGCCAGGCGAGCAACAGCACCAGCATCACCGCCGCGATCGCGACCCGCAGTTCCGCCAGCGCGAGCGGGCCGAACGCGGGCACGGCGATGCGGGTGAACAGGAAGCTGGCGCCCCAAAGGGCGGCCAGCAGCACGAGATCGATCAGGTCACGACGGCGCATGGAGGCATTGTGCGGGCCGGGCGGCGGGCCGCCACCCGGTTCTTGCGCGCGCCGCCGCGCTCAGCGCCAGGGCTTGCTGAAGCCCTTCGGCAGCGGCTCCTCGGTCGCGCTAGCGATGTAGCGGCCGTCGTGGAAGATGAGCGCGGGGCCGCCGGGCGCGTCGTACGTGACCACCTCGCCGACGAGGATCACGTGGTCGCCCTCGATGTGCCGGCTGCGGTTGATGACGATCAGCGAAGCGACCGCGCCGTCGATCACCGGCACGTCGAACGGCCCCGCGTGCCACGGCACTTGCGCGAAGCGGTCGGACTTGGGGTCCGCGAAGGTCTTCGCGGCGTCGAGCTGGCCGGCGGCGAGCACGTTGACCGCGTAGTGCCGGCAGTCGCGGAAGGCTTCCAGGGAACTCGCCTTCAGCGAGAGGCTCCACAGGACGAGCGGCGGTTCGAGCGAGACCGAGTTGAACGAATTGACGGTGAGCCCGGAGGGCGTCCCGTCGGCCGCGCGGGTGGTGACGATGGTCACCCCGGTGGCGAACTGCGCGAGCGCTCGCCGATAATCGGTCTTGGCCTTGGCCTGCATCGGCGCGATTCTACGGGCAGGCTTGTCCCTTCGACGAACGGTGTCGCCCGACCACGAGGAGATCCGGCCGAAAGCCGTGCACAATTCCCACTGTCCGAACAACAACGATCCGATCGCGGAGGTTCTGATGAGCGCATTGCGTTCCCTGGTGATGCTGGTGCTGGCCGGCGTGCTGTCCGGCTGCGGCTACAACACCATCCAGCAGAAGGACGAGGCGGTGAAGTCGGCGTGGGCCGAAGTGCTGAGCCAGTACCAGCGCCGCGCCGACCTGATCCCGAACATCGTCAACACGGTCAAGGGCGAAGCGAACTTCGAGCAGACGACGCTGCAGAACGTGATCGAGGCGCGGGCCCGCGCGACGTCGATCCAGGCGACGCCCGAACTGATCAACGATCCGGAAGCCTTCGCGCGCTTCACCCAGGCGCAGGGCCAGGTGACGAGCGCGCTGTCCCGGCTGCTCGTGACTGTGGAGAACTATCCGAACCTGAAGGCGAACCAGGGCTTCCAGGACCTGCGCGCGCAGCTCGAGGGCACCGAGAACCGCATCGGCATCGCGCGCAACCGCTACATCAAGTCGGTCGAGGACTACAACGTCTTCATCCGCCAGTTGCCGCAGAACCTGACGGCGATGGTGTTCGGCTACAAGCAGCGCCCGCAGTTCTCGGTGGAGAACGAAGCGGCGATCAGCAAGCCGCCGACCGTCGACTTCGGCACGAAGAAGTAGGCGACGCGGATGCGGGGCCTGGCGCGCACGTGCGCCGCGATCCTGTTCGCCGCCGCGTGCACGCTCGCGGCGGGCGTCTTCGCGCAGGCGCCCGCGCCTGAACTGCCGAAGGGACTCTTCCCGCCCGCGCTTCCGGGGCAGGCACCGCCGACCGGCACGCCTTCCGCGCCGGTTCCGGCCCCGCGCGAACCGGGCACGCAGGCGCCGACGCCGGGCGAAGCGGCCATGCCGACGTTGCCCGACGGGCGACTCGCCGTGCCGCCGCTGGCACGCGTGACCGACACCGCGGGCGTGCTCGGCGGCGGCGCGAAGGACCGGCTCGAAGCGAAGCTGGCGGCCTTCGAACAGGCGAAGGGTTCGCAGATCGCGGTGATCGTCGTGCCGAGCACGCAGCCCGAGCCGATCTCGGACTTCACCAATCGCATCGGCGACGCGTGGAAGATCGGTCGCAAGGGCGTCGGCGACGGCGTTCTGATCGCGGTCGCCGTCAAGGACCGCCGCGTGTGGATCAGCGTGGCGCGTTCCCTCGAGGGCGCGATTCCGGACGTCGTCGCCACCCGCATCACGCGCGAGCTGATGGGGCCGCAGTTCGCGCGCGGCGACTTCGCGGCCGGCATCGACGCCGGCGTCGACGCCGTGATGAAACGCATCGAAGGCGAGGCGCTGCCAACGCCGGCCGGCGTGCCGCGCCACAAGGTCGACGCCGGCGAGGACCTCCTCGCTGCGCTCGTGCCGCTGATCATCTTCGGCACGCTGGTCGGCGCGCTGCTGCGGCGACTCTTCGGGATTCCGGGCGCGATGGTGAGCGGGGCCGGCACCGGGGCCATCGCCGGCTTCATGCTGTCGTCGCTGATCGTCGGCGCCATCGCCGGGATTGCGGTGCTGGTGCTGTCCGGTTTCGGCGGCGGCCGCGGTCCGCTCGGGGGCGGCCGGGTGCTCGGCGGACGGCGCGGCGGCCCAGTCATCATCCCGGGCGGCTGGAGCGGCGGAGGCAGCTGGGGCGGAGGCGGCGGTGGCGGCGGCGGTGGCTGGTCGTCCGGCGGCGGCGGAGATTTCTCCGGCGGCGGCGGCGGCAGCAGCTGGTAGAGGGTGACGGAGAGACGATGAGCATCGGTCGCTGGCTGCGCCACTGGTTCAAGACGCCCCACGCGGTGCGCAAGGCGTTCAGCGAAGCGGCGCTCGAGCGCATCCAGCAGGCGATCGCCGACAGCGAGCGCAGCCACTCGGGCGAGATCCGCTTTGCCGTCGAGGCAGCGCTGCCGTGGAGCTACCTGAAGCGCGACGCGCCGGCGCGGCAGCGCGCCGCGATGGTGTTCTCGAAGCTGCGGGTGTGGGACACCGAGCAGAACAACGGCGTGCTCATCTACGTGGAGCTCGCCGACCAGAGCATCGAGGTGATCGCCGACCGCGGCATCGCGCGCCGCGTGCCGCGCGCCGAGTGGGATGCGATCTGCTCGGCGATGCGCGATGAGTTCCGAGCGGGGCGTTTCGAGCAGGGCGCGGTCGAGGCCGTCCGCTCGGTGGGCGAACTGCTCTCCCGCCACTTTCCGCTCGCCGAGGGCGAGCACAACCCGAACGAACTGTCGAACCGGCCGGCCGTTCTCTAGTGACTATTGCGACGCTGTTCGAGCCTGAGCGGGTGTGGCAGTGGGCCGCGCGGCGCCGCAGGCGTCCGGGATGGATCTGGATGCCGGTGGCTGTCGCGGTCGTCGGTGGCCTCGTGGTGGCGGTCGCCACCGAGATCGGGGTGCGCGTGTTCAACACCGACTGGAACTTCGTTGCCGGCTACTCGGTTCAGCCTGACCGGGGCTGGAAGCCGCTGCTCGTGTTGTGGCTCGCGGCGACCGGCCTGCCGCTCGCCCAGGGGTTCTTCGGGGGCTGGCTGCTGCCGATGTACGGCCGGCCGCGCGACTGGGCCGGCGGTCTCGCCGTCGGAGTCTATGGATCGTTGCCGATCTACGCGGTGGCACCGGCCCTGGCCGTGCTGCCGGGCATCATGCTGGTGTGCGTCGCATTCCTGGTCAGCTGCTCCTGGTGGGGCAGCGGTGCGCGAGCGTTGCTCGGCGTGCCGATCGGCGAATCGGCGGACCACGTCGTCGCGTCGCTCATCGCCGCCAGCCTGGCCCTGTCGTTCGCGCTGGCCGTCGTGCCCTTCGCCTGAGTCCTGCGGCGTTGCGCCCTCGCTGCGGCGCGGGCGGTCGCCACTTCGAGGAGGTTCACCATGTCGATCGAGCATCCCCTGGCCCCGCAACCGCGACCTGGCCACGAGTTCGCCACGCTTGGCGGCGGTTGCTTCTGGTGCCTGGAAGCGGTCTACGAGGAACTGGCGGGCGTGGTCGACGTCGAGTCGGGCTATGCGGGCGGGCAGGTGGCCGCGCCGACCTACGAGCAGGTCTGTGGCGGCCGCACCGGCCACGCCGAGGTCGTGCGGATCGAGTTCGATCCAACGCGCATCTCGTACCGCGAGATCCTCGAGGTGTTCTTCGTGATCCACGATCCGACGCAACTCAACCGGCAGGGCAACGACGTCGGCACGCAGTACCGCTCGGTGATCTTCGTGCACTCGGAAGAGCAGCGCCGCGCGGCCGGCGAGGTCATCGCCGAACTGCAGTCGCAGGTGCCGGGCAAGGTGGTCACCGAGGTGCTGCCGGCGCCCGCGTACTACCGCGCGGAGACCCATCACCAGGAATACTTCCGCCACAACGCCGGGCAGGGCTACTGCATGTTCGTGGTCGCGCCGAAGGTGGAGAAGTTCCGCAAGACCTTCGCGTCGAAGCGGCGCACGTAATCCGCGGATCGGGCCCGCGTCGCGATCAGTCGACCACCGCGCGGGCCAGTTCGATCGCGCTCAGCGGCGCGCAGCCCTCTGCCTTGTTGTTGACGATCACGAAGCTCGGCTGTCCGCTCTTCAACGCGACGTGGATCAGGTGCGCGAGCGTGCCGCGGGTGGGGATGTCCGGATCGATCAGGCGGTCGAACGGCGCGTAGCGGTTCTTCGCATCTTCGTAGCGGAACCCGCTCGCCAGGCTCCAGCGCACCACCAGCGGTCCCTTCAGGCGCCAGTCGTCGCCTTCGTCTTCCGTCGCGTCCATGGCGTGCAGGGCGACACTCTGCCGCGCCGCGGGCGGCATGCGCGCGTGGATGGCGACGCAGAGGCGGGCGCCGTGGTCGCGCAGCATGCGGACGCAGCGCGGAGTCAGCAGCTCGGGGTTGCGCAGCTCGACGGCGTAGATCGGCGCGCGGCCGTCGACGTCGCGCGGCAGTCCCGCGAGCATCGTGCCGATGCGTTCGATCGTCGCGGCTCCAGCGTCCCCCTGGGTCCACTCGCGCGGCAACGGCGGCAGCTGGAACACGAGCGGCCCGGCGCGCGTGCCGAGCCCTTCCATCGCGGGGCCGACGAAGTGATCGACCGCCGCGGTCGCGTCGAGGAAGCTCGGGTTGTCTTCGGCTGGCGCGCCGCGTTCGCGGCGAACGACCGCGTCGCTCACCAGCGACGGCGCCTTCACGAGGAAGCGGAAGTCGTCCGGCACCTGACTCGCGTACCGCGCGTACTCGGCGACGGCGAGCGGTTGGTAGAAGCTGCGATCGATCCCGACCGTTCGCAGCACGGGGTGCTGGGAGTACGCGGCGAGTCCGTGCCGAGCGAGCTGCGCTTCGGTGTACTGGCGCGAGTAGACGATGTCCTGCCAGCCCGGAAAGCTCCACGACGACGTTCCGAGGTAGACGCTGGCGGGCAACTGCCGGCCGAGCTTGAAGAGGCTCTCGTCGAGCCAGGCGGGGGCGACGACGCCGGCCTGGCTCGGTAGCGGAGTGCCGGGGACGGGATCGTCCCCGAACAGCGAGTCGGAGGCGCTGGCCGGCGGTGACATGGCCGGCAGTGTACGGTCGGGCGCCACGCGGCGGGGACGGGTCGCCTACCCCTGCCGCACCTGCTCGATCACCGCCTCGGTGTTCAGCGACAACTGCATCGCGCGGGTGTTGGGTCCCGGCGAGGACGACAGCGGCAGGCGCAGCAGGATCATGGTGCCCGCCCCCGGGACCGTTTCAACCTTCAGGACCGCGCCGATCTTGCCCGCGCGGTTGCGCATGTTCAGCAGGCCGCGCCCGTTGCCGTCGGCGCCCGCCGCGAGTCCGCGGCCGTTGTCGGTGACGCGGATGGTCAGCCACTCCGAGTCGCCGCGGTTGTCGACGCCGAGCGTGACGCGCACCGCGCGTGCCCGGCTGTGCTTGATCGCGTTCGTCAGCGCCTCCTGCACGATGCGCAGCACGGGCAGCACGGCGTCCGGATCGATGTCGACCTCTTCGGGCAGGCCGCGCGCGTCCCACTGCAGCTCCATGCCGGCCGCCTTCAGCCGCGGCTCCATGCGGTAGCGCAAGTTGCCGAGGGCCGACAGGAGGTCCGAGTCTTCCGCGGCGAGCGCGTCGATCGCCAGGCGCATGTCGTCGATCGACTCGCGCAGGATCTGCGCCACCTGCTCGTTGGTCAGCGCGCCGCGCTCGACCAGCATCAGCGACGACAGCAGCTGCGAGCCGAGGCCGTCGTGCATGTCCTGCATGATGCGCTGCCGCTCCTGCGCGCTCGCCTTCACGCGTTCGCTTTCGCGCAGCCGGTCGAAGTTGCGCTTGAGCAATTGCTCGCGTTCGTGGATGCGGGTTTCGAGCTCGGCGTTCGTCTTCTCGACGTCGGCGAGCGAGCGCACGAAGCGCTCGATCAGCGCGGCGCCGAGCGCGATGAGCAGGACCGGCGTGGCGATGTTCAGGAGATCCGGGCTGCCGAACGGCAGGACGCCGACGTAGACCAGGAAGTCGTGGACGGCGGCCGCCAGCGCGATCGCAATGGCAAGCACGATGCCCTTGAGCATGAAGGTCGGCGTCTTCAGCGCGTGGCCGGCGAGCGAAAGCAGGCCGAGTCCGAGCATGCCGAGCATCACGGCCTGCCAGGCAGTGCCCGCGGCGATGTCGAAGGTGTCGCCCGAGATCGCGAACAGCAGCGGTCCCAGCGCGGCGAGCACGACGACGCCGGCCTCCGCCGCGCCGCGCCTCGTCCCGCCGTGCCGCCACATCGTGATCGTCGCGAGCGCGGTGAACGCGGCCGTGCCGACATAGAAGGCGCCGCGCGTCCACAGCCGCATGTCGGCCGGCAACGATTCGAACGCGAAGTCGAGCGAGCGCAGCGCCCAGAACGCGGAGATCAGGGCAAGCAGCCCGAACAGGGACTCCGATCGCCGGCGGAACCAGAGCGCGGCGAAGCCGAGCGCCAGCAGGCAGGTGAGGAGCAGCGAGATCCAGCGCAGCGTGTGGTTGACGAAGAACTGGCTGCCGTAGTCCGGCTGCAGTTCCGCGGTCGGCCCGACTTCGATGTTGCCGATCCCGTGCACGCCCAGTCCGTAGGATGTGAACACGAGGACCTGGTTCGGGCCGGCGTGCAGGAACTCGTTGGGAAGGTTGACCAGGTGGGGACGGCGCCAGTGCACGTGCCTCCGCTCGGCGTCGAGCGGGATGTCGGCGACCATCCTGCCGTTGACGTACACGGTGCCGCCGTTGGCCAGGCGGCCGAACAGGATGCTCCAGCCCTCCTGCGGCGCCGCCTGGACGCTGAACCCGTAGCGCAGCCAGACGCCGGTGCGCCCGCCGCTGGCGGCCCAGCGCATCGGCAATTCGTGCGACTGCCAGAGCGCATCGGCGGCGGGAAACGTGCTGCGCGTCCCCCCGGTGAGCTCGATGCGCCGGATCGTCTGCGTTTCGTCCGCGTGCCCCGGCACCGGCAGCAGCAGGGCAAGCAGCCAGGCGACGGCGACGCCGAGCAGGCGCGCCAGACGAACTCGCGGGAACATCACGGAGGCGCGGGCTCAGCCTTTCAGCAGGCCCATCTGCGTCGCTTCGTACACGGCCTCGCCGCGCGAGTGCACGGCGAGCTTGCGGTAGATCTTCTTGATGTGGGCGGTGACGGTGTGCGGGGAGATGCCGAGGATCTCGCCGATCTCGTTGAAGCTCATGCCCTTTGCCAGCAACTGCAGGATCTCGGTCTCGCGCGCCGACAGCGGGTTCTGCTCGGAACCGGGCGCGCGCGTCGGCGCCGTCGTGCCCATCCGGTTGCGGATGGCGCGCAGCACGCTGCGCGCGACCACCGGGCTCACCGGAGAGCCGCCGGCACGCAGCAGGCGGATGCAGGAGATCACGTCGGCAGGCGCGGAGTCCTTGAGGATGTACCCCGTGGCGCCCGCCTCGATCGACGACACGACGTGCTGCTCGTCGCCGAAGACCGTGACGACCATGATGTCGACGTCGGGCTTCTTCTGGCTGACCTGGCGGATCAGGTCGATGCCGCTGCCGTCGGGCAGGCCGAGGTCGATCAGCATCACGTCGAACGATTCCCGGTCGATGATTGCCTGGGCTTCGCGCTTGTTCGCGCCGACTCCGACGAGCTTCATGCTCGGCTCGTTCTCGACGATCTGCACAAAGCGTCGCCGGAACTCCGGTTCGTCCTCGACGATGATGATCGAGATCGGCTGGTCGCTCATTCACACACCCCTGTCCTGCACATCGTCGAATGATAGTCGCAGCAGGGGTCTGCTGGAGGCCGCAACCGTCTTGATTTGCCTCTAAAGACCAGCTTTTTCGACCGACTCCGCCTAGGGTGCGAGGCGCGCGCGGTCCCACCCCGTGGCGGTCCGCGTGTAGAGCAGGCGGTCGTGCAGCCTGGACGGCCGCCCTTGCCAGAACTCGATGGCCGAAGGGACCACCCGGTAGCCGCCCCAGTGGGGCGGACGCGAGGGAGCGACGCCGTGCCGCAGCCCCATTTCTGCGGCGCGCGCCAGCAGCCAGGCCTTGCCGCTGATGACCTCGCTCTGCGGCGACGCCCACGCGCCGATGCGGCTGGTGAGCGGGCGGCTGCGGAAGTACTCGTCCGATTCCTGCGCGCTCGCGCGCTCCACGGCGCCGTCGATGCGGACCTGGCGCTCGAGCTCCGGCCAGAAGAAGAGCAGGCAGGCCCGCGCGTTGGCGGCGAGTTCACGTCCCTTGCGGCTCTCGTAGTTCGTGAAGAACACGAAGCCGCGCTCGTCGTAGCCCTTCAGCAGCACCGTGCGCGCGCCGGGCCGCCCGTCGGCATCGGCGGTGGCCACGGTCATCGCGTTCGCCTCGCGGACCTGCGACGCCATCGCTTCGTCCCACCACCGCGTGAACTGGCGGATGGCGTCGGTGTCGCAGTGTTCCTCGTCGAGGGCGGCGCGGGCGTAGTCGGTGCGAAGGTCGGCGATGTTCATGCCGCGATTTTAGGGCCCGTCAACGCATGCGCGCATCCATGCGTTGACGGGCCCTAAGTGCGGCGGCGAGCGCGGGTTCCAGGACTCGCGGCAATCCCCGCGTGACGGGCGAGCCGCTCGAAGTGCGGATCGCGCAGCCCGTGCTCGTGCAGCGAACGCACGGTGTTGACGAGATAGTCGAGGCTGGTGCCGAAGCGGCCGCTGCTGCCGCGCCGGAAGACGTCGAGGATCTCCGCCTCGGCGAGCTTGCCCGCGTAGTTGGCGACGTCGCGGCGCACGACGAACGCGAGCGCGGACACCGCCGTGCCGTCGGCCGCGCGGCAGTGCAGCCAGCGCGGCGCGTACGAGCCCATGAACATCTCGCGCTCCCACAGCCGCTCGAACTGCCGGCGCACTTCGTGCGCCGGCACCCGGTAGACGACCCCGGCGCACGACCCGCCCCGGTCGAGACCGGCGACCAGACCCGGGCACTCCGGCGTGCCGCGGTTCACCCGGCTCCACAGGCAGAGTCGGCGGTGATACCCGTGCACGCGCGCGGTGAGGCGTCGGTCGTACACGAGTTCCGGCTTCCAGATCAACGAGCCGTAACCGAACACCCACACGGGCGACGCGCCGTCCCACGGCTCCAGCGCGCGGTGCAGCGAGGCCTCGAGGTCCTCGCGGCTCAGGCGGTCTCGGGAGATCCGGCGGCAGTGCGGCCATCACGCCTTCCTGCGCGGCGCACCGCGCGTCCAGCGGTGCGCCGACCAGCCGCCGCCGATGAGCGCGGAGGCCATCAGCCAGAAGGCCGGCGCGGTGCCGAGCACCGTGCCGAACGCGCCGATCACGAGCGGCAGCACGACGTGGCTGCTGTTCATCACGATCGTGCGCAGTCCCAGCGCCTCGCCGACGCGCCCGTCCGGCGAACGAGCGTGCAGCAGCGACATCACGTTGGGCTGGGCCGCGCCGAGCCCGAGCCCCAGGAGGAACATCACGGCCATCATCGGTGCCGCCGTGTCGAACAGCGGCATCAGTCCGTACGCGACGCCGGACGTGACGAGCGTGAACACCAGCACCTGCCACTCGCGGTAGCGACGCGACAGCGCCGGCATCGCCAGCCGGATCACGAACGTCGCCACGGCGAACGCGCCGATGATCACGCCGATCTGCGAGGCGCTGAGGCCGATGCGCGTGCCGTACACGGGGACGAGGAAGGTCTGCAGGTCCCACGCCATCGACACCAGGCCGCTCGTGATCAGCACGTGCCGCACCTCCGGCACGCGGAACAGGTCGAACGGGCTGGTGGCCGCGCTTTCCGCCCGCTGCGCGTGGGGACGGGGCAGGCGCGCGCGCTGCCACAGCAGCAGCCCGAGCCCGACCGCCAGCAGCACGAAGATCGAGCCGAGCGTCGCCCGGTGGCCGATGCTGTCGATCAGGAAACCGCTGCCCACCGGCGCGATCAGGCCCGAGGTCGAGAACGCCAGCGCGAGCATCGAGAACGCCGCCGGCCTTCGGTCCGGCGCGGCCAGCGTGCCGACGACGTGCTGCGCCGTGATCTGGACGTACATGAAGCCGGTGCCGAGCAGCGCGCTTGCCACCAGCAGTGGCGCGATGTCGGCGACTTCGTACGGGAACAGCGCCGGCAGCAGGGCCCCGGCCGTCATCAGCGAGATGCCGAGCAGCAGCGGCCGGAAGGGCCCGGCGGCGTCGAGCCAGCGGCCGGCCCGGACGGCGAGCAGCGCGGGCACCAGCGCGAACAGCGCCATCTGCACGCCGACCGTGAACGGGGAGGCCTTGTTCGACAGCGCGTACAGCGTGCCGGTCAGGCGCGCGGCCCCGAACGCCGTGTGCGTCAGCACGATGAACACCATGATGTGACGCATGCGCAGCGTCATCGCGCGACTCCGGGCGCGCGCGGGCGCCACGCCACCATCGCCACGCCGGCGCAGGTGACGGCGATGCCGAGCGTGGTCAGCAGCGTCGGCCGCACGTCGAACATCGCCCACTCGAGGGCCACCGCGATGATCGGCGTCAGGTAGAGCAGGCTCGTGACGCGCGTCGCCTCGCCCCGGCGCATCAGCGTGTGCAGCGCGTTCACCGCGAGGATCGACGCGAAGATCACGAGGAACGCGATCGCGCCGAACATCGGCCACGCGGGCGCGAAGCGGAAGTCCTCGACCCACACGGCAAGCGGGGCGAGCACGACGAACGACGCGACGAACTGCACGACCGATGCCGCGCGCAGGTCGACCGCCGGGCAGAAGATCCGCTGGTACAGCGTGCCGGCGGTGATCGCGACCAGCGCGATCGTCACGGCGATCAGCGCGCCCGCCGTCAGCGCGTTCAGGTCGATCTTGTGCCACACGACCAGCCCCACGCCGATCAGCCCCAGCGCCACGCCGAGCCATTGCGGCCGGGCGAGACGTTCGTCGAGCAGCGGCGCTGCGACCATGGCGGTGACGAGCGGCTGCAGCGCCAGCACCAGCGCGGCGATCCCCGCGGACATGCCGAGGTACTGCGCGTAGTGGCTGCCGCCGAGATTCACCGCGTGCATCAGCACCCCGGCCAGCGCGACGTGGAACCACTGCGACGGCGAGCCCGGCCACGCGGGCGGACGGCGAGCGCGATCGGAACGACGAGCAGCAGCCCGAACGCGAATCGCAGCGAGAGGAAGGTGAACGGCGGCGCGTACTGCAGCCCGACCTTGGTGGCGAGGTACCCGGAACCCCAGGTGACGACGAAGTACCAGGCGAGCAGCGAGCTCGATGTACGGGAAGGCGGCGCGGTCACGCCTGCCATTGTTGCAGACGCGGCGAGCGCGGCCGCCGCCACACCGGCCCGCGACGACTGCAGCGTCCCCGGCCGGGCGGGCCGACCGCCCGGTCAGGGAGCGACGTCAGGCGCGTCGCACCAGCAGCAGCGGAACCTCGGACGTGTGCGCGACCCGGGTTGCGACCGAGCCCATCACGGCCGCCTTGAACGCGCCGTAGCCGTGCGATCCCATCACGAGGACGTCGAGTTTCTTCTTCTTCGCGTAGGCGGCGAGTTCGTCGCCCGCGTTGCCCGCCAGGCACACCTCGACCGGCTTCACGCCGGCCTTGTCGAAGAGCTTCCGCACCGGACTCACCGCCGCTTCGAACGCCTTCTTCTGCATCGAACGGATGTCGTCCTCCGAGTAGGCGGGCAGGGCGATGCCGGCCATGTCGGGCATCAGGGCGCCGGCGAAGTCCGTGACCACGTGAAGCAGCGTGATCTGCGGGTTCTCGCCGAACAGGGTCCGGTGGCGGAGCACGTATTTCACCGCTTCGCGGCCGAACTTGCTGCCGTCCACCGCGATCCCGACCTTCAGCGAGTCGGCGGGCGGGGTCTCGCGGTGGCGCAGGATCAGGATCGGGGTCTTCGTCTGGGCCAGCACCGCGTTGGTGACCGAGCCGACCAGCAGGCCGCGCAGCGCCGAGTGCCCGTGCGAACCCATCACCAGCAGGTCCACCTTGTCGTCGGCGGCCGCGGCGCTGATCTTGTCGGCCGGATTGCCGACCGCGAAACGCACGATCGGCTTCATCCCGGCCTTCTGGAGGCGGGTGCGGGCCGGTTTCAGCGCCTTCTCGGCCTCTTCCGTGTAATAGGACGACACCACATCGCTGCCGACCACGCGGGTGGCGCGGCTCGGAATGGCCATCTGCACGTTGAGGACCTCGACCTCCGGGTTGTCGCCCACCAGCGTCGAGCGTGAAGCGACGAAGTCGACCGCTGTGCGGCTGAACTTGCTGCCGTCGACCGGAATCAGGATTTTCATCGTTGTCTCCCAGAGCGCCGTACCAACACGACTCCACGCATGAAGTCTAGGCCAGCCCCGGGACCGCACGATGACGGGCAACAAAAAGGGCCGCCCGTGGCGGCCCTCGTCCTGCGATCGAGCGCGGCTACTTCGCCGATTTCATCGGGCAGGTGTTGAGTCCGACGATCGAGTACAGCGGACAGGTGCTGAGCAGGCCGGTTGCCAGCAGCACCACGCCGATCCAGCCCCACGGCCCGATCGTTCCCATCAGCGTCAGGCCGATCAGGACAAGTCCCGCCACGATGCGAAGCACGCGATCGATCCCGCCGACATTGGTCTTGAACATCCGGTTCCCCTTCCCTTGACTCACATTGAACGAAGCCGGATCTTGGATTCCGGCACCCGCGGGGCTCAGTGACTGCGGTCACCCCCAATGACCATCGCCTCGCCGGCCGCGATGCGACGCAGGCCGGCGGGGTCGGTGATTTCGATGGCGCCGCGCCCGAGTTGCACGCACCCGCCCTGCTCGAACTGCTTCAGCAGCCGGCTGACGGACTCGCGCGACACGCCGAGCTGCTCCGCGATTTCCTGGTGCGATGCCGACACCTTGGCGCCCTTGCCGAGCAGCGCCGCTGCCAGCCGGCGGTCGAGGCGCTGGAAGCCGATCGATTCCACCAGTTCCATCAGCTGCAGGATGCGGTCGGCGAACACCTGCAGCACCTCTTCCCGGAACGGGCGGTGCTCGGCGATCAGCCGGTCGAACGTATTGCGCGGGATCAGTGCGATCTCGGCATCCGTCGCGCACTCGCCGCGCGCGCCGTAGGGCGCCGAGCCCAGCATGCAGCTGGTGGAGATCACGCAGCTCTCGCCGGGCGTCACTTCGTAGAGCGACAGCTCCCGGCCACTCTCGAGCGCCTTGGACACCCGCACGCGTCCGCTCAGCACGATCGGGAACCCGTTGCACGGGTCGCGTTCGCTGAAGACCGACGTTCCCGCCGGCACCTTCATCAGCCGCAGGTTGTGCGCCACCTCCTGTTCGAGCGCCGGCGACATGCCCGCGAGGGACGGCATCGCATTGCGAAGTTGCTGCATCGCCTCTTCGTTCTGTTCCATTCTTCCGTCCCGTTCAAACAGCGCCAGACCGAAGGATATTCCCGGCCGGTCCTCCGGGGCCTTGACCCCGGTCGCCGTTAAGCTTGGAAAGTGGACGCGACAACCGCCTGCCCGACGCCGGAACAACTCCGACGTCGTCGACCTCCATGCGCCGCTTTTCCGGCGTGACGCGCCTTTACGGCGACCGGCGTCGGAGCGATTCCGGGCCGCGCGCGTGGTCGTGGTCGGCATCGGCGGCGTCGGCTCGTGGGCGGCCGAGGCGCTGGCGCGGTCGGCCGTCGGCCACCTGACGTTCGTCGATCTCGACCACGTCGCCGAGTCCAACACCAACCGCCAGATCCACGCGCTGGGCGATGCCTACGGCCGGGCCAAGGTCGATGCGATGGCCGAGCGGGCGCGGGCGATCAACCCGGCGTGCACGGTGCGTGCCATCGACGAGTTCGCGACCGCCGACAACGCGGCGTCGCTGGTCCGGGGTGCCGACGTCGTGCTCGATTGCATCGACCAGGTGATCGCCAAGGCGGCGCTGATCGCGGCGGCGAGGGCGGTGGGCATCGCCATCGTGACGTGCGGGGCGGCTGGTGGGCGCTTCGATCCGACGCGCGTGCGCTGCGACGACCTCGCGCGGCTCGCCGGTGACCCGCTGCTGGCCAGGGTGCGCCACAAGCTTCGGCGCGACCACGGCTTTCCGCGCGACGCGCGCGACGGGAAGCCGCCGCCGCGCTTTGGTGTCATCGGCGTGTATTCGGACGAGCCGCTGCAGCGGCCTGCACCGGTGTGCGATGCCGACGGCAGGCCGGCGATCGGCGCCGCGCTGGCCTGCGCCGGCTACGGATCGAGCGTGGTGGTGACCGCCACCATGGGATTCGTGGCGGCCGGCCAGGCCCTCGCGCTCCTTTCGGCCATGGCATGTGAACCTCGTTGACGGGTGTCAATCGGTGCCGAGCCAACAGTCCTAGCCTGAATTCAGGCTTATGGGAGGTGTCATGTTCAAACGCATCCTCGTTCCCACTGATGGTTCCGACTTGTCGAACAAGGCCATTGCGGCGGCGATCGACCTGGCGAAGACGCTGAAAGCGGCCGTGGTCGGAATGACCACGCTCGAGCCGTACTCCTACTCCAACCTGTCCGAATACCGGCCCGAAACGCTCGACGACTACGAGTCGCGCATGGACAAGGTTGGCGCCGAGCGGCTCGCGAAACTGGCCGATGCGGCCGCGCGGGCCGGCGTGCCCGTCGAGACGGTGACGGTGAAGTCCTTCTCACCGTACGAAGCCATCATCGACACGGCGAAAGGCAAGGGCTGCGACCTGATCGTCATGGCTTCGCACGGCCGCCGTGGCCTGAACGCTGTCCTGCTGGGCAGCGAAACGCAGAAGGTGCTGACCCACTCCAGCGTGCCGGTGATGGTGTACCGTTAGGTTTCCGGCGGCCTCGAGCCGCCACCCACGGCGATCCGTCGCCGCGAGCCCGGACAGTTATCCTGCCCGGGCTTTTCATTGGTGCGGCCGGTTCTGGCCTGCCACGGCCCTTGCGGTGAGTCAACGCCGGGGACGGGCAACCGCCTTACCTTGGACCGCACGAGCGTACGGAGCAGCGGGAGGGGCGATGAACCAGGCGACACCGTTCAGGCACAACGACATCTTCGTGGGTTTCGGCCCGATCGACGAACTTCATCGCGAGTTCCAGATGCTGCTCGACCGGCTGATCGAATGCGAGGATGCCGACTACGGCCAGCACCTGCTCGAACTGCACGAGCACCTGCTGCGCCACTGCGGCGCCGAGGAAGAGTGGATGCAGCAGGAGCGCTATGCCGGATACCAGCGGCACAAGCACGAGCACGAGAAGCTGCTGGAGTCGCTGTCGGAAGTGCGCCGCAGATTCGACTCCGGCGACCTCGAGTCCGTCCAGGCGTTCTCCAACGACCTGATGCCGTGGTTCGCCGTCCATGCGCAGACGATGGACGCGCCGCTGGCCGAATTCCTGAAGGGCAACTGAAGGGGCCGCGGAGTCGAAAGCGGGCGGTGAGCCGTGGGCGAGATGGCCGAGGGGCAGGGTGCATACGCGGTCGGCGTTCCGTCGATCGACGCGCTGCACGTCGAACTCGAGGAACGGCTCGCGGCCCTGACCGATGCCGGTGACGACGCGCAGGCGGCGCTGGCCGCGCTGCAGGATCACCTGCAGCGCCACTTCAGCCACGAAGAAGCGCTGATGGCGCAATCCGGCTTTCCGATGGCCGAATGCCACGCGCGCGAGCACCTGTCGGTGGTCGAGGTCGTCACCGAGGTGCAGCGCCTGCTGGCGGCAGGGGATGCCGCGCCACTCGGGCGCCTGGCCCCGGCGATGCTCGAGTGGTTCGCCGTGCACGCCACCAGCATGGACGCTGCGCTGGCCAGCTACCTGAAGCGGACGTCGGCGCCTGCCCCCTCCTGACCGGTCGCCGGTCGTCCTGCGCTGTTTCAGTTCGCGGCGGATCCGGCCGCCTGTGCACCCGGGCCCTCGCGCACCCCGGACTGGCACTCGACCGGATCACGATGCGTGGGCATTTGCCGCGCGCAGGTCGTAGAGCCAGCCTCTCCGCGCGGCCCACTTCTCGACTTCGACGCCGAAGAACACTAGCGACGACAGGGCGGCGGCCAGGGCCAGCGCCTGCAGCGAGAGCGCCTCCGTCCCGAACACGGCCTGCAGAGCCGGCACGTAGACGATCGCCAGGTGCAGCGCCACGCTAGCCACGACCGTCGCGAGCATGAAGCGGTTCGACGCGAGCCCGATGCGCCACAGGCTCTGCGTCTCGGACCGGATGGCCTCGACGTGAACAAGCTGCGAGAACGTCAGGACGGTGAAGGCCATGGTCTGCGGATGCTCGCCGTGCCCGATCGCCCACGCGCAGGCGGCGAGGCTCACACCCCCGATCAGGAGTCCCGCCCAGAGGATGTGCTGCCAGATGCCGTGCGCGAAAACGGACTCGCCGCGCGGACGGGGCGGCCGTCGCATCACGTTCACCTCGGCCGGTTCGCTCGCGAGTGCGAGGCCGGGCAGCCCGTCGGTGATGAAATTGACCCACAGGATCTGGATCGGCGTGAGCGGGATCGGCAGCCCGAGGAACGGCGCGAGGAAGATCGTCCAGATCTCGCCTGCGTTGCCGGCCATCACGAAGCGGACGAACTTGCGGATGTTGTCGTAGATGCGCCGGCCCTCGCGCACCGCGCCGACGATGGTGGCGAAGTTGTCATCGAGCAGCACGAGGTCCGACGCCTCGCGCGCGACGTCGGTGCCGCCCCGGCCCATCGATACGCCGATGTCGCTCTTCTTCAGCGCCGGCGCGTCGTTCACGCCGTCACCGGTCATTGCGACGACTGCGCCGCCGGCCTGCAACGCCTCGACGATGCGGATCTTCTGCGCCGGATCGACGCGCGCGAACACCCGCACGTCGCGCAGGCGCTCGGCGAGCGACGCGTCGTCCAGGCGTTCGAGTTCGCTGCCCGTGATCACGTCGCCGGCCTCGTCGGCGATGCCCAGCGCGCGCGCGATCGCGAGCGCGGTCGATGGGTGGTCGCCGGTGATCATCACCGGCGCGATGCCGGCGGTGAGGCACTCCGCGACGGCGGCGCGCGCCTCGGGACGCGGCGGGTCGATGAGCCCGACGAGCCCGAGCAGATGCAGGTCGCGGTCGACCTCCTCGATCGGCAGGTGGCGGTCCGCGCTGCGCGCGGCGATGGCGAGCACGCGCAGTCCCCCGGCCGCCATTGCTTCCGCGCGCCGGTGCCATGACCCGGCATCGATGCCCGCGCACAGGGGAAGCACGGCCTCGGGCGCGCCCTTGACGGTCACCAGGACGTCGTCGCCGCGCTCGTGCACGGTGGTCATCCGCTTGCGCTCCGAGTCGAACGGCAGTTCCGCGATGCGCGGCAGCGTCTCCCGCAGCGCATCGATGTCGACGCCGCTCGCGTGCGCGTGATCGACGAGGGCGATCTCGGTGGGGTCGCCCAGCCAGCCGCCGCCGGAATCGCGCGACGCGTCGTTGTTCAGAGCGAGAACCTCGAGCGCGTGGTCCCGGGTCTGCTCGCTGGCCGCCTCGAAGCGTTCCAGCCGCAGGCGGTTCTGTGTCAGCGTCCCTGTCTTGTCGCTGCAGATCACGGTGACCGAGCCGAGCGACTCCACGCAGGGCAGTCGCCGCACCAGCGCGTTCTCGCGCGACATGCGCCGCGCGCCGAACGCGAGCGCGATCGACACGACCGCGGGCAGCGCTTCGGGAATCGCCGCGACGGCGAGGCTGACCGCGGTCAGGAACATCAGCGCCGTCGGCTCTCCGCGCGCGACGCCGGCGGCGAAGATCACGGCGCAGATCGCCAGCACGGCGAGCGCGAGGCGCCGCCCGAAGCGCGCCAGCCGTTCCTGCAGGGGCGTGCGCGTCTCGCCGGCCTCTTCCACCAGGCGGGCGATCGTCCCCAGTTGCGTCGCACGGCCCGTGCCGACGACGAGGCCGAGCGCGCGTCCGCCGGTCGTGTTCGTTCCGGCGTAGGCCATGTTGCGGCGGTCGGCGAGCGCGGCGTCGTCCGGGCAGGTGAGCCGCGCGTCCTTGTCGACCGGCACCGACTCGCCGGTCAGCGCCGCTTCATCGATGCGCAGCGCGGCGGACTCGACCAGACGCAGGTCGGCCGGCACCTTGGCGCCTGCCTCGAGCCACACGATGTCGCCGACGACCAGGTCTGCCGCGGCCACCTCGCTGCGTGTCGCCGCGCGGATCACGTGCGCGTGCGGAGCGGCCATCGACCGCAGGGCTGCCATCGCCTGCTCGGCGCGCCACTCCTGCACGAAGCCGAGGACGGCGTTCAGCACGACGATCGCGAGGATCGCGCCGGCCTCGACGCCTTCGCCGATCGCGAACGAGACGCCGGCGGCGACCAGCAGCACGCCGATCATGAAGTCGGCGAACTGCGCGAGGAAGATCGCCACGGGTCCGCGCGGTTGCGACTCGGGCAGGGCGTTGGGTCCGTCGCGCTGGAGGCGCTGCGCGGCTTCCCGGGCGGTCAGTCCGTCGGCACCGGAGCCGACGGAGTCCAGCGCTGCGGCGACCGACAGCGCGTGCCACGGCGGTGTCGGAAGAGGGGGAGCGGGGATTCGATCCACGGCCAGGGGCGCGAACGCAAGCGTCGGAGCCGAAGCCCGACCGGTTCAATGTAGGCCGTAGGCTGCCCGGACGCTTGCCGCGCATCAACCGCGGCACCGCGGGGGCGGTAAGGGTTTACGAGCCGGCGCCGGACTCCGCGCGTACCCGCGCCGCCGCATCGGCCGGGCTCACGCCCGCCTCGTACATGTCGGACCAGCGGGTCTCGTCGAGCATGTCGTGCGCCCGCATCACCGGCCATCCCAGTTCGCTGCACACCTGCGCCAGCCATTCGAAGAGGGTCATCGGTCAACGTTCCTTACAGCCGTTCGGTGAGGATTTCCTCGAGCCACATGATCTCGCAGTCCCGGTCGCCGGCGGTCGTCGAGGTGGTCGCGACGCGACCGTCGGCGTCGCGCACGTTGACGAGCAGCCCGCGCAACGTGACCAGTTCGCCATGCTTCACGCGGCGCAGTTGCGCATGCACCCGGTCGTTGGCAGGAATGACGTGCACGTTCGTGATGTGCGGCGCGAGCGCGTCGAACTCCGCCTGGGTCATCGCGTCGCGTGGCCGCGCGAACAGCGCGCGCAGTCCGTGGCTCACGCCCTCGTGGGTAAAGCGGAAACGGCTGACGTTGGCCGTGTCGGTCATCGGACCGAAGCCGAGGCCGATGTCGTGCGTGGCCGGGCGGAGGCCCGGAATCCAGTTGACCAGCGACTGGCGGGGCTTGAAGCGCTCGATGTTCAGGACGCGGCCTCGCGTCTCGAACTGCGCCACCGGAAGCAGCGCGCCGCCCTCCGGGATCGCGATCGGCGCCTCGCCGGCAATTGCGCGCACGACATACGCGCCGGGATCGGCGCGGCCCGGCGGCACGTCGACGGAACCCGGTCGATCGAGCCAGGCCGCGACGCCGCCGACGATCCCGACGGTCAGCGCGAGGCCGGCGGCGAGGTCACGGACGTTCATTGCGCGCTGCGATGCTCAGGTGCCCTCGAAGGTGTTGCAGGCGGATATCTGGCCGGTCTTCATTCCGGTCATGAACCACCGCATGCGCTGGTCCGAGGTGCCGTGCGTGAAGCTCTCGGGGACGATGCGGCCTTGCGTGCGGCGCTGCATCGTGTCGTCGCCGATGGCGGCGGCCGCGTTCATCGCCTCGTCGACGTCGCCGGCTTCGAGCAGCTGGCGGTTGTTCGCGTGGTGTGCCCACACCCCGGCGAAGCAGTCGGCCTGCAGTTCGAGACGGACCGAGAGCGCGTTGTACTGCGTCTCGCTGAGACGCTGCCGATACGCATCCATCTTCTGCATGATGCCGAGCTGGTTCTGCACGTGATGCCCGACCTCGTGCGCGATGACGTACGCCTGCGCGAAGTCGCCCGGGGCGCGGAAGCGGTCGCGCAGTTGCTGGTAGAACGCGAGGTCGATGTACACCCGCTGGTCGAGCGGGCAATAGAAGGGGCCCATCGCCGCCTGGCCGGTGCCGCACGCCGTCGGCGTGGCGCCGGTGAAGAGAACGAGCCGCGGTTCCTGGTAGTCGCGGCCGAGCTGGCGGAACAGCGTGTTCCAGGTCTGCTCGGTGTCGGCGAGTACGACGGACACGAAGCGACCCATCTCGTCGGCCGGGGCGCCGACCTTGCCGGCCGGCGCCTCCGCCGGCGCCTGCACCTGCTGCACCGTGTCGGCGAGCCCGAGGATCACGCGCGGATCGATGCCGAAGAACATCCCGATGACGACCAGCACCAGGGTGCCGATGCCTCCGCCGATCAGCCCTCGGCCGCCGAAGCGCTGGCCGCGACGATCTTCGACGTTCGAGCTGCCCGGCCCTTCAGTGCGCATGACGATCCCCGTGGTTGACGCCGCAGGGATTCAAGCACAGGCTTGTTTCAGGCGCCAGCGATCTCAGTAGCGGTAACCGGCGCGGTAGCCATCGCGGTCCCGGTCGCCCCGTTGTTCGCGTCGACCGTCGCGCCGGCCGTCCCAGTCGCGATGTTGGTACGCGCGCGGAGCGACCCAGACGCCCGCGCGCGGACCGAAGTGCCGCGGCGCGTAGCGCGGAGGCACCACGATCACCGGCGCGGGATGGAATACACGTGGCACGAGATGGACCGGTCGTGGCGCGTAGACGGGCACCGGCACGAAGACTGGTGCGGGTGCGAAGACCGGGACGGGTGCGTACACCGGCACCGGGTGAAACACCGGCCCGCCGATGCGGATGCCGAATTCGGGCGTGCTCACGCTGATGCTCACGTTTGATTGGGCGTGAGCCACGGTGAAGGGCGCCAGCAGCGCCGCCGTCAGTGTGCCGAGCAGGATGGTGCGTTTCATCGTGTCCTCCGTGGTCGTACAACCCATCAACGGGGCGCCGACATCGAGGGCGGACACGAACTCGTTTCAAGCTGTAACCGGGCGCGCCGCCCGACGATCAGAGGGGCCGGGCCGAAAGGGTGCGCGCGTTCCCGACCGGGCAGGGGCGGTCGGTGTACGTGATCTGTCCGCGATGCTCGCAGCGGTAGATCGTCAGGCCGTAGGGGAACTGGAAGTCGAACTCGAGGCGCGGCGGATCGAGCAGGACTTCGGACATCGAGGCCCATGCCGGCGGCCCCATGGCCCCGAGGTCCGCCGTTGGCGCCGCGGGCCGCAACCACATGACCACGAGAACGGCCGCGGTGGCGAACAGGCCGCCGCCGACGATCAATGTCAGCAGGTTCAGCGCGAGATCGACGTGGCGATCGGAAGAGAAGAACAGCGAGTGCGGCACCATCGGGGCGAATTATCGCCCGAAACGCGCCCGCCCCTGCCCGGGCGCGCCGAAACCAGAAGCGAGATGACGCGATCGCGCGATCAGGCGACCGTGAGTCCCTGCTTCCGAAGCTTCCACACAGCGAGCAGGTCGCGCTCGCGCTCGCGTGTCAGTTTCCCGTAGCGCCGCTTGTCGTCGGGCGCGGGAATGCCCGCCTCGAGGATGTCGTTGACCGTCACCGCGACCGGCCGCGTCTTCAGGCCCGTCGCTCGCGCGCGCGTGGTGTCGATCGAGTTGAACCCGCGCGTCTGCGCGTCGCTGGCCGGAATCCAGAGCGGCAGTTCGCTCCACGGCCGCACCCCTTCCTGCCCCAGGAATTTCTCCTCCACCCATTCGACTTCGATCTCTTCTCCGCTGACCCAGCGACAGGTGTCGAGCAGTTCGCCGAAGGTCATGCCTTCATTGGGTCCCGTGGCATTGAACGCGCCGTTCGCCCCCAGCTGGATCAGCCGGAGCATCCACGCCGCGAGGTCGCGCACATCGATGAATTGCACCGACCGGTGCGGCGATCCGGGCGCCAGCACGATGCCTCCGCCCGCGAGGCGCCATGGCCAGTACGAGAAGCGCCCCGTGGGATCGTTCGGCCCGGCGATCAGGCCGGGCCGCACCACGAGCGCGCGGCTGCCGTAGATGCCGGACACCGTGCGCTCGCACTCGGCCTTCAGCGGCCCGTACGTTTCGGGGTTGACGTCTTCGCGGTTGACGCCGACCGCGGAGGCCAGCGGGTCGTCTTCGCGTATCGGCGCTTGGGCGAACGAGGCGTAGGCGGAGACGCTGGAGACGAACACGTAGCGGTCGCAGGCGTCGTACAAGGCGGCGCACGTGGCCTCGACGTCCTGCGGCAGATAGCCGCACGTGTCGATCACGGCGTCCCAGCGGCGGTCCATCAGCAGGTGGAGGTCTTCCTTGCGGTCGCCGATGATCCACTTCACGCCGGGCGGCCACCAGTTGCGCGAGCGCCCGCGGTTGAAGACGGTGACCGCGTCGCCGCGCTCGAGCGCGGACTGCAGCAGGGCCTGGCCCAGGAAGATTCCGCCGCCGATGATCAGCAAGTTCATGGGATATGGATGTTAGGGATCTGCCCTCTTGTGTGCCAGCGGTTTCTGCCGTGCGGCGGCCGACGCGCGCGCAAGCCGACCGGCGGCTGTCCCCTGTCGCCCCCTTGCCGCAAAGTCCGGGTGGGATAATTCTCCGTCGCCCGCCTCGGGCAACCGCTGCCATCCGTCTTGCCACCCACCGACTCCACCGACGCGAGCTTGCTGCTGGATCGCGCCGCGCTCGCGGACGCGCCGGCGAAGCTGCTGCGGGACGGGCGCTGGGCCAACGCGCAGGTCTTTCGCGTCGAGGCTGCCGGTCGGGAATGGGTGGTCAAGGATTTTTCGCGGCGCGCCCTCTGGGTGCGCCGCACGATCGGACGATTCCTGCTGCGCCGCGAATTGCGCGCGCTGCAGCGTCTCGACGGCATCGACGGCGTGCCGCAGCGGGCGTTCCGGATCGACGACGATGCGATCGCCGCCGAATTCATCCCGGGGACCACGCTCGGCCAGGTGGCGCCGGAGCAGATGACGGCGCCGTTCTTCGTTGCGCTGGAGCGCCTGCTGAACGACGTGCACGCACGCGGGATCGTGCACCTCGACACCCGCGGCACGGGCAACATGCTGCTTCGGCCGGACGGCCGGCCGGCGCTGATCGACTTCCAGGCGTCGCTCGACACGCGCTGGATGCCGGTCTCATGGAGGCGCTGGCTGGATGACCTCGACATGACCGGCGTGTACAAGAAGTGGCTCCAGCGCGATCCGGATTCCATGGGTTCGGTGCGGCGCGAGCTCTACGAGCGGATGACGCGCCGGCGGCGCCTGTGGATCGCGCGCGGGTATGCTGGCGCCGCCAAGCAGAAGACCCCTTCCGGCCCCGCCGGGCCTCACTGACCTTCCGATGCTCGCTTCGCTCCGCTCCGTCTTCAATCACCCGGGACTGCGTCGCTTCCTAGTGCGCCTGCGGGTGCCGCTGGCGATCGTCGCGATCGTCGCGGCCGTGCCCTTCCTGCAGCGCGACTGGCTGCTGGCCGGCTTCATCGTGTCGATGGTCGGGGAGTTCATCCAGCTCTGGAGCTTTGCGTCGCTCGACAAGAACTCCGACCTGGCGATCCGTGGTCCGTACGCCATGGTGCGCAACCCGATGTACCTCGGACGGTTCTTCATCATCTTCGGCTTCCTGATGCTGCTCGGCAGCACGTGGCTGCTCCTCGCGTACACCATCGTCTACTGGTTCTACATGGACACGCGCGTCGAGCGCGAGGAAGCGCACCTGAAGCCGATCTTCGGCCCGCGTTACGAGGAGTACTGCGCCAGGGTGCACCGCTTCATTCCCGGCCCACCCCTCGCAGGGCAGCCCGTGGCCTACTGGAACTGGAAGCTGTTCCGGCAGAACAACGCGGCGGCGAACCTCGCCGGCACCCTTCTGGTGTGGGTCATCGTGGCAGCTTGGATTCTTCTGTTCTGAGAAGTCCGTATCCAGCCGGGATTTCCGGCTTCCCTTCGTCCCGCTTTTCACGGCTTCGGGCGCCAGCAATCGGTGCCAAGCTGGCTGCGCCTCCTCGTTACCCGCCATCCGGACGAGCCAACCGAAGGGATGCCCGGTGAGCCCTCCGATGCGACGATTCCCGCGAGCCAGGCACCAGGAAGTCTCACGACTCATGACCCTTCGGAATACGTTGACCTCGATTTCGCGCCGTATCGTGCGCTGGCCTGTGATCGCGGGCGTGGCGATGCTGGCCGCTTGCGGCGGCGGTGGTGACGGCGGGGGGACTTCCGCGTCGAGTGTTGCGCCGCCCGCGCCGCCGGTGGCCGCATCCATGCTGGCGATCGCCGGCTTCGTGCCGGGCGTCGGTGGCGCCGGCACGACGATCTCAGTGACGGGCGCCGGCTTCACGGGGCTGCAGTCGGCGCGCATCGGGTCGGTGGCGGCGCCGTTCACGGTGGCATCTGATACGCAACTCGCGCTCATCGTGCCGCCCGGCGCCCAGACGGGCCGAATCGAGGTCACGGCCGCTGGCCGCACCGTACTGTCCACATCGGACTTCACCGTCCCCGGCGTGCCCCAGGTGACTTCGCTTTCGCCGACCTCGGTCCTCCCCGGCGGTCGCGTGACGATGAGCGGCTCGAACCTCGACCGGGTTGGGCAGGTGCGCGTGAACTCCACCGTGCTGCCGATCGCATCGCAGACCGCGTCCGCCCTGGTGGTCGACGTGCCGCAAGGCGCGGCCAGCGGAACGATCACGCTGATCGACAGCGACGGGACCAGCCGCCCGCAGTCGCAACAGCTGACGGTCGTCGCGCCGATGACGTTCGCGTCGTTCGATCCGACATCCGTCGTCGCGGGGCAGGCGCTGACGGTCAACGGCACGAACCTCGACCGTGCGACCGCAGTCGTGTTCGCGGGCGGCACCTCGGCGCCGATCGCGACGCGCAACGGCTCGACCCGGATCACGGTGACGGTGCCCGACACCGCGCAGTCCGGCGTGGTGCAACTCGTGGGCAATGCCGCCGACCAGCTGACGTCATCGGTCCCGCTGACGGTCGTGCCGGCGATCCGCGTCGACAGCTCCGCCGTGTACCGCGTCGCGGCGGCGGGCGCGGACGTGACGGTCGCAGGCAGCGGGCTGACTGAAGTCGCGGCAGTCACCGTGCGGGGCATCGCCGCGACGATCGTGTCGCGCGCCGCCACTCAACTCGTCTTCACCATGCCGGCCGGGGTCGCCTGCGGTGCGGTCAGCCTGTTGTCGAACAGCCAGCCGGCGGTGGCCGGCGGCAGCGTCATGGTGGGCAGCGGCTGCGCGGCGGCGCTTGCGGGCATCGAGTTCGCGCAAGTGCTGTCGCAAGCGCCGACGGAGGAGCGACAACGGCTCGTGCCCGGAAAGGAGACCTGGGTGCGTGCGTATGTCGTGTCCAACCAGGCCGGGCTGCCGTCGCCGACGGTGCGCGTGACCGGCTACCGCGGCGCGCTCATTCTCGGCACGCTGCCGATGAGTGGCCCGGCAACGTTGCCCGCCACGTCGGGCAGCGCCCTGACGGACGCGATCCGCTACAGCGAGGCGCAGAGCTTCAACGCCGAGTTGCCCGCCTCGTGGGTGGCCAGCGGACTGTCGGTGCGCGTCGAGGTCGACCCCGAGCAGCAGATCGGACCGTCCACGGCGCAGGATGCGACACCAGGCGTGGGCACGTCGACCCGCCTGGAAATCGTGCTCGTGCCGGTCGTGTCGGGCGCTTTCGTGCCGACCGTGCCGTCCGCAGGCGCGGTGCTCGACGAACTGACGCGCCGCTTCCCGATCCCGCGCGACCGCATCGTCGTGACGACGCGCGCGCCGTACACGCTCGCCAGCGTCACGGACGGCCTCGACACGTCGACCGAGTGGTCGAGTGCCCTGTCCGAACTGAGGCAGCTGCGCGACAGCGAGAACCCCGGCAACGCCTATCGTTACTACTTCGGCTTCGTGCGGCGATCGGGCGGGAGCACTGCAGGCATCGGTTATGTGCCCGGACGCACGGCTCTCGGCTGGGACTCTTCGTCCGGTTGGCCGCGCACGATGTCGCACGAGATCGGACACAACTTCGGCCGCCTGCACGCGCCGTGCGGCAGCGTCACGAGCGCCGACGCGAACTATCCGTATGCGGGAGGCGCGCTCGGCGCCACCCCGCTCATCGATTCCGTGCCCGCGCCGCTCGACGTGATTTCGCCGGTGAACCAGACCGACATCATGGGCTACTGCAGCGGGTCCTGGTTCTCCGACTACAACTACCGGCTGATGCAGTCGCACCTGGAGTCGCTGCCTCAGGCGTCGGTGGCGCTGTCGCAATCGGCGTCGGACCAGGCCGACCTGCTGCAGGTCGCCGGCTCGATCGGCCTCGCAGGCGTGAGGCTGAGCCCCGTGCGCGCGCTGCGCGGCGGGACGGAGTTCGCCGCTGGCGAATACACCCTGCGCCTGGTGACGCAGGACGGCCGCACGCTCGACCACCCCTTCGATGCCGACCTCGTCGACCACGCGGAGCCGCCGGAGCGGCACTTCACGCTGGCGGTGCTCGATCCCGGTCCGCTCGAGCGCATCGAGGTGCGGCGCGGCGATGAACTGTTGCCGCTGTCGGGCGCGTTCGCCCGCACGCAGCGGACGCCCGCGGCCAGCCGCGAAGCACCGAGCGTCGATTGGAAGGAAAGCAACGGCCGCGTGAACGTGCGCTGGAACGCTTCGTCGGCGGCCTACGCATCGGTCACCTACGTGCTGAACGGCGAGCGCACTGTGCTCGCGCTGCATCGGCAAGGGGGGGCGCTCGAGGTCGAGACGACCGGCCTGCCCGCTGGCGGCAGCTTCGAATTCAGCCTGTCCGACGGCCTGAACGCGCAGCGGCTGACCGCGCCGCGCGGGGCAGGGGGCGCTCCTACTGCGCCAGCAGGGAGGTGACCTCGGGGTGCCGTTCCGCCCAGGTGCGCGCGTAGGAGCACACCGGCAGCACGTCCATGCCGTTCTGCTTGGCGTGCTCGAATGCCGCGCGCACCAGCAGCGAGCCGATGCCGCGGCCTTCGAGTTGCGGCGGGACTTCGGTGTGGACCAGCATCATCGTGCTGCCGTGCATCCGGTAGTCGCACCGGCTCACGAGTCCGTCCACCTTGGCTTCGAACCGTTTCGAGGCTTCGTTGTGCGTGACCTCGGGCCTGGGACCGTCCATCGCGCTTCCTCCTGACGACGGCCGAGCTTACCGCCCGCGGCGGTGGCCGGGCGGCGCCAGGCCGGGAATGTTCGTGCGCACCGTGGACGTCGCGTCGTGACGCGGCGCCGGCGCGGCCGGCGCTGCGCGTGCCCGCTGTGGATCGGCCGGACGTGCCTTGGCGGGGCGGGGCGCGTTCCTCGGTTCGCCGCGCGACGGGGGCGCGGCGCGGTCGGCGTGCGACGGCCGCGCCGGCGTCTTCTTCGCGGCGGCCTGCCCGCTGCGACGCTGTTCGTTGCCCTCGCGTTTCGGCGCCTGCCGCTGTGGTGCGCGCTGCTGGCCGCTGCGGCCGCGCTGGATCGGTTCCGCCCGTTCGTTCGGGTTCGGTTCGAAGCCCGCGACGATCTCGCGCGGCACCTCGCGCCTGATCACCCTCTCGATGTCGGCGAGCAGCGGCTTGTCGTCCGCGCACACGAGGGAGATCGCCTCGCCGGTGGCGCCCGCACGGCCCGTGCGGCCGATCCGGTGGACGTAGTCTTCCGGCACGTGGGGCAGGTCGAAGTTGACGACGTGCGGCAACTGCTCGATGTCGAGGCCGCGCGCGGCGATGTCGGTGGCCACGAGCGCCTGCAGCTCGCCGGTCTTGAACTGCGAGAGCGCGTGGGTCCGCGCGTTCTGGCTCTTGTTGCCGTGGATCGCCAGCGCGGTCACGCCGTGCTTGCACAGGTACTCGGCGAGCCGGTTCGCCCCATGCTTGGTGCGCGTGAACACCAGTACCTGGTACCACTGCTGATCGCCGATGAGCTTGGCGAGCAGTTCCGACTTGCGGCCACGGTCGACGAGGACCACCTTCTGGCTCACCGCTTCCACCGCGGAATTGCGCGGCGTCGCCTGGACGGCCGCCGGGTCCTTCAGCAAGGTGTTCGCGAGCGCACGGATCTCGTCGGAGAACGTCGCCGAGAACAGCAGCGTCTGCCGCTGCTTCGGCAGCAGGGCGAACACGCGCTTCATGTCGGGCAGGAATCCCATGTCCAGCATGCGGTCGGCCTCGTCGAGAACGAGCACCTCGACCTGCGACAGGTCGATCGTCTTCTGCCCGGCGTGATCGAGCAGGCGGCCCGGCGTGGCGACGACGATGTCGACTCCGCGCTTCAATGCCGCGATCTGGTTGTTGATCGACACGCCGCCGAAGATGACGGCGACGGTGGACTTCTTGTACTTGCCGTAGTCGCGCACGCTCTCCTCGACCTGCGCCGCGAGTTCGCGCGTCGGCGTGAGGATCAGCGCGCGCACCGGGTGGCGCGACTTGCCCGCGGCGGGCTGCGTCAGCGCGAGCCGATGCAGGATCGGAAGCACGAAGCCGGCGGTCTTGCCGGTGCCGGTCTGCGCGCCGGCGAGCAGGTCACGACCTGCGAGCACCAGCGGAATGGCCTGCTGCTGGACGGGAGTGGGTTCGGTGTAGCCGAGTTCGGTGACAGCGCGAACGAGTGCCTCGGACAAGCCGAGGGCGTTGAATCCTGAATTCAAATTGAATCTCCTGAGAGCACGGCCTGGTGCGGCACGAGAGCCGCGGAACCGGTTCAGGCGAATGCGATGACGCTTGGGAAGACTTCGACGGAGCCTGGGAACAACCGCGAGGGACGCAAGTGCGAACCGGAACACACAGCACTCACGACGGGCGGATGATACACGCCCGCCCGGCGCGGGTCACCCCGGCCGCCTCACAGGCCGACCTGCAGGCCGAGCAGCATCGCGATGCCGATGACCGCGAAGATCGCGGCCGCCACGCCGTGCACGAGCTTCACCGGAAGCTTCTCCGCCGCGACGTTGCCGAGGAGCACGGCCGGCACGTTCGCGATCATCATGCCGATCGTGGTGCCCATGACCACCGGGACGAGCGCGTCGTACTTGGCGGCGAGCGCGACGGTGGCGATCTGCGTCTTGTCGCCCATCTCGACGAGGAAGAACGCGATCAGCGTCGTTCCGAATACGCCGAAGCGCGAGGCATCGTGTTCCTTCGCTTCGTCGATCTTGTCGGGAATCATCATCCAGACGGCCATCGCGATGAACGACAGGCCGAGCGCCCAGCGCATGACGTCGGGGCCGAACTGGCGCGCGATGAAGGTTCCCGCCGCGCCGGCGAGGAAGTGGTTCGCCAGCGTCGCGACGAAGATGCCGAGGATGATCGGCCACGGCTTGCGGAACCGCGCCGCGAGCACGAGTGCGAGCAACTGGGTCTTGTCGGCGATCTCGGCAAGAGCGACGACGCCGATGGAGACGAGGAGGGCAGTCAAGGTTCTATTTCTCGCGGGAAGGCGAACGCTAGCCGAGCGCCGGGCCCGTCCGGTTGACCGGCCGCAAGCGCGAACGGGCCAGCCAGGCGATCGCGGCCGACGGAGGCGTGCAGGCATCCGGTCATCGACGATCTTCGGCAGTGGAGAGCAGGGCAGGCGTACGCGGCACGGGAACGACCGGACGCGGGCGGGGCGCAGCGTACACTCGTCGGGCTAGTCCACGGCGGCAGCCGTCGAACGAAGCTTCTAACAGAAGCATCGAACGAACCCTCGAACGAACGCTCGAAGGGTTTGCCATGATCTCCGCTCACACGCCCTGATGTTCCCATCGTCCGTCCGACAATTCGCGGCGCGCGCTTACGCACGCCTGTTTCCAGGGCCGTTTGCCGCGGCCGGCGTCGCACTCGCGCTTTTCCTCGGCGTCAGCCTCGTGTCGCGGGTCGGCCTGGCGCTGTTCAACGGCGAGGCCGCCGAATTCCTGCCGTGGCGGGTCGCCGGCTGGCTCGCGATCGGCACCGTCTACGACCTTGCCGCCGGGGCGTTCTGGCTGCTGCCCTTTGCGCTGGCCGCGTGGCTGTGGCCCGCCCGGCGCCTGCGGCGCGGGCTGCAATCCGTGTTCGTCGCCTTCGGTGTCGTCTCGTGCGCGGCGCTGGCGTTGACGCTGACGTCCGAGTTCGTGTTCTGGAACGAGTTCTCGTCCCGTTTCAACTTCATCGCGGTCGACTACCTGATCTACACGCGCGAGGTCCTCGGCAACATCCGCGAGTCGTATCCGATGACGCCCATCGTGCTGGGACTGGCGGCGCTGGCGGCCGCGATGGCGTGGCTCACGCTGCGGCCGCTCTGGCGCGCCGGCGCGCCGACGACGATGACGTTCGGCCGGCGGTCGGCGTGGATGGCCGCCTATGCGCTGGCGGCGGTGCTGTCGTTCCTGGCCGTGCCGCCCAGCTGGAAGGAGTTCAGCGCGAGCGTGCAGTCGCAGCAACTCGCGGGCAACGGCGTCTGGGAGTTCTTCCACGCGTTCAACACCAACGAGATCGACTACGACCGGTTCTACGCGACCATCCCGCTCGAACGGGCGCAGCAGAACCTGCGCGAGGAGTTCCTCGATTCCGGCACTCCGGACTTCACGAACAACCCGGCGCTGCCGTTCGAGCGCCGGATCCACGGCGCCGGCCCGGAGAAGAAGCTCAACGTCGTGCTGATCTCGGTCGAGTCGCTGTCGGCCGAGTTCCTCGGCAGCTTCGGGAACACGCGCGGCCTGACGCCGAACCTGGACCGGCTCGCGGCGGAAGGCCTGCTGTTCACGCGCCTGTACGCGACGGGAACCCGCACCGTGCGCGGACTGGAGGCGCTCGCGCTCTCGCTGCCCCCCACGCCCGGGCACTCGGTCGTCAAGCGGCCGAACAACGAGAACCTGCACACGATCGGCGAGGTGTTCGCCGACAAGGGCTACGAGCCCATCTACATCTACGGCGGCTACGGCTACTTCGACAACATGGAGCACTTCTTCGGCTCCAACGGCTACACGTTCATCGATCGCAGCGCCATCGCCGACAAGGCCGACATCCACTACGAGAACATCTGGGGCGTGGCCGACGAGGACCTCTTCACGCTGACCTTGCGCGAACTCGACAAGCGGCACGCGGCCGGGCGCCCGTTCTTCACGCACGTGATGACGACGTCGAACCATCGCCCGTTCACCTATCCGGCGGGTCGGGTCGACATTCCTTCGGGCACCAGCGCCGACGGCGCGGTCAAGTACACGGACTGGGCGCTCGGGGACTTCATCGAGCGCGCGCGGGCCAGGCCGTGGTTCGACGACACCGTGTTCGTCATCGTCGCCGACCACTGCGCCGCCGCCCGTGGCAAGACGGACCTGCCGCTCGACCGCTTCCACATTCCGATGCTGATCTATTCCCCGAAGCACATCCAGCCCGCGCGGGTCGACACCATCGCGTCGCAGATCGACGTGCCGCCGACGATCCTGGCCCTGCTCAACTTCAGCTACGTGTCGCGCTTCTTCGGGCAGGACATCCTGACCGAGGGAAAGGCGCACCAGCGCGCGATGATGGCGAACTACCAGACTGTCGGTTACTACGAAGACGGGCTGCTGGTCGAGCTCCGGCCGCAGCGCCGCGTGCGGGTGGTGGATGTGGCGACCGGCAAGGAAGCGGCGCCGAGCGACCGCACACGCCACTACACCGACGAGGCCATCGGCTATTACCAGGGCGCGAGCGACGCTTTCCGGCGCGGAGCGTTGCGCCAGACCCCTCGACTCGCTCGCGCAAAGGCTGCGCCGGTCAACTAGCGAGGCAGCGATCCGGTAATCTCCGCGGCCTTTCGCCTTTCCCCCTTTCGGTTCCTGCCCATGGCCCAGTACGTCTATTCGATGATCCGCGTCGGCAAGGTCGTTCCGCCGAAGCGCGAGATCCTCAAGAACATCTCGCTGTCGTTCTTCCCCGGCGCCAAGATCGGCGTGCTTGGATTGAACGGATCGGGCAAGTCGACCCTGCTGCGCATCATGGCGGGCCTGGACAAGGAGATCGAGGGCGAGGCCGTGCCGATGCCCGGCCTCAAGATCGGGTTCCTGCCGCAGGAGCCGCAGCTCGATCCCGCCAAGACGGTCAAGGACGAGGTCGAGGCCGGGCTCGGTGAACTGCTCGAGGCGAAGCAGAAGCTCGAGGCGGTCTACGCCGCGTACGCCGAGCCGGACGCCGACTTCGACAAGCTCTCCGCCGAGCAGGCGAAGTACGAGGCGATCATCGCCACGTCGGGCTCGGATACCGAGCACCAGATGGAGATCGCCGCCGACGCGCTGAGGCTGCCGCCGTGGGAGGCGACGGTCGCGACCCTGTCCGGCGGCGAGAAGCGCCGCGTGGCGCTGTGCAAGCTGTTGCTGTCGAAGCCCGACATGCTGCTGCTCGACGAGCCGACCAACCACCTCGACGCCGAGAGCGTCGACTGGCTCGAGCAGTACCTGCAGCGCTTTCCCGGCACGGTCGTGGCGGTGACGCACGACCGCTACTTCCTCGACAACGCGGCCGAGTGGATCCTCGAACTCGACCGCGGCCAGGGCATTCCGTGGAAGGGCAACTACAGCTCCTGGCTGGAACAGAAGGAGGAGCGGCTCGAGCGCGAGGCCAAGTCCGAGGCGGCGCGCATCAAGACGATGAAGTCCGAGCTCGAATGGGTGCGGCAGAACGCGAAGGGCCGCCAGGCCAAGAGCAAGGCGCGCCTGCAGCGTTTCGACGAACTGTCGTCGTATGAATACCAGACCCGCAACGAGACGCAGGAGATCTTCATCCCGGTGGCCGAGCGGCTCGGCAACCAGGTGATCGAGTTCGACGGCGTGTCGAAGGGCTACGGCGACCGCCTGCTGATCGACAACCTCAGCTTCTCGATTCCGCCCGGCGCGATCGTCGGGATCATCGGTCCCAACGGCGCCGGCAAGTCGACGCTGTTCCGGATGATCACCGGCAAGGAGCAACCGGACAGCGGCACGATCAAGGTCGGGCACACGGTGCAGATCGCCGCGGTCGACCAGACGCGCGACTCGCTGCCGAACGACAAGACGGTCTGGGAGGCGATCTCCGGCGGGCTCGACATCCTGCAGGTCGGCCGGTTCGAGATGCCGTCGCGCGCCTACCTCGGCCGCTTCAACTTCAAGGGCGGCGACCAGCAGAAGATCGTGGGCAACCTGTCGGGCGGCGAGCGCGGGCGCCTGCATCTCGCGGCCACCCTGCTGAAGGGCGGCAACGTTCTGCTGCTCGACGAACCGTCGAACGACCTCGACATCGAGACGCTGCGGGCGCTGGAGGAAGCGCTGCTCGAGTTCGCCGGCACCGTGCTGGTGGTCTCGCACGATCGCTGGTTCCTCGACCGCATCGCCACGCACATCCTGTCCGCCGAGGGCGACTCGCAGTGGACCTTCTTCAACGGCAACTACCAGGAGTACGAAGCCGACAAGAAGAAGCGCCTCGGCGAGGAGGGCGCGCAGCCTCACCGCCTGCGCTACAGGCCGCTGACGCGCACCTGACCCACGCCTGACCCGCGTGACCGTCGAGCCCGTCGCGTTGTCGTTCGATGCGCATGGCGCGCCGGCGAGCGAGCGTTACGGCGACGTCTACGCAAGCCGCGATGGCGCGCTGGGCCAGGCGCGCCATGTATTCCTCGCCGGAACCGGTTGCGATCGAACGCTGGCGCGACCGCAGGCAGTTCGTCGTGCTCGAGAACGGGTTCGGCCTCGGCGTCAACTTCCTCGCGACGTGGCGCGCGTGGCGCGACGATCCGGCGCGGCCGCACCGATTGCACTTCGTCTCGCTCGAGCGGCATCCGCTGCCCGCATCCGTGTTCGTCGACGCGGTGCCGCCGGAACTGCGGGACCTCGGCGCGCAACTCGCTGCGCAGTGGCCGCTCCCGGTCGCCGGTCTGCATCCGCTCGAGTTCGAGCAGGGACGGGTCGCGCTGACGCTCGCGTTCGGCGATGCCCGGGCGACCGCGCCCGAACTCCGCCTCGGCGCCGACGCGATCTTCCTCGATGGTTTCGCGCCCGACCGCAACCCGGAGATGTGGGAAGCGCCGCTGCTGCGGTCGATCGCGCGGCTGGCGCGCGCCGATTGCCGCGTGGCCACCTGGTGCACCGCGCGGCCCGTGCGCGAAGCGCTCGCGAATGCGGGCTTCGAAATCGAGCTGCGGCCCGGCTTCGCAAGCAAGCGGCAGATGCTGGTGGGTCGCTACGCGCCGCGGTACACGGTGCGGCGACACGAGCCGCCGGCCCCGTACGCGGGCGAGCGCAGCGCCGTCGTCATCGGCGCCGGCCTGGCCGGTGCCGCCAGCGCGCACGCCCTGGCGCGACGCGGCTGGAGCGTGTGCGTGGTCGATTCCGCCCCTCCGGGGAGCGGGGCGTCGGCGCTGCCGTGGGGCTTGATGCATCCGCAGTTCGCCGTCGACGACAACCTCCTCGCGCGCCTGACGCGGGCGGGCAGCGCTGCCACCGCGCGGGCGCTGGAACGGGTCGCGCCGCAGGGCGCACAGGCCGGCCTGGCCGTGTGGCAGCGCGACGGCTTCTTCCAGGTGGTCGACCCGGCGGACGCGGAACGCTGGCGGACGGCGCTCGCCGCCTTGCGACTGCCGCGCGAGTACGTCGAGTGGCTGTCCGCGGAGCAGGCCGCGCGTCGTCTCGGCGTCGCGCCTGCACGCGAGGGCCTGTGGTGGCCCGATGGCCGGCTCGTCTCGCCCCCGCACTGGATCCGCGCGCTGCTCGACGACCCATCGATTACTTGCGTGCAGGCGGCGGCAGACTCGCTCGAGCGCGACGGCGACGACTGGCTGGTGCGCGAAACGCGCGGCGAGCAGGTCGCTCGGGCGCGACTCGTGATCGTCGCCGCCGCCGGCGAGTCGCCGCGGCTCATCGCGTCGAAGATGCTGCCGTTCCAGTCGGTGCCGGGGCAGGTGACATTCGTGCGGTCCGACGCGCTGCAGTCGCTGCAGGCGGGACTCGGCGGCGACGGAACGCTGCTGCGCGCGCCCGACGGCCGACTGGCGGTCGGCGCGACGTACGAAACGCCGATCGGTGCGGCTAACGCGCCGCTCGACGAACGGATGGCGTCGCGCAGCAATCTCGCACGGCTCGAGCGGCTGCTGGCCGTGCCCGTTGATGCGCGCGTCGAAGGGCGCCATGGCGGCGTCCGCTGCGTCGCGCGCGACCGGCTGCCGTACGCCGGTCCCGTGGCGGACGAAGCAGCGGCTCTTGAGAGCGAGCAACTGCGTGGCGCGCACCTCGAAGACCTGCCGCGCCGGCCACGTCTGTTCACTTCGTTCGCCCACGGATCGCGCGGACTCACGTTCGTCGCACTGGCCGCGGAACTGATCGCGGCCCAGGCCGAAGGCGAGCCGCTGCCGATCGAGCGGGCCCTCGCCGACGCCGTGGACCCCGGCCGTGTGCTGTTGCGGCGGTTGCGCCGCGGAGCGGGACTGCGCACGGCCTTAGGCGCGCGTTAGTTGCGAAGATCCAATCGCTCGTTGCGCGTGAAGAGGCTACCTGCGGAGTCTCCTGCGCGCCCGCAGGAAGCGACCTTAGCCGAATGACGCCCGCCGCGACGTCCGCGAAGTCGCGGTACGCCGGCGGCCGATCAGGCGCTGGAGAGGGCCCCATCGGTTTTCGCTCGAGCCCTACGCAGCGTGGTCGAGGATCGACCTACACCCTTGCCGCTTGGCACCGGAATCCCCATATGCAGTAATCGAGTCCGAAGCGGCCACCCACGGAGTGAACATGCAATTGCGTCCCGTCCTGCGCACCACGCGCGGCATCCAGACCAGCGACGGCGCCGGCGTGCGGCTGCGTCGCTTCCTGGGCGGCGGCAGCGGCCTGCCGTCGATCGATCCCTTCCTGATGCTCGATTACTTCGACAGTCCGAGTGCGCAGGACTACATCGCCGGCTTCCCGGAACATCCGCACCGCGGCTTCGAGACCGTGACATACATGCTCGCCGGGCGCATGCGCCACCGCGACAACAAGGGCGGCGAGGGCGTGATCGAGCCGGGCGGCATCCAGTGGATGACCGCCGGGCGCGGGCTCGTGCACTCGGAGATGCCGGAGCAGACCGAAGGCCTGATGCGCGGATTCCAGCTCTGGGTGAACCTGCCGGCGAAGGACAAGATGACCGCGCCCGGCTACCAGGAGTTTGCGGCGTCGCGGATACCCGTAGAGGAGCGCGACGGCGGCGTGCGCGTCAAGGTCATCACGGGATCGACATCGCGCGGCACGGCGGGGCCGGTGACCGCCGCGGCGACGGACGCCCGCTACTTCGACGTCGAACTGCCGGCGGGCGCGACGTTCGACGAGGCTCTGCCGCCGGGACACGCCGCTTTCGTGGTCGTGCACGACGGCGTGGTCGGCGTCGGCGGTCACGACGTGGCGGGCGTCGGACTGGCCCAGCTCGGCGACGGCGACGCCGTCCGGTTCTCTGCCGTCGGCGGGCCGGCGAAGGCCCTGCTCATCGCCGGACGGCCGCTGAAGGAGCCCGTGGCCTGGCACGGTCCCTTCGTGATGAACACGACGGCCGAGCTGATGCAGGCGATCGAGGACTACCAGGCCGGCCGGTTCTGACCGGCGCGCGGGCCTCAGTATGCGAGCGGAATCGCCTTCGCGGTTTCGTAGCGCTGGATCGCCTGGATCTTGTTCTCGATCTGGACGTAGCGCGCGGCCTTGATGCCCGGCAGGACCTTCGAGACTTCCTTGAAGTGCTTCTCGCGCATCTTCGCCTCGGTGACGCTCGCCGCCAGCACCGTGCGGGCAAGGCGCGCGGCGTTCGCGTCGGTCATCGACTTCTCCGCCGCGATGTAGTCGCGCACCGCAAGGGCGTACTCGCGGTGCGGGACGTCGAGCTCGCGCTGGAACTTCTCGTACAGCGGCCAGAACTTCTTCGCTTCGGCGGCCGTCAGGTTCAGCGACTTCTCGACGACGCCCTTCTTGTCGGCCTGGACCTTCGCGAGCAGGACGGCCGGATCGTCGGCCATTTGCGCCCAGGCCGGCGAGAGCATGAGGGCCAGGGTTGCGCAAACCGCAGTCAGCAGCTTCTTCATCTGTTCTCGTGCCTCGTGGATGACGGTGACGTGACGCAGCGCGAACGATAGCCGATCGCGCAGACCGCAAGACGGCACGGCGAGACCGGAGCAGCGCGACGCGCTGCTCCGGGTCCTGCGCGTCCCGCCGCTACTCCTCTTCGACCTGCTTGCGCTTGCTCTGGTACTCGGTCGCCAGTTGCTGCTGGATCTGCGGCGGCGCCAGCTCGTAGTGGGACAGCGACATGGTCCACGACGCGCGCCCCTGCGTCATCGCCTTCAGTCGCGCGGAGTAGCCCTCGAGTTCGCCCAGCGGCGCCTGCCCCTCGACGACGAGCACGCCGGGCGCCATCGCGCGCGTGCCCTTGACCTGGCCGCGCCGCGAAGACAGGTCGCCCGCGACGTCGCCCATGAAGGACTCCGGCGCTTCGACCTCGAGGTTGACGATCGGCTCCAGCACGACAGGGCGTGCCTTCGTCAGCGCGTCGAGGAAGGCCTTGCGGCCTGCCGAAACGAACGCGATTTCCTTCGAGTCGACCGGGTGGTGCTTGCCGTCGTACACGGTGACGCGCACGTCCTGCATCACGAAGCCGGCGGTCGGCCCCGCCGTCAGCACGGACTCCACGCCCTTCTGGACCGCCGGAATGAAGTTGTACGGGATCACGCCGCCCTTGACCTGGTCGACGAACTCGAAGCCGGTGCCGCGCGGCAGCGGATCGATGCGCAGGTAGACCTCCCCGAACTGGCCCGCGCCGCCCGTCTGCTTCTTGTGGCGCGCGTGGCCCTCGGCCGGCGCGCTGATCGTCTCGCGGTACGGCACGCGCGGCGGCCGCGTCTCGACCTCGACCTTGTACTGCTGCGCCATGCGCTCGAGCGCCGAGCGGATGTGCAGTTCGCCGAGCCCGCGCAGCACCGTCTCGTTCAGTGTCGCGTCGTGCTCGACGACGAGCGTCGGGTCTTCCGCCGTCATCTTGTTCAGCACCTCGGAGATCCGCTGCTCGTCGCCGCGGCGCTTCGGCTGGATCGCGACGCCGCTCATCGGCGTCGGGAACTCCAGCGGCCGCATGTGGATATGGTCTTCGTCGTGCGAGTCGTGGAGCACGCAGTCGAAGTCGATCTCGTCGACCTTCGCGACGGCGGCGATGTCGCCGGGAACGGCCGATGGCACGTCGGCCGTCTTTCCTCCCTGCAGCATCAGCAGGTGACCCACCTTGAACGGCTTGCGGCCGCTGCCGATGAAGAGCTGCGTGTCCTTGGTGATCGTGCCCTGGTGCACGCGGAAGATGCCGAGCTTGCCGACGTACGGATCGACCACCACCTTGAACACGTGCGCCAGCACGTGCTTCTTCGGATCGGGAACCGACCGGAACTCCTCGACCGGCTGGCCGTCGACCATCTCGCCCTTGTAGAAGAGCGGCGGGTTGCCCTCGGTGGGGTTCGGCATCAGCTTCTCGAAGATGTTCAGCAGCTCCGGAAGGCCGGCGCCGTTGCGCGCCGACACGAAGCACACCGGCACGAGGTGGCCTTCGCGCAGCGCCTGCTCGAACGGCGCGTGCAGCTGGCCGGGGTCGAGTTCCTCGCCCTGTTCGAGGTACTTCGCCATCAGTTCCTCGTCGACCTCGACCACCTGGTCGATCAGCGCCTGGTGGGCGGCGGCGACGGAAGAAAAATCGGAATCGCCCGCCGGGTTGAAGAAGCAGTCGACGACCTTCGTGCCGTTCGCGGCCGGCAGGTTGATCGGCAGCACTTCCTTGCCGAACATCGCGCGCAGGTCTTCCAGCAGGCGCGGCAGGTCGACGTTCTCGGCGTCGATCTTGTTGATGACCAGCAGGCGGCACAGCTTGCGTTTCGCGGCCCAGTCCATCATGCGCGACGTGATCATCTCGATCCCGGTCTGCGCGTTGACGACGATCGCGGCGGTCTCTACGGCATCGAGCGCGCCGATCGCCTGGCCGATGAAGTCCGGAAACCCCGGCGTGTCCAGCAGATGGACGCGGGTGTTCGGCATGTCCAGGTGCAGCACCGAGGTGCGCAGCGAGTGCAGGAAGCTCTTCTCGAGCGGGTCGGAATCGCTGACCGTCGTTCCCTTTTCCACGCTGCCGGCCGCCGGAATCGCGCCCGTCGCCAGGAGCAGCGCCTCCGCCAGCGTGGTCTTGCCTGCACTGCCGTGGCCCAGCAGGGCCACGGTCCTGATGTTCTCCGTCGTATAGGGCATGGTGCTTCTCTCTCCTCGAAATTCTTCTGTCTTGGCGGCGCCACCGAGCGACGTGACTGAGCAACGTGACTGAGCGACGTTACGCCGCGGCGGCTGGGCTGTCAGCCGGAGACGTTGACCGGCCTCAACAACCCCGCGCCCCTGGCAGTCGCGGCTATCCTAGCCTCTGGTACCGCGAACGATGGAGAGCGCGATGGATCGGCAGATGCTGAAGCAACTGGCCAGCTGGGTGGACCCGTACCGGGTGACCGACGGGTCGAAGTTCCGGTTGTCGCGGATCGATCCCGCCGACACCGGCGGCCTGAAGTCGGAGTCGAAGCGGCAGGCGGCCCAGAGGCTGGCCGATGGCGTGAGCTGGCTCGCGGCCGAGCAGGACAAGCTCTACGCGCAGGACCGCCGCTCGCTGCTGCTGGTGTTCCAGGCGATGGACGCGGCGGGCAAGGACGGCACGATCAAGCACGTGATGAGCGGAGTCAACCCGCAGGGATGCCAGGTGGTCGCGTTCAAGCAGCCGTCGGCCGAGGACCTCGATCACGACTGGATGTGGCGCTGCTGGAAGCACCTGCCGGAGCGCGGCCGGATCGGCATCTTCAACCGCTCGTACTACGAGGAAGTGCTGGTGGTGCGGGTCCACCGAGAGATCCTCAACGCGCAGAAGCTGCCGCCCGGGGCGATCTCGAAGAAGATCTTCCGCGAGCGGCTGCGCGACATCGCGTGCTTCGAGGACTACCTGCACCGCAACGGCACGACGGTGCTGAAGTTCTACCTGCACGTCTCGAAGGACGAGCAGAAGAAGCGTTTCCTCGAACGGCTCGACGAGCCCGAGAAGAACTGGAAGTTCGCCGCCGGCGACGTCAAGGAACGCGCGCTGTGGGACGACTACATGGAGGCGTACGAGGACGCGATCCGCGCGACCGCGACGAAGGACTCGCCGTGGTTCGTGGTGCCGGCCGACAACAAATGGTTCACGCGGCTGGTCGTCGCGGGCGCGATCGTCGAGGCGCTGGAGAAGATGGACCTTGCCTATCCGGTCATCACTCCGGCGCAGCGGGCGGACCTGGCGAGCGCGCGCGAAACGCTGCTCGCCGATTGAGCCTCGAACTGCGCCTCAGACGCCGCCGATGCAGACGTACTTCAGCACCAGGTACTCGTCGATGCCGTACTTCGAGCCCTCGCGGCCGACGCCGGACTGCTTGACGCCGCCGAACGGCGCGACCTCGTTCGAGATGATCCCGGTGTTGACGCCCACCATGCCGTACTCGAGCGACTCGGCGATCCGGAACACCCGGCCCACGTCGCGCGAGTAGAAGTACGCGGCGAGGCCGAACTCGGTGGCGTTTGCCGCGTCGATCACTTCCTGGTCGGTCGAGAACCTGAAGACCGGGGCCACGGGGCCGAAGGTTTCCTCGCGCGCCACCAGCATGTCGCGCGTGACATCCGCCAGCACGGTCGGCTGGAAGAACGTTCCCCCGAGCGCGTGGCGCTGGCCGCCGGTCACGATGCGAGCGCCCTTCGCCTGCGCGTCGGCCACGTGCGCCTCGACCTTCGCGAGCGCGTTGGCGTCGATCAGCGGGCCCTGCTGCACGCCGCCCTCGAAGCCCGAGCCGACCTTCAGCTGCGCCGCCTTCGCCGCGAGGCGCTCGACGAACGCGTCATAGATCTTCGAGTGTGCGTAGAACCGGTTGGTGCAGACGCAGGTCTGGCCGGCGTTGCGGTACTTGGACAGCAGCGCACCTTCGACGGCGGCGTCGAGGTCCGCGTCGTCGAAAACGATGAACGGCGCGTTGCCACCCAGCTCGAGCGAGAGCTTCTTCAGCGTCGGCGCGCTCTGCTGCATCAGGATGCGGCCGACCGCGGTCGATCCGGTGAAGGACAGCTTGCGAACGACGGGCGAGTCGCACAGCACCTTGCCGACGGCGATCGAGTTGCTCTCGTCCGCCGTGACGATGTTGAACACGCCGGCCGGGAAGCCGGCGCGCTGCGCGAGCTCGGCCAGCGCGAGCGCCGACAGCGGCGTCTGCTCCGCCGGCTTGACGACGACCGTGCAGCCGGCGGCCAGCGCCGGCGCGACCTTGCGCGTGATCATCGCGTTCGGGAAGTTCCACGGCGTGATCGCGGCGGCGACGCCGATCGGCTCCTTCAGCACCAGCAGCCGCTTGTCGTTGGCGACCGTCGGGATGGTGTCGCCGTAGACCCGCTTGGCCTCCTCGGCGAACCACTCGATGAACGACGCACCGTAGACGACTTCGCCGCGGCTTTCACTCAGGGGCTTGCCCTGCTCGGCGGTCATCAGTTTCGCCAGGTCTTCCTGGCTGGCGAGGATCAGCTCGAACCACTTCCGCAGCACGGCCGCGCGCTCCTTGGCCGTCTTGCCACGCCACGCCGGCATCGCCCTCTGCGCGGCGGCGATCGCCTGCGCCGCTTCCGCCGGCCCCGCATTGGCGACGTCCGCCAGCTTGATTCCGTCGGCAGGGTTGTGGACGACGAAGCGCGCGCCGGACGCGGCCGCGACCCAGGCTCCGTCGATGAACGAGTCGGCCCTCAACAGCGCTCCGTCCGCAAGCGCCGGCAATCCCACCTTCTGCAACATGGCACCTCCCGCAGGCAACTGAGGTCAAGAATACCCCCGCGCCTCGGTACACTCGAACCGGACTCTCTCTCTCTCTCACGCTTCGGCATGAAGTTCGACCAGCTGCCGCCCGACCTGAGGAACTGGTTCCGCGACATGATCGGTCGCCAAACCAGCCGCGACGACCTGCTCCGCGCCCTGCTGGCCGCCGGTTACCAGGAGCGGATGGCGGAGGACGCGGTGACGGCCGCGGTATCGGCGATCCCGGCTCCTCCTCCCGCGCCCGAACCGGCGCCAGTGCCCGTGCCCGTCGTTTCGCAGTCGACGCTACCGACCGGCGCGGGGCAAGACGCGCGGTCCTTCAGCGAGCAACTGGCGCAGATGCCCAACGCGTTCGCGACGTCCGACCGGGAAGTGTCGATGCTGTTCGCGCTCGCGGCGCCGCGCGTGATCCTGTTCGGCAATCTGCTGGCGCCGGAGGAGTGCGACCAGCTCATCGAACTGTCGCGCGGCAAGCTGGCGCGGTCGAGCGTGGTGAACGCCGCCACCGGCAGCTACGACGTGCACCCGCATCGCACGAGCGAAGGAACGCACTTCGCGCGCGGCGAGAACGACCTGATCCGGCGCATCGAGGCGCGGATCTCGGAGCTCGTGGAGATTCCCGTCGAGCGCGGCGAGCCGCTGCAGATCCTGCACTACCAGCCGGGTGGCGAGTACAAGCCGCACTTCGACTACTTCGATCCGGCGCAGCCGGGCAACGAGGCCGTGCTGAAGCACGGCGGCCAGCGGGTGGCCACGCTGGTGCTGTACCTCAACGACGTGGAGGCCGGCGGCTCGACGGTCTTCCCCGAGGTCGGGCTCGACGTGCTGCCGCGCCGCGGCCACGCTGTGTACTTCGCCTACACGACGGAGGAAGGCCAGCTCGACAAGCGCTCGCTGCACGGCGGCAGCCCGGTCAGTGCCGGCGAGAAGTGGATCGCGACGAAGTGGTTCCGGCAGCGAAACTACGGCGGACCGGGCGCCTGATCGCGCGACTGGCAGCCAGGGCGAAAAAAAGCCGCGACCGAAGCCGCGGCTCTTTCAAAGGGATCAGGCCTTACAGCGGCTTGATCTGCGAGGCCTGCGGGCCTTTCGGGCCCTGCTTGACCACGAACTCGACCGCCTGGTTCTCCTGCAGCGTCTTGAAGCCGCTGCCGACGATCTCGCTGTAATGCGCAAAAAGGTCAGCGCCGCCGCCGTCCGGGGTGATGAAGCCGAAACCCTTGGACTCGTTGAACCACTTCACTTTTCCACTAGCCATGACGTTACGTTTCCTTAATGGATTGCGCGGAAGTCACATGACGTCCGTCGCTGCGCAAGCGGATCAAGCAACGTAACCCGGGTGAGATCAAAGGCCACTGGCACCGAAGCGCCAGCGCAAAGACGAGCCGAAGGAATACAAAACTTGAAGCGAATGCAACGTGGAGGCTACGCAAGTGGCGGGGTTTTGTCGAGTACGGGGTAGTCCGGGCCTGCGGGCTGTCTCGTTGAGTAAGATTCCGCCCCGAGGCAGCACCGGCTGGCCAGCGGGGCCCGCGGACCACGAGAGTCATCCCCGGCGGGCAGCCGCCGGGCAGGGGAAATCGCATGCGAGCAGTGTGGAAGGCGGCGGGCTGGAGCCTCGCCGCGGCGGCCGTGGCCGCCGGGTTGGCCGGCTGCGGGGACAAGAAAGACGCCGCCAAGGCGCCGCCTCCGCCCCCGGAAGTCCAGGTCGTCAAGGCGCGCAGCGAGACCGTGCCCGTGCGCCGCGAGTACGTCGGCAACGTCACGTCGTACCGCTCGGTGCAGGTGCGGGCCCGCGTCGAAGGCATCCTGGAGAAGCGGCATTTCGTCGAGGGCAGCGACGTCAAGCCCGGCCAGTTGCTCTACACGATCGACCCGCTGACCTACGAGGCGCAGTTGCGCGACGCCGAGGCCGATCTCGCGCGCGCCGAAGCGCAGCTCGCGAACGCGCGGACGAAGGAGTCGCGCTTCGCGCCGCTGGTCAAGGAGGAGGCGGTCAGCAAGCAGGACTACGACGACGCCGTCACGCAGCTGAAGAGCGCGGAGGCGCAGGTCAAGTCGGCGCGCTCGGCGCTGGATCGCTCGAAGCTGAACCTCGGCTACACGAAGGTGATCGCCACCGAGTCCGGACGCATCGGCATGTCGCAAGTGCCGGAAGGCGCGCTGGTCGGCAAGGGCGAGCCGACGCTGCTCGCGACGATCGACAAGCTCGATCCGATCTACGTCACCTTCACGATTCCGGACCGTGACGCGCTCGCATTTCGCCGCCTGCTCGACAGCGGCGCGATCAAGGAAGCGAAGGGCGACACGGCGCGCTTCCTGCTGCCCGACGGCACCGAGTACAAGCAGGCGGGTCGCATCGACTTCGCCGACACGCAGATCAACCGCGACACCGGAACCATCACGCTGCGGGCCGTGCTGCCGAACGCGAGCCCGAGGCTGCAGCCCGGGATGTTCATCCGCGTGCAACTGACCGCGGGCGAGCGCCCAAACACCGTGCTGGTTCCGCAGCGGGCGGTCGTGAAGGTGCCCAACGGGCACGTGGCCTACGTCGTCACCGCCGAAAACAGGATCGAGCGCCGCGACCTCGTCGTCGGCGAGTGGGTCAAGGACGACTGGGTGATCGAGAAGGGCCTGGTCGCCGGCGACACCGTGGTGGTCGACGGCATCCAGCGGGTCCAGCCCGGCATGACCGTGCGGCCGTCGCCGTACCAGCCGAAGCCGGCCGGCGCGCCCGCCGCGTCGCCCGCTCCAGCGCCCGCTGCCGCTCCCGCGAAGAAGTAGGAGGAGCGCATGCAATTCTTCGTCGACCGTCCGGTCTTCGCGACCGTCATCGCGCTGATCATCTCGCTGGTCGGGGTGATCGCGGTCCGGCAGCTGGCGATCGAGCAGTACCCGAACGTCGCGCCGCCGCAGGTCGCGGTGACGGCGACGTACCCGGGCGCCTCGCCCGAACTGCTGGAGAACGTCGTCGCCGCGCCGCTGGAGCGCGAGATGAACGGCGTCAGCGGCCTGCTGTACATGGAGTCGACGTCGTCCTCGTCGGGCCTGATGCAACTCAAGGTGGTGTTCGAGCCCGGCACCGACCTCGACCTCGCGACGGTGGAGGTCAACAACCGCGTGAAGCGGGTCGAGCCGCTGCTGCCGCAGGTCGTGCTCGAGAACGGCGTCCGCGTCGACAAGACGAATCCCGCGCTGCTGCTGATCGTCACGATGCAGAGCAAGACCGGGCAGTTCGACGCCGAGTACCTGTCGAACCTCGCGAACAGCAGCGTCCTGCCGGAGATCAAGCGGATCGGCGGCGTCGGCGACGTCACGCTGTTCGGCTATCCGTACGCGATGCGCATCTGGCTGAATCCGGACCAGCTGGCGCAATACCGTCTCACGGTCGCGGACGTCTCGAACGCGATCCGCGAGCAGAACCAGAACTACGCGGTCGGCGAGATCGGCACGACGCCGTCGCCGCGCGGGCAGGTGCTGACCTTCCCGGTCCAGACGACCGGCACGCTGGTCGATCCTTCGCAGTTCGCCGACATCATCGTGCGGGCGGCGTCGGACGGGTCGGTGGTGCGCGTGCGCGACGTCGCGCGCGTGGAGCTCGGCTCCGAGGACTACCAGATCAGCCTGCGGCTGAACGGCCAGCCCGCGACCGGGCTGGGCATTTACCTGCGTCCGGGCGGCAACGCGCTCGCCACCGCGGACCAGGTGCGCGCCAAGATGAAGGAACTGTCGTCGAGCTTCCCGAGCGACGTGGAGTGGCGCGTGCCGTACGACACGACGGTGTTCGTCAACGCGTCGATCGAACTGGTGGTGCACACGTTCATCGAGGCCTTCGTGCTCGTGCTGATCGTCGTGTACCTGTTCCTCGGCAACCTCCGGGCGACGATCATCCCGATGCTCGCCATCCCGGTGTCGCTGGTCGGCACGATGGCCGGCCTGCTGCTGATGGGTTTCTCGATCAACATGCTGACGCTGTTTGGTCTCGTGCTGGCGATCGGCATCGTGGTCGACGACGCGATCGTGGTGGTCGAGGCGGTCGAGAAGATCATGCACGACAAGGGGCTCGACCCCCGGGCCGCCGCGCGCGAGGCGATGAGAGGCATCGGCGGCGCCATCGTCGGCGTGACGGCGGTGATCTGCGCGGTGTTCGTGCCGGTCGCCTTCCTGGGTGGCGTCACCGGCACGCTGTACAAGCAGTTCGCGATCACGATCACCATCTCGACGCTGCTGTCGGCCGTCACCGCGCTGACGCTGACGCCGGCGCTGTGCGCGCTGATCCTCAAGCCGGGCATGCGCAAGCCGAAGCCGATCCAGGCCTTCGACCGGTTCTTCGAGAAGGTCACGGAACGGTACGTCGCGGGCGTCGGCGCATTGATCAGGCGCGCGCTGCGCGCGGCGGTCGTCTACGCGGTCATCATCGGCGGGCTCGTGTTCCTCTTCCGGACGATCCCGGGCGGCTTCGTTCCCGAGGAAGACAAGGGCACGATGATGGTGGCGATCGACCTGCCGTCCGGCGCGTCCCAGGAGCGCGTGCTCGAGGTGACGAAGCGGGTCGAGGAGATCATCAAGCAGGAGCCGGCCGTGGCCGACGTGATCAGCATCCTCGGCTTCTCGATCTTCTACCGCTACGCCAACCAGGGCTTCATGTACGTGACGCTGAAGGACTGGTCGGAACGGCCCGAGCGAGAGCAGCACGCGCTGGCGCTGATCGCGCGCACGAACGCGAAGCTCGCGCAGATCCAGGAGGCGCGCGTCTTCGCTCTCAACGAACCTCCGATCTCCGGCCTAGGCTCGATCGCCGGCTTCGACTACCGCCTGGTCGCGCTCGATGGCGACCGCGAGAAGCTGAACCAGACGGCGGCGGCGGTCGTCCAGGCGGCGCGGCAGGACGAGCGCCTCGCCGCCGTGCGCAGCGTGGCGGCGCCCGACGTGCAGACGCTGTTCATCGACGTCGATCGCAACAAGGCGAAGTCCCTCGGCGTGCCGCTGTCGGATGTCTACCAGACGATCGGCGCGATGCTCGGTTCGGCCTTCGTCAACCAGTTCACCGCGTTCGGCACCAACCTGAAGGTCAAGCTGCAGTCGGAGCAGGTGTTCCGTTCCGACCCGGCCTATCTGTCGCGCTTCTACGTGCGCAACGGCAAGGGCGACATGGTGCCGCTGCCGGTGGTGGCCGCCTCCGAGTTCCGTTCGGCGCCGATCGCGCTCAGCCGCTTCAACGGCTACCCGTCGGTGCAGATCAACGGGGTCAGCGCGCCGGGGCGCAGTTCCGGCGAGGCGCTGCTGGCGATGGAAGCCATCTCCGCCGAGAAACTTCCGCAGGGCCTGGCGTTCCAGTGGTCCGGCCAGTCGCTGCAGGAAAAGATCTCCGGCGGCCAGGCCGGATTCATCTTCCTGCTGTCGTTCATCTTCGTGTTCCTGTTTCTCGCGGCGCTGTACGAGAGCTGGACGCTGCCGGTGGCGGTGTTCCTGATCGTGCCGATCGGCATCCTGGGCGCACTGGTCGCGCTCTTCCTGCGCGGCACGCCGAACGACGTCTTCTTCCAGGTCTCGCTGATCACGCTGGTCGGCCTCGCGGGCAAGAACGGCATCCTCATCGTCGAGTTCGCGAAGCAGCGCTTCGAGGAAGGCCTGAGCGTGATGGACGCCGCGCTCGAGGCCGCGAAGCTGCGGCTGCGGCCGATCGTGATGACCTCGCTCGCCTTCATCCTCGGCGTCATTCCGCTGGTGACGGCGAGCGGCGCCGGCGCGGCCACCCAGCACTCGGTCGGCACCGGCATCCTCGGCGGCATGCTCGCCGCGACGCTGATCGGCGTGTTCTTCACTCCGCTGTTCTACTGGGCGGCGATGACCTACCTCGGAGGAGCCGGCAGGGCGAAGGGCGCGGCGCCGCCGGGGCCGGCACCGGCTCACGGAGCGCCGGCGGACGCAGGCGCGCACAAGGAGCATGACGAATGAGGCGCGTGCTGCTGTTAGCGACCGTTCTCGGCGCGATGGCCGTCGCCGGGTGCTCTTCGACGTCGACCGACGCGCGATCCACCGTCGACGTGCCGTCCCAGTGGCGGACCACGGCAGAGCGCGACAAGACGCTCGCCGACCTGCCATGGGGCGACCTCTTCCGCACGCCGGAACTCGAAGTGCTGGTGCGCGAGGCGCTCGCGAACAATTCGGACCTGCGGATCGCGGCGGAGCGAGTGGAACTGGCCCGCGCGCAGTACGGGTTCGAGCGTTCGGCGCTGTTCCCGGCCGTGCTGGGCGACGCCGCGTACACGCGGGCTCGGCAGCCGTCCGTCGGACCCGAGAACGTGTTCGTGGAGTCGAGTTCGCTCGGGCTCGCCGTGCCGACCTGGGAGATCGACCTGTGGGGGCGCGTGCGCAGTGCGACCGAGGCCGCGCGTCGCCAGCTGCTGGCCTCCGACGAGACGCGACGCGCGCTGTACATCAGCCTGATCGGCGAGGTGGCGCGCGCCTACCTGACGCTGCTCGACCTCGACTACCAGCTCGAAGTCGCCAGGCGCACGCTGGAGACGCGGCGCGAATCGCTGCGCGTCGTGAAGGCCCGGTTCGAGGGCGGCATCACCTCGGCCAGCGACCTGCGGCAGGCGGAGTCGAACTACGCGGGCGCCGAGGCCGCAATCGCCGCTCTCCAGCGCTCCCGCACACAGTCCGAGAACGCGCTGTCGATCCTGGTGGGACGCAACCCCGGGCCGGTGGTGCGGGCGACGGGACCCAATCCGATGGCGACGCCACCGCGCCTGCCTGCCGGCATGCCGTCCGACCTGCTGCAGCGTCGTCCGGACGTGCTGGCCGCCGAGCAGCAGCTGCTGTCGGCGGACGCCAGCATCGACGCGGCGCGCAAGGCCTACTTCCCGACGATCTCGCTGACGGGTTTCCTCGGGTTCGCGAGTCCCGCGCTGAAGGATCTGTTCGAGGACGGCCGCTCGGCGTGGTCCGTGTCGCCCGCGATCACGTTGCCGATCTTCACCGCCGGGCGGTTGGGCGCGAACGTGGAGGCGGCCGAGGCGCAGCAGCGCATCGCGGTCGAGCAGTATCGCAAGACCGTGCGAAATGCGTTCCGGGAAGTCGACGACGCGCTGGTGGGCTACCAGCGGTACATCGAGCAGCGCGAGGCCCTTGGCCGCATGGTCAAGGCCAACCGCGAGCGCGAGCGGCTCGCCGACCTGCGCTATCGCAACGGCATCACCATCTTCGTCGAGGTGCTGCTCGCGCAGCAGCAGACCTTCGAGACCGAACTGCAACTGTCGCAGGCCAACCGCGGCGTGTACGAGTCGGTCGTGAACCTCTACACGGCGCTGGGAGGTGGATGGCAGCCGGTCACGGCCGGGACGGCGGCGACGCGATGACGGCCCGACCGGTCAGGGTCGCTGCCAGCTAACGCTGCGCGCGATCGGCGATCGACCAGAGCATCAGGAAGCACCCGACGGCGAGACCGCCGACGCTTGCCAGCAGCAACGTGCCGATCTGGAAGTCGCCCAGCGTGTAACGCCCGGTGAGCCTGGCGGCGACCGACACCGCCATCAGCAGGATGCCGAGCAGGCCAGCCAGTTGTCCTGCCCTCAACAGAAGATTGTTCATGGTCGTTCTCGTTTGGCTCGGTCTGGCGTCTGGAGTCGGACGCTTGCGTGCACGCGAACGCGGCGTGTCCGCGTTCCCGGCTTCGCATTAGAGGGGCGATCGCGCGGCAAATCAAGCGCGACATGCGGGCGGCCGCGGCCCAGGAACGAGGTACGCCCGGGGAGAGTGGTGGGTCGTGCAAGATTCGAACTTGCGACCAACGGATTAAAAGTCCGCTGCTCTACCGGCTGAGCTAACGACCCCCTGCTGAACGGAAACGCGCGGAACTGCATGGCGTTCTCGTCGAGAGCTCGAAATTATGCCGTAGCGCGCAAGGGCCGGTCAAACCAGAGGCACGGGCGCGCTGGCGTCACCCGATCGTGGCGGGCGAGTCCTCGCCCTGGACTGCAGCGAACTCGATGCTGATCAGCGTTCCGGGCAGCGCGGCGTCCCTTGCTGGACGGGTTGGTTCCGATGCTGATCGATCCTTCGTGGCGTTCCACGATCTCGCGGACGATCGCGAGGCCGAGTCCGCTGCCGTCCACGTTGGTGCCGAGGATCCGGTAGAAGCGGTCGAAGACGCGATTCCGCTCCGCCTCCGGTATCCCGGGGCCGGTGTCCTCGACGTCGATGAACGCCGCTTCGTCGTCGCGACGGATCCGCAGCGTCACGCTGCCGCCCTCCGGCGTGTAGCGCAGTCCGTTGTCGACGAGGTTCAGCATCAGTTCGCGCAGCAGCAACGGCACGCCGACGATCCGCACGGGTTGCTCCGCCGGCTCGAAGCCGAGGTCGACGCGGCGCGAGATGGCGTCGGGCACCGACTCCTGCACGACTCTGCGCGCGAGCGCGTTCAGTTCGACGACTTCGAAGCGCGCCGGGTCCGTGGCCTGGTGTTCCGCGCGCGCGAGCGACAACAGCTGGTTGATCAGGTGCGTCGCGCGCTCGGTGGACGTCGCGATCTGCCGCAGGCTGCGCTTCAGCTGCTGCGGATCGGTCTCCCGCAGCGCGAGTTCCGCCTGCGTGCGCAGGCCCGCGAGCGGCGTCTTCATCTGATGCGCGGCGTCCGCGAGGAATCGCTGCTGCATCTGCATGTTGCGCGACAGTCGCTCGAGCAGTTCGTTGAACGACGACGACCACCGGCGAGATCTCCTCCGGCGCGGCCTGTGGATCGATCGGCGACATGTCGTCCGGCGTTCGCGCGCGCGGATCCGCGCCTGCAGCGCCGCCAGCGGCGCGAGTCCGCGTGACAAGCCGAACCAGACGAGCACGACGGCGATCGGCAGCACGATGAACTGCGGAACGATGACGCCGCGGATGATCTCGTTCGCCAGCTGCGACCGCTTCTCCAGCGTCTCGGCCACCTGCACGAGCGCGAACTTCGAGGTCCCGTCCACCTTGAACTCGCGCCACGCGTACGCGATGCGCACGTCGGTTCCCCGCACGTTCTCGAAACGGAACCTCACGTCGCTGGTCGTCGGCGATTCGTCTTCCGCCGGCAGCGGGAGGTCGGTGATCGCCGGCGACGAACTCGCCACGCAGCCCGAGCACCATGTAATAGACCGAGTCGGCGCTGTCGGCACGCAGCACTTCACGGGCGGCGATCGGCAACTGCAGCGTGACCTGTCCGCGGAACTCGGTGACGTAGTCGCTGAGCACCGCGACCGCCTCGCCCAGGTTGCGGTCGAACGGACCGTTCGCGATCGACTGGGCGACGACGTAGGTCAGCGTCACGCTCATCGGCCACAGCAGCAGCAGCGGCGCCAGCATCCAGTCGAGGATCTCGCCGAACAGCGAGTTCTGCTCGGAGAACGCGCGCAGCGGATTCTTGTAGCCGCCGTCGTCCGGCGGTGGAGGAAGCGGCGCGGCGCGCCGGCGGCGCGCGAACTGCAGCAGCGTCGAGCGCGCGCGCGCGCGTTGGGGGGTACCGCCTTCGTCCGGCATGTCGCCCGATCAGCCTGCGCCGACCGTCGCCTCCGCTGCGCTGGTGTCGGTGAAGCGCTCGAGGTAGTAGCCCAGTCCCCGCACGGTCACGATGCGCACGCCGCCGACTTCGATCTTCTTGCGGAGCCGGTGGACGTAGACCTCGATCGCGTTGTTGCTGACTTCCTCGCCCCAGCTGCACAGCCGGTCGACCAGTTGCTCCTTGCTGACCAGCCGGCCGGGCCGCTGCAGCAGGATCTCGAGCAGGCCGAGTTCCCGCGCGGAGAGGTCGAGCACCTGGTCGTTGATCGTCGCGACATGGCCGACCTGGTCGAGCGTCAGCGGGCCGTGGCGCAGCACGGTCTGCGCGCTGCCGGCGGCGCGTCGGGTGAGCGCGCGCGCGCGCGCCTCCAGTTCCGACAGCGCGAACGGCTTCGCCATGTAGTCGTCGGCGCCGAGGTCCAGCCCCTTGACGCGCTGCTCGACGCTGTCGGCGGCGGTGAGGATCAGGACCGGAGTGGTCGAGTTGCGGGCCCGCAGCCGGCGCAGGACCTCGAGCCCGGACAGCTTGGGCAGCCCGACGTCGAGGATCAGCAGGTCGAAGGTCTGGGCGGCGAGCGCAGTGTCCGCTTCCTCGCCGCTGGAAACGACGTCCACGGCATAGCCGCCGGCCTTGAGCGAGCGCGACAGGCCGTCGGCGAGCACGGCGTCGTCTTCTGCGATCAGGATGCGCATAGGTGGTTGATATGCTTCGTGCTTCTCGCCCGGGAGTGCAGTCTAGGTCGCCCGCTCCGCCCGGTGCAAGGAAACCCTCGGCACACGTCCCCCGTCAAGAAAGCTGTTGACTCCAGATACTGTAAGAACTTACAGTCCGCATACTGTAAGTTTTAACAGGTCTGAAGCGCAGGTCCAGCCCGTGGTCGGGCCGGACTCCAGGTGACAGACGGGGCGTGCGGAGGTGGTCATGGACGACGGAAGGAGCATCGGAGTGATAGACAACAAGGAGCGCCAGAAGGCGCTCGCAGCGGCCCTGGCGCAGATCGAGAAGCAGTTCGGCAAGGGCTCGATCATGCGCATGGCCGAGGGCCAGGTCGCGGAAGACATCGAGGTCGTGTCGACCGGTTCTCTTGGACTGGACATCGCGCTCGGCATCGGCGGACTGCCGCGCGGGCGGGTGGTCGAGGTCTACGGGCCGGAGTCCTCCGGCAAGACGACGCTGACCCTGCAGGTCATCGCCGAGATGCAGAAACTGGGCGGAACGGCCGCGTTCATCGACGCCGAGCACGCGCTCGACGTGCAGTACGCGCAGAAGCTCGGCATCAACCTGCAGGAACTGCTGATCTCCCAGCCCGACACCGGCGAGCAGGCGCTCGAGATCGCCGACGCGCTGGTGCGCTCCGGTTCGGTGGACCTGATCGTCATCGACTCCGTGGCGGCGCTGACGCCGAAGGCGGAGATCGAGGGCGAAATGGGCGACTCGCTGCCCGGCCTGCAGGCGCGCCTGATGTCGCAGGCCTTGCGCAAGCTGACCGCGAACATCAAGCGCACCAACTGCCTGGTCATCTTCATCAACCAGATCCGGATGAAGATCGGCGTGATGTTCGGCAACCCCGAAACCACCACCGGCGGCAACGCGCTCAAGTTCTACGCCTCGGTGCGGCTGGACATTCGCCGCGTCGGCTCCATCAAGAAGGGCGACGAGGTGATCGGCTCGGAGACCAAGGTCAAGGTCGTCAAGAACAAGGTGGCGCCGCCGTTCCGCCAGGCTGCCTTCGACATCCTCTATGGCGAGGGCATCTCGCGCGAGGGCGAAGTCGTCGATCTCGGATCCGAACTGAACATCGTCGAGAAGTCCGGCGCCTGGTACAGCTACAACGGCGAACGCATCGGCCAGGGCAAGGACAACGCGCGCGAGTTCCTGCGCTCGCACCCCGACATGGCGCTCGAGATCGAGAACAAGATCCGCGAGGCCAAGGGTGTCGTCGTGCGCGGGGCCGAGGCGGCGGCCCGCTAGCCGGGTCGCCCGTTCCAGGATGGCGCGCGGCAGGCGGGAAGCCCGAAGCCTGTTCGCGCGCGCCGTCGCCTTCCTCGCGCGGCGCGAACACAGCCGGGCAGAGCTCGCCGCGAAGCTGCGGCGTGGATTGGCCGCTGAGGACGATCCCGCCGAAATCGCGCAGGTGCTCGACGCGCTCGAGCGGGACAAACTGCTGTCCGACGAGCGCTACGCGAGCACGCTGACGCGCACGCGCTCCGAGCGGTTTGGCGATGCCCGCATCCGCTTCGACCTCAAGTCCTCGGGCGTGCAGCCCGAGACCGCCGATCGCGCGGTCGCAGCGCTCAAGGGCACGGAACTCGAGCGCGCGCGCGCCGTGTGGACGCGGCGCTTCGGCGAACTGCCGGCCGCGCCGCAGGAACGGGCACGGCAGGCCCGCTTTCTCCAATCGCGCGGTTTTTCCGCGGAGACCATCGGCAAGGTGCTGCGCGGCCTGCCCGGCGACGACTGATCGGTTCGGCAGGTCTGTCCGCCGAGAGTGTCGGCACCCGTCGGGGCGGAGGGGTCGCTGTGCTAAATTTCCCGACCGGGCCGCACCACATAAACATTCCCAAGGCGGCCCGTTTTTTCGTCCCCGCCGATGCCTTCTCGCCGCCACGTCCACACGCGCTCGATTCGAGTCGATGCCTACGCACGCGACGACGGGCTGTGGGACTTGGAAGCGGTGCTCGTGGACACCAAGTACCGCGACTTCCCGCTCGCCACCGGTGTGCGCAAGGCCGGCGATCCGGTGCACGAGATGGTGCTGACCGTCACGATCGACACCAAGACCAACGTCCTGGCCGCACATGCCGAATCGAAGTGGGTCCCCTATCCGGGCCACTGCGATGCGATCGGCCCCGACTACGCCAAGCTGGTCGGGCTGAACCTGCTGCAGGACTTCCGCAAGCATGTGCAGGCGCGGCTGGGTGGCGTGCACGGCTGTTCGCACATCACCGAACTCGCGAAGGTGCTGCCCACCGCCGCCGTGCAGGCGTTCGCGGACGAAGTGTTCAAGACGCGCGACACCGCGCACGACACGCACCACCAAGACGACACCAAGCCGTGGCAACTGGACCGTTGCCACGCCTTGCGCAGCGACGGACCCGCTGTCGAGAAGTACTACCCCCGCTGGTACGAGCCGAAGAAGCGTGCAGCAACGAACGACCAGCCACCACCGACTCCGATCAAGGACGGGATGACACGATGAAGATCCACGAGTACCAGGGCAAGGAGCTGTTCCGGCGCTACGGTGTGCCGGTGCCGCGCGGCGTTGCCGCGTTCAGCGTCGACGAGGCCGTGAAGGCCGCGCAATCGCTCGGCGGGCCGGTGTGGGTGGTCAAGGCGCAGATCCACGCCGGCGGTCGCGGCAAGGGCGGCGGCGTGAAGCTCGCGCGCTCGATCGACGAAGTGCGCCAGCGCGCGTCCGAGATCCTCGGCATGCAGCTCGTGACCCACCAGACCGGCCCCGCCGGCCAGAAGGTGCGGCGGCTGCTGGTCGAGGAGGGCGCCGACATCAAGAAGGAGCTGTACGTCGGCATGGTGGTGGATCGCTCGACGCAGCGCGTGACGCTGATGGCGAGTTCCGAGGGCGGCATGGACATCGAGGAAGTCGCCGCGCACACGCCGGAGAAGATCCACAAGGTCCACGTCGATCCGTCGACCGGCCTGACGGACCGCGAAGCCGACGACGTCGCAGCCAAGATCGGCATCCCGGCGGCCAGCGTGCCGGCCGCGCGCGCGGTGCTGCAGGGTCTCTACAAGGCGTTCTGGGAAACCGACGCGTCGCTCGCCGAGATCAACCCGCTGATCCTGACCGGCGACGGCCGCGTGATCGCGCTCGACTCCAAGATGAACTTCGACTCGAACGCGCTGTACCGCCACCCCGACATCGTCGAGATGCGCGACCTCGACGAAGAGGATCCGGCCGAGGTCGAGGCGTCGAAGTTCGACCTCACCTACATCCAGCTCGACGGCAACATCGGCTGCCTGGTCAACGGCGCCGGGCTGGCGATGGCGACGATGGACACGATCAAGCTGTTCGGCGGCGAGCCGGCCAACTTCCTCGACGTCGGCGGCGGCGCCACGACCGAGAAGGTCACCGAAGCCTTCAAGCTGATGCTGCGCAATCCGAAGCTCAAGGCGATCCTCGTCAACATCTTTGGCGGCATCATGCGTTGCGACGTGATCGCCGAAGGCGTGGTCGCCGCGTCGCGCGCGGTGCACCTGCAGGTGCCGCTGGTGGTGCGGATGAAGGGAACCAACGAGCAGCTCGGCAAGAAGATCCTCGCCGACTCCGGACTGCCGATCATCTCGGCGGACACCATGGCGGAAGCCGCCCAGAAGGTCATCGCCGCCGCGAACGGCGCCAAGTAGAGCAGGGACGGGGACAACCATGAGCATCCTGATCAACAAGAACAGCCGGGTCATCACGCAGGGCATCACCGGCAAGACCGGCCAGTTCCACACGCGGGCCTGCCGCGAGTACGCGAACGGCAAGGCCTGCTTCGTCGCCGGCGTGAATCCCAAGAAGGCCGGCGAGGACTTCGAAGGCGTGCCGATCTTCGCGAGCGTCAAGGAAGCGAAGCAGCAGACCGGCGCCAACGTGTCGGTGATCTACGTGCCGCCCGCCGGCGCGGCGGACGCGATCTGGGAAGCGGTCGACGCCGACCTCGACCTCGTCATCTGCATCACCGAAGGCATTCCCGTGCGCGACATGGTGGTCGTGCGCGACAAGATGCGGAAGCACGACAAGAAGACGCTGCTGCTGGGGCCGAACTGCCCCGGCACCATCACGCCGGAAGAACTGAAGATCGGCATCATGCCGGGCCACATCCACCGCAAGGGCCGCATCGGCGTGATGTCCCGCTCCGGCACGCTGACCTACGAAGCCGTGGCGCAATTGACCGAGATCGGGCTCGGGCAGTCGAGCGCGGTCGGCATCGGCGGCGACCCGGTCAACGGGCTGAAGCACATCGACGTGCTGAAGCTGTTCAACGACGATCCCGAGACCGACGCGGTCGTGATGATCGGCGAGATCGGCGGCACCGACGAGGAGATCGCCGCGCAGTGGGCGCGCGAGCACATGAAGAAGCCGGTCGTCGGCTTCATCGCCGGCGTCACCGCGCCACCCGGCAAGCGCATGGGCCACGCGGGCGCCATCATCTCCGGCGGCAAGGGCACGGCGCAGGAGAAGCTGGCGGTGATGGAAGAGTGCGGCATCCGCACGACGAAGAATCCGTCGGAAATCGGCAAGCTGCTCAAGTCGGTGCTGTAGCGGATCGAGCGCCGGTGCACGGCGCCAACCCGGGAGACTGCAATGCTCGCGTGGCTGATGAACCTGGAGTGGAATGCCATCCTCCAGATCATCATCATCGACATCCTTCTCGGTGGCGACAACGCCGTCGTGATCGCGCTCGCCTGCCGCAACCTGCCGGCGAAGTCGCGCCGGCAGGGAATCTTCTGGGGCGCGGCGGGCGCGATCATCCTGCGCGTCATCCTGATCACGGTGGCGGTGGCGCTGCTCGACGTGCCGCTGCTGAAGCTGGTGGGCGGCGTCCTGCTGATCTGGATCGGCGTGAAGCTGCTGGCGCCCGTCGAGGAAGAGGGCGAGCACGGGCACATCAAGGCGAGCGACAAGCTGTTCGCGGCGATCAAGACCATCATCGTCGCGGACTTCGTGATGTCGCTCGACAACGTGATCGCGATCGCCGGCGCCGCGGAGCAGGCCGATCCCAGCCAGCGCACCGGACTGATCATCTTCGGCCTGCTGGTGAGCGTCCCGTTCATCGTCTTCGGCAGCCAGATCATCCTGAAGATGCTCGACCGCTTCCCGGTGATCGTCCTGCTCGGGGCGGCGCTGCTCGGCTGGATCGCGGGCGGACTGATCGTCGGCGACGTCTGGGTCAAACCGTACCTGCCCGACCACGTCATGGTCGGCTACATCGGCAGCACGCTGGGCGCGCTCGCTGTCGTCCTCATCGCGAAGGCCCTCGCGCGGCGCCGCGGGAAGTCGGCGGCCGCGTGAGCTTCGTGCTCGACTTCGCGTTCAGGACGCACACGGGCCTGGTCCGTCCGCTGAACGAAGACGCGATCGGCGCCGACCCCGCGTGCAACCTCTTCGTGCTCGCCGACGGCCTCGGCGGCTACAGCGCGGGCGAGGTGGCGAGCGTGATGGCGGTCAGCGCGGTCCTCGACCGGCTGTCGTCCGCACTCGCCCGGTCCCGCGCGACGGGCGTGCCGTTCGCGCCCGACCAGGTCATGTACGACACGGTCACCGACATCAACGGCACCATCTTTCACGCGGCCCTGCACAGTTCGGCGTTCGACGGCATGGCCACCACGCTGGTGGTCGCGTGGTTCCTCGAAGAGCGGCTCTGGATCGCGCATACAGGCGACTCGCGGCTGTATCGGTTCCGCAACGGCGAACTGGAGCAACTGACCCACGACCACTCGTTCTCGCAGGAACTGCTCGACGCGGGGATGGTGACCGAGGAGGAGGCGCGCGTGCTGCCCGCCAAGAACCTCGTCACCCGCGCGCTGGGGGCGGCGGCCGACATCGAGCCCGAGATCCGGGACGTGGACGTCGAGGTCGGCGACATCCTGATGCTGTGCTCCGATGGGTTAACCGAAATGGTGGGTACATACGAGATTGCGGGGCTGCTGTCCATCGGCGAAGATGACGTCCATGCATCCGCGCGCCGGCTGGTCGACCTGGCCAACGAGGCCGGGGGGCGGGACAACATTTCGGTGATCGTGATCGAGGTCCTCGCACGAAACGGGTAGGCCTCGAGTAAGAGGTTGATTGGCAAGCTAATTGTGGGCTGGCAGAATTCCTCGAAAGAAGAAAATGCGAGCACAGGGGGAAGAAATGCCTAGGCTGGTCCTGAGTTTGGATGGCGTCGTGCTGCGCGAGGTGGGCCTGGCCAAGGACCGCACCACGATCGGCCGCCGCTCGCACAACGACGTCGTCATCGACAACCTCGCCGTGAGCGGCGAGCACGCGGTCATCTACTCCGCCGGTGGCGAGGTCTACCTCGAGGATCTTGGTTCCACCAACGGCACGACCGTCAACGGCCAGCCGATCAAGAAGCACCTGCTGCAGAGCGGGGACACGCTCGAGATCGGCAAGTACCGTTTGAAGTTCCTCGCCGACGGCGCCTCCGGCGGCGAAGGCGAAGTCGACATCGACACCTCGCAGCCGCTGCGGCGCGAGTTCTACGGGCCAGGCCCGGCCACGATCCAGATCAAGCAGCCCGGCGGCGGCGGCGAGGAAGTCCCGGCCGGCGCGTCGATCCGCATCCTCTCCGGCGCCAACGAGGGTCGGGAACTGCAACTCATGAAGGCGCTGACGACGATCGGCCGTCCGGGCCACCAGGTGGCGGTCATCACGCGCCGCCCCACCGGCTACTTCATCGCCCACGTCGAGGGTGAAGTCTTCCCGAGCGTCAACGGCGTCAACCTCGGCTCGGCCGCGCATCCGCTGAAGCACAAGGACGTCATCGAACTGGCCGGCGTGCGCATGGAGTTCGTGAACGCACCGCTGCAGGCCGCCGCGGCCTAGCAGTCCGCCGCCGGCCCATCCGATCGGGTGGGCCATCCCATGTTGGTCATCCCCTGACGCGTTTGGTCACCCCCGACTGACGCTTTGCGTCAGACATCGCGCGAATTGACCGTAGTTTCACTGCGATAAGCGGAAATTTCCGCTGGCACGGATCTTGGAGACTACTTACCGCATCGGCATGGGGCCGGTCTGTTCCGAAGGTTGTTTCCAAGAGGAGATTCACTCAATGAAACGTCAAATCGCCCGCGCCCAGCGCGGCTTCACCCTGATCGAGTTGATGATCGTCGTGGCGATCATCGGCATCTTGGCGGCTATCGCCATTCCGCAGTATCAGGACTATGTGACTCGGTCGCGGTGGTCGGATAACTTCGCACGTGTTGGCCAACTGAAGCAGGCGGTTTCCGAGTGTGCTCAGAACAACAACGGGGATCTCAGTGCCACTGCCTGCACCACCATTGCTAATCTGGTCGCCAATGGATTTCTACCGTCGAACTACGTAACTCCTACGACTGGTGCGAACACCGGTCCGTACCTCAGAGGCCGCCGTGGTGTTGGCGAACGTTTCAGCCGACGCAGTCGACGATCACAATTCCTGGTCGGACAACTACGCTCGCGTGGGTTCGCTCAAGCAGGCGATTGCTGATTGCGCGCAAAACAACAATGGTGTGTTCAATGCGGCACCGTGCAATGCCATTGGCGCCGCGGCCACCGCTGGTACGTTGATGGGCAACGGGTTCCTGCCGTCCGACTACATCACGCCAACCAATACTGCTACTGCCGGTCCCTTCCTTGGTAGCGCCGTTACCTGGGACGGTACGAGCGTCACGATTACCGGCAGTGCCCAGGTCGGCGGTTGCGTCGTTACGCTGCGTCCGCAGCAGCCTGCGGGCGCTGCCGCGATTACCTGGGCGTTCCAAAACTCGGGCACGAACGGCTGCAACCGCTCGAAGACGGGCGTCGGCACGTAATCGACCAAGACTGTCTCGGAGAAGAGGCCGGCGAGTCGCCGGCCTTTTTTCGTCCGCGGCGATTGGCTCCGGACGGACAATCTGTACAGAGTAGGGATGGCAGACGTGTCGCGACCAATCATCAGTCAGTCCAGTGGTGGTGAAGGACTCCAAGTCGAGTCCGGTCGAAGCTTGGGGGTTCTGCGCGCTTGTCGTCGTCCTTTGCGGGGTGGTCGCGATCGCCTCGACCACCGGCGTGGGTGTCGGAGCCTCCTGGTTCGACGAGCAGCGAATCATTCTTTTGCTTGCATTGGCCGTGACGGCTCTCGTTGCCAGGCTTCTGCGTCCCGCCCAGCCCGACGACGCGACAGTTGTGCTGCTGTTGGCACTTGCCCTTGGACTGCTGAGTTCCGCGCTCGCGCTGCGCCCCTTCGTCGCGACTGTCGATTGGGCGGTCTACTGCCTGATCGCGCTGCTGATCATGTCGGCGCGCTCATCCCGGCCATCGGCTGTCGAGACGACAGCCGCGCTGGCGGCCGCGATCGTGCCGACGACCTACGTCACCGGAGTGATGGCCAATTACGTCTCAGCGCTGCTGCTCGGGTTTCCCGTCGGCGCGGAGACCTTGCTCGTCGGGTTCAGCAATCCCCGGTTTCCGGCGCAGTTGCAGGTGCTGACGATTCCGTTGCTGCCGCTGGCATTCGCGCGGGCGCCGACGAGGTTCTGGCGCATCGGCCTCGCGGTTGTCGCCGCGCTGTGGTGGATGTGTTTCTTCGGCTCCGGTTCGCGCACCGGCTGGATCGCGATTCTTTTGACAGTGCTTGCGGTTCCGCTCCTCGGAACGGAGGGGCGTCGATATGTGAGGTGGCAACTGGTCTTCGCCCTGTCCGGCATCCTGCTGTGGATCTCTCTGTTCCATCTGCTTCCGGCGATGCTTGCGATGATCGCGGCGCCGGAAACCGGCCGCTTCTCGAACTTCACTTCCATGGGGGCCCGCTGGAACCTGTGGCGTCTCAGCGTCGAGTCAGCCCTTGCCCATCCTTTGCTCGGGCTTGGTCCGATGCACTTCGCCTATGTCGACAACGGCGACGGGGCGCATCCGCACAACTTCTGGCTGCAACTCGCGGCCGAGTGGGGCATCCCGGCGGCGGTCCTGATCGGCTCCACGGCTCTCGCATTCTTCGCCCGGCTCTGGCGCACGGCGAGGACGGAAGCGGACCCGGCGATGAAGCGCCTCGGCGTGGCCATCGTCGCAGCGGTCCTCGCGTGGGGCATCGGAACGTTGTCCGACGGCTACATGGTGGTGCCAACCACTCAGGCAATGTCGACGGTCGTGCTGATGCTGGCCGCGATGTGGCTCCGACTGTCCTCGCCCGTTGTTGCGACTGCGCAGTACGGGCGACTCGCGGTGATCGTCTCGACGGTTTTCTGCGCGATTGCGCTGACGGTCCTCGCAATGCTGCCTGCGACGGAATTCGGACAGCCCACCCGACGCGAGCAGGCCTGGCGCGCCGAGCATCCGGGAGACTGGATGTGGCCGCGGTTCTGGCAGCAGGGATGGATCGGGCCGAATGAGGATCCGAGCGCCCGTAACGGGTCTATCTTGCCCAGTTTCTCCGGGTGGGGCCCCAGATCCGTGGGGGAGTCAACGAATGAGTGAGCCAATTGTCGGAGTGGCATCCGGTCGCCTGTCTTGCTTGGCCGGCACACCGGCTGTCGCGCGGGGGACTCGGGTGGCAGTGCTCGTGCCCTGCCACAACGAGGAGGCTGCCATCGCACAAGTGGTTCGTGGCTTCAGGGCCGCTTTGCCCAGTGCGAAGGTCCATGTCTATGACAACGCCTCGACTGACAGGACCGCAGATGTGGCGAGCACGGAAGGTGCGCTCATTGGCTTCGAACCGTCGAAGGGGAAGGGGCGCGTCGTCCGCCGAATGTTCGCGGACGTGGATGCCGATGTGTATGTGTTGGTCGACGGCGACGCGACCTACGACCCCGCAGATGCAGCGGCGATGATCGAATTGCTGCAGAGCCGGAATCTCGACATGGTGATCGGCGTCCGAAAGACGACGGAGAGGCAGGCCTACCGACGGGGCCACCGCTTCGGCAATCGGATGCTGAACCGCGTCGTCGCGAAGTTGTTTGGCGACGGCATCTCGGATCTGCTGTCGGGATATCGGGTTTTCTCGCGACGCTTCGTCAAGTCGTTCCCCGGGTTGGCCACGGGTTTCGAGATCGAAACCGAGTTGACAGTGCACGCTCTCGAACTGGGGTTGCCCGTAGCAGAGATGGAATCAACCTATCGATCGCGGCCGGAAGGATCGAACAGCAAGCTTGCCACGCTGAAGGACGGCGCACGGATCGCGACAGTAATTGCATTGCTATACAAGAACGAACGGCCACTGCTCTTCTTTGGCGTCATGGCCCTCGCGTTGGCGCTCGGAGCGGCCCTGGTCGGTGTCCCGGTGATCGTCACCTTTGCCGAGACGGGACTCGTCCCGCGGCTGCCTTCTGCGGTTCTGGCGACTGGGCTGACACTGATGTCCGCCCTTGCGTTCGTCACTGGCTTGGTCCTTGACACCGTCACCCGCGGACGAAGGGAAGTCAAGCGACTCGCCTACTTGAGCCAGACCGCCGCGAGGCAGTGAGTCGTGCAACAAAGCGTGGTGAACCAACTCTGGCGGTTCTTACTCGCGGGGGCCTTCGGTTTCGTAGTCGAACTACTGGTGGTCGGACTTCTTACGACGCATGGTTGGGCGGCCTTGTCCGCGAGGGCGGTGTCCTTTCCGCTCGCAAGCCTGCTGACATGGCTGCTGAATCGGCACTTCGCATTCCGAGAGGCGCGTGCTTGCACGTGGCCAGACATGCTCCGCGAGTACAGGCGCTACTTCTCAGGGCAACTCGTTGGTGCGCTGACGAATCTCGCCGTCTTCACGTTGCTCGTCATCAGCGTGCCGACGGTCGGCGCGCTGATGGCGTTGACCGTTGGTGCCCTGTTCGGGTTGGTCGTCAACTATTACCTCGCCCGCAAGTGGGCCTTCCGGGGTCGACATGACGACGACTGAATACGAGGGCCGCGCAAACTTGGAGGCGATGGAACACGCCGCCAACTACAACGCTCATCTTCTGAGCCTGCTGGTAGGCAAGTTACCTCCGGCTCCAGCGAGAGTACTGGACTTCGGCGCCGGGCTTGGCTCGTTCGCGCGTCATGTCGAGGCGCTTCGGTATTCGGTTAGCTGCGTTGAGACAGACGAAGTTCTGCTCAAGGGGCTCCGCGATGCCGGGCTGCAGGCATCTGCGAGCGTCGTCGCCTTTCCTGAATACTCTTTCGATTGCATCTACTCCTTCAATGTCCTCGAGCACATCGCGGATGACGTAGGGACGCTGAACTGCCTACGTTCGCGCCTGAAACCAAGGGGCGTGCTGGTTCTCTACGTTCCGGCATTCCAAATACTCTTTTCGTCGATGGATCGTCGCGTCGGTCACCATCGCCGCTATTCCATCCGCTCTCTTGGCGAGCGTCTCGACGCCGCGGGATTCGTAGGGCTGCAGTTGCGCTATGTAGACTCGATTGGATTCTTGGCGGCACTTGCGTTCCGCCTTCTCGGTTCCGACTCTGGCTTGTTGTCCGCAAAGCAGGTCAGCACTTACGACCGATTCGTCTTCCCCGCAAGCGCATTGTTCGACCACGCGTTCAATCGTGTCTGCGGCAAGAACGTGCTTGCTGTCGCGTCACCAAGCTCGATTGGAAAGGCATGACCCAGATCGCAACGCTACGGCGCATGAGCAAGCCTGCCATGCTCATTGCGCTGGCCGCAAGCGCACTCATACTTGTGCTCGTCTTCGACCTGGCCTACGTGGCAAACAGATTTAGGCCAAATGCCTTTGAGAGTACGTGGAGTTGGTGGAACTGGTGGGATCAGGCGAGGTACTTGACTTCGACTTTGGCGTTCGCGGCTGGCGACTTCATTCCATCTAAGCACTGGTATCCGTTTGGCTACTCGCTGCTTGCAGCCCCTTTTGTTTCGCTGGCGCCGCTGGATCCGTTCTATCCGGTGAACCTCGTTTGTTTCCTCGCTCTCGCCGTAGCCCTCGCCACGCTGGGAGCACGGCTTGGAGTGGGAGCGGTGGGCGGAGTCCTGGCGCTTGCCTTGGGCGTTGTGTTGCCCGCCAAACTCTTCGCGCAGTACATCACGCCCTGGAGTACAACGCCTGTGGCGGCACTCTATGTCTTTGCCCTGTCACTTTACGTCCGGGCATTGGATAGGGGGCTTAGTCGAGCAACGTCTATCGGATTGGCGGCAGCCGTCGCCCTTGTCGCGACTATCCGTCCCATCGACGCAATCCCCCTGGCACCGATCGGCCTGCATCTAGCCCTGTCGGAATGGGGCCGCTGGAAGCAGGGAGGCACTCTAGTGCAGCGCGAGATCGTGCTCGCCATCGCGATCGGAACTGCAGTGGGTGCCGCGATCCTCGTCTCGTATCTGGTCCTTCACACCCTGGTATACGGTTTCGCGCCGTCCGAATACTCCAAGGTCGCAGCCGGCATCGGCTTTGACCCGGCGCTCATTCCGTACCGTTACCTTCTCCTCTTCAACAGTCCACGCGAGATCTACGGCGAAGGCACGGGCATACTCGAGGAGTACCCTGCCGTCGCCCTTGGGCTTCTTGGCCTTGTCTACTCAATGCTGTTTTGTCGCTACAAGGCCATTCCGTTCGTCGTCGTTTGTTCCCTCGCCATCTACCTCTCTTTCGCTGACTTCTTGCCGTACGGTCTCTGGCGGCACGGCAACGTCCATTACCTGAAGTGGATCTTCCCGGTGCTGGTGCTGCTCGCCCTCCACTCGGCAAGGGACCTCCTTCGTGTGCAGAGAGTGCGGCGGCTCTTCGTCGCGGTGGCAATCGTCGTCCCGCTCACGTTTCTTGGGTTTCGCGGCGAAGCGTCAGCCGCAGCAGACACCGAAAATCGCAACGGAAGAGATGTGGTGCTAACGACACGCGGACCTGGCCCGTTCTTCGCGATCCGATTCGAGTCAGTCCACGGCGACTTCAACTCGCTCTACGTCCCAAATCATCGTCTCGAACTCGACGGGCGGGCCATGTTCAACACGATTGACTTCAAGGCGCTTCCTTTGAATGGGAGAGCAAGCCTCGTGCTGCACAGGCCGCGCTCGTTCGTCGAAGCCCGATTCAAAGTCGCAGAGGAGTCAAGCCTCCGAGTTGGAGGGCGAATCGAGTTGATCGCGCCCTCGGTTGGGCTCAGCAGTCCGTTTCGGTGCGATACGGTGACCGTGTTCGAAATCCGGCTTTGCTGAACGGTGGTTCGGGCTCGTGACATCGGTCGTGTCCACGAGTGATGCATGCGCAACGATTGGCCTTATTCCCGCTGCGCCACCTTCGCCCGCGGATAGAAGTTCACGTACCAATCCACGAACCGCGCAATCCCCACCCGAATCGCCGTCCCCGGCTCATACCCCGTCCACTCCGTCAGCAACGACGTATCCGCAAACGTCGCCGCCACATCCCCCGGCTGCATCGGCAAGTACCGCCGCTCTGCCTTTCTCCCAAGCGCCTCTTCCAGCGCATCCAGATACTCGAGCAACCCCGCCGGCCCGTGATTGCCGATGTTCAGCACCTGGTACGGCGCCCACGAGTGCGCCGGATCCGGCACGTCCTTTTCGAACGCCGGATTCGCTTCCGGCGCCCTGTCCAACACCCGCACGACCCCCTCGACGATGTCGTCGATGTACGTGAAGTCGCGCTGCATCTGCCCATGGTTGAACACGTCGACCGGCCGCCCCTCGAGGATCGCGCGCGTGAACAGGAACAGCGCCATGTCCGGCCGGCCCCACGGGCCGTAGACGGTGAAGAAGCGCAGCCCGGTCGTCGGGATGCCGAACAGATGGCTGTAGGTGTGCGCGAACAGCTCGTTCGACTTCTTGCTCGCGGCGTACAGGCTCACCGGATGGTCGATGTTGTCCGACTCGGCGAACGGCAGCCGCGTGTTGCCGCCGTAGACACTCGAGCTGCTCGCGTACACGAGGTGAGCCACCGGGTGATGGCGGCACGCCTCGAGGATGTTCAGGAAACCGGTGATGTTGGAACGGACGTACTCGTGCGGGTTGGTCAGTGAGTACCGCACACCCGCTTGCGCGGCCAGGTGGACCACGCGGTCGAAGCGGTGGCGCGCGAACAGGCCCTCGATCGCCGGGCCGTCGGCCACGTCCATCTTCTCGAACTCGAACCCCGGCCGCCGCAACTGCTCGAGGCGCGCGAGCTTCAGGTTGACGTCGTAGTACTCGTTCAGGTTGTCGATGCCGACCACCTGGTCGCCGCGCGCGAGCAGGCGCTGCGCGACGTGCATGCCGATGAATCCTGCGGAGCCTGTGACGAGTACTTTCATGTGGTGCGATCGAAGTCAGCGGCCGATTATCGCCGACGCGCCGGGACGTCAAAACCGCGCTTGGGGGCGCCCGCGGGCGCCAATTTCCTGCCTGGGAACCGTCAGCGCTCGACCCGCAGGATCTGGTTCGCGTTGCGGCTGATCAGGTAGATCCAGCCGTCCGGCCCTTGCTTCACGTCGCGGATCTCATGCAGCCCGGCGAAGAACGGCTCCTGGCCGACGATCGCGCTGCCGCTCAGCACAAAGCGCCAGAGCGTGCGGCCGGCCAGTCCGCCGACGAAGAGGCTGCCTTGCCACTCGGGGAAGCGGGTGCCCGTGTAGAACAGCATGCCGCCCGGCGCGGTCGAGGTGGGATACCAGTACGCCACTGGCGGCGTGAACGGGGCGTTGTGGACGCCACCGCCGATCCAGCAACCGGTGCCCACGGGCGCGCCGTACTCGCAACCATACGAGACGCTGGGCCAGCCGAAGTTGCGCGATGCCAGCGCCAGGTTCACCTCGTCGCCGCCCTGGGGGCCGTGCTCGGCGATCCACAACTCGCCGGTCGTCGGATGCACGGCCGCGGCCTGAGGATTGCGGTGCCCATACGTCCACACGGCAGCGGCGAGTCCGCCCTGCGCGGCGAACGGGTTGTCGGCTGGAAGGCGTCCATCCGGATGGATGCGAACGACCTTTCCCAATTGGGACGCCAGCGATTGCGCCTCGGTTGAGTAGCTCTGCCGCTCGCCCAGCGTGACGAAGAGCGTCCCGTCGCCGCGGAACACGAGCCGGCTGCCATAGTGCCCCGACGTGCCGGTCTTCTTCGGTGTCTGGCGGAAGATCACCTGCACGTTGTCGAGTCCCGTGCGACCGGCGTTCAGCGTGCCGCGTGCGACCGCCGTGCCATTGGCGCCGCCAACGAGTTCGGAGTACGCAAGGTAAACGAGGCGATTGCTCGCAAACGCGGGATCGAGCGCGACGTCGAGCAATCCGCCCTGGCCGCTCGCATCGACCGCCGGTACTCCGGTCAGCGGCGCGGAGACCGACTGGCCGTTGGCGCTGACGATCACGAGCGCCCCCGCCTTCTGCGTGACGAGGAGGTCGCCCTCCGGCAGGAACGCCATGCCCCACGGTGCCGACAGGCCGGTGGCGAACGTCACGAGGCGTGGCGTCACTCCGCTCGAAGCCGGTGGCGTTGACCCGGCGACGTTGAGGGCGAACGGTTGCGCCGGTGGCGGCGCCGGAGTGGGCGCGGGAGGCGGCGGTGGCGGCGCCGGCGTGGGCGCAGGAGGCGGTGGTGGCGGCGCCGGCGTGGGCGCAGGGGGCGGCGGTGGCGGCGCCGGAGTAGGCGCGGGCGGCGGCGGTGCAGGTGCTGGCGGAGGGACGGTGGTGCCGGCGGGAGGTGGCGTCGACGCATCCGACCCACCGCCGCAGGCCGTCAGCGCGCCCGTGGTGGCGACGCCAATCGTCAAGCCGAAGAAGAGTATTGCGCGTCGATTCACTGGGCCGATCCGAGGGCTCCGATGTTCACGTCCAGTCTAGCCAGCGAAGCGCCTGCTATCACTCCGCCGCCCAGACTAACTTCCCCCTGATACAGGACGGCGGACTGGCCCGGCGTGACGGCCCACTGCGGCTGGTCGAAGGCCAGTTCGAAGCGGTCGCCGTCGGCCGCGGTCACGGTACACGCCGCGTCGGCTTGCCGGTAGCGCGTTTTCGCGCCGAGCCGCGTGCCGGCGCGCGGCGGCTCGCCCGCGACCCACGCCGCGTCGAGCGCGACGAGTTGCTCGCTCATCAGCCACGGATGGTCGTGCCCCTGCACGACCCACAGCGTGTTCGTCTCCATGTCCTTGCGCGCGACGAACCACGGCTCGCCCGAGCCTTGCTTCGTTCCGCCGAGCCCGATGCCCTTGCGCTGGCCGAGCGTGTAGAACGCCAGCCCGACGTGCTCGCCGACCACGCGGCCATCGGCGTCGCGGATCGGCCCCGGCTGCGTCGGCAGGTAGCGGTTCAGGAACTCCCGGAACGGCCGCTCGCCGATGAAGCAGATGCCGGTCGAGTCCTTCTTCTTCGCATTCGGCAGGCCGAGTTCGGCCGCCATCCGCCGTACCTCTGTCTTCCGCAGGTGACCGATCGGAAACAGCGTCCGCGCGAGTTGTGACTGATTCAGCCGATGCAGGAAGTAGCTCTGGTCCTTCGACGGGTCGAGGCCGCGCAGCAGCTCGAACCGCTGACCCGACTGTGCGACCCGGGCGCCGTCGAGCGCGGTCGCGCTCGACTCCTCATGGGCCCCTTGGGCACCGCCCGGGTTCGAACGAACCCGTGCGTAGTGGCCCGTCGCGATGTGATCCGCGCCAAGCTTCATCGCATGGTCGAGGAACGCCTTGAACTTGATCTCGGCGTTGCACAGCACGTCGGGATTCGGCGTGCGTCCCGCGGAGTACTCGCGCAGGAACTCGGCGAACACGCGGTCCTTGTACTCGGCGGCGAAGTTCACGGCCTCGAGCTCGATTCCGATGAGGTCGGCGACCGCGGCGGCGTCGATCAGGTCCTGCCGCGTCGAGCAGTACTCGTCGTCGTCGTCGTCCTCCCAGTTCTTCATGAAGAGGCCGATGACTTCGTGGCCCTGCTGCTTCAGCAGCCACGCGGCCACCGACGAGTCGACGCCGCCCGACATGCCGACGACGACGCGGCGCGTGTTCATCGTGCCCCCTTGGCGCTGCGCGCCGTCCCCCAAGGGGGAGCGAGCGCCTTCGGAGCGGCCGGGCGGCGCTCACCGGACTTCCCTCCGCGCTGCGCGCTTCGGGATGAGCGCTTCGGAGCGGCCGTACGCGCTCATGCGGCCAACGCGGAAGCGTGCGTGTAGACGAAGTCCAGCGGAAAGCGGCGACCGGTGAGGTAGTCGTCGACGCACTTCATCACGAGCGGGCTGCGATGCTCGGCGGCGCGCTGACGGATCTCGTCCGGCGCCAGCCACAGGACGCGCAGGATGCCGTCGTCCAGCGCGCGTCCCGGTTCCTGCGGCCCGAGTTCCCCGGTGAACGCGAAGCGGACGTAGGTCACGCCTTCGGGCTCGTCACGTGGCACGGAGCGCGCGACGTAGACGCCGAGCAGCGCCGTCGGTCGAAATGGATGCGCCGTCTCTTCGATGGCCTCGCGGGTCGCGGCCTGGACGAGCGTCTCGCCGGGGTCCAGGTGGCCGGCCGGCTGGTTCAGGCGCACGCCGTCCGGGGTCTCTTCCTCGACCATCAGGAAGCGGCCGTCGCGCTCGACGACGGCCGCGACGGTGACGCTCGGTTTCCAGGGGCGGGCCATGACGGAGAGCAAGGGAGCGCGCGCACCGGGTAGTGCGGACGGAGGCGGCTTTCGCGTAAAGTCGCGATTCTACTGACGCCAGACCCCCGAGCCGCACGGGCCGGGCGCGTCCGGCGCAGCAAAACCAAGAACGAGGGGACCGCTTCATGAAGATCGGAGTGCCCGCAGAAATTCGCCCGGGCGAAACCCGCGTGGCCGCCTCGCCGGAGACTGTCAAGAAGCTGGTGGCCGGCAAGCACACGGTGATCGTCCAGTCGGGCGCCGGGGTGCCGGCCAGCTTCACGGACGAGGCGTTTGCCGCCGCGGGCGCCACCGTCGGCAGCGCGGCCGACGCGCTCGGCGCCGACCTCGTGCTGAAGGTGCGCACCCCGCTCGAACAGGAGTTCGCGCTGATGAAGCGCGGCGCCGTCCTGGTCGGCATGCTCGAGCCGTTCAACAACGAGGGTATCGCCGCCATGAACGCCGCGGGCCTGACGGCGTTCGCGCTCGAAGCCGCGCCGCGCACGACGCGCGCGCAGAGCATGGACGTGCTCTCGTCGCAGGCGAACATCGCCGGCTACAAGGCCGTGCTGATGGCCTCCAACGTATCGGCAAGCTGCTGCCGATGATGATGACCGCCGCCGGCACGATCAAGGCCGGACGCGTGCTGATCCTCGGCGCCGGCGTGGCGGGCCTGCAGGCGATCGCCACCGCCAAGCGCCTCGGCGCGGTGGTCGAGGCCTCCGACGTGCGTCCCGCGGTCAAGGAGCAGATCGAGTCGCTCGGCGCCAAGTTCGTCGATGTCCCGTACGAGACCGACGAGGAGCGCGAGATCGCGAAGGGCGTCGGCGGCTACGCGCGGCCGATGCCGGCCTCGTGGATGCAGCGCCAGGCCGCGGCGGTCGGCGAACGGCTGAAGCTGACCAACATCGCGATCGCCACCGCGCTGATCCCCGGACGCACGGCGCCGATCCTGATCACCGAAGAGATGGTCAAGGCGATGCAGCCCGGCTCGGTGATCCTCGACATGGCGGTGGAGCAGGGCGGCAACTGCGCGCTGTCGGAACTGGGCAAGACGGTCACGAAGCACGGCGTGCACATCATCGGGCAGCCGAACATCCCGGCGACCGTGCCGACCGACTCGTCGCGCGCTGTACGCGCGCAACGTGCTCGACTTCCTCAAGCTCGTGATCGACAAGGACGGCAACTTCACGCTGCCGGCCGAAGACGACATCGTGGCCGCCTGCCTGATGTGCACGGGCGGCGAGATCAAGCGCAAGAACTAGACCGAAACGAGCGAGACGCCATGGAAGCCGTCAGTCCCATCATCATCAACCTGATCATCTTCGTGCTGGCCATCTACGTCGGCTACCACGTGGTCTGGAACGTCACCCCCGCGCTGCACACGCCGCTGATGTCGGTCACCAACGCCGTGTCCGCGATCATCATCGTCGGCGCGATGCTCGCCGCGGCGCTCACGGAAACCGGCCTCGGCAAGACGATGGGAGTGCTCGCGGTCGCGCTGGCGGCGGTCAACGTGTTCGGCGGCTTCCTCGTGACGCGCCGGATGCTCGAGATGTTCAAGCGGAAAGAGCCCAAGGCTTCTTCGGCGGCGAAGAAATAGGGGACGACGATGGAACTCAGCATGAACGTCGTCATCCTGCTGTACCTGATCGCCTCGGTGTTCTTCATCCAGGCGCTCAAGGGCCTGTCGCATCCGAGCACGTCGCAGCGCGGCAACGCGTTCGGCATGGTCGGCATGGCGATCGCGATCGTCACCACGGTCGCGCTCGTCTACAAGCTCTCGCCGCAGATGGCCACGGGCGGCATGGTCTGGGTCCTGGGCGGCCTGCTGGTCGGCGGCACCGCCGGCACGATCATGGCGAAGAAGGTCGAGATGACCAAGATGCCGGAACTGGTCGCGTTCATGCACAGCATGATCGGCCTGTCGGCGGTGTTCATCGCGATCGCGGCGGTCGCTGAGCCGTGGGCGTTCGGCATCGCCGCGCGCGGCGGCCAGATCCCGGCCGGCAACCGCTTCGAACTGTTCATCGGCGCCTTCGTCGGCGCGATCACGTTTTCGGGTTCGGTGATCGCGTTCGGCAAGCTGTCGGGCAAGTACAAGTTCCGGCTGTTCCAGGGCGCGCCGGTGCGTGTTCCCCGGCCAGCACATGATCAACCTGGGCCTCGCGATCGCGATGCTGGTGTGCGGCCTCGTGTTCGCGTTCACGCAGAGCTGGCCGGCGTTCTGGGCCATGCTCGCCATCGCGTTCGTGCTCGGCGTGCTGATCATCATTCCGATCGGTGGCGCCGACATGCCGGTGGTGGTGTCGATGCTCAACAGCTACTCGGGCTGGGCCGCCGCGGGCATCGGCTTCTCGCTGAACAACTTCATGCTGATCGTCGCCGGCTCGCTCGTCGGTTCCTCGGGCGCGATCCTCAGCTACATCATGTGCAAGGCGATGAACCGCTCGTTCTTCAACGTGATCCTCGGCGGCTTCGGCGGCGAGGTCGCGGCGGCGGTCGGCGCGACCGAGCAGCGCCCGGTGCGCACCGGCTCGCCGGACGACGCGGCGTTCCTGATGGGCAACGCGGAGACCGTGATCATCGTGCCGGGCTACGGCCTCGCGGTGGCGCGGGCCCAGCATCCGCTGAAGGAACTCGCGGACAAGCTGATCGAGAAGGGCGTCAAGGTGAAGTACGCGATCCACCCGGTCGCGGGCCGCATGCCGGGCCACATGAACGTGCTGCTGGCCGAAGCCGAGGTGCCGTACGACCAGGTGTTCGAGATGGAAGACATCAACGGCGAGTTCGGCGAGGCCGACGTCGCGCTGATCCTCGGCGCCAACGACGTCGTCAATCCGGCCGCCAAGGACCCGAAGTCGGCCATCGCCGGCATGCCGATCCTGGAGGCCTACAAGGCGAAGCAGGTTATCGTCAACAAGCGCTCGATGGCGTCCGGCTACGCCGGCCTCGACAACGAACTCTTCTACATGCCGAAGACGATGATGGTGTTCGGCGACGCGAAGAAGGTCGTCGAGGACATCGTCAAGGCGGTGGAGTGAGTCGCGACGGTCGATGCGTCGCCGCGACTTCCTGACCTCCGTTGCCGCTGCGTCCGCCGTTTTGGCCACGCCCGCCCGCGCCGCCGACCGCTTCCCGTACCTGGAGACGTCGATCGAGGCGCTGCGCGCCCGGATGGACGCCGGGCGGCTGACGGCACGCACGCTCGCGGCCGCCTGCCTCGCCCGCATCGAGGCGATCGACCGCAACGGTCCGCGGATCGCGTCGGTCATCGAAGTCAATCCCGATGCGCTCGCCATCGCCGCCGAGCGTGACCGCGAGCGCAAGGCCGGCCAGTTGCGCGGGCCGCTGCACGGGATCCCGGTCCTGCTGAAGGACAACATCGCGACGCGCGACCGCATGAGCACCAGCGCGGGTTCGCTTGCGCTCGCGAACGTGCCCGCGCCGCGCGACGCCTTCGTCGTCGCGCAGCTGCGCGAAGCCGGCGCCGTGATCCTCGGCAAGACCAACCTCAGCGAGTGGGCCAACTTCCGCTCGACGCGCTCGTCCAGCGGCTGGAGCGCCCGTGGCGGCCTCACGCGCAATCCGTACGCGCTCGACCGCAGCGCGAGCGGATCGAGCTCGGGCAGCGCCGCCGCCGTCGCGGCGAGCCTGGCGGCGGTGGCTGTCGGGACCGAGACCGATGGGTCGATCACGTCGCCGGCGTCGAAGTGCGGCCTCGTCGGGATCAAGCCGACCGTGGGACTGGTGAGCCGCGACGGCATCGTCCCGATCGCCGCCTCGCAGGACACGGCGGGCCCGATGGCGCGCACGGTCGCGGACGCCGCCGCGCTGCTGTCCGCGATGGCGGGCCGCGATCCGCGCGACGCGGCCACCGGCGAGGCGAAAGTCGAACGCGACTACACGCGCTTCCTCGTGCGCGACGGGCTGCGCGGCGCGCGCATCGGCGTCGCGCGGGGCTATGTGTCGGGCAACGACCGCGTGCAGGCCGTTTTCGACCGGGTCGTCGCACAGCTGGAGGCGCTCGGGGCGCAGGTCGTCGATCCGGTCGCGCTGCCGCCGCCCGCCGCGTACGAGGACGCCGAGTTCGAGGTCCTGCTGCACGAGTTCAAGGCCGGCCTCGCGGCGTACCTCGCCGAGTTCGCGTCGTCGGCGCCGATCCGCAACGTCGCCGACCTGATCACGTTCAACGAGCGGGAGCGCGCGCGGGAGATGCCGCACTTCGGGCAGGAACTGCTCGTGATGGCCGAAGCGCGCGGCGGCCTGGACAGCGCGGTGTATCGCGAGGCGCTGGTTAAGGGACGCCGCGTCACGCGGGACGAAGGCATCGACAAGGCGCTCGCGGAGCACAGGCTCGACGCGCTGGTCGCGCCGACCGGCGGACCGGCGTGGCTGATCGACCTGGTGAACGGCGACAGCCACTCCGGCGGTTTCACCAGCCCCGCGGCGGTCGCGGGGTATCCGCACGTCACCGTGCCGATGGGCGAGGTCTCGGGACTGCCGGTCGGGTTGTCGTTCGTCGGCGGCGCCTGGTCGGAGCCGACGCTGCTGCGGCTCGCGTACGCATTCGAGCAGGCCACGCATCACCGGCGCGCGCCGGCGTTCGCGCGCAGCATCGAGTTCGCCTGACTTCGTTCGACGCCTGCGCGATCAGCGCAGGTCGAGTTTGCGGCGCAACGCCTCGATGCGCTTGCGATTCACGCCGTGGTCGTTGCTGCCAAGGCGCGACTTCGATCGGACGTGAATCACGCGCTCGGCGGAATCGAGCAGGAACTCTGCATCGTCGACGAAGCGCAGCCAGCGCGTTTCGAACTCCACCGCGATGTAGTCGGGGCGGTCCTCGACGACCACGGCGTCCGGCCATGCCCTGAGTACGTCGCGCAGGCGGTTCATCGCGACGACCGGGTCGCCCGAGAAGCGCAGCGGCTCGATCTTCGCGTACTCGACGTCGTGCTCCGCGGCCGGCCACAGGCCGGCCTGGCTGCTGACGCTGTTGCGTGTCCGCGATGGCGGCTTGAGCTTGCCCTCGCGCAGTCCCGGCTCGGCCGGAGGCGAACCGCGCAGGAAACCGAACTGCCCCACCGCCAGCAGCAGCAGCGGGAGGATCAGGAAGACGACGGCGAGGAACGCAAGCGCTCTCATCGGCGTTCAGGGACGCTTGAACTTCGCAATGTAAGCACGATCGATCCGGTCCTTCCACTGCCACACCGCAGTGCCCGCAACCGCCAGCTGGCCCCACGAAGCGACCGCGTGCCGCGGGCCGGTGGAGATCAGGTACAGCGCGCGGCGCTGCGGCTTGAACGGCGTGAGCGGCCGGCCGTCGAGCGTGGCGATCAGGTTGGCGGCGAGTGGCGGTCCCGCCCGCACCGCATACACGCCGGACTTGGCCCGAGGAGTGTCGACGAAGGTGGCGGCGTCGCCTGCCGCGAACACGAACGGATGCGACGCCGACTGCAGGTTCGGTGTGACGACGATGAATCCGCGGTCGTCGGTGGCGAGCCCGCTCTCGCCCGGCCACGCTTCCGCCGCCGCGCCGGTGACCAGCATCGTTACATCGGACGGGAGCACGCCGCCGTCCTCGAGTTGCGCCGAGTCGCGTTCGAGATGTCGCACCATGCCTTCGACGAGGCGCACGCCCTGCCGCAGCAGCGCGGCCTTCACCAGGGTGCGGGCGCGCAGGCCGTGGCCCGGCAGGATCGACCCCGCGCCCGTGACCAGCTGGACGCGCACCCGGTCGCGGCATACGGCCAGCCGGTACTTCATCGCCAGCGCGATCTCCACGCCGCCCGCGCCGGCGCCGATGACGGTCAGCCGCAGCGGCATTTCGGTCGTCAGCGCGTGCGCATGGATGCGCGCCCAGCCCTCGACGAAGTTGTCGAGCGGACGGATCGGGAGCGCGAAGTCGCGCGAGCCCGGGAGCGTGTCGAAGTCGATCGCCGGGCCCGTCGCGATCGAGATGAGGTCGAACTCGATCAGTTCGTTGCGGTCGGTGCGAACGACCTTGTGCTCGAGGTCGAGTCCCACGACCCGGCGCTGTACGAAGACCGCGCGAGCGGCCTCGGCCAGCGGGGGCAGCGGAATCGTCAGCTCGGGGAGCGTGTAGTGGCCGGCGATCCAGCCGGGCAGCATGCCGCTGTACACGAGCCGGTCCGACGGCGTCACCAGGACCACCTCGACGTCCTGCCGCGGATTCAACGCGAGCGCGCGCAGCACGAACGCGTGCGCCTGGCCGCCGCCGACGAGCAACAGTCTCTTCATCGCATCACTCTCACTCTGCGGCCAGCGCCATGTCGCCGAACCACGCCACTGCCTGGCTCTTCGTGTTGTCGGCGTCGGTGGCGAACGCGAGCGCCGCCACCTTCGGCAAACCGAACGCCGCTTCGCGCGGAAACGCCTGCCCGAAGTCCGCGCGCAGGTCGCGCCGCTCGTCGATCCAGCGCGACGGCTCTCCGCTCGCGCCTGATCGCAGCACGAGCATGCGCACGCGATCGGTGTAGGCGTTGTCGATCCAGCGGCCCGCCGGCAGCGTGCGATCCCAGACGTAGCAGATCGTCGCCGCGGGCAGTTGCGGATCGAACAGCCGGCGGCCCAGCTGGATCTTGGTGCGGTCGACCAGCGACAGCCGCTCCAGCGGCACGTCGAACAGCACGCACACCTTGGCCGCGACGTCGTCGCGGGCGCGGGAGGTGAGGTCGGAGTGCTCCGGGAACCGATCGACGCGCCACGCGAAGCGCAGGATCGGGGTCGCTCCGATGTCGGCGTTCAGCGGATGGACGACGTTGGCGTACGACGCGTCCGCGTCCGCCCGCACCGCTCTGCGCCCGTCGCTGTCCGTGACCGCATAGCGCGTGTGGCGCGGGATCTTCGGCAGCGTGACGATGCGCCACGGCGCCGGCAGTTCCGGGCCGCTCGCGCTCGAAAAGGGGACGACCCTTGGCTCGGTGGCGGCGAACGATGCGCCGGCCGCGGCGAGCAGGGCGAGAGCCAGGAACGAACGAGGCATCTTCATCAGGCCGGGGCCAGATCGACGAGACCGAGGGCGAGGGCGCGGTCGAGGTCCTCGTCCCGATCGAGGTCCCAGGACATCGGCAACTCGGCCAGTCGAAGGCGGTGCTCGGCCGCGCGCGCCCGCGTGGTGGCGAGCACCGTCGCGCTGCCCCACGCCACCTGCGCGAACAACGCGGGATGGAACCGGTTCATTCCGATCAGCACGTAGCCGCCGTCCTCGGCTGGCTGGATCACGGCGTCGGCCTCCTGCAGGGCTGCGGCGGCGGCCTCGAGATCGGCCGCGGTCTGGGCCGGGCAGTCGGTCCCGATCAGCAGCATCGGACGGTTCCCGTCCAGGGTTTCGGCGAACGCGTTCGACATCCGCGCGCCGAGGTCGTCGCCGTGCTGCAGGCGGACCGTGGCGCGCGCGGCCGCAGCCAGCGCGTGCGTGTCGGCGTCGTCGGCCGTGGTCCACAGCGTGACGCGCGCCCCTCGCACCAACTGGGCCCGCGCGAGCGAACGCTCGATCAACTGCCGCTGCAGTCGCGCCGCGCCCGCCGCGCCGAGCCGAGGGATCAAGCGCGTCTTCGCCTGGCCGGCGATCGGCGCGCGCGCGAACACGGCGATGTCGACGTTCGGATCAGCGGGCATCGCGGTAGTCCGCGGCGAGGCGCGCGGGATCGGCGCCAAGGAAGTAAGCGAGGCGCAGGCGCCACATCAGCAGCACGGTCTTCACGACGCCGTGCCGCTCCCAGCGCCGGCCGGAAGTCGTGACGCGCGCGCGGATGGCGATCGGCCACGCCACCCGGCGCGCCCTGCGCGAAAACTCGATGTCTTCCATCAGCGGAAGTTCGGCGTAGCCGCCGAGGGCTTCGAACAGCGCACGGGTCACGAACAGGCACTGGTCGCCGGTGCAGATGCCGGTCACGCGCGATCGCAGGTTCATCATGGCGGCCACGAACCGCAGCGCCGGCGCGGCGCCTTCGATGCGCGCGTCGAAGCGGCCCCACGCCGACTCCCGCCCGGCGCACGCCGCGCGCACTTCGCGATCGGCGTCGTTCGGCAACCGCGTGTCGGCGTGCAGGAACAGCAGGGTGTCGATCGCCGGGTCGGCCAGGGCGTGGCGTGCGCCGGCGTTCATCTGCGCCGCCCGGCCGCGCGGCGCCACCAGCACGTGGTCGGCGGCCGCGCGCGCGCGCTCGACGGTGCCGTCCGCGCTGCCGCCGTCGACCGCGATGACCACCGCCCCGCGCGCGCGCAGCGGTGCGAGGCGCGCGAGCGTGTCCGCGATCGCGCGTTCCTCGTTCAGCACGGGGACGATGACGGCGAGCCGCATGGTTCAGCGCACGCGCACCTTTCGCGGCAGCGCGCCGGGCATCGTCTCCTCGACGATGGCGGCGAGTTCGGCCGCGCCGAGCACGTGAATCCCCGGCCCGGCGCGTTCGACCGCGTGCAGGATCGCGGTGGCTGCCGTGCTCGCGCGCAGCGCCTGCAGGCGCTGCGGCAACATGATCTCGAGCACCATCCGCGTGAAGGTCCGGACGAGTCCCGGCAGCCATCCGCCGGAGGGCGGCGCCGCGTCGGCGGTGGGCCGGATCACGAGCAGTGTCTCGAACCCCATCTCCGCGATTTCCACTTCGGTCGCGCTCGACAGCGTGTGCGAAGCGGCATTCATCTGGAGCAGCGCGGGCAGCGGCGACACCAGCACCAGCCGCGTCGCGCCGCAGTCGCGCGCGGTGCGCGCGGCCTTCGCGACGTCCTCCGCCGCAACGCGCTGCATCGGCGAGGCCTTGGGCACGAACGTCTCCGGGCCCGTGACGCAGACGTACGCGTCGTCCGCCACCACCACGCCGTGTCCCGGCATCCACGGTTTGAAGCGCGCAGCGGCCGAGCCGATCCACTGCTCGACGGCCACGTGCACGGCGGCGTAGCGGCTGCCGCCGACGAGCCCGGCGAGGATCTCCTCTCCGAGCGCGCCCACCATGCCGAGGGCGAGCGCGGTGCGGGGACGTTGCGGTGCTGCGGTGGACATGGCCGGTGCGGCGGGAGGCGACGCGTGCTGCATTGCCGCTAGCTTAGCGGGCCGCGCCGTCGGTCAATCCGGCGCCTCTGTCCTGGCATACGCCGGGCGCCGGTCGCGCGGCATCGCGAGCACGGCGCGGAGCACGGCGCCGAAGCTGCCCGCGCCGCGCCGCCAAGCCTGTACCGCGTCCAGCGCCACCCATTGTCCGCGTGTGACCGTCGAACGCTTCCACGCGCCCGCGGCGTACTTGTTCGCTTCGGCGAACGTGGGATACACGTGAATCGTGCCGAGGATCTTGCCGAGCCCGAGTCCGTGCTTCATCGCGAGGACGTACTCGGCGATCAGTTCGCCGGCATGCTCGCCGACGATCGTCGCGCCGAGGATGCGGTCCGTGCCGGGCGTGGTGAGCACCTTCACGAAGCCGTGCGCCTCGCCGTCGGCGATGGCGCGGTCGAGGTCGTCGATGCCGTACACGGTGACCGTGTGGGGAATCTTCCGCTCCTTCGCTTCCGTTTCGCTGAGTCCCACGCGCGCGACCTCGGGGTCGGTGAAGGTCGTCCACGGGATCACCCGGTAGTCCGCCTTGAAGGTGCGGAAGCCGCCGAAGAGGGCGTTGACTGCCGCATACCACGCCTGGTGCGACGCCGTGTGCGTGAACTGGAAGGGCCCGGCGACGTCGCCGCAGGCGGTGATGTTGGGATAGATCGTCCGCAGCGACTCGTCGGTCGCGACGGTGCGCTGCGGCGTGGTGCCGATGCCGAGTTCTTCCAGTCCGTAGCCCGCGGTGTTCGCCACCCGGCCGGCCGCGACCAAAATTTGGTCGAACTCGATCGCCACTTCGGCGCCTGCGTGCGCGCAGACCAGGCGCCTGGCGCCGTCGCATTCGATGCGCAGCGCCTTGTGCTCGAGGCGGACGTCGATGCCCTCGGACCGAAAGCTCCGCAGCACTGTCTCGCTGACCTCGGGGTCCTCGCGCAGCATCAGTCGCGGCGCCATCTCGACCTGCGTGACCTGGCTGCCAAGCCGCGCGAAGGCCTGCGCGAGCTCGCAGCCGATTGGCCCGCCGCCGAGCACCAGCAGCCGTCGCGGCAGCGTCCGGATGTTCCAGAGTGTGTCCGACGTCAGGTAGCCGGCGCGGTCGAGGCCGGGAATCGGCGGCACCAGGGGGCGCGCGCCGGCCGCGATCACGATGCTCTTCGTCGTCAGCGTGCGCGGCCCCTGGGGCGTCTGCACCTCGACGGTCCACGGCGTCGTGATCCGCGCGGCGCCTTCGATGCAGTCCACGCCCAGCGCGCGGTAGCGCTCGACCGAGTCGTGCGGCTCGACGGCCCGCACCACGCGCGCGACGCGGTCCATCACGTCGGCGAAGTCAAACCGCGCGCCGGCCTCGGCGATGCCGAACTCCTTCGCGCGCGCGATGTGCGACAACAGCTTGGCCGAGCGCAGCAGCGCCTTGCTCGGAACGCAGCCGGTGTTGAGGCAGTCGCCGCCCATGCGGTGGCGTTCGACGAGGGCTACCTTCGCCTTCGTCGCCGCGCCGATATAGGCCGACACGAGCCCGGCCGAGCCGGCGCCGATCACGACCATGTTGTAGTCATAGGCGGCTGGACGCTTCCACCGGGCGTAGACCTGCCGCGTCTTCATCGCATCGAGCACCCGCCTGGCCACGAGCGGCAGCAGTCCGATCAGCGCGAAGGCCACCAGCAGCCCCGCGGACACCCGGAACTGCCCGAGTTGCGTGCCGGCATAGACGTACACCATCGTGCCGAGCAGCATGCCCACCTGGCTGACCCAGTAGAACCGGGCGGTGCCGATCCGCGTGAGTCCCATCAGCAGGTTGATCAGGAAGAACGGGAAGAGCGGAACGAGCCGCAGCGCGAACAGGTAGAACGCGCCTTCCTTCTCGATGCCGGCGTTCACCGCGGACAGGCGTTCGCCGAACCGCGACTGCACCCAGTCCCGCAGCACCAGGCGCGCGGCCAGGAACGCGAGCGTCGCGCCGATCGTCGATGCGAACGACACCAGCAGCGTGCCGAGCCAGAAGCCGAACAGGGCGCCGCCGACGAGCGTCATCGGCACGGCGCCGGGCAGCGACAGCGCGGTGATCGCCACGTAGGCGACGAAGTAGACGGCGACCGTCTGCAGCGGATGCGCGGCGTAGTAGGCGTCGATGCGCGCGCGCTGCGACTCGAAGAATTCCTGCGTGACGTACTGCTTCAGGTCGAAGACGAAGAACGCCGCGATGGCGGCGAGCAGCAGCACGAGGACCAGCAGGCGCTTCTGGTTCATCCACATGCCTCGCAGGATACGGCGGCCGCCGCCGTGCCCCTCCGGGCGGGGCGCCGATTCAGGCGGCGAGCGCGCCGCCGCACGACGAGCCTTGGCCCGCGGTGCACGCGTAGCAGTGGTCGGCGACGGCGATCGGGTTGTCCGCGAGGTCGCGCGCGAGCAGGTCGCGCAGGTGCAGCGTCGCGCCGCGGCGTCCGTCGGCGCGCAGCGGCATGCCCAGCATCTGGTTGAAGTCGCAGTCGTGGAGGTTGCCCTGCCAGTCGACCGACACCAGCGAGCGGCACATCACGCCGGGGAGATTCTCCGGCCGGTGCGCGCTGCGCAGCAGCGCCATGTAGTCGCGGAACTGCCCCTTGCTGATCAGCGTGCTGCCGAAGCGCGCGATCGGCTGGTTGGTGATCGTCAGCAGCTGGTTGAAGCGCACGCCGAAGTTGCTGACCAGCATCTTCTTGTAGTCCTGTTCGAGCTGGAACTGCGGCGGCGGCAGCGACGGCCCCTGCGGGTTGTAGACGAGGTTCAGCGTCAGGTCCGAACCGTCGGCGCCGTAGCCGAGCGCGTTCAGGCGCTGCAGCGCCCGGATGCTCTTGTCGAACACGCCGTCGCCGCGCTGGCGGTCGACGTTGGCCTGCGCGTAGCAGGGCAGCGACGCGACGATCTGCACCTTCTCGCGGCAGAGGAAGTCGGCCAGGTCTTCGTGGCCGGGTTCCTCGAGGATCGTCAGGTTGCAGCGGTCGATCACCGTGGCGCCGAGCGCGCGCGCCGACGCGGCGAGCCGCCGGAAGTGCTTGTTCAGTTCGGGCGCGCCGCCGGTCAGGTCCAGCGTGGCGATCCGCCGCGCGCGCATCACCTCGAGCACCAGGTCGACCGTGGCGCCGTCCATCTGCTCGGTGCGGTTCGGCCCGGCATTCACGTGGCAGTGCAGGCAGGACTGGTTGCATCGGTATCCGAGATTGACCTGCAGCGTGTCGATCGACTTGCGGCGCAACAGCGGGAAATCGGTGACTTTCAGCAGCGGAAGGGTGGCGTGCACGGTGGTGGTTCCTGGCCGGGGTGCGGCTTGGTCGGTCGGGGCCGCTCAACCTTACACAAGCGGGCGGCCGCGCTCCCGCACGGCGCGCGGGGTCATTCGCCGAGTCGGCGCATGGCGCTGCGCAGGAAGTCCATCTGGCGTTCGACCCGCGAGCACATGTCGCAGAAGCGCAGGTGCAGCCAGAGCCGCCAGCGCTCGCCGCGCCCGAGCGGACGGTCCATGCGGTCGGAGAGCAGCCGGTGCGCCTCCTTGCAGGTGATCTTCAGCGGTACGGTCACGCCGCCCCCTTCGTGGCGAACCAGTTCATCTCGAGGCACTCGCGCAGCCGCATGCGCGCGCGATAGAGCATCACGAAGCAGTTGGTCGGGGTGATGCCGAGTTCCTTACAGATCTCGCTCGTCTCGTACTCGAGCCACTCGCGCATCATGAAGATGCGGGCCAGGCTCGCCGGCAGGTGGTCGAGGCACGCCTGCAGCACGTCGAAGAACTGCGTGCGCTCGAGGCTGCGCTCCGGGTCGCCCCATTCGAGCGGAGTCGCGGTGCGGTGCCCGTCCCGCGCGAAGAGTTCGTCGAAGGTCTCGACCTCCGCCGCTTCGGCCTCGGCGTCCGTCGAGACTTCGCGGCGCGCGCGCCGGAAGTGATCGATGATCTTGTGCTTCAGGATGCCGACGACCCAGGTCTTCAGTTGCGACTGCGCGGCGAAGCGGGGCGCCCCTTCCAGCGCGGCGACCAGGGTCTCGGACACCGCGTCCTCGGCCCACGCCTCGTTGCGCAGCTGCAGGCGGGCGATCGCCAGCAGGCTCGGCCGCAGCGCGGCCAGTTGCCGTTCGATCTCGCCCGCGGCCACGGCCAGCGACTACTTCTTCTTCGCGTGCCGCAGCCGGCGGACCAGCGACGACGTGTCCCAGCGGTTGCCGCCCATCGCCTGGATCTCCGAGTAGAACTGGTCTACCAGCGCGGCGACCGGCAGCGGCGCGCCATTGCGGCGGGCCTCGTCGAGGCACAGGCCGAGGTCCTTGCGCATCCAGTCGACGGCGAATCCGAAGTCGAACTCGTCGTCGATCATTGTCTTGCCTCGGCTGTCCATCTGCCAGCTCTGCGCGGCGCCCTTGCCGATCACCTGCAGCACCAGCTTCATGTCGAGGCCGGCGGACTGGCCGAAGTGGATGCCTTCGGACAGGGCCTGAACCAGGCCGGCGATGCAGATCTGGTTGACCATCTTCGCGAGCTGGCCCGCGCCCGACGCGCCGATCAGCGTGACCGCCTTCGCGAACGCCATGGCGACTGGCTGCGCGCGCTCGAACACGGCCGGGTCGCCGCCGCACATCACCGTCAGCTGGCCATTGACGGCACCAGCCTGTCCGCCGGACACCGGGGCGTCGATGAAGTGCAGCCCCAGCTTCTTCGCTTCGGCGTCGAGGTCGCGCGCCACCTTGGCCGACGCCGTCGTGTTGTCGAACCCGACCGCGCCTTTCGACATGCCGGCGTACGCGCCGTCCGCGCCGAGATAGACGCTGCGCAGGTCGTCGTCGTTGCCGACGCACGAGAAGACGATCCGGGCCCCGGCGGCGGCCTCGCGCGGCGTGCGCGCGGCCTTGCCGCCGAACTCCTCGACCCACTGGTCGGCCTTCTTCGCGGTGCGGTTGTAGACGGTGACGTGGTGGCCGGCGCGCGCGAGGTGGCCGGCCATCGGATAGCCCATCACGCCGAGGCCGAGGAAGGCGACGGTGTGCGGAGCGACGGGTTCGTAAGTCTTGGTCATGGCTCGTGTCATTCGATGGAACGGCACGATTCTACTGGCGGGCCACCGGCCCGCCGCCAGGACCACACGAGGGGCGGACCAGCCCTTACGCCGCGGCGCCGGACTCGACGAACTTCATGTTCGTCAGGCCGGGCTCGGACTCGCCGTGCTGGCTCTTCGACGCGCGGATCGCGTTGACCATTTCCAGCGCGGTCCTGGTGCATGGTGGCAGCTCCGCGTCGCTCGTGCCGAGCGGCGTCACGCGGTCGCCCCATTTCACCAGGTGCGAACACAGCGTCAGGCCGCCACCGAAGCCCGGCATCAGAATCAGGTTGCCCGGCTTGATGCGGCCTTCCTCCAGCGCGTCGACCAGAGCGACGGGCACGGTGGCGGCGGACATGTTGCCGTAGCGCTGCACCGTGAGGAACACTTTCTCCATCGGGATGTGCGCGTGCTTCGCCACCGACTCGATGATGCGCAGGTTGGCCTGGTGCGGCACGACGATGTCGATCTGCTCGGGCGTGACGCCGCACTTCGCGAGCACCTTCTCTGAGGCCAGCGCCATGCCCTTGACGGCCTTCTTGAAGATCTCCTGGCCGTCGAAGTCCCAGAGCGTGTCGCCCAGCTGGACGCCGCGGTTGGCGTAGCTGCAGCCCATGCCGCGCACGCGCAGGATATGGCGCGCGTCGGCGTAGCACCCCAGCTGTTCGCCGAGCAGCCCTTCCTTCTTGTCGCTCGCCTGCAGCACGACCGCCGCCGAGCCGTCGCCGAACAGCACGGCCACGTTGCGGTTGTTCCAGTCCATGTATGGCGTGATCAGCTCGACGCCGATGACGAGCGCCGTCTTCACCGACCCCGTGCGGATCATCGCCGTGGCCGTCGACAGGCCGTACAGGAAGCTGGTGCAGGCGGTGTTCACGTCCATCGACGCCGCGTTGCTCGCGCCGATCAGCACCTGAACGCCGGAGGCGCTGTTGGGCACCTGTTCGTCGTTGCTGCAGCTGCCGTAGACGATCAGGTCGACGTCCTCGGCCTTCACACCGGCGCACGCCAGCGCGCGCTGGCTCGCCACGGCCGCCATCTCGATCGCCGAAACGTGCGACACGCGCCGCTCTTTCATGCCGGTGCGGCTGGTGATCCAGGCGTCGTCGGTCTCGAGGAAGGTCGCGAGGTCGGCGTTGGACAGCACGGCCGGCGGCATGCATTTGCCCCAACCGGTGATGGCGGCATAGGTCATCGTGTCCCCTTGTCCCTTGATGTTCGTGCGCCTTTCGCGGCGCATCCGGCGCGCATTGTCCCAAAAACGGCGCGGCCGCGCGCTGTCAGATGGCCGCCCGTCGTTTGTAGGTGCGGGAGGGTTGAGCGCGGGCAACTTGCCAGCGCGTTGGCCGCAGTGGGACTCCCCTGCGCGCCGACCGCGCTGCGGGGTGCCTCGACTCCGCGCGACGCGCGGCGGGCGACACTGGTTGAGGGGCGCTCCCTGCGGGCCGGCAGCTTTCGGAGTGAGCTCTCGCGGTTTCGCCGGTCGTGCCTTCCGTCCGGTTCTGGTCCTGGCCCGCCGTGGTTTCCGGAATGCGACGCCCGCCGCACGGCGTCGCGCTGCGCGAGGCACCCCGCACCGCGGTCGGCGCGCCGAGCGCTGTGGATGCGCGTTCGCAAGCGCCGGGCCAACGAGTGGCGGCATCGCTGAGTCTCCCTGGGATTTTGGCGATCAGCGCGCGGAGGCGCTCGTCCGCCTCAGCCACGGCACGGCGCCTGGGCGGGCGGTGGGGTGCCTCGCGCAGCGACCGTCAGGCGGCGGGCGTACCAGGTGCGCGAGGGCGGCGGGCCAGGTGGGCACAGCCGCGAGGCACCACCGTCGGCGCGGCGACGGCAACGCTCAGAAATCTGCTGGCCCGCAGAGAACGCAGCGCGCTGAATGACGCCCGCTGCGATGGGCGCGGAGGGAGGTACCCCGCCGCCCGCTCAGGCGCAGGCGACGACCTCAATCGGTGTTCGATCGAGCGCTACGCAACGCGATGGCCGGGCTCGCTGGCCTACGCAACGATCGGCAGGTCGCGCACACCTAGAACCCCGCCGCCAGTCCGTCGCGCCGCGAGTCGCTCGCCGCGACGTAGCCGTCGATCGCGGGGTCGCCGAGGCGCCAGATGAACTGGCCCGAGCCGAAGTCCATGTAGGTGTCCTTCGACTGCGTGATCCGGTGCCCGCGCGCGACGAGTTCGTCGGCCACCGCCTGTCCCATCGCGCTCTCGATCTCGATGTCCAGTCCGTGCATGACGCGCCAGCGCGGCGCGTCGCACGCGGCCTGCGGCTGCTGCTGCTTCAGCAGCATCCGCAGCAGCGTCTGCACGTGGCCCTGCGGCTGCATGTTGCCGCCCATGACGCCGAAGCTCATCTGCGGCGCGCCGTCCTTCATCAGGAACGCGGGGATGATGGTCTGGAACGGACGCTTGCCCGGCGCCACGCAGTTGGGGCTCGCCGGATCCATCGAGAAGCCGGCGCCGCGGTTCTGCAGCGAGATGCCGTAGCCCGGCACCACGATGCCCGAGCCGAAGCCCATGTAGTTGCTCTGGATGAACGACACCATCATGCCGCTCGCGTCGGCGGTGGTGAGGTAGACCGTGCCGCCGCGCGGCGGCGTGCCGGCCGTCATCGCCTGCGCGCGCTTCATGTCGATGCGCTTCGCGCGTTCGGCGAGATAGGCGTCGTCGAGCATCTCCGCGGGCGTGACTGTCATCGACCGCGGGTCGCCGACGTACCGGTAGACATCCGCAAACGCGAGCTTCATCGCCTCGATCGCGATGTGCTGCCAGTCAGCCGAGTCGAGTGCGTGCGACGCGACGTCGGTGTGGCGCAGGATGCCGAGGCAGATCAGCGCTGCAATGCCCTGGCCGTTCGGCGGGATCTCGTGCAGCTGGTGGCCGTGGAATTCCGTGCTGATCGTGCCGACCCAGCCGTTAGCCTGCACCCAGTCCCAGTAGTTCGCGAGGTCCGTCGCGGTCAGCGCGCCGCCGGTGGCCTGCGCGTAACGCGCGATCGCGTCGGCGATCTCGCCCTTGTAGAACGCCTCGCCGCCGTTGTCGGCGATGAGCTGCAGCGAGCGCGCGGCGCCCGCCAGCGTGAAGTGTTCGCCGACGTGCGGCGCGCGGCCGCGTGGCAGGAAGTGCTCGGCCCAGCCCGGAAAGTCCTTCAGGATCGGGGCGGCGAGCGACCACTTCTGCTGCACGATCGTCGACACGGCGAAGCCGCGCTCGGCGTAGTGACGCGCCGGCGCGAGGACTTCGCCGAAGGGCAGCTTGCCGAAGCGCTGGTGCAGAGTCGACCAGCCGGCGACGGCGCCCGGCACCGTTACGGCATCCCAGCCGCGCGACGGCCGCTTGGCGGGATCGTCGCCGTACTTGCGGCGGAAGTGGTCGAGCGTCCACGCCGCCGGCGCGACGCCGCTCGAGTTCAGGCCGTGGAGCTGCTGCGTGGCCGGGTCCCAGAGGATCGCGAAGTTGTCGGAGCCCAGCCCGTTGCTGCACGGCTCCGTCAGCGTCAGCACGGCGGCGGTCGCGATCGCCGCGTCCACCGCGTTGCCGCCGCGCTGCAGGATGCCCAGTCCCGCCTGCGAGGCGAGCGGCTGCGACGTCGCGACGACGTTGCGGGCGAAGACCGGCGTGCGGACGGTCGGGTACGGGTTGTTCCAGTCGAAGCTCATGACGTGAACCGGGTCGAAGCGCCGGGCTATTCGCCGGAGATCCTGCGTTCCTTGATCAGCTGCGCCCACTTGGCCGTGTCGCTGGCGACGACCTTCGCGAAGTCCGCGGGCGACCCGCCGGCCGCGTCGTAGCCGAGCGTGCGCAGCCGCTCCTGGAACTCGGGCGTCCTGAGGATCGCGCCGATCTCGCTGTTGAGCCGCTGCGTGGCTTCGGCCGGCATGTTCTTCGGGCCGAACACGCCGAACCACGTGCTGGACTCGAAGCCCGGCACGGTGTCGGCAACCGTCGGCACGTTCGGCAGCAGCGGCGAGCGCTTCAGCGAAGTGACGCCGAGCGCCTTCACGCGGCCGTCGCGGATGTGAGGCAGGGCCGAGGCGACGTTGTCGAACAGCAGCTGGATCTGGCCGCTGACCATGTCGGGAATGACCAGCGCGGTGCCGCGGTACGGGATGTGGACGATGTACGTGCCCGTCATCGACTTGAAGAGCTCGCCCGTGAGGTGAACGATCGTGCCGTTGCCGCTCGAGCCGAAGTTGAACTGGCCCGGCTTCGCCTTGATCTCGGCGATCAGTTCGGCCACCGTGTTCGCCTTCACGCTCGGCGACACGACGAGCACGTTGGTGGCGTTGGCCACGTGCGCGACCGGCGTGAAGTCGGTCTGCGCGTTGTACGGAATCTTCGGATTCAGGCTCGGGCCGATCGAGTGCGTCGAACTCGTGGCCATCTGGATCGTGTAGCCGTCGGGCGCGCTCTTGGCGACGAGGTCGCTGCCCAGCGCTCCGCCCGCGCCCGGCTTGTTGTCGACGATCACCTGCTGCTTCAGCCGCTCCGACAGCATGCGCGCGAGTTCGCGCGACAGGATGTCGGTGGCGCCGGCGGGCGGGAAGGGCACGACCAGGCGGATCGGCTTGGTCGGGTACGACTGCGCGGACACGACGGCGGGAAGCACCGCCAGCGCGAGAGCGGCGAGGAGCTTGAACGGTTTCACGGGAATTCCTGGAGGAAGGCGGGACGACGAGCGCCATCGTACGCCGCGGGCGAAGTGCGCGCCCAGAGACGCCAGCGCGGCGACGCGGCCGCGCGTCGCCGCCAGTGGTCAGTCGCCTTCCTGGAACGCCTCTTCGCGCTTCCTGCTGATCTGCGGCAGGGCCACGATGACGATCAGCGCGGCCGCCGCGATCAGCAGTCCCAGCGACAGCGGGCGCGTGAAGAACACCGTCGGGTCGCCGCGCGACAGCAGCATGGCGCGGCGCAGGTTCTCTTCCATCATCGGGCCGAGGATGAAGCCGAGGATCAGCGGCGCCGGTTCGCAGCGCAGCTTGAAGAAGAGGTAGCCCAGCGCCCCGAAGCCGGCCGTCATCAGCACGTCGAACGCGTTGTTGTTGATCGAGTAGACGCCGATCGCGCAGAACACGAGGATCGCCGGATACAGCAACCGGTACGGCACCTTCAGCAACTGCACCCACATCCCGATCAGCGGCAGGTTCAGGATCACCAGCATCAGGTTGCCGATCCACATCGACGCGATCAGGCCCCAGAAGAGCGTCGGGTTGCTCGGTCATCACCTGCGGGCCGGGCTGGATGTTGTGGATCGTCATCGCGCCGATCATCAACGCCATCACCGCGTTGGGCGGGATGCCGAGCGTCAGCATCGGGATGAACGACGTCTGCGCGCCGGCGTTGTTGGCCGACTCCGGCGCCGCGACGCCGCGGATGTTGCCCTGGCCGAACGGCGGGTTCGCCTTCTTGCCGCCGAGCTTCTTCTCGACGGTGTACGCCGCGAAGGAGGCGAGCAGCGCGCCGCCGCCGGGCAGCACGCCGAGCACCGCGCCGATGCCGGTGCCGCGCAGCACCGCGCCCGAGGCCGCCTTCACCTCGGCCCAGGTCGGCATCAGCGAGCCGACCTTGTCCGTGAACACCTGGCGCTTCTCGCCGCCGGTTTCGAGGTTGGCGACGATCTCGGCGAAGCCGAACACGCCCATCGCGACGCCGACGAATCCGATGCCGTCGGCGAGTTCGGGAATGTCGAACGCATAGCGCGACACGCCGGAGTTGACGTCGGTGCCGACCAGCCCGAGCAGCAGGCCGAGCACGATCATGCCGATCGCCTTGATCAGCGAACCCGAGGCGAGCACGACGGCGCCGATCAGGCCGAGCACCATCAGCGAGAAGTACTCGGCGGGCCCGAACTTGAAGGCCAGTTCGACCATCGGGGCCGCCAGCGCCGCGAGCACCAGCGTGCCGACCGTGCCGGCGAAGAACGAGCCGAGGGCGGCCGTTGCGAGCGCCGCACCGGCGCGGCCGCGCCGCGCCATCTGGTAGCCGTCGAGGCAGGTGACCACCGACGAGGACTCGCCGGGCAGGTTGACCAGGATCGCGGTCGTCGAGCCGCCGTACTGCGCGCCGTAGTAGATGCCGGCGAGCATGATCAGCGCGGACGTCGGCTCGAGCGCGTAGGTCATCGGCAGCAGCATCGCCAGCGTGGCGACGGGGCCGATGCCGGGCAGCACGCCGATCAGCGTGCCGATCATGCAGCCGATGAACGCGTAGAAGAGATTGGACAGCGTGAGTGCCGTGCCGAAGCCGAGAAGCAGGTTGTTGATCAGGTCCATGACGTGCCCTCAGCGTTCCATGAAGGCCGGCAGGACCGGGATCGTCAGTCCGAGACCCCAGATGAACACCGCCAGCACGAGCAGGCAGAGACCGATCGCCAGCGGCAGGATCTCCTTCAGCTTGAACTCGCCGCTGCCGAGGCTGGAGACGATGATCAGCGCCAGCAGTGCCACGATCAGTCCGGCCGGCCGCAGCAGCAGCCCGAACGCCACGACGGCCCCCAGCACGAAGCCCAACGGCTTGAAGTGGAACTTGTCGACCTGGCCGTGGCCATCCTCGGGCTCGGTGCGCATTCCCTTGAACGCGACGAAGGCGCCGAGCGCCATCAGCAACAGGCCGAGCACGGTCGGGAAATAGGCGGGGCCCATGCGCGCGGCGGTGCCCATGTCGTAATTCCGCGCGAAGCCGGCGAAGAACAAGCCGAACGCGATGAACATCACGCCCGACCAGAAATCCTTGGCATTCTTGATCTTCATGCTTCTCCCCAAAGCCGGCGTTCTAGTCGACGCGTGCGCCCGAAAACTTCACGACCTTCTCGTACTTCGCCATCTCGGAACGGACGAACTGCTGGAAGTCGCCCGGGGTCATCGGCGCCGGTTCCGCGCCCATGCGGGCGAGCCGTTCGCGCATCTCGGGCGACCGCAGCGCGGCCGTGAACTCCTTGTTCAGGCGCTCGACCACGGCGGGCGGTGTCCCGGCGGGCGCGAAGACGCCGAACCACGTCGACACGTCGAAGCCGGGCAGCCCGCTCTCGGCCATCGTCGGCACGTCGGGCATCGACTCGGCGCGGCGCGTCGTGGTCACCGCGAAGGCCCGCAGCTTGCCGGCCTTCACCTGCGTCAGCGCCGATGCGAGGTTGTCGAACATGAAGTCGGTCTGGCCGGCCAGCAGCCCCAGTTGGGCGGGGGCTGCGCCGGCATACGGAATGTGAACCGCCGAGATCCTGGCCTGCGACTTCAGCAGCTCGCCCGCCATGTGGCCGGCGCTGCCGTTGCCTCCCGAGGCGAAGTTCAGCTTGCCCGGATTCGCCCGCGCGTACGCCACGAGGTCGCGCGCGCTGCGTATGTTCAGCTGCTGCGCGCGCTCGGGCGTCATCACGAGGACGTTGGGCACGTGGGCGATCAGGGTGATCGGCGCGAAGTCCTTGATCGGGTCGTACGGCAGCTTCGCGAACAGCCAGGGGTTGATCGCGTGCGTGGCGACCGCGCCGATCACGAGCGAGTACCCGTCGGGCGCCGCCTTGGCGACCAGGTCGACCCCAAGGTTGCCGCCGGCGCCCGGCCGGTTCTCGACGACGACGATGCCGAGCGGCTCCTTCACCCGCTCGGCGAGCGCGCGGGCCGCGGCGTCGAGCGGCCCGCCGGGCGGATACGGCACGACCAGGCGGATCGGTTTCGTCGGATAGGATTGAGCGGCGACCGGGCCGGCCAGCGCGCACGAGGCCAGCGCGGCACCCAGTGCCGCAAGCGCGCGGCGTCGAATCACGTTCTGTCTCCGTCCCGGATTTCTTGTTTCGACCACATTAAACCCGAAATCGGGCCGAACGTGGAATCGTTGGCCCTCTGCAAGGTGATCGCATGCTGCCGACCCTCACCACTTCGCGCTTGATCGTCGAGCACATTGCGCCCGGTCACGCGGAGGCGCTGGCCGACTTCTTCCGGCGCAACGAGCAGCACCTGGCGCCGTGGGATCCGCCGCGCCCGGCCGGCATCGTGGAGCCGGAGTTCTGGACGGCCGAGTGCGAGCGCGCGGTCGAGGACTACGAGCACGGAGTGGTGGTGCGGTGGGTGCTGCGCCTGCGCACGGCGCCGGAGCGCCTGATCGGCCGCATCAACTACACGCAGATCGCCCGCGGACCGTTCCAGTCCTGCATGCTCGGCTACGCGATCGATCACGCCCACGAAGGCCGGGGACTGATGCGCGAGGGGCTCGAAGCGACGGTCGAGCACGTGTTCGCGGTCCTGAGACTGCACCGGATACAGGCCAGCTACGTGCCGGAAAACGCGCGCAGCGGCCGCCTGCTCGCGCGCCTGGGCTTCGCGAGCGAGGGACTCGCGAAGGACTACCTGTTCATCGACGGCGCGTGGCGCGACCACGTGCTGACCGCGCGGCTCAACCCGGCCTTCGACGCGTCGATCTTCAGCTCCAGGCGGTTTCGACCTGCCTGAAGTTTTCGCCCACGGGCGGCTGAAGCCGGGCGACCTCGTCGTCCGGCAGCAGCGTCACGTCGACGGAATCGACGCGCGCCGCCGGCGGGCCGCGGCGGGCCCAGCGCTCCAGCGCGTCGAGTTGCCTGTCCTCCCCGAGCGCCACCGCTTCGACGCTGCCGTTCCCGCGGTTTCGCACCCAGCCGCGCAGTCCGAGTCGCTGCGCCTCGCGGCGCGTTGCGTGGCGAAAGCCGACGCCCTGGACGATGCCCCGGATGACGAGTCGCCGCGCCGCCATCAGACCGCGCCCAGCGACCTCAGGCGTTCGATCTCGGCCGCGTCGAGCCCGCACTCGCGCAGCACTTCCGCGGTGTGCTGGCCGAGCGTCGGCGGCGCCCGCTCGTACGTGGGTGGCGTGGCCGAGAACTTGATCGGATTGGCGACGAGCGGGACGGTGCCCGCCTGCGGATGCGGCAGGTCGACGAGCAGCGCGCGCGCAGCCACCTGCGGATCGGCGAGTGCCTGCGCGATGTTGTTGATCGGTCCGCAGGGGACGCCGGCGGCTTCGAGCCGCTCCACCCAGAACGCGACCGGCCGGGTGCGCACGATCGGCTCGAGGATCGCGAGGACTTCTTCGCGGTTGCGCACGCGGTCCGCGTTGCGCCGGTAGGACGGATGCGCGGACAGTCCGGCGCATCCCGCGACCTCGCAGAACTTCACGAACTGGCCGTCGTTGCCCACCGCGATCACCACGTGGCCGTCGACGGCTTCGAACACCTGGTACGGCACGATGTTCGGGTGCGCATTGCCCGCACGGCCCGGTGGCTTGCCGGACGTGAGGTAGTTCATGTTCATGTTGGCGAGCATCGCGAGCATCACGTCGAACAGCGCCATGTCGATGTGCTGGCCCTGCCCGGTGCGCTCGCGGTGCGCGAGCGCCGCGAGGATGGCGACGGTCGAGTACATGCCGGTCATCAGGTCGGAGACCGCCACGCCCGCCTTCTGCGGGCCGCCTCCCGGCAGGTCGTCGCGCTCGCCGGTGATGGACATGAACCCGCCCATGCCCTGGATGATGAAGTCGTAGCCCGCGCGGTCCGCGTGCGGACCGGACTGGCCGAACCCGGTGATCGAGCAGTAGACCAGGCGCGGATTCAGCGCCGCGAGGGTGGCGTAGTCGAGTCCGAAACGGGCCAGCTGCCCGACCTTGTAGTTCTCGACGACGACATCCGCGCGTTCGGCGAGCAGGCGCACCACCCGCTGCCCTTCCGGGTGCGCGAGATCGACGGTGACGGAGCGCTTGCCGCGATTGGCGGCCAGGTAGTAGGCCGCTTCCGTCGTGTCCGTTCCCTGCCCGTCCTTCAGGTAGGGCGGCCCCCACGCACGCGTGTCGTCGCCCGTGCCCGGGCGCTCCACCTTGACGACGTCCGCACCGAGGTCGGCGAGCAACTGTGTACACCAAGGGCCGGCGAGCACCCGGGTCAGGTCGAGCACGCGGAGGTGGCCCAGCGCGTTCATGTTCAGTGCGCTCATCGCGGCGAGGTTAGCAAACGGCGCGGTGATCGACGTTCCGTAGACTTCACGGATGCGCCCGACGTCGCCGCGCCTGCTGCGCTTCGCACTGAACTGGTGGTCGCCCTTCCGCGGCGCGGGCATACGCGTGCGGCACGTCGCCCAGGATCTGCGCAGCGTCACGGTGGAGATGCGCCTGCGCGCCTTCAACCGCACCAGCGCGGGCGCGCACTTCGGCGGCTCGCTCTTCGCGATGACCGATCCGTTCTTCGCGCTGATGGTGCAGGCGAACCTCGGCAGCGACTACCTGGTATGGGACAAGGCGGGATCGATCGACTACGTCGCCCCCGGCCGGGGCCGCGTGTGGGCGCGGTTCGAACTCGCCGACGCGGACCTCGAGCGCATCGAGCGCATGACGGCGTCCGGCGACAAGCACCTGCACCTGTTCAAGGTGGACATCAAGGACGACGACGGCATGGTGGTCGCACGCGTGGAGAAGATGGTCTACGTCCGGCGCAAGCGCGAGGGAGCCGGATCATGACGATGCACCAGCCGTGGCCCTGGGCGCGCGTGCTCGCGCATCGCGGCGGCGGGACGCTGGCGCCCGAGAACACGATCGGCGCGATCCGCGTCGGCATCGAGCACGGGTACCGCGCAATCGAGTTCGACGCGATGCTGCCCCGGGACGACGCGCCGATCCTGATGCACGACCCATGGCTCGGGCGGACGGTGGCCGGCTCGGGCGCGATCGCCGAGTACACGGCCGCGGAACTCATGCGACTCGACGCCGGACGGTGGCACTCGCCGCGCTTCCGCGGCGAACCCGTGCCGACGCTGGAGGACGCGCTGGCGTTCTGCCGTCGCGAGGGCGTGTGGTGCAACGTCGAGATCAAGCCGGCGCCGGGGCGCGAGGCGGCGACGGGCCGCGCGGTCGCGCTGGCCGTCGCCGCGGCCTACGCTGATCGCGTGCGCCACGGCGGCGCGCAGCAGGGGACGATCGAGCCTTCGGTGCCGCTGCTCTCGTCGTTCTCGATCGACGCACTCGAATCGGCCCGCGCGGCGGCCCCCGACCTGCCGCGCGGCTGGCTGGTCGACCGCGTCCCGGCGGATTGGGCCGCGCGCTTCGACGCGCTGGGCTGCGTTGCCGTGCACACCAACCACCGGCACCTGACGCCGGCGCGGGCGGGGCAGATCAAGGCGAGCGGCGCGTGGCTCTTCTGCTACACGGTCAACAAGCCGGCGCGCGCGAAGGAAATCCTGGCGTGGGGCGTCGATGCGTTCTGCACTGACCGCATCGACCTGATCGGTCCGGACTTCGCGACGCGCGCCTGAGCGGCGTCGCCTTGCTGCCTTACTGCGGGGGCTGGGTCTCGGCGAACGACGGGCGCGCCATGAGCTTCTCGTGGAGCCTGGCGAGGTTCGGGTAGGAGTCGCGCCAGTCGATGTGCGCGAAGCGGAAGTCGAGGTAGCCCAGCGCGCAGCCGACGGCGATGTCGGCCAGCGTGTAACCGTGGCCGTTGCACCAGGGCTTCTCGCCGAGGCCGCGGCTCATCGCCGCGAGGCCAGCGTGGACCTTGCCCATCTGGCGGTCGATCCACTTCTGGCTCTGCTGTTCGGACGGGCGCTGGGTCTGTTCGAGGCGGGTGAGGATCAGCGCGTCGATCACTCCGTCGGCCAGCGCTTCCCAGGTGCGGACTTCCGCGCGCTCGCGGCCGCTCGGCGGCAGGAGCTTGGACACCGGCGTCATCGTGTCGAGGTACTCGACGATCACGCGGGAATCGAAGACCGCGCCGCCGTCTTCCATGATCAGGCACGGCACCTTGCCGAGGGGGTTGGCTTCCTGGATCTTGCTGTCCGGCGCCCAGACGTCTTCGAGGTCGAGGTGATGCTCGATCCGCTTTTCCGCCATCACGATGCGGACCTTGCGCACATAGGGGCTCGTCAGCGAGCCGATGAGACGGAGGCTTTTGGACACCGGGGTGGCACCTGGAAGGGACTGCGGCGCAGTATATCGGGCGGCGCTCGCCCCGCAATGCCGAGTGAAGACCCGGGGCGGGTCCAATGGCCCGTTTGCTACACTGATTTCACTCTTCTGGCGCCAGTTTCTTCCGGTGCCCATGTCCGCGCCGTCATGTCCCTCGAACTCCTTTCCCTGACCGCCCTGTCGCCGCTGGACGGGCGCTATGGCCGCCAGACCGCCGAACTCCGTGAAGTCTTTTCGGAGTTCGCGTTCATGCGCGAGCGCCTGCGCGTCGAGATCGAGTGGCTGATCGCGCTCTCGTCGATCGGGCTGCCCGAACTTCCGCCGCTGGCCGGGCCGCTGCAGGCCGACCTGCGCCAGCTCGTCGTGCAGTTCGGCATCGAGGACTGCATGGAGATCAAGGCGATCGAGGCCGAGACGAACCACGACGTCAAGGCGGTCGAGTACTTCATCAAGGCGCGCACCGGGGCCGCGCTCGGCAAGGCGGCCGAGTTCATCCACTTCGCGTGCACGTCCGAGGACATCAACAACGTCTCGCACGCGCTGATGCTCGAGCGCGGCCGCTTCGTGCTGCAGGGCCGGCTGCGCGCGATCCACGCGCAGCTGCGCGAATACGCGCACGGCCACGCCGACCTGCCGATGATGTCGCGCACGCACGGCCAGCCGGCGACGCCGACGACCGTCGGCAAGGAGTTCGCGAACGTCGCGGTGCGCCTTGGAACTGCGATCGACGCGATCGCCCGCGTGCCGCTGCTCGCCAAGATGAACGGCGCCGTCGGCAACTTCAACGCGCACCTCGTGGCGTATCCGAACGTCGACTGGGAGCACTTCTCGCGCGAGCTGATCGAAGGGCTGGGCCTGACCTTCAACGAGCACACGATCCAGATCGAGCCGCACGATTACATGGCGGAACTGTTCGACGCCGTTGCGCGCGCGAACACGATCCTGCTGGACCTGGACCGCGACGTCTGGGGCTACATCTCGCTGGGGTACTTCAAGCAGAAGCTGAAGGCCGGGGAAGTGGGCTCGTCGACGATGCCGCACAAGGTCAACCCGATCGATTTCGAGAATTCCGAAGGCAACCTCGGCCTCGCCAACGCGATGCTGCGGCACCTGGCAGAGAAGCTTCCGGTGTCGCGCTGGCAGCGCGACCTCACCGACTCGACGGTCCTGCGCAACCTCGGGGTGGCGTTCGGCTACTCCCTGGTCGCCTACGACGCGTGCCTGCGCGGCCTGCGCAAGCTCGAGGTCAACGAGGCGCGGCTGAAGGCAGACCTCGACGAGGCCTGGGAAATCCTCGCCGAACCGGTGCAGACGGTGATGCGGCGCTACGGCGTCGAGAATCCGTACGAACAGCTGAAGGCGCTCACGCGCGGGCAGGGCATCACGCGCGATGCGCTGCACGCGTTCATCCGCGGCCTCGCGATTCCGGCGGATGCCCGCGATCGCCTGCTCGCCCTGACACCCGCCAGCTATCTCGGCAAGGCGGGCGAACTCGCCCGCCGGGCCTGACCGTCCGCTGGCATCGACTCTTTGGAATACGGCCGGGCGGCGCGGCGTTTGCGCGGTCGGGCCAGGACTGCCTGCCGTACCCCCGAACCCTCGTCCATCACGACCCAAGAAGGAGTGTCGAAGTGAAAGCCAGGTTGTTGACCACCGCCGTTCTGCTCGCCGTTGCCGTTCCGGCCTCGGCCCAGTTCTCGAAGCCCGAGGATGCGATCCGCTATCGCCAGTCGGCGTACGTGATCATGGGCCATCAGATGGGCAAGATCTTCACGCAGTTGAAGGCCGACAAGCCCGACATCGCCGCCATCCAGCGCAGCGCCGCGATCGTCGACTTCGTGTCGCAGCTGCCGGGCGAGGGGTACGTTAAGGGATCGGAAAAGGGCGGCAATCCGGCGACCCGCGCCAAGCCCGAAGCCTTCACCGACCCGAAAGTGAGCGAGATCGGCCGCGCCATGCGCCAGGAGGTGATCAAGCTGGTCGACGTGTCGAAGTCCGGCGACGTCGCCGCCATCCGCACGCAGTTCCAGGCGACGGTCAAGTCGTGCGACAGCTGCCACGACAACTATCGCAACAAGTAGCCGCTGGCCTGACAACGAACGCCGCCCGGGCGTTGGCCTCGGCGGCGTTTCTTCTGGTGCCCGCCGGAGTGAGAACTCCCGTGAGTTGCTGCGTGCAGCAGCGTCCCCTGCGCGCCGACCGCGCTGCGGGGCGCCTCGACTCCGCGCGACGCGCGGCGGGCGACACTGGGTCAAGGGCACGTCTCGCGGGCCGGCAGCTTTCGGAGTGAGTTCTCGTGGTTTCGCCGATCGTGCCTTCCGGCCGGTGTTCGTCCCGGCCCGCCGCAGCTTCTGTAATGCCACGCCCGCCGCACGGCGCCGCGCTGCGCGAGCACCCCGCAGCGCGCTCGGCGCGCCGCGCGGTGTGGATGCGCATTGCCGCGCCGGGCCAACGACTGGCCGCATCGCGGAGTTTCGCTGGGGTTTCCGGGCCCATCGCCAAGGAGCTTGTCCGCCCCAACCATGCGCGCGGCGCCTGGGCGGGTGGTGGGGTGCCTCGCGGAGCGACCGTCAGTCGGCGGGCGTACCAGTTGCGCGAGGGCGGCGGGCCAGGTGGGCACAGCCGCGAGGCACCACCGTGGGCGCGGCGAAGACAACGCTCAGAAATCTGCTGGCCCGCAGGCAATGCCGATGGCTGAATGACGCCCGCCGCGACGGGCGCGGAGGGAGGTGCCCCGCCGCCCGTTCAGGCGCAGTCGACGGCCTCTCCGTGTGCGATCGAGCGCTACACGACGCGATTGCTTCGCTCGCGGGTCCAAGCTCGACCTGACGTCTACCGCGTGACGATGAACGCGGCGATGGCTGCGGCCGCGACGGCAAGCGCCAGCGCGCGGAGCCGCATCTTGGCGCCGTCGTCGGCCGACGTCGCCTCGACGTCGAATCGGTCACCGGTGATCATCGGGCGCACGAGGGCGACCTTCCGAAAGGTCGCGTAGTACGCGATGGCGGCGATGTGCAGGCCGACCAGCGTGTAGATCGCCCACTCGCCGAACCGGTGCGCCGTCGACAGCCGCTCTCCGGCGGCGCCGCTGACCAGGTGCGCGAGCGGCCCTTCGGTGAAGTTGCCGTCGTTGCTGAACAATCCGGTGCTCGCCTGTGCGAGCAGCACGCCGAGCAGCGCGAGCACCGAGATCGCCGCGAGCGGGCTGTGACCCGCGCCGTGCTCCACCTGGCCTCGCAGGTATCCGATGACCTCCGAGGGCCGTCGCACGAAGCTCGAGAACAGCGCATAGCGGCTGCCGGCGAAGCCCCACAGGATGCGGAACAGGACGAGCGCGAGGATCGCGTAGCCGGAGCGCATGTGCCAGTCCATCCAGAAGCCGCCGAGCTTCACGGTGACGACGGAACAGGCGACGAGCGCGGCGAGCGCCCAGTGGAACAGGCGCGTCGGCAGGTCCCAGACGCGGACCGGTGCTGGCACGGCGGCGCGCGCGGCCTACGGAACGACGGCCTGCTCGTCTTCCTTCTTGACCGCCTTCACCAGGTCCTCGCGCTTGACGCCGAGGTACATGGCGATCGCGGCCGCGACGAACACCGACGAGTAGACGCCGAACAGGATCCCGATGGTGAGCGCCAGCGCGAAGTAGTGCAGCGCCGGGCCGCCGAAGAACAGCATCGCGAGCGTCATGCACATCGTGGAGCCGTGCGTGATGATCGTGCGCGAGATCGTCGCCGTGATGGCCGAGTCGATCACCTCCACGGTGGTAGCCCGGCGCATCTTCTTGAAGTGCTCCCGCACCCGGTCGAAGATGATCACCGACTCGTTCACCGAGTAGCCGAGGACCGCGAGCACGGCGGCCAGCACCGGCAGCGAGAACTCCCAGCCGAAGATCGAGAACATCCCGATGACCAGGATCACGTCGTGCAGGTTGGCGATGATCGCCGCGAGCGCGAACTTCCACTCGAAGCGGAAGGCGAGGTAGATCATGATGCCGATCACGACCATCAGCAGGGCGAGCAGGCCGTCGTGCGCGAGTTCCTCGCCGACCTGCGGGCCGACGAACTCCACGCGCCGCAGCTCGACCGACGGATCCTGCGCCTTCAGCGTCTGCATCACGCGATCGGCCTGCTGGCCCGACGTGTAGCCCTTTTCGACGGGCAGCCGGATCATCACGTCGCGCGACGTGCCGAAGTTCTGCACCTGGAACTCGCCCCAGCCCTTCTTCTCGATCGCGTCGCGGATCTGTTCGAGGTTCGCGCCCTGCTGGTAGGACACTTCCATCACGGTGCCGCCGGTGAACTCGACCGACAGGCTGAGCCCGCGGAACACGAGGAACCCGACCGCGACCAGGAACGAGATCAGCGAGATCGCGTTCAGGACCAGCGAATACCGCATGAACGGAATCGTGCGGCGAATGCGGAAAAACTCCATGGCGCTTTCTCTTTCGTTCCGTCGGCGTCAGACGCCCGGTTTCCAGACCTGGCCGACCGAGATCGACTGCAGCTTCTTGCGCGACCCGTACACGAGGTTGACGATCGCGCGCGACACGAACACCGCAGAGAAGATCGAAGTCAGGATGCCGAGCGAGTGCACGATCGCGAAGCCGCGCACCGGTCCGGAGCCGAAGGTCAGCAGCGCGATGCCGGCGATCAGCGTCGTGACGTTCGAGTCGAGGATCGTCGCGAACGCCTTTTCATAGCCCTCGGTGATCGCCTGCTGCGGGGTGCGGCCGTTGCGCAGTTCCTCGCGCACGCGCTCGTTGATCAGCACGTTGGAGTCGATCGCCATGCCGAGCGCAAGCGCCACGGCCGCGATGCCGGGCAGCGTCATCGTCGCCTGCAGCATGGATAGCAGCGCGATCAGCAGCATCATGTTGACCGACAGCGCCGCCACCGAGATCAGGCCGAAAATCCGGTAGTAGAAGATCATGAAGGCCGCGATCGCCAGGAAACCGTACAGCGTCGAGCGGAAGCCGCGCTCGATGTTTTCCTTGCCCAGGCTCGGGCCGATCGTGCGCTCCTCGATGATCTCCATCGGCGCCGCGAGCGAGCCGGAGCGGATCAGCAGGGCGAGGTCGCTCGTCTCCTGCACCGTGAAGCTGCCGGTGATCTGGAACTGGTTTCCGAACTCGCCCTGGATGCGCGCCACCGAGATCGCCTCGCCCTTGCCCTTCTCGTAGAGGACGATCGCCATCAGCTTGCCGATGTTGTCGCGCGTGACGGCGCGCATCGCGCGGCCGCCGGCCTCGTCGAGGCGCACCGACACGGCGGGGCGCTGGTTCTGGTCGAGCGTCGCGGAGGCGCCGTTCAGCTGGTTGCCGGTGACCACGACTTCCCGCTTCAGCGGAGTCTGCGTGACGACGCCGCCGGCCTTGCGCTCCGGCACGGTGATCGCGCCCGGCAGCCCCGCCGCCATCGCTTCCTGGTCGACCATCCGGATCTCGAGCGTCGCGGTGCGGCCGAGGATCTGCTTGGCGCGCGCCACGTCCTGCACGCCCGGCAGCTGGACCACGATGCGGTCGGCGCCCTGCTGCTGGATCACCGGCTCGGCCACGCCCAGTTCGTTCACGCGGTTGTGCAGCGTGGTGATGTTCTGCTTCAGCGCGTTGTCCTGGATCTCCTTCTGCGCCGCCGGCGACAGCGTGGCGATGATGGACAGGCTGTCGCCCGCGCCTTCCTCCCGCAACGTCAGCTCGCGCACCTGGCCACGGATCTCGTCTTCCGCCTTCGCGCGGGTCTCGGCGTCGCGGAACTTGATCTCGATCGAAGTCGGCGTCTTGTTGATGCCGGCGTGGCGGATGTTCTTCTCGCGCAGCAGCGTCCGGATGTCGGACGCCAGCGTGTCGAGTCGCTTGTCCACGGCGGCCCGCATGTCGACCTGCATCAGGAAGTGCACGCCGCCGCGCAGGTCGAGGCCGAGGTACATCGGCAGCGCACGCAGGCTCTGCAGCCAGCGCGGCGTGTTCGACACCAGGTTCAGCGCCACGACGTAGGCCGGGTCTTCCTGGCTCGGGTCGAGCGCCTTCTGGATCACGTCCTTGGCGGCGAGCTGCGTGTCCGCGTCCTTGAACCGCACCCGGATAGTCGAGCTGAGTCCGACCTGGTCGAAGTACAGGCCCGCGTGCTCGAACTTGGCGTTCTTCAGGATCTCCTCGACGCGCGTCATCAGCGCCGGATCGACCTTGACGGTCGACTTTGCGGAGGAGACCTGCACCGCGGGCGATTCGCCGAAGAAATTGGGCAGCATGTACGTCGCCCCGATCAGCAGGGCGACGACGATGACGATGTACTTCCAGAGCGGATAGCGATTCATGGACACGCGGCGCAAGTGTTCGCAGCGCTGCGCGCTGCACGAGCACTTGCGCCGATCAGGTTGGAGTTCCGGGCTCGGGACGGCCCGGCACCCGGAACTTGTTCAAAGGCACGAAGAGGCAGGCGACGCACGTGCAGGAGTCGGACTTCAGGCCGGCTTGAAGGTGTCTTTGGGAAGCAGCGTCTGCACGGCGGAGCGCTGCATCGACAGCTGCACGGGCTGGCCGTTCACCGCCGCGACCTGCACCGTGACGTACTGGTCGTGCATCTCGACGATCTTGCCGACGATGCCGCCGGCCGTCAGGACCTCGTCGCCCTTCTTCAGGGAGTCGACCATGGCCTTGTGCTCCTTCTGCCGCTTCACCTGCGGACGGATCAGCAGGAAGTAGAAGACGACGAAGATCAGCACCATGAAGCCGATCGACATGTAGGACGATTCGGCTCCAGCGGCGGCGGCCGGGGCGGCCTGCGCGTATGCGTTCGAGATCAGGAACATCGAAAACTCCCGAGGTGGTGAACGTCCCGGCAACGGTGCCCGGACAAACACGCAAGTATAGCGGCCGGCCCTGCGTTCCCGGCCTCACACCCCGCGCCGGCGATCCTGCAGGAAACCCTCACGGAACGCGGCGAACCGGCCCTCCGCGATGGCCGCCCGCGCCTGCCGCATCAGGTCGAGGTAGAAGTGCAGGTTGTGGACGGTGTTCAGCCGCGCCCCGAGGATCTCGTTGACCCGCTGCAGGTGGTGCAGGTAGCTGCGCGAGAACGTTCGACACGTCGGGCAGGCGCAGGTTTCATCCAGCGGCGCGCTGTCCGCCCGATAGCGGCTGTTGCGCAGCTTGACGTCGCCGAACCGGGTGAAGAGCCACCCGTTGCGCGCGTTGCGGGTCGGCATCACGCAGTCGAACATGTCGATGCCGGCGGCGATGCCGTCGAGCAGGTCTTCCGGCGTGCCGACGCCCATCAGGTACCGCGGGCGGCCGCCCGGCAGGCGCGGCGCGGTGTGCGCGAGGATCCGCAGCATGTCTTCCTTCGGTTCGCCGACCGACAGGCCGCCGATCGCGTAGCCCTCGAAGCCGATGTCGACGAGCCCCGCCAGCGACTCGTCGCGGAGCGTCTCGAACATGCCGCCCTGGACGATCCCGAACAGCGCGTTGCGGCGACCGCGCGCTTCCCCCAGCCGGTCGAACGCGCCGCGGCTGCGGCCGGCCCAGCGCAGCGACAGCCGCATCGACGCCGCGGCTTCGTCCATGGTGGCCGGCCGGTCGCCGATCGCATACGGCGTGCACTCGTCGAACACCATCGCGACGTCCGAGTCCAGGCCGTCCTGGATCCGCATCGACTCCTCGGGCGTCAGGAACAGGCGGTCGCCGTTCACGGGGGAGGCGAACCGGACGCCGTCCTCGCTGATCTTGCGCAGCGCGCCGAGGGAGAACACCTGGAAGCCGCCCGAGTCGGTCAGGATCGGCCGGTTCCACCCCATGAAGCGGTGCAGCCCCGCGTGGACCTCGATCACGTCGAGTCCCGGCCGCAACCACAGGTGGAACGTGTTGCCGAGCACGATCTGCGCGCCGAGGTCCACGAGCTCGGCCGGCGCCATCGCCTTGACGGTGCCGTAGGTGCCCACCGGCATGAAGACCGGCGTCTCGACGACGCCGTGGTTCAGCGTCAGCCGGCCGCGCCGCGCGGCGCCGTCGGTGCCCAGCACTTCGAACCCGGCCGTCATCAGGTGCGCTCCAGGAACATGGCGTCGCCGTAGGAAAAGAAGCGGTACTGCCGCGCGATCGCGTGCGCGTAGGCGCTCCGGATCCGGTCGATCCCCGCGAACGCGGACACCAGCATCAGCAGCGTCGACCGGGGAAGGTGGAAGTTCGTGACCAGCGCGTCGACGATGCGGAAATGGAAGCCGGGCGTGATGAAGATGTCGGTCTCGGCGGATCCCGCGCGCAGGATTCCGTCCCGTCCGGCGGATTCCAGCGCGCGCAGGCTCGTCGTGCCGACCGCGATCACGCGGCGCCGGTCGGCGCGCGCATGGTTGACCGCCGCGGCGGTCGCCTCGCCGATTTCGAACCACTCGCTGTGCATCCGGTGTTCCGACAGGTCCCGGGTGCGGACCGGCTGGAACGTCCCCGCGCCGACGTGCAGCGTCAGCGTCGCGAGCTCGACGCCGCGGGCGCGCAGCCGGTCGAGCAACTCTCGCGTGAAGTGCAGTCCCGCGGTCGGCGCTGCGACGGCGCCCGGCCGGGCCGCGTAGACGGTCTGGTAGCGCTCCGCGTCCTCGGCGGCGTCGGCGTGCACGATGTACGGCGGCAGCGGGACGTGGCCGATGCGCTCCATGACGGCGCCGACGTCCGCGTCGAACCGCAGCAGGAAGAACTCGCCGCGCCGGCCTTCCACGGTGGCGCGCGCATCGTCGAACAGGAACACCGCGCCGGGCTGCGGCTTGTGGCTGGTGCGGACCATCGCAGCCGCGAGCGTCGGCTCGACGACGCGCTCGACCAGCGCCTCGACGTGGCCGCCGGTCGGCTTGCGTCCGAGCAGCCGCGCCTTCAGCACGCGCGTGTCGTTGAACACGAGCAGGTCGCCGGGAACGAGCAGGCGCTCGAGGTCGGTGAACGCGAGGTCGCGCAGCGCGTCGCCCGCGACGTGCAGCAGCCGGCTCGCCGTGCGCTCGGGCAGCGGGTGCTGCGCGATCAGGTGCGGCGGCAGGTCGAAGTCGAAATCGTCGAGGGTGAGGTCTTGTGTCGTCTGCATGGCTTTACCGGCCATGAGCAGTGGTGGGGTGGTGCCGGGAGGGGGAATCGAACCCCCATGATCTTGCGATCGCGGGATTTTGAGTCCCGTGCGTCTACCAATTCCGCCATCCCGGCACGGGAGGCCGCATTATCTGTGAAGGACCGCGGGCGGCCAAATCGGCTCGCTCGCGTCTAGATTTCGAGGTTGTCGATCAGGCGCGTCGCGCCGAGCTTGGCCGCGGCGAGCGTGACGAGCGGTTCCCCCGCGGCGACTTCGTCCCGCGTGGGCGTGCGCAGGTCGCGCTGGCGGCGCAGCGCGACGTAGTCGACCTTCCAGTTGGCGGCGGCCAGTTCGCGCATCGCGTCGCCTTCGATCGAGGCGACGTCGGTCGCGCCGGCTTTCACCTTGTCGCGCACTTCGTTCAGCACGCGGTACAGGCGCGGCGCCTCGCTGCGCTCGGCCTCGGAGAGGAAGCGGTTGCGCGACGACAGCGCGAGGCCGTCGGTGTCGCGCACGGTCTCGTGCGGAATGATCTCGGTCGGCAGCGAGAACTGGCGGCACATCGAGCGCACGATCATCAGCTGCTGGTAGTCCTTCTTGCCGAACACGGCGACGCGCGGCTGCACGCACGAGAAGAGCTTCAGCACGACGGTGGTGACGCCCGTGAAGAAACCCGGCCGGAACTCGCCCTCGAGGATGTCGCCGAGATCGGCGGGCGGGCTCACGCGGTAGCTCTGCGGCTCCGGGTACATCTCCTGCTCGTTCGGCGCGAACAGCACGTAGACGTGGTTCTGCTTCTGCAGCTTGTCGATGTCGTCCTGCAGCGTGCGCGGGTACTTCTCGAAGTCCTCGCTGGGGCCGAACTGCAGCCGGTTCACGAAGATCGACGCGACCACGGGGTCGCCGTGCTGGTGGGCCATCTCCATCAGCGCGAGGTGGCCCGGGTGCAGGTTGCCCATGGTCGGGACGAACGCGATCCGGTTCTGTCCGCGCAACTGGTCGCGCAGGGCTTCGATCGAGTGGACGACTTTCATCGTTCGGGCAGGCCCACGGGAGATGAAGCCGCGAATTGTAGAGGCGCGGCTAGTACCCGTGCTCGGGCGCGGGGAAGCTCCGATCCTTCACGGCGGCGACGTACGCTGCCACGGCAGCCGCGATGCCCGGCTGTCCCTGCATGAAGTTGCGCACGAACCGCGGCTTGCGGCCGGGGTAGACGTCGAGCATGTCGTGCAGCACCAGCACCTGGCCGGACACGGCGCTGCCGGCGCCGATCCCGATCGTCGGCATGCCGACGGCCTGCGTCACGCGCTCGGCGAGCGTGGACGGCACCAGCTCCAGCACCAGCATGGCCGCGCCGGCGGCGTCGAGCGCGCGCGCGTCGGCCAGCAGCCGCCCGGCCTCCTCGTCGCTGCGGCCCTGCACGCGATAGCCGCCCAGCGCGTGGACCGACTGCGGCGTCAGGCCGAGATGCGCGCACACGGGAACGCCGCGCTCGACGAGGAAGGCGACCGTCGGCGCCAGCCACGCGCCGCCTTCGAGCTTCACCATCTTCGCGCCGGCCTGCATCAGCGCGACCGCGCTCGCGAGCGCCTGCGCGGGACCGGCCTGGTAGCTGCCGAACGGCAGGTCGGCGATCAGCCAGGCCGCGTCGAGGCCACGCGCCACGCAGCGCGTGTGGTACGCCATCTCGTCGATCGTCACCGGCAGGGTGTCGCGCCGCCCCTGGATCACCATGCCGAGCGAGTCGCCGACCAGTACGCAGTCGACGCCGTTGGCATCGAGCAGGCGCGCGAAGCTCGCGTCGTAGCACGTCAGCATCGCGATCGCCTCGCCTTTCGCGCGCATCTCGCGCAGGCGCGGAAGGGTGACTGGTTTGCGCGCGGACTCCTGCGGTGGTTGCGGATGGACGCTCATGGGTTGCGTGGACTCCCTCAGGCGGCGAGGTTGAAGTATTCGCGGCGACCGCGCAGCTTCCCGATGCGGTCGAGCAGCAGTTCGAAGTCCTCGTCGCGATCCACCAGGTTCAGGTGCTCGGTGTTGACGATCAGCACCGGCGCGGCGTCGTACGCGTGGAAGAACCGCGTGTAGCTGTCGGCGAGCGCGCGCAGATAGGGTTCGGACACGCCCGACTCGATCGGATTGCCGCGCCGTCCGACGCGCTCGACCAGGGTCTCGGGCCGCGCCTGCAGGTAAACGACGAGGTCGGGCGCGGCCGTGGCCGGCTTCAGCTGCTCGTGCATCTGCTCGTACAGGCGCAGTTCGTCGTCCGCGAGCGTCAGCCGCGCGAACAGCCGGTCCTTCTCCAGCAGGAAGTCGGAAACGATGGCGCTGCGGAACAGGTCCAGCTGCTTCAGCTCGGCGAGCTGCTGCACCCGCTGGAACAGGAAGAACATCTGCGTCGGCAGCGCGTAGCGCGCGCTGTCGCGGTAGAAGCGCGCGAGGAACGGGTTCTCGTCGGGCTGTTCCAGCAGCAGGTGGGAACCGGAGCGCTCCGCGAGCCGCCGCGCCAGCGAGGTCTTGCCGGCGCCGATCGGGCCTTCGACGACGACGTAGCGGTACTTGCCGGCCAGCATGTCAGGCAGGGCGGATGAAAGCCGCGAGGAGGAGCGTCGTCTGCGCGACGACCGGCAGCGACGGCATCGGGCGTCAGGGCTCGGCGGTGGTGTCCGCCAGATCGATGCGCTGGTCCGCGACTCCGATCAGGAAGTCGCGCGCCGGGCCGAGTTTCGGGATGACGATGTCCGGATCGAGGTCCAGCAGCGGCTTCAGCACGAACGCGCGCAGGTGCAGGCGCGGGTGCGGCACCGTCAGCGGCGCGCTCTGAATCAGCAGCGAGTCCACGAGCAGCAGGTCGAGGTCGACGCTGCGCGGCGCGTTCTTCTTCAGCCCGCGGCGCTTGCGGCCCAGCATCAGTTCGATGTCGAGCAGGTGCAGCAGCAGCCCGTAGGGCTCCAGCGACGTCTCGAGCCGGGCGACGGCATTGAGGTAGTCGGGGCCTGGCGCATCGACCGGCGCGGTCATGTAGAACGGCGACACCGCCTTCAGCGTGGACTGCTCGATCGAGCGCAGCGAGTCGAGCGCGGCACTCAGCGATTCGCGCAGTTCGCCCTGGTTCGCGCCAAGGCCGATGTAGGCAGTTCGCTTCACGTCGCCGCCGATCCCGGCTCGCCGACCGCCTCGGATCCGCCGCCGCGGCGCCGCCGGCGGCGCCGGCGCGGCCCGCCGGCGGTGGGTTCGCCTTCGCTTGCCGCTTCGCGCAGCATCCGCTCGCGCTCTTCCTCGCTGGCGTGCGGAAAGCGGGTCCACCAGTCGGCGAACGTGGACGGCACCTCGTCGGCCGCGGCGCGCAGCATCAGGAAGTCGTATCCGGCCCGGAAGCGGATGTGCTCGATCAGTCGCAGCGGCGCCTTGCCCTGGCGGCGCTCGAAGCGCGGCTGCAGTCCCCAGATCTCGCGCATGTCGGACACGAACCGGCGCTGGATCGCCAGCTTCTCCGTCTGCGCGTCGAGCGTCTCGTCGATCGCCTTGTCGAGCGCCGGGATGCGGTGCTCGCCCTTCGCCGTCCGCGCGCTCCACTTGACCAGCACGTCGTGCCACAGCAGCGTGGCGAACAGGTAGCCCGGCGAGACCCGCTTGCCGGCGCGCACGCGCTCGTCGGTGCGCGACAGCGCGAGCATCACGAAGCGCTCGCCGGCCGGCTGCTCGAGGATCACGTCGAGCAGCGGCAGCAGCCCGTGATGCAGGCCTTCGGCGCGCAGCCGCGTGATGCAGGCGACCGCGTGGCCGCTCATCAGCAGCTTCAGCATCTCGTCGAACAGGCGCGCCGCCGGGACGTTCTCGATCAGGCTCCCCATGCGGTGGATCGGCTCGCGCGTCGCTTCGTCGATCTGGAACCCGAGCTTGGCCGCGAAGCGCACGGCGCGCAGCATCCGCACCGGGTCCTCGCGGTAGCGCGCCTCCGGTTCGCCGATCATCCGCAGGCGCTTCGCGCGCAGGTCCTTCACGCCGTCGTGGTAGTCGAGCACCTCGCCGGTCGTCGGGTCGTAGTAGAGCGCGTTGATCGTGAAGTCGCGGCGCGCGGCGTCGTCGTGCTGCTCGCCGTACGCGTTGTCCGCCAGCACGCGGCCGTGCTCGTCGGTCAGCCGGTCGACGTTCACGAGCGCGCGGAAGGTGGAGACCTCGATCGTCTCCTGCCCGAACATCACGTGCACCAGCCTGAAGCGGCGGCCGATGATGATCGCGCGGCGGAAGTGCGTCTTGACCTGTTCCGGCGTGGCGTTGGTGGCAACGTCGAAGTCCTTCGGCGCGACGTCGAGCAGCAGGTCGCGCACGGCGCCGCCGACGATGTACGCGCGGTAGCCGGCCTTCTGCAGCGTCTCGCACACGCGCAGCGCCGAGCGCGGTACGAGTTGCTGGTTGATGTGGTGCTCGGCCGCCTGGATGCGCTTGGGCTCCCGCGGCCGCTTCGGCTTGCGGCCCGAGAAGAGCTTCTGGACTTTCGCGATGACGCGCTTGATCACTCGGCCGCCCGTTCGAAGAGTTGCAGCGTCGGCCAGCCGCGCTCGCGCGCGATGGCGGCGAGCCGTGTGTCGCCGTTCGTGACGACCGGCTCGGTCACGCGCTCGAGCAGCGGCAGGTCGTTGATCGAATCGCTGTAGAAGACGGTGCGCACGCCCGACCAGTCGAGCCCGCGCCGTTCCAGCCATTCCTCCACCTTGCGCACCTTGCCGGCCTGGCAGGTGTGCGTGCCGACCCAGCCGCCGGTGAACTCGCCGTCGGCCTCCTCGGGTTCCACCGCGAGTACGTGTTCGATTCCGAACTCCCGCGCGATCGGCGTCACGACGTAGGCGTTGGTGCCGGTGACGAGCGCCGGCTCGTCGCCGAGCTCCCGATGGCGTTCGACCAGCGCGCGCGCTTCCTGCCGCACGTGCGGCAGCACGCACTGGTCCATGAACTCGGCGTGCCAGGCGTCGAGCGAGGAGCGCGGAAACCGGGCCAGCAGCTCCATCTGGAATCGCGCGTAGTCCCCGCAGTCGAACGTGCCCGCATGATAGGACCGCGCAAACTCCCGGATGCGTGCGTCGTATTCCTCGCGGTCCAGCCCTCCGCGACGGACGACGTGCCGGGACCAGGTGTCCGCCGTGTCGATGGGAAGCAGGGTGAGGTCGAGATCGAAGAGCGCGAGTCGCATCGGGGCGGATTTTACGCGGATGGCTGGGCCCACTCGCGCACCAGCGGCACGGTGATGGGGCGCTTGGCCGCCAGCGCATGGCCGTCGAGCGCGTCGAGGATCGCCACCAGCGTCCGCATGTCGCGCGGCATGTGGTTGAGGAGGTAGGCGATCACGTCGTGCGACAGCGCGAGGCCGCGCGACCGCGCGTGCTCGTCAAGCGCCATCGCCTTCTCCTCGTCGTTCAGCGCGTGGAGCTGGTAGACGAGGCCCCAGGCGAGGCGGGTGCGCACGTCGTCGCGCAGCGCGAGTTGCGCGGGGGGCGCGCTGCCGGTCGTCACGAGCGCGGCGCCCGGATTCGCCCGGACCTCGTTCATCAGCACGAAGAGCCGCTGCTGCTCGCCGGCGGCGCGCGTGTCGACGTCGTCGACGAGGTAAAGGCGGGTCGCCTCGTCGAAACCGGGAACCTCGGAGCCTTCGGCGGCCAGCGCCGCCGGGCGCGCCGCGGCGAGGGCGGCCAGCAGGTGCGTCCGCCCCGAACCGCGCTCGCCCCACAGGTACACGAACGGCTCGCCGCGTCCCGCCGCGATCGCGCGCAGCACGGCGACGGCTTCGGCGTTGCGCCCGACGACGAAGTTGTCGAGGGACGGCGTCAGGGGACGGACGAGATCCAGCGTGAGCTGGCGCGGCGCATTCATGGGGTCGTCGAGCGCGGCGGACCGGCCGTGGCCGCGCGGGCGCGCGCGTCCAACTACAATCCTGACTTCTCCTGCCGCGAGTGGCGGAGTCTACCGGTCCGCCGGCGCCGCTCGCGCAGCAACGCCGCTTCGAGCCCGCTCCGCCGCCATGAACCCACTCGACTACAAGCAGGCCGGCGTCGACTACAGCAAGATCGATCCGCTGAAGGTGTCGGCGCAGCAGGCCGCCGCCGCCACGGCGGGCAACCTCGCGCGCCACGGGCTGCAGGAGGTGGCCGCATCGCGCGGCGAGTCGGCCTACGTGATCGACTGCGGCGACCACTACCTCGCGTCGATCACCGAGTGCCTCGGCACCAAGGCGCTGGTGGCCGACGCCATGCGAGCCGTCACCGGCCGCACCTACTACGACCGCATCGCGCAGGACACGCTCGCGATGGCGATCAACGACCTCATCACCGTCGGCGCGACGCCGGTCTCCGTGCACGCCTACTGGGCGACCGGCGGCAGCGACTGGTTCTCCGACGCCGAGCGCGCGCGCGACCTCGTGGCCGGGTGGAAGGCGGCGTGCGACCACTGCGGCGTCTCGTGGGGCGGCGGCGAGACGCCGGCGCTGGCCGGGGTGGTCGCGGAGGGACGGATCGACCTCGCCGCGTCGTGCGTCGGCCTGGTGCGTCCGAAGTCGCGGCTGACGCTGGGCGAACGACTCGCGCCGGGCGACGCGGTCGTGCTGCTCGCTTCGAGCGGCATCCACGCCAACGGCGTGTCCCTCGCGCGCAAGCTCGCGGAGCGCCTGCCGGACGGCTACGCAACGAAGCTCGCCGACGGCGCGCTCTACGGCGACGCGCTGCTCGCGCCGACGACCCTCTACTCGCCGGTGACCGAAGCGCTCGCCGCCGCCGGCATCGTCCCGCACTACTGCGCGAACATCACCGGCCACGGCTGGCGCAAGCTGATGCGTCATCCCGGGGCGTTCGGCTACCGCATGCACACGCTGCCCCCGGTCCCGACCGTGCTCGCCTTCATCCAGCAGCACGCCGGCATCGACGACCGCGAGGCCTACGGCAACCTGAACATGGGCGCGGGCTTCGCGCTCTACGTCGCGGCCGGCGACGCCGCGCGTGTGGTCGAGGTCGCGCAAAGCTGCGGCGTGCCGGCGTGGGTCGCCGGCACGGTGGAGGCGGGTGCCAAGCAGGTGGTGATCGAACCGCTCGGCCTGACCTTCGGCGGCGACGACCTGCACGTGCGGGCTTAGCTGCGAACGTCCAGCAGGCTGTCCGGGGCGAAGCAGTATCTCGCGGCGTCCCCTGCACGCTGACGAGCGGCGACATCGCAGCGTCTCGCTGGGACATCCGAGCCCAACGCCAAGGAGTCTGTCCGCCCCGACCACACGCGCGGCGCCTGGGCGGGCGGCGGGGCGCCTCGCGTAGCGCGCGTCAGGCGGCGGGCGCGCCAGTTGCGCGAGGGCGGCGGGCCTAGTGGGTGCCGCCGCAAGGCAGCCAAGCCCATACCGTCACGACAACACTCAGAAATCCGCGGGCCCGCAGGGAACGCCACGCGCCGAGTGACGCCCGCCGCGACGGGCGCATAGCGAGGTGCCCCGGCGACCGCTCAGGCGCAGGTGACCGCGCCGACCGAAGGTCGTTCGAACACAATTGAGCCAACTGTGCCATGCGAGGAAGCGCGACGACCCGCCATGCCGGCCTGCGAAGGGCTCGCTTCGTCGTTCATGCAGAGCGCGCGCCTTCGATCGCCTCGACCGCAGCACGCACGCGTTCGAACGCATCCGGCGCGAACGGGTCGATCCTGATCGCGTCGCGCATCGACCGCAGCCACGTGATCTGGCGCTTCGCGAGTTGGCGGGTCGCCGCGATGCCGGCGGCGCGGAACGCGGCGAAGTCGCTCTGCTCCTCCAGGTGCCGCAGCGCCTGGCGATAGCCGACGCTGCGCATCGACGGCAACTCCGGATCGAGGTCGCCGCGGGCGCGCAGCGCGCGCACTTCGTCGAGCAGTCCGTGCGCCAGCATCGCGTCGAACCGCTGTTCGATGCGCCGGTGCAGTTCCGCGCGATCGTCCGGCAGCAGCGCGATCGTCGCGAGCGCCAGCGCGGGCCGCTGCGGAGCGGCGTGCAGCGCCGACAGCGGGATTCCGCTCACCTCGAACACCTCGAGCGCGCGCTGGATGCGCTGGCTGTCGTTCGGCTTGAGCCGCCTGGCGGTCACGGCGTCGACCGCGGCGAGCCGCGCGTGCATCGCCGGCCAGCCGAGCCGCGCTGCGTCCGACTCGAGACGCGCCCGCACCGCGGCGTCGGCGGAGGGCAGGTCGGACAGTCCCTCGCGCAACGCCTTCGCGTACAGCATCGTGCCGCCGACGACGAGCGGCAGGGCGCCGCGCGCGCGGATGCCCGCGATCACGCCGGGTGCGTCCGCGACGAAGTCGGCGGCCGAGTACGGCTGCGACGGGTCGCGAATGTCGATCAGGTGGTGCGGCACCGCCGCCCGCTCCTCGGGCGACGGCTTCGCCGTGCCGATGTCCATGCCGCGATACACCTGCGCGGAATCGATCGACACGATCTCGACCGCGCGCTCCCGCGCCAGCCGCAGCGCGAAGTCACTCTTGCCGCACGCCGTCGGGCCGAGGAGGAGGACCGCGTCAGCCATGGTGCGCGACGTCGCCGTGGCGGCGAACGAGCGTGAACGCGACCAGCACCGTCGCCAGCGAGCAGGCGGCGATCGTGAGGGTCAGCGGATAGACCGTGCCGTCGTAGCTGGCGCCGATCCACGCGCCGACGGAGGCGGCGATCAGCATCATCACGCCGCCGAGCAGCGCCGCCGCCGCCCCCGCGTTGTGCGGGAACGGCGCGACCGCGCCCGATTGCGACGGCGGCTGCACGATGCCGTGCGACAGGCCGTAGAAGAACATCGGCACCGTGATGGCGAGCGGCGCGTGCACGCCGGCGAGCGCGAGCGCGGCCATCGCAACCCCCGCGGCGGCCTGCAGCAGCGCGCCCGCGGCGATCGTCCGCTGCAGCCCCTGCCGGGGCAGCAGCCTTCGGCAGACGAGCGTGCCGACGAGGTAGCCGGCCACCATCGTGCTGAACGAGAACGCGTACGCCGCGGCGGACTGGCCGAGCGTGCGCATCAGCACGAACGACGACCCGGAGATGAACGCGAACAGGCCGCCGTAGGTTGCGGCCGCCGCGAGGGCGTAGGCGCGAAACGCCGGCGAGCGCAGCACCTGGCCGTAGGTGCGCAGCATCGGCCCGGGTGCGAGGGCGTGCGGGTTGCGGCGCGTGTTCGTTTCCTTCAGCCGGAACGCGGCGAACAGGGCGAGCGCGACGGAGAAGACGACGAGGGCCGCGAAGGCCGCGCGCCAGCCGAAGGTGTTCGCGAGCTGCGCGCCGATGATCGGTCCGAGCAGCGGCGCGAAGCTCATGATCGTCGCCGCGCTTGCGATCATGCGCGCGCCTTCGCTCGGCGTGTAGAGGTCGCGCACGACGCCGCGCGCGCCGACGAGGCAGGTGCTGGCGCCCAGCCCCTGCAGCGCGCGCCCGAGGAAGAGCACGGCCATCGACGGCGCCAGCGTGCAGAGCGCGCTCGCCAGCGCGTAGACGGTCGCGCCGAGCACGATCAGCGGGTAGCGGCCGTAGCGGTCGGTGAGCGGCCCGGCCACCAGCTGCCAGAGACCGAACACGGCGATGAACGCCGACAGCGTCCACTGCACGGTGGCGACACTGGCTTCGAAGTGCGACGCGATCGCAGGCAGCGTCGGCAGGTACAGGTCGGTCGACAGCGGCTGCAGCATCGACAGGCCCGCCGTGAGGGCGACGACGGTCGACGTCGTCATGCCGGCCGCGGCGAGGCGGGCCGAACTGCTCACGGACGACCCTCCGGTCGCTGGCGCGACCACCTCCCCGAGGGAGGCGGCGCCCCCTTCGGGCGGCCGGGCGGGGGCGCTCATCTTCCGCGCAGGAAGAGCCTGTCGAGGTCGTTGACCGTGAGCTGGACCCAGGTCGGCCGGCCATGGTTGCACTGGTCGGCGCGATCGGTCGCTTCCATCTCGCGCAGCAGCGCGTTCATTTCATCGATCGTGAGGCGGCGGTTCGCGCGCACCGCGCCGTGGCAGGCGAGCGTGGCGAGCAGCTCGTTGCGATGTTCGGTCAGCACGCGCGAGCCGCCGAACTCGCGCAGGTCGCGCAGCACGTCGCGCGCCAGCTGCGCGCCGTCGGCGTTGGCGAGCAGGGCCGGGATCGATCGCAGGGCGAGCTGCGTCGGCGACGCCGCCGAGAGGTCGAGGCCGAGTTCGGCGAGCAGCGCCGCTTCCTCGTCGGCCGTCGCCATGTCCGCCGGGGCGGCGCTGAACACCTGCGGAATCAGCAGTCGCTGCTGCGGGATCGCGTGCTGGTCGAGCTGGTGCTTCAGCTTCTCGTAGACGATGCGCTCGTGCGCCGCGTGCATGTCGACGATGACGAGCCCGTTGGCGTTCTGCGCCAGGATGAAGATGCCGGCGAGCTGCGCGAGCGCCAGGCCCAGCGGCATGTCGGCCGGTGCCTCGCCGCCTGCCAGCGCGGGCGCGGGAGCCGCCGGTGCGGGCCGCTGCGCCATCATCGACAGGTAGTCCGCCACGCTCTGCGCCACGCCGAGGGTCGACTGGCGCGGCGCGGCGGCGGCGGCGCCGACAGGATCTCCCCGATGCGCTCCGTCATCACGTCGGCCGGGCCGGGCGCCACCTGCGCCGACGCGGCCAGCGCCCGCTGCACCGCGTGCAGCACGAGCTGGTGCACGGACGACGACTCGCGGAAGCGCACCTCGATCTTGGTCGGGTGCACGTTGACGTCCACGCGCCGCGGATCGATCTCCAGGCTCAGGCAGTACATCGGCTGGCTCGCGCCGTGCAGCACGTCGGCGTAGGCGGCGCGCACCGCGTGCGTCAGCACCTTGTCGCGCACGTAGCGGCCGTTGACGTAGAAGTACTGCGCATCGGCCCGCGCGCGGCTCGCGGTCGGCAGTCCGACCCAGCCGCTGATGCGCAGTCCGGCGACCGCGGCCTCGACCTCGCGCTGCGCCTGCGCGAACTCCTCGGGCAGCAGCCGGCACGCGCGCTGGCGCGCGTCCTCCGCGGGCAGCGAGAGGACGCGTCTTGCCGTTGTGCATCACCGTGAACGCGACGGCGGGATGCGCGGCTGCCAGCCGCATCACCTGCGCGACGCAGTGGCCGAGTTCGGTGGCTTCGGCGCGCAGGAACTTGCGCCGGGCCGGCGTCTTGTGGAAGAGGTCGACGACCTCGATCCGCGTGCCGACCAGGCCCGCCGCCGGCGCGATGTCCGGAGCGTCGCCGCGGACCGTGAAGGCCGTGTCCGCGCCCGTCACGCGCGACGTGATCGATGACGTCGGCGACGGCCGCGATCGACGCCAGCGCCTCGCCGCGGAACCCGAGCGACTCGACGGCTTCGAGGTCTTCGAGGCTCGCGATCTTGCTGGTGGCGTGCCGCGTCAGCGCGAGCGCGAGTTCGTCGGGCGGGATGCCGCCGCCGTTGTCGGCCACCGCGATGCGCCGGATGCCGCCGCCGTCGAGCCGCACCTCGATGTCGCTGGCGCCGGCGTCGAGGCTGTTCTCGACCAGTTCCTTGACGACCGAGGCCGGCCGCTCGATCACCTCGCCGGCCGCGATCTGGCTGACCAGGATGTCGGGCAGGGGCCGGATGGCGCGGCGAGCGGGGGTCGACATGCGGCGATTATAGGAAGGCCTCCCGCGGCGCTCGCGACGCGTTGCCCTCGCGTATCATCCGCGCTCCCGTTCCACTCCCCCGCGTTGTCCGGCGCGTCGTTCGCGCGTTTCGCGCGCGCCACCCCCGATGGACGTCAACTGGCTCGACCTGTTCCGTGCGGCCGATCGCTTCCTCGTGGCGATGGTCGAGCAGAACGTCGTCCTCGTCTACGTCACGCTGTTCGCGATCTTCTTCGCGGAGACCGGGCTGGTCGTGATGGCGTTCCTGCCCGGCGATTCGCTGCTGTTCGTCGCGGGCGCCGTGTCGGCCTTGCCGGCGGCGCAGGCCAAGGGACTGAACGTCCACCTGCTCGCGGGACTGATCATCGTCGGCGCGGTCCTGGGCAACACGCTCAACTACTACATCGGGCGGTGGCTCGGCAAGAAGGTCTACGACGGCACGATCAGCTGGATCAACCAGGACGCGCTGCGCAAGACGCACGACTTCTACGAGCGCCACGGCGGCAAGACGGTCACGATCGCGCGCTTCGTTCCGATCGTGCGCACCTTCGCGCCGCTGGTGGCCGGATCGGCCGGCATGGATGTCTACCGCTTCCAGCTCTTCAACGTGCTGGGTGCGGTGATCTGGGTCGTGTCGCTGGTGTATGGCGGCTACCTGTTCGGCAACCTCCCGATCATTCGCGACAACCTCGGGCTCGTGCTGTTCCTCGGGCTGGCGGCAGCGGCCGGTCCGGTGCTGCTCGCGGGCGCGGTGCGGCTCCTGCGCATGCGACGGGCGCCGCGCGCCGGCTGAGCCCTCCGCTCAGGTCAAGGGATTGCGCCTGAGCGGCGGGTTCTTCGCGAAGTAGCGCTTGATGCCGATCAGCAGCGCCCGCGCCATCTGCTCCTGGTAGTCGACGTCGCGCAGCCGCGCTTCCTCTTCCGGATTGCTGATGAACGCGGTCTCGACGAGGATCGACGGGATGTCCGGCGCCTTCAGCACCGCGAAGCCGGCCTGCTCCACGCGCGGCTTGTGCAGCCGGTTGATGCGTTCGAGTTCGCGCAGCACCGAGTTGCCGAGCTTCAGGCTGTCGTTGATCTGCGCGGTGGTCGACAGGTCGAGCAGCACGCGCGCGAGGTGGCGGTCGGCCGAGGCCAGGTTGATGCCGCCGATCAGGTCGGCGTCGTTCTCGCGCCGGGCCATCCATGCGGCGGCCGTGCTCGATGCGCCGTGTCTCCGACAGCGCGAACACCGACGAGCCGCGCGCATCGGGCTTGATCCAGGCGTCGGCGTGGATCGACACGAACAGGTCCGCCTGCACCGCGCGCGCCTTCGCGACCCGCGTGCGCAGCGGCACGAAGAAGTCGCCGTCGCGCGTCATCGCGACGCGCAGCCCGTGGTCGGCGACGATCATGTCGCGCAGGCGGCGGCCGATGGCGAGCGTCACGGTCTTCTCGTAGGTGCCCGCGCGCCCCACCGCGCCGGGATCCTCGCCGCCGTGGCCCGGATCGATCACGACCGTGAGCATCCGCTGCAGGTCGGGATCGGGCCTCGGCCGACCGGGCCGGTCGCCGTCCACGCGCGCGCGGCGCCTCGCCGGTCGCCGGATCCGATCGTCCCGGCTTCGACCGCGTCTCCTGCTCGCGCAGCAGCGCCAGCAGCGGATCGGGCGGATTGACCGGATAGAGGTCGAGCACGAGCCGGTGCTGGTACGGCCCGACGGGCGCGAGCGAGAACACCTGCGGCTTGACGTCCTCCTTCAGTTCGATCACGAGCCGCACGACGTCGGGACGGTTCTGGCCGACGCGCACCAGCGCGATGTACGGATCGTCGGGCTGGACCTTGCCGACGATCTCCTTGCAGCTTCGGCGTGAGGTCCATGTCCTCGATGTCGACCACCAGCCGGAGCGGGCTCGTGTCGCGCACCATGAAGTGCGAAAACTTCAGCGGCGCGTCGTGCTCGAGCGTCAGGCGCGTGTAGTCGTCGGCGGGCCAGATGCGCACCGCGAGCAGCGTGGCGCCGCGGGCGATGTCGAAAGGTGTGAGCGCGAGGACGAGCGCGCCCCCGGCGGCGCGGATCAGCTGCCGGCGGTGCGTGCTTGGAACTCCTCGAGTGCGCTCGTCAGACATGCCTCGCCCAGTTGGCTCGCTGCGGTGATGGACGCCCGTCGTCCGTCACCGTCCACGCTCAACGCGATCGACAGGTCCGCCGTTGGCAGCCGGGGTCCGGCGCGCTCGGGCCATTCGATCGCACAGATCCGGCCAGGACCGAAGTGATCGCGGAAGCCGGACGATCCGAACTCGCTCGGATCGGCAAATCGATAAAAATCAAAGTGATGGAAGTCTAAGCTCGAAACCGAATAAGGTTCAAGCAGCGCGAACGTAGGGCTTTTCACAGGTCCGCTCACTCCGAGCGCCCCGAGCACGGCGCGCACCAGCGCCGTCTTGCCCGTGCCGAGGTCGCCGCTGAGGTTCAGTTGCAGTCCGTGCACGCGCACGTCGTCGAGATGGCGCTGGACCGCGTGTCCGAGCGCGCGTCCGAACGCCGCGGTGGCGTCCGCGTCGGGCAGCGAGAGCGTGACGGCGGGAACCGAGGGCGTTGCCACCTAGAATCGATCGACATGAGAGCCGTTGATTCCGCCGAGGATACAAGCGCCGCCGCGCGCGACTGGGCGGCGCTGGCGGAGCGCATTCGCGCATGGGGCGCCGAACTCGGGTTCGCGCGCGTCGGCATCGCGGATCTCGACGTCGCGGGCGCGGCGGACCGGCTCGACGCCTGGCTCGCGGACGGGCACCACGGCGCGATGGAGTACATGCAGCGGCACGCCGCGATCCGGCGCGACGCGACGCGTCTTCTGCCCGACGCGCGGCGGGCGATCGTGGTGCGGATGGACTACGTCCCGCGCGATGCGCCGCCCGACTGGCTCGAGCGCGAGCGCGCACGAGTGACCGGCGCCCGGCGAGGCGATCGTCTCGATCTACGCGCGCGGTCGCGACTATCACAAGGTGCTGCGCCAGCGGCTGCAGGCGCTGGCGTCGCGCATCGAAGGCGAGGTCGGTGCGTTCGGCTACCGCGTTGCGACCGACTCCGCGCCGGTGATGGAAGTCGAACTCGCGCGCAAGGCCGGCCTGGGCTGGCGCGGCAAGCACACGCTGCTGCTGTCGCAGGACGCGGGCTCGACCTTCTTCCTCGGCGAGATCCTCACCGACCTGCCGCTGCCGGTCGACGCGCCGGTGACCGAGCGCTGCGGAACGTGCGCGCGCTGCATCGACGTGTGCCCGACGCAGGCGATCACCGCGCCGTACCGGCTCGACGCGCGGCGCTGCATCTCGTACCTGACGATCGAGCTGCCGGGATCGATTCCCGAAGAGCTGCGGCCGCTGATCGGCAACCGCGTGTACGGCTGCGACGACTGCCAGCTCGCGTGTCCCGTGGAACAAGTTCGCGCGCGCCGCGACGCTGCCGGACTTCGACGTGCGGCACGGGCTCGATCGCGCGACGCTCGTGGAACTCTTCGCGTGGACCGAAGCCGAGTTCGACGAGCGCCACGCGGGCTCGGCGATCCGGCGCATCGGCCACGCGCGCTGGCTGCGGAACATCGCCGTCGGGCTCGGCAACGCGCGCTCGTCGCCGGAGGTCGTCGCCGCGCTGCGGGCCCGTGCCGACCATCCGGACCCGGTCGTCCGCGAGCACGTCGCCTGGGCGCTCGCGCGGCACGCCGCGCGCTAGGCCCTGTTCCGCCCGGCGCATGCGCGAGCCAGGCGTCAACAGGCGCTAGAGCCGCGCGAACGTCACCCACAGCGGCAGCGTGACCATCGCCGCCAGCGTCTGGATCGTGATCAGCGCCGCGACCGGCGCGGCGAGCCCGCCCATGCGCACGGCGAGGATGTACGCGCTCGACGCGGTCGGCAGGGCGGCGAACAGCACGACCACCTGCGCCTCCACCCCGCGCAGCCCGAGCGCCCACACGACGATGACGGCGACGGTCGGCGTGGCGACCAGCTTCACGAACGTGAACCAGGTGAGCGAGCGCGGATCGTCCTTCACCGTCGTGAACGAGAGGCCGGCGCCGATGCACAGCAGGCCGAGCGCCAGGCTGGCGGAGCCCATGCGCGTCAGGAAGCTCGACGCGAAGGCCGGCAACTCCAGCCCCGCGAAGCTGCGCGGCCAGGCCGGCCAGCGTGGACACGATCAGCGGGTTGGTGACGAGTTCGCGCCCGAGGTTCGACTTCGCGTGCCGCGCGAGCGTGGTCACGGCGATCAGGTTCGCGAGCGGAATGCACACCGCGAGGATCAGCGCCAGCAGCGCGACGCCGCGCGCGCCGAACAGCGACTGCGCGAGCGCGAGCCCGACATACGAGTTGTAGCGGTACGCGGTCTGCACGCAACTCGCGAACAGCGCCGGCTCGGTCCGGAACAGCGGCCGCGCGAGGAACCCCATCGCCGCCGCGGACAGCAGCGTGACGACGGCGGCGCCGAGCAGCAGCGCGTCGGTCGCGAGCGAGAACTTCGCGCTGAAGATCGAGTTGAACAGCAGCGCCGGGAACAGCACGTAGTAGACGAGCCGCTCGGCGCCGTCCCAGAACCCGCGCTGGAACGCGAACCGCCGCGCGAGCACCGCCCCGAGCAGGATCGTCCCGAAGTCGGGCAGCATCAGCAGGGCGTTGGAGAACATGGCGGGGCGCGGCGGGGAACGCCGAAGTGTAGAGGCGGGCGATCGGTGCCATACCGTCGCCTCGCCTCAGATTGCCCGAGAGGAGGCGAGCCCTTATAATCCGGCGCCTTTGCTGCTGTAGCTCAGTTGGTAGAGCAACTGATTCGTAATCAGTAGGTCGGACGTTCGAGTCGTCTCAGCAGCACCACGGATTCAAGCTCCTGCAAAGGCCCGCTCCGCGCGGGCTTTTTCATGTCGATGCCTGGATCGAGATCGACGGCCAGCGCATGCCGTCGGTCCTCGGCGGCATGCAGTGGGGCGGCGGCGTGCGCATCGTCGCTCGCGAACGGAACCGGACGTGCTCGCTCGCCGCCGTGCAACCCGGCGCGCCATCGCAGTCCGCGCGGTCCGATGCGAAGGGCGGCGCTGACTTGGTCCGAGAGCAATCGCGTCGCATCGTCTAGCATTGATGCCGTGGAGGGGGCGACGACCGGGCCGCACGTGCGGTCAAGTGACGGATCGCCACCCGGGCCTCGCAAGCCGGCGCCGGCAGTGAAGGATGCGAACAGTTCCATGAAAGACCTCCCCGCGTTCGTCCTGTCCGCCACGATCTGGGCTTACTGGACGTATGTCGGCGCGATGGCCGTTCGTGTTCGTCGCCGTACCCGCAAACTGGCAGGCATCGTCCCGAGCCAGCCGCTCGAGCAGGTGATGTGGCTGATCTGGATCCCGCTCGTCGCCGCCTGGATGGCCTTGCCCTACCTGGCAGCGACGCGCAGCGCCGCGCCGTGGGCGCTTCCGGCAATTGCGCGTGCGATGCCGTTCCTGGGTCTGCGCTGGCTCGCCGCCGGCCTCGGGCTCGCCTGCCTCGCCGTCAGCATCGAGTGCTGGCGGCGGATGGGCAGGAGCTGGCGCTTGGCGGTCGTACCCGACCAGAAGACCGATCTCGTGACGACCGGGCTCTACGGGTACGTTCGGCACCCCATCTATGCGGTGAGCATTCTCCTCATGCTCTGTACGGTCGTCGTCGCGCCGACGGTGCCGGTGGCCGTGATGGCCGCCGTTCACATCACGCTGATGATCATCAAGGCCCGCAACGAAGAGCGGTTCCTGGTCGGCGTCCACGGCGCCGCCTATGACCAGTACTGCCGGCGAACGGGCCGCTTCATTCCGCGCGTCCGCGGAACAGCGGCTGCATCGAGCGAGGGGCGATGAAGAGGCATCCGACACAGGCACTGGCCGGATACACCGCCGACATCGGGTTCAGCGTCAGGAAGCTCCGGTGCCTGGAGGCGCAGCGGTGCGTGTGCGCCGTGCATCGGGCCGTGAGGTAGAGCCTTTCCGTGCGCGCAGACGGCCGCTTCAATCTCTTCCAGCGCATGATGCTGCGCTGGCGCGAACTGCATCCGTACAACCCGGTGCACGTCGTGCACGTGCCGCAGGCGCTCGACGCCGGGCGCCTGCGAGCCTGCATCGGTGAGCGGATCGAAGCGCTCGGCCTGACGGGGCTCGTGGTGGACACCACGCGCTGGCGCTTCCGTTACGAAGGCGGTCCGGCGCAGGCGGAGCTCGAGGTGCGGGAGGCCGGCGGCACGCCGCTCGCCGAGCTTGCGCGCGCGATCGAACAGGAGTTCAACCGTCCGTTCGGCACCGCTGCACAGGCAGAACCGTTTCGTTTCAGCGTCATCGATGAAGGCGGTGCGTTCTACCTGGCGCTCGCGTACGACCACTTTGTCGCCGGCGGGGACTCGATTGCCCGCTTGCTGACGGACATCGCGTTGTCGTATTCCGGGGGTGAAGTCGCCGCGGGGTCGACGGCGGTCGAGCGCTATCCGGCAACCTACCGCAGCGTCTTCCTGCGCCACCCGCTGTGGTCGATCCGCGCGATCCTCGGCCTGCCGCGGATGTCGGCCAGCGCGCGCCGCGCGCACCGTCCGCAGTACTCGAATGTCGAGGATGCGCGCAACGGCTTCGCCTACGTCCGCCTGGACCCGCCGCAGCTCCGGGCGCTGCTCGGCGCAAGCAAGTCCTGGGGGGTGACGCTCAACGATCTGTTGCTGGCGAGCCTGATGCAGGCGCTCTCGCCCATCGCTGGAGAGCGACGACGCGAGCCGCGCCGGACCGAGCTTGCGGTGGCGTCGATCATGAACATTCGCCAGGATTTCAAGCCCGGCACGCAGGAAGCGCTGAGCCCATCGCTGGCTGCCTTCCGGGTCGGGCATCCCGTGCCGGAGGGCATCGGGCTGCGACAGCTGGTTCAGGACGTGCACGCGGTTACCGCGCGCATCAAGCGCGAGCACCGTTACCTGCAGAGCGTCGTCGGCCTCGGCCTGTCGGCGCTGATCTGGCCTTTTCTGAACGCCTCGCAGCGGCATCGCTTCTATCCGAAGCACTACCCCGTATGGGCGGGCGTGACCACGCTCAACATCAACCCCATCTGGTCGCGTGCGCAGGGCGCGCGCACGGAGCACCTCGACTACCTGCGCGCCGTGCCGACGGGCCCGCTGTGTCCCATGGTGCTGGCGGCCACGACGACACACGACGTGCTGCACATCGGCATTGCGTTCCGCACCGCGGCCTTTTCCCGATCGACCGTGGAAGGCATCGCGGCGGCCTTCGTGCGTTGCATCGACCAACTGCCGACCGAGTCATCGACATGAGAGTTGCCGGGATCCTCGTTGCCGTTGTCCTCGCGTTGCTCGCGAGCGGCTGTGCCACGGCGCCACGCGTCGACTCCGCGGCAGGTGCGCCGGCGAACGACGCCCGCCCCGCCTGGCGCACTATGGCGCTCGACCCGCAGGTCGAGGAACGCATCCTCGCGCTCGATCCGGAGCATGTGACCGACAGCGACGTGCGCACGCTGCTGGCGGCCGGGCCGACGCCGCGCATCATCGGTCTGCACGGCGGCATCTACCCGGTTCACCTGCTGATGGACTCGTTTGGGCGCTTCCTGGTCGGGATGGGCTACCCGGATTCCATGATCCGGCATCCGGGCGACGGGCGGCGTTCGCACAGCCCGTACGAGGACAGCGAGCAGATCGCCGGCGCGATCGCCTGGTACTACGAGAACGAGGGCCTGATGCCGATGCTCATCGGTCACAGCCAGGGCGGCATCCAGCTGGTCAAGGTGCTGTACGACCTGGCCGGGAAGCACAGTCCGGAGATCAAGGTCTGGAACCCGAAGACCGACGCCGCGGAGAACCGCGTGACCATCATCGACCCGTACTCCGGCCTGGCACGGCCGGTGGTCGGGCTGAAGGTCGGGTACGCCTCGGTGGTCGGCGCGGGCGGAGCCGCGCTGCTGCTACCGAACCAGTGGAGCATGGCCGGACGGCTACGATCGATCCCTGACTCCGTGGAGGAGTTCACGGGCTACGCGATCGGCGTCGACCTCATCGCCTGGGACGTGCCGGGAAGCGCAAAGTTCCGGCCGAACGGGCCCGCCAAGGTCCGCAATGTCGAGTTGCCGGCGGACTACTCGCACGTGTTCGTGACTGCTGCGTCGCCCCTCGCGCGCGATCCCGCGATGCGCGAGTGGATCAACGCCTACGTTCCGGGCAGCAAGACGGAACCTCCCCCCGTGCCGGACTCGCACGGAAACGCACTGTGGGCGGCGGACGTCTGGTACAGCATCAAGAAGCACTGGGTCCTCGAGTCCCAGAAGGCACTACGCGCGCGCCGCGGCCTGTCGGCCGCCGGGCACCAGGAGAACTGAAATGCAGTTGCCACTTGCAGGAAAGACCGCGCTGATCACCGGCGCCGCGCGCGGCATCGGGCGCGCCACCGCGCACAAGCTCGCCGCGGCCGGCTGCGACGTCATCGCCAACTACTACAACAGCCACGAGGAAGCCGAGGCGCTCTGCGTGGAACTGCGCGCGCTCGGCCGCCGCGCGCTCGCCGTCAAGGCGAGCGTGGGCCTGCCGGACAGCGTGGACGAGATGTTCGGCGAGCTGAAGAAGGAGTTCGACCGCGTCGACATCGTCGTCAGCAACGCCGCCAGCGGCGTGCTGAAGCCGACGCTGGAGATGACGCTCAAGCACTGGCGCTGGTGCATGGAGACCAACGCGCTGGCGCTCAACCTGCTCGCGCAGCGCGCGGTGCCGATGATGCCGGCGGGCGGCCGCATCCTCGCGATGTCGAGCCTCGGCTCGCTGCGGGCGCTGCCCAACTACGGGTTCATCGGGGCGTCGAAGGCGGCGCTCGAGGCGCTGGTGCGCTCGCTGGCGCAGGAACTCGGGCCGCGCGGCATCCGCGTCAACGCGGTCAGCGCCGGCGTGGTCGACACCGACGCGCTCGCCTATTTCCCGAACCGCGAGGAGCTGCTCGAGTCGTATCGCGCGCGCGCGCCGGCCGGGCCGGTGCTGACGCCGCAGGACGTCGCGGGCGCGGTCTACCTGCTGTGCCTGCCCGAGGCGAACATGATCAACGGCCACACGCTGTTCGTCGACGGCGGCTTCGCCATCTCGGGCTGAACCATGGGAATCGAATCCGGATTGCAGGGCAAGGTCGTGCTGGTCACGGGCGGCAGCCGCGGCATCGGCCGCGCCATCGTCGAGCGCTTCGCCGCCGACGGCGCCGACGTCACGTTCTTCTATCGCGGCAACGAGGCGGCGGCGCGGGAAGTGGTCGCCGCGGTGAGCGCCGCGGGCGGAACGGCTACGGCCGAGCAGGTCGACGTCACGGACGCGCCGGCGGTGACGGCCGCCGTCGAGCGCCTGGTCGACCGCGCCGGCCGCATCGACGTGCTGGTCAACAACGCGGGCGTGGTGCGCGACAACCTGCTCGCGATGCTCGACGACGACGACATCCGCACGGTGCTCGACACGAACGTCGGCGGCGTGTTCAACGTGACCCGCGCCGTGGTGCCGCACATGATCTCGAAGCGCGCCGGCAGGATCATCAACCTCGGTTCGGTCGCCGGCGAGAAGGGCGGACGCGGACAGACCAACTACGCGGCGAGCAAGGGCGCGATCAACGCCTTCACGCGCTCGCTGGCGGTCGAGCTGGCCTCGCGGAAGATCACGGTAAACTGCGTGGCGCCGGGCGTCATCGAAACCGAGATGTCGCAGCAGGTCCGCGATCTGGCGGGCGACGAAGTCAAGGAACGCATCCTCCTGCGGCGCTACGGCCAGCCGCAGGACGTGGCGCATGCCGTCTGGTTCCTGGCATCGAGCTTTGCCGATTACATCACCGGACAGGTGCTCCACGTGGACGGTGGCTTCAAGATGGGATGAGGGCATGAAAGAACAAGAAATCAGCAAGCAGGAGATCGAGGCGGTATTCCCCAAGGTCGCGCAGGTCATCGCCGATGCGCTCGGCTGCGACGTCGGCGACGTCCAGTTGCAGATACCGCTGATCGAAGGGCTCGATGCCGAATCGATCGACTTCCTCGACCTCGTGTTCCGGCTCGAGCGCAGCTTCGGCGTCAAGATCCCGCGCGGCAAGATCGTCGAGGACGCGCGCGGCGACCTGCCGGAAGCCGACTTCGAGAAGGGCGGCATCGTCACCGACGCCGGACTTGCGCAGCTGCGCGACTTCCTCAGCGAGGTGCCGGCCGAGCGTTTCAAGACGCCGCTGAAGGCCGCCGACATTCCGCGCCTGTTCACGCCCGAGACCTTCTGCAAGGTCGTCATCCGCGCCCAGCGCGCGGTGCCGGCCGCCTCCTGACGCGGCGACCGGTCGAGCGGTCCGCGGCATGGACGGTCGTTTCCGCGCGTTCTCGTTCGTCGACCGCATCACTCGGCTCGATCCCGGGCACCGCATCGAAGGGCTCTACACCGTGCCGGCGACCGCCTCACGCTTTCCTGCCGCGCTGATGGCCGAGGCGGTCGGGCAGCTCGCCGCCTGGTCGGCGATGTCCGCGCTGGGATTCACGCACCGGCCGGTCGCGGGGCTGGCCGGCGAGACGCGCTATCACGGCGCGGCGGTTCCCGGGCAGACGCTGCAACTCGCGGCCGACATCGAACGCTGCGACGACGAAGCCATCGCCTACGGCGGCTCGGCGTCGATCGACGGCCGCTGCGTGCTCGAACTCACGCACTGCGTCGGGCCGATGCTGCCGATGGAGGAGTTCGACGCGCCCGAAGCCGTGCGCGCCGACTTCGAGACTCTGACGGGCTCCGGGGCGCCGGGCGATCGCTTCACCGGCGTCGACGTGCCGCGCCTGGAGACGACCGAACACAGCGCCGGTGAGCGCGTGCGCGCCGTGCTGCATGTCCCCGAGTCGGCGATCTACTTCGACGACCACTTTCCGCGTCGTCCGGTCTTTCCCGGCACGCTGCTGATGGACAGCCTGTCCACACTGGCGCTGCGGCTCGCCGGCGACCTGCCGACGCTGCACGGCAGCCGGCTCGCGGTGGCGCGCGTGCGCGACGTGAAGATCCGTGCGTTCACCGCGCCGGGACAGACGCTCGAACTGGAGGCCCACATGCAGTCGTCGTCGACCGAGGGCGCGCAGATGAAGCTCGCCGCGCGCACCGACGGCCGCACGATCGCGACGGCGCGCATCGACATCGAGCGGAGCCAATGATGACCGAGCCGCGCCGTCGCGTTGCGATCACGGGGATCGGCATGGTCACGCCCGCCGGCAACGACGTGGCGACGACCTGGGACGCGCTGCTGGCCGGGCGCAGCGCGGCCGCGCCGATCCGCGGCTTCGACGCCAGCGGCTTCTCGACCCGGATCGCGGCCGAGGTCAAGGACTTCGACGCCGAGCGCGTGATCGGCGACCGCAAGCTGCTGAAGTCGGCCAATCGCGCGCACCGTTTCGCGCTGGCCGCGGCCGAGCAGGCGCTTCGCGACGCCGGCGTGCGGCCGACGCCGGAGTCCGCCGAGCGCTGGGGCTGCGTGGTCGGCACCGGCATGATGGGCGTGACGTTCGACGAGCTCGCCGCCGTGCACGCGGCGGCCGGCGGCAGTGGCGAGCTCGCGCCCGACGGACTGCTGGGCCCCGGGGCGGCATCGGACCCGATGGTGTTCTGCCGCAGCCAGTCGAGCGCCGGCTGCGCGTTGCTGCTGCGCCAGTTCGGCATCCGCGGCTACGCGAGCTCGGTGCACACCGCGTGCGCGTCCGGCGGACAGGCCGTCGGCACCGCGCTGAAGATCATCCGCCGCGGCATCGCCGATCGCGTGCTGGCCGGCGGCTTCGACTCGATGATCAATCCGGTCGGGCTGGCGGGCTTCTGCCTGCTGGGAGCAGTCTCGCCGGACAACGACACGCCCGAGCGCGCCAGCCGCCCGTTCGATGCCTCCCGCAACGGCTTCGTGCTCGGCGAAGGCGCGGGCTTCCTGGTGCTCGAGGAGTGGAACGCGGCGCGCGCGCGCGGTGCCCGCATCTACGCCGAACTGGCCGGCGACGGCAATTCGCTGTCGAGCTACCGCATCACCGACTCGCATCCGTCCGGCGACGGTCCGATCCAGGCCATGCGGCAGGCGGTCAACGACGCGCGCGCGACGCTCGGCGAGGTCGACTACCTGAATGCGCACGGCACGTCGACACCGATGAACGACCGCAGCGAATGCGCGGCGATACGCGCGGTGTGGGGAGGCGACGCCTGGCGCAGCGTGGCCGTCAGCTCGACCAAGAGCGTGATGGGTCACCTGATCGCCGCCGCGGGCGCGGTCGAGGCCGGCGTCTGCGCGCTGGCGATCCATCACTCGACGCTGCCGGTCAATGCCAACCTCCGGTCACCCGATCCGGAGTGCGACGTCGACATCATTCGCGACCAGCCGCGCGCGCGGCGCGTGCGACTGGCGCTGTCGAATTCGCTCGGATTCGGCGGTTCGAACAGCTGTCTCGCCTTCCGCAACCCCGAGGACGTCGACGGCAAATCGTCGACGGGCGGCTGATGGCGACGAAGCGCGTACTGATCACCGGCACCGGCGCGATCTGCGGCGCGGGAAGCTCGCCGGCAGCGATCTTCTCCAGCGTGGCGGCGGGCCGCTCCGCGATCCGTCCGATCGCGCAGTGGGACTCCGCGCGCTGGCCGGCGAAGCTCGCCGCCGAGGTGGGCGACTACAACGCCGCCGCGCTGACCGGTGACCGCAAACTGCTGAAATACGTTCGCCGCACCGACGTGTTCGGCCTGTACGCCGCCGACCGTGCGATCGAGGCCGCCGGCTTCGCCGCCCATCGTGCGACGCTCGATGAGGCCGCCGCCAGTCGCTTCAACGACGGCTGCGGCGTCTACGTCGGCTCGGGCGGCGGCGCCTTCCTGAACCAGTACGACTATTTCCCGCTACTGACGGCGGCCAACGGCAGCCTCGAAACCTTCGGGCGCGAACTGTCGGCGACGGTGAATCCGATGTGGCTGCTGCGGTCGCTGCCCAACAACGTGCTCGGGCACGTCGGCATCCGCCAGGTGCTGAAGGGACCGAACGCCTGCATCACCAACCACGGCGTCAGCGGACCGCTGGCGATCGCGGAAGCCACCGAGGCGCTGCGTACCGGCGAGTGCGAGCGCGCGGTCGCGATCGGCCACGACGCGTCGATCGAGCCGCAGATGGTGCTCTACTACTACACGGTGGGCCTGCTGTCCGAGGACGGGCTGCGTCCGTTCGACGAGGCGCACAACGGCAGCCTGATGGGCGAGGGCGCCGCCGCGCTGGTGCTCGAGACCGAGGACGCGGCGCGGACGCGCGGCGCCCCGGTGCTCGGCGAGGTGCTCGGCGTGGGACATGGCGGCGACGCCCTCGGGCTGCTGCCGATCCGGGACGATGGCGCCGGGCTCGCGCGAGCGATCCGCGATGCGCTCGCCGACGCGCGCCTTCAGCCGGGCGACGTCGGCATGGTCGTGGCCCACGGCAACGGCACCCCGAATTCCGACGTCTCGGAAGCGCGCGCGCTGCTCTCGGTGTTCGGCGCGCAGATGCCCCCGGTCACCGCCTTCAAGTGGTCGATCGGCCATCTGCTGGCCGCGAGCGGCATCATCGAAGCCGTGCTGGCGATCGAGGCGCTGCGCGCGCGCAGCGTCCCGGGCATCGCCAACCTCCAGCGGATCGATCCCCTGTGCGCCGGCCTGCCGGTGGCCGCCACGTCGCAGGCGCCGCGCAGCGACGTCGCGTTGTTGCTCGCGCGCGGCTTCGGCGGCACCAACGCTGCGCTGCTGTTGCGGGCCGCCGGCGCCTGAAGCGATGACCGTGGCCGGCACTGCCAGCCGCTGCGGCATCGACACCGTCGAGATCGCCCGCGTCGAACGCCTGCTGCGCGAAACGCCGGACACGGATCTGGAAAGGCTCTTCTCGCGCGCCGAACTCGACGAGTGCGCCGGCGCCGGCCGCGCCGCCAGCCTCGCCGCCCGCTTCGCCGCCAAGGAGGCGTGCCTGAAGCTCTTTCCGCGCGAAACGGCGCTCGGCACCATCGTCGCGGAGGACTTCTCCGTGGCGCGCGATCCCTACGGCGCGCCGCGCGTGGTGTGCGGCGCGGCGGCGCAGACGGTCCTCGGACGCAACCGGATCAAGGACATCAGCGTGTCGCTGTCGCACGATCGTTCGTCGGCAACGGCGGTGGCGCTGGCGCATCCGACGGTGGCCGACGCCCCGTGGCTCGGCCGCGTGATGTATCGCCTGCTGCCGGTCCGGCGCAAGGTCGTTCTGGAGAACCTGCGACGCGTGTTCGGCGACGCGACGCCTGCGGCCGAGATCGAGACGCTGGCGCAGGCGCACTACGCGCACATGGGCCGGCTGCTGTGGGAGTTCCTCCGCTTCCCGTGGCTGTCGGCGGAACGGCGGCGCTCGATGGTCCGCGTCGAGAACCTCGACGCGCTGATCGCCGCGCTCGGGCAGGGCAAGGGCGTACTGATCCTGACCGGTCACTTCGGCAACTTCGAGGTGGCGACCGCCGCCGGGCTCGACAGCTATCCGCAGGCGCGTGGCCGCTTCTGGTTCGTGCGCCGGCCTGTCAAGCCGCCGTGGCTGGACCGGCTGGTGGCGCGACGCTTCGCCCGCGCCGGCTTCGGCATCCTGCCCAAGCGCGGTGGACTCGACGCCATCCTCGACAAGCTGGCCGCCGGCGACCTGGTGGTGTTCCCGTTCGACCAGCACGCCAGCCGCAAGGACGGCGTGCTGGTGGAGTTCTTCGGGCATCCCGCCGGCACGTTCCGCAGCCTCTCGGTCATCGCCTTGTCGACCGGCGCGCCGGTCGTGCCGGCCGCCAGCTGGCGCGAGCCCGACGGAACGCACGTGTTGCGCTTCGAGCCGGCGCTGGCGCCGATCGAACATTCGGACGCCGACGAGGCGATCCGGCTGAACACGCGGGCCTACAACGCGGCGCTGGAGCACCTGGTCGTGCGGCATCCGGAACAGTGGTGGTGGACGCACCGGCGCTGGAAAGCGTGGCCGGCGGCGGCGTCGCGAACCCTTCGCCGCTGACCGCGCTGCATAATGCGCGGGCCATGAGCGCGCACGGCCGCTCCGAAGCGCTCATCCCGGAGCGCGCAGCGCGGGAGGGTAGTCCACTGAGCGACATTGTTCTCGAAGGCGTCTCGAAGCGCTACGGCGCGGTGCGGGCGGTCGACGGCGTGAGCCTGCGCGCCGAATCGGGCAAGTTCCTGGTCCTGCTCGGGCCGTCGGGCTGCGGCAAGTCGACGCATCCTGCGGCTGATCGCCGGGCTCGAGGATCCGAACGAGGGACGGATCCTCATCGGCGGCCGCGACGTCACGCGGCTCGCGCCCGACAAGCGCAAGATCTCGATGGTGTTCCAGTCGTACGCGCTCTTCCCGCACCTGTCGGTGGCCGAGAACATCGTCTTCGGGCTCAAGGTGCGCGGCCTGCCCGAAGGCCGAGCGGGACGCGCGGCTCGCGCGCGTGGCGGAGCTCGTCGGGCTGGCGGAGCAGCTCGCCCGCAAGCCGTCGCAGCTGTCGGGCGGGCAGCGCCAGCGCGTCGCGCTCGCGCGCGCCGTGATCGCCGAGAACAGCATCTGCCTGATGGACGAGCCGCTGTCGAACCTCGACGCGCAGCTTCGCCACGGGATGCGGGTGGAGATCCGCGCGCTGCAGCAGCGGCTCGACATGACGGTGGTCTACGTCACGCACGACCAGATCGAGGCGATGAGCATGGCCGACCGCATCGTGCTGATGCGCGAAGGCCGCATCGAGCAGGAAGGCACGCCGGAGGACCTGTACGCGCGGCCGGCGACGATCTTCGCGGCGCGCTTCATCGGCACGCCGGCGATGAACCTCGTCGCGCTCGAGGACGGACCGGACGGCGCGGTGATCCGCGGCTCGAAGGAGCCGGTGCTGCGCGGACGCGGCGCGGGGCTGACGCTCGGCGTGCGGCCCGAGCACGTGCGGCTGGTCGACACGGGCGGCGTGTCCGCGGAAGTCACGAGCGCCGAGTACCACGGCGCCGACACGATCATCACCGTGCGGGTCGGGCGAGGAGTCGGTGCTCGCGCGCGCCGCGGGCCAGATCGCGCCTTTGCGCCGGCACGCAGGTGCGACTAGGCTGGGAGCCGGATTCGGTTCACGTGTTCGACGCGGCCAGCGGCGCGCGGTCTGACGCGCAGTCAATCGCTTCCCGCTGGCGGCGTGAGTCAAGCGTGGCCGCGATCGCTGTTCAACCACCAACCGAAGGGACGTCAACCATGAAATGGCTGTCCGCTTTCGTGATGTCCGCGCTGCTCGCGGCCGTCGGCCCGGCAGGCGCGCCGAAACGCAACTGACCTTCTACTACCCGATCGCCGTCGGCGGCCCGCTCACCAAGGTGATCGACGGCTACGCCCGGCAGTTCGAGCAGGCAGAACCCCGGCATCAAGGTGAACCCGATCTACGCCGGCAACTACGACGACGCGCGCATCAAGGCGCTCGCGGCCTTGAAGGCCGGCCAGTCGGCGCCGATGTCGGTGCTCTACTCGATCGACCTGTACGAGCTGATCGAGCAGGACGTGATCGTCGCCTGGGACGACGTCGCCACGACGGCCGACGACAAGGCGTGGCTCAAGGCCTTCTACCCGGCGCTGATGATGAACGGCACCTACAAGGGCAAGGCCTACGGCATTCCGTTCCAGCGCTCGACCATCGTGCTGTACTGGAACAAGGACGCCTTCAAGGAAGCGGGGCTCGACCCGGAACAGGCCGCCCGCCAACTGGACCGAGATGACGCAGATGGCGTCCAAGCTCGTGAAGAAGGACGCCGCCGGCAACGTCACGCGCTGGGGCGTCATGGTGCCGTCGACCGGCTACGCGTACTGGATGTTCCAGGCCTTTGCGCGCCAGAACGGACAGGACCTGATGAACCGCGACGGCAACCAGACGAACTACGCGCACCCGGACGTGATCGCCGCGCTGCAGTACTGGCGCGACCTCGGGGTCAAGCACAAGGTGATGCCCGAGGGCACCGTCGAGTGGGGCACGCTGCGGCAGGCCTTCACCGAAGGCAAGACGGCGATGATGTGGCACACCACCGGCAACCTGACCGCGGTGAAGGACAGCGCCAAGTTCCCGTTCGGCGTCGCCATGCTGCCCGCCTCGAAGCAGCGCGGCTCGCCCACCGGCGGCGGCAACTTCTACCTGTTCAAGAAGACGACGCCCGAGGAGCGCAAGGCCGCGCTCGCCTTCGTCAAGTGGATGACGGCGCCCGAGCGCGCCGCCGACTGGAGCATGGCGACCGGCTACGTCGCCACGCGGCCGGACGCGTACGACGACGCCGAAGCTGAAGGAGTACGCGGCGGACTTCCCGCCGGCGGTCGTTGCGCGCGACCAGTTCGAGTACGCCACGCCCGAGCTGTCGACGTTCCAGACCGGGCGCGTGCGCAAGCTGCTCGACGACGCGATCCAGGCGTCGCTGACCGGGCAGAAGTCGCCGGCGGACGCGCTGAAGCGCGGCGCAGGCGGAGGCGGACAAGCTTCTCAAGTCGTACCGCTGAAGGTGGCCCGATGAAGCACGTCTACGGCTGGCTGCTGCTCACGCCGGCCGCGATCCTGCTCATCGGCTTCACGCACTACCCGGCGTCGCCACCCTCGTCGACAGCTTCTTCTCCACCGGGACGGTGGTGCGGCCGTCCCGGTTCGTCGGCTTCGACAACTACGCCGCGCTCGCTCGACGACCCGATCTTCTGGCAGGTCCTCGGCAACAACGCCTGGTTCGCGCTCGGCACCATCCCCACCTCGATCGCGATCGCGATGGTGATGGCGCTGTGGGTCAACGACAAGCTGCCGGCGCGCGCGCTGGTGCGCATGAGCGTACTTCACGCCGACCATGCTGCCGATGATCGCGGTGGCGAACCTGTGGCTGTTCTTCTACACGCCCCAGATCGGAATGTTCGACCAGGTCGGCGCGCTGTTCGGCGCGCCGAGCCACAACTGGCTCGGCGACCCGAACCGTCGTGCTGCCGGCGACGATGGTGATGGTCGTGTGGAAGGAAGCCGGCTTCTTCATGATCTTCTACCTCGCCGCGCTGCAGAACGCTGCCGCCCGAGCTCGCAGGAGGCGGCGAAGATCGAAGGCGCGTCGCGCTGGTACTTCTTCCGGCGCGTGACCTTCCCGCTGCTCATGCCGACCACGCTGTTCGTGCTGGTGAACGCGACCATCAACTCGTTCAAGCTGGTCGACCACCTCTTCATCCTGACCAAGGGCGGGCCGGACAACGCGTCGAGCCTGCTCCTGTACTACATCTACCAGGTCGCGTTCAGCTTCTTCGACACCGCCTACGCGTCGACGCTGACGGTCGTGCTGCTCGTGCTGCTCGCGCTGCTGGCGATCGTGCAGTTCCTGCTGATCGAGAAGCGGGTGCACTACCGGTGAGGCGCCCATGAGACTGCGGACCGGTTCCGCTGCTGGAGACCGCCGCGGCCTGGCTGCTGGCGCTGCTGTGGCTCGTCGCCGCTCGCCTACGCGTTCTGGGCCGCGTTTCATCCGCCCGAGATGGCGACGCACTTCGACCTCTTCGCGCCGCTCACGCTGTCGAACTTCCGCCAAGGCCTGGACCTACGCGCCGTTCCCGCGGCACTTCCTCAACACCATCATGCTGGTGACGATGATCCTGTCGGCGCAGCTCGTGCTGTGCACGCTCGCCGGCTACGCGTTCGCGCGCTTCGAGTTCTTCGGCAGCAACGTCGCCTTCGGGCTGGTGCTGGTGCAGCTGATGGTGATGCCCGAGGTGCTGATCGTCGAGAACTACCGCATCATGGCGCAGGCTGGGCCTGGTCGACACCATCCTCGGCATCGGCCTGCCGTACATGGCGAGCGCCTTCGGCATCTTCCTGCTGCGGCAGACGTTCAAGACGATGCCGCGCGAGCTCGAGGATGCCGCGCGCGTCGAGGGCTGCGGCTTCCTCGGCGTGCTGTGGCGCGTGTACGTGCCGCTCGCGCGGCCGACCTACCTCGCCTACGGCCTCGTCTCCGTGAGCTACCACTGGAACAACTTCCTCTGGCCGCTGGTGGTCACCAACTCGGTCGAGACGCGTCCGCTGACGGTGGGGCTGGCGATCTTCGGCGCGCCCGAGTCCGGCGTCGACTGGTCGGTGATCAGCGCCGGAACGATCATGGCGGTGGCGCCGCTGCTGGTCGCGTTCCTGCTGTTCCAGCGGCAGTTCATGCAGTCGTTCATGCACGCCGGCATCAAGTAGGCGCAATGACTTCGATCCTGACCTGGAACATCCAGTGCGGACTCGGGTGCGACGGCCGCGTCGACCTCGTGCGCATCGCGCGCGTGGCGCAGGCGATGGGCGACAGCGACGTGCTTTGCTTCCAGGAGGTCGCGCGCAACGATCCGCAGTATGGAGACGGCGCTGACCAGTTTGCCGAGTTGCAGGCGTTGTTTCCGCAGCATCGGGCGTTCTTCGGCGCGGCGCTGGATCGCCCGGGGACCGGAGTGCAGCGACGGCAGTTCGGAAATCTGCTGTTGTCGCGCCTGCCCGTGCTTCAGCTCTTCTTCCACCTGCTGCCGCATCCGGCCGAGGGCGGCATCAAGCACATGCAGCGGCAGGCGATCGAGGCGGTGGTCGAGACGCGCGCCGGCCCGCTGCGCGTGGTCACGACGCATCTCGAGTACTACTCGGCTGCGCACCGCGCGGCGCAGATCGAGCGGCTGCGCGCACTGCAGGCCGAGGTCGCCGAGAACGAAGCGCGTCCGCCGAAGCCGGCGGCCAGTCCGTACGATCCGGTGCCTCGTCCGGCGTCGCTCGTCCTGTGCGGCGACCTGAACTTCCTTCCGGACGAAGACGCGTATCGGGCGCTGCTCGCGCCGCCGCTGCTCGACGCCTGGCGCGGTGCACACGGAGCCGAACCACACCCGCCGAGCACGGGTCTGTACGACCACCGGCAGTGGCCGATGGGCGGGCACTGCCGCGACTACTTCGCGGTGACGCCCGACGTCGCGCAGCGCATCGCCGATGTCGCGATCGACACGACCACCGATGCGTCCGACCATCAACCGCTGCGGCTGACCCTGGACGATTCAAGTCCTGGTTAAGACGCCAACGTGATCGATCGCGACCAGGTTCAGCGCGGCGTGCTGGGGTGGTCAGGCAAGTTGGCTTGAGGGCAGGCACCCGTCAGTGCAGCCGGACGGCGTCGTCGAAGTACCAGGCGCGCCGGACTTCGATCTCGTCGCATTCGCGGGCCAGCGCGGGATCGATGTGAGGCCGCTCCGCCTCTTCGCGCACCGCGTCGACCGGTGTGTCGAACTGGATCTTCCGGGCCTGTCCAAGCGCGGGGCCCGGAAGGTGTAGTTGCTCAAAGGAGGGTTCAGCGCCTGGGCCGCCGCGGGGCATGGAATCGAGCGCTGAGGATGACGACCGGTATCCACTGAAGTCCAACTCCGCGAGCGAACGGATAGCGCGATCGCCGTACAGCGCATGCGGCCGTAGCTTTGCATAGCTGCGGCGTTATCTGCCGCCGCCACCACCGCCACCGCCACCGCCGCCACCACCGCCACCGCCACCGCCACCACCACCACCGCCACCGCCGCCACCACCACCACCGCCACCACCGCCACCACCACCACCACCACCACCACCACCCCGCCTCCGGCACCGGCACCGCTTCCAGCGCCGGCACCACTACCAGCGCCCGCGCTGGCGCTTCCAGTACCGGCACTGTTGCCCGGTCCGGTCGAGACACCCGCACGCGATCCGCCGGCGACGCCGTCCCTCGAGGCGGCCGATGCGCGCGATGGAGCCGGACTTGCCGGCAAGGCGACGTTCCGTTCGTGAGCTCTCGCTTGCATGGCGGCCTGGTGTTCGGCAAGCACCCTCGCACGCTCTTCATCCGTGACCGCAGCGCGCATGCGGTCGCGATACGCACTGCGCTCCTGGTGCGTCATCAATTGCCAGCCGTAGATGTCGGCATCGCGGTGCAGAGCCGGCGAAACGGGAGGCTCTGCGGTCCTGCCCTCGACAGACGGCTGCGCGGACGCCTGCGCTGACACGACAAGGGCGGCCACAAGGGCGCCCACCGCTCGGACGCACGTCACCGTTTCACGTCGTAGCATCGGATACATTGCAAATCTGCCCCACTATCCAACCTTAGTCGGACACGATGAAGTAAACATGAAGAGGTCAGGTTAACAATGCGTCTGCTGCTCGTCGAGGACGACACCACGCTGGGCGATGCAGTGCGGGACTACCTCGCCGAGCAGGGGCATGTCGTGGATTGGGCGACTTGCCTGGCGGCGGCACGGGAAGCGGTCACCGAACCGTTCGATGCGATCCTGCTCGATTGGCGCCTGCCGGATGGTTCCGGTGTCGAGTGGCTGCGCAGTCTGCGAGCGCGCGAAGGACTGAACCGGCACGTGCCCGTGCTCGTGCTCACGGCGCGCGACCGTCTGGACGACCGCGTGGAAGGCCTCGACGCCGGGGCCGACGATTACCTGACCAAACCGTTCGAACTCGCCGAACTCGCTGCGCGCGTGCGCGCCGTATCCCGCCGCGCCCTGGGTCAGCCGCACACGGTGCTTCGGGCAGGCCCGATGGCGATCGACCTGGCGGCAAGGACGGTCCATCTCGATGAAAGCGAAGTGGAACTGACGGCGCGCGAGTACGCGCTGCTGGAGACCCTGATGCGGCGTCGCGGACGCATCGTTCCGCGCGACCAGTTGCAGCAACTCCTGTACGGGTTCGACACCGATGTCGCGAGCAATACGATCGAAGTTCACATCTCGAGCCTCCGGCGCAAGCTTGGTCACGCAGTGATCGAGACCGTTCGCGGGATGGGATACCGGGTGCGGTCCTGACGCTCGAATGACTCCCCGGAATTCTCACGAGCGGCTCCCGTCGATCCGACGCCGCCTGACCGCCACGGCCATCGCCGGCGTGCTCGTCACGGCGCTCGCCAGTGCCGCGGTCGCCGCGCTGGCCGTGAGCCTCGTCGTGGAAGCGCTGATGAAATCGTCGCTGGAGGAAACCGCCCAGGCCTTGGTGGTCCTCGCGGAGCACGAGAGCGAGGTCGAGGCGCTGACGCACGGTCTTGCCCTGCCGGCCGCACCGCACGACGAGGCGCTCTCGTGGCAGTTGCGCTCCCCGGAGGGCGCGGTGGTGGCACGGTCGCACAGCGCGCCCGTCGAGCCGTGGCCCGTGCCGCTGTACGAGGGTCATCAGCGGACGCAGGGCCTCGCCGTGTTCACGATCGCGGGCCAGCGTCTCTGGCTCCAGGTTGCGCAACCACTGGCCGAACTCCATCGCGCCCAGGCGCTCGCCGCTACGGAGGCCGCGGGCGCCGTGCTGCTGCTGAACCTCGTTGCGGGCCTGGTGCTCGCGTGGCAGATCGGCCGTGAACTGAAGCCAGTGCAGCGGCTTGCCGCCGACGTGGAGGCGATCGAACCGGGGCCGGTCGCGCCACACCTGCCGCGGTCGCCGCGGCGTGAACTCGAGCCCGTATACCGCGCGCTCGAACGCCTCGGACAACGGCTCGCACTGCAACTGCGGAGCGAGCGCGCGTTTTCCGCGCATGCGGCCCATTCGCTGAGGACGCCGCTGGCCGGGCTGAGCGCGCAGATCGAGCTGCTCCTGCTGCGCGCGCCGGACGAACTGCACCCGAAGCTTCAACTGGCGCTCGATGCGACGCGGCGGCTCTCCGGAGTGGTCGAGGCGCTGCTGACGATGGCGCGAACCGGCGGCCAGGCGCGCCTGCGCGAGTTCGACGCCCGGTCGCTCGTGCCTGCCGCGCTCGCGCGACGCATCGCCGTCGACAGTGCCCGGCTCGAAGGCGTCGGCCTGCGCGGCGATCCGGACCTGCTCGCCGTGGCCGTGACCAACCTCGTGGACAACGCCGTTCGCCATGGCGCGGGCCGTGTGTCACTGAGTGCAGCTCGCGACGCTACGCACCAGCGGATCGAAGTCACCGATGACGGCCCGGGTGTGGCCGACGATCGCCTCGCCGCGTTGCGCGCGGCCATCGCGAGATTCGACGCCTCGGGCCTGGTCGACGACACGCTCGGGCTAGGCTTGACGCTTGCCGCGATGGTGGGCCGCGCGCACGGGGGCAGTCTCGAGCTTGGGCCGTTGCCCGGCGGCGCCGGATTCTTCGTGAGGCTCGAGTGGTAGTCGTCGGCCTTCGATGCTGACGTTGCCGACGAGCGGTGGCGCGCTTCGGAAAGGCGCGGCGCTTGGATTGAGCGCGATCAAGCGATAGGAGAGTCCGTGCACTAGGTTGAAACGGCTGTAGTCGCGTTTCTTCATTCGAAGCACGAACGATTTGCAGTGAATGGCGGGCGCACGCCTTCTCCGTTCACGCGGTTGCTCTTTGCCCGGCCACGCGAAGCGAAAAGTGGTGACGCCTGCCCTAACGGGAGGGGCGAAATGAAATTCGTGAAATCGCACAAGGTTTCGACGTTGGCGGTCGCAGTCGCGTTTGCCATCGCTGCGCCCTTCGCCTTCGGCCAGGGCCAGGGTTCGGGTGGCGGTGGCGGTGGCGGCGGGGGTGGCGGCGGTGGCGGCGGAAGGCCGCCGGGCGGTGAAACGGCGGTGAACAATCTGTCGTATCCGGCGGTGAGGATCGACGGCACCAGCGCGAGTTACAAGTTCGCCCCGGCCGCCGAGCCAGTGCTTGGAAAGGACTATTCCTTCGGTTGCGCTGTTCCGGAAAAGATCGGCGAGACGACGTTCCCGAACACGTCGTGCGTGAGTTCGGACGGCCTGATCTACTACACGGCCGCAAACTGCAAGACACTGGTGCCGGCTTGCGCGGACACGACGATCGACCGCATCTACTGGCAGAAGACGGCGACGAACACATGGAGCGCCGACGCGACCGCTCCCAAGTCCTCCGATGGCGCGATAGCCGCGAACTACGTCGACTGGTCGGACAGCCTCGAATCGCAGGTCTGGTGGGACACCGCGTCGATCCGCGTGGAGACGACCCCGTATGCCGATCTGACAGCCCCTCAGACGGGCCTGACGATGTGGCACGTGTACGGCCAGGGCACGACCGAGTTGTGGGGCGCGCGGGCAACGGACGCCACGCCTCCGGACGACTATGACTATCCGGGGGCTTTCGCCATCGTGCACACGGTCAAGGCGCGCTTGAACATCGCGAAGTTTTCTCTCCCCGTCGACTGCGCGACGATCTATACGCCACCCAATGTAACGTGGACCGGAAGTGGTTGGTCAGGCAGCTTTTTCAACCTGTACGACGGTGCCTACACCGCGGAACTGAACATCGGCGGCAAGTATGTCTACGGCTACAACTGGCAGCTTCGGAACGATGTAGTGCCGCCGGATGTTGGCAAGACGGGATGGTGGCGTCTGACGTTCTACACGGCGACGCCGGGGAACTCGCCTATGATCGTCTTCCCGGCAGCAGACGCGACGCAGAAGTATCCGCCCAACGGGACTCCACCCGCTGAGACGTCGTTCACTCCGATCGTGCGTGATGATCTGACCTACATCGACATCTGCGTGCGCGGCTCCAAGGGCGGAGGAGGTTCGAAGGGTGGTGGCGGCGGCAAGCCCAACCGGTAGAACGTGGTCTGTCAGCCAGAGGCCGAGGCGGGTCGCCAGCGCGGGCCCGCTCCGGCCTTCTCCCCACGAAAGGCGATCTTCTCCTGATCGCCTTTTGCATTTGTGGCCCGATGCGTGGGCATCGATGCAATCGCGGAGTGCCAACGCCAACGAATTCTGCAATGAAGCGCAACGCCGTCAGGCGAGGCGCGTCGCTTCCGTGTCCATTCGGTGATCGAGTCCGGCCGTAGCCTCGCGATTGAGCAATTCTTGAACGCCCTGACGCCGAGCGGGGCAGAAGGGAGGGGAATCTTCCGCCCCGCTCGCTGACTACGGGGGGTATGGCTGGTGATCGTTACTTCCCGCCACCGGAGCCACCACCACCGGAGCCACCGCCACCGGAGCCACCGCCACCGGCACCACCGCCGCCGGCACCACCGCCGCCGGCACCACCGCCGCCGGCACCGCCGCCACCGGCACCGCCGCCACCGGAGCCACCGGAGCCACCGCCACCGGCCCCGCCGCCGCTACCCGCACCACTACCGGCCCCGGGTCCAGGACCTGCGGACGGCCCCGGGCCTGCGGCAGGCCCCGGGCCCGTTTGCGATTGCGAGCGGGATTGCGTCTGCTGCTGGGCCTGCTCGCGGGTTTGCTGCTGCATCTGCTGCGGCGTCTGCTGCCTGGTCTGCTGCTGGGCCTGCTCGCGGGTCTGTTGCTGCGTTTGCTGCGGCGTCTGCTGTCTGGTCTGCTGCTGGGCCTGCTCGCGGGTCTGTTGCTGCGTTTGCTGCGGCGTCTGCTGCCTGGTCTGCTGCTGGGCCTGCTCGCGGGTCTGTTGCTGCGTTTGCTGCGGCGTCTGCTGTCTGGTCTGCTGCTGGGCCTGCTCGCGGGTCTGTTGCTGCGTTTGCTGCGGCGTCTGCTGCCTGGTCTGCTGCTGAGCCTGCTCGCGGGTCTGTTGCTGGGTCTGTTGTTGCGTCTGCTGCTTGGTCTGCTGCTGGGTCTGCAACTGTGCCTGGTCACGCGCCTGCTGCTGCGTCTGCTGCTGCGCCTGTTCACGGGTCTGGTCGCGCGCCTGATCGCCGGATTGCGCACCGACAGGCGATGCGAAAACCGCAAGCGCAGCGGCGACTGCGAGTGCCAATCTGCTGTTCGTCATATGAATCTCCTGAAGAATTCACCGAGAGCGGAGGCAGGACCTCGGGTGGTCCCTCTCCTTTCCGCTGTATTCAACCTAGGTGGCCTTGATGAAGCCAGGCTGAAGCGCGGCGGCGCATTCGGGGAATGCGTGCCAAGGTCACACAAGCGGTTCGAAAGTGAGATCCGGTGACCGCCCGTTTCGGCAGTCTTGCGGCTCGCTGCAGAACAAACTGAAGCCGTCCGCGGCGGACTCCGCGAATCGGCGCGGCCCCGGCATCGAGTGATGGACAAGGGGCCGACGTGGCGCGGGGTTGCCACGGCCCCGATCCGGCCGCAAACAGGGCGAAGGTACTTGCAAGGGCCAACGATCCGAACCGATTCGCCAGCGCAATCGCAAGCGACACGGGAGCAATGAGCCTGCTCGTCGGGAAAATCATCCCAGCGCAGTTGGCGGACATCGCTGCATACCTGGCGACGCCCAATGTCTAGCTTGGTGCGCAGCGCGGGGACACTGTTGCGGACTTTCCCTAGGGTGTCGGGAGAACTTACAAACAAAAACCAAGCGCCAGAGTCGCCATCACGCAGTCCGCTGATATATCACGCATTCCCGTTATGGGCATAACCCTTGCTTTCTTAAGGGCAAAGGGGAAAACGGGGGCGATCCGCATAACGACGAAGTGAACGAACGGAGCAACAGACCGGCAGCACGCGGCACGCGCCCACCCCGATCTTCGCCTCGCTCGCGGCGTCAACCAACGAGGAGCTTGGCAGTCATGCAGGGCAATCTGAAGGGAAGGCAAGCAACGCGTCGGCGCGCAGCCGAGCACGGGAGCTACGGACTTGTGAGGGTGGGCCTGCTCGTAGCCTTGGCCTTTGGGGCGCCAGTGCACGCGGCGCCGGTGCTCGCGTGGGAGACGGTGGTCAACAACTCCTACCTTGTGCCGGACACGACCAAGTACTTCAACAGCTACAACCAGCCGTCGATCAACGATGCGGGCCTGGTGGTGTTCCGGGCGCGCTCATCGGGGCAAGGGGGACAGGGGCCGGCCACCGGCATCTTCACCCGTGACATGGCGACCCCCGGCAACCCGATCGTTCCCGTCGCTGTGAGGGGCGGTGTGGTTCCCGCTCCCAACACGGTCACCAAGCCCGGGCCGGCGACATTCAACGAATTCCCGTCCTTCCCGCGGATCGATGCCAACTCCAGCACCCTGGCCTTCCGTGGGCAATCGACGCCCTCGGTGGTGACGATACTGCCTGACGGCACTGAAACCCGCAGCGGGACGTCCGGCCTGTACGCCACACCGGGCGGTGGATCTCTCATCACCGGTATCCGCAACATCATTCCCAACGACTTCCCGCAGTTTCTGGTTCCGAACCAGGCGGTGCCCACCAAGTTCGACCAGTTCCCCGGGGCGCCCTCGCCGACGGGCAACATCGTCACCTTCAAGGGCAACTGGACCGACAGCACAGGCGCAGCCCAGACCGGCGTCTATTTCCGCGACATGGTCGCCAACGGCGGAAACTCGCCGGTGGTCAAGGTCGCCGAACGCGGGGATACGATCCCGACGAACGCCGTGCCCGGTGGCGGTTCCGCCGTCTTCGGATCAACCTCGCCGCCCAGCGCCGCCGGCGGCAAGATGGTGTTCACCGGTCTCGACGTTGAAGAGGCCCCCAAGGCCGGTGGCATCTTCATGGCGCCGCTGACCGCGAATCCGACCCTGACCACGGTGGCCGGCTTCCAGACGATCGTGCCGAAGAACGGGACCAACACCCTGTCGGCGTTCGGCGAAGGCCTGTCCTTCGACGGCCGCTATGTCGGCTTCTGGGGCGGCTGGGGTACCGAGACCTTCGCGAGGCAGGTCGAGTGCGCGACGGACGGTAACGCGATCGTCCGTCAGGCCTGTCTCGACCAGGACTTCAGCGGCGTGGTCGGAGACGGCATCTACACCTTCGACGTTCTGAAGAACCAGGGGATCTTCCTGGCCGACACCGAGCTGAACAGGCTGTACCTGGTGGCGCAGACCGGTAGCCTTTACGACGACTTCCTGTTCTGGAACTTCTCTGGCAATGCGGGTCAGGGCGGTAGCGACGACTCTGAGGACCTGGAAGGCGCGCGCTGGCGCTCGTCGGCTTTCCTGGCGATCGACGGTAACAACGTTGTCTTCAAGGCGGCGCAAGGCTACGTAGATGGCTTGCAGGGGAAGACAGGCGGCATGTCGGGCCTGTTCGGCGCGCTGGATGTGTCCGACTGGTTCACCGACGCAGACCTCTTCACGCTCATCACGACCGGGATGGACGGCAGCGTGCTCGACCCGAAGGCGGCAGGATTGCCCATCGTCTCGCTCGGCATCGAGCGCGATGGCTTCCGCAATGGCCGGCTCGCGATCGCTGCCAGTATGGCCACTGACGAAGCCGGTTGGGCTGGCATCTACGTGACCTCGGTGCCGGAGCCCGGCACGCTGACGCTGCTGTTCCTGGCGGCAGGAATGCTGCTGCTCTCCAGGCGAGCCGGTCTGCGGCGCGACTGACGCCAAGACCGCAGTTGGCGTAAATAAACGGCGTCCGATTCGGGCGCCGTTTTTCCTTGGTGCGCGCGGCAAGGCGCGCTTCCCGGCTGTCGAGAACAGGACGGGTGCGAGTGCCGACCGGCCTGTCCGGTTCGGCGCATGCGTACCGTGTAGATTCGCGTTCGCTCCGCGGCGTCGTGTTCCTGACAGGTCGCTGTGGTGGAGCGCGATCGATGGACGCACGACCTGGTCCAACCGCTCTTGCGCAGTCACTTCCGTTTACACGCGTTGCACGCCATGACCTCCCAATCGCCCCCTTCGCCCGCGATGCTTGCCCGCCTGCGCGGAGTGCTGCTCGACATCGACGGCACGATCACGACCGCGGGTCGCCTGGGCGCGGCGGCCTACGGCGCGCTGGAACGCCTGCAGAAAGCCGGCCTGCTCGTCATTCCGGTGACGGGCCGCCCCGCGGGCTGGTGCGACCTGATCGCGCGCTTCTGGCCGGTCGACGCGGTGGTCGGCGAGAACGGCGCGCTGTACTTCCGCTACGACCATGACCGGCGTCGCATGATCCGCCGCTTCGCGCGCAGCGACGCCGAGCGGGCGCAGGACCGCGAGCGCCTCCGCGCGATCGGGGAGGACGTGCTGCGGGCGGTGCCCGGGGCGGCGATCGCCGCCGACCAGCTGTATCGCGACACCGACCTGGCGATCGACTATTGCGAGGACGTGCCGCCGCTTGCGCCGGAGTCCGTTGCCCGCATCCACGCGCTGCTGACGGCCCGCGGGCTGACGGCGAAGGTCAGTTCGATCCACGTGAACGCGTGGCACGGCACGCACGACAAGCTGTCGATGACGCGGCGCCTGATGAGCGAGCAGTTCGGCGTCGACCTCGATGCCGAGCGCGACGCGTTCGCCTTCATCGGCGACTCCCCCAACGACGAGCCGATGTTCGCCTACTTCCCGCACTCCTTCGCCGTGGCCAACATCGCGCCGTTCGTCGACGGACTGGACCACCCGCCGGCCCACGTGATCGCGGAGGCCGAGGAGGGCGACGGCTTCGTCGTCTTCGCCGAGCGCGTCCTCGCGGCGCGGGCGTGATCGCGCAGGGCGCCGCGTCGCGGCCGGGCCGGCGCGGCGGCTGACCGCTGTCAACGCCCGCAGCATCACGCCGCATAGGATGACTGCATGGGTCGGATGGGCGTCATCGGCGGCGGCGCTTTCGGCACTGCGATGGCGTGCGTGCTGCGCGGCGCGGCCACGACGTCGCCGCTGTGGGCGCGCGAGCCCGAGGTCGTGGACACGGTCAACGTGAAGCGCGAGAACGCGGTCTTCCTGCGCGGCGTGACGCTGCCCGAGGGCATCGTCGCCACGGCGGACATGGCCGTCGCGGCGCGCGAGTCGGAGTTCGTGCTGCTGGTGCCGCCGGCGCAGCACATGCGCGCCGTGACCGCGTCGTTGCGGCCTCACCTGGCTGCCGGCACTCCGGTGGTCAGCTGCTCGAAGGGCATCGAGCGCGGCAGCTGCGCGCTGATGTCGCAGGTCCTGGCGGACACGCTGCCGCAGGCGCGCGTCGCCATCCTGTCCGGTCCTTCCTTCGCCGCCGAGATCGCGGTCGACCTGCCGGCCGGCGTCACGCTCGCGTGCGCCGATCCGGTGCTCGGGGCGCGGCTGGAACAGGCGATCGGCAGCACGCGCTTTCGCGTCTACCTGTCCGACGACGTGATCGGCGCGCAGGTGAGCGGCGTGATGAAGAACGTGCTCGCGATCGCCTGCGGCATCGTCACCGGCAAGGGCCTGGGCAACAGCATGCGCGCGATGCTGCTGGCGCGCGGCCTGGCGGAGGCGGTGGACCTCGGGCTGGCGCTCGGCGCGCGGCTCGAGACCTTCCTGGGCCTGTCCGGCATCGGCGACATCGACCTGTCCTGCAACAGCCCGCAGTCGCGCAACATGTCGCTCGGCATGGAACTCGGCCGCGGCCGCACGCTGGAGCAGATCCTCGGCGAGCGCATCACGGTGCAGGAAGGCGTGCACTCCTCGAGCGCCATCGCCGAACTGGCCGCCCGGCTCGGCGTCGACATGCCGATCGCGGGGCTGGTCGACCGGGTGCTGAACCATGGGGCCGACCCGGACCGGGAACTCGACGCGCTGATGGCACAGCCCTTCGGCGTGGAGCGGGCCGTGGTGCCCTGGCTGCGGCGCAGCAGCCGCGACGCATAGGCTTCCGGCCCTGCCTTCCGGGCGTCGGCGCGGAGTCGAAGCCGTCTGCGGGCCCGACGATCGGTGCCGCGCGTGATGGACGTCAAGGAGCGCGGCGCGACGGGAACTAGGTTGAAGTCACTTGCGGTCCGGCGATGCCGCGGCCGACCGCACTGTTGGGGCTTTCGGTGGCCCGCACGGCAGCAATGTCGTCTGCCCCCGGCGACCGACTGCCGCAGTCTTCCAGGAGACAACCATGACCATCACCCGCAGAGAAATCCTGCAAGCCTCGGCGTCTCTCGGCGCCCTGGCGGCCATCCACCCGGCGCTGGCCCAGGCGCCGATCGAGGACGAACTGTCCCTGATCACGCCGGTGTCGAAGTTCATCCACGACGCCGCGCTCGCCGAGTTCGCGAAGTACGCGAAGGAGCGCTGGGGAGTCACCGTGAAGGTCAACGCGCTGGCCGCCGGCACGCCGGTTGCCTACGGCCGCATCGTCGAGTGGAAGGGCCGGCCGGAAGTCGACATCTTCTGGGGCGGCGAGAGCGCGCTGTTCGACAAGCTGGCCGAGCAGAAGCTGGTGGCGCCGCTCGCGGTACCGAAGCAAACCCTCGACGCCGTGCCGGCGACGATCGGCAAGCCCAAGCCAATCTACCTGAAGGACCCGAAGGGCTTCTGGATCGGCACGGCGCTCGAGCCGTACGGCCTCGTCTATCACCCGACGCTGCTGAAGCGGCTCGGCGTGCCCGAGCCGAAGGACTGGGACGACCTGCTGAATCCGAAGCTCAAGGGCAACGTCGTGCAGTGCGCCCCGACACGATCGTCGAGCAGCCACGCGACATACGAGGTGATCCTGCAGCAGTACGGCGATGACAAGGGCTGGGAGTGGCTGCAGCGGCTCGCCGCCAACACGGGGCTGTTCACCGCGCGCAGCCGGGACGTCCCCTCGGTGGTCGCCAAGGGTGAGTTCGCGGCCGGCTTCGCGGTGCCGAGCTACATGGCGTTCGAGGAGCGCCTCGCCGGGTACGACATCAAGTACGTGGCGCCGCCCACCGCGTGGATCACGCCCGAGCCGATGGCCGTGCTGGCCGGCTGCAAGCACCCGCGCGCCGCGCAGGCCTTCATCGAGTTCCTGATGACCGAGCGCGGTCAGCGCGTCTTCATGGAACGGGGCCTGTTCCCGCTAACGCCGAAGTATCGCGTGCAGGGCGCGCCGGGGTCGGACGCCGAGAAGGCGGTCGAGTTCACCGGCGGCGTGCGCTCGTACTTCGACCGCGAAGTGAAGAACATCTACGACGACGACAAGGCGCAGGCCCGCTACACCCAGGTCAACGAGCAGTTCCGGCGCGACATCGAGGCGGTCTGGGAGCAGCTGAAGAAGAAGTACTGAGCTGATCCCGGACGGGGCGCAGCCCGCGGGAGCGATCGAGGAGGCACGCCGTGCGCATCGCCGTGCAGAACGTCACCAAGCGCTTCGGCGCGATGGCGGCGGCCAACGACGTCACGCTGACGGTCGAGGAGGGGGAGCTCTTCACCCTCCTCGGGCCGTCGGGCTGCGGCAAGACCACGCTGCTGCGGCTGATCGCGGGCTTCTACTCCCCGGACGACGGCGAGATCCGCTTCGACGATCGCCGCGTGAACGAGGTGCCGCCGCACGAGCGCGGCATCGGCATGGTGTTCCAGAACTACGCGCTGTGGCCGCACATGACGGTCAGGGACAACGTCGGCTACGGACTGAAGCTGCGCAAGGTTGCGGGCGGCGAGATCGATCGGCGCGTGAACGCCGTGCTCGAGAAGGTCAAGCTCGGCGGCCTCGACAAGCGCTATCCGGGGCAGCTTTCGGGTGGACAGCAGCAGCGCGTGGCGCTCGCCCGGGCGCTCGTGCTGAACCCGGAGATCCTGCTGCTGGACGAACCGCTGTCGAACCTCGACGCCAAGATCCGCATCCAGGTGCGCGCCGAGATCCGCAAGCTGCAGAAGGAACTCGGCATCACGACGATCTATGTCACGCACGACCAGGAAGAGGCGCTGACGCTGTCGGACCGCATGGCCGTGTTCGACAAGGGCCGGATGCTCGAGGTCGGGCCGCCGAAGGCGCTGTACGAGCATCCGCGCACGCGGTTCGTCGCCGACTTCATCGGCATCAACAACCTGATCGAGGCCACGGTGACGTCGATCGACGCGGACCGCGGGCGACTGCGCGCGCGCACGCCGCTGGGCGAGTGGTCGGCCTTCTTCACGGTGGCGCGCTCGGTGGGAAGCGCGTGCGTGCTGGGCATCCGGCCCGAGAACATCTCGCTGGACGGCGGCGTGGCGGGCGTGGAACTGAACGTCGCCGAAGGCCAGATCACGTTCGCCGCCTACCTGGGCAACACGCTGCGCTACGACGTCGACCTCGGCCACGGTTTCGTCTACAAGGTCGACATCCGCGACCCCTGGCACCACGTGCCGCTGGACATCGGCGCCACGGTGCGCGTGGCGTTTCCGGCCGGCGACACCGTCGCGATAGCGCCCGACTGACGCGACGAGTCGGAACGGACCATGACTTCGCTGGCCCTGCCCAGGTTTCATGTTCCGCGCGTCGGCTTGAAGGCCGCGCTCGGCTTCGCCGCGATCTGGGCGTTCCTGCTGCTGTTCGTGCTGTATCCGCTGTCGCGGATCTTCTACGACGCGTTCACCACCGAAGGCGGCGCCTTCACGATCGGCAATTTCATCGACTTCTTCACCGACAGGTACTACCTGCGCGCGCTGTGGAAGTCGATGCTGCTCGGCGTGTCCACGGTGATCACGACCTCGGTGCTGGGCATCGCGGTGGCGCTGCTGCTGCTGCGCTACGACTTTCCCGGCCGCAACCTGTTCTCGTACCTGACGATGCTGCCGCTGATCATGCCGCCGCTGGTGGGCGTGCTCGGCTTCGTCTTCATCCTCGGTCGCGCCGGCACCGTCAACGTGGTGCTGCGGGACTACTTCGGCCTCGAGCACCCGATCAACTTCATGTACGGGATGCAGGGCGTGCTGCTGGTCCAGACGCTGCACCTGTTCCCGATGATCACGCTGTCGATCCTCGACGCGCTCACCAAGGTCGATCCGGCGCTCGAGGAGGCCGCGCAGGGCATGGGGGCGAACGGCTGGCGCCGCTTCCGCGACATCACGCTGCCGCTGACCACGCCGGGCTATGTCTCGGGCGCGCTGCTCGTCTTCATCTGGACCTTCGCCGACTTCATCACGCCGCTGGTGGTCGGCGTGCAGGACCTGCTGGCGCCGCAGGCGTACCTGAACATCGTGCAGTTCATCGACCGGCGCCTGTTCCGGATGGGCATCGTCATCTCGGCGCTGCTCGTGCTGCTGGCGATCGTGTTCGTGCTCGCTGCGCGCCAGTACGTGGCGATCAAGGACTACAGCTCGCTGTCGTACACGAAGGTCGAGCGCCGGCGGCTGTCGCCGGCCCGGCGCTGGCTGGCGGTGGGGTTCCTGTCGACGCTGATGTTCATCTCGTTCCTGCCGCACATCGGCGTCACGCTGGCGGCATTCGGCCGCGGTTGGTCGCTGACACCCTTCCCGCTCGAATACACGACGGCCTTCTTCACGCGCGTCAGCATCGAGACGCCGAAGTTCATCATGAACTCGTTCCTCTACTGCGGGCTGGCGGTGCTGATCTGTCTGGTGATCGGCGTGCCGATGGCGTGGATCCTCAGCCGAACCAAGGCGCCGGGGAACAGATCGATGGATGCCCTGACCACGCTGATCCTCGCCATCCCCGGCACGGCGATCGGCATCGCCTACATCCGCGCCTTCCACTATCCGCTGCCGCTGATAGAGATCCCGCTGACCAGCATGTGGATCATCATTCCCCTCGTCCTGGCGGTGCGGCGCCTGCCGTACACGGTGCGCGGCAGCTACTCGTCGCTGCTGCTGGTCCACAAGTCGATGGAGGAAGCCGCGGAGAACGTCGGCGCGACCAAGATGCGCACGTTCAGGGACATCACGGTGCCGCTGGTGTGGAAGGGCATCCTGGTCGGCGGCCTGTTTTCGTTCATCACCTCGCTGCAGGAAGCGTCCGCGGTCGTCTTCCTGACCCTCGGCGGCTGGGAGACGATCCCGTTCGGCATCTTCACCTTCTACATCGCCGGATCGCAGAACGAGGCGGCCGCGCTCGGCTTCATCCTGATCGTCGTCGCGGCGATCAGCCTCGCGGCGATCAACCGGCTGGCGGGCACGAAGGTCGGCGGGCTGTTCGGGTAGGGCCGGCGCCGGCTTCGCGGGCCGCGTTCGCCGGCGCGCCCCGATCGCCCCGGCGATCGTCAGGGATCGCCTGCGAGTCGCCCCGCGAGCCTCACGCGGGTTCCGGCACGCTCGGCAACCCCGCCAGCGCCATCGCGAGTTCCTTCTCGTCGTAGCTCTCGTCCGTCAGCTCGCCGGCGAAGTACTTCTGGTACGAGCTCATGTCGAAGTGCCCGTGGCCGCACAGGTTGAACAGGATCGTCTCGGTGCGTCCTTCGCGCTTGCAGCGCAGCGCCTCCTCGATCGCGCCCTTCACCGCGTGATTGGCTTCGGGCGCGGGCACGATGCCTTCGGCGCGCGCGAACAGCACGCCGGCGGCGAAGCACTCGTTCTGCGTGTACGCGGTGGCCTCGATCAGGCCGAGCTGCCTCAGGTGCGACACGAGCGGCGCCATGCCGTGGTAGCGCAGCCCGCCGGCGTGGAAGCCCGGGCGGCGTGAAGCTCGAGCCGAGCGTGTGCATCTTGGTGAGCGGCGTCAGGTGGCCGGTGTCGCCGAAGTCGTACGCATAGCGGCCGCGCGTGAGCGACGGGCACGCGGCCGGTTCGACGGCGACGATGCGCGGCTTCGCGCCGCCGCGCAGGCCGTCGCCGATGAACGGAAAGGCAATGCCGGCGAAGTTCGAGCCGCCGCCGGTGCAGCCGACGACGACGTCCGGCCAGGCATCGGCCATCCGCATCTGTTCCATCGACTCCAGCCCGATGACGGTCTGGTGCATCAGCACGTGGTTCAGCACCGACCCCAGCGCGTACTTGGTGTCGTCGCGCTGCACGGCGAGTTCGACGGCTTCCGAGATCGCGATGCCGAGGCTGCCCGGATGGTCGGGCCGCTGCGCGAGGACGCGCCGGCCGTATTCGGTTTCATTCGAGGGCGACGGGACGCAGCGGGCGCCGTAGGTTTCCATCACCGCGCGCCGGTAGGGCTTCTGGTCATAGGACACGCGGACCTGGAAGATCAGTACTTCGAGCCCGAAGAGCCCACCCGCGAAAGCCAACGAGGTGCCCCACTGGCCTGCGCCCGTCTCGGTCGTCAGCCGCTTGATGCCCGCCTGGGCGTTGTAGAACGCCTGCGGGACGGCCGTGTTCGGCTTGTGGCTGCCCGCCGGGCTCACGCCCTCGTACTTGTAGAAGATGCGGGCCGGGGTGCCGAGGGCCTTCTCGAGCCGGTGCGCGCGATACAGCGGCGACGGTCGCCACAGGCGATAGATGTCACGCACCGGCTCGGGAATCTCGATCTCGCGCTCGGTGCTCACTTCCTGCAGGATCAGGTCCATCGGGAACAGCGGCGCGAGGTCCGCCGGACCGATCGGCTTCAGCGTTCCCGGGTGCAGCACGGGCGGCAGCGCGCGCGGCAGGTCGGCCTGGATGTTGTACCAGGTGCGCGGCATATGGGACTCATCGAGGACGTACTTGGTGGGCGAGTTCATCGCTTCGTTCTCCTGAAGGCGGGGATCGCGACGCAACTCCCGTCGCGCGGCGACCCGGAATGGACCGGTTCGAATTCACCCTAGCACAGCCGCGCGGCCAGGCGTTGGGGCCGCTCAGCGCGAGGGCGCGGGGATCACCGCGAGCGCATCGCGCACGGTCGGGAACGCCAGCCGCACGCGCAGCTCGCGCTTCAGCCGCGCGTTGCGGATGCGCCGCGACGCGGACATGAACGAGTACATCATCGGCGACACCGCGCGCTTCAGTTCCTCGCGCGGCAGGCGCGGCGGGCGCTCGAGGCCGAAGCGGTCGGCGACGAGGTCGAAGTACTCGCCCATCTTCAGCCCGCCGTCGTCGACCGTGTTCGTCACGCGGCATGGCTGGCCGCGCAGCAGCGCCACGATGGCGATGCGCGCGAGGTCGTCGGCGTGGATGTGGCTGGTGTAGACGTCGTCGCCGGGGGCGAGCGCGGGCAGCTTCTGCTGGAGGCGCGCCAGCGGCAGGCGGTCCTGCGCGTAGATGCCGGGCACGCGCAACACGTGCGCGTGCCGGCGGCGCCGCATGCGCCGCTCCGCGTCGATCCGGCGCAGGCTGCGCGCCTCGGTCGTGGCCAGCCGAGCGGTTTCGTCGATCCACGCGCCGCGCTGGTCGCCGTACACGCCGGTCGTGCTGATGTAGACGGTCCGGTCGCCGTCGCGTCGCCCGAGCGCATTCACCAGACGGGCCGTGCGGCGATCGCCGTCGCCGGACTCGGGGGGCGGCGCGAGGTGGATCACGCGCGAACCGAAGCCGCGCAGACGTCCGCAGCGTCGCGCGGTCGTCGAGGTTGCCGACGATCGGAATCGCTCCGGCGGCGCGCAGCTGCGGCACGCGTTGCGGGCTCGACGTCAGCGCGACGACGCGGAAACGCCGATGGAGCCGTGCGACAATGCGCAGGCCGATGTCGCCGCAGCCGACGATCAACAGGCGCGGCCGACCGAGCTTTCCGATGGCACGGCGCGATGAGGCCGTCGACGCGGGCCGGTTCACTTCCATGACCTGATTCTATGGGCTTCACCGTCACCATTCGCCCGAGCGGGCGCACCTTCGCCACCGAGGGCGACGAGACCGTGCTGGCCGCGGCGTTGCGCAACGGCATCGGACTGCCGTACGGCTGCAAGAACGGCGCGTGCGGAACCTGCCGCAGCAAGCGGCTCGAGGGCACGCTGACGCACAAGCCGCACTCCGCATCGGCGCTGTCCGACGCGGACGAAGCGAAGGGCTACACGCTCGTCTGTTCGGCGATCCCGCAGTCGGACCTCGTGATCGAGGCGCGCGAGCTGACGGGCTTCGGCGACATCCCGATCCGCAAGATGCCGGCGCGCATCGCGAAGATCGACCGCGTGACGCCGGACGTGGCGATCGTCTCGGTGCAGCTGCCCGCCAACGAGCGCCTGCAGTTCCGCGCCGGGCAGTACATGGACTTCATCCTGAAGGACGGGGCGCGCCGCCAGTATTCGATGGCGACCGCGCCGCACGCCGACGAGCTGATCCAGCTGCACATCCGGCACACGCCGGGCGGCGCGTTCACGGACCGGCTGTTCGGCGTCGTCGAGCCGCCGGTCAGGGAGCGCGACATCCTCCGCATCGAGGCGCCGCTCGGCACGTTCTTCCTGCGCGAGGACAACGCGCGGCCGATCGTGCTGCTGGCGGGCGGCACCGGCTTCGCTCCGATCAAGGCAATCGCCGAACACATCTTCCACGAGCGCATCAACATCGACGAGAGCGGCAAGCCCGCGCGCGAGGTGCGGCTGTACTGGGGCGCGCGTTCGCGCGCGGACCTCTACATGGACGCAGTGGCCGCGCAGTGGGCGGCCGGGCAGCCGAACTTCCGCTACGTGCCGGTGCTGTCGGAGCCGCAGGCGGAGGACGCGTGGACCGGCCGCACGGGCTTCGTCCACCAGGCGGTGATCGAGGACCTGCCCGACCTGTCGGGCCACCAGGTCTATGCCTGCGGCGCGCCGGCGATGATCGACGCCGCGCGGCGCGACTTCGCGGCACAGTGCGGCCTGCCCGACGACCAGTTCTTTGCAGACGCTTTCACGACCCAGGCCGACCTGGCCAGCGCGTGAGGACTCCCATGGCGAAACCGACGATCTTCATCGATGGCGAACACGGCACCACCGGGCTCGAGATCCGCGAGCGGCTGGCGACACGCAGCGACGTCGAGGTCGTGAGCCTGCCGGCCGAGCAGCGCAAGGACGCCGCGGCGAAGCGCGCGGTGATCAACCAGGTCGATGCGGTCGTCCTGTGCCTGCCCGACGACGCGGCGCGCGAGACGGTCACGATGATCGACAACCCGCGCACGCGCGTGGTCGACGCGAGCAGCGCGCACCGCACGGCGGCGGGGTGGGTGTACGGCTTTCCGGAACTGACGAAGACGCAGCGCGCGACGATCGCCGCGGCGAAGCGCGTGTCGAACCCCGGGTGCTACCCGACCGGCTTCCTCGCGGTCGTGCGTCCGCTGCGCGAGCGCGGGATCGTGCCGGCCGGTTTTCCGGCGACGGTGCACGCGGTGTCCGGCTACTCCGGCGGCGGCCGCAAGATGATCGAGCAGTACGAGCAGGCGACGGGTGGCGCACGGCCCCAGCAGTTCGGCGTGTACGGGCTCGACATGAAGCACAAGCACCTGCCCGAGATGCAGACGCACGGTTTGCTCGACCTTCCCCCGGTGTTCAGTCCGTCGGTCGGCAACTTCCGGCGCGGGATGCTCGTGTCGGTGCCGTTGCAGGTGTCGCAGTTGCCGGGTCGCCCGACGGGCGAGCAACTGCACGCCGCGTACGTCGAGCACTACGCGGGCGAGCCGTTCGTCACGGTGCGGCCGCTGAACGACACCGCGGCGCTGCGCGACGGCGCATTCCTCGAACCGGAGAACCTGAACGGCACCAACCGCCTCGAAGTCTTCGTCTTCGCCAACGACGCTCGGCAGCAGGCGATGGTCATCGCGCGTCTCGACAACCTCGGCAAGGGCGCGAGCGGCGCGGCCGTCCAGAACCTGAACCTGATGCTCGGCCTGCCGGAAGGCGCCGGACTCGGTTGATGCTCTACCAGCCGCCGCACTTCGCGGTCGGCCAGCGCGACCTCGCGCTGGAGCTGATGCGCCGGCATCCGCTGGCGACGATCGTCGGCGCGGCAGACGGCGGCGAGCCGATGGTCTCCCACGCGCCGCTCGTTGCCGATGCGCGCGGCGAAGAGATGGTGCTGCACGGCCACCTCGCGAAGCCGAACCCCCAGTGGAAGCAGTGGAAGGACGGCGACCGCGTCCTCGCGATCTTCCACGGCGCCGACGCCTACGTTTCCCCCTTCTGCTACGAGGCGAAGGAGGCGGTGCCGACCTGGAACTACGCGGTGGTGCACGCAGCCTGCGCGGTGACGCTGCGGCACGACGCCGAGGCGAAGGAACGCGTGCTGAAGGCGCTGATCGATGCGCACGACGTCCCGTACCGCAAGCGCTGGGACGAACTCGACGTCGAGTGGCGCGAGAAGATGAAAGGCGGCATCGTCGCCTTCGAACTCGCCGTCACGCGGCTCGACGTCAAGTTCAAGCTGAGCCAGAACCGCTCCGAGGCCGATCGGGCGGGCGTGCTGCGCGCGATGCAGAGCGGCGACGCCGGCGCGCGCGAACTCGCGGAGTGGATGCAGCGGGTGATGCCGCCGGCCTGACGGCGCGGCAGGTGGCGCCCGACGCGACCGGAACTAGGTGGCCGTCACCGCCTGGGCCGACATCCCGATGCCGGCGCCCAGCGCGTCGAGGTTCAGGTGCACCAGGCTGCGCGGCGCTTCGACGCGCACCTTGTGCGCGAGCGCGTCGAGGTCGCACAGGTTCGTGAGCGCCGCCAGCGCGCCGAGCGCGACGATGTTGGCGACCCGCTCGCTGCCCAGTTCGATCGCGGTGCGCGTCAGCGGCAGGTGCAGCACGCGCACGTCCGCGGCGGGCAGTTCCGGGAGTTCCGGGCACAGCCGGGTGTCGGCGATGACGAGGGCGCCCGGCTTCAGCAGCGGCCACGAGGGCGCGACCGCCAGCCGGTCGAGCAGCACCAGCGCGTCGAGCGCGGTGGCGAGCGGGTAGTCGATGTCGCCGTCGGCGACCACCAGGTCGGCGTTGCAGTAGCCGCCGCGGGACGTGGGCTCGTAGGTCTGCGACTGCGCGACGTGGCGGCCGCCGGCCATCAGGGCGTCGGCCAGGATCCGGCCCGCGAGCAGCAGGCCTTGCCCGCCGGTGCCGGCGATGCGCAGCTCCATGCGTCCGTCGGGCAGGCGCGCCGGGTTCACGTCGCGCCCCGCTGGCCGGCGCTGACGGCGGTCCGGGCGCACGCCGCGCGGTAAGCCGCGCCGTACTCGGGGCGCGTGTTGGTGGCCAGCACGCCGGTGCGCAGCTCGGTCGAACGGAACGGCGTGTCCACCGTGTCGCGGTAGGCGTCCGGCCGGATCCCGCTCTTCTGGCGCATCACCATTTCCGGCGACGAGCCCAGCTCGTTCTTGCGGCCGAAGATCTCGGTGCAGTCGGACAGCACCTCGATGAAGGCGAAGCCCGGATGCTGCAGCCCCTGGCGCACGAGTTCCTTCAGCTTCGGCACGTGATGCGTGACCTCGCGCCCCACGAACCCGGCGCCCGCCGCGGCCGCCAGCGCGCACGCATCGAACGCAGGCTCCGCGTTGCCGAGCGGAGTCGTGGTGGTCAGCATGCTCTCGGACGTGGTGGGCGAGACCTGCCCGCCGGTCATGCCGTAGGTCTCGTTGTTCAGCATCAGGCACGTCAGCTTGAGGTTGCGGCGGCAGGCGTGGATCAAGTGATTGCCGCCGATCGCGAGGCAGTCGCCGTCGCCGGTGATCACGACCACGTGCAGGTCGGGCCGCGCCAGTGCGAGCCCGGTGGCGAACGCCAGCGGCCGCCCGTGCGTCACGTGAAAGGTGTTCGCGTCGATGTTCGCCGACAGCCGGCCCGCGCAGCCGATGCCGGAGACCACCGCGAGCCGGTCCTTGGCGATGCCCTCGTCGTCGATCGCCCACAGCAGCGCGCGCAGCGCGATGCCGTGCCCGCAGCCGGGGCACAGGTGGTGCGGCATGCGCTCGGGCCGCAGGTACCGGCGGACGTCGAAGTCCGCCGCGGTGTCGAACATCATGCCGCCCCCTTGGCGCCCGGCGCGCTCATGCCGCCTCCTGCGCCAGTTGCCCGATGCGCGCCTCGATCTGCGCCGGCGCGATGGGCTCGCCGTCGTAGCGGTTCAGGCCGACCACGCGATGGCCACGCAGCACGCGCTCGACTTCGAGCACGAGTTGCCCGGCGTTCAGTTCCGGCACGAGCACCGCGTGCGCGCGGGCAGCCGCCGCCCGCAGGGCGTCTTCCGGGAACGGCCACAGGGTGATCGGGCGGAACAGTCCCGCCCGGATGCCGCGCGCCGCGCGCGGCCGCCACGGCGCGCTTCGCGGCGCGCGCGCTGATGCCGATGGCAACGACCAGCACCTCGGCATCGTCGGTGTGCTGGGCCTCGAACGACTCGATGCGCGCCCGGTTCTTCTGCAGTTTCGTGAGCAGGCGCGTCTGGTTGCGCTCGACGACCGCCGGAGCTTGCGTCGGGAATCCGCTCTCGGCGTGCGTGAGCCCGGTGGTGTGCGTGCGGTAGCCGGCTCCGGGGCGCGCCATCGGCGGCACCTGGTCGTCGCCGGCCGCGTAGGGCTGGAAGTCGGCGGGCGCGCCCTCCGCCCAGCGCCGCTCGACGGCATGGATGGCGTCGCCCGCCGGCAGGTCGACGGTCTCGGTCAGCTGCGCGATCGCCTGGTCGTACAGCACGACGACCGGCGTGCGCAGGGACTCGGACAGCGCGAACGCGCGCACCGTCTCGTCGTGGATCTCGCGCACCGACGCGGGCGTGAGCACGATGATCGGATAGTCGCCGTGGCTGCCCCACCGCGACTGCATCAGGTCGCCCTGCGCGGGACGCGTCGGCATGCCGGTCGACGGGCCGCCGCGCATCACGTCGACGATCACGCAGGGAATCTCCGCGGCCGCGGCGTAGCCGATGTTCTCGAGCTTCAGGGAAAAGCCCGGCCCGCTGGTCGCGGTCATCGCCTTGACGCCGCCCATCGAGGCGCCGATCACGGCCGCCATCGACGCGATCTCGTCTTCCATCTGCACGAAGACCCCGCCGACCGGCGGCAGCAGCCGCGCCATGCGCTCGGCCACTTCCGACGACGGCGTGATCGGGTAGCCGGCGAAGAAGCGGCACCCGGCCGCCAGCGCGCCGAGCGCGGCCGCGTGGTTGCCCGAGAGCAGGCGCGGTGGCGCGGCGGAACCGCGGACGACGCCGACCTCGGGCGCGTTCACGCGCGCGCTCCTTCGGCCGTGGCGCCAGCGGACTCCGTCGCCCGATCGAGGTGCACTCGTATCGCGAAGTCCGGGCAGAGCCACTCGCACAGCCGGCAACCCGTGCACTTCGAAGGATCGGCGAGTTCGACGATCCGCTCGTCGTTGAGGCGAAGGCAGCGCTCGGGGCAGAGCTTGACGCAGATGTCGCAGCTCTTGCACCACTGCGGCGTGATCTCCAGTCGCACCGCCAAGCCCGGCTCGGCCACGGTCGGCACGCTCGGCTCGCTCGCGATTTCGTCGCCGCGCCGCGCGCGGTCGATCCAATCGCGGCCGCGGCGCAACGCCTCCACGTTCACAACCAGCGTCTTCGATGGCACGAACTCGGCGAGCCCGGTCTCCCACTCCTCGTACGCAAACTCCAGTGCGGTGGACACGGCACCCAGCAGCACCACGTTGGCGGCGCGCTCGTTGCCGAGTTCCTCGGCGATCAGCGTGGCGTCGATCGCGTGCGCCTCGGCGACGTGCGCCTGCACTTCGGCGGGCGTCTCGCGCGCGTAACTCAACGTCGCGCCGGGCTTGCGGTTCAGGCAGGAAAACGGCGGCACGATGCGCTTGGTGTCGCAGACGAGCATGCCGCTGCCGGGCTTCAGCCACGGCAGCCAGCGCAACGCCTCGGCCCACTCGAGTGCAACCAGCAGATCGACCTCGCCGCGCGCGATCGTGGGCGACCAAACCTCGCGACCGTAGCGGACGTGGCTGAACACCGACCCGCCGCGCTTGGCCATGCCGTGCACTTCGCTTTGCTTGACCTGGTAGCCGCGTTGCTGCGCCAGCCACGCAAGCACCTTCGACACGAGGATCACTCCCTGGCCGCCGACACCGACGATCAGCACGTTGACCGGCCCGTCGCGCTCCATCGCGCTCAGCGCAACCGTTGCTGACGGCGGGGCCGGGTTCATTGCAGCGGCGTCTCCGGCACCTTGATGCAGTCCACCGTGCACACCTGGGCGCACAGCGAGCAACCGATGCACAGCGCGGGATCGATGGTCACCTTGTGTCGACCCTCGAAGGTCGACGCCGCCCACGTCAGCGCCGGGCAGCCCAGGTTCATGCACGACTGGCAGGCGTTGCACTGCGCCTCGGACACCTGCAGCGCCGGCCCCTTGATCCGCACCGGGTCGATCACGCACGGACGGTCCGAGATCACGACCGACACGCCGCGGTGGGCGATCGCCTCGCGCAGCGTCTGGTGGACGACGGCGAGGTCGTAGGAATCGACGGTCCGCACCCACTTGACGCCGGCGGCGCGCACCAGCGCTTCGTAGTCGACCTTGGGCGCGGGCTCTCCGCGCAGCGTCCGGCCGGTGCCCGGGTGGTCCTGGCCGCCGGTCATCGCGGTGATGTGGTTGTCGAGCAGCAGCACCGTGATGTCGGCTCCGTTGTAGACGGCATCGATCAGCGCCGGCAATCCGGCGTGCAGGAAGGTCGAGTCGCCGATGGTCGCCAGCACCGGCCGGTTCTCGCCGGCCCGGGCCATGCCCGCCGCCACGCCGATCGAGCAGCCCATCGCGACGCTGGTGTCGAGCCCACGCAGCGGGTCGAGTGCTCCCAGCGTGTAGCAGCCGATGTCGCCCGCCACGCGCGCGCCGGTTGCGCGCACGGCCATGAACATCGATGTGTGCGGACAGCCGGCACACAGCACCGGCGGCCGCACCAGCGGCTGTGGAGTCCACGGCGCTGCGCGCGCAGCACGCGCCGGCAGCAGACCCGCCTTCTCGAATCCTGCGCGCACCACCTCGGGCGAGAACTCGCCGGTGCGCGGAAACAGCGCACCGCCCGCCGTCGTCTTGCCCGCGACGGACAGGCCGAGCGCGTTGAGTTCGCGCTCGATCAACGGCTCCAGTTCCTCCACCACGACGACGCGTTCCACCGCCGCGCAGAAGCTGCGCAGCAGGTCGTCCGACAGCGGCCACGAAGCGCCGAGCTTCAGCACGCTCGCGGCCGGCAGCACCTCGCGCACGTACGGGTAGCACGTCCCGCCGGTGATGACGCCCACCTTCGGGTCGCGCATCTCCATCCGATTCAGCGGCGCATCGCGCAGGAACTCCTTGAGCCTGAGTTCGCGCTCCAGCAAAGCGGCGTGGCGGGGACGCGCATGGGCCGGGATCATCACGTTCTTGGCACGGTTCTCGACGAAACCGCGGGTCGGCACCTCCTTCCTTGCGCCGAGTTCGACGGTGCTGCGGGTGTGCGACAGGCGCGTGGTCGTCCGTACGATGACCGGGGTGTCGAAGCGCTCCGACAGTTCGAACGCGAAGCGCGTGAATTCCAGCGCTTCTTGCGCATCGCTCGGCTCGAGCACCGGGACCATGGCGAACTGCCCGTAGACGCGCGTGTCCTGCTCGTTCTGGGAGCTGTGGATGCCGGGGTCGTCGGCGACGACGATGACCAGCCCGCCGTTGACGCCGATGTACGTCTGCGACATCAGCGAATCGGCCGCGACGTTGAGTCCGACGTGTTTCATCGCCGCGAGCGCGCGGGCGCCGGCGAACGAGGCGCCGATGGCGACATCCAGCGCCACCTTCTCGTTGGTCGACCACTGCGCGTGAACGTCGCTCGCCGGAAACGTCGCCAGCGACTCCAGGATCTCGGTGCTGGGCGTGCCGGGATAGGCCGCCGCGACCTTGACTCCGGCCTCCCACGCGCCGCGCGCGATGGCCTCATTGCCCGTCATCGGCCGCAGCTTGCTTGTCTGCGGCGGCGCGGGTTCTGCGCAAGCGGCGCGCATGTCTGACCTCCTTCGGGGGAAGGAACATGCTAGGGGCGCCCCTGTGCCCTCCCTTTGCGTTGGCTCAATGCGGCAGGAAGGCCCGGAGGGCGGCCGCCGATTGCGCGGCCGTGCCGCCGGCGGGAGTTGCCTGGGCAGTCGTGCCCAGCCAGCCCTGCCCGGTCAGTGACCGGCCGCTTCCCCGAGGTAGGCCTCGCGCACCTTGGGATCGTCCAGCAGCGTCCCGGCGTCGCCCGACAGCGTGATCAGGCCCGACTCCATCACGTAGGCGCGATGGGCAGCTTCCAGCGCGAGCCGCGCGTTCTGCTCGACCAGCAGCATCGGCACCTTGCGCTGCGCGACGGACCGGATCACCTCGAACACCTTCTCGACCATGATGGGCGCGAGGCCCATCGACGGCTCGTCGAGCAGCAGCAGCTTCGGCTGGCTCATCAACGCGCGGGCCATCGCGAGCATCTGCTGCTCGCCGCCGGACAGCGTCCCGGCCAGCTGCTTCGCGCGCTCCTTCAGGCGCGGGAAGAGCGCGAACATCTCGTCGATGTCGCGCTTCACGCCGTCCTTGTCCCGGCGGACGAAGGCGCCCATCTGAAGGTTCTCGGTGACCGTCATCCGCGCGAACACGCCGCGGCCTTCGGGGACCATGGCGAGGCCCCGGGCCAGCAACTGGTAGGACGCCATGCCGCGCGCGGACTTGCCCATGTAGTCGATCTCGCCGGCCCACGCCTGCGTTCCGGTGATCGCCTTCAGGGTGGTCGTCTTGCCGGCGCCGTTCGCTCCGATCAGCGTGACCAGTTCGCCGGCGCGGATCTCGAGGTCGATGCCCTTGACTGCCTGAATGCCGCCGTAGGCGACTCTCAGGCCTGCAACTCGAAGGACGACGTCGGTCACTGGGCTACCCTCCGCGCTGCGCGCGGCGGGATGAGCGCTTCGGAGCGGCCGCGCGCGCTCATGCCGCCTCGCCCTTCGCCGCGAAACTGTGCCCGCCGCCGAGGTACGCCGCGATGACCGCCGGATTGCGCTGCACGTCGCCCGGCGTGCCGGCCGCGATGATCTTGCCGTAGTCGAGCACGGTCAGGCGGTCGCACAGGCCCATCACCAGCTTCACGTCGTGCTCGATCAGCAGGATCGTGATGCCGTCGCTGCTGATGTGTTCGAGGAGTCCGCGCAGGGACATCTTCTCGGTCGCATTCATGCCGGCGGCCGGTTCGTCGAGCGCGAGCAGCTTGGGTTCGGTCGCCAGCGCGCGGGCGATCTCGAGGCGGCGTTGGTCGCCGTAGGCCAGTGTGCGCGCCTGGTAGTCGGCGTACCGGCGGATGCCGACGTACTCGAGCAGTTCGATGGCGCGCTGCTTGATCTGCCGTTCCTCGGCGAGGGTGGCGCGGGTGCGCAGGATCGCTCCGAGCGCCGTGGCCTTCGTCCGCACGTGGCGCCCGACCATCACGTTCTCGAGCGCGGTCATGTCGGGGAACAGCCGGATGTTCTGGAACGTGCGCGCGATGCCGGCCTCGGCCACCTTGTGCACGTTCGACGGCGAATACGGCTTGCCCGCGAGCTCAAAGGTGCCGGAGTCGGGCGCGTAGAGGCCCGTGATCACGTTGAAGAAGGTCGTCTTGCCGGCGCCGTTGGGGCCGATCAGGCCGTAGATCTGGGCGCGCTCGACCTCCAGGCCGACGTCGGCAAGCGCCTGCAGTCCGCCGAAGCGCTTGTTGACGCCCGCCACGCGGAGGATCGTCTCCGCCATCTCAGGCCGCCTGCGCCTTTCCGGCGTCGGCGCGGTCGGACGGGTTGATGCCGTGCTCGGGTGCCGGCCAGAGCCCCTTCGGCCGGTACAGCATGATCAGCACCATCGCGAGACCGTACAGCATCATCCGCAGCACCTCGGACTCGACGATCACCTTGCCGAACACCATCATCTGCAGCGGCGCCACGGTGTGCCGCAGCACCTCGGGGAAGAGCGACAGCAACACGGCGCCGAGCACCACGCCCGGGATGTGGCCGAGGCCGCCGAGGACGATCATCGCGAGCACGATGATCGATTCGTTCAGCGTGAACGACTCCGGCGACACGAAGCCCTGGAACGCCGAGAACATCGCGCCGGCCACGCCGCCGAAGGTCGCGCCGAGCGAGAAGGCGAGCAGCTTCACGTTGCGGACGTTGATGCCCATCGCCTTCGCCGCGAGTTCGTCCTCGCGGATCGCCATCCAGGCACGGCCGAGCCGGGAGTCCTGCAGCCGGATGCAGATGACGATGGTGATGAGGGCAAGCACGAGGAACAGGTAGTAGTAGAGGTAGACCGACGGCAGCTGGATCCCGAAGAGTGTCTGGGTCTTCGCGAGGCTGATGCCGCCGAACGAGATCGGATCGATCATCGTGATGCCCTGCGGCCCGTTCGTGATGTTCACCGGCGCGTTCAGGTTGTTCATCAATATGCGCATGATCTCGCCGAAACCGAGCGTGACGATTGCGAGGTAGTCGCCGCGCAGCTTCAGCACAGGCGCGCCGAGCAGGATTCCGAACATCGCGGCGAGACCGGCGCCGAACGGGATCACGAACCAGATCGAGTTGTGCAGGCCGTTGGGAAAGGTCTGCGCGATCCACGCGAAATTCGACGTCAGGTGCGGCGATGCGAGCAGCGCGTACATGTAGGCGCCGACGGCGTAGAAGGCGATGTAGCCGAGGTCGAGCAGTCCGGCGAAGCCGACGACGATGTTCAGGCCGAGCGCCAGCATCACGTACAGCAGCGCGAACGCGAGCGCGCGCACCCAGGCGTTGCCGAGCTGGCCGAACAGGAAGGGGAGCAGGACGAGGACGGCGGCGACGACGGCCGTCGCTGCGAACGCCGCCGTGCGGCTGTTCCGGAAGCCCGCGAAGAAGTTCGTCATGCTCAGGCCCGGTCCGCGACGCGTTCGCCGAGCAGGCCGGAGGGCCGGAAGATCAGCACCAGCACCAGTATCAGGAACGCGAAGATGTCCTGGTAGTGGCTGCCGAGCACGCCGCCGCTCAACTGGCCGATGTATCCGGCCCCGAGCGCCTCGATCAGCCCGAGCAGCAGCCCGCCGAGCATGGCGCCGGGAATGTTGCCGATGCCGCCCAGCACCGCCGCGGTGAACGCCTTCAGGCCCGGCAGGAAGCCCATGTAGAAATGCGCGACCCCGTAAGTGGCCGCCAGCATCACCCCCGCCAGCGCGGCCAGCGACGCACCGATCGCGAACGTCATTGCGATCACGAAGTTTGGATTCACGCCCATCAGTCCGGCGACGCGCGGGTTCTCGGCGGTGGCGCGCATCGCGCGGCCGAGCCGGGTGCGGTTCACGAGCAACATGAGACCGATCATCACGGCGGCGGACAAGCCGATCACCATCATCTTGGTCAAGGTGACCGTCGCTTCGCCGAAGGTGAGCGGCAGGTCGGGTATCAGCTGCGGGAACGTCATGTACGTGCGGCCCCAGACGAGCATCGCGACCGTCTGGATCACGATCGACACGCCGATGGCGGTGATGAGCGGAGCCAGGCGCGGCGCGTTGCGCAGCGGGCGGTAGGCGACGCGCTCGATCACCAGGCTCAGCACCACGCAGACAGGAATCGCGGCCAGCAGGCCGGCGAGCATCAGCACCCAGCCCGGCATGCCCGGGAAGAACGCCTGCAGGAACAGGATCGTCGACAGCGCCGTCAGCGCACCGACCGTCAGCACGTCGCCGTGCGCGAAATTGATGAGGTTCAGGATTCCGTACACCATCGTGTAGCCGAGCGCGATCAGCGAATACATGCTGCCGAGCACCAGGCCGTTGATGGTCTGTTGGATGAAGGTGTCCATGGAACCTCGAGGCGGTTGGACCGCGCCCGCGCATCGTAGCAAGGGGCGCTTCGCACGCGCGGTCCACTCAAAAAAACGGCACCCCGCGGGGTGCCGTTTTCGACGATGCGGTTGCTTAGCGGACCGTCGACACGTAAACCATCTTGCCGTCGACAATCTTGAACATCGAGATCGCGCCGCCCTTGATGTCGCCCTTCTCGTCGAACGCGACCTGGCCGGTCAGGCCCGGGTAGTTCGTCGCGGGCATCGCGGCCGTGATCGAGGCGCGGTCGGCCTTGCCGGCGCGCTTGATCGCGTCGGCGATCACGTACACCGCGTCGTACGAGTACGGCGAATAGATCTGCACGTCCTGGTTGAACCTGGCCTTGTACCTGGCGACGAAGTCCGCGCCCTTGGCCATCTTCTCGACCGCTTCGCCGGCCATCGAGCAGTGCAGGATGCCTGCGGCATCGCCAGCGAGCTTGATGAACTCGGGCGAGCACACGCCGTCGCCAGCCAGCAGCGTCGACTTGATGCCCAGCTGCTTCATCTGCTTGGCCATCGGGCCGGCGGTGGCGTCCATTCCGCCGTACATGACGACGTCGGGCTTGGCGCCGCGGACTTTCGTCAGGATCGCGTTGAAGTCGGTCGCCTTGTCGTTGGTGAACTCGCGCGCGACGACCTTCAGGCCCTTTTCCTTGGCGACCTTCTCGACGACGTCGGCCAGGCCCTGGCCATAGGCGGTGCGGTCATCGATGATCGCGATCGTCTTGGCCTTCAGCTGGTCAGCCGCGTAGTTCGCCAGCACGCCGCCCTGCTGGTTGTCGTTCGCGACGACGCGGAACGTCGTCTTGAAGCCCTGTTCCGTGTACTTCGGATTCGTCGCGGACGGGGAGATCTGCGTGACGTTCGCGTCGGCGTAGATCTTCGAGGCCGGAATCGACGTGCCGGAGTTCAGGTGACCGACGACGGCGACGGCGCCGGAGTCGACGATCTTCTGCGCGGCGATCGTGCCTTCCTTCGGGTCGGCCTTGTCGTCTTCCGCGACCAGGTCGAGCTTGTAGGTCTTGTCGCCGACCTTCAGGCCGCCGGCGGCGTTGATCTCCTCGACTGCGAGGCGGGCGCCGTTTTCGTTGTCCTTGCCCAGGTGCGCGATGCCACCGGTCAACGGGGCCACGTGGCCGATCTTGACGACTTCCGCCGGGGCAGCCGCGGCTTTTGCCGGCTCGGCCTTCGGAGCGGGGGCTTCTTCCTTCTTGCCGCAAGCGGCGAGCGCGACCGCAGCGGCGATCGCCAGCGGCGCGAATTTGAGCATCGTGTTGTTCATGGATCTCTTCTCCTCAGGGAGCGGCGGAATGGTTGTTGACCGAGGGATCGTCGCGGCTGCGTTGGGTCGCTCGGGTTCGAACGATCGGGAAGGGCTACGCCGACGAAACCGCGCGATTGTACGCACGAACCATGCGGGGGCAACTCGCGCCACCGCGTCTTCCGGGGAAGTCCGGATCGGGTCGGCAAGACGCGTTGACGGGACCCCTGGGATGGACGCTGCAGGCCGGCGGCGGGCAGCTTATTGCCAGCCTCATCGCGGGGCGGCCCGCGCCCATTCCGTGGGCCGACGCCGGCTGACGGACCGGGCGGACGCAAAAAGGGGCGCCGAAGCGCCCCCTTTCGTGCCGGGCCGGGCTGGCCGGCGCCAGCAATTACTGCGCGAGCACCCACTTGGCGAGGGTAGCCGCTTCCTGCTCGTTGACCTGCGGGTTGGCGGGCATGGGCACCTGGCCCCAACTGCCGACGCCGCCTTCGCGGATCTTCTTGGCGAGCGCGACCGGGGCGTTCTTGTCCGCCTTGTACTTGGCGGCGATGTCCTTGTACGCCGGGCCAACCAGCTTCTTGTCGATTGCGTGGCACGCCAGGCAGTTCTTCTGCTTCGCCAGGTCGGCGCTGGCGAACGCCGGGCCGCCGACGGCCACAAGGCCGAGCGCCATGACTGCAAGGGCTTTCTTCATCCGGGACTCCGTTGTGAGGGGGTTCGATCTGACCGCTGCTGCAACTGCTCATTTTAACGGCTGCCAGCCCCATGGGTTGACCGCTTTTCCCCGCTTCAGACGGGACCGGCATGGCTATAGTGTGGCGGCTGTCACTGAGCGCGGGTGAAGAACATGTGGCTGATCTGGATTGGGGTTGCGTTGATCGTGCTGAAAGTGCTCGAGATCAGCGTGTTCGCCACGATGTCCTGGTGGTGGATCGTCCTGGTAGGGGCCGTCGCATTCGTGTGGTTCGAGTTCGTCGAGCGCCACCTGGGCCTCGACAAGAAGAAGGCGTTCGACGAGTACGACGAAGCCAAGAAGCGCCGGATCGACCAGGCGCTCGAGGCGAACAAGGCGCGAGGCCGGGGGCGAAGCCTCTGATGCCGTTCGCGCCACGCGCTCCAGTCGTCTTCGGTAACTCCGGCCGCAGGCGAGGCACGGCGGGCGGGCCTGTTGTGGCGGTCGGCGCATAGCGCCGACTTCGCTGCGCTGCTCATCGCGCGGTCGCGCCGCCTGACTCGCTGCGTTCGCTTCGCTCACTACGCTCAGACATGAGGCGGCGAATCAGTGGACGAGCGCGCTACGCGCGCCGACCGCACGACTCCGCTGCTCGCCGCCCCAGAAGGCCCGCCCGCCGTGCCACGCCTGCGCCCTCCCCGGGCAACGCGAACGGATCGGACCGTCGCGGGACGACCTCTTAGAACAGCTTCTCGTCCGTGATCGCGCCCCTGCTTGCCGTGGAAGCGAGCTTGGCGAACTTGGCCAGCACGCCGCGCGTGTAACGCGGCGCCGGCTGTTTCCAGGAGGCGCGCCGGCGCGTGAGCTCGTCGTCGCTGACGTTCACCTGCAGCAGCAGCCGGTGGGCATCGATCGTGATCGAGTCGCCTTCCTGCACGAGCGCGAGGTTGCCGCCCACGTAGGCCTCGGGCGCGACGTGTCCGACGACCATGCCCCACGTTCCGCCGGAGAAGCGGCCGTCGGTGATCAGGCCGACGCTCTCGCCCAGCCCCTTGCCGATCAGCGCCGAGGTCGGCGACAGCATCTCCCGCATCCCCGGTCCGCCCTTCGGTCCCTCGTAGCGGATCACCAGCACGTCGCCCGGCATGATGCGGTCGGCGAGGATGGCCGCCATGGCCTCGTCCTCGGACTCGAAGACGCGCGCGGGACCGGTGATCACCGGGTTCTTCAGGCCGGTGATCTTGGCGACGCAGCCCTCGGTAGCGAGGTTACCCTTCAGGATCGCAAGGTGGCCCTGCCTGTACATCGGGTTCGCGAACGGGCGGATCACGTCCTGGTCCGCGCGCGGCTCGGCCGGGACGTCCTTGAGCATCTCGGCCATGGTCTTGCCGGTGATCGTCATGCAGTCGCCGTGCAGCAGGCCGTTGGCCAGCAGGATCTTCAGCACCTGTGGGATGCCGCCGGCCGCATGCAGGTCGGTGGCGACGTACCGGCCCGAGGGCTTGAGGTCGCACAGCACCGGAACGCGGCGGCGAATCGTCTCGAAGTCGTCGATCGTCCAGGGAATGCCGGCCGAGTGCGCGATCGCGAGGAAGTGCAGCACCGCGTTGGTCGAGCCGCCGACGGCCATGATCAGGCTGACGGCGTTCTCGATCGACTTGCGGGTGATGATGTCGGACGGCAGCAGGTTGTTCCTGATCGCGTCGACCAGGACGCGCGCGGCTTCCGTCGTCGAGTCCACCTTCTCCTGGTCCGGGTTCGCCTGCGTCGACGAGTAGAGCAGCGACATGCCGAGCGCCTCGAACGACGAACTCATCGTGTTCGCGGTGTACATGCCGCCGCACGAGCCCGAGCCCGGGATGCAGCGGCGCTCGATCTCCTTGAAGTCCTTTTCGTTCAGCCGGCCCGCCGTGAATTCGCCGACGGCCTCGAAGGCCGAGACGATCGTCAGGTCCTTGTCCTTGTAGCGGCCCGGCTTCACGGTGCCGCCATAGACGTAGATCGCCGGCACGTTGCAGCGGGCGATGGCCATCATGCCGCCGGGCATGTTCTTGTCGCAGCCGCCGATGACGATCACGCCGTCCATCCACTGGCCGTTGACGCAGGTCTCGATGCAGTCGGCGATGACTTCGCGCGACACGAGCGAGTACTTCATGCCCTCGGTGCCCATGCCGATGCCGTCGGAGATGGTCGGCGTGCCGAACACCTGCGAGTTGGCGTTGCAGCCGGCGATCGCCTCGATCGCGGCGTCGGCGAGCTTCTGCAGCCCCGAGTTGCAGGGCGTGATCGTCGAGTGGCCGTTGGCCACGCCGACCATCGGCTTGTCGAAGTCTTCGTCCTTGTAGCCCATCGCGTAGTACATCGCGCGATTGGCGGAGCGCGCCACTCCCTGGGTGACGTTGCGGGACCGGTTGTTGTACGCCATGACGTTGTGCCCTTGATCGCGGAGGCCGAGAGGAGAAACAAGCAATAATAGGCCAACGAACGAGCGAGACCCACGCGTGCATTACGTCCACAACCTGAGCCCGATCGCCCTCGAACTCGGCCCGCTCGCCATCCGCTGGTACGGACTGATGTACCTGCTCGGGTTCGCGCTGTTCCTGCTGCTCGGCAAGCTCCGCGCAAAGGATCCGTGGCGCGACATGACGGCGCGCGACGTCGACGACCTGCTCTTCATGGGAATGATCGGCGTGATCGTCGGCGGGCGACTGGGCCACGTGATCTTCTACGGGCCGCCGACGTACTACCTCCAGCATCCGCTCGAGATCTTCGCCGTGTGGAAGGGCGGCATGGCGTCGCACGGCGGGATCATCGGCGTGATCGTCGCGATGGCCTGGTTCGCGCGCAGCCGAGGCAAGTCGTTCCTGAAGGTGGCCGACTTCGTCGTGCCGCTGGTGCCGCTCGGGCTGGGCGCCGGCCGCATCGGCAACTTCATCAATGGCGAACTCTGGGGCCGGGTCGCCGATCCGTCGCTGCCCTGGGCGGTGATCTTCCCGGGCGCGGGCGACAACCTGCCGCGCCACCCGTCCCAGCTCTACCAGTTCGCGCTCGAAGGCGTCGCGCTGTTTGCGATCCTGTGGCTGTACTCCCGCAAGCCGCGCATCGCGGGGACGGTCGGCAGCCTGTTCCTGATCGCCTACGGAGTGCTGCGGATCATCGGGGAGATGTTCAAGGAGCCGGAGGCGCTGTACGGCGCGATGCCGCTCGGACTCTCGGCCGGGCAGTGGCTGTCGGTGCCGATGGTGATCGCCGGGCTCGCCTTCTACCTGTACTTCACGCGCTCCGGGAAGAAACCGTGACCCTGCTCGACTCGATCCGCGACGCCGCGCAGCGCCTGATCGCGCAGCGCGAACTCGATGGCCTCATGAAGACCTGCCGGCATCTCCTGTCGGCGCGCGGGGAGGCCAACAGCGCCGACCTGGCGACGCAGGCCATCGAGCATTACCGCCGGCTGCCCGACGCGGCGCACCTGATCTTCTTTCAGCAGCTCGCCACCGGGTTCAACCCGGACCCGACGGCCGTGCTGGCGGCCGCCGAGCGTTACGCCGAGGCGCCGACAGCGGACCATCTCGTGCAGCTGTTCTTCGTGACGGAACCGCCGCGCCAGGAACTGCTGCGGCGCCTGAACCGCGCGCCGGGCGGGACGGTGGCGATCGTGCAGATGCGCCGCGCGCTGCTGCGGGCGCTCGTCCACCATCCGGAACTCGCGGCGGTCGAAGCGGACATGCTGCATCTGCTGTCCTCGTGGTTCAACCCGGGCTTCCTCGAGATGCAGCAGGTCGACTGGGCGTCGCCGGCGCGCCTGCTGGAGAAGATCATCCACCACGAGGCGGTCCACGCCATCGACGGCTGGGACGACCTGCGGCGGCGCCTGCAGCCGGATCGCCGTTGCTTCGCGTTCTTCCATCCGCAGTTGCCGGAGGAGCCGCTGATCTTCGTCGAGGTCGCGCTGCTCGAAGAGGTGCCGCCGGCGATCGGGCCGCTGATCGAGAAGAAGTCGGATACGGCTTCGTCGAAGCGCTTCAAGGTCGCGGCGTTCTACTCGATCAGCAACTGCCAGCCGGGCCTGCGCGGCGTCTCGCTCGGCAACTTCCTGATCAAGCGGGTCGCCGAGCGCCTGAAGACCGAGTTTCCGTCGATCAAGACCTTCTGCACGCTTTCGCCGATCCCCGGCTTCGTGCGCTGGCTGGACTCCGACCTCGGGGCGACGGCGGCACGCCTGAAGGCGCCCATACGCACGCGCTGGGAAGCGGGGCGCAAGGAACTCAAGTTGGGACAGGGAAAGATGCACGAGCGGCTCGAGCAGCAGTGGCATCCGTGGCGCTCGTCCGAGGAAGAGCAGAAGGCGCTGCTCGCGCTGGCCTCGATCTACCTGCGCGAGTTCTCGCCGTCCCCCGACGGCGACGCGGTCGCCAAGTTCCACCTGAACAACGGCGCCCGGTTGCAGCGCATCAACTGGGGCGCCGACCTTTCGCGCAACGGGTTGCGGCAGTCGTGCGGACTGATGGTCAACTACCTTTACGACCTCGACCGGGTCGAGGAGTACCACCAGCGCTTCCTGGACGGCGAGGTCGTGCACTCACAAGCGGTCGCACGGCTGGCATGATTACGGCAGGCCGCCTCCAGAGCGGCCGCGTTTTTCGGGGCAGGCAGGAAAGCACACACCAGGAGACCGCTCGATGAAGTTGCTCAACGCTGCATTCGCGGCCGCACTCGCATTGCTTTGCGGCGCCGTCCAGGCGCAGGCCGGATGGCCTTCGAAGCCGATCACGCTGATCGTCCCGTTTCCACCGGGAGGCGGCACGGATGCCTTCGCGCGACCGCTGTCGGCGCAACTCAGCAAGCAGTTGGGCAAGCAGGTCATCATCGACAACCGGGGTGGCGCGGGCGGGACGGTCGGCGCGGCGATTGCCGCGAAAGCGGCGCCCGACGGCTACACGTTCTTCGTCGGGGCCGTGCACCACACGATTGCGCCGAGCTTCTATCCGAAGCTCGACTACAACATCACGACCGACCTGGTGCCGCTGACGGTGATCGCCAACCCGCCGCAGATCCTCGTCGTCAACCCGAAGCGCGTGGCCGCGGACGACTTCAAGTCGTTCATGAACTTGCTGAGGGCGAACCCGGGCAAGCTGAACTACGCATCGGCCGGCAACGGCACCTCGCACCACCTCGCCGGTGAGTTGTTCAAGCAGCAGAGCAAGACCTTCATCGTGCACATCCCGTACCGCGGCGCGGGTCCGGCGCTCTCGGACCTGATCGCCGGCAACGTCGACATGATGTTCGACGGTCTCGGCTCGTCGGCGCAGCACATCCGCGGCGGTCGCATCAAGGCGCTCGCCGTTGCCGCGCCCACGCGCGTGCCTGCCTTCCCGAACGTGCCGACCTTCGTCGAGATGGGCATGCCGGACTACGTGGTCTCGACCTGGTACGGGATCTGGGGCGTCAAGGGCACGCCGAAGGAAGTCCTCGATCGAATGCACGCGGAGATCGTGAAGGCCCTCGCCACGCCGGAGATCAAGGAGATCTGGGCGAACCAGGGCTCGGATACGAACACCATGTCGCAGGACCAGTTCGCGCGCTTCGTGGCGAGCGAAGTCAAGCGCTGGGCCGAAGTCACCAAGGCCTCGGGGGCCAAGCTGGACTGATGAGCAACGAGAACTTCTACGCGCTGGTCGAGCGGCGCTTCCCAAAGGATCTCGACTCCGCCTGCATCGAAACGGGCGACGGGACGGTCTACAGCTGGCGCGACCTCCATCGCGCCAGCGGCCGGCTCGCCAACTGGCTCACGTCGCTCCGGCTTCCGGCGGGCGCGCGTGTCGCCGTGCAGGTGGAGAAGTCCACCGAATGCCTGATGCTGTACCTCGCCACGCTGCGCGCGGGCTGCGTGTACCTGCCGCTCAACACGGCCTACCAGCGCGGGGAACTCGAATACTTCCTGAAGGATGCCGAGCCGTCGGTCGTCGTCTGCACCCCGGAACGCCAGGACGAACTTCGCAAGCTGGCCCGCGCGGCGGGTTGTCCGCACGTCAGGACGCTCGGCGAGCAGCGCGACGGCACGCTGTTGCCGGACGCCGCGCCGTTCGCCGATGACTTCGCCACGGTCCAGCGCTCGGCGGGCGACCTCGCCGCGATCCTGTACACGTCCGGCACGACCGGCCGCAGCAAGGGCGCGATGCTGTCGCACGGCAACCTGGCGTCGAACGCGCTGACGCTCGACGAGTACTGGGGCTTCAAGGCCGAACGCGACGCCGGACGCCGCGACGTGCTGCTGCACACGCTCCCGCTGTTCCACGTGCACGGCCTGTTCGTGGCCTCGCACGCGGCGCTGCTCGCGGGCGCGAAGACCATCCTGCTGCAGAAGTTCGATCTCGCGGCGGCGCTGAAGCACCTGCCGCGGTCGACCGTGTTCATGGGCGTGCCCACCTACTACACGCGGCTGCTGTCGGAGCCGAAGTTCGGGCGCGAGCACTGCGCATCGATGCGCCTGTTCATCTCCGGTTCGGCGCCGCTGCTCGCGGAGACGCACAAGCAGTTCGAGGATCGGACCGGTCAAGTGATCCTCGAGCGCTACGGCATGTCGGAGACCGTGATGCTCGTCTCCAATCCGTACTTCGCCGAGCGGGGTCCGCGCATCGCGGGCACGGTGGGCGAGCCGCTGCCCGGCGTCGGCGTGCGCGTGCTGCGTGACGACGGTACGCCGTGCCAGGTCGGGGAGATCGGCAACGTGCAGGTGCGGGGACCGAACGTGTTCTCCGGGTACTGGCGGATGCCGGAAAAGACGCGCGAGGAGTTCACCGACGACGGCTGGTTCAGGACCGGCGACGTCGGTCACTTCGGCGGCGACGGAATCCCCGACCGCTACCTGACGCTGGTCGGGCGTTCGAAGGACCTGATCATCTCGGGCGGCTACAACGTCTACCCGAAGGAGATCGAGGGCTACATCGACGAGATGCCGGGCGTGGTCGAGTCGGCGGTGATCGGACTGCCGCACCCGGATTTCGGCGAAGCGGTGGCGGCGGTCGTCGTCAGTCGCAAGCCGGCTTCGTTCGACACGGCGGCGGTGCTCGCGGCGCTGAAGGAGCGGATCGCGAACTACAAGGTGCCGAAGCGCCTGTTCGTCGTCGAGGACCTGCCGCGCAACGCGATGGGCAAGGTCCAGAAGAACGTCCTGCGCGACCGCTACAAGAGCACCTTCACGCCGTCCGGCGCAGCGTCGGCGCGCTGAACGGCGCGCGGGCCGCGGTCGATGATTCGAGCGATCAAGCCGCCCGGATGCCGCGGTACAGCATGTAGCCCGCGAGCACGAACAGCAGCAGCGCGAAGATTCGCTTCAGCCGGCCGGTGTCGAGCGAATGCGCCACCTTGGCGCCCAGCGGGGCCGTCAGCACGCTGCCGCAGCCGACCGCCAGCAGCGCGGGCAGGTAGACGAAGCCGACCGTCCCCGCCGGCAGCGAGTGCTGCGACATGCCGGCGATGATGTAACCGACGGTTCCCGCCGCGGCGATCGGGAACCCGAGCGCGGCTGAAGTCGCCACGGCGTTGTGGATTTTGACGTTGCTCCACACCATGAACGGCACCGAGATGAAGCCGCCGCCCGCGCCGACCAGGCTGGATATGAAGCCGATGGCATTTCCGACGCCGAACATTCCCAGCGGTTTGGGCAGTTCGCGCGACGGCTTCGGCTTCTTGTCACGCAGCATCTGCAGCGCGGAGAAGCCGACGAACACGCCGAAGAACAGCGCGATGAACACCGTCGGCAAGCGGCCCGCGATCTGGGCGCCGATCAGCGAGCCGACGAGAATCCCCGGCGCGAGGACCTTGACGACCGGCCACAGCACCGCGCCGCGCTTGTGGTGCGCGCGCACCGAAGCGACGGACGTGAAGAGGATCGTGGCGAGCGATGTGGCGATCGCCATGTGAACCAGGTGCTCTTCCGGAAACGCGCGCAGCGTGAACAGCATGGTAAGGAAGGGCACCAGCAGCATGCCGCCGCCGATGCCGAGCAGTCCGGCCACGAAACCGGTGGCGCAACCGAGGACCAACAGGGCGACGAGCAGCGTCCAGTCCACGTCAGTCCTTCACCAGCCGAGTCGTGATGTAGCGCCACTGCCCCGGTGTGACTGGCGTGATCGACAGGCGGTTCCCGCGTTGCAGCACCACCATGTCGGCCAGCGCCTTGTGCTCGCGCAGCTCGGCGATCGACACCAGGCGCGTCTTCCTTCGTGCGCGGATGTCGACGAGGACCCAGCGCGGCGCGTCCTTCTTCGTGGCCGGGTCGTGGTACTCGCTTCGGGGATCGAACTGGGTGGGATCGGGATACGGGGCGCTCGCGACTTCCGCCAGGCCGGCGATGCCGGGTTCCGCGCAGGACGAGTGGTAGAAGAGCACGCCGTCCCCCGGCTTCATTTGGTCGCGCATGAAGTTGCGCGCCTGGTAGTTGCGCACGCCGGTCCACGGCACTGTCGAGTTGCGCGCGGCCAGCGCGTCTTCGATCGAGCACTCGCCCGGTTCGGACTTCATCAGCCAGTACATCGGCCGCAGTTTACGCAAGCCCGGTGGGCACGGCCGCGCGGCCGACCGCGGCGCGATGACGGCCGCGGTGGGGACAGGACCAAAAAAGAAGGCGAAGCGCGCGCCGCACTTCGCCTTGCAGAAGGTTCCCCGCCTGTGCCGCCCGGTCTGATGTCCTGAACCATCGGTTCAGGGTGGTCGCTGTCCACGTCGTTTAGGTTCAGCAGACGCGTGCCGATCACACCACGACGCGAGCCCAGCAACCTTGCGCATAGCGCATCGGTTCAAGGAACGAAAGACCTTTGCGCGGGCACCGCAGGGAATTCCTTGATCGCCACGAGTGACGATCGACTGAGTCCATTCTAGCTCGCGGCGGGAGCGCGCAAGCGGAAAAACTGCACGGGTTTCAGAACAGTTTTTCCTGCGGAAGCAGGGCTTCGTCGCAGGTCTGGAGCAGGTCGCGCAGGCGACGCCGGAGTTCGCCGACTTCCACGCCGGCGCCGTCGCGGGCATTGAAGAGTTCGTGGGCGATTTGCAGCGCCGCCATCACGGCGATGCGGTCGGCGCCCATCACCTTGCCGGCGTCCTTGATGGCCAGCATCTTGCCGTCGACGTACTGGGCACACTGAAGCAGCGCGGCCTTTTCCTCCGGCGCGCAGGCGAGCCGGTACTCGCGGCCCATGATCGAAAGAGTTACGTGTTCCATTGCGTGCCGGGAGTGGGAGCGGGTGCGGGCGCGGGAAGCCGCTCGAGCATTGCGTCGAGCCGCTGCGTCGCCTCCTCGACCCGTCCGCGCATCGTTTCCAGTTCGGTCGACGCCGCGGCGAGCTGCGCGCGCAGCTGCTGGTTTTCGGTCCGCAGCGACTGTGCCATCTCGGCCAGTTCGCGCACCTTGCGGGCGAGCGTGTCGAGGTCTTCGAGCATGGCGGGGATGGTAGCACCGGCCCTTGCCGACTCGCAGGCAGCGGCAGGCCGCGGAGCGCTCGGCTAGAATCGAGCCGCTTACGGTGTCGAAGCACGCGATGCTTCGGTGAAACGGGAAACAGGAGGAGCAGGCAACTGCGCCGAACCTGTGCTGCCCCCGCAACGGTAAGCAGGCGCCGCGCAAGCGGCCCGGTTCGCACCCGCCACTGCATCACCTCCCGGTGAAGCGGGAAGGCGCGAATCGATGCCTGCAGCCCGGAGACCGGCCGTACGCAACCAGGACGAGCCTCGGGGTGAAGGCAGGCCGGCTGCGCATGCGCTCCGCCGTTCCCGCTTCCTCGAGCCCGTTTCCGCAACAAACAGATCCGGCGGCGGGCCGGGACATGAGGGAGAAACATGAAGGTCGCTGTACGCGTGGCGCTCTGCGCACAGGCGCTGCTCGCGCTCGCGCTTTCGAATGCGCATGCCCAATCCGCCGAAGCCCGCTTGCCGACGGCCGTGGTCACGCCGTCGCGGATCGTTCAATCGATCGACGACGCGCTGCCGTCGACCACCGTGATCACCCGCGCCGAGATCGACCGCTGGCAACTGTCCGATCTCGTCGGCACGCTGTCGCGTGAAGCCGGCGTGCAGTTCGCGCGGAGCGGAGGTCCGGGCAGCGCCTCTTCGCTGTTCGTGCGCGGCTCGAACTCGAGCCAGGTGCTGGTGCTCGTCGACGGCGTGCCGCTGAATGCAGCGGTCGGCGGCGCGGCATCGCTCGGGGGCATCGCGCTCGACACCGTCGACCGCATCGAGATCTCGCGCGGCAACCTCTCGAGCCTGTACGGCTCGGCGGCGATCGGCGGCGTGGTGCAGATCTTCACGCGCGGCGCAGGCGCGCCGGGCGCGAGCCTCCTCGCCGAAGGCGGGCAGGGGCGCAACTTCAATGGCGCCGCCAGCGCGTCGACGGACCTCGGCGGCCTGCGCCTCGGCGCGTCGATCGGCACGCGTCGCAGCGACCAGTTCTCCGCGATCGACGCTGCGCGCGTCGTTCCCGGACCCTTCGCGCCCGGCGCCAACCCCGATCGCGACGCGAACGAGAGCACCTCCGGTTCGGTCGGAGCGACGTATCGCGCCGAGGGCGGCACGCTGTTCGCCGCGAATGCGTGGGGCAGCACCAACCGCACGGACTTCGACAGCACGGCGGACGGCCCGGCCGCGACGCACGAGGAGCGGTCGACGATCACCGCGTGGAACGCGCGCGTGCGCAGCCCGCTGACGGCCGCGTGGGAGTCGCAGCTGCAGGTCGGCGAGATGAAGGATGCGAGCCGCAACCGCAGCAGCGCACCATGGTCGTTCAACAACGGCGAGTTCGAGTCCACGAATCGCCAGGCCAGCTGGACCAACGAGGTCGCCGTCAACGAGCGCGTCAAGGCGCAGCTCGGGGTGGAGCATCTGCAGCAGCGCGGAGCGTCCACGGCCTTCGACCCGAGCTTCGCGAGCGTCCTGACCGAGTTCAGGCGCAACGTCACCAGCGTCTGGGGCGGAGTCAACGGCGGGACCGACCGGCAACTGGTGCAGGTGAACGTGCGCGTCGACAAGTACTCCGACGTCGGCTCCGCGACGACCGGGCTCGTGTCGTACGGCTACAAGCTGACGCCCGAGTGGCGGGCAATCGCGCAGGTGTCGAACGCGTTCCGCGCGCCGAGCTTCAGCGACCTCTACTACCCGTTCTTCGGCAACCCGCAGCTCGAACCGGAGAAGTCGCGCAGCGGCGAGCTCGGCCTGCACTACGCCGGCGGGCGGACGACCGTGCGCGCGGCGCTGTACCGCACCGACACGCGGGACCTGGTCGTCTACGAGCCGGCCACGCAGCGCGCGGAGAACGTGGACCGCGCGCGCGCCACCGGAGTGGAGGCAGGCGCGAGCGGGCGCATCGGCCACTGGGAGTGGAGCGGAAACGTCAACGTGGTCCGCGCCGTCAACGCGGAGACGGACGAACGGCTGCTGCGCCGCGCTCCGTACGTCGTCAACGCCGGGCTCGCATACGACGCCGAGCGCTGGCGCGCGGGCTTCGAGCTTTCGTACGTCGGGCCACGCGACGACCTTGACATCAACACGTTCCAGCGCACGGAGCTCGCGGCCTACACGCTCGCGCGGATCGTCGCCACCTGGCGCCTCGCGGACGGCATCGCGCTGCGCGCCAGAGTCGAGAATCTGGCCGACGAGAAGTACGAGACGGTCAGCGGCTACAACGTGCAGCCGCGCACCGCCTTCGTCGGCGTGGAGTTCAGGCTTTGACATGAAGGGGTCGGCGCGCGCGTGGCCTCTTCTCGCCGTCGCGGGCGCGGCGAGCCTGCTGCTGGCGCTCGCGGTTGGAAGCGTCCCGGTCAGCCCGTCGCAGTTGCTGGCGACGCTGGCCGGGCACGGCGACAGCGCTGCGCGGGACGTCATCTGGCAACTGCGCGCGCCGCGCGCCGTGGCGGGCTTCGCCGTCGGTGCCGGCCTTGCGCTGGCCGGCGCGCTGCTGCAGGGATTGCTGCGCAATCCGCTCGCCGACCCGTACGTCCTCGGCGTCTCGGGCGGGGCGGCCGTCGCCGCGATCGGCGCGATCGCCCTCGGACTGTCGAGCGGAATGGTCCAGCTGGCAGCCGCCCTCGGCGCGGTGGCCACGCTCGGCCTGCTCTTCATCCTCGCGCGTCGCGCGCTGTTCACGCGCGACGCCGTCGAGTCCGAGCAGGGAACCACGGCGGTGCTCCTGACGGGCGTGATGATCGCGTCGTTCGCCGCTGCGGTGCTGAGCCTGGTGCTGTCGCTCGCTCCCGACGCGCGCCTGCGCACCATGGTCTTCTGGCTGCTCGGCGACCTCGCCGGAGCGACGGACCTGCGCGCGGCGCTGGTTGCGCTCGTCGTGACCGGGGTGGCGTTCGCGATCGCGCAGCGTCACGCGGCGGCGCTCAATCTCCTGGTCCGCGGCGACCTGCAGGCGTACACGCAGGGCGTGCGCGTGGCGCACACGCGGCGCACGCTGGTGCTGGTGGCCGCGCTTGCGACCGGCGCGGCAGTCACGCTCGCCGGCGCCGTCGGCTTCGTCGGCTTCGTCGCGCCGCACCTGATGCGGCTCGTCTTCGGCAACGACCAGCGATTCCTGCTGCCGGCCTCCGGGCTCGCGGGCGGCACGCTGGTTGTCCTGGCCGACACCGTCGCGCGGTCGGCATTCGCGCCGCTGCAGCTGCCGGTCGGCGTGCTGACGGCGCTGATCGGCGTCCCGGTGTTCCTCTGGCTGCTCGCCCGTCGATGAGTGCGGCCCGCGCCCCGCTGCTGAAGCTTGCCGACGTCGCGCTGGTCGCCGCCGGGCGCACGCTGGTCGAGCACCTCGACCTCGAGATACGGCCTGGCGAGCGCTGGGCGGTGCTGGGTCCGAACGGCGCCGGCAAGTCGACGCTGCTGCGGGTGATGTCGGGCGCGCGGTCGCCGGACGCGGGAACCGTCTTCGTCGACGACCTGCCGATCGAGCGCTACGGCGAGTTCGACCTCGCGCGGGTGCGCGCGCTCGTCACGGACCGCTGGATCGACCCGTTCGCGAGCTCGGTGCTGGACACCGTCCTGACCGCGCGCTACGTGTTCGGCGACGAGGACGGCGCAGGCGAACAGGTCGCGCGGCGCCTGCTGGCCGCCCTCGACTGTGCGCACCTGATGCAGCGCGACGTGCGCCGCCTGTCGCGCGGCGAGCGGCAGCGCGTGGCGATCGCGACCGCGCTCGCGCAGGCCACGCCGACGGTGCTGCTCGACGAGCCGACGGCGCACCAGGACCCGCGCCACCAGGCCTGGGTGATCGAGCACCTGCTCACGCTGGACGACCGGGCGCTGGTCGCAACGCTGCACGACATCAACGCTGCTGCCCGTTTCGCGACGCATGTGCTCCTGATCGGCGGGCGCGGCGCTTACAGGGCAGGCCCGGCGGATGACGTGCTGCAGGACGATGCCCTGTCCGAGCTGTTCCAGACGCGCATCGGCGCGGTGATCGCGGACGGCGAGCGCTTCTTCCGGGTCCGCTCGCCGGCACGGAACGCCTAGCGCCCGTTAGCACTTGGCTCACGCATGTGCAGTGCAAGCGTCGGCAGACACTAGCGCGCGCGGTCGATCGCTTCGCAGAGGACCGCGATCTCGTCGACGATGCGCGGGCCGTGTCGATTGATGCGGTCGGCGTCGAGCGTGACCAGCAGGTTCCGCCTGACCGCGGCGATCCGCTCGAAGCGCTGCCACATCGCCAGCGCGCCCGAGGGCCGTGCCCCGGGTTCGGCCGTGATGATCACCTCCGGATCGGCGGCGAGCACGGCTTCGGTCGAGACGCGCGGCGCGATGGGCGCCAGGTCGGCGAAGACGTTGCGCCCTCCGCACAGGGCGATCCCCTCGCTGACGACGTGACGACCGCCGAGCGTCATCAGGGGGTCGTTCCACACCTGGTAGAAGACGCGGACCTCGCGGCGCCCGCGGTACCGGTCGCGCAGGGCGGCGAGCTTCGCGCGGAAGGCGGAAGCGGCGCGCTCCGGAGACCGTCCCGTCAGCACTCCCAGCCGCTCGAGCGAAGTCGCGATGTCCGCGAGCCGGGCCGGCTCGCTCACGAAGGTCGGGACGCCGAGCCGACGCACGGCGTCGACGGTCGCCGGCGGGAAGCCGCTGCCCCAGACGAGGACCAGGTCGGGGCGCGCGGCGCTGACTCGCTCCAGGTCGACGCTGTGCGCGCGCGCCACGCGCGGCAGTCCCCTGGCCGCCTCGGGGAAGTCGGCAAAGTCGGTGGTGCCGACGATCAGGTCGCCGGCACCGATGGCGAAGAGCTGCTCCGTCAGGTGCGGAGCGAGGCTCACGATGCGGCGCGCGGGCTTGGCGAGTTCGACGGTGCGGCCTTCGTCGTCGACCACCGCGACTCGCGCCTGGGCCGCACCAGCGAGCGCGAGCGCAAGGACCAGCGCGAACGCGCGCATCGCTACCGCGCAGCCGCTGGCAGCGCCGGTTCGGTGACGAAGCCGATCTTCGCGAGGCCGGCCTGCTGCGCGGTCGACAGCACGAACGCGATGCGCTCGTAGCGCGTCGCCTTGTCCGCGCGCAGGTGCAACTCGGGCAGCGTGGTGGACTTCGCCGCTTCCGCCATGCGCGCGGTGAGTTGCGTGTCGGAGACGGGCTCGTCGTCCCAGTAGACCGCGCCGGCGGCGTCGATCGACAGCCTGACGGTCGCGGGCGCCGGTTCGGACGCCGGCGCGGGGTCGTTCGGCAGGTCGAGCTTGATCGAGTAGGACAGCAGCGGCGCGGTGATGATGAAGATCACCAGCAGCACGAGCATCACGTCGACCAGCGGCGTGACGTTGATGTCGGCCATCGGCTGCGAAGGCCCGCCCCGCTGATCGAAACCGCCGAACGCCATCAGGGTTCCGTCGGCACGCGCGCGCCCACGGTGAGGAAGGCGTGCAGGTCGTGCGCGAAACCGTCGAGCTGGGAGAGCACGAGGCGGTTCACGCGGGTGAACGCGTTGTAGGCGAGCACGGCGGGAATGGCCGCGGCGAGGCCGAACGCGGTCATGATCAGCGCCTCGCCCACCGGTCCCGCGACCTTGTCGATCGCGATCTGGCCCGAGGACGCGATGTTGAGCAGCGCGTGATAGATGCCCCACACCGTGCCGAACAGTCCGACGAAGGGCGCGGTGCTGCCGATCGACGCGAGCATGGTGAGTCCCGCTTCGAGCCGGCCCGCGGCTTCGTTGATGCGCTGGCGCAGGGCGCGCGTGATCAGCTCCGAGCGGTCGGTCTGCGATGCGAGGGTGCCGTCGGCCGCTGCGTGGACCGACGCACGCGCGCCGCCGGTGGCGACGGGCACGAAGATGTTCTCGCGATCGTGCGGTTTCAGGTCCGCGATCGCGGCGTCGATCGACGATGCCGACCAGAACTGTTCGAGCGCCCGCGACGCGCGGCGCACCCGGAGCCAGGCCCAGGCCTTCCAGAAGATCAGGAACCAGCTGGCGACCGACATCGCGAGCAGCACGTACGCCGTCACGCGGATGACCACGTCGGCCTGCGACCAGAAGTGCAGCAGGCCCAGCGCTCCGTTTCCGGTCATCGGATGCCCAGGACGTCGAACATGTCGAAGAGGCCGGACTTGCGGCCGGCCAGGAAGCGGGCGGCGCGCATGCTTCCGGCGGCATACGTCATGCGGCTCGACGACCGGTGCGTGATCTCGATGCGCTCGCCCGTGCCGGCGAACAGAACCGTGTGGTCGCCGACGATGTCGCCGCCGCGCACCGTGGCGAACCCGATCGAGCCGGCCCTGCGCTCGCCGGTGTGGCCCTCGCGCGCGTAGACGGCGACATCGGAGAGCTTCTCGCCGAGGGCGGCGGCGATCGTCTCCCCCATCTTCAGCGCGGTGCCCGAGGGAGCGTCGACCTTGTGCCGGTGATGGGCCTCGATGATCTCGATGTCGTAGCCGCGGTTCATCATCTTCGCCGCCATCTCGAGCAGCTTGAAGGTCGCGTTGACGCCGACGCTCATGTTCGGCGAGAAGACCACGCCGATCCGTTCGGAAGCCTTGCGGATCGCCGCCTTGCCGGCGTCGTCGAACCCGGTCGTGCCGATCACGACGCCGGTGCCGGCCGCGACGCAGGCGTCGAGGTGGGCCAGCGTGGCCTCGGGCCGCGTGAAGTCGATCAGCACGTCGCACCCGGCCAGTGCGCGCAGGTCGCCCGTGACTCGCGTTCCGGTCGTACGTCCGAGGAACTCACCGCAGTCGCGGCCGATGTCCGGGCTGTCTGCGCGGTCGAAAGCCGCTGCGACGCTCGCATCCGGCTCGGACAGCGCCGCTTCGATCAGCATCCGGCCCATCCGGCCGGACGCGCCTGCGATGGCAAGTTTCATGAGGGGCGCGACGAACGCTACTCGCGGGTGGGTAGTGGTGTTTGGTTGTCGGAGGGCTGCGCCTGCTGGCGCGGCGCTGCCTTCGGCAGCTTCTTCGCATTCGGGCCGAGGATCAGCGAGTCCGCGATCGTCTCCGACGGCATTTCGTCGGACATGAACCGATCGACCTTGTTGTCCACGAAGTAGATGGTGAGGCGGCGGCTCTGGACCTGTCCCTTGAGCGGGTTCAGGTAGTACGGGAAGTCCCAGCGGTCCTTGTGGAATTCGCTGGTCAGCAGGGGCGTGCCCAGCATGAACCGCACTTGCTCGCGCGACATCCCCTGGCGCAGCTGGTCCACCATCTCCTTCGTGATGATGTTGCCCTGGTGCACGTCGGGGCGATAGGGACCGAGGAAGGTGGGCGCCCAGCCCGTGACCGCCGATATCCCCGTTGCCATGCTCGACGTCGCATCCGACACGGACTGGCACCCGGCGAGCAGCGCCAGTCCGGCGAGCAGGGTGGCGGTGCGTCGAACGCGATGAAACATCGGCTGCAATCCCGGTCAGGCTCTCAATGACCGTATGATACCCATGCGGTTTCCCAGCCCGGCCGCCCTCCATTCCGCTCACGTCCCGAACCGATGTCCAACCGCAATCCGCCGAGCTCCAGCGACCTGAAGAACATGGGTCTGAAGGCGACCTTGCCTCGCCTGAAGGTGCTGGAGATCTTCCAGCGCAGTTCGGCGCAGGGCAGCGGCCGGCACATGAGCGCGGAGGACGTCTACAAGGCCCTGATCGCGGAGAACATCGACGTCGGGCTGGCCACCGTGTACCGGGTGCTCACCCAGTTCGAACAGGCCGGCCTGCTCGCGCGGAATCACTTCGAGGGCGGGCGCGCGATGTTCGAGCTGAACGAGGGATCGCACCACGACCACCTCGTGTGCCTGACCTGCGGGCGGGTCGAGGAGTTCGTCGACTCGGAGATCGAGCGGCGCCAGCACAGCATCGCGGCCGAGCGCGGCTTCAAGCTGCAGGACCACGCCCTCGCCCTCTACGGCGAATGCACGAAGCCCGACTGCGAGTTCCGCCGGAAGGAGTAGGTCAGGCGTCGACGCGCATGCCCGTGCCCGCGTCGAACCAGTGCACGGCATCCGGCTTGAAGCCGAGCTGCAGCGTGGTTCCGGGCAGCGGGTTTTCGTGCGGGCCGGTCCGAACGATGACGTGGTGGCCCGCCACGACTCCGTGGATCAGGTGCTCGGCACCCAGCATTTCGACGGTCTCGACCTGCATCGGCAGGTTGCCCCCGCCGAGCTGCAGGTGCTCGGGCCGGACGCCGAGGATCAGTTCGCGCCCCGCCAGCAGTGGCGCCGACACCGGCAGCGCGACCTTCACGCCGTCACGCGCGACGAAGGTGAGGCCGTCGGAGTCGAGGCGGCCCTCGAACAGGTTCATCGGCGGCGACCCGATGAAGCTCGCGACGAACGTCGTCGCCGGTCGCGAGTAGACGTCGTCGGGGGTGCCGACCTGCTCGGCGCGACCCGCGTTCATCACGATCATCCGCTGCGCGAGCGTCATCGCCTCGACCTGGTCGTGCGTGACGTACAGGCTCGTCGTGCGCAGGCGGCGGTGCAGCTTCTGGATCTCGAGGCGGGTCTGGACGCGCAGCTTGGCGTCCAGGTTCGACAGCGGCTCGTCGAACAGGAACACGGCAGGCTCGCGCACGATCGCGCGCCCCATCGCCACGCGCTGGCGCTGGCCGCCGGAGAGTTCGCGCGGCTTCCTCTTGAGAAAGCCCTCGAGTTCCAGGATCGCGGCCGCGGCGTTCACGCGCTTGTCGATGTCCGCCTTCGGGAACTTGCGGATCTTCAGGCCGTACGCCATGTTGTCGTACACGCTCATGTGCGGGTACAGCGCGTAGTTCTGGAACACCATGGCGCAGTCGCGGTCCTTGGGCTCGAGGTCGTTGACGACACGGTCGCCGATGCGGATCGTGCCGCTCGTGATCTCCTCCAGCCCGGCCACCATCCGCAGCAGCGTGGATTTGCCGCAGCCCGACGGGCCGACCAGCACGACGAACTCGCCGTCGTCGACCTTGAGGCTGATGCCGTGCACCACCTGGTTGGTGCCGTAGGTCTTGCGCACCTCCGAAAACTCGATCGACGCCATCTACTCTCTTCTCGTTCTTCTACTTCTCGGTCTCGACCAGGCCCTTGACGAACCACTTCTGCATCAGCAGCACGACGGCGGCCGGGGGCAGCATCGCGAGGATCGCGGTGGCCATCACGAGGTTCCATTCGTTGACCGCGTCGCCGCCGGCGATCATCCGCTTGATGCCCATCACCACCGGATACATGTTCTCGTCGGTCGTGACGAGCAGCGGCCACAGGTACTGGTTCCAGCCGTAGATGAACTGGATCACGAACAGCGCCGCGATCGACGTGCGCGACAGCGGCAGCAGCACGTCCCAGAAGAAGCGCATCGGCCCGGCGCCGTCCATGCGCGCAGCCTCGGCCAGTTCGTCGGGCACGGTCAGGAAGAACTGGCGGAACAGGAAGGTCGCGGTCGCCGAGGCGATCAGCGGGATCGTCAGTCCCGCGTACGAGTTGAGCATCCCGAGGTCGGACACGACCTGGTAGGTCGGCGCGATGCGCACTTCCACCGGCAGCATCAGCGTCACGAAGATCGACCAGAAGAAGAAGTTCCGGAACGGGAAGCGGAAGTAGACGATCGCGAACGCCGAAAGCAGCGAAATGGCGATCTTGCCAAGTGCGATGGTCAGCGCGCTGACCAGGCTCACCCACATCATGCGGCCTACCGGCGCCGACGAGCCGGGGCCTCCTTCCGAACCCGTGAGCACGGCCGAGTAGTTGTGCCAGAGACGGTCGCCCGGCACCAGCGACATCGGCGCCTGCACGATCGCTTCGGCGGTCTGCGTCGACGCCACGAAGGTCACGTAGACGGGGAAGGCGACGATCAGCACCCCGAGGATCAGCACGAGGTGCGTGAGCAGGTCCAGCCCGGGCCGGCGCTCGACCATCAGCGGCGCGCCTTCATGAGTACTGCACCTTCTTCTCGACGTAGCGGAACTGCACGACCGTCAGCGCGATCACGATCGCCATCAGCACGACCGACTGCGCGGCCGACGAGCCGAGGTCCATGCCCTTGAACCCGTCGTAGTAGACCTTGTAGACCAGGATCGAGGTCGCCTTTCCCGGTCCGCCCTGCGTGGCGGCGTCGACGATGGCAAAGGTGTCGAAGAACGCGTAGACGATGTTGATCACCAGCAGGAAGAACGTGGTGGGTGACAGCAGCGGAAACACGATCGACCAGAAGCGGCGCCACGGGCCGGCGCCGTCGATGGCCGCTGCCTCGATCAGCGACTTGGGGATCGACTGCATCCCGGCAAGGAAGAACAGGAGGTTGTAGCTGATCTGCTTCCACACCGCGGCCATCACGATCAGCGCCATCGCGTGGTTCGGGTTCAGCAGGTGGTTCCAGTCGAATCCGGCGGCGCGCAGCCAGAACGAGACCATGCCGATCGACGGGGCGAACATGAAGAGCCACAGCACGCCGGCCACGGCGGCGGCGACGGCGTACGGCCAGACCATCAGCGTCTTGTAGACCGACGCGCCGCGCACCACGCGGTCGGCGAACACCGCAAGGAGCAGCGCGATCCCGATGCCGCCGACGGCGACGAGGAGCGAGAACACGGCGGTGGTGCGGAACGACTCGATGTAGAGCTCGTCTGCGAACAGGCGCTGGAAGTTCTCGAGGCCGACGAACTCGGTCGACGTGCCGAAGGCGTCCTGCATCTGCACCGACTGCAGCAGCGCCTGGCCGGCCGGCCAGAAGAAGAAGACGATGATGACTGCGAGCTGCGGAGCGAGCAGCAGCCAGGGAAGGGTCAGCGAACGGAAGCGGACGCGCTTTTCCATTGCGCGCGGATGCTAGACCGTTTCAGGCAACTGCGCGTGTGGAATCGCAAGGCGGCGCGCGTCGCAACGGGGAAATGAGACGGCGTCCGGACGGGCGGTCAGCCCGGCACGGACGCCGTCGGTGCGCGACTTCCGCTACTTGTTGGCCTTCTGGAACCGCTCGAGCTGCTCGTTGCCGCGCTTGACGATGGCGTCGAGCGCCTCCTTCGGCGCCTTCTTGCCCGACCACACCTGTTCGAGCTCCTCGTCGGCGATGGTGCGGACCTGCACGAAGTTGCCGAGGCGGATGCCGCGCGACCGGTCGGTGGTCCTGCGGATCATCTGCGTGACCGGGACGTCGGCGCCCGGGTTCTTCTTGTAGAACCCGGACTTCTCGGTCAGCTCGAAGGCGGCCATCGTGATCGGCAGGTAGCCGGTGCGCTGGTGGCTGGCAGCCTGGACGTCAGGCTTGTTGATGTAGTTGAAGAATGCCGCCACGCCCTTGTACTCGGCCGGCTTCTTGCCCGACATCACCCACAGGCTGGCGCCGCCGATCACGGTGTTCTGCGGCGCGCCAGGCACGTCCGGGTAGTACGGCAGCGTCGAGAGGCCCGCGGCGAACTTCGCATTGCGCTTGATCGAGCCTTGCAGCCCGGACGAGCCGGTCATCATCGCGCACTCGCCGGACGGGAAGGTCGCGTCGGCCGCGTTGTCGCGGCCCTTGTAGATGAACAGGCCCTGCTTGGACATGTTCGCCAGGTTCTCCATGTGACGCACGTGCAGCGGCGAGTTGACGACGAGCCGCGCGTTCATGCCGCCGAAGCCGTTGTTCTGCGTGGCGAACAGCGTGTCGTGCCAAGCGGAGAAGCTCTCCAGCTGCGTCCAGCTGATCCAGCTGGTGGTGAACGGGCACTTGTGCCCGCTGGCCTTCAGCTTGGCGGCGGCGAGCGCCACCTCCGGCCAGGTCTTCGGCGGCCGGTCCGGGTCGAGGCCGGCGGCCTTGAAGGCGTCCTTGTTGTAGTGAAAGACGGTCGTCGAGCTGTTGAACGGCATCGACAGCATCTGCCCGTTCGGCGCCGTGTAGTAGCCGACGACGGCGGGAATGTAGACCTTCGGGTCGAACTTGTAGCCGGCATCGGCCATCACCTTTCCAACCGGCACGATCGCGCCCTTGGACGCCATCATCGTTGCCGTGCCTACCTCGAACACCTGGAGGATGTGCGGCGCGTTGCCGGCGCGGTACGCGGCGATCGCGGCCGTCATCGACTCGGTGTAGGTGCCCTTGTAGACGGGGACGATCTTGTATTCCTTCTGGCTTTCGTTGAAGCCCTTCGCCAGGTCGTTCACCCACTCGCCGAGCGCGCCGCCCATCGCGTGCCACCACTGGATCTCGGTCTGCGCCTGCGCGGGCGAGGCAATGCCGATGGCCAGCGTGGCGGCCAGTGCGGCGGAAATCAGGGTCCTGCGGAACATCGTGTCCTCCCGGGTTGAACGTCGATTGTCGTTCTTGTCGATGACCAGCCTGTTACGATAACCGCGCTGCGTTCACCGCGCAAAAGATGGCCCGTTCCGAGTCTTCCTCCGTCGCCGCTCCCGGTCGCCTCGCGCTGTACGCGAGCCTCGTGCGGCTCGACAAGCCGGTCGGCTCGCTGCTGCTGCTCTGGCCCACGCTCACCGCGCTCTGGATCGCCTCGGCGGGCCGTCCCGCGCCCGGGGTGATCGCGGTCTTCGTCGTCGGCACGTTCCTGATGCGGTCGGCGGGCTGCGCGATCAACGACGCCGCAGACTTCCGCTACGACGCGCAGGTGAAGCGCACGGCCCAGCGCGTGGTGGCGCAAGGCCTCGTCAGTCCGCGCGAGGCGGTGGCGGTGGCCACGCTGCTGGCGGGGCTGTCCGCGCTGCTGCTGCTCTTCCTCAACGACGCGGCGATGCGGCTGGCGGTCGCCGCCGTCGCGATCGCCGCCACCTACCCGTTGTTCAAGCGTTTCTTCCCGGTACCGCAGCTCTATCTCGGCGTCGCGTTCTCGTTCGGCATCCCGATGGCGTTCGCGGCCATCCAGGGGCAGGTGCCGGCGATCGGCTGGTGGCTCTTCCTCGCGAACAACTTCTGGGTGGTGGCGTACGACACCGAGTACGCGATGGTCGATCGCGACGATGACCTGAGGGTCGGCATCAAGTCTTCGGCCATCTTCTTCGGCCGGGCCGACGTCGCCGTGGTGATGGCGTGCTACGGCGCCTATCTGTCGCTGCTCATCCTTCTCGGCCACTCGATCGGCGCGGGCTTGCCCTTCTACCTGGGCTGCGGCCTCGCGTTCGGGTTCGCGCTCAATCACTACGTGCTGATCCGGGCGCGCACGCGGGACGGATGCTTCCAGGCGTTTCGCCACAACAACTGGGTCGGCTTCGTCGTGTTCGCGGGCACCGTGGCGGACTACGCGCTTCGCTGACAGGCAGGCCGAAATGAACGCCATCAGGCGCCGCTCCACCACAGTGCTCCTCGCGCTCGCTCTCGCCGCAACCGCACTGCACGGCGCCGAGCCACCGGTCGCGGGGCTCGGTTGGCTGCGCGACCTTGCCGGACACTGCTGGCGCGGGGAGCAGGCGGATGGCACGTCGGCCGACACCCAGTGCTACGACCTGCAGTTCGGCCGTCACCTCCGCGGGACGATCGAGATCGCCGGCGCGGCCGGCGAGGCACCGAAGCTGCGCGGCGACTCCGTGTGGAGTTGGGATCCCGCGAAACAGAGGATCACGGTCGTGACATGGTCGAGTTCCGCGCCCATCGGCATCATCGAAGCGGCCATCGATGGCGATCTCGTTCGCTTTGCGTTCGGTCCGAATGCCCGGTCGTACTGGCAGCGCACGGGTCCCGACAGCTACACGGTCGTGCGCGAGCGTCGCGATGGGGATGCCTGGCGCGAGGAGCGCCGCGTCAGCTACCGCCGCGCACCGGGGCGCTAGGGCGGCGTGTGAACGCTTGGCCCGGCGCATGCGCGAGCCAAGCGTTAACTGGCCCTAGCGGTCGAGTTCGTCGCCGATTTCCTTCGCGCGGGCGTTCGCAGCGTGCAGCGCCTTGACGATGGCGTTCTTCACGCTGTCTGCATCCAGGCTGGCGAGCGCCGCGGCGGTCGTGCCGCCCTTTGAAGTGACGCGCTCGCGCAGCACCGGCACCGGCTCCGGCGAGGCCGCCGCCAGTTGCGCCGCGCCGGCGAACGTCTGCACCGCAAGGGCCCGCGCCTGCGCTTCCGTGAGCCCCATGTCGCGCGCCGCCTGCTGCATCGCCTCGATGAAGTAGAAGACGTAGGCGGGGCCGCTGCCCGAGATCGCGGTCACCGGATCGAGGCGCGACTCGTCGTCGAACCAAACGACCTGCCCGACCGCGGCGAGGATCTGTCCGGCAGCGGCACGCTGCTCGCTGCTGACCCCGCCCAGCGCGGCCGCCCCGGTGACACCCGCGCCGATCAGCGCGGGCGTGTTCGGCATCGTGCGCACGATGACGTCCGAGCCGAGCCAGCGCGCCAGCGTGCTCGCTCGCACGCCGGCCGCGATCGAAAGCACGAGCGGTCGCGCGATGAACGGCCGGATGGCCTCGACCGCGTCGCGCATCTGCTGCGGCTTGACGGCGAGCACGACGGTCTCGCACTCCTTGAGCCAGGCGCCTGCCGCGCCGTGCGCAGTCACCCCGTACTGATCCGCGAGCTGTTTCCGGCGTGCCTCATCGATCTCCAGGACGGCGATCGAGTGGGCAAGCCCCGCGCGCTTCATGCCGCCGACGAGCGCCGCGGCCATGTTGCCGCCGCCGATGAATGCGATCTTCATGGTTGCTTTCGTTCCCGTTCACCGAAGATGGCCGTGCCGATCCTGACCATGGTCGACCCCTCGAGCACGGCGGACTCGAGATCGGCCGACATGCCCATCGACAGGGTGTCGACATCGACGCCGGCCGTGCGCAGGCGATCGAACAGGGCCCGCATCGCCGCCAGCGGCGCTCGCTGGCGCGTCGCCTCGGCCTCGGGCTCCGGGATGGCCATCAGGCCCCGCAGCTTCAGCCGCGGCAACTGGCCGACGGCCTGCGCCAGCGTCTCCACATCGGCCGGCGCGACGCCGCTCTTCGTCCCTTCGCCGCTGATGTTCACCTGCAGCAGCACGTTCAACGGGGCCAGGTTCGGCGGCCGCTGCTCGGACAGGCGTTGCGCGACCTTCAGCCGGTCGATCGACTGAACCCAGTCGAACTGCTCCGCGATGGCGCGCGTCTTGTTGCTCTGGATCGGCCCGATGAAGTGCCACTCCAGTCCGCCGCGCTGCGGCCGCAGGGTTTCGATCTTGTCGACCGCTTCCTGGATGTAGTTCTCGCCGAACGCGGCCTGTCCGGCGGCATGGACCGCGGCCACCGCGCCGGCCGGGAAGGTCTTGCTCACCGCGACGAGGGAAACGCTCGCCGGATCGCGGCCAGCGGCCCGCGCGGCCGTGGCGATGCGTTCCATCACCGCCCGCAGTCGCGCCTGCACCGTCTCCGCGGAATTCCACATGATCGTCAGCAAAGACGGCTAGACACTTGTCTTTTCTAGCTTTTTTGCGGGATCGGCCGGGCAGGCGCCCGCGTTACTCTTGGTCATCCCGTCACTCGGCGAAGGGGAATCGTTCCTCTTCGAGACGCCTCATCGGCCACCCGCATGGACATCTCAGAACTGCTCGCATTCTCCGTCAAAAACAAGGCGTCCGACCTGCACCTGTCGGCCGGCCTGCCGCCGATGATTCGCGTCCACGGCGATGTCCGCCGGATCAACCTGCCGCCCCTGGAACACAAGGACGTGCACGGAATGATCTACGACATCATGAACGACTCGCAGCGCAAGCACTACGACGAGAGCCTCGAGGTCGACTTCTCGTTCGACCTGCCGGGCCTGGCCCGCTTCCGCGTCAACGCGTTCAACCAGGACCGCGGAGCGGCCGCCGTCCTGCGGACGATTCCATCGAGGGTGCTGTCGCTGGAGGAACTGCAGTGCCCGCGCCAGTTCGCCGACTTCTCGTCGAAGCCGCGGGGCCTGGTGCTGGTGACGGGCCCGACCGGTTCTGGCAAGTCGACCACGCTGGCCGCGATGGTCGACCACGTGAACAACAACCTGTACGGGCACGTGCTGACGATCGAGGACCCGATCGAGTTCGTGCACGAAAGTCGCAAGTGCGTGATCAACCAGCGCGAGGTCGGTCCCCACACGCTGAGCTTCGCCAATGCGCTGCGCTCCGCGCTGCGCGAGGACCCCGACGTGATCCTGGTCGGCGAGCTGCGCGACCTGGAGACGATCCGTCTCGCAATGACCGCCGCGGAGACCGGCCACCTCGTCTTCGGCACGTTGCACACCTCGTCGGCCGCGAAGACCATCGACCGGATCGTCGACGTCTTCCCTGCGGCGGAAAAGGAAATGGTGCGGGCGATGCTGTCGGAGTCGGTCGTCGCGGTGATCTCGCAGACGCTCATGAAGATGAAGGACGGCAACGGGCGCGTGGCCGCGCACGAGATCATGGTCGGGACTCCCGCCATCCGGAACCTGATCCGCGAGAACAAGGTCGCGCAGATGTACTCGATGATCCAGACGGGCAGCCAGTTCGGCATGCAGACGCTCGACCAGAACCTGCTCGACCTGGTCCGCCGCAACGTCGTGTCGCTCGGCGAAGCGAGGCAGTACGCCAAGTCGCCCGACGCGTTCGTCGGATAACCCGGGAGCGAGAGCAGACCATGGAAAGAGACCAGGCCACACGATTCGTACACGACCTGCTTCGCCTGCTGATCAGCAAGAAGGGCTCGGACCTGTTCCTGACGTCCGACTTCCCGCCGGCCTTCAAGATCGACGGCCGCGTGCTTCCGGTGTCGAACCAGCCGCTGACGGCGCAGCACACGGCGGAACTCGTGCGCTCGATCATGAACGACCGCCAGGCGGCGGAGTTCGAGAAGTCGAAGGAATGCAACTTCGCCATCAGCCCCACCGGCATCGGCCGGTTCCGGGTGTCGGCGTTCGTGCAGCAGGGCAAGGTCGGGATCGTCTTCCGGACGATCGCGGACCACATCCCGACCACGGAGGAGCTGAACCTGCCGCCGGTGATGAACGAGCTGGCGATGGCCAAGCGCGGCATCATCATCGTCGTCGGCGCGACCGGCTCCGGCAAGTCGACCACGCTCGCGGCGATGGTCGGCTACCGCAACGAGAACAGCCACGGGCACATCATCACGATCGAGGACCCGATCGAGTACGTGCACCCGCACAAGAACTGCATCATCACCCAGCGCGAGGTCGGGGTCGACTGCGAGAGCTGGCAGGTCGCGCTGAAGAACACCCTGCGCCAGGCGCCCGACGTCATCCTGATCGGTGAGGTGCGCGAGCGCGAGACGATGGAGCACGCGATCGCGTTCGCCGAAACCGGCCACCTGGTGATGTGCACGCTGCACGCGAACTCCACCAACCAGGCGCTCGACCGCATCATCAACTTCTTCCCGGAAGAGCGGCGCCAGCAGCTGCTGATGGACCTGTCGCTGAACCTGAAGGCCACGATTTCGCAGCGCCTGCTGCCGTTCAAGGACCGCAAGGGCCGCATACCGGCGATCGAACTGCTGATCAACAGTCCGCTGATCGCCGACCTGATCTTCAAGGGCGAGGTGCAGGAGATCAAGGAAGTCATGAAGCGCTCGCGCGAGCAGGGCATGGTCACGTTCGACCAGTCGCTGTTCGACCTGCACGAGCGCGAGCAGATCTCCTATGAAGACGCGCTGCGCAACGCCGACTCGGTCAACGACCTGCGCCTGCAGATCAAGCTGAACTCGAAGCTGCACGGTGGGATCGCGGGCATCCACAAGGGCATCGAACACCTCGGCCTGACCAGCTGACGCCAACCGGCCGGCGCGTCGTCCGCTCACGCGGAGGCGCGGCAGGCGGGGCATGGCGGGAGCGGCTTTCCGGGGAGGCGAGCAGCGCAGGCGAAGGGTCGGCGCGCGCAAGCGCGCTCGTGCACTGACTCGCCGCCTCCTGTTCGAGCGAAGCGGGCGCAGCCCGCGCAGCGAGTTAGGCGGCGCGACCCTTTGCCGAGCAGCGCAGTGAAGTTGGCGCGAATGCGCCGACCTCCCCGGAGCCGCGCCCGCCATGCCCCGCCTGCCGCGCCGCTGCCCACGTAAACTGCCCGCACGACAGGGGAGACACCATGACGACCGTCTACGACTTTTCCGCGCACACCCTGACCGGCAAACCGCGCAAGATGTCCGACTTCAAGGGCAGCGTGCTGCTCGTGGTGAACACGGCGAGCAAGTGCGGCTTCACGCCGCAGTACGGCGGACTCGAAGCGCTTTACAGGAAGTACAAGGACAAGGGGCTCGTCGTGCTCGGGTTTCCGAGCAACCAGTTCGGCGAGCAGGAGCCCGGACCCGGAAAGCGAGATCGCCGAGTTCTGCGAGATGAACTACGGAGTGACCTTCCCGATGTTCGCCAAGGTCGACGTCAACGGCGCCGGGGCGCACCCGCTGTTCAAGTACCTCACGTCCAGCAAGAAGGGGCTGCTCGGCTCGCAGGCGATCAAGTGGAACTTCACGAAGTTCCTCGTCGGGCGCGACGGCACCGTGCTGGAGCGCTACGCGCCGACGACGAAGCCAGAGGACATCGAGGCCGACATCGAGAAGGCGCTGGTCGCGTGATCGGCGCGCTTTCGGCGCGGTGAGGCGCGCGTCGCGGCCGGGCGCACGCTGGCCAGCCCCGGCAGCATCGCAGGCTGGTCAGTTGCCCGCGACGGCGCGTGGCCGGTAGCCGCCCTTGACGAGCGTGAAGCGGAAGAAGCGGCACTCGAGAGGCCCGTTGTAGAGCACCGGTTTGCGCGTTTCCTGCAGGCGCATCTGCCGCGGCAGGTCGCGATCGGACGTCAGCAGCCAGGCGTCCCAGCCTGCGAACGCCTGCTTCAGGCGATCGCCGACGTCCGCCATCATCCGTGGCACGGTCGCCGAGCGCGGGGCGCTCTGCTCGCCGTACGGTGGATTCGAAACGATCACTCCGTGGTCGGCCGGCGGTTCCAACTGCCGCGCGTCGCAGGCCGCGAAAGCGAGGCGCCCATCGGCGAGCCAGGTCTCGAGGCCCGCCAGCCGTGCGTTCTCGCTGGCCTGCTCGACGATGCGTGTCGAAATGTCGGACCCGCGGAGCACGGCCTGTGCGTCGTCCCGGACGTCGGCGCGGGCGGCGTCCTTGAGCGTGCGCCACGCGTGCGAGTCGAAGCCTTTCAGGCGCTCGAACGCGAAGCGCCGGTTCAGGCCGGGCGCGCGGCCGCTCGCGATCGTGGCAGCCTCGATCACGATCGTCCCGCTGCCGCAGAACGGATCGAGGAGCGGAACGTCCGGAGTCCAGCCGGCGAGCGCCAGCAGGCCGGCCGCCATGTTCTCCTTCAACGGAGCCTCGCCCTTGTCGGCGCGCCAGCCGCGCTTGAAGAGCGGCTCGCCGGACAAGTCGACATACAGCGTCACCGTGGCTTCGTCGAGGAAGGCGAACACGCGCACGTCCGGCTGCGTACGGTCGATCGACGGACGTTCACCGGCGACATCCCGCATGCGATCGACGATGCCGTCCTTGACTCGCAGCATGGCGAACTCGAGGCTCGCGAGCGGCGAGCGGATGGCAGTGACGTCGACACGCAGCGTCTGCTGCGGCGTCATCAGGTCCTGCCACCGCACCTCCTGCGTGGCGTCGTACAGGTGCTGCTCGTTGCGGTAGCCTCGCCGGCCCACCTGCCACAGCACGCGGCTGGCGATGCGCGAGTGCAGGTTGGCGGCGTAGCCGGTCTTCAGCGTTCCGGCGAAACCCACTCCGCCGGATTCGGTCCGCACCTCCGCGGCCCCGGCGTGCCGCAGCTCATCGGCCAGCACTGGCTCGAGCCCGCGCGGGCACACCGCGAAGAAGGTCTGCGGCTTCAAGGGGTTCGGGGCAGGTCGGGTGAAATGCTCGGGGTCCGGGCGTCAGCGCGCGAGCGCGCGCTCGAGGAAGTCCAGCCGGTCCTGTCCCCAGAACAACTCGTCCTGGTAGACGTAGGTTGGCGACCCGAACACCCCACGGGCGATCGCCTCCTGCGAGTGCTGGACGTAGCGCGCCGCGACTTCCGCCGAGCGCGCATGCGCGAGCAGGCTGGCGCCGTCGAGGCCGCGCCCGGTGAGCACCTCGGCCAACGTGGCGGCGTCGCCGATGTTGCGCTCTTCCGCCCACACGGCCCGCAGCAGGTCGCCGGCGACATCGAGCGCCGCGTCGGTGCCATGGCGTTCCAGCACGGCGAGCAGCGTGGTCGCCGGCGCCTCTGCCGGGACCGGGAAGAACTTGGGCTCGATGGTGAGCGGCATGCCGAGGAAATCGCGCCACCGCTTCAGTTCCAGCAGGCGGTACGCGCGACGCTGCGGCGGGCGGTCCTTCAGCGCGACGCCGCCCGAGACCGGGAACACCTTGCCGAGATCCATCACCCGCAGGTGGACCTGCGCGCCGTGCCGGGCGCAGACCGCGCGGAAGCGATCGTGGCCGAGATAGGTCCACGGCGACACCGGGGTCATGTAGTAATCGACAACCTTGGACATGGGTACCTCAGAAGGGCTTGACGACGGCCAGCACGACGATCGCCGTCAGCAGCAGCACCGGAACCTCGTTGAACCACCGGAACCATACATCGGACCGGGCAGGGGCCTCATGCGCGAACCGGGTGTACAGCACGCCGCACCAGCCGTGATAGGCGATCAGCACCAGCACCAGCAGGAGCTTGGCCTGCATCCAGCCGGCGTTCATCGCCGCGCCCTGGCCCAGCAGCCACATGCCGAGCACGACGGCGATCACGGCCAGCCCGGTCATGAAGACCAGAAGCTTACGCGCCATCAGCAGCAGCCGTTCGCGGGTGGCGTCGTCGTCGACCATCGCCAGGTTGACGTAGATGCGCGGCAGGTAGAACAGGCCCGCGAACCAGCAGACGACGAAGACGACGTGGAACGCCTTGATCCACAGGTACGCATTGCCCATGCGATGGCCGATCGGAGGAGGTGGTCCGGGCCAGGGCTACGTGCGGACTTCGCCGTTGCCGAACACGACGTACTTCAGCGAGGTCAGCCCCTCGAGTCCGACCGGCCCGCGCGCGTGGAGCTTGTCGTTGGAGATGCCGATCTCCGCGCCCAGCCCGTACTCGAAACCGTCCGCGAAGCGGGTCGAGGCATTGACCATCACCGACGCGGAATCGACTTCGCGCAGGAAGCGCATCGCCGTCGACCAGTTCTCGGTGACTATCGCGTCCGTGTGCTTGCTGCCGTACGTGTTGATGTGGCGGATCGCGTCCTCCACGCCGGGCACGGTCGCGATTGACAGGATCGGCGCCAGGTACTCGGTGGTCCAGTCCGCGTCCGTCGCGTCCTTGACGTCGGCAACCCCTGCCGCTTCGAGGATCGCGCGCGACTCGGGGCAGCAGCGCAGCTCGACGCCCTTGCCGCGGTAGAGGCGCCCGAGCGGCGGCAGCACGCGCGCCGCGACGGACTGCGCGACCAGCAGCGTCTCCATCGTGTTGCAGGTGCCGTAGCGCTGCGTCTTGGCGTTGTCGGCGATCGCGATCGCCTTGTCGAGGTCGGCGTCGCCGTCGATGTACACGTGGCACACGCCGTCGAGGTGCTTGATCATCGGCACGCGCGACTCGCGCATCAGCCGTTCGATCAGTCCGCGCCCGCCGCGGGGAACGATGATGTCGACGTACTCGGGCATGCCGGCGAGGAGTCCCACCGCGGCGCGATCGGTGGTGTCGACGAGCTGCACCGCGTCGGCCGGCAGCCCGGCTTCGATCAGCGCCTCGCGCACGATGCCCGCGAGCAGGCGGTTGCTCTCGATCGCCTCCGAGCCGCCGCGGAGGATCGCCGCGTTGCCGCTCTTGACCGTCAGCGCGGCCGCGTCGATCGTCACGTTCGGGCGGCTCTCGTAGATGATGCCGATGACGCCCAGCGGGACGCGCATGCGGCCCACGCGAATGCCGCTCGGGCGCGGCTTCACTTCCAGGATCTCGCCGATGGGGTCCGGCAGCCGCGTCACCTGATTCAGGCCCTCGATCATCTGCGTGATCGCGCGGTCGTTCAGCGTCAGGCGATCGACCATGGCCGGCTCGAGCCCGTTGCGCCGCGCGCGTTCCACGTCGAGGCCGTTGGCCGCTTTCAGCAGGTCGCGCCGCTCGTGGATCAGGCGGGCCGCGTGGCGCAGGGCGCTGTCCTTCGCGGCGCCGCTCGCCGCCGCGATGCGCGCCGCCGCGGCCCGCGCCGTCTTGCCGACGAACGTCATGTACGCCGCCAGGTCGCCGTCGAATTGCTGGGCGACGAGGTCGGAGCTGCGCGGGGCGACGGAGGCGGTCATTGGGTGGCGGCGGGCGCGGCGCTCATGGCCGCGACGCTGAGGACGAGATCCGTCAATTCTAGCCACGCGTCGCTGTCGGACTCCGGAGCGCGCAGGCCCTTGGCCAGGCGGTCGATCTGTGCGGCGCGCTCGAGGCCGGCGCCGAGCGCGGGCACCGACAGCCGTGGCAGCAAGAGTTCGACGAGCCGCTCGCGGGGACCCCACACCCGGTTCTCCCGTGCGGCCATCGAAAAGGGGCGGCCGGACTGCACTTGCGACTTCACCCGGATCAGCGTGCGCAGTTCCTCGGTGATCGCCCACAGCACCAGGGGAATCGCCTCGCCTTCGGCTTCCAGTCCGGCCATCGTCTTGCGCACGCGCGCGGCATCGCCGCCGAGCATCGCGAGCGGCAACTGGAAGACGTCGTAGCGCGCGACATTGAGCACGCTGTCGGCCACCTGCGCCAGCGTCAGCTCGCCGGGCGGATGGAGCAGCCCGAGCTTCGCGATCTCCTGGTGAGCCGCGAGAAGGTTGCCTTCGACGCGTTCGGCGATGAACTCCAGCGCCTCGGCTCCGGCGCGCTGCTGCTGCCGCGCGAGCCGCTCGCCGATCCACTGCGGCAGCCGTGCGCGGTCGATCGAATCGATCTCGACCAGCACGCCCGCGCGTTCGAGCGCGGCCACCCAGCGCGCCTCCTTGCCGCGGCGATCGAGCTTCGGCAGCGCGACGATCGTCAGCAGGCCTTCGCCGGCCAGCGCTGCGTGCGCCTCGAGGGCGGCGGCGCCGGCCATGCCCGGCTTGCCGCCAGGCAGCCTGATCTCGACGATCTTCCGGTCGGCGAACAGCGACAGCCCGCCCGCGGCTTCGGTCAGCCGCGACCAGTCGAAGCGGCCATCCGCCTGCAGGACTTCGCGTTCGGTATAGCCCTGCTTGCGCGCCACCGCGCGGATGGCGTCCTGCGCTTCCAGCGCCAGCAGCGGCTCGTCGCTGGCGACCACGAACACCGGTGGCAGCGGTTGCCCGCGCTCGGCCCGGGCCAGCAGGCCGCCGAGGGCGTCACCCCGGACTTGCATCGAACCGGATTCCCTGCAGCCGCGTCACCATCTGGCGCACGAGGTCGCTCTGCATGTCGCGGTAGAGCAGCGCTTCCTCCGATTCCTTCGCCAGCAGCTCGGACTCGTTGAAGGCGATGTCGCGGCGCGCGGTCAGGGTCGTCGGCGCGATCAGCTCGACGCCGTTGGGATCGATGACGCGGAAGGTGGAGCGCAGCCTCAGCTGGTACTCGCGCGCGCGTCCCTGCGCGTTGACCGACAGCACCTCGCGCTCGCGCGACTCGCCGAGCAGTTCGAAGATCGCCTGCGCCTGCTTGCGGTCGGCCACGACGCGGGCGTTGGTCGACGAGCGGACCACGCGCGAGATCTCCGCGCCGAGCTGGGAGTTGACCGGCAGCGCCAGGAACAGCGTGTCGATCGGCAGCTTCTGCGCCCCGCGCAGCTGGAAGCCGCAGCCGCCCAGTGCGATGGCGGCCACGGCCGCCGCGGCGACACCGGCGAGCAGTGCGCGGCGGCGCATCAGACGACCACGTTGACGAGCTTGCCGGGCACGACGATCACGCGCTTGATCGCCTGGCCGGCGACGAACCTCTGCACGTTGGCGTCGCCGATCGCCGCCTGCTCGATCGTGGACTTGTCGGCGGCCGCCGGGACGCGGATCGACGCGCGCAGCTTGCCGTTGACCTGCACGACCAGTTCGATCTCGTCGGTGACGAGCGCGGCCTCGTCGGCCTGCGGCCACGGCGCGTCGATGATCTCGTTGCCGTGCTCGACAGCGAAGCCGAGTTCGTTCCAGAGCGCGTGGGTGATGTGCGGGGCCACCGGGTAGAGTGCGCGCAGCAGGATGCCGACGCACTCGCGCAGCAGCGCAGCTTCCGCCGGCGAGTTGCCGGGCTTCGCGTCCTCGAGGGCGTTCAGCATCTTCATCGCCGCCGACACGACGGTGTTGTACTGCATGCGCGAGTAGTCGAAGTCGGCCTGCTTCAGGTTGGCGTGGATGTCACGCCGCAGCGACTTGCCCGCCGGTGTCAGCGCGCCCGCGTCCAGCCTCGCCTGCGACTTCAGCGCGGCCTGCCGCTCGTTGCAGAAGGTCCAGAGGCGACGGAGGAAGCGGTACGTGCCTTCCGCGCCCGAGTTGCTCCACGCCGCGCTCTGGTCCGGCGGACCGGCGAACATCACGAACGCGCGCGCGGTGTCGGCGCCGAACCTGGCGATGATGTCGCGCGGCTCGACGACGTTGTTCTTGCTCTTCGACATCTTCTCGGTGCCGCCGTAGGTCACCGGCTGGCCGTCCTCGCGCGCGATGACGTTCACCGGCCGGCCCTTGTCGTCGTACTCGATGTCGATCTCGGCCGGGTAGAACCACCGCTTCCTGCCGGCCGCGTCCTCGCGGTAGTAGCAGTCGTGGGTCAGCATGCCCTGCGTGAACAGGCGCTTGAACGGCTCGTCGAACTTCACGAGGCCGAGGTCGCGCATCACCTTGGTCCAGAAGCGCGCGTACAGCAGGTGCAGCACCGCGTGCTCGATGCCGCCGATGTACTGGTCCATCGGCATCCAGTAGTCGTTGCGGCTGTCGACCATTGCCGAGGTGCTGTCCGGCGAGCAGTAGCGCATGTAGTACCAGGACGAGTCGACGAACGTGTCCATCGTGTCGGTCTCGCGCCGCGCCGGCTGGCCGCACTTCGGGCACGCGCACTTCAGGAAGGGCTCGTACCGGTTCAGCGGATTGCCGCTGCCGTCCGGGATCAGGTTCTCGGGCAGAACGACCGGCAAGTCCTGCTCGGGCACCGGCACGGCGCCGCACGCTTCGCAGTGAATGATCGGGATCGGCGTACCCCAGTAACGCTGGCGCGAGATGCCCCAGTCGCGCAGCCGGTACTGCACGTGGCTGTCGCCGAGGCCGAGCGCCTTCAGGTCCGCCGCGATCGCGTCCGTCGCGGCCTCGTAGCCCAGTCCGTCGTACTTGCCCGAGTTGACGCAGGCGCCGCGCAGCTTGTCCGCGTACCACTCCTGCCAGCCGTCGAGCGAGTAGGCCTGGCCCGGCACGTCGATCACCTGCACGATCGGAATCCCGAACTTCTTCGCGAACGCGAAGTCGCGCTCGTCGTGCGCGGGCACGCCCATCACGGCGCCTTCGCCGTAGCCCATCAGCACGTAGTTGCCGATCCACACCGGAACGTTGGCGCCCGTCAGCGGATGCGTGACCGAGAAGCCGGTCGCCACGCCCTTCTTCTCCATGGTGGCGAGGTCCGCTTCGGCGAAGCTGGTTCGCTTGCACTCGTCGATGAAGGCGGCGATGTCCGGGCGGCCCTCGGCGAAGCGCGTGGCGAGCGGATGCTCCGCGGCGATCGCCATGAACGTCACGCCCATGATCGTGTCGGCGCGCGTCGTGAACACGCGCAGGAGCTTCTTCTCGCCGTCGAGCGCGTACGGGAAGCCGAAATTGACGCCGACGCTCTTGCCGATCCAGTTCTCCTGCATCGCCTTCACCTGCGGCGGCCACTCGAGCGCCTCCAGGTCGGCCAGCAGTTCTTCCGCGTACTGCGTGATCGCGAGGTAGTAGCCGGGGATCTCGCGCTTCTCGACGACGGCGCCCGAGCGCCAGCCGCGGCCGTCGACCACCTGCTCGTTGGCCAGCACCGTCTGGTCGACCGGGTCCCAGTTGACGACCTGGGTCCTGCGGTACGCGATGCCCTTCTCGAGCATCTTCAGGAACATCCACTGGTTCCACTTGTAGTACCCGGGCGTGCAGGTGGCGACCTCGCGCGACCAGTCGAAGGCGAGGCCCAGCGGCTGCATCTGCGACTTCATGTCGGCGATGTTGCCGTAGGTCCACTCGGCCGGCGCGACCTTCTTGTCGATCGCGGCGTTCTCGGCAGGCAGGCCGAACGCGTCCCAGCCCATCGGCGTCATCACGTTGTGTCCGCGCATCCGCAGGATGCGGTACATGACGTCGTTGAGCGTGTAGTTGCGCACGTGCCCCATGTGCAGCTTGCCGCTCGGATAGGGCAGCATCGAACAGACGTAGAACTTGGGTTTGGGTTCGCCGCGCGCGTCCCTGGCGTGCTCCACCGCGCGGTAGGCCTGGGTGCGTTCCCAGTGGGATTGCGCCGCGCTCTCCACCGCCTGCGGGTCGTACTTCGGTTCCATCGTTGTTCTAAGTGTTTGATTCAAGAGAGCGATTATAGGGGCGGCTACACTCTCGACCGCTCATGAATCTGCTGCAGAACCTCAACGAGCAGCAACTCGCTGCCGTCACGCTTCCCAACCAGTCCGCCCTGATCCTCGCCGGCGCCGGCAGCGGGAAGACCCGCGTGCTGACGACCCGCATCGCGTGGCTGATCCAGACTGGCCAGATGTCGCCGCAGAGCGTGCTCGCCGTCACGTTCACGAACAAGGCGGCCAAGGAGATGATGACGCGCCTGTCGGCGATGCTGCCGATCAACACGCGCGGAATGTGGATCGGTACCTTCCACGGGCTGTGCAACCGGATGCTGCGCGCGCACCATCGCGACGCCGGCCTGCCGTCGACCTTCCAGATCCTCGATTCCGCCGACCAGCTGGGCGCGATCAAGCGGCTGCTGAAGGCGAACAACATCGACGACGAGCGCTATCCGCCACGCAACCTGCAGCAGTTCATCAACAGCTCGAAGGAAGCGGGACTGCGCGCTCGCGATGTCGAAGTCAACGACGACTACAACCGCAAGTTCGTCGAGCTCTACGGGATCTACGACGCGCAGTGCAACCGCGAGGGCGTGTGCGACTTCGCCGAGCTGCTGCTTCGCTGCTACGAACTGCTCGACCGCAACGAGATCCTGCGGCAGCACTACCAGGACCGCTTCAGCCACATCCTGGTCGACGAGTTCCAGGACACCAACAAGCTGCAGTACGCGTGGCTGAAGATGCTGGCCGGCAGTCACGGGAGCGCCGGGTCCCTCCCCGGCGCGCGGAACGCGATCTTCGCCGTCGGCGACGACGACCAGTCGATCTACGCGTTCCGCGGAGCCAACGTCGGCAACATGTCGGACTTCGAGCGCGAGTTCCGCGTGCAGAACCTGATCAAGCTCGAGCAGAACTACCGCTCGGTCGGCCACATCCTGAACGCCGCCAACGCGCTGATCGCGAACAACGCGCGCCGCCTCGGCAAGGAACTCTGGACCGACGCGGGCGAGGGCGAACCGGTCCGGATCTACGAGGCGCAGACCGACGGCTACGAAGCCGCGTGGCTGGTCGACGAGGTCAAGCAGCTGATCGCGGAGGGCCACTTGCGGGCCGAGATCGCGGTGCTGTACCGCTCCAACGCGCAGTCGCGCGTGATCGAGCACGCGCTGTTCAACGCCGGCATTCCGTACCGGGTGTACGGCGGGCTCAGGTTCTTCGAGCGCGCGGAGATCAAGCACGCGCTCGCCTACCTGCGGCTGATCGAGAACCCGTCCGACGACACGGCCTTCCTGCGCGTCGTGAACTTTCCCCCGCGCGGCATCGGCGCTCGGACGCTCGAGCAGCTGGCGGACGCCGCGCGCTGCAGCAATGCGAGCCTGTACGCGGCCGTCGGCGGCATGACCGGCACGCCGGGCACCAGGCTCGGCGCGTTCGTGAAGCTGATCGAGAGCCTGCGCTTCGAGACGTCGAACCTGCCGCTGTCGGAGATCGTCGACGCCGTGATCCAGAGGAGCGGGCTGATCCAGCACTACCAGGCCGAGAAGGAAGGGCAGGAGCGGGTCGAGAACCTGGGCGAACTGGTGAATGCGGCCGCGGCCTTCGTTCAGGAAGAGGGCTACGGCGCCGACGCGCCCGGCACGCAGGGCGAGGCCGCGGCGGCCATCCCGTCGCCGCTCGCCGGCTTCCTGTCGCACGCCTCGCTCGAGGCCGGCGACAACCAGGCCGAAGCGGGGCAGGACGCGCTGCAGCTGATGACGGTGCACGCGGCAAAGGGCCTGGAGTTCTTCGCCGTCTTCATCACCGGGCTCGAGGAAGGCCTGTTCCCGCACGAGAACAGCCTGACCGAGATGGACGGCCTCGAGGAGGAGCGGCGACTGATGTACGTCGCGATCACCCGCGCGCGGCGACGCCTGTACGTCAGCTTCGCGCAGAGCCGCCTGCTGCACGGCCAGACTCGTTACGGGATCAAGTCGCGCTTCCTGGAGGAGTTACCTGAGAACGCCGTGAAGTGGCTCACGCCGCGCGTCGCCGCGCATGGCGGCGGCGGGCGCTTCGGCCAGTGGCACGACCCTGGCATCAAGGCAACCGCGCCGGCCGCCTCGGTCCGCTCACAGCCGTCGCACGGGTTCCGGGTCGGGCAGTCGGTGCGCCACGCGAAGTTCGGCGACGGCGTCGTCGTCAACCTCGAAGGCAGCGGCGACGACGCGCGCGCGCAGGTCAACTTCGGCGTGCACGGCGTCAAGTGGCTCCTGGTCGCCGTGGCGAAGCTCGTCGCGGCCTAGCTTTCGGGCGGGGAGGGCGCGGTTGGCGGTGACGGTGGGAACGGCGCGACCTCGTCGGGGTGCGGCTCGATGATCGCCCGGTAGATCGGATACTGGGTCGCGTAGCTGATGCTGGTCATCACCATCGCGATCGGCGCGAACAGCATCGAGGTCAGCTGCGGCGACAGCCCAATGGCCCGCAGCAGTTCCGTCGAGAGATAGCCCACGCCGAGCGACAGGCTCATCAGGACCAGGCCCAGCATCAGGAAGGGCCACTTGTTTCGCCAGCACGCGAAGAACGAGAAGAACATCGCCTTGGCAACCGTCTGGCGGTGCCACGCGACCAGTTGTGGCGCGAACCACGTGAGCATCAGCACCGGCGTGTACAGCAGCACGGTGACCGTCAGCGCATCCCACGGGATGTTCTGAGAGACCGACGCGGGATCGAGGCGGCCGTCGCTGACTTTCCAGTTCCGCAGTTCGTCGATCGCGAATGCGGAGGCGACGAGCACGAGGGCCAGCACCATCGCCGCGTGAACGAAGCCCAGGCGAAGCAGCGCAGTCCGCTGGGGCCCGGTGCGGAAACCGTCGAGCAGCAGGGCCGGCAGCGGCATGCCGCCCTTTTCGCTCACCTTCCCCGCGAGCGTCAGTCCCACGGTGCCGAACGGCACGAGCAACGCTGCGATGGGCAGGCCGAGCACCGGCACGTTCGCCAGCAGCATCAGCACCATCGTGTAGAGGATCACCAGCGCGGTGAACGCGAACGGCTGGCGCCAGTAGAGCGCAAGCGCCTCGCGCAGCCAGGTCCAGCCGGCCGACGCCGGCAGCGCGCGCACCTGCGTGACCGGCCCCTGCGGCCTGACGATCATGCGGACACCCACGGCAGCACCGCGTCGACGGTGCGCCGCGCGAGGATGCGCTCGAAGTGCGTCGGATCGTGCGGCGTCAGGCAACTCCGCAGGACGTGGCCGGTGCAAGTCGTCGAGCCGCGAGATCCAGAAACGGAGCGCGGCGGCGCGCAGGACGGTGCGCCAGCAGGTGTGCTCGTCGTCGGTCAGCGGGCGCACCGCGTGATAGGCGTCCATCATCGCCTGCGCGCGCGCCGGGTCGAAGGCGCCGGTGGCACGGTCGACGCACCAGTCGTTCATCGTCACGGCGAGGTCGAACAGCCAGATCGAGCAGCCGGCGAAGTAGAAGTCGATCAGGCCGCCGATCCGCTCGCCGCCTGGCGCGCGGTCGATCAGCACGTTGTCCCTGAAGAGATCGGCATGGATCGGCCCGGACGGGAGGTTCTCGAAGCGCGCGCTGCGAAAGAACGAGTCCTGGAAGATGACCTCCTCAGCGAGCACGTGGAAGGTGTCGTCGGGCAGGAATCGTTCGAGCCGCGGCACCGTTTCCTTCCACCAGCCGATGCCGCGCAGGTGCGGCTGGAACACGGGGAAGTCCTGCCCGGCCACGTGCATCCTGGCCAGCACCTCGCCGGTCAGCGCGCACTGGTGCGCCGTCGGCTCGAGCACCGCCTTGCCGGCGAGCCGGGCGACGATCGCGGCCGGCTTGCCCTTGAGCTCGGACAGCAGCGACCCGGAGCGATTCTCCTGCGGCTCGGGCACCGGCACGTTGCGCCGCGCGAGGTGGCGCATCAGCTCGAGGTAGAAGGGCAACTGCTTGAACGTCAGTCGTTCGAACAGCGTCAGCACGTACCGCCCGCGGTCGGTCGTCAGGAAGAAGTTCGTGTTCTCGATGCCCGACGCGATGCCTTCGAGTTCGACCAGCTCGCCGAGGGCAAACTGGGTCAGGAACGCCGAGGCTTCCGGACGCGACAGCGGTGTGAAGACGGCCATGGGATTCGGCCGCCGGCGGCTCAGCGCGACGGCGGCGGGGCGGGCGGGGAAGGGGGGTTCGTGGCGGGCGGCAGCGTGGTGCGGCCGAACTCGAAGCGCAGGAACATCGGCACCGACAATCCACCCGGACTCATCTGCGTCGTGCCGAACGGCTGCTGGCCTTCGCGATTGTTCATGATGTAGCTGCGCGACTGGCCGGCGGGGGTCACGATCACTTCGCTGACGCGGTTCGACACGCGCGTCTGCTCGATGCGCGTGGTGCTGCGGTCGTCGGCCGCGCGCGGCTTCATGTCATCGGCTGTCGGCGCGAGCGCGTCTTCGACGCGCGCAGGCTTCTCCGCGCTGCCCTGCGCCGCGTCGATGGCTTGCCGCTCGGCCGGGGTGAGCTGGATCGACGAGCGCGGCGCAGCCGGCTTCTGCGCCTCGGGCTTGGCAGGCGACGCGGCAGGAAGAGCGGGCGGGGCGCTCGACGACTGCGCAAAGGCCAGGCCGGAAACGAGCGACAGCGCGCCCGCCGCAACGGCAAGAGCGCACGTTTGCCCTATGGCCTTCCACCCTCGTTTCATCGCCTGCATCTCGGTCTTCTGATGGAGGGATTCTAGCCGCAGGGCGCCGCCCTAGCCGGGTGCCGTCGGCCCCCGGAAGCGCCGACGGGCGCCGACCCTTGGCGAGGGCGGCGCCCGTCGTACCGGCAACTTGCGAGGTGGAGCTACGAAAACAGCCAGTCCCAAGTCACGAACTTGCTGTATTCCCACTCGGCGTCGCTGTCATCCGACATTTCCATCAGGACCTGCACCGTCTGGGTCGCGGTCAGGCGCAGCTTCGTGCCGTCCCGCCCGCTCGCGAGCAACTGCCCTTCGGTCGGGAAGATGTCGCCATACGGATCCGTGTAAACGGACTTGAACGGCGTGACCGTCGACAGGGTCAGGTCGCCACCGAGCGACTGCAGCCCGAAGTCGCCGCTCGCGGTGAGGATTTCCGATGAAGGAACGCCCTGGGCGGTCGACATGAAGTCGCGGTCGCTGACCGTGAATCCGGCGCGATAGGAGTACGAGTCCGAGAGCCCGCCCGCAACAACGGCCTGCCTGGCCACGGTCATGCCGCCGCTCGCGACCGTGAAGCTGGAGAGCAATTCTTCGCCGTCGGTCTTCTGCGTGAAGGTGAAGCGGAAGGTGGCGCCTCCACTCAGCGAGTACGAGAATGGCTCGCTGGCGATCGCCAGCGACTGGAACGTGATCGATCCTGTTACGTCTTCCACGTTCGGCGTCAGCGAGTAGGTCGCGATCGTCAGGGCCATGCCGCCGTTGACCGGGCCGTCGCCGTCGTCGCACTGGCTGAACGAGACCGACAAGGTGTCCCCGACCGTGACGCTCTTGCTGTTGTCCTTGTCATCCACGGTCACGGTATAGGTTCCGGACACCATGCAGGGGACGGTTTCCGGGGGCAGCTGCGCGAGCGGCCGCGCCATTCCCGTCGTCGCCGCCGTCGCCTGCTTGGCGCCGAAGTCGAGCGCTCGCGGGGCCAGGTGGGCGAGTCCGCTGTGCATGCCCAGCGCTGAAGTCGCCCCTGCCTGGGCCGACTTGGCCAGAGCCGGGCTGGCACTTCCACCGACTACCGGCACGGCGACGAAAGGCATGATCGACGCGATGGAAGCACGCGCGGCAGCGTCCTGGTTGGCCGTGGATATCTTGACGTAAGTCGGCGGCGGCGGCTGTGGGCTGACTACTGCGCCGTCGTCCCCGTCGCCCCCACAGGCAGCCACGAGGGCCGCCACGGCCACGGCTGTGAAAAGTGAGCGAGATCTCGACATAGAACCTCCCCTTGACTTCGACCATTCGCGCTATTGCGCAGGCGCACTGCGGCCTGCCGCGTCGCCAAGGAGGCACAGCGGTGAAACACTGAGCCTTCGGTCCGCCAACCTTCAGGTCATTCGGGGCGCGACCGCAATGTGGCTTCACTCTAGTCGGCCGACAGACAAGACCTTGATCCAGGGACAACCATTCCGAAATGAGGCTCATCGTGGGCGCGAGCTGCCGGAGCGTCGCTCGCGGCGCGGGGCGGTCGCCGCGAACAGCGACTACAAGTACAGCAGCTTCTCGCGGTCCGTCGCACTCTGCTCGAACCCGCGCGCCTCGTAGAAGTCGAAGAGCGCATTCACGACGCTGTCGCTGTCGTCCACGATCCGCATCATGTCGAGGTCGGCCGCGCCGATCATGCCTTCCGCCAGCAGCGTCGAGCGCATCCATTCGAGCAGGCCCGACCAGAAGCGCGTGCCGACCAGCACGATCGGCATGGGCTTGCCCTTCCCGGTCTGCATCAGGGTGAGTGCTTCCGAGAGTTCGTCGAGGGTGCCGAAGCCGCCCGGCATCACCACGTACGCCGCGGCGTACTTCACGAACGCCACCTTGCGCGCGAAGAAGTGACGGAAGCGCAGCGAGATGTCCTGGTACGGGTTG